>NZ_JBFTRH010000007.1:0-299675 GCF_056399405.1 Phyllobacterium sp. 01N428
TCCGGCGCTGCGTCGATCTGGTCGTACGCCTTGTACTCACCAAAATACTTCGTAATCGCTGCCGTCAACGACGTCTTGCCATGGTCAACGTGACCAATCGTGCCAATGTTGACGTGCGGCTTGTTACGTTCAAACTTGCTCTTAGCCATAGCTGTCGTTCTCTCGTCATCACAACCGGCCTTGCGCCGGTACCATGTTTGTAGCTCAGACGAGACAGCAAGCCGTCCGTCAGCACATTCACCCGCTCAATCGCAGGGCGATCGACCGGGTTCTGTCCAAGCTTGCTCGTTCATATGGAAAACACATGAGCGAAGTACAATGCTCAAGACAAAAATCGAAGAGCACCTCTGCGCGTTTTCACGCACATGTGGTGCCCCCTGAAACTGGAGCGGGTAGCGGGAATCGAACCCGCATATTCAGCTTGGAAGGCTGCTGCTCTACCACTGAGCTATACCCGCACATCATGGTGTTGGTCCCGGCGGATGGTGGAGGGGGTTGGATTCGAACCAACGTAGGCCAAGCCAACGGATTTACAGTCCGTCCCCTTTAACCACTCGGGCACCCCTCCGGTCATCGCCGATGGAACCACACCATAAGCACTCTCTCAAGCAGCCTGCCTGCGTTTGCCCTGGCCGCTGCTTGCGGAGGGCCTTATGCCGACTAGCCTACGTGGTGTCAACAGGTCACGGCAGAAAATGAATGGCTTGTTGAAACAAGCTGAAGAAATCTGCCTATCATGCCAGCAATGCCCGCGATTTTTTGCCGAGATGTCTGTATCGCACCCATTGTCAAAAGGGTATATGTCCGGCCATGACCGAGCAAAAACCATCCCGAACGCCCAAAGATTCCCACTATGCGACGCTGCGTCGCCAGTTTCGCGACCAGAAGGCAGGCGGCGCGCCGCAACCGCAGCGCAGCCGGCGTCCCGCGGCGGAAGGTTCGCAAGCGCCTGAGGGCCTGGTGCGGCTCTACGGGCTGCATACGGTGCGCGCGGCCCTCGACAATCCCGCCCGGCAAATCAAGCGCATGCTCGTTACGAAGAACGCTCTGGATCGCCTAGAGATCGGCGATTCGTCCGCGCTGCCTTTCGACGTCGAAATCGTCGATCCGCGCGCCATCGACCGCGAGATTGGCTCTGAGGCGGTGCACCAGGGCGTGATGATCGAGGCGAAGCCGCTCAAGGCACAATCCTTGAAAGCGCTGCAGGAGAGTTCGCTGCTGTTGATTCTCGACCAGGTGACCGATCCGCACAATGTCGGCGCGATCATGCGCTCAGCCGTTGCTTTCGGGGCCGGCGCCATCATCACCACCGCGCGTCACAGCCCGCAGGAATCCGGCGTCCTCGCCAAGGCGGCGTCGGGAGCGCTGGAACTCATTCCGCATATCGAGGTCCGCAATCTTGCGGAAGCGATTGGCGAGTTGCACGAGCTCGGCTTCACGACCATAGGGCTCGATTCGGAAGGTCCGCTTGAACTCGAACGCACGATGCAGCAGGGTCGAATTGCCCTCGTTCTCGGGGCTGAGGGCAAGGGGCTGAGGCAAAAGACGCGCGAGACGGTAACTCACCTCGCCCGGCTGGACATGCCGGGCGCGATCAAGTCGCTCAACGTTTCCAATGCCGCCGCGATCTCGCTTTACGCCGCGCAACGCTTCCTTGCCGGCGATTCCGCTTAGATAAAAAGCCGCATTCGAATATAATCCGGGTCAGCAGTGTTCATCCTGCTCCAGCCGTCCCAAGTTCGGAGGGCTGGAATGGAGCACGCCCATGCTGCGCAACAGCAAAGAATCATTTGGCCTGATATCGATCCTGTTTCACTGGATCATCGGCCTCATCTTCATCGGCCAGATCGCTCTCGGCTATCTGATGGTGCGGGTGAGCGATTTCACCCTCCAATTCAATCTCTACCAATGGCACAAATCCTTCGGTTTCCTCGTTCTTGGACTGTCTGTCCTCCGTCTGCTGTGGAAATCGGCCAATCAACGTCCGCGTGATCCCGCAACGCTGAGCCCGCTGGAGCGCATGGCCGCGCATGGCGCACACGTCATTCTCTATCTCAGCCTCTTCGTCGTGCCGCTGACGGGCTGGGCGATAGCCTCGAGTTCGCCCCTGCGGATACCGACATTCATGTTCGATCTCGTCGTCATCCCGTCCTTGCCACTCGCGATTTCGGATAGCGCCGAGGCATTCTGGTCGGCGAGCCATGCCTGGCTTGCCTACCTCTCGGCGGCCGTTGCCATGCTGCATATTCTCGCGGCGCTCCACCATCACTTCTGGAAGAGGGACACAATCTTGCTGCGCATGCTGGCTCCAGGGGCCGTGCGAAACGGCGGCCGGCACGCAACATGACAGGATCAACAATCATGGAAACGAAACATGCGATTCTTTCGGCGATCTCCGGCGCAAGCATTGCCGCGATCGTCGCCCTCACTCCAACGTTCGTGACTGCCGACACGCTCTCCGACGTTGCCGGACGCTACCGTATTCAGCCCTCCTCACGCGTGGGCTTTACGGTTTCGCAGGTTGGCGGCGGCGGCATCACCGGCGACTTCAAGAAATTCTCGGGCGTCTTTGCCTTGAACAGTTCCGATATAAAGCGATCAGAGATCGACTTCACGTTGTATCCGGAGAGCGTTTCGACCGGCGAGGCACGGGTTGAAAGCTTCCTCAAATCCGACGCGGTTTTCGATTCGGCAAATTTCCCGACCATCACCTTCAAATCGACCCAGATCACCCAGACCAGTTCCGATACCGCCCAGATATCGGGGATCCTGACGGCGCGCGGCAAGAGCAGTCCGGCGAATTTCCAGGCAAGTCTCGCCGATCACGGCAAGAACACCATCACCTTCCACGTGCAGGGCAAGCTGCTGCGGTCTCGCTATGGCATGGATGTCGGTACGCCGATTTATTCGAACGTCGTCCAGTTCGACATGACGATACGCGGACAGCGTTCCTGACGGAACGAACGCGCTCGTTACACCGCCTTTGCCGCGGCCCGGCCGGCGGTGCGGCCGGAGAATATGCAGCCGCCGAGGAAGGTCCCCTCGAGCGAATTGTAGCCGTGCATGCCACCACCGCCAAAGCCAGCCGCCTCGCCGGCCGCGTAGACGCCTGCGAGTACCTCGCCATCCGCCTTGAGCGCTCTCGCGCCAAGATCGGTCTCGATGCCGCCAAGCGATTTGCGCGTGAGGATGTTAAGCCGCACCGCAATCAGCGGACCATGCTTCGGGTCGAGAATCTTGTGTGGCGGCACCACGCGCACGAGGCGATCGCCGATATAGTTGCGCGCGCCCCGTATTGCCGTGATCTGCACGTCCTTCGTGAAGGGATTGTCAACCTCGCGGTCGCGCGCTTCGATCTCGCCGCGCAGTTTCGCTTCATCGATGAGATTGTCGCCGGTCAGGGCGTTCATCCGGCGCACCAGATTGCCAAGATCCTTCTCGACGATGAAATCCTCGCCATTGTCGAGGAAGGCCTGTACCGGTGCCGGCACGCCTCCAAGCGCCCGCTTCAACACCTGCCGCCAGCTCTTGGCGGTGAAATCAGGGTTCTGCTCCGATCCCGACAGCGTGAATTCCTTCTTGACGATCGTATGATTGAGGACGAACCAGGAATAGTCGAAACCGCTTTTCATGATGTGGTCGAGCGTCGACAACGTGTCGAAGCCGGGCAGGCACGGAGCCGGCAGGCGTCTGCCTTCGGCATCGAACCATAGCGAGGATGGGCCCGGCAATATTCTGATGGCATGGTTGGTCCAGATCGGGTCCCAATTGTGCACGCCTTCCACGTAGTGCCACATCCGGTCGCTGTTGATCAGGTGTGCGCCGGCGCGCTCGGCAATCCCGAGCATAAGCCCGTCGACATGGTCGGGCACGCCGCTGATAAGATGTTTTGGCGTGCCGAGGCGCCTTGGCCAATTACGGCGCACCAGGTGATGATTACCGCCTATGCCGCCGCTTGCGACGATCACCGCCCCTGCCTTTAGCGAAAACGATGTCGAGACCGCGCGGGAACTCGGCTCGCTGCGCTTCACGTCGCTGGGCACGAGCACTTCGCCCTCGACGCCGTCGATCGTTCCGGCGCCCGACGACAGCGACGTCACCCGGTGCCTGAAGCGAAAGGAGACTAAGCCGCTGCGCTCGGCCTCCCGCGCCCGGCGGATGAAAGGTTCGACGACGCCGAGGCCGGTGCCCCAGGTGATGTGAAAGCGCGGCACTGAATTGCCGTGACCCGTGGCGAGTGACCCGCCCCGCTCCGCCCAGCCCACAATCGGAAACCAGCGCATGCCCTGGGCGTGCAGCCACGAACGTTTTTCGCCAGCAGCAAAGTCGATATAGGCTTCGGCCCACTGGCGGGGCCAATGGTCGTCGCGGCGGTCGAAACCGGCAGAGCCCAGCCAATCCTGCAGCGCCAGTTCACGCGAATCCTTGATGCGAAGGCGACGCTGTTCCGGCGAATTCACGAAAAAGAGACCGCCGAACGAGCGCCAGGCCTGGCCGCCAAGGGTTTGTTCCGGTTCCTGATCGACGATGATGACGCGCTTGCCGGCATCGGCCAACTCGGTTGCCGCCACCAAACCTGCAAGCCCCGCCCCGATTACGATGACATCCGCATCATACGCCATACTGATCTCCCCAAGGGCAAACGGGACCCGATTCGGATCGCCTCCAGGCCGCTTGCACCTAATTTTGCCCCGTGCAACCCAAACAAACTATTTATGTGGAGCGAGACGGCGTAAACCCTCCCCCAACCTTTTCCACTTATGCTATACTGCAATGGAACTTTTGGCCTCCGATCTAGTTAGGATGATATGAGCACAATTGTTGACTACCTACTCCCATGTTTGGTGTCATTCGCCCTTACCTACGGGATGCTCTACTTTGTCAGTACCGGACGTCCGCCGCAGCGCTAGCGGGTCCACTTCTTCACACCAACGAAGCGTATGTCTGCCGTTGCATTCGAAGAATGCCGTGGACGGATAGTCGTGCCCTGCTGACAGACCTGCTTCTGCTCCCATTATCACGCGCGTCTTAGACTATCGTTCAATACAGTTTGCCATAAACGAACTGTATTAAAGGTGGCGCAGGCGAATGAAGGATAAGAGCGCGTGACCTCCGCTACAGCGCATTCTATGAACCTCGATCGAAACTTCCTCAATCTGATCGAGGAGGCAACGTCGGTTCGTCATCACCCGCAGGTCCACGAATTGATCGGCCGCCTCGCGACAATCTACGAGCTGAGTTCCGTTGCCTATGTCGGCGTCAATCTTCCCGGACCCGCTGGCGGAAATCGCTATGTCTCCACGACATTTTTGCCGGATTGGATCAATCGCTATAACGATCAGAACTACTGGCAGCTGGACCCGGTCCTGAAGCAAGGCTTCTCATCGATACTACCTATCGATTGGGGTAAGTTCGACGTGACCAAGCCGCCATTGCGCCGTTTCTTCGGCGAGGCAGTGGAGTTCGGCGTTGGAAGGCACGGGCTCAGCTTTCCGGTTCGTGGCAGATATGGCGAAAAAGCTCTGCTTTCTGTTTCCAGCAATATGCCGCTCGGAAAATGGATCCGCTTCATGCCGTTCTGGACCCGCGATTTCCAGATCCTCGCTTTTCACATTCACCAGATGGTGCTGCGTGCCGAAGGCCACCGCGACCCAAAGATAAAACTGTCGCCACGCGAGCTGGAGTGCTTGAAATGGTCGGCCGCCGGAAAGTCTGCAGGTGAAATCGGGACCATTCTCTCCTTGAGTGAAAAAACAGTGCGCTTTTATCAAGATCTTGCCCGGCGCAAGCTTGATGCAAAAAACCTTACCCACGCGGTCGCCAAGCTCTATTCGCTCGATTTACTCTGACGATCAAAATACCCGAGTTCTCCGGTATAGCGCGGCCTTTGCCGTCGTCTAGACTGGCGCCGTATTAACGGGGTATTTCCCATGATTTATGTGATTGGCGCCGATGACTATATTTCGCATAACCATTTCCTCGACCAGATGTTTCGCCTTCGCGCCAGAGTATTCAAGGACCGCTTGAACTGGGACGTGCAAGTGCAGAACGGTCGCGAGATCGATCGGTTCGACACATTTGATCCGCTCTACTTGACCTCGGTCAATGAACAGACCGGACGGCTGCAGGGATCGCTGCGGTTGCTGCCAACCACGGGCCCAAACATGTTGCGTGACGTCTTCGGCGCGCTCCTGCCCGATGGCGAGTTCATCGAAAGCCCGCTTATTTGGGAAAGTTCCCGCTTCTGCATCGACCCTGACCTTGCCGCCCCGCTCGACGGCCGGCTGAACAGCGTCACGACCGAGCTTTTTTGCGGTGTTGTGGAGGTGGGCCTCTTTGCCGGGCTGGACACCGTGGTTTCGGTCTACGACGCCCGCATGGCGCGCATTTTTCGGCGCGCCAACTGGGCACCGCGTTCCGTCGGCGTCCCTACATACTTTGGCGGCATCCTCACTCATGCCGGCATGTTCGAGATTTCGGACATCGCCCGCAAACGCCTGGGCAAAGCTGGTGATCGTCCCGACCCGGTGATCATGCAACTCAATCCCTCGCCCGCCCTCTTCCTCAATGCACAGATGAGCAATCACCAATGAACGCCACGCGTAAAGAAAGTCTCGAATATATTGCCTCTTTGCTTCAGGAACTGGCGGATCTCGCCAAAGATCAGAAATTGCCGTTCCTCTCGTATCTGATAGAAATGGCCTACATCGAGGTAAGTGATCTGGTAAAGCAGCAAGTGTCTGGAAAGCACAATAGGCAATCAGATCGCTTCAACGGCTCCGACTTCCACTGAGCCGTATTCGACCAATTGCCAAGAGCGCCAAGGCGCGCAATGTGCTTAGTTGTGGGTCATGAAAGCTGCAACTCGGGAGAACATATGGCAACGGCACGCAATGAAAATTTTGAACGACTTGAGGTGGCTAACAAAATCAGGATCGAGCTCGAGCGATTGAAAACAATCGCAGCGGCCGACGGCTGGTCGTCAGTCGTGACGCTCATTTCCATTGCGTTGGCGGAGGCCGAATTGCAGGTTGCAAGTTCGAGCCATTTGCTCACTCAAGGGGTTACATAACGGAAATTAAAATCGCCGACATGCGATTTCTAGAACGCGGCCAGAATACCTTCCAGCTCATTGAATTGGTAGGGTTTGCGCAGCAGCGGCCGATCGGCAAATTCCGGTGCGATATCTTCGAGCGAAAAACCGGATGAAAATGCAAAGGGAATGCCCTTATCGGCAAGCAAGCTGGCGATGGGAAATGAGTTTTCACCGTGCAGCGAGACGTCGAGGATCGCAGCTTCATATGAACCGGTTTCAACAAGGCTTATGCCTTCGCTTAAGGTAGAAGCAACGTCCGGCACTTCAAAGCCCAGATCTTCCAGCATCTCCTGGATCATCATGGCGAGCAGACCTTCGTCCTCGACAACGAGAATTCTTGCCCCTTTGTTCACCGTCTAACTTTCCCCACTGTCACGATCTCACTATTCTTATCCAAGAACGTCTTTCAGTTTCAACGCCAGTTGATCGATCGTGAACGGTTTTGGCAGCAAATTGACGCCATGGTCAAGGACGCCATTGTGAACGATTGCGTTACGGGTATAGCCGGTCGTGAACAACACTTTCACGTCCGGCCGTTTCTGCCGGACCATATCCGCCAGTTGTCGGCCGTTGGTTTCGGGCAGCACGATATCCGTGAACAGAAGGTCGATATGCGGCAGCAACTCGATTTGCTGCAGGGCCTCTTTCGGCGTGCTTGCCTGGACGACGGTATAGCCCAACTCACGCAGGGCATCGACCGTCATGTGCCGAACCTGCTCCTCATCCTCCACCACGAGGACAATTCTGGTGCCATCGACAAGAGGCAGCGCCGTTTCCAGCGCATCTCCCGGTGCTGCGACATCCGCTTCGCCGTGATGGCGCGGCAGGTAGATTTTGACTGTCGTACCACGATCGATTTCGGAATAGATTTTGATATGTCCGCCAGTCTGCTTGATATAGCCGTAGACCTGGCTGAGGCCGAGACCGGTCCCCTTCCCGGCGCCCTTCGTCGTGTAGAATGGATCGAACGCTCGCTCGATGACCTCCTTGGACATGCCGGTACCAGTATCGGTAATGCTGAGCATCACATATTGGCCGGGCTTAACCTCGTCATGCAGCCGCGCGTAGCGATCATCAAGTTCTGCATTGGCCGTTTCGATGGTCAGCTTGCCGCCACCGGGCATGGCGTCGCGCGCATTGATGCAAAGGTTGATGATCGCGTTTTCCAATTGGCCGATATCCGCATGGGCCTTCCAAAGGCCGCCCGCCAGCACGGTTTCGATCTGGATATGCTCCCCGATCGTGCGGCGCAGCAGTTCGGACATGCCACCGACGAGCTTGTTGCCGTCGACGGTCTCGGGCTTCAACGGTTGCTGGCGCGAGAATGCCAGGAGGCGGGCCGTCAAGGTCGCGGCGCGTTGGGCCCCTTCCTTGGCGTTCTGGATCGATTTTGCCAGGCGCGGATCTTCGGAGCCGGTGAGCCGGCGCGTCGCCATGTCGAGGCTGCCGATAATGATCGCCAGCATATTGTTGAAATCGTGGGCGACGCCGCCAGTGAGTTGGCCGATCGATTCCATCTTCTGCAGCTGCCGGACTTTTTCCTGTGCCGCGACGCGCTCGTCCATTTCAGATCGCAGCTGGGCGGTGCGGCGCTCCACTTTCGACTCCAGCGTCTTCGCGGCGTCCTCCAGTTGCTTCTGCAGGACCATCTGCTGCGCATGGGCAGCCGTAACCCGTTCCATCAGCGCAACGATGATCAACCCGTTGCAGAGAAAGCCGATGAGTGCAGCCCATTGATCCGGGGTTTCCGGCAGGACGGAGTACACCGGATCGACAAAGAAATATTGCGCCAGGAACGCCGAAAGCGCCGTTGCAAGAACCCCTGGCCCCCATCGGCCGAGCAGGCTCGCAAGGAGAATCGCCGGATAGAAAAGCAGAAAATTGATGCCGCCGACATAAAGCCCGAGCCAGGCTCTGCAAACGAGCGAAACGGTAACGAGCACGATCGCAGTTGCGTAGCCGAGCCACGGACGCAGACGAATCGGATCGGTCGCAAGAAGCAAATTCATTTTTTGCAGATGCCCGGCAATATTCCCGGCCCCCATATTATACTAAGGATTGAAATGACACATGATTTGCCGCCCCGCAATAGGGCTCATCGCGCTGGTAAAACGTACCTGAAAGCCGAACTTGGGCGGGGTCCACATCGTGGTGGTAACTTATATGCAATGTCCGTTGCTTAGCTTGGCATCTTGCACCCGGACCGAATAATTTAAAGAAGCGGAGAATAATTTGCAGAAGCTCAATCTTGCGGGGCTCGCCCTTCTGGCGCTCGGCTTTCAAACTGGCGTGTCGCAGGCGAAGACCATCTGCACCATCGTTGCCAATGCATCCAATGGCAAAATCCTCGTGGAAAACGGCGATTGCCAAAGCCGGGTGACGCCAGCATCGACATTCAAGATCGCCCTGAGCGTCATGGGTTATGATTCCGGATTTCTCAAGGATGCCCACACGCCAAGGCTGCCATTTCGCGAAGGCTATCCGGATTGGCAAGGCGAGGACTGGAGACAGCCGACCGATCCGACCCGCTGGATGAAATACTCTGTCGTTTGGTACTCGCAGCAGATCACGCAGGCGCTCGGGGTCGAGCGACTGCGTCAATATGCGACCGCTTTCGGCTACGGCAATGCTGATTTTTCCGGCGATCCGGGCAAGAACAATGCGCTCGAGCGGGCGTGGATCAGTTCCTCACTGAAAATCTCGCCACTGGAACAGGTGCGCTTTCTCGAAAAGATCGCAAGCCAGAAGTTGCCAGTGGATCCGCGCGCCTATGAGATGACCAACAGGATCGTTGAAAGCAGCGAGGTGCCGGGCGGCTGGACCATCTCCGGCAAGACGGGAGGCGCCTACCCGCGCAAACCCGACGGCGCCTTCGACAGGAGCCGCGGCCTCGGCTGGTATGTCGGCTGGGCACGCAAAGGCGACGACACTCTGGTGTTCGCACGGCTCACGCAGGACGAAAGCCGCCAAGCGACATCGCCGGGGATTCGTGCCCGCGCCGCATTCCTGAAGGAGTGGCCGGCGCTCGCCGATAGTTTGAAGCGTTGAGACGGGACGTACCGCCTCACCGGCTATTCGCCGCTATTTTTGGGCGGCGTTTCCGTCGAACAGAGTACGGTACTGCCGTGGCTGCGACCGCAGATACTGGCTTGGTGCGGAAACCGTCTCGCCAAAATGTGCCGCCGCATGCCATGGCCAGCGCGGATCATATAGCGCCGCCCTGGCAATCGCGATGAGGTCGGCATCACCGGTCACAAGGATCGCTTCGGCCTGTTCGAACTCGGTGATGAGGCCGACTGCGATGACCGGCATATGCGTCGCCGCCTTGACGGCTCGCGCAAATGGCACCTGGTAATTGGGACCAATTGCGATCTCTTGGTTGAATGCGAGCCCGCCGCTCGAAACATGGATGGCATCGCAGCCACGCTCTTCGAGGGCATGGGCGAAGGCGACCGTCTCTTCGATATTCCAGCCGCCTTCGGCCCAGTCTGTTGCCGACACGCGCATCGTGACTGGCTTCCCCGCCGGAAAGGCGGCACGGACGGTCTCGAAGATTTCGAGCGGAAAGCGCATGCGGTTTTCGAGCGACCCGCCATAGGCGTCGGTCCGTTTGTTGGAAAGCGGCGACAAAAACTGATGCAGGAGATAGCCATGCGCGCCGTGGATCTGGACCGCCGCAAGGTCGAGCCGCGCCGCCCGCGCCGTGGCGTCGGCAAACGCCTTGCGCAATCGCGCCAGCCCGTCGCTGTCAAGCGCTGTCGGAACGTCGTAGCTGTCCTTGAAGGGAACGGCGCTGGGTGCAACCGTCTTCCAGCCGTTGGCATTGTCCGGTGGTAGCTGGCTGCCGCCCTTCCACGGCAATTCGCTCGAAGCCTTGCGGCCAGCGTGACCGAGCTGGATGCCGATCGGCATGTCCGACCAGCGGCGAATGCCATCGAGGACGCGGCGCATCGCCGCTTCGCAGGCATCGTCGTAAAGGCCGACATCACCGTAGGAGATGCGCCCCTCCGGCGTAACTGCGGTCGCCTCGATCGTAAGGAAGCCCGCGCCGGAATTGGCAAGGGTGCCGAGATGAATGAGGTGCCAATCGCTCATCTGCCCGTCCTGCGCGGAATATTGGCACATCGGCGCAATGACGATGCGGTTGCTGAGACTTAGATCGCCGATCGACACGGGCGAAAAGAGCTTGGTTCCACTCATAGGACCTCCGAAAACCGCTTTACATGTTCGAATGGCTTTGCCGCCACATGGTAGCGTAGTCCGGCACGGCTGGTAATGCACTTTTCGAACGCAGATAGTTCGATAATGAGGTGCAGAAGACCGGTTGTAGCGCGGCGGCAGCAAATCTCGACCGGGTGAGACTTCGTTCTAGCGCTCCTTGGTTTCGCCGCCGGAATAGGTCAATCCACCGAGCACCGCGGCGACCAACAATAGCGCGGGCACGTCGCCGAGCATATGACCGGAATGCGCACCGGGGCCGTAGGATTGGATCGCCATGATCAGCGCGTGCACGACACTCGACCAGATCGTAAAGTCGATGAGCGACCGATGTGCCATGGGGTTTCGCGCCGCTCGAACCAGAAATACTCCAAGCGTCGCATAGATGCCCACGATCATCATGAAATAGTGCGAAGCGGTCGGTGGGCCGTCATGCCACGCCCACCCTGACGGCCAGACAATCGCAAGCGGATAGAGGAGGCAGAATGCGACACCGAACACGACCAGGGCAATCTGCAGTATTTTCAGACGTGACATGGGGCACTGCTTTGTTCAGGGAAAACGGCACGGTTTCGCGCTGCGGATGCTGTATAACGTCCTGACAAGTTTTAATGGTGCCCCCGGAGAGACTCGAACTCCCGACCCTCTGATTACAAATCAGATGCTCTACCAACTGAGCTACAAGGGCAGCGGCGTCCGCTTAGCATAAAGCTCGTTCCTGTAAAATTAAAAAATCGGCGGTGAAGCGATTTCGTCGACTTTTTTAGGCGCCGGCGGTTTTGCCAGATCAGCCCTGCCGTGCTACGCGGATAGCCGCGTGGGATAACATCGACTGGCTGGAGCGAGGGCTATCGCGAGCACCTTGCCAGTTAAACAGCGCGCAACGAGGACGGACCGAGGATGAGCAAGCGGAAATGAACCGAAAAATCGAAACATTTGCCTTCGTTTCCTCAGGGACACCCGATTCCGACGAGGCGATAAGCGAGCTTGCCCGGATCTATGGCCAGACCGAAGCGCGCAACGCCGACGTCATCGTTGCGCTTGGCGGCGACGGTTTCATGCTCGCCACGCTGCAGAACTACATGAACCAGGGCAAGATGATCTACGGCATGAACCGCGGTTCGGTCGGCTTTCTCATGAACGAGTATAAGGAAGAGGGACTTAAGGAGCGGATCGAGGCCGCACAAGCCGAAACCATCCGCCCGCTCAAAATGGTGACGGAGACGGCGGATGGCGAGAACTTCACAGCCTTTGCCCTCAATGAGGTGTCGCTGCTGCGCCAATCCTACCAGGCGGCCAAGATCCGGATCAGCGTCGATGGGCAGGTGCGGCTCGAGGAACTGATCTGCGACGGTGTCATGGTTGCGACGCCGGCCGGCTCGACTGCCTACAATCTCTCGGCCCAGGGGCCGATCATCCCGCTCGATGCGCGCCTCCTAGCGCTCACGCCGGTCTCGGCCTTCCGCCCGCGACGCTGGCGCGGTGCCCTTCTCCCAAACCGTGTGACCGTGCGCTTCGATATCCTCGAACCCGAAAAGCGGCCCGTCAATGCTGTCGCCGATCATACGGAAGTAAAGTCCGTCTTGTCGGTCACGGTTGAAGAAGCTTTGCAGATGCGCGCGACCATTCTGTTTGACAAGAACCATTCCTGGAACGAGCGAATTCTCAAGGAACAGTTCCTTTATTGACAACATTGGAATAAATTCGCGCACAATTGTAACAAACTCTTAAATGTGACCTGCGCCAAGAGTTGACTTTTGCTCCCCTGCGCCGTAACGCCATTCAAGCAAAACGCTGTGCAATTCCAAAGACCAAGGCAATCCTGGTCGGATTATGGACAGGCGCAGCACCGACTGCAGATAGAAAGTTAAACCTCCGTTGACCACCTTTGCCGATCTGGGCCTTTCACCCAAAGTGCTCAATGCTGTAGAAGCAGCAGGATATACAATTCCGACACCGATCCAGGCTGGCGCCATTCCGCATGCGCTGCAGCGTAAGGACGTGCTCGGCATCGCCCAGACCGGAACGGGCAAAACCGCTTCCTTCGTGCTGCCGATGCTCACCCTGCTCGAGCAGGGCCGCGCCCGCGCCCGCATGCCACGCACGCTCATTCTCGAACCGACGCGCGAACTCGCGGCGCAGGTCGAGGAGAACTTCGTCAAGTACGGCAAGAACCACCGGCTGAATGTTGCCCTGCTCATTGGCGGTGTTTCGTTCGACGACCAGTTGCGCAAGCTTGAGCGCGGCGCTGACGTGCTGATCGCAACGCCGGGCCGCCTGCTCGACCATTTCGAACGCGGCAAGCTGCTGCTCAGCGCCGTCGACATTCTCGTCATCGACGAGGCCGACCGCATGCTCGACATGGGCTTCATTCCTGATATTGAGCGCATCTGCAAGTTGATCCCCTTCACCCGGCAGACGCTGTTCTTCTCGGCGACGATGCCGCCGGAAATCACCAAGCTCACCGAACAGTTCCTGCATTCGCCGGCCCGCGTCGAAGTCGCGAAGGCAGCGACCACGGCCAAGACCGTCGAGCAAAAGCTGGTGAAGTCCGGCAAGAAGGATTGGGAAAAGCGCGCCGTGCTGCGCGACCTGATCCGCGCTGAAGACGAAGGCCTCAAGAATGCGATCATCTTCTGCAATCGCAAGAAGGATGTGTCGGAACTCTTCCGCTCGCTCGTCAAGCATGAGTTCGATGCCGGTGCGCTGCATGGCGACATGGATCAGCGCGCCCGTACGACGATGCTTGCGAACTTCAAGGACGGCAAGCTGAAGATTCTCGTGGCCTCCGACGTCGCCGCCCGCGGCCTCGATATTCCGGATGTCAGCCACGTGTTCAACTTCGACGTGCCGATCCACTCGGAAGACTATGTACACCGTATCGGGCGCACGGGCCGCGCCGGACGTTCCGGCAAGGCCTTCACCCTGGTGACGCCCGCTGACGTAAAGCACCTTTCGTCGATTGAAAAGCTGATCGGCGAAGATATCAGCTGGCTCGATGGCGACCTCTCCACCCTGCCCGTTTCGACGGAACCCGAAGAGGCGCCACGCCGGGGCCGCCGCAAGGCTGAACCCAAGCGCCGGCCGCGCAATGAAGGCCGCGAGCGCGAACGGCCCCAGTCGGAAATCGATATTCTCGCTGCCGCCGACAAGGCAAAGGACGCCGAAGAAGCGCCAGTCGTGGCCGAGGTCGCGGTAGCGCCGCGCAACGCCGACAAGCCGCACAGGGCAGCCATCAAGGCCGACAATGAACAGCGCCGCGGCAAGCCTTCACAAGCCGAGCCGCGCCGTGATCATCGGCGTGAGCGCGACGACATGGGCTCGGCACCGGTGGGCTTCGGCGACGAAATCCCCGCATTCATGCTTATCGACACCAAAATCTGAACCCAGGCAGTCTTGCCGAATCCCTTGCCCGTGAGCAAAGCTCAGGACCGGGATTCGGTTCGGACAGAAGGGGCTTCTCGTGCACACTCCGGGCGTCGGTTGCGGCATGGTCTTTTTGGATCGCGGCCGCATTCTCCTTCTGCAACGCAAGAAAAGCCCCGAGGCCGGAGCCTGGGGTATTCCCGGCGGCAAAGTGGATTTCCTCGAAACCGCCGAACAGGCCATACGACGCGAAGCTCTTGAGGAGACTGGTCTTGAAGCCGGTATTGTCAGCTTGCTGGGCTTGAGCGAACAGCTCTTCCACGAAGAGCAACAGCATTGGCTCGGCATCCTGTATCTCGCAAAGACCTATAGCGGCGAGGCCCGGCTGCTCGAGCCTGAAAAGCACGGCGGCATTGGCTGGTTTCCGCTCGGAGAGCTGCCGGAAAAGGTGACGATGCCGACGCTCCATGCCATCCACCTGTTGCGCGACCAAGCGGCCGTTTAGATAAATCCTGCCTCGGTAACTATTTCTTGGCGCGCAAGGATGCCTCATAGGCGCGCCGCGCCCACTCCGCCATTATATCGGGATCGTCTATCGCCTCCTCGGGGATCGACCAGTAGGGCATGTCGACGGGCTTGTTCTTGCCGCTATAGCTCCATTGCCGGCAGCCGGCGGCACTGAACGCCGGTGCCGAAACTGTATCAGCCTTGAGCAGAATCTCGTCATCCACTTCAAGCGCAATGATCAAGCCATTGAAATAGATGCCTTTGCCGCCGAACATCCGCTTAATGGTGACGGGCCCGAGACCGGAGAAAAGATCGTGAATCGCATCATTGTCCATGCCCGAACTATTGCAGGACAAGCACGGCGCGTCACGCCCGATTTGACAGGAGCAATCTTAAGACGCGGCAGCAGCCAGCGCCTCCGGCTTTGCCGGCGTCAACTCGACTGATTCGCCGCAGCCGCAGGCCGACGTCTGGTTGGGATTGTTGAACACAAAGCCCGTGCGCAGCGTCGTCACTTCGAAATCCATCTGCGTGCCGAGGAGATAAAGCACGGCTTCCGGTGCAACGTAGACCTTGATGCCGTCCTTCTCGACGACATCGTCACCCGGCTTTGCCTCGGTAACGAGATCGATCATGTATTCCATCCCCGCGCAGCCGCCCTTCTTGATGCCGACACGAATTCCGAGCGCATTCTCGCGCGTCGCGACAATCTCGCGGACGCGGTTGGCTGCAGCATCAGTCAACGTCATGACAGAAAAACGACCCATTTCTCATCTCTCTTCTTTGAGATCGCGGAACGATCACACAATACCATAGTTAATGTTACACAACCGTCACCGCAAGTGTTCAAACTGTCCCGGCCAACGATTGAGAGGCGGAGAGCCCATGAACCATCGCAAACTTCTCTACTGCAGCATCGCATTCGCCTTCCTCGCGCCGGCCTTCGCCTCAGCGCAGGAAACGAAGCAGCCGGAACAAACGCAGGATCAGGAGCAAACTCCGGCAAAACCCGCCGAACCCGCCGCCGAAGGGCAAAACCAGACCCCGCCCGAGTATCTCGACAATCGCAGCACGCCGGAAACCCTGATCCGATCCTACTACAATGCCATCAACCGGCAGGAATATGCCCGCGCCTACAGCTATTATGCTCCAGACAATCCGCCCAAGCCTTTTGCCGAGTTTCAGAAGGGCTATGAGACCACGGCCTCGGTAAAAGTACTCTTCGGCAAGGCCGAGGGAGAAGGCGCCGCAGGTTCCGCCTATTGGAGCAAGCCCGTTGCCATCGAATCGACCGGCAAGGATGGCAAGACCGAAGTCTTCAACGGCTGCTATCGTTTACGGCTCGCCAATCCGGCCATCCAGGGCGTGCCCTACGTCCCTATGTCGATCCTCGACGGAACGCTGGAGAAATCCAACAAGCCGCTCGAAGAAAGCGTTCCTGAGGGCTGCGAGGCGCCCTGACCAATTCATCGGACGGAGCCGAAGCCCGAGGGCTTGCGGCACGCTATCCAAACAAGGAACGGCTTAATACCAGCCGACCGCAACCTGCGCCTCTTCCGACATTCGGTCAGGCGTCCACGGCGGATCGAAGGTCATCGTGACATCGACGAAGCTGACGCCTTCGACGGCGCTGACTGCATCCTGCACCCATCCCGGCATTTCTCCGGCTACCGGGCAGCCCGGCGCCGTAAGCGTCATCTCGATCTTGACCGAGCGATCATCTTCGATATCGACCTTGTAGACGAGCCCGAGCTCATAGATATCGGCGGGAATTTCCGGATCATAGACGGTTTTCAGCGCACTGATGATGTCATCCGTCATCCGCGCCAGTTCATCGGCGGGAATAGCGGACGCCGATGCCGTGCCAACCGGCGTGTGCGCGGCATCGGCTGCAACCGTATCCTGCTTTTCAAGCGTTTCGACTTTATCGGCCATTATCATCACCCAAAGAATTTCCGCGCCTTCTCCAGCGCATCGGCAAGAACATCGATTTCGTTTCGCGTATTATACATGGCAAATGAGGCACGGCATGTCGATGTTACGCCAAAGCGCTTCAGAAGCGGCTGCGCACAATGCGTACCGGCACGCACCGCAACGCCGGCCCTGTCGATCACCATCGACACGTCATGGGCGTGAATGCCTTCGAGCTCGAATGAAATGATCGCGCCCTTGCCCTTGGCGTCACCGAAAATGCGCAGCGAATTGATCTGCCGTAGGCGTTCGTGCGCATAGTCGCGCAGATCCTCCTCATGCGCCAGAATGGCGGCGCGGCCGATCTTCTCGACATATTCGATCGCCGCACCAAGGCCGATCGCCTGGGCGATCGGTGGCGTACCCGCTTCGAACCGGTGCGGTGGATGGTTGTAGGTGACGATGTCCTCCGTCACCTCTTCGATCATCTCGCCGCCGCCCTGGAAGGGACGCATCGCTTCAAGCTTTTCCTTGCGCCCGTAAAGAACGCCAATGCCCGACGGCCCATATATCTTGTGCCCGGTGAAAATGTACCAGTCGCATCCAAGATCCTGGACATCCACGGGCAGGTGCACCGCACCCTGGCTGCCATCTACCAGCACCGGAATGCCGCGAGCATGGGCGATACGGACGATATCCTTGATCGGCGTCACTGTGCCAAGCACGTTCGACATATGCGTGATAGCGACGAGTTTAGTGCGCTCCGTCAGCCGCTTCTCGAATTCCTCGATGTGAAACGCGCCTTGATCGTCGACCGGTACCCATACGAGCTTGGCGCCCTGGCGCTCGCGAATGAAATGCCACGGCACGATGTTGGAATGATGCTCCATGATCGACAGCACGATTTCGTCGCCCTCGCCGATATTCGGCATACCATAGCCATAGGCGACGGTGTTGATTGCCTCCGTCGCTGACTTGGTGAAGACGATCTCGTCGACGGAAGCCGCATTGAGAAAGCGCCGGACATTTTCGCGCGCCTTTTCGTAGGCATCGGTCGCAGCATTTGAAAGGAAATGCAGGCCGCGATGCACATTGGCGTACTCGTTGGAATAGGTATGCGTGATCGCGTCGATGACAGCCTGCGGCTTCTGCGCCGATGCGCCATTGTCGAGGTAGACAAGCGGCTTGCCATAGACTTCGCGCGACAGGATGGGGAAATCGCGACGGATCGCCTCTACGTCGTAGCTGCTCGGAATGATCTTGGAGTCCATGATAGCCGCGTTATCCCGTTTTTCAGTTGACTTTGGACGACCGCTCAGACGTGAGCGGCCAACCACTTGTCGAGGATGCCTTCCAGCGCTTCGACCAATTCCTCGTCTTCAAGCTCTTCGACGACCTCGGCCACGAATGCCTTGATCAGCAGCCCGCGTGCCTCGCTTTCGGGAATGCCGCGTGCCTGCAGATAGAACAGATGGTTCCCGTCGATTTCGGCAACCGTCGCGCCATGACCGCACGCAACGTCGTCGGCAAAAATCTCAAGTTCCGGCTTGGCGTCGAATTCGCCGTCGTCCGAAAGCAGGAGCGTGTTGCAGGCCATGCGCGCATCGGTCTTCTGGGCGATCTTGTTGACCTTGATCTGGCCCTGAAAGACGCCGCGCGCCCGGTCAGTGACGACGTTGCGGACGATTTCCACCGACGTCGTGTTTTCGACGAGGTGGCCGAGCGTCATCGTCACATCCGTATGGCTGTCGCCGCCGAGGAGATTGACGCCACGCAGCTGGAAGTCGCCGCCCTCGCCCTGGGCAAGCACATGCACTTCCTGACGAATGAGCTTGCCGCCGGCATTGACGACATAGAGGTTGAGCTTGGCGTTCTTGCCGATGGTGGCAATGAACTGAGCGAGTTGGGTCGACTGTTCGCCATGCTCGCGCAGGATGATCCAGGTAATTTCGCAATCGTCAGCCACAGTGACATTGCTGATGCTCGTCGAGAAACCGTCGCCCTCGCCGCCTGCCTGGCGCTCGATGACCGTAGCCTTGGCGCCCTTGCCGAATTTGACCGGAAACCGGACATGGCCCTGGCCGCGCGTTTGAATGTTCTGGAGTTCGAGCGGCGCACCAAGTTCGGCGCCTTCGGCAACCGACACAGCCCAGCCATCGGTAACATAGGCTGCGTTGATCTGGCCGATCGTGTCATCGCCATCACGGATGGCAAGATCGCCGATGACCGATCCCTCCGACAGCTTCTCGCTGAACTTCTGGAATTCGACGCCATCAACTCTGGGCGCAACCAGGCTGACGCCGTTCGAAACCGCGGCAATGGCAGAGCCGGAGATAATCGGCAGCAATGCATTGGTGCCAGCAGCGCTGTCATAGGGCGCAACGCTGCGCAGCAGCGTGCGCAAATCGGTATAGTGCCAGGCTTCGACACGGCGCGAGGGCAGGCCCTGCTCCTTCAGCGCCTCAATTGCATTGTCGCGGGCGCTGGAGATCTCGCCATCGCCCGGCAGTTCGCCCATCCGGTCGACAAAGGCGTCGACCAGCGCGGCTTCCGCGGCCGTGGGCTGGCGTCTTGCGTGAACATTCATCATGACGCTCCTCAGGCTGCCTCGCCGATAATATCGGCATAGCCGTTTTCTTCGAGGTGCAGGGCAAGTTCCTTGCCCCCCGACTTGATGACCTGGCCCTTGTAGAGGACATGCACCGTGTCCGGAACGATATAGTCGAGCAGGCGCTGGTAGTGCGTGATGACGATTACGGCGCGATCCGGCGAGCGCAGCGCATTGACGCCGTCGGCAACGATCTTCAGGGCATCGATATCGAGACCCGAATCCGTCTCATCGAGTACGCAAAGCTTGGGCTCGAGCAGTTTCATCTGCAGGATTTCGGCACGCTTCTTTTCGCCGCCGGAAAAACCGACATTGAGGGGACGCTTGAGCATGCCGATGTCCATGTCGAGCGATGCGGCGGCGGTCTTGACGCGGCCGAGGAACTCCGGGATTTTCAGCGGTTCTTCGCCGCGCGCCTTGCGCTGCGAATTCATCGCCACCTTGAGGAATTCCATCGTGGCTACGCCCGGTATCTCCATCGGATACTGGAATGCGAGGAAAATTCCCTTTGCCGCACGCTCGGACGGGTCGAGATCGAGGATCGACTCGCCATTGTAGAGGATGTCGCCTTCCGTCACCTCATAGTCCTCGCGGCCAGCAAGAATATAGGAGAGTGTAGACTTGCCCGAGCCGTTGGGGCCCATGATGGCGGCAACTTCCCCCGCCTTGACGGTGAGGTTCAGGCCGCGGATGATCTCGGTGCCATCTTCGGCGATGCGTGCGTGCAGGTTTCTGATTTCCAGCATTTCATAGTTCCTTCGTATTCCAGCGGGACCAGCAAACAGGCGATCCTCCGCTCAATTTCATTTCCAGCATGGATGGCCTATCGCCATCCCTCAATTCGAATTATCGCCGCTCAGGCTTTTCAGGCGCTCGACCACGGAAGCAAGCTCCTTGCGGGCCCGGATCAGTTCAGGTTCAAGCACACGTTCGGTCGCCGTGGACGAGCGCGCCAGCGTATCCGTCAATTCCTCGATGACTTCGCCAAGCTCTTCATAGCGCCGGCGCAACCTGTCGAGCTCTTCCTTCGTGGCGATGACCATTAACCGACGCTCCCCTCAAGGCTGATGCCGATAAGCTTCTGCGCTTCCACGGCAAACTCCATTGGCAGTTCCTGGATGACTTCCTTGACGAAGCCATTGACGATGAGCGCGATCGCCTCTTCCTCCGGAATGCCGCGTTGCATCACGTAGAACAGCGCGTCTTCGGAGATCTTCGAGGTGGTCGCTTCGTGCTCGAACTGCGCCGTGGCGTTCTTTGCCTCGATGTAGGGCACGGTGTGGGCGCCGCAATCATTGCCGATCAGCAGTGAATCGCACTGGGTGAAGTTGCGTGCATTCTCGGCCTTGCGGTGCGCCGACACCTGGCCGCGATAGGTATTGTTCGACTTGCCCGCGGAAATACCCTTCGAAATGATGCGGCTCGACGTGTTCTTGCCGAGATGCAGCATTTTCGTACCGCTGTCGATCTGCTGATGGCCGTTGGAAACGGCAATCGAATAAAACTCGCCGCGCGAATTGTCGCCGCGCAAGATCACGGACGGATATTTCCACGTGATCGCCGATCCGGTTTCGACCTGCGTCCAGGAAATCTTGGAGTTGACGCCACGGCAATCGCCACGCTTGGTGACGAAATTGTAGATGCCGCCCTTGCCTTCCGCATCGCCTGGGAACCAGTTCTGGACCGTCGAATACTTGATTTCGGCGTTGTCGAGGGCAATGAGCTCGACGACTGCAGCGTGCAACTGGTTTTCGTCACGCTGCGGTGCGGTGCAGCCTTCGAGATAGGAGACGTAAGCGCCTTCCTCGGCGATGATCAGCGTCCGCTCGAACTGTCCGGTATCCCGCTCATTGATGCGGAAATAAGTGGAAAGCTCCATTGGGCAGCGCACGCCCTTCGGCACATAGACGAAAGAACCGTCGGTAAATACCGCCGAATTCAGCGTCGCATAGAAATTGTCGGAGACCGGAACCACCGATGCGAGATACTTCTGGACGAGTTCGGGATATTCGCGGATCGCCTCCGAGATCGAACAGAAGATGACGCCGGCCTTGGCAAGCTCAGCTCGGAACGTCGTCACGACAGAAACGCTGTCGAACACGGCGTCGACCGCGACACGGCCTGACTTGTAGACGTTGTCGCTGACCTCTTCGTCGTCCGAATTACTCGGTTCGCCCTGCTTGCGCACGCCCGCAAGGATTTCCTGCTCTTTCAGTGGAATGCCAAGCTTCTCATAGGTACGCAGGAGTTCGGGATCGACTTCGGCAAGCGACGTTGGGCCGGTCTGGTTCTTCGGCCCGGCGAAGTACACCATGTCCTGGAAGTCGATCTTCGGATAGTTGACGCGCGCCCATGTGGGCTCTTCCATCGTCAGCCAGCGCTCATAAGCCTTGAGACGCCATTCCAGCATCCATTCAGGCTCGTTCTTCTTGGCAGAGATAAAGCGAATGATATCTTCGTTAAGACCCTTCGGCGCCTTATCCATTTCGATAAGGGTTTCAAAGCCATATTTGTACTGGTCCACGTCGAGGGTGCGGACCCGATCAATAGTTTCCTGCACGGCAGGCATTGGCGTTCTCCATCCACGCGGGGTTCAAGGTCCCGCAGTTGCAAACGTCAAGGCGTATGTCGTCTTGAATATTTGCTCCGTATGTAGTGCGCAATTGCGCGATTTAACACCCGGCTAACGCCGGATTTTTTCGGCTATCGACCGTAAACAGAGGTCGATAGCCGGAATTTCTAGGCCGCATCCACGGCAACAGGTTTCGAACGGTCGCGGCGTGCGACGATTTTGGCCAATGCGTGGAGAAACGACGCAACGTCGCTTTCATCCGTGTCGGAAGCTGTCGAAACTCTGAGGGCACCGGTGCCGCCACCAAAACCCATGGCGGCAAGCACATGGCTGGGGCCGACCTTGCCCGAAGAACAGGCGGACCCCGCCGATAGCGCGATTCCCGCAAGATCGAAAGCGATCTGCACGGTTTCCGCCTTCATGTCGCTCAGCGAAAAGAAGGTCGTATTCGGCAAGCGGTTGGCCCCCTCGCCATGGATGATCGCATCCGGCGCGATGGACTTGATACCCTGCTCGATGGCGTCGCGTGTTTTAAGGGACCAGCCTCCGGCATTCAGACGCTTGGTCGCAACTTCTGCCGCCGCGCCAAAACCTGCAATGACCGGCAGGGCTTCAGTGCCGGCCCGATGACCCTTTTCCTGGCCGCCACCGCGCACAAGCGCACGCGGCATGACCAGATCGGACACGGCCACAATGGCGCCGACGCCCTTTGGACCACCGATCTTGTGTGAAGACAGGATGAGATAGTCTGCCGAAGTATCGGATATATTGAGTGGAATCCGTCCAGCCGCCTGAACGGCGTCAACTACGAACAAGCCCCCGGACGCTTTCACGACCTTGCCGATCTCGGCAGTTGGCTGGATAACACCGGTCTCGTTGTTCGCAGCCTGGACGGCCACCAGCGGCAGCCCCGCGCTCCTATCGTGGGCCTCAAGGGCGCCGCGCAGGAAATCGATATCAAGGATGCCGTTGGCATCGACAGGAATAATAGTGATCTGATCCGCGGGAAACTGTCCGCCTGCGAGAATGCACGGATGCTCGCTCGCGCCTGCATAGAGGTGCGAAAGGCGCATCGGCGCCCGTCCCATCATGAAATGCGGGGTCAGGAGGGTTGAAGCTGCCTCGGTTGCGCCCGATGTAAAGAACACGTGGTCGGGCTTTGCGGCGACAAGCGCGGCGACATTCCGGCGGGCGGTTTCCAAAATGGCTTTTGCCGCCCGGCCTTCCTGGTGAACGGACGATGGGTTACCCGTCTGCATGAGCGCCTGGACGACAGCATCGCGAGCCGCCGGGATCAGCGGCGCGCTTGCGTTGTAGTCCAAATAGGCGCGATTGCCGGCCATGGGTGGTCCTTGATCCTGTTCTTTATGAACACCGCGCTGCACAAAGCGCAATTTCCTTGAATTTTTGCCTCGGAACAGCCTATTAAGCCGCTTCGAGCAAAAATTCTATACCAGTTTTGAACGGTTCTAAACTGGTTTTATGGGCGCAGTTGGTTGCCGTCAAGTCCGGTCAACTACAACCGCCTGTGGCAAAGAGTGGAGTATACATGCCTGAAGTAATTTTCAATGGACCAGCGGGCCGTCTCGAGGGCAGATATCAGCCTTCGACGGAAAAAAACGCGCCGATCGCGATTGTCCTCCACCCTCATCCACAATTCGGCGGCACGATGAACAACAAGATCGTCTACGATCTGTTCTACATGTTCCAGCAGCGCGGCTTCACGACCCTGCGCTTCAACTTCCGCGGCATCGGTCGCAGCCAGGGCGAATTCGATCATGGTTCGGGCGAATTGTCGGACGCAGCCGGTGCGCTCGACTGGGTGCAGTCGCTGCATCCGGATTCGAAGACCTGCTGGGTGGCAGGCTACTCGTTCGGGGCGTGGATTGGCATGCAGCTCCTGATGCGCCGACCGGAGATCGAGGGCTTCATCTCCGTCGCGCCGCAGCCCAACACCTATGATTTCTCGTTCCTCGCGCCCTGCCCCTCGTCCGGCCTGATCCTTCACGGCGATCAGGACAAGGTGGCACCGCCCAAGGACGTTCAAGGTCTGGTCGACAAGCTGAAAACCCAGAAGGGCATTACGATCACGCAAAAGACCATGGTCGGCGCCAACCATTTCTTCTCCGGCATGACCGATGAAGTCATTGCCGAATGTTCGGACTATCTGGACCGTCGCCTGAACGGTGAGTTGGTTGAAGCCAAGCCGAAACGGCTGCGATAACAGGCTCCAAGACTGCGGATCCTCGGGACAGGCCGAGGATCTTGGCGAGCCGGATCTACCTTCGACCGGCAATCACCCCGCCTGACACCGGCGCTTTGCAACCCGTCGTCGTCGGCCAGGTCAATGGCAGCCCGTCGAGGGCACGAACGGCGAGGTAGGCCCAGGCCTCCGCCTCCATCGAATCCCCATTGAAACCCAAATCTTCGGCCACGATGACCTTTGCGCCCGAAAGCCCCGCGCCTTCCGACAGATCCTTGAGGATCGTTGCGTTCTTGCGCCCGCCGCCGCATATGATCCACAGCGATGGCGTTTCAGGTGCATAGGCGCCTGCCTTCAAGATGGCGTCGGCCGTCACTCTCGCCAGCGTTCGCGCCCCATCGGCAAGCTCGGCATTTCCGAGTTCCTCCAGGGTAAAATCATTGCGGTCGAGCGATTTCGGCGGCCGCAAATCGAAGAACGGTTTCGTCAGATAGCGTGTAACCGCCGCGCCCACGATCTCGCCCTCGCTCGCAATGGCGCCGCCGGCATCATAGGCAATCCCGGCGCGGTCCTCGACCCACTGATCGATCAGCGTATTGCCCGGTCCCGTATCGAAAGCGATCGGATCGCCCTTCGAAGGCACGATCGTCACATTGGAAATACCGCCGATGTTGACGAAGACCACCGGCCGGCCGTGGCTGAGTTCAGCGGGAACATGCCGCGCGAGCGCCCTGTGATAGGCCGGCACCAGCGGCGCACCCTGACCGCCATGCACCATATCGTTGGCACGCATGTCGTAAACGACGGGAATGCCAGTCACTTTGGCAAGAAGTTCTCCGTCGCCCAGTTGGACAGTCAAACCTTCGCCTGGTCGATGCAAAACGGTCTGGCCATGAAACCCAATAATATCAATGTCTTTCGCTTCGATGTTATGATTGGACAGAAACTGCTTCACGGCATCGCCGTGCCGCCGCGTCAGCTCTTCTTCGATCTGCGCGAGCGTTCCCGGCCGCTCATTGCGCCGCTGGATGGCCTTCGCCTCGCTGAGCGAGGCTTCAATGCGGCGACGGAATGCGGTCTCGTAAGGCGTGAAGCCGGACGGTCCCCGCACGACATCGCCGCCGCCATCAGTTTCGACGAGCGCGATATCGATGCCGTCCATCGACGTTCCGCTCATCAGCCCGATTGCACGCCGTATTGCCGCCAAGACACTGCCTTTCTTGTGATTCGATTGAGAATGATGTTAAACGGCAGCGTCTGTTAAGGCACATGCTTTGTGCCGTTTGATTCAATCAGGAAAACCCGAAATGTCTGCCTTCAAATCCGAGTTTCTGCACACGCTTTCCACGCGCGGCTTCATCCATCAGACCTCCGACGATGCGGGTCTGGATGCGCTCTTCGCCAAGGAAACCGTGTCTGCCTATATCGGCTTTGATCCGACGGCATCGAGCCTTCATGCGGGCGGCCTGATACAGATCATGATGCTTTACTGGATGCAGAAAACCGGCCATCGCCCCGTCGCCCTGATGGGCGGCGGTACCGGCATGGTCGGCGACCCCTCGTTCAAGGACGAGGCACGCAAGCTGATGACGCCCGAGACAATTCAGTCCAACATCGATGGCATCAAGCGCGTATTCACCAATTATCTCACCTTTGGCGATGGTCCCCGCGATGCGCTAATGGTCAACAACGCCGAATGGCTCCTGCCGCTCAACTACCTCGAATTCCTGCGCGATGTCGGCCAGCACTTTTCGGTCAACCGCATGCTGTCATTTGATTCGGTCAAGCAGCGGCTCGATCGCGAGCAATCGTTGTCGTTCCTCGAATTCAACTACATGATCCTCCAGGCCTATGATTTCGTCGAACTCAACAAGCGCTATGGCCTGCGCCTGCAAATGGGGGGCTCCGACCAGTGGGGCAACATCGTCAACGGCATCGACCTCGGCCATCGCCTGGGAACGCCGCAGCTCTACGCCCTCACCTCGCCGCTGCTGACCACATCTTCAGGTGCGAAGATGGGCAAGTCGATGAACGGCGCCGTATGGCTCAACGCCGAACTCTTGAGCCCCTACGATTTCTGGCAATACTGGCGCAATACCGAAGACGCCGATGTGGAGCGCTTCCTGAAGCTCTACACGACACTGCCGCTGGATGAGATTGCCCGGCTTAGCGCATTGGGCGGTGCGGAGATCAACGAGACCAAGAAGGTCCTCGCCACCGAAGTGACGAGCCTGCTGCATGGCCGGAAGGCTGCCGAAGAAGCAGCCGAGACCGCGCGCAAGACTTTCGAGGAAGGCGCGCTTGCCACCAGCCTGCCGACAATCGAGATCGCCGCAAGCGAACTTGAGCCCGGAATTGGTATCTTGACCCTTATTGTCAAGGCCGGGCTCGCCACTTCCAACGGCGAAGCGCGCCGCCATATCCAGGGAGGCGCGGTTCGTATCAATGACGCCAGCATATCGGATGAGCGGGCTCAGATCGGCGCTTCGGAGGTGACTGGCGATGGCGTCATCAAGCTCTCGCTCGGCAAGAAGAAGCACATCCTCATTCGCCCGGTCTGATCAAGTTCCTACTGGAACTCGAAGATCGAACGAAAGATGCCAGGAGCAATCACGGATATCGGGTTGACGATGATCTGTGGTTGCTTCAGCGGTCCCTGCAGCCGGTAGGTTATGCCGATAAGGCCGCGGTCGCGGCCATTGCCGAGGAACATGCCGAGGATCGGCAACTCGCCGAAGATACGATTGATGCCGTAGGCCGGCATGAATGTTCCGGTCAGGTTCATGTTCCCTGCAGGATCGCTGAGAACGCCCTGAAACGTCGTGCCGATCGTCGGCCCACGGATCACCCCATTTGCAAGATTGATGTAGTTCGAGCCTTTCTCGATCTGCGAGAAGCCGCGATCGAACGTCACGCGCGACACGTCGATGTTCTTCTGCACGGCATCGTTGAGGCTTGTACCGTTTGGCGAGGTTGACACCAATTTGGCGAGCCGCGGCTCGTTCACGAGCGTGAAGTTCTGGGCGTCGACCTGCCCGCGCAACGGCCCGTCGCCTTTGGAGTCGAGCGCAACGCTGATGCTGCCGCCTTGCATCTTCTCGTAGAATCCGAAGAAACGCAGCACCGCGCCGGCTTCGCGCGACTGAAGGTTGATAGAGCGGGCGCCGCTCCCGGAACTATCCGTCGCAATCACCTTCTGGCCGGATTTGCTGATCGCGTTGAAGGCGAGACCCGAAACATTTGAGCCGACGCCCTCGTAGGAAAGCGAGACATTGCTGAAGGTTTCCTGATAAAATCCGACGACATTATCGATGTCGGCATTGATCAGCACTCTCTGCTTGCCACCTGCCTCGCTGTTCTTTTGCTTCTTGTCCGTGATCTGGTTGAGCAAGGGCCGCGCATCGAACGCATTGCCCTTCACATCGACGCGGAAGCCATATTGCGTCCGCGCCACCTTGACCGTGATGTCGTCGCCGCGATTGAGCTTGACGTTATTGAAATCTGCCGAGCTCAAATCGCCGCCGACGACCTTGACGTCGCCCTGGATGCGGAACGTGTCGCCCGCAATATCGAGATCCTTGATGATTGCCGTATCGCCGTCCTGCTGCAGGGCGAATTTTGCGGTGGCCTTCACGCCGGCGCCCTTGGTCCAGCCGATTTGCGCCAGTTTTATCTCGGCCTTCGTCAAGTCCGCCGTTGCAACACGCGCGCCATCGGCACCCTTTGAAATATCGACCGATATCGGGCCGGACAGCAGCGGGTCGAGCGCAGGAAACAGCGCGTTGCGTGTCTTGTCGTCGAGCCGCAAGGTGACGTTCTGCTCGCGCTTCGCCGTGTTGCCGCCCAGGGGCTCGAACAGTTCCACATCGGCGGGAATGCCGTTTAGTTTGACTTCAGCATCAAGGCTCGCCCCCTCGCGGGTGACCGAAAGCGAACCACTTGCATCCGTGATCAACTGTCCGTCGATCTTCTTGGCGAGGTCGATGTTGGAGAGCGCCATCTCGGCGGTATATGTGAGGCTACCCGGGGGCGCGCGCCGCGTAATCGGAAATGAGACGAGCACGTGTGCCTTGACGTTGCCCTTGATGTCATCGGGCGTGAATGGCAGGTTTTTTACGGCGTTTATGGGCTTGTAGCCGATGATTTCGGCGACGGCCGAAGCGTCGCCCGCAAGATTAAGGTCGAGATCGGCAAGCACCGGCCGTTGCGGTCCCCACGGGATGACCAGCGTGCCGCCGACAATATGCGCTTCGCGGTTGTTCGGGGTGATCGCAACGCCGTTCTCCAGGGAGATCGTCGTGCGCGCGCCGCGCACGCTGATCTTCCCGTCGGCATTGCTGACCGGCGGCAGTTCACCGACGATATTGAAGTGCGACCCCTGAACGGCAAAATCCGCCTGCAGTTCATCGGCTTCGAGCGGCGGCGGCTTGCCGGGGCCGTTGAACCGGCCGGCCGCGAAATTCAAGTCGATCCTGCTGTCACTGGTCGTTCCGCCGGAGAGATTTTCGAGAACCCACCGCCGCGCGCCGGTAGCGACCCAGACGGGCCATAACTGTTTCGCATGGGCGACGGGCATCTGTGGAATCTGCAGCGACATTTGCATGGCCGGCGTGCCATTGCCAAACGTCGCCTTGGCAAAACCTGTCAACGCGCTGTCTTCGCCGGCACGTACGGAAATCTTCGGGATATCGAGCAATTTTTGCGACGGCACGTATCGTCCCGACAAGCCGGCATCGAATGCCAGCGCCGGTTCGCTCGAGTCCTGCGGCGAAGACGTTGCCTGGTTGGTACCGAGTTCGAACCGATAAGCAGGTTCAGCCGGATTTGCCGCGTCCGGGGTAATCGCGCCCGTGACGGTTCCTTTGAATGCACCAAAATTCAGCATCGAAGGCTTGAGATCGATGGCCTTCGACCCGGCAGCGTGCTCGAAATTGATCTGCGCCGCGACAGACATATCGTCGACATTACCGATTGAAACCGGGCCCTCGCCTATGTTGAGCGCACCCCAGACGCGGGCCGGCTCGCTCGCCGACCCGGCAAGACCATCGAGCTTGATTTCGGCGAGATTGCCATAGGCAAGATAGGCGCCGTCAGGCTTGATGCCGTCGATATCGGGCGCAGGCGCATTGCCAAAAGTGCCTTGGAGAGGAATTTTGCTGATGTCGAGCGAAAACGCCTCGATTTTCGCGCCGACGGCCGAGCGCTTTGCCTGTGCTGCAATCGCGATTTGCTTGCCTCGCCACTCGACCGTTCCGTTGATGGCGACAGGCCCGCCAGTCTCTGATAGATCGAGATTGACGATCCGCAGTCGCTCCGGTGCACCCGCAATGGTGAAATCAAACGATGTGTCGGTGATGGTAATGTCGCGGGTCTCGCGCTGATCGAGCAGCGACACCGCGCTTTCAAGTCCCGAAAAGATCACGCGTTGGGCGCCATCGAGATCGACGAGACCCTGCGCGTCCCAGGGAACGAGGGTCATGAAATCGAAGGGTACCTTCGAGGTAACCTTGATCTCGGCACCGTCAAGTTCGAGGCGCTCGACCTTGACGTTACCTTGCAGCAGCGGCAGCGTCGCCAGACCGATCCGCACGGAACGGACATTGTTTATTTCGATGCCGCGCTTCGCGTCGGAAATGTTGACGTCCCTTGCCTCGAGGGCGAGGTGATGGCGCTGGTCGAGTGAAATCTGCGCCGACTGGATGGTTGCTGCTGTCTCCGGGCCGACAACCGATTTCAAGGCCGCCTGCGTGCGCCGGGTCAGGGCTTCGCCGCCTATGCCGACCCGCAGAACAGTAAAGGCCATGCCTCCAAGAATGGCGACAAGAATGATGAACGAAAAGCAGGCGTTCGTTGCAATATGTAAACGCGAACGACGCCGCGGCGTCGCAACGGGAGCCCTGCCGCGCTTATGAGCTGACGGGTAGCGATGAAGTTTTGTGAAGTCGCGCTTCGTGAAGCGGACTTTTTCCGGTTTCTCTGTCAAATTCCCAAGCCAATTGAGGAATCATATGGGAAACCGTAGACGATTCCCTTGCCTCTGTAGTTGCGTAACTGAGGCGGGCATTCAATAATCAAAAGAAAGGCATTCATATGACAGTTCTGGACACTGGAAGCATCGCTCCGGACTTCACCCTGCCCCGCGATGGCGGCGGCGACATCACACTGTCCGCGCTGCGCGGCAAACCGGTCGTGCTCTATTTCTACCCGAAGGATGATACCAGCGGCTGTACCCAGGAGGCGATCGAATTTTCCGGCCTCAAGCCGCAATTCGAAGCGCTCGGCGCCACGGTTATCGGCATGTCTCCTGACGCCGTGAAAAAGCACGACAAATTCAAGACAAAGCATGATCTGAAGGTCGATCTCGTTGCGGACGAGGACAGGAAGATCATCGAGGCCTACGGGCTTTGGGTCGAAAAGAGCATGTACGGCCGCAAATATATGGGCGTAGAACGCACGACTTTCCTCATCGATGCGAGTGGAAAAATTGCCCGGGTGTGGAACAAGGTCAAGGTTCCCGGCCACGCCGCGGAGGTTCTCGAGGCGACGCGGGCGCTCAAAAGCTGATTTCTTCGCTTTTTCATTGCGAATTCAATGAGAATGCCCGGCTCTGTCAGGATTTATTAACCCTAACAGAGTGTAGTGATTTGCAGGAATTCAGCTGCGGATCGACGAACACACAGCCATGAAAAAGGTCAAGAGCTCCAGCATCTTCGGCACGATCAAGGAACCGCATACAATCATCATTGCGCGCGGTGAAACGATCCGCCATTTCAGCGTGAAGCCCTGGGCCGCGCTCCTCGGCGGGTCGCTGGCCGTGGGCTTTGCCGGAACCTACATCCTTGCGACATCCTACCTCGTTTTCCGCGATCAGCTCATAACCGGAAGCGTCGCCCGGCAGGCGCAGATCGAGCGCGCCTACGAGGATCGCATCGCCGCGCTCCGCACCCAGCTCGACCGCGTCACCAGTCGCCAGCTTCTCGACCGAAAACTGGTCGAGGGCAAGGTTGCAGAACTTGTTCAGCGCCAGAAGCGCCTGACCGAGCAGCACCAGAAGCTCGCGCCCATGCTCAAACGCGCCGGCAATAGCTTGCCGGCTGACGTTGCTCCACACCTCGCGATGGACAGCGATGCCGACAATATTGTCAGGTCCGAGGACGCCGATGCCTTCTATGGAATCGATCCGATCATTACCGGACCAACGTCGACGACGCAAAAGCCCGCGCCGCGTGACGACAAGGCGAAAGCCAAGGTCAACAAGGCCGGACTGCTCGATTCCGTCGACCATTCGCTCGCCGCGATCGAAACCAAGCAGTCCCGCCAGATGCAGACGCTGTCCAATACAGCCTATGAAGCCGCCGACAAAATCATGGATGCGCTTGCAGCGACGGGAATCAAACGGGCAGCGGGCGGTGAGACTGCCGGCGCTGGTGGGCCGCTGATTCTGGCAAGCTTTAACCCAACCGCGCCATTCGACACGAAACTCGCCGATTTGAATGATGCGCTGCATCGTCTTGAAGGCGCAAAGAAGCTGGCAAAGGCCGTCCCCATCGCCAACCCGGCGCCCGGAATGCCGGTATCAAGTTCCTTTGGCGTGCGCAGAGACCCGCTCATCGGCATGATGGCTTTTCACTCGGGCATGGATTTCCGCGCAATAGCGGGAACCTCGGTTCTTGCAACGGCCAACGGAACCGTGACTGCTGCCGAATATGCCGGCGGTTACGGCAATATGGTCGAGGTCGACCACGGCAACGGGCTCGTCACGCGTTACGGCCATATGAGCCAGATCCTCGTCAAGACGGGCCAGCGCGTCAAGCTCGGCGACGTTCTCGGCAAGGTCGGGAGCACAGGACGCTCAACCGGCCCGCACCTCCATTACGAAGTGCGCAGAAACGGCAACGCCGTCGATCCGACGACCTTCCTCGCCATCGGCCGGCAGATCGCTGCCGACCTCTGAGAATGCGGCTTTAGGCGATATCCTCGACGACCACGTCCGATCCATGAACGCGGTGCGCCAAGGCTGCTTCCATGAACTCGTCCACTTCGCCGTCAAGCACATCCTGCGGGCTGGTGCTTTCGACACCGGTGCGCAGATCCTTTACCAACTGGTATGGCTGGAGGACGTAGGAACGGATCTGATGGCCCCAGCCGATGTCGGTCTTCGATGCGGAAATCGCGTTTGCGGCTTCTTCGCGCTTTTCAAGCTCGGCCTCGTAAAGGCGAGCCCGCAGCATGGACCATGCGGTCGCACGATTCTTGTGCTGTGAACGTTCAGCCTGGCACTGTACGACGATGCCGGTCGCGATATGCGTGATACGCACCGCTGAATCGGTCGTGTTGACGTGCTGTCCGCCTGCGCCCGACGCGCGGTAGGTATCGATGCGAACGTCGGATTCGTTGACATCGATGGCGATATTGTCGTCAACGACCGGGTAGACCCAGATGCTGGAAAACGACGTATGGCGGCGCGCATTCGAGTCATAGGGTGAAATGCGCACCAGGCGATGAACACCGGATTCCGTCTTCAGAAGGCCGTAGGCATTGTGGCCCTTGACGAGGATTGTAGCGGACTTGATACCGGCTTCTTCGCCATAGTGAACTTCGAGAAGCTCTACCTTCATGCCCTTGCGTTCCGCCCAGCGGGTATACATGCGCAGGAGCATATTGGCCCAGTCCTGGCTCTCGGTGCCACCTGCACCCGAATGGACTTCGAGGTAACAGTCGTTGGCATCGGCTTCGCCCGAAAGCAGCGTGTCGATCTGGCGGCGATCCACGTCCTGCTTGATGGCCCGGATCGCGGCTTCCGCCTCCGCCACGATCGACGCATCGCCCTCCTCTTCGCCCATGGCGATGAGTTCGACATTGTCGTCCAGGGATTGGCTTAAGGTGCGGATCGAGTTGATGCCGTCTTCCAGCTGCTGGCGCTCGCGCATAAGCTTTTGTGCTTCCTGCGCGTCATTCCACAGCGACGGATCTTCGGCAAGCTGGTTCAGATAGCCCAGGCGTTTGATTGAAGCATCCCAGTCAAAGATGCCTCCTCAGCAGGCTTATGGCCTGCTTGATCTCGTCGACCAGCGTCTCGATTTCGGCGCGCATTGGCTGTCCGTTCCTTCTCTATGCTCGAATTTCGGCGGACCATATTGACTGGTCCGCGCGATGTAAAGTGTTCAGCTCTACCTGAAATAGTGCGGGCCAGGCGGTCAGAAAAGACCGCCGCCACCGCCCTGAATGGCCCGGTTCACGTTTGGCGATTGCACCTCGACAGGTGAGCCTTCCGAGAACGTATCCATGCCGATGACCGAATAGGTGTCAGCAGGACCGGTGCCGGGCTTGAACGCTTCCATGATGACATTCGGGCCGTCCGGCGAGGCGCGCATGCCCGTCTTGCGGTCGATCGGGATGACCGTCATGCCCTCGGGCACACGGAAATCGACAGAGCGCTGCCCCTGCAGGGCAGCTTCGGCGAATTCCTTGAATACCGGTGCGGCAAGGCCGCTGCCGGTAAAGCCATGGCCCATCGGCGATGGCGTGTCGTAGCCGAGATAGAGGCCGAAGACGAGGTCGGGCGTGAAGCCGATGAACCAGGCATCCTTCTCGTCATTGGTCGTTCCGGTCTTGCCGGCGATCGGACGATTGAGGCTCTTGAGGATCGTCGCCGTACCGCGCTGCACGACGCCTTCCATCATCGAGGTGATCTGATAAGCGGTCATCGGGTCCAGCACCTGATCGCGGTCGTCAATCAGATCCGGCTCCGGCTGGTCCTTCCATTCGGTGGCCGTGCAGTTTTCGCACTTGCGCTCGTCATGCTTGAACACCGTCTTGCCGTAGCGATCCTGAATGCGGTCGATCATCGATGGCGTAATCTTGCGGCCGCCATTGGCGATGATCGAATAGCCGGTCACCATGCGCAGCACCGTCGTTTCGCCCGAGCCGAGCGCCATGGCAAGAACCGGCAGCATCTTGTCATAGATGCCGAAACGCTCGGCATATTCGGCAACGAGCTTCATGCCCATGTCCTGCGCCAGGCGGACCGTCATCAGGTTGCGCGACTGTTCGATGCCGTAGCGCAGCGTCGATGGGCCGGCAAACTTTCCGCCATAGTTCTTCGGCGCCCATATGCCGAGGCTGCCGCCCTGGTCGATAGATATCGGACCATCAAGCACAACCGAGGCTGGCGTATAGCCATTATCGAGCGCGGCGGAGTAGACGAACGGCTTGAACGAGGAACCTGGCTGGCGCATCGCCTGCGTCGCGCGATTGAATTCGGATTCGGCAAAGGAGAAGCCGCCGACCATGGCAAGAACGCGTCCCGTATGCGGGTCCATCGCAACAGCGCCGCCGGCGATCTTCGGCACCTGGCGCAGCTGGAAGGCATCGTTGCTGCCCTCCTTCTTCTCAACAAAGACCACGTCGCCGACATTGAGCACGCCCTCGAGTGACTTTGCCGACGAGCGCTTGCCGTCGATGAGCAGCTTCAAGGCCCATTTTGCGTCGGCCGCGTCGATCGTGCCCTGCTTGCGCTCGCTGACGACCTTGCCGGAAGTCTCGCGGTCGGGCTGCAGACCGATCGTCGCCTGCTGCGGCGTTACCTCGAGCACGACGGCGAGCTGCCACTCCGGCACGTCGGAGAACGCCTTGATCTCGGACAGCGGAATGCCCCAGTCGCCATTGGTTGAAATGGTCTTGTAGGCGCCGCGATAGCCGCGCGCCTCGTCATATTTGAAGAGCCCGTGCTGCAGCGCCTTGCGCGCCATGACCTGCAGCTTGGGGTCGAGCGTGGTACGTACCGAAAGACCGCCCTCATAGAGCGCGTTCTCGCCATATTTGGCGATGATCTGGCGGCGAACCTCTTCGCTGAAATACTCTGACGCAAAAAGATAGTTGCCGGTGTGCCGCGGCGTAACGCCGAGCGGCTCGGCTTTCGCTTCCGTAGCTTCTTCCGCCGTCACATAGCCGTTCTCGGCCATGCGATCGATGACCCAGTTGCGCCGCTCGATCGCACGCTCCGGCTGGCGGAACGGATGGTAGTTGGAAGGTCCCTTCGGAAGGGCCGCGAGATAGGCAGCCTCCGCCACGGTCAATTCGTTCACCGACTTGTTGAAATATGTCAGCGCGGCGCCTGCAATGCCGTAGGAGTTGAGGCCGAAGAAAATCTCATTGAGGTAAAGTTCGAGAATGCGGTCTTTCGAATAGGCCTGCTCGATGCGGAACGAGAGGATCGCTTCCTTGACTTTGCGGCCGATGGTCTGGTCATTGCTCAGGAGAAAGTTCTTGGCGACCTGCTGCGTGATGGTCGATGCGCCGACAGGCCGGCGCGTGCCGTAGTTCTGGATATTGGTAAGGACAGCGCGAAACAGTCCACTAATGTCGACACCCGGATGCTGATAGAAATTCTTGTCTTCGGCCGAAATGAAGGCAGCTTTGACCCGGTCAGGAACCGCCTGGATCGGCAAATAAAGCCGGCGCTCGCGCGCAAATTCCGCCATAAGCTGCCCGTCGGATGCATGAACGCGGGTCATGACCGGTGGTTCGTACTTGGCCAGAACTTCGTAGTCCGGCAGATCCTTAGAGATGCTGACGACGTAAAGGGCCGCGCCAGCAGCGGCGATCAGCGCCATAACCGTGCCGATTCCGAAAAAATATCCGATCAAGCGTATCATAAGTATCCGGAACCCGTTTCACCAATTGGCACGTAAAATCAAAGCGAGCTTTCGATTCATGCAGATTGCGATGCAGGAATGGCCACAGTGAAAGCCAGCCCAAGTTCGGCATGTGCCAGGAGCGACGCCGAAAGCTCGTCGATGCCATTGATCGACAAATGTGACAAAGGCAAGGAAAACCCGTTTCCCTTAACAATTTAAATACCAAATGTGTAGTTTCGGCAACGCACGGGCGTGAGAATTTTCAATACAACCCTACCGTGCATAACTCCTAGTTGAGCGCGCCAGCCGTCTTCATTCCGGCAAATTCGCCGACCGCCGTGGCAAGCCTTTCGGCGACATGGCTCCGCCATGCCGGATCGAGCATGAGCTTTTCGTCTTCCTGATTGGAGAGATATCCGATTTCAACCAGCACGGACGGCACATCCGGCGCGCGCAGCACCTGAAAGCCGGCAAAGCGGTGCGGGTTGTTGATCATGTTGACGTCTTTCTTGAGCGACTTCACCACGGTCTTGGCGAAACTCAGCGAGAAGTTGTGTGTCTCCCGGCGCGTCAGGTCCATCAATATGTCGGCGATTTCCGGCGCCTCATTATCAAAGGCGATGCCGGCCACAGCGTCGGCACGGTTTTCGCGGTCGGCCATGGCGCGGGAATCCGCATCAGAAGCCCGGTCGGAAACGGTGTAGACCGTTGCACCGCGGATATTGCCGCGATTGATCGTGTCGGCATGGATCGAGACGAACAGGTCGGCCTCGTACTGGCGGGCGATACGCACGCGCTCGGACAGGCGCAGGAACGTATCGTCGTTGCGTGTCATCTCGACACGGATGCCGGAGATCTTCTGCAATTCGTCCCGCAACTGCTGCGCGAACATCAGCGTCACATTCTTTTCCAGGCTTCCGCCGGCACTCTCCGCGCCGCTGTCGATCCCGCCATGGCCGGCATCGACGACCACGGTGAACGGTTTCGGCGCCTGGCTTGCTTCGCCGGGAGCGGCAGATGCCAATCGATCACCGGTCGGCGTCGATGTGGTCGAGGCAGTCGTCTGGTTCTGCGTCTTCAATGCTTCCGCAAAGGCACGATCGGACGACGCGACGAGATCGGCGACGAGCCGGTAGCCGGGACTGTTATCGTTCTTGAGGACGTCGATCCGTTCGACCGAAAATGGTCCCTTCAAAGTAAAGATGAGCCGCGAGCGCGTTGCGTCGATCATCCCATAGCGCACATCGGTGATGAGACCCCGCGCCTCGGTCGATTTCTTGTCGAAGCCAAAAACCGTCTTTGGCATGTCGATCGCCAGGCGATGCGGATCGCCGAGCAGCATTGTCGAAATGTCCGGCTCCTGGTCGAAATTGATGACGACGCGTGTGCGCAGTTCGTCGCCGGCTGCCTGATAGGTCAAAGCGGCGAGATCGCCCGCCGCATGCGCGACAGCGCCGCCCTGCAATGAGACAACAAGGCCAAGAAATGCAGCCATGATTATCCGACGGAACACATTCACACCTTTGAAACTGAGCGGGCAGGCAATCCCCGCAAGCACCTCGACCGACCAAACACGCACTGGAAGTCTGCTCAGGGCCTATTATCTATGACTATTAGGTAAGGAGCCATGGTTAATAATCTCTTATTCAAGGTTATTTCGTTGCAGCCGTTGATGACACGATTATGAAGAAGGCCTTGTCATTAAGCGACACACCTCCTAAAAGCAAAGGTGAGTTACTTTCCGCCCTCCGGAATCAGCTCTTCGATGTCACCGCAAATGCCGGAAAGACAAGCGGAGCACAGACATGGCGGCGCGATGGCGAAGCTTCGCTGTAGGTAACCGACAAAAGGATTTGGCGCGCGCGGACAGGGATTGTCGGCAGCGCTTTGTGAACGGCAGATCGCGCAGACAAGGCGCATCGGGCCAGCCCCTAGCGGGGTGATAACAGTGGCGGCACAGCTGAAAAGCGTGCCATTCGTGAGGTCGTTTCGTCAGGAACAACAATGTTTGGTACAGATGTGACCATAACCGGCTTACAAGCCGCGGCTGCCTCAAGGCAGGTCCGCGCGTTGCCGCGTCTGTCTGTTTCTGCGAACTTTAATATATCCGGCAGATGTGAAGACGCGGCTCCAGATACCTTGAGGGTATCCGGGCTGTCTCGCGTTGTTAGCGTTGCAGCCGGGGAGAAGAATTATAATGTCGGACAAGATGCTAATCGACGCCTCCCACCAGGAGGAAACACGGGTTGTCGTGGTTCGCGGCAACCGGATTGAAGAATTTGACTTTGAGTCGGAACACAAGAAACAGATCAAAGGCAATATCTATCTGGCGCGTGTCACACGCGTAGAACCATCCCTCCAGGCTGCTTTCGTCGAGTATGGCGGTAATCGCCATGGCTTCCTCGCATTCAGCGAAATTCATCCTGATTACTATCAGATCCCGGTTGCTGACCGTCAGGCGCTGATCGAAGCGGAAGCGGAAGCGGCAAGCCAGGACGAAGATCACGAGGAACATGCAAGCGAGCAGCGCAGCCGCGATCGCAATGATCGCAGCTCGCGCAATCGCCGGCGCGGCCGGCGTGGCCCGCGTTCGGGCGAAGAATCGTCGAAGCTCGATTCCTCTTCGGAAGAGAACGCCGAGGAGAGTGCCGTCACGGACGAATCGTCTGAGGACGAAGCCGTCGTGGAAGTCGCCGCCGAAGAGGCGAGCGAATCCCAGTCTGACGAATCGGGCAGCCAGACCCGCGCGGCTTCGATCGATGCCGACGTGATTTCCGAAGCTGTCGTCGTCGACGGCGACCCGGAAGACACAGAGGACAACGAGACGCCGCGTTCGAAAAAGTCCGGTCGCCGCTCTGGCGACGACAAGGATGATGCGCACGACGAACTCGATGAAGTCGAATCGGTCGGTGCCGAGGATGCGATGGAAGAGGTGCCGACGCACCAGCGCTTTCAGCGCCGCCAATACAATATCCAGGACGTCATCAAGCGCCGGCAGATCCTGCTCGTTCAGGTCGTCAAGGAAGAGCGCGGCAACAAGGGTGCAGCGCTGACGACGTACCTTTCGCTCGCTGGACGCTATTCCGTGTTGATGCCGAACACTGCCCGTGGCGGCGGCATTTCGCGCAAGATCACCAGCGTACAGGACCGCAAGCGCCTCAAGGACATCGTCAAGGATCTCGAAGTTCCGAAAGGAATGGGCGTCATCCTTCGCACCGCCGGTGCCAACCGCACGAAGCCCGAGGTCAAGCGAGACTACGAATATCTGATGCGGTTGTGGGAGAACGTTCGAAGCCTCACCCTCGCCTCTACTGCGCCGACGCTGGTCTATGAGGAAGGCAGCCTCATCAAGCGATCGATCCGCGACCTCTATAACAAGGACATCACCGAGATCCTCGTCGCTGGCGAGAACGGCTACCGCGAGGCCAAGGACTTCATGCGCATGCTCATGCCGAGCCATGCCAAGGTCGTGCAGCCCTATCGTGAATTGACCCCGATCTTTGCCCGCAACGGCATCGAGGCGCAGCTCGACCGTATGTTGCAGCCGCAGGTGACGCTGAAGTCCGGCGGCTACATCATCATCAATCAGACCGAAGCGCTTGTCGCCATCGACGTCAACTCGGGTCGTTCGACCCGCGAACACTCGATCGAAGACACCGCGCTGCAGACCAACCTCGAGGCGGCTGACGAAGTTGCGCGGCAGTTGCGGTTGCGCGACCTTGCCGGCCTCATCGTCATCGATTTCATCGATATGGAGGAGAACCGCAACAACCGTGCGGTTGAGAAGCGGCTGAAGGATTGCCTCAAGGACGACCGCGCGCGCATCCAGGTTGGACGAATTTCACATTTCGGTCTGCTCGAAATGTCGCGTCAGCGCATCCGCGCCAGCGTGCTCGAAAGCACGACGCAGGTCTGCGCCATGTGCGGCGGCACCGGACACGTACGTTCGGCCTCATCGATTGCGCTGCACGTCATGCGTTCGATCGAGGAATACCTGCTGCGCCATTCGCAGAACAATATCATTGTTCGCACCACCGTTCCGACGGCGCTCTACGTGCTCAATCACAAGCGCCAGAATCTTGCCGATCTCGAGGCTCGTTTTGGTCTGACGATCAGCATCGAGGCCGATGACAGCGTTGGTGCGCAGCACTTCGCCATCGACAAGGGTTCGATCGCACTCGGTCCCATCGTTCCGCTGGCGGAGACCCCGACACTCGGCATCGCCGATGATTTCGAGGATGCCGACATTCCGGTCGAAGACGCTGATGAAGTCGAAGACGTTCAGGCTGCTGATACGGCCCGCGTCGACGGCGACGACGGTTCGCGCAAGCGCCGGCGCAAGCGGCGGCGGCGTGGCGGACGTGACCGTCAGGAAGTTGCCGCGGGCGAGCCCGGTCAATCGGTTCGCAGCGACGACGATGCGGACGATGCTGATCAACCGCCCGTTCCAGGCGAGGATGCCGCCGCGAAGAAAGCACGCGAAGATGAGAACGAACGGCGCAAGAAGCGTCGCCGTGGTCGCCGTGGCGGCCGCAAGAACCGTCGCGACGGCGATGACGGCGATAACTACATCGCTGCGAAAGCCGTCCCGGACGCGGAACCGGTGTTCGTAACCATACCGCTTCCGGACTTTGCCAAGGCAAAGACGATCGAGACGGTCGCCGACGAGGCCGAAGCTGCCTTCGTCGTCGCTCCCGTCGAGACACCTGCGGTCGAGCCAGTGGCCGAGGGAGTGATTGCGGTCATCGAAGAAGCGCCCGCCAAGAAGCCGGCCAAGCGCAAGTCGCGCGCAAAGGCTGCCGCCGAACCGGTGGAGGCCGCTGCCGAGCCAGTGGAAACCGTCGCCGAAGCTCCGGCCAAGCCGAAGCGTGCACCGCGCAAGTCAACGAAGAAGGCTGTTGTCGAAGAGGCGGTTACTGCCGAGGAATCGCCTGCGCCGCAGCCCGAAGCGGTCGAAGCCGAGGCGCCTGCGCAAGCGCAGCCGGTCGCTGCCGAACCGAAGCAAGAGAAAGTTCCGAGCGAGCCGGTCGTTACATCTACCGTTGCTACGGAAAAGAAGAGCGAAGGTGAAGCGCAACCGAAGCGTGGCTGGTGGCAGAAGAAGGGTTTCTTCTGAGCCGCGGTCGATTGAATTGAAGACAAGAAGAACCGGCATTCGTGCCGGTTTTTCTTTATGAAAACCGGGATTTGGCTTGTGGCGCCGCAGATTTGCCGAATTGGGCAGATTTCACAAGGTGGGGAGGAGCTTGGGCTCCCTTTCATTCGAAGTTCGATTTCGATACCAATGGGACCATGATGACAATTCGCCGTTCATGCCGCTCGCTCGCCTCCCTGATGCGCCCCGTCCTCATCGCCCTGACCGCGGGCGCGCTGGTAGTCGCCCAAGGTGCAGTCGCTCTTGCCCAGTCCCAATCATTGCCGATCGTCCGCGATGCCGAGATCGAGGCGCTGGTTACCGACTACGCAACGCCGATCATCAATGCGGCTGGCCTCGGCAAGCGTGCGATCAAGGTGGTCCTCGTTAACAACAGCAGTTTCAACGCTTTCGTTGACGGGCGCCGCATCTTCATCAACACCGGCGCGTTGCTGCAAGCCGAAACGCCCAACGAAATCATCGGCGTCATCGCCCACGAAACCGGCCATCTTGCCGGAGGCCACCAATTCAAGCTGCGCGAGCAATTGGCCAACGCCAAGACAATGGCCGTGGTAGCGGGTCTTCTCGGCGTCGGCGCTATCGTCGGCGGCGCCGCTGCGGGCGCTAGCGGCCTGTCGAAGGCAGGAGCCGGTATCGCGATGGGCGCGCCGGAAGTCGCGATGCGCAGCCTGCTCAATTATCAGCGCACGGAAGAGATGGCGGCGGATCGTTCAGCCATAACCTACCTTGCCGCAACCCAACAATCGGCCAAGGGCATGCTCACGACGTTCGAGCGATTCTCCAACGCCCTGTCGCTGACGGGCACGCGCATGGATCCCTACCGTATCAGTCACCCGCTGCCGCGTGAGCGCATTGCCAACCTCGAGACGTTGGCCCGGGCAAGCCCTTATTTCGACAAGAAGGACAGCCCTGCCCTGCAGCAGCGCCATGATCTGATGCGCGGCAAGATCGCCGCCTATACCGGCGGGGGCGCCAGCGTCCTGCAAACCTTCCGCAAGGATCCGCAAAATATCGGCGCCCGTTACGGCGATGCGATCGCCACCTATCTCAATGGCTCGGCGCAATCGGCCTTGACGAAGCTTGATCCGCTGATCAAGGAGCAACCGAAAAACCCGTATTTCTACGAGATGCGCGGCGAAATGCTGCTAAAGCAGAACAAGGTGCAGGATGCTGCCAACGCCTTCGAGAAAGCAAGTTCACTCGATCCGCGCAAGTCGGGCCTGATCCGTATGAACTACGGCCGCGCCTTGATGCTGACGGGAACGCCGGCGAACCTCAAGATTGCCGTCGACGAACTCAAGACGAGCATAGGCCGCGACCGCGAGTCCCCGGCGGGCTACGCCTATCTGGCCCAGGCCTATGGGCAGATGGGTGACATGGCGCTCTCCGATCTCGCCAGCGCGAACGAAAAATTCTATTCGGGCAAGATCCAGGACGCTCAAATCTTCGCGACCCGTGCACAACGTGGCTTGAAAAGCGGCTCGCCCGAGTGGATACAGGCTCAGGACATTATCAGCGCCAAGCGCAAGTAAGATGCGGCAATCCCTCAGGGGACATAGTTTTTGAAAAAGGATACTCCATAATGGCAAAAGTCGCTCTGATTGGCGCAGCCGCAGGCCTCGTCAGCATCGCCGCATTGGCGCTCGGCTATCACGCGGGCCAGACCGATCTCATGGCCTCCGCACCGGACAAGACCGCGGTCACCGCTTCGACCACCGATCGCACCGAGATCGAGGGCATCGTGCGCAACTATCTGATCAACAATCCCGAGGTCATGCTCGAAGTTCAGACCGCGCTCAATACCAAGCAGGAAGCGGCGCAGAAGGAAGCCTCGACGCAGGTTATCGGCGAAAACAAGGACAAGATATTCCAATCCGCCAATGACGCTGTTTTCGGCAATCCCACGGGCGATGTCACCATCGTGGAGTTCTTCGACTACAATTGCGGCTACTGCAAGAAGGCGCTCCCCGACATGGACGCATTGCTGAAGAGCGATCCGAACCTGCGCTTCGTCATGAAGGAATTCCCGATCCTCGGCGCCGATTCAACGCGGGCGCATATTGTCGCCAAGGCATTCAAGGCGGTCATGCCCGAAAAATATCTCGAATTCCACCGCGACCTTCTCGGCGGCGAAGGACGGGCGACCGAAGCTTCGGCCATGGGGATCGCCGTCAAGCTCGGCGCCAATGAAGCGCAGATCCGCGAAAAGATGAATTCGCCTGAGATCACAAAGAGCTTCCAGGAAACCTATGACCTCGCAAATAACCTCAGCATCACCGGCACTCCATCCTATGTCGTCGGAACTGAAGTAGTGCCCGGCGCCCTCGGTGCGGACGCATTGGCCGAGCGGATCAGCCATATTCGCAACAAATAGGTCTGAATATTTACTTCTGACTGCGAAAACCCGTTGTGGACAAGCAATAACGTGACTTTGCAGGCTTTTCGCTTGCCGATAAGCCGTCTATATGGGACCAGCATTTTCGAACCGTCCGGTAATCATGAAGCAAACGATCTTTGTCCTCAACGGCCCAAACCTCAACATGCTTGGCAAGCGTGAGCCGGGTATCTATGGCGCCGTGACTCTGGACGACATCGAAGCCATGTGCCGGACCGAAGCCGAGGCACTCGGCTGCGAGATTGATTTCCGCCAGTCCAATCATGAGGGTGATCTGGTCAGCTGGATACAGGAGGCAGGCGAGCAGAAGGCATTGGTGTTGATCAATCCCGCCGCCTATACGCATACCTCCATCGCGCTGCATGACGCCATAAGGGCGGCATCGGTAACGCTGGTGGAAGTTCACCTTTCCAACATCCACGCACGCGAGTCGTTCCGCCACCACTCCTACGTTTCCTCTTTGGCCAAAGGGGTGATATGTGGCTTCGGGGCCGACGGCTACCTGATGGGCTTGCGCGCACTCATCAAGCTGGCAACGCCGCAGTAGCTGGCAGTGCCAATCAGAATAAGGGGCTTGAAAAAGCATGGCTAACAGAACCACCGGGATCGACAAGGTCATGATCCGCGATCTTGCGGAAATCCTGAACGATACGGACCTCACCGACATCGAAATCGAGCAGGGCGACCTTCGCATCCGCGTTTCGCGCCAGGTCACCGTACAGGCGGCAGCCCCGCAGCCGTTCTATGCGCAGGCGCCCGCGGCAGGTCCCGCTCCGGCAGCATCGCCCGCAGCGTCTGCGCCAGCGGCAGCGCCCGCTGCCGATCCTTCGAAGAATGCCATCCCCTCACCAATGGTCGGGACCGTCTATCTTGCGCCCGCACCCGGAGCACGAGACTTCATCCAGGTCGGTACCCAGGTGAAGGAAGGCCAGACGCTTCTGATCATCGAAGCGATGAAGACCATGAACCAGATCCCCTCGCCGCGCGCCGGCACGGTCACCGCAATCCTCGTAGCGGATTCCCAGCCCGTCGAATATGGCGAGCTGCTGGTCGTGATTGAGTGATGCCGGACTCCGTGGGTGAATCGAGAGCGTGATGTTTCAGAAAATTCTCATAGCCAACCGCGGTGAAATCGCCCTGCGCGTCCTGCGGGCCTGCAAGGAACTCGGCATCCAGACGGTGGCTGTCCATTCGACCGCCGACGCCGATGCCATGCATGTACGGCTCGCCGACGAAAGCGTCTGCATTGGACCGCCGCCCTCGCGCGAAAGCTATCTGAATATTCATCAGATCGTTGCCGCCTGCGAAATCACCGGCGCGGACGCCATTCACCCCGGTTACGGCTTCCTGTCGGAAAATGCCAAGTTCGCCGAGATCCTCGAGGCGCACAATATCACCTTTATCGGACCTACCGCCGCGCATATCCGCGTCATGGGCGACAAGATCGAAGCCAAGCGTACGGCGAAGCGCCTCGGTATTCCGGTTGTACCGGGTTCCGATGGCGGCGTCACCGACGACAAGGAAGCTGCGCGCATTGCGGCGGAGATCGGTTATCCGGTTATCATCAAAGCCTCCGCCGGCGGCGGCGGCCGCGGCATGAAGGTGGCGCTCAACGAGGACGAACTGTCGATCGCGCTGTCCACGGCGCGCACGGAAGCCGGCGCCGCCTTCGGCGACGATGCCGTCTACATAGAAAAATACCTGCAAAAGCCCCGCCACATCGAAGTCCAGGTCATGGGCGATGGAAATGGCAAGGCGGTACACCTTGGCGAACGCGACTGTTCCTTGCAGCGCCGGCACCAGAAGGTCTGGGAAGAGGCCAATTCGCCAGCCCTGAACTCCGACGAGCGCGAGCGCATCGGTATGATCTGTGCGAACGCCATGGCCGACATGGGCTATCGCGGGGCCGGCACGATCGAGTTCCTCTACGAAAACGGCGAGTTCTATTTCATAGAAATGAACACGCGTCTTCAGGTCGAGCATCCGGTGACCGAGGCGATTACCGGCATCGATCTTGTACATGAACAGATTCGTGTCGCCTCGGGCGGCGGGCTTTCGGTAACCCAGGAGGAGATCCGCTTCTCCGGCCACGCCATAGAATGCCGCATCAACGCCGAAGACCCGCGCACCTTCACGCCGTCACCGGGCAAGATCACGCATTTTCACACACCCGGCGGCCTTGGCATTCGCGTCGATTCGGGCGTCTATTCCGGCTACAAGATCCCGCCCTATTATGACAGCCTCATCGGCAAGCTCATCGTGCACGGCCGCAACCGCGTCGAATGCATGATGCGCCTGCGCCGGGCACTCGATGAATTCGTCGTCGACGGCATAAAGACCACTCTTCCCCTCTTCCAGGATCTGATCAACAATCCTGATATCGCCAATGGCGATTATGACATTCACTGGCTGGAGAAATATCTGGCCGGAGATACTGCAGAAGAAGAGGCATGACGGGCAAGAACCCGGTAGAACCTTTCAAAATCGACCCCGCGTTGCTGTTGCGTGCCTACGCGACCGGGGTCTTTCCGATGGCCGAAGAGGCCGACAATCCGGAAATATTCTGGGTGCGCCCGGAAAAGCGCGGCATTATCCCGTTTGAGAATTTTCACGTCTCGCGCAGCCTGCGTAAGACCGTGCGCCAAGGTCGCTTCTCCATCCGGCTCGACAGCGATTTCGCCGGCGTCATCGCCGGATGCGCCAGCGGGTCGGGCGAGCGTTCCCGCACCTGGATCAACCAGCCGATCCGCGAGGCCTATGGCAAGCTGTTTGAACTCGGTTACTGCCATACCGTGGAAGCCTGGCTTGACGGCCGCCTCGTCGGTGGGCTCTACGGTATCGCCCTCGGGTCGGCGTTCTTCGGGGAAAGCATGTTTTCGCGCGAGCGCGACGCCTCCAAGGTCTGCCTCGTCCATCTCGTTGGCCACCTGATCGAGAAGGGCTTTACGCTCCTCGACACGCAGTTCACCACGAACCATCTCGAGAGCTTCGGTGCGGTCGAGGTGCCGCGCCGCCAGTACCAGAAGATGCTGGAAAACGCGCTGGCACAGTCCGCGGAATTCTGAACGGCGACATCCCGCTTCCACATTGTCGGTGTATGTTTTTTCCGGCGGGTGCTGCGCAATTTTTTCTAAAAGAAAATGTCGACCCGGTGCGCACTCGTTCGTCTTAGGGAGGGAATAACCCGACAAACAAGGAGAATTGTCGTGAAGATCAATGCTTATCTGAACTTTGATGGAAAGTGCGAAGAGGCTTTCAACTTCTATGCCGGCGTACTCGGCGGCGAGATCGTCGCGATGATTCGTTTCGACGAAATGCCTGAAGGCAACGACATGCCGAAGGAACTTGCCAAGAATATCATGCACGCGACATTGCATATCGGCGACAATGTGCTGATGGCATCAGATGCACCGCCGCCCTATTTCCAGAAGGCGCAGGGCATGACGGTCGCCATCAACGTCGACACGCCTGCGGAAGCGGAGCGCATATTCTCTGCCCTGTCACAAGACGCGCAACACGTGCTGATGCCGCTCGGCGAAACCTCCTGGGCTCAGCGCTTTGCGATGTTTACCGACAAATACGGGACACCCTGGATCGTCAACTGCCCGAAGCCGATGTAACTGATCGGATCGGACCGGCCGGCACGGTGGTGTCGGCCGGGCGCGCTATAGCGAATTCAGCTCTTTGCCGGCGCCGGCACATCCGACTTCTGCTTGCAGCTCTTCAGCCACACATCGTAAACCGGATGCTCGACGGCGTTGAGACCAGGGCTGTCGGCAAACATCCAGCCTGAGAAGATGCGCCTGATCTTGCGGTCGAGGGTGATTTCGTCGACCTCGACAAACGTATCCGTTTTCGGTGCCTCGGTATCCGGGCGCGTATAGCAGACGCGCGGTGTCAGCTGCAGCGCGCCGAACTGCACGGTTTCACCGATATAGACGTCGAATGTGGTGATGCGGCCGGTAATCTTGTCGAGCCCTGAAAAGACAGCAATCGGATTGGTGATCTTTTCATCCGCCCGCACCGGAGCAATCGCGGTGGCCGCAACAGCAGTGGCTATGGCCATCACTCCAATCATCCGTGCAAACCTGGCGCGAAAGGGAACAGTCAGGGTCGAGCGGATCATTGCACTTCCGGGGTTAGCGGTGTCGGGGATTTCGATTCCAGCCAGTCGATAATGATCAATTGTGGCAGAAGAAGATCGGATCAGGCACCAGGCGTCCAGGCATCGTAATCGCCGGTGACGGTCGGGCGATTGTCGCCATGGGCAATGGAGCCCTTGGGGCGATAAGCGGCTGGTGAACCGGTCAAATTGGGCTGGTGGCTCTTTTCCCAGCCATACGGCTTATAGTTTTCCTGCGACGGGGGCGTGTCGACCCGGTGGTGCATCCAGCCGTGCCATCCAGCCGGAATCGCCGAGGCTTCCGCATAGCCGTTATAGACGACCCAGCGGCGCTTGCGCCCTTCCGAATCGAATGTGCTGAGGCCCTCGTAATAAATATTGCCGAGTTCATCCTCGCCGACCTTCGTACCCTTGCGCCAGGTAAAGAACCGGGTCCCGAGCGTCTGCCCGTTCCACCAGGTGAAAAATTGGGTGATGAAAGTCTTCATGGCAATCCTCGAACGATCTCGTTCAGCCTTTGGCAACTCAAGGGTTTATGGCGGTATCACCAAGGAATGGCAAGGGTCAAGTTGCCGCGTGAGCGGGTGCCAGCCGCAATTTGAACCCGGCATGGCTCTTCTCGAATCCGAGCCGCTCGTAAAAGCGGTGGGCGTCCGGGCGCTTGGCATTCGAGGTGAGTTGCACGAGCGCGATATCGCGCTCGCGCGCAACATCGAGACAATGTTCGATCAGCCTTGCACCGATGCCCTTGCCGCGCATGTCGGAGCGGGTCTGCACCGCCTCGATCGCCATTCGTCGGATACCACGGCCAGTCAGCGATGTTATGAACGTAACCTGCGCCGTGGCGACCACCTCGCCGCCCAGAATGCCGACGAAGAGCAAATCATTGGGACTGGCCTCGATAGCGGCGAAGGCCCGCTCATAGTTAGGCAACGCTGCAGGATCGGTCGTATCGCCATGGCCGCCGATTGCGTCGTCGGCAAACAGCGCGATCAGCGCGGGAAGGTCGGCGCGCGTCGCTTCCCGGAAGGTAACATCCGTCTCGACGTTCACGGCGCCAGCTCGTAACCGGTCAGCGATTTTTCAAAGACAACGACCGAGATGCCTGAATTCGGCTCGCCCCAATTGTCGATCCGGTTATTTGTCCGCTCGAACCCCCTGCTTTCATAAAAGCGGATAGCTTTCTGATTTGCCTCGATAACTTCAAGCTGCATCGAGAAGACGCCGGGAAACGCGCTTTCGACTTCGGCCAGCAGCAGCGAGCCGACGCCCTGCTTCTGGCGCTCGGGGTGAACGTAGAGCTGGTTGAGGATCGACAGCCTGTGATCCTTCTGCGAGGCATAGGCCATGCCGAGAATATCGGCACCATCATCGGCGATGATGAATTCCGAATATGGCTTGGCCAACTGCTTCTTCAACGCGTCCAGAGAATGATAGCGGCCGGTGATCGCCTTAACCTTCTCGGCTCCATATACGTCGTCATATGTTGCGTGCCAGGTTGTAACCAGCATTTCGTGGACGGCGTCGAGATCCTCTTTCGTGGCGCTGCGAACCCACATTTACTCGACAATCCCCAATTTCGCCTTGACGAGATCGCTGACCGCTTGCGGGTTGGCCTTGCCACCGGTTGATTTCATCACCTGGCCGACAAACCATCCGGCGAGCGTCGGTTTCGCCTTTGCCTGTTCCACCTTGTCCGGGTTGGCGGCAATGACGTCATCGACAGCCTTTTCGATCGCGCCGGTGTCCGTCACCTGCTTCATGCCCCGGCTTTCAACCAGTTCGCGCGGGTTGCCGCCTTCGGTCCAGATAATCTCGAAGAGGTCCTTGGCGATCTTGCCGGAAATCGTGCCTTCCTTGATAAGGTCTAGGACAGCGCCGAGCTGCTCCGGCGATACCGGTGATTCCTCGATGCCCTTGCCCGCCTTGTTCAACGCCCCGAGGAGATCATTGATCACCCAGTTGGCGGAAAGCTTGCCGTCGCGGCCCTTGGCTACGGCCTCGTAATAGTCGGCAATGGCTTTTTCGGTAACGAGGATCGACGCGTCATAGACCGACAATCCCTGCTCATTCACAAGGCGCAACTTCTTGTCGTCCGGAAGCTCGGGCAGATCGGCCTTCAACGTATCGACATAAGCCTGTTCGAACTCGAGCGGCAAAAGGTCCGGGTCCGGGAAATAACGGTAATCATGCGCCTCTTCCTTCGAGCGCATGGAGCGGGTCTCACCCTTGACTGGATCGAAAAGCCGCGTTTCCTGGTCTATGGCGCCGCCATCCTCGAGGACACCGATCTGGCGGCGGGCCTCATATTCGATGGCCTGTCCGACAAAGCGGATCGAGTTGACGTTCTTGATCTCGCACCGCGTACCGAATTCACCGCCCGGACGGCGCACCGACACGTTGACGTCGGCGCGCATCGAGCCTTCGTCCATGTTCCCGTCGCAAGTGCCGAGATAGCGCACAATAGTGCGCAGCTTCGTCAGATAGGCCTTCGCCTCGTCCGAGGAACGCAAATCGGGCTTCGATACGATCTCCATCAGGGCGACGCCGGACCGGTTGAGATCGACATAGGACATGGTCGGGTTCTGGTCGTGCAGCGATTTGCCCGCATCCTGTTCGAGGTGCAGCCGCTCGATGCCGATCTCGATATCTTCGAAGTCGCCTTTTCGGTCAGGCCCAACCGAGATGATCATCGTGCCCTCGCCGACGATGGGCTGCTTGTACTGCGAGATCTGATAGCCCTGCGGCAGGTCGGGGTAGAAGTAGTTCTTGCGGTCGAACACCGACTTGAGATTGATTTGCGCCTTGAGTCCGAGACCTGTCCGGATCGCCTGGCGCACGCACCACTCATTGATCACCGGCAGCATGCCCGGCATCGCCGCATCGACCAGCGACACGTTGGCATTCGGCTCGGCGCCGAACTCGGTCGACGCACCGGAGAACAGCTTCGAGTTGGAGGTTACCTGGGCATGGACCTCCATGCCGACAACGATTTCCCAATCGCCTGTGGCGCCGGATATGAAACGCTTTGGGTCGGGCGTACGGGTATCAACTAAAGTCATGCTGCCTGTCATTCCTGGCTCATTCGTGTGTTCTATTGGCTAGTGCAATCCGCTCGGTCAGGCAAGTGTTTCTCATATGCGAAAGGCTGAAAGCCAAGCCCTAATCCCTCTGATGCAATAGCAAGCGGGGCAGACACGCAGTAATACACCGACTTGGCGCATGCCAAACACCGTGATTAACTGAGTACGTCAGATGGGATCGGGGGCGACACCTGATATGGCAGATGAACGTGTCAAACGACGACTCGCTGCGATTTTCGTCGCGGACGTGGTCGGCTATACGCGCCATATGGAGCAGGATGAGGCAGGCACCCTCTCCCGTCTGAAGGCCCGGCGCCGCGATGTTCTCGACCCGCTGCTGCTCCGCCACGAGGGGCGCCTCGTTAAAATTCTCGGCGATGGAATTCTTGCGGAATTTGCCAGCGCCGCAAGCGCGGTTCGCTGCGCCGTTGAACTGCAACGGGACATGGCCGCGGCCAATGAAGGACTGCCCGAGACCCGCCAGTATGTGCTGCGCATCGGTATCAGCCTTGGCGATGTCATCGTCGAGGGCAAGGACCTCTACGGCAACGGCGTCAATCTTGCCGTAAGGCTCGAAAGTCATGGCAATGCCGGCGACATAACGATCTCGTCCAACGTATTCGATCAGGTCTGTCGTGAGGTCGTTGCGGAGTATGACGATCTCGGGCCGGTTTCGATGAAGAATTTCGCCAAGTCGGTTCATGCCTACCGCGTCCGGCCGTGTCCGCAGCAGCCGCCAGAAGCGGATGGCGGCCAGTCCACGCCATTGTCGCTGCCGCCACGGCCGTCCATTGCGGTACTGCCTTTCAATACGATGGGCGCCAATGCCGAGCATGGCGCCTTCGCCGATGGGCTTACCGAAGACCTCATTACCGAGCTTTCGCGCACGCCCGGCCTTTTCGTCATCGCCCAGCATTCAGCCTTTGCCTACAAGGGAAAACCGGTGGACGTCCGCCAGATCGCCACCGAGCTTGGCGTACGCTACCTGCTCGAAGGAAGCGCCCGCCGCTCCGCTGAGAGAGTGCGCGTCAACGTTCAACTCGTAGACACGCTCGGCGGCGGCTATCTGTGGGCCGAGCGATACGACCGTGAGATCGAGGATATTTTTGCGGTTCAGGACGACGTGGCCGCAAGGATCGTGGAGGCGCTTGTTGGACGACTTATCGTCCCGCCCATGCGCAATCGCCCAAAGAGCATGGAAGCCTATGATCTTTGCGTGCGCGCACGCTCGCTTGGCTGGAATTCAGCCGGATCCCCTGAAGCCATCTACGAATCAATCGTTCTGCTGCAGCAGGCGATCGCAATCGATCCATCCTACGCCGAAGCCCATGGCTGGTTGGCATTCAATCTGTGGTCCACCTGGGCAAATGCCATGGATGCTACCGGGGACAACCGCAGACTGTCGCTTGAAATGGCTAAAAAGGCAGTGGCCCTCGATGCCAATGACGCTCAAAGTCGATGGATATTGGGTTATCTCCTTGCCTATGAAGGGCGATGGTCGGAATCGGACGCGGCGTTCGATGCAGCGATCGCAATGGATCGGAACTCGGCGGACGCGCTGATCTTTCGTGCAGAGCTTCTTGCCTTTGCCGGACGAGCGAGCGAAGCCATGGACGTCATGGAACAGGCGTTCAGGTTAAATCCGCATCCGACCGCCTCCTATTATTGGGAACAGAGCCTCGTATATTACGTCGCCGGGCAATTTGAAAAAGCGATCGAAACCGTGCGCGGCGGCCCCGCATATCGCACTGGAGCCCGACGCATTCTTGCGGCAAGTCTTGCGCAGGCTGGAAATCTCAACGAAGCCCGCCAGGAGGCAGCGCTCTTCATGGCCAACAACCCCAACTTCTCCATCGGAAAGTGGGCGGAATCGCAGCCATTCCGTGATCCGGAGACGCGGCAATTGTTTGTCGAAGGATACCGCAAGGCCGGGCTGCCCGAGTGAGGCTGCCCGGCCTTCACAAGACTGTTGTTTGGCCTTCCCGCTTATCGGTGGGATAGTTTGACCTGTCAGGCAATTGAAAAGGGAGGCAGCCATGCAGGCGTTGCTAGGCCGAATTTTCAGTGGTGCCGCCGTTGCAGCGATATTCGCCACGGGCGCACTCGCACACCACGGCTGGTCCTGGGCTGAAGCCGACCAGATCGAACTTCGCGGCATTATCCGGGAAATCTATATTGGGCCGCCGCACCCGACCCTTGATGTCGAAACCGCGAGCGATGGGCTTTGGCGCATCGAACTCGCCAATCATAACCAGACCACGCGCGCCGGATTCGTTGAGGGGTCGGCAAAAGAGGGTGATGAAATCATCGCGCTCGGCAACCGTTCCACTGACCCGCAAGAGAAGCGCATGAAAGCGGTGCGGATTTCGGTCGCGGGCAAGACCTACGATCTTTATCCCGAGCGTATAAAAACGCAGTGAACAGCGGTTTCGTCGAGCTTCTGCAGGGACTCTCCGAATGGCCGGTCGCCGTGCTGCTGCGGCGCTATCAGATTGCCTATCTGATCACTAATGCCGTGCATATCATATCCGTCGGCCTGCTAATCGGCGCCATCGTCACGCTTGATCTTCGTATTCTCGGACTGTTCAAGCAGTACCCTGTGAACATGCTTGCGCCGCCTCTCATCCGCGTAGCGGCAACGGGCGTCGCGCTTGCCATGCTGACGGGATTCATCCTGTTCTCCGTGCGGCCGGTGGCATACGTCAACAACCCGGCCTTCCTTGCCAAACTTGCCCTGATCGCGCTGGGTCTGGGCAATGCATTGCTGCTCGGCTGCAGCCGTTCCTGGCGGTTCGAAAAGCAAGTGTCCGGCGGAGCGCGCATCGCCGCGCTCATATCGTTAACCGTCTGGATATGCGCCGTCATTGCGGGACGCTGGATCGGCTTTATCTAGTCGTCGTCCTGCATGAACGTCGTGTCGTCCCGTTGCATGTAGCCGTCGGGTACCGGCTGCGCCGCATAGTCGAGCGTCAGTTCTTCGCCTGCGGTGATGGCGCGTATTGCCCGCATGGTGCGATAGTCGGCGCCAATATCGATATTGGGATTGAAACTGTGGTTGATAAAGCCGTAGCTCGTGCGCAAGGGACGAACCAGCAGCATCTCGCCCGGCAGCGCATTCCATTCCATTTCCGTCAGCAAGACCGGGTAACGCTTCGCTTCCACCAACTGACCATCAAGGACACAAAGTACCTCGTCCCTCGCCCAGGCACGGCTGGTGAAAAGCCCCTGCCCCTGCAGCCCGCTTTTTGCAACGTATGTATCGGGAATAGTCTCGATAAGCGCCTCGCCGTTGAGGAAGATTTCGGCGCAGGTATCGATCGTCGGCTTGCTCATTCTTGATCCATCTCCCGCAAGACCATGTTCTTGAAGTGCTCAACCAAGGCATCGCCCTCCACCCGCTCGACCGAGATGGCGAGGCGCATCGTTGCTTCGCCAAGCTGCATGATGAGAAAACTCGACCGCTCGAGTTCGGTCCGGTCGGCAACGGGATTGACGCGTGCACGGGCGCTCGCCAGTACCGCGCCATTGATGCGGCTATCGGCAAGATCGATATCGCGCAGCGCCTTGTCGGCCTGCATGCCGGACCAGATATCGCGCATTACCGGCTCGGCCAGGAACATAGCATAATAAATGTCGATCAATTCGCCGAACGCCCGGCGCAAACCCACCTTGTCGCTAACCCCTTCCAGTCCTTCGGCAATGCATTGCTGGCCGGCCACATTATAGCGCTCCGCCAGCGTCCAAATGATTGCCGCCTTGTCGGGGAAATACTGGTAGAGCGAACCGATCGATATGCCTGCCATTTCGGCGACATCGCTCATGCGCATGGCATCGCTGCCGCTTTTTTCAATGAGCGCCGAGGCGCACGCCAATATGCGCTCAACCCGTTCGCGGCTGCGTTTCTGGGTGGGTTCGCGCCGCGTCCCCGTCTCTGTTGCCACGATGCCAGTGTCATTCATGAGTATTCCTCACATTTTTCTTGACTCCTATAATATGAGGATTTATCACATTTGCAAATATGAGACTTCCTCATATTTAATGGAGCTGAAAATGACAACATTCCATAGTTCGAAATTTCCTGTTCTAATCGTTGGCGGCACGGGCAAGACCGGCCGACGCGTGGCCAAGCGCCTTGCCGCTCTCGGCCTTCCCGTCCGCATTGGCTCGCGCCAAGGCACTCCGGCCTTCGATTGGGAAAATCCCGACACGTGGGCTGTGGCACTGGAGGGTGTGTCGGCGGCCTACATCACCTACTACCCGGATCTCGCCGTGTCGGGCGCCGCGGATGCCGTCGGTGAGCTAGCCCGCCTTGCCGTTCGCAAGGGCGTGAAGCGTCTCGTTCTCCTTTCAGGACGCGGAGAGCCGGAAGCGCAACGCGCTGAGCGGGCCTTGCAGGCGTCGGGGGCGGACTGGACGATCATACGCGCGAGCTGGTTTGCGGAGAACTTCAGCGAGAGCTTCTTTCGCGAACCGATCCTTGCCGGTGATCTTGCGCTGCCGGTGCAAGGCGTGCGCGAACCCTTCATCCATGCCGATGACATCGCCGATATCGTCGTCGCCGCCCTGACGGATACGAGGCACATCGGCGAGCTTTACGAGGTCACCGGGCCGCGCCTGATCACATTTGCCGAGGCGACCGCGGAAATCGCCAAGGCGACCCGCCGCGATATCCACTTCACGCCGATTCCTCACGACGTCTTCATGCAGGGGCTGGCGGCCGATGGCGTTCCTGATGATGTCGCCGCGTTGATCGATGAGCTTTTCCGCTCGGTCCTGGATGGGCGCAATGAATATCTCACCGATGGCGTGCAGCGGGCACTCGGCCGGGCACCGCGGGATTTTGCCGAATTCGCCCAAGCAGGCGCTGCGGCCGGCGTATGGGAGCACGCGAAATGATTGCTCTCATTCCAATCCTCACCCTTCTTGCCGCCCTTGGCAGCGGTCTGATGGCCGGCTTATTCTTCGCGTTCTCGAGCTTTATCATGACGGCGCTCGCACGCCTTCCCGCCGATCAAGGCATTGCCGCCATGAACTCGATCAATGTGACCATTCTCAACGTCAGCTTTGGCGTCGCCTTCTTCGGAACAGCCATTCTGTGTCTTGGACTTGGCGTGGTCGGATTTCTCTGGTCCGAACCGGGATCGATGTGGCTGGTTGCGGGAAGCCTGCTCTTCCTGATCGGCACGATCGCCGTGACGATGATCTTCAACGTGCCGCTGAATGATGTGCTTGCCACCGCCAACCCCGCGAGCCCCGAGAGCGCAGTGCTCTGGACGCGTTACCTTGCCGAATGGCTGCCGTGGAACCATGTCCGCACGCTCACCAGCGTAGCGGCATTGATCAGCTTCATCCTGGCCTTTTCCCGACAGTCAGCCTGACCAAACCTCATCTCCTGTCCTTTTTCCGGAAACACAGTAGATTAACCGGGCAATTGCGCTTGTTCCGGGGGAATACATGGCATTTGAGCTTCTTGTCGCGGTGCTGTTCGTTGGCGGAACGATAACCCTGACGCTCATCGCCTATTTCCTGATGCGCATCATTACGGGCGGCGATCCCGATGGCCAGGAACGTGATCTGGCAAGTTCGATCATCTTCCGCGTATCGGCCTTGCACGGATTAATCCTGGCTCTCGTCTTTGCGCAGGAGATGATCGACTACCAGCAGCTTCGCAATGAAACCGCGACCGAATCCAACGCCATTGCCGATATCTACTTCGACGCGGGCCGCTATGGCGGCGGCCATGCCGGGGCGATCCAGACGCCGCTCAGCGAATATATCAGCGTGGTGGTCGACAAGGAGTGGGCGATCCTCGGCGCCACCGACCGCCTGACGCCGGAGGCCTGGGCGAAGTGGGACGCAGCCTATGCGGCCGTACTTGATCTCGAACCGACGAACAAGCGCGAGGAAAGCCTGCGCAACCACATGCTTGAGCGTCTCTACACAGTGGCCGAAAGCCGGACCAAGCGGGAAAGCAATGTCGCCGACTCGATGAGCGGCATTTTCTGGTTCGCGGCTCTCTCTGGCGTCGTGTTCATCGCGCTCGCCTATTATTCCTATCCGCCGCAGCGACGAAATATCGTTCTCATCTCCATGTTCGGCGCCTATACCGGCATTATCCTGTTTCTCATTTATGCCTTCTCCAACCCCTACAGTCCGCCCGCAGCAATGAGCCCCGGCCCGCTTCTGCGCCTCCAGGAGCAGATCCGCCACTCGATCTCGCAACCACCGCAGACGTAACGAAGCATCCCTCAAAAATCCTCGGCGGCAGGTATCCGCCCAAATGCGATCTTCGACCCTATGTAGTTTCCGGGCCCATTCGCCGGACCAAGGTTCAGCGCCCTGGATCCGTGTCTTACCCTGATCGTGTCGAGAACATCCGACACCCGCTCCCACTGACTCTGCGCTTTACGGCTGTCACGGGTATCGAACAGGTCGCGACTGGCTTCCTGCTCCTCGGAAAGCTCATGCAGGACGACGGTACCGAACTGATATTGTTCATTTCGCCTGACATCACAAATTTCTCGTGCAATTCATTGAGTGCATTGAGAAAAGTATGATCGTCACGCGCCGGCCTGAATCGCTTGTCCATACTTGTACGGCTTTCGCGGCGCGTACCCACCGTGTAGGTCAGCGCCCCGGCGCGATGATGCGAACGGCACAGCCTTCGTGCCGCGCTCATTGTCAACAGACGCGCACATTGCAGCACCTTTTGCGGGGCCCGCCAGTCCGGGGGCAAATTGCGCCCATGGCCGAACATGCGCTTGATCGTTTCCGGCTTTTCGACGGAGTAGCCGTGCAAGGCGGCAACGAAACGTTCGCCTTCGACGCTGTTCCAGATCGCCCGCGCATGCTTGGGGGCAAGTGCCCAAAGGCCGGCAATATCGGTGACGCCTGCCTCTGTGAGGCGCGTCTCCATGCCCTTCGAGATACCCGGCAGATCGCGCAAGGCAAGACCCAGCAATTTCCCCGGCAGATCCGCATGGTCGAGAACGACGAAGCCATCCGGCTTTTCCATCTCCGCCGCAATCTTGGCGAGCAGTTCATTGAACGAGATGCCGATCGAACAGGTGAGCACCGGACCAAACTCGTCGCGCAACGATCGCTTGATGCGCGACGAGAGCTCTGCTGCCTGCCGCGCTTCGGATTCGAGCAGCGTACAGGCCAGTTCGTCGATCGAGCGCACTGCAGCGATCGGAACGCACCGCTCGATGATTTCAAGAATGCGGTTGTGCAGGCGCACGTATACATCAGGCCGCGCCTCGATGAACACGATGTCCGGGCATTTCTCCCGCGCCTCACGTACCGAAGTGCCCGTCTTAATGCCGAATGGCTTGGCTTCGCGGCTTGCAGCGATCACGCTGGTATAGGGAGAATCGAGCGGAACGACCGCTATTGGCCTACCCTGCAGCGCCGGATTGAGTTGCTGCTCGGCGCTCGCAAAGAAACTGTCAAAATCCAGATATAGCTTTTCAGGATGGGTCGGCTTGCGCATGTTCCGGGGCTCTCACATTGAGAACAAAAATAGAACATTTGCTCCGGAATTAAAACAGCAATCTTGGAAATTGCGAAGAAGAGAAGCTCCGGTCAGGCAGCACGTGCCGCATCGAGAATGCGAAACTGCGTGGTTGTCGAACCATTCCAGTGGTTGAGGGAGAGATTGCCCGCTACGTGGATGGTTTGGCCGAGATTTTTGAACAGGAAATCGCCGAGCGGGCTTCCGACAGCGCGAAACGCCATGGCATTGATCCGCGATCCATCGGCACTGACGAGTGTTACGCGCACGTGGCCGCTTCCCACTTCCCGCGCATCGGTAAGACGGTGATGCGGCAGTACAAGCACGGGTTGTGGATGCCCCGAACCGTAGGGTCCAGCCCGCTCCATCAGGTCGTGCAAGGCCACGGTGGCGCCGGCGGCGCTGAGCGCTCCATCGATTTCGAGCGATTCATTGCCGCGCAATTCCCCGACCATGGCCGCTGCATTTTCTTCGAAAAAGGCCCGCAAGGCGCCGAGCTTGCCGCGTTCCACGGTTATGCCGGCTGCCATGGCATGCCCGCCGCCCTTGACGAGAAAGCCTTGTTCGACCGCGCCACGTACCAGCCTGCCGAGGTCGAACCCGTGGATGGAGCGGCCGGAGCCCGCGCCGGTGCCATTGGCATTGAACGCGATGGCAAAAGCCGGACGCCGGGTTTTTTCTTTCAGCCGGGCCGCGATCAGCCCGACGATCCCCGGATGCCAGTCGTCATTCGCGGTGACGACGATGGCGGGGCCGGCGGCCGCTGAAAGTTCGGTCATTGCCTCCGCTTCAGCTTGTTCCAGCATGGCGGTTTCCATCGCCTGGCGTTCCTGATTGAGGCGGTTGAGTTCCTCGGCAATGCGCAGCGCTTCGTTTGGATCGTCCAGCGTCAAGAGACGCGCGCCGAGGCCGGCATCGCCGATACGCCCGCCGGCATTGATGCGGGGGCCGATCAGATAGGCAAAATGAAAGGCATTGAGCGGTTCACCGATCCGCGCAACACGCGCGAGGGCCGCGAGGCCGACATTTTGCTGGGCCCGCGCGACAAGGATGCCCTTGACGACGAAGGCACGGTTGAGTCCCCGCAGCGGCACGACATCGCAAACGGTCGCAAGCGCGGCAAGGTCGAGCAATGACAGGAGGTCGAACGAGGGCGCGTTCGTACCGACACCCTGTTCGCGCATCGCGCGCAACGTCTGCACGAGCGTCAGGAACACGACGCCTGCAGCACAAAGGTGGCCCTGCCCCGAAAGATCGTCCTCGCGATTGGGGTTGACCACGGCAAGCGCGGCAGCCGGCAACGCGCCGCCAAGCTGATGATGGTCGAGCACAACGACATCGGCGCCCGCAACCTTCGCCGCCTCGATGGCGGCCGCGCTGTTGGTTCCGCAGTCGACCGTTACGATCAGGCTCGCTTGCTGCGCGAGTTCCTGCATCGCCGCAGGATTGGGACCGTAGCCTTCGAAAATCCGGTCAGGAATGTAAATGCGGTTGGCGATGCCAAAATGGCTGAGGAACCTTGACAGGATCGCCGAGGAGGCCGCCCCGTCAACGTCGTAGTCGCCGAAGATGGCGACCTTTTCGCCCCCTGCAATTGCCCTTGCGATGCGTGCCGCGGCAATTTCCATATCTGTCAGCGATGTTGGATCGGGCATAAGGCTTTTCAGCGTCGGGTCCATGAAGGCAACCGCCTCGTCGAGCCCGACACCCCTGCCGGCCAGCACGCGGGTCACAATATCCGGAAAACCATGGTTCTGCGCCATAGCGAGCGCGATGTTCGCCTCGCGCTGGGCGAGCCGGTCCACCCATTTCAGGCCGGTTGCCGATTTTTCAACGCCGAGGAAGAGCCGTGCCGATGTCATTGCATCGTTCAATCACCCGCCGACTGCGAAAGCAATGCTTCGAAAGGCCTATCCAACGCCAATCACGACAATGGGTGTCAGTTGCTGGCAGGAGGCAGCGCAAGTTCGCTGATGGCGGAGGCCATGGCGGAGGCAAAATCGGCAAGTTGCCGGTCGACGACCTCTTTGGAACTGAGGCGATAATTCATTACGGGCTGAATCAGCATGTAGCGCCCGAGCACGCCTGTGGCGCAGACGAGAAAATCGTCCTTCTTCTGGGGATCATCAGAGCTGACACAGGCCATGGCGCGGTTGCCGTAGCTTATATTGGTCCGCTGCGCCACCTGATTGGGCTGGCTCGAATGGTATTGGAATGCCTGGTCGAGCAAGCTGCGCACCACGGGATCATCAGGGCCGTCCTTGACCGGGTACATGCCGGCGACATTGCTGGCACGGACCCCGTTGACCGAGACGATCGCTCGCGCATCCACGCCGCCATATTCGACAGTCGCGCTGAAAGTCTGCGGATCGGCATTGCGGCTGATGACGGTGAAGGGGCCCGAGGTATCAGGCAGACCGACGAGGATATCGCGCGAACGGTAGCCTTGAATGAGATCCAGGTCCGTTTCCTGCGCGTGAAGCGGAGAAAACGGCACTAAAACCAAAAGTATCGACAATATATTGCAGACAATTCCGTAATGGATATTCATGCCTGACCCGTCGCCAAGAGGTACTCATATGACAAAATACCAAAAAACACGTGATCCCAATAGGGTAGAGTGAAATCAGCAGTAATTATCGTAAAAAAAGCTGCCGGTCACGAACGAGACCGGCAGCTTTATGTGATGGCGTGCGCTTCGTTACTGAAACTTGGCCATGTCCTGATGCTTGGCCTTGATCTCGCGCACCGTCTGCGAATGCGAACGCATGACGACCGTATGGGTCTGGATATAGTCGCGGGCAAACTTGACGCCGCTGAGCATGTTGCCGTCGGTCACGCCCGTGGCGGCAAAGAGCACGTCGCCCTTCGCCATTTCTTCCATCGTATAGACCTTCTTGGGATCGGAGATGCCCATCTTGGCGGCCCGAGCGATCTTGTCGTCGCTGTTGAGCTGCAAACGCCCCTGCATCTGGCCGCCGATGCAGCGCAGCGCCGCCGCGGCAAGCACGCCCTCGGGGGCGCCGCCAATGCCGAGATAGATGTCGATACCGGTCTCGTCCGGATCCGTCGTATGGATGACGCCGGCAACGTCGCCATCACCGATCAGGCGAATTGCAGCGCCAGTCGCACGCACTTCCTCGATCAGGCGCGCATGCCGCGGGCGGTCCATGATGCAGGCGGTGATTTCATTGAGCGGCACGCCCTTTGCCTTCGCAACGGCGGTGATATTCTCGATGGCAGGCGCGTCGAGATTAATGATTCCGGCCGGATAACCCGGACCAACGGCGATCTTTTCCATGTAGACGTCGGGCGCATAGAGAAGATTGCCCTTCTCGGCTATCGCAATGACCGCGAGGGAGTTGGGCAGGTTCTTGGCGCAGATCGTCGTCCCTTCAAGCGGGTCGAGGGCGATATCGACGGCGGGACCGTTCCGCGTGCCGACTTCTTCGCCGATGTAGAGCATCGGCGCCTCATCGCGCTCACCCTCGCCGATCACCACGGTTCCGGCAATGGGGAGCCGGTTGAGCTCCTGACGCATCGCGTCGACAGCCGCCTGATCGGCCGCCATCTCGTCACCCCGGCCACGCAGGCGTGCGGCAGCCACCGCTGCCCGCTCGGTTACGCGCACCAATTCGAGGGTAAGGATGCGATCGAGACCATTTTGTTCGGAGGTTTTCAGCATAGTTTTTCCTGCGTTGGTGTGGCGACGCCGTATTTTCGGATCGCCACAGCTCTCCTTAGCATCGGTATGCAAACCTTTTGTCAAAGTCGCACCGATGCGGCAAGGGCTCGTAAAAAAGCTAATCGATTAAACGCCCTAGGCGCAGTTTCTTCCAGTGGTTGCGGCCGCGCGAGGCGGTCTCAACCCGCCCGTTCGATACGGATCATCTGCGGTTTGTCGGTCGCGTGGCCGTCCTTGACGATCCCCTCGAGCGCCTTCTTCACCGCAGCTTCAGTGGTCTCGTGCGTGACAAGAATAACTGTCTTCGTCGCTTCCGGCTGGTTGTCGGCGCTCTGGCGCTGGACGATGGATTCGAGCGAGATATCGTTGTCGGCCATGCGCTTGGCGATGGCGGCAAACACGCCGGCGCGGTCGTGCACCGTCAGGCGGATGAAGTATCCGCCCTCGTGCGAGCGCATCCGCGCCCGCTTGTAAGGCGCCAGCGCCTTTGCCGGCGTACCGAACACAGGACCGTGCTGGAAACCCGGCCGGCTTTTGGCAATATCGGCAAGGTCGCCGATGACGGCCGAGGCCGTCGCCGCGCCGCCGGCGCCAGGTCCGGACAACAGCAGTTCTCCGAGAAGATCGGTTTCAATCGCGACCGCATTCGTGACGCCGTGGACCTGCGCAATAACCGATTCGACCGGCACCATGGTCGGATGGACGCGCTGCTCGATGCCGCTGTCGGTTTTCAGGGCTACGCCCAGCAACTTGATGCGATAGCCGAGTTCGTCGGCCGCCTTGATATCGGCGAGCGAGATGTTGCTGATACCCTCGAGATAGATGTCGTCTGCGGAAATCTGGGTGCCGAATGCAAGGCTCGTCAGGATTGCGAGCTTGTGTGCCGTATCATTGCCCTCGATGTCGAAGGTCGGGTCCGCTTCCGCATAGCCGAGACGCTGCGCATCGGCGAGACAGGCATCGAACGAGATACCCTCTTCCCACATGCGCGTGAGGATATAGTTGCAGGTGCCGTTCATGATGCCATAGACGCGCGAAACAGTATTGCCGGTGAGCGACTCGCGCAGCGCCTTGATAACCGGGATGCCACCGGCGACCGCTGCCTCGAAGTTGAGCAGAACGCCCTTATCCTCCGCGATCTTTGCCAAGGCGACGCCATGCTTGGCAAGCAGCGCCTTATTGGCGGTGATGACGTGCCGGCCGGATTTCAGCGCAGCCTCCACGGCGGCACGCGCCGGCCCTTCGTCACCGCCGATCAATTCGATGAAAACGTCGATGTCGTTTGATTTGGCAAGGGCAACCGGGTCTTCGAACCAGCTCGCTGAGGAAAAGTCGACGCCACGATCGCGCTTGCGGTCACGCGCCGAAACGGCGGTAACCACGATTTCCTTGCCGCACTGGCGAGTGAGCATTTCGCCCCGGTCACGCAATATTTTCAGAACGGAGGCACCAACAGTACCCAGTCCGGCGATACCCACGCGCAGCGCTTCACTCATCATGCAATTCCCTGAAATTTTGCTGAAACGGCGCCGGATGGCGCCGTCGATTTTACTGCGAACGCGGTCAGGTCAACGACGAACGTTCAACGGGATGACGTTGTGCAGTTTTTCGTCGGCCGTGGCAAGAAACCGCTTCAGACTGCGTGCGGCCTGACGTATCCGGTGCTCGTTCTCGACGAGAGCGATACGGATGTAGTCGTCGCCATGCTCGCCGAAACCGATGCCGGGGGCGACCGCAACATCAGCATGCTCGATCAGCAGCTTGGAGAATTCGAGCGATCCGAGGCTGCGGAATTTTTCCGGGATCGGCGCCCAGGCGAACATGGTCGCAGCCGGTGGCGGCACATCCCAGCCTGCCCGGCCGAAGCTGTCGACGAGAACGTCACGACGGCGCTTGTAGATGCCGCGCACTTCCGCGATGTCGGAGCCGTCGCCGTTGAGTGCAGCGGCCGCCGCAACCTGGATAGGCGTGAACGCGCCGTAATCGAGGTATGATTTGACCCGGGTCAGCGCCGCGATCAGCCGCTCATTGCCGACGGCAAAGCCCATGCGCCATCCGGGCATCGAGAAGGTCTTCGACATCGAGGTGAACTCGACCGCGACATCGATCGCGCCCGGCACCTGCAAAACGGAGGGAGGCGGCGCGCCGTCAAAATAGATCTCCGAATAGGCGAGATCCGATAGAATGATGATCTCGTTCTTGCGGGCGAAGGCGACGACATCCTTGTAGAAATCGAGCGACGCCACATGGGCGGTCGGATTGGACGGATAATTCAGAATAAGTGCGAGCGGCTTTGGAATGGAGTGGCGAATTCCGCGTTCCAACGCCGGAATGAACTGATCGTCGGGCTTTGCCGGAATCGAGCGGATGACGCCGCCCGACATGATGAAGCCGAAAGCATGGATCGGATAGGTCGGATCGGGGCAAAGCACGACGTCGCCCGGAGCGGTAATCGCCTGCGCCATGTTGGCGAAGCCTTCTTTCGAGCCAAGGGTCGCGACGACCTGCGTGTCAGGATTGAGCTTCACGCCGAAGCGCCGCTCATAATAGGCAGCCTGCGCCCGACGCAAACCAGGGATGCCTTTCGATGCCGAATAGCGATGCGTGCGCGGGTCCTGAACGGCCTCGCACAGCTTGTCGACAATGCCCTGGGGCGTCGGCAGGTCGGGGTTGCCCATGCCGAGATCGACAATATCCGCACCCGCCGCTCGCGCGCTCGCCTTCAGGCGATTCACCTGTTCGAAAACGTAAGGCGGGAGGCGGCGAACTTTATGAAATTCTTCCATAGGCTGGGTCCGGTTAAAAGGGTTTAATATGCGCGTCGCGCTATACAACGAAACGCTACAGCGGTCGAGCAATCATTGCGGGCATTTGCGCCGGCGATCGCCGACAGCCTCCCACCTCATTGTGGGAAAGATGCGGCGAAAACTAGGGCGTTGTCTTCTTGCCTTCGATCGCCGTCAAATCGTCCTGCTGCTGCTTGATCAGCTTCTGCAAATCCGCCTGCTTCTTGGCAGCCGCCGCCGGATCGGCCGAGGGACCGGATTGCGCGGCTGTCTTCGCCGCCGTCGTCCTGGCGATCAGCGCCTGCTTCTCTTCCGGGGTAAATTGCGTCGTCTCGCCTTTGGGGTCCGGCGTAAAATGCGGATAGGTGCCGGTATTGACGGGTCCGGTCAGCGGCGAATTCGCCATGACCGGCTGCGCCGAGTTGTTTGCGCAGGCGCCGAGCCCCGAAATCAGAACGGCGCCGAATGACAGGCGCATAAGGTTTTTGACCGGCAAGTTCATTTTATGTCCCGATTGCGAAAAACGAATTCATAATGACGATAACAATTGCACGTTAGAGGGATAGCACCAATTTATGATATGATGTCAATATTGTGCGACATGGGAGGAAGTGCCTGCATGGACAATCAAGGGGACAAGACAGGCAAAGCGCCGAACCTTGATAATTATGTCATCAAGGATCCAGAGGCGTTTGCCCGCAATGTCGCCCACATGATCGAGCAGGCCGGCAAGGCCGCGTCCGCCTGGGTTGAGCCGCGCGAAAAGGGCCTGAAGCGCGATACGCTTGCCGACCCCGTGACCGATGTTGTCAAGACCCTCTCCAAGGTTTCCGAATATTGGCTCGCCGAACCGGCGCGGGCGCTGGAGGCCCAGACAAGGCTGTTCACCAGCTATATGGCGATCTGGTCGAACTCCATCCGCCGCATGAGCGGCGAAGACGTGGAGGACGTTGTCACGCCCGACAAAGGCGACAAACGCTTTGCCGACGAGGATTGGGGCAAGTACGCCTTTTTCGATTTTCTCAAGCAGGCCTATCTCGTCACGTCCCGCTGGGCCGCCGAACTCGTCGAAAACACCGAAGGGCTCGACGAGCATACGCGGCATAAGGCCTCCTTCTACGTGAAGCAGATTACGACTGCGGCCTCGCCGAGCAATTTCCTCATGACCAATCCCGAACTCTATAAGGAAACAGTCGCCAGCAACGCGGAAAACCTTGTCCGCGGCATGAAGATGCTTGCAGAAGATATCGCCGCCGGCGGCGGTGACCTCAGGCTCCGCCAGTCCGACACGACGAAATTCTCGCTTGGCGAGAATGTAGCCACCACGCCGGGCAAGGTCATCGCGCGCAGCGAAGTCGCCGAGATCATCCAGTATGAGCCGACAACGGAAAAGGTGCTCAAGCGCCCGCTTCTCATCTGCCCCCCCTGGATCAATAAATTTTACATTCTCGATCTCAACCCGGAAAAATCATTCATCAAATGGGCAGTTGACCGGGGCCATACGGTTTTCGTCATCTCCTGGGTCAATCCAGACGAGCGCCATGCCCATAAGGACTGGACGGCCTATATCAATGAAGGGCTGCGCTTTGGCCTCGACACCATCGAAAAAGCCACGGGCGAAAAAGGCGTCAATGCCATCGGCTATTGCGTCGGCGGTACGCTGCTGAGTGCGGCGCTTGCGCTTTTTGCCAGAGAGGGCGAGGACCGCATCAAGAGCGCGACGCTCTTCACCACACAGGTGGATTTCACCTATGCCGGCGATCTGAAGGTTTTCGTCGATGAAGACCAGATCAGTGCATTGGAGAAGGCGATGTCCGCCGAGGGCTACCTTGAAGGCACGCGCATGGCGACGGCCTTCAACATGCTGCGCTCCGGCGACCTTATCTGGCCCTATGTCGTCAACAACTACATGCGCGGCCGCGATCCCTTGCCCTTTGACCTTCTCTATTGGAACGCCGACGCAACGCGCATGAGCGCTGCCAACCATTCCTACTATCTGCGCAATTGCTATCTCGACAACAATTTGGTGCGCGGCATGATGCAACTCGCCGGCGAAAATCTCTCCCTCGCCGATGTCAAGATTCCGATCTACAACCTTGCGGCCAAGGAAGACCACATCGCTCCCGCTCTCTCGGTATTTACCGGGTGCAAGTTTTTTGGTGGGGATGTCACCTACGTCCTCGCGGGTTCGGGCCATATTGCCGGCGTCGTCAATCCGCCGGCCAGGAACAAATACCAATATTGGACGGGCGGCGCTCCCGTAGGCAATTTTGATGACTGGGTCGCCAAAACCCGGGAGCACCCGGGTTCTTGGTGGAACCACTGGGAAAAATGGGTCGAATCACAGGCTCCAGAGCGCGTTTCCGCACGCAAACCCGGCGAACAGAACGTTGAAATTCTGGCCGAAGCACCAGGAACCTATGTTCGCGTCAGGGTGTAGGAAAGAGTTGATTCGAACCGGCGGCACCCGCCAAAGCACAGGTGAAGACAATGGCAAAAAAGCGGCCAATCACGTTTTCGCCTCATTCTATCTATACTGGACGACTTGTGCAGATACCTAAAAGTCTTTAACTCTGGCGACTCTACGCCGGTGTTTTTGCACTTAGACAAAACTTCGCGAGCTTTCTGCTCTTATAAAAGCGGTCTCCACGATCCACGGAAATCGCGAAAGACGAGACGGGGGAATCGTTGAAAATACTGCCAGCCTCAGTTTCTGCCTTGCGGGCGAGTACCGTCGCATGCGTCGTTGCGCTCTCCGCGTTCGCAGCAACCTCGTGCACCACTGGCACCAGTCCCAGCGTGACCTCCGCACTGACCAGCGCTGCCGAATCGACACAGACTGCCGAAGCCAAGTCCACCTCAGAACACGGTATGCCCTCCACCGGCACGGCGACAGTATCGCCCGAAGCGCTTGCGCTTGCCGGCAGCACCGAAGCCAATGCCCTGCAAGCCGTGAAGGATGCAACCAAGCCAGCCGACGCCAAGGCCGCTGCGGCAGTCGCGTCGACAGAACAGCAGGCAGCGGCCGCCGCACCGGCCGAAGCGGCTCCGCAGCAGAAAACCTCGCTCTTCGGTTCGAGCGCGCCGGCAAAGCCGGAAGGCACCGTAGATGTCGCCAGCGCCGCAGCAGCGGCAGCTCCGGCCAAGACTTCGCTCTTCGGCAACAGCATGCGCGGTGAAGGCGCACCGGCGCCGCAAAAGGCTGCGCCGAAGCCTGCCGAAGCCGAGGAAGCGCCGGCCAGCACCGAGACGGCGAAGCCCGACGAGGCTGCAGCCAGCGCAGACGTCAAGCCTGCCGAGACCAAGGCGGCGGCTGCCACCGCCCCGAACAAGGACAGTGGTCTTCTCCTTCGCCTTTTCGGCAACAGCCAGAACAGGCCAGCGGCGAGCCGCCAGGTTGCCATCATCCAGCCAAGATCCCAACCGCAGCTTCGCTCGGCCGAGCCTCCGGTAAAGACGGCATCGGCCGCGCTTCCCTCGGCCGAATCATTCGAAGGCAAGACCGAACACCTGTCGTCCTTGCCCGGCGTTCGCCCGAATGCCGGCATTCAGATCATGCAGCGCGACAGCCTTTACGAAGACGATGACGTCGAGGCCGCGCCGGCACAGGTGATTCTCGCCTCGGCTGCGGGCCTCGCGCGTCTCGCCCCGAACGGCTTGAAGGTGCAGCGCGAGAATGTGCAGGTCGCATGTCTCAAGCCGCAGCTCGTCGGCTTCCTCAAGTCGATCGAGCGCCGCTTCGGCAAGGCGGTAATCGTCACCTCCGGCTATCGCAGCCCGCCCTACAACCGCCTGGTGAATGGCGCCAAGGCCTCGCTCCACATGTCATGCGCCGCCGCTGATATTCAGGTGCCGGGCGTTTCCAAGTGGGTACTGGCCAATTTTGCTCGCTCCATGCCGGGCCGTGGCGGCGTTGGAACTTATTGTCACACCGAATCGGTCCATGTGGATATCGGACCGACCCGCGACTGGAACTGGCGCTGCTCGCGTGGCCGTGGCTAGCCGCACCGCGAAAACCGCCTCGTCCTTACACGCTGTCCTGTGTCGGCTAACGCGCAAGTTGAACAATCTTCATTTTTTTGAAAAAAGAATGCTCAATGGGGTTGCGGCGCAAAAACTGATTCACTATAAGCCGCTTACCTGCGGGGCGCCCATCGTCTAGCGGTCTAGGACGCCGCCCTTTCACGGCGGAAACAGGGGTTCGATTCCCCTTGGGCGTACCAACTTAAATCACTGAAATCGTTATGAAATAGTGATAGCGGACGCCGCCTCGCAGGTGGCTTGTCCAATTCTTGTCCAATTCAAACCACGCCATTTTTGGACTGAGCGGCGCTGCACACTTGTAACCTTGGTAAAGGTGGATAGCATCGATCAGTAAGGGGCACGGGGACATAACATTATGAATTGGCGTCAGGGGTTTCTGCGCATCTGGATCGCACTTTCGGTTCTTTGGGTGTTGGTAGTAAGTACATTCTTTTATGGGTATGTCACGGACCCCCGCCCCTATCTCGGAACACAACGGTATTATGGGAATGCTGGCGGCGTTCAACTCCTCGATTACGATAACGAGAACTACTACAAGGTACAGGATTGGGCCGACAAAGGCATAGTGAAACGGAAAGACCTTAAGGGCACCGGTTGGACTATCGAACTCTACGGACCACCTTCAGACGATCAATCAACCGTTGACGCCCGATTACAGACGTTACGCGGCCATATGGAAGAAGAGTACACCACCAAAAGGGAAAGTCAGCGTTGGGCGGATTTGCAAAGCGGGATAGCGCTTGCACTTATCCCTCCCATAGTGCTCCTAATTTTGGGGTGGATGATCGGTTGGATTGTCAGCGGTTTTCGCACACGCAAGCAGTACTAAAGCCGCCTAGAAAAATGCTTTCACCACTAGCAACAATGTGAAGAATGCCGCCCGTACGGCCACGATTCGATACAGTGTTAAAAAGTCGCTAGCTTGTGATAGCGCCTATAATTTTTCATTCGACCTTCGCATCGTGATATTTCCGGGAATGCCAGCACACTGCAGATTAAAAATGACCAGCGCAAAGCTCATTTGCTTTTGTGGCGCGTATCCCATGCAAACGGCCAGCCCTCCGCGAGCTGGCCGCACGATTTGGCGCTTAAACGACTCAGTTGGATGGCGCAGGCTTTGCTGGCTCGGGAGCAGGTGTCGCTGGCGCCGGAGCCGGTGTGGTCGGCTCGGATGTCGTGGCAGGCGCGCTGGTTTCACCCTCTTTCGGCTTGTTGTCGCATGCGGCCAAAGTGAGCGCGGCGACGGCTGCGACGGGTAACAAAAACTTGAAGTTCATCATGTTCTCTCCTGTTTGTTTCGTCCCCATACATAGAATGGGTCAGCGACAGCGGTTCGAACACCCCGGCATTTTCAAGCTTTATCACGCTCTGTTAGACAAAGTTATGAGACCGATATCGGCGGCTGACCTATCATCTGCTTACTGCCGGGACTCATTTGCCGGCAGTAGGGTTCGGTTTACCTCCACTCGGACCCGATTCTCCCACCCCAGAGCAAACTAACCTGCCTTTAGAGGCAGGTTTTTTTATGCGGCATCGGTTGTCACTGGGACCGTTCACGCTGATTGCCGTCTTTTTGCGCTTCGGCTAAACCCAAATCATGAATTTCGCTTCACCCCTCATTACCGGCAGGCTGGTCCAGCGCTACAAGCGCTTTCTCGCCGATATCATTCTCGACGTCGGCGGCGCTGCGATCACGAGTTCGGTTCCCAATACCGGGTCGATGCTTGGCCTCACCGATCCCGGCATTCCGGTCTGGCTCTCGCTCTCCGACGGCGCGAAACGCAAATATCCGCACACGCTGCAGATGGTCGAAGTTGGCGGCACGATGGTCGGCATCAATACCGGCTTGCCCAACCGGATCGCGGAAGAAGCAATCCTTGCCGGGATGATACCCTCGCTCTCGGGCTATGCCGAGCTGAGGCGCGAGCAGAAATATGGCGCGAACTCACGTATCGATATCCTTTTGCGCGGCCCCGGTCGTCAGCCGGCCTATGTCGAGGTCAAGAACGTCCATTTCTCCCGAAAAGCCGGCCTTGCCGAATTCCCCGATTCGCCAACGGCGCGCGGCGCAAAACATCTGGACGAGCTCGGAAACATGGTTGAGAATGGTTTTCGCGGCGTCATGCTTTATGTCGTCCAGCGCGGGGATTGCGAACAACTGAGGATCTGCGGCGATCTTGACCCGGTCTACGCTATGGCTTTTGATCGGGCAATGAAGCGCGGGGTTGAAGCATACGCTGTAAAATGCCACATCACGCCCACGGGCATTGCTGCAATAAGCACGATGCCAATTATCGATTGATGCCAACCGGACTTAACTATGGTCACCTATCTCGACGCACAGAACGCGCCTCTTAAGAATACCGGCCAGATCCGGCTGCACGGCCCGGAAGGGTTCGAGGCAATGCGCAAGGCTTGCCAGCTGACCGCCCGCTGCCTGGATGAGCTCGCATCGATCGTGGCGCCGGGCGTCACGACCAATACGATCGACCGGTTCGTGTTCGAGTTCGGAGCCGACCACGGCGCCCTGCCCGCGACGCTCAACTATCGCGGCTACACCAAATCGAGCTGCACGTCGATCAACCATGTGGTTTGCCATGGCATCCCTGATGACAAGCCGCTGCGCGAAGGCGATATCGTCAATGTCGACGTCACTTATATCCTCGATGGCTGGCACGGCGATTCAAGCCGCATGTATCCCGTCGGGCAAATCAAGCGCGCCGCTGAACGCCTGATGGAAGTCACGCTTGAAAGCCTGATGCGCGGCATTGCCGCCGTTCGGCCGGGTGTGCGCACCGGTGCCATTGGCGCTGCCATCCAGACCTATGCCGAAGCCGAGCGTTGCTCGGTCGTGCGCGACTTCTGTGGCCACGGTGTTGGCCAGCTCTTCCACGACGCACCTAACATCCTTCACTATGGCACGCCGAATGAGGGTATCGAACTGCGCGAGGGAATGATCTTCACCATCGAACCGATGATCAATCTCGGCCGGCCGCATGTGAAGGTGCTTGCAGATGGCTGGACGGCGGTGACACGTGACCGCTCGCTGACCGCGCAATACGAACACACTGTCGGCGTCACCAGCACGGGCTGTGAGATATTCACTCTCTCGCCGGCCGGCCTGTTCGCGCCCGGACTGAACCTCGGATAGGGTTGGCAATGAGCGAAGAGAAGCCGGAACCGACTTTCTTCCTCAACGTACCCTCCGCAAAATCCACCCCTAAACAACCAGTCGTTGAGCATTACGGTGCTTCGCACAACGCGCAGCCGAAGCCGTCGGGCAATGACACGCCGCATTATGTCGGTCATCGCGATCGCATGAAGGAGCGCTTCGAGAAGGTCGGCCACGATGGTTTCGCCGACTATGAAATGCTTGAGATGCTGCTCTACCGCTCTATCCGACAGAACGACACCAAGCCGCTTGCCAAGGCGCTCATTGCCCGTTTCGGTTCACTGGGGGAAGTCTTGGGGGCGCCCGAGCACCTGCTGCGCGAAGTAAAGGGCTGCGGCCCTGCCGTCACTTTCGACCTCAAGCTGGTATCCGCGCTTTCGCATCGTGTTATCCGCAGCGATATTCGAGAGAAGGCGTTGCTGACATCGTGGAACAAGGTCATCGAATATTGTATCGCCGCGATGGCCCACGAACCCCGCGAGCAGTTGCGCATCCTGTTCCTCGACAAGAAAAACGCGTTGATTGCCGACGAGGTACAGCAGGTCGGCACTGTCGACCACACACCTGTTTACCCGCGGGAGGTGATCGCACGGGCCCTGCACCTTTCCGCCAGCGCAATCATTCTCGTCCACAACCATCCGTCCGGAGACCCGACGCCTTCCAAGGCGGACATCGAGATGACACGGACCATCGCCAATATCGGCGCGCAGATGGGCATTGTCGTCCACGACCACATTATCGTCGGCAAGAACAGCCATGCCAGTCTCAAGGGATTGCAACTTTTCTGAGAATTGCCGGGCAATATCCTGTTCGACAGCAAACCCGATCAAATGAACCATTCTGAAAAGTCCTATTCAGGTATCGTGCTTGAATGGAGTTTTGAATGAACACGGTCGAAAAAGCGATCTGGTACATTGAAGGGCATTTCTCCGAGGATATAACCCTGGACGACATCGCCGCTTCGGCAGGCCTGTCGCGCTTTTACATGTCACGTGCCTTTGCGGCCGTGACTGGCTGTTCGGTCAGCGGCTACATCCGGGGCCGCCGCCTCAGCTCGGCCGCCCGGCTTCTCGGCGAAGGTGCTCCCGATATTCTCTGCGTTGCGCTCGGGGCCGGTTACAATTCCCATGAAGCATTCACCCGCGCCTTCCGCGATCAGTTCGGCATGACGCCGGAACAGGTTCGTGCGCAAGGCCATGTCGACAACATCCCCTTGGTGGAGGCTATCAAAATGGACGAAACATTGGTCGTAAATCTGGAAGAACCGCGTGTCGTTCCGGCAAGCCTCTTCTCGTCGCAGGGTTGGGCGCGCGCTACAATTGCGAGAGCAGCAAGGCGATCCCGTCTCAATGGCAGCGCTTTGCACCCCATATCGGGCATATTGCAGGTCAGGTCGGCGACATTGCGTATGGCGTTTGCTGCAATAGCGACGATGAGAATAACTTCGATTACATCGCCGGCGTCGAGGTCAGGGATTTCTCCGAAATTCCCGACACATTTAGCCGCCTCCGTATTCCGTCCCAGAAGTACCTCGTTTTCAGGCACGAGGATCATATTTCGACGATCCGAAGCACGTTCATGACCATCTGGGGCAACTATCTTCCGGAGTCTGGCCATGAGGTCGCCGATGCTCCCAATTTCGAGCGCTATGGGCCGCAATTCGATCCGAGAACCGGAAATGGCGGGCTCGAGATCTGGATACCTGTGAAGTCCTGATCGTTTTCATTGGTGCGCCAGCGGCAGCCGGGCCGCCGCAACCATGCGCCGCTCCAACCGTTATTGCTGACAGATGGCTGTTAGCAGGTTTGCTAAGATCAGCCGCCTTGGCAAGATGGGAGCTGACACATGCTGCAAGCCTGCCTCAACGGCGGTCGTAACCGCGATTTTCACGCTGCCGTTCCCTTTACGGCAGACGAGCTTGCCCGCGACGCCGCGCTCGTCGTGGCGGCAGGCGCTGGCGAGCTTCACATACATCCGCGGGATTTGGATGGTAACGAAAGCCTTGCCGCCTCTGATCTCAGCGCTGCGATCCGCGCCATACGCGAAAGCGTTCCGGAGGTGCTGATCGGCGTTTCGACACATTGGCGCATCCCACCCGGCGGCAAGGCCCGCCAGGCACCGATCGCGGAATGGCAGGAGCTTCCCGACTATGTATCGGTCAATCTGATCGAAGAGGATGCTGCCGAGATCATGGCGCTTGTCTGGGACAAGGGCATGGGCGTCGAAGCCGGCCTATGGTCGATAAGCGACGCCGAGCGCTTCATCGCCCTTCCTGATGCCAAGAAGTGCCTGAGAGTGCTCATTGAAGTCAATGAACAGGATTTTGATGAGGCAATGGCGGTGGCAACTGGGATCATATCAGTGCTGGAACAGGCGAAATTCGAGCTTCCCATTCTGCTGCACGGCGATGAAGCGAGTGTATGGCCGATGTTCAACCTGGCGATTGCGCGCGGCTATGATGGGCGCATTGGCCTCGAGGACGGCAAGCTCCTTCCCGAAGGCAAGGAAGCCGAGGACAATGCCGACCTGATCCGTGCTGCGGTGGTCCTGGCGCATGGCGGCGATACGCTTCTCGGCACCGCAAATGAAAAGGGCGGCTGACGCCGCCCTTGCCGAATCGATGCTGAGGCTTATGCCTCGTCGTCAGTCTTCTTCTTGGCGGCCTTCGGCGCTGCCTTCTTCGCAGGCTTCTTGGTCTCTTCCGACTTGGCATCCGCCTCATCGTCGGCCATCAGCTCTTCCTTCGTCACCTTCTTGTCGGTGACCTTGATGTTCGAAAGGAGATGGTCGACCACCTTCTCCTCGAAGATCGGCGCGCGCAGGTTGTTTACGGCTTCCGGCGTCTTGCGGAAGAATTCGTAAATCTGCTGCTCCTGGCCCGGATAGCGGCGAACCTGGTCGTAGACGGCGCGCTGCAGCTCTTCTTCCGTTACCTCGATGCCGGCCTTGTTGCCGATTTCGGAAAGGACGAGGCCGAGGCGGACGCGGCGTTCGGCAAGCTTGCGATATTCTTCGCGCGCTTCTTCTTCCGTCGTGTCTTCATCTTCGAAGGTCTTGCCGGCTTCCTGGAGGTCGTGACCGATCTGTGCCCAGATGTTGTTGAACTCGGCGTCGATCAGGCGCTCCGGCGATTCGAACTTGTATTCGCCGTCGAGCGCGTCGAGAATCTGGCGCTTGACCTTCTGGCGCGTAAACGTGCCGTACTGGCTCTCGATCTGTTCGCGGATGACCTGGCGCAGGCGGTCGGCGCTTTCGATGCCGAGCTTCTTTGCGGTCTCGTCGTTGATTTCGAGTTCGCCGGGCTTGGCGACTTCCTTGACCGTGACATCGAAGGTTGCGTCCTTGCCGGCAAGGTGCGCAGCACCATATTCAGCCGGGAACGTCACGTTGATCTGCTTCTCGTCGCCAGCCTTGACGCCGATGAGCTGATCCTCGAAGCCGGGGATGAACTGGCCGGAACCGAGGACGAGCGTCGCGTCGGTGTCGGCGCCGCCATCAAACGGAACGCCGTCGACTTTGCCGAGGTAGTCCATCGTCACGCGATCGCCGCTCTCGGCCTTGCCCTTCTTCGTCTCGAAGGTCTGGGCGGAGCTGGCAACGCGCTTAACCTGCTCTTCGACTTCCTCATCGCTGACATCGACGACTTCGCGGGTTACGCTGATGTTCGACGCGTCCTTGATCTCGATGGCAGGAAGAACTTCGTAGTTGAGCGAGAATTCGAAATCGGCTTCGCCGCTCAGAACCTTTTCCGCTTCCTTCTCGTCCTCGGTCATGACGACTTCCGGCTGGGTAGCGGACTTTTCGTTGCGGTCGGCAAGAATGGACCGCGAGGAATCGCTCAAAATCTCGTTGACGACTTCAGCCATGAACGACTTGCCATACATCTTGCGCAGATGGGTCATCGGCACTTTGCCAGGACGGAAGCCATTGATGCGCGCCTTGGCGCTGGCGCCCTTGAGGCGTTCGGAAAGCTTTGCTTCCAGATCCTTGGCCGGAACGACGACCTTGATCTCGCGCTTCAGCCCTTGATTGAGCGTTTCAGTAACCTGCATGTCCAAACCTTCACTTTTTTAACATTTGTCCCGCCGTTGCCGGCTCGTTGGCCTAAAATTGCGGGAGAAAACTGCCTGCCCTTGCGGCTTCCGGTGCGGACGAAGAGCTTTACTCACCATCCACGTTGATTTTATTGCCTAATTCCAGTGCAACTCTCGATTTGCGACACGAATTCTAGCACAGAATGTGGCACAAAGTTGCGAAAGAGATTGCACCCTCACCGACTGGTCGCTCCCTTTACTTGCCTTGCGGGCAAAAATCAATGGCGCAGCCCGGTTGCTGCTTCGAGAAAAATGCCCGTTTTGCAAGGCGTTTAACCTTCAAATACCACTCGCGATTGCAAGGTGACAACCAATTCGAACTATGCAAGTCTGGATTCGTGGGGTTTTGAGACAGGTTGTATCCGCGTCGCCCGGCTGGGCGCACGAGCGTATCTGGTTGAATTACTCCGCCTGAGCGTTGAATTCTGACTTTGCGTAACTAGACCCGATCGTCCGATGATTTGCAGTGTCAGCCGCTCCATCCGGTTGATTTGTCCTGGAATTCATCCCGCGTGGCCGTTCGGTGTCCGATTGTCTTGGAGGCCTGCCCTTGTCACGAACGTTCATTTCCGCCGTTAAGCTCGGCCTTGCAGCCGCTATTATGACCGCAACTTCAGCTTTGGCGCAGGAGGCTGCCGCCCCGCCTCCACCACCAGTATCGGTTGCAAAACCCATTGTTCGCGATGTGATCGACGCTGATGAGTTCATCGGCCGGTTCGACGCCGTCGATCAGGTCGCTGTGCGCTCGCGTGTGTCGGGCTATCTCGATACGGTCCATTTCAAGGACGGTGCGCTCGTCAAGAAGGGCGATCCGCTGTTCACGATCGACCAGAGACCGTTTCAGACTGCTCTCGATCAGGCGCAGGCGGCGCTAGAGGTCGCAAAGACCACCCTTACCTACGCCGAAGCCCAGTACAAGCGCACGGAATCGCTGACGGGGAGCGGCACCCTGTCGGTATCGACGCTCGACGACCAGCGCCGCGCCTATCTCGCCGGCCAGGCGAGCGTGCGTGGCGCGGAAGCCGCGGTCGCTCAGGCGAAGCTCGACATGATGTACACCGAAATCACCGCACCGCAGGACGGACGCATCGATCGCAGGCTGATTTCCGTTGGCAACCTCGTCAATGCCAATGACACGATCCTGACGACGATCGTCTCGCTCGATCCCATCGACTTCTATTTCGATGTCGATGAGCGCAACCTGCTTTCCTATGCCCGTTCGGCGCGCGAGCGGGGCAGCGACCTTCAGGAAGGCGGTGGCGGGCTGGATGTTACGGTTCGGCTGACGGACTCGAAGGAACCACCGGTCAAGGGCAAGCTCGACTTCTCCGAAAACCGGCTCGATGCCCAGACAGGCACGATGCGGGTGCGAGCCCGCTTCGCCAATCCGGATTTCGTCTTGCAGCCCGGCCTGTTCGGGCGCGTCGAAGTCTCCGCCTCGAACACCTATAAGGGCATCCTCGTCCCGGATGATGCCGTTGGCGCGGACCAGAACGAGCGCATCGTCTACACAGTCAGCGAAGACGGCACGGTTACGCCGAAGCCGGTGCGGCTTGGGCCCAAGCAATACGGCTATCGCATCATTCGCGAGGGTCTAACTGGCGACGAAACCATCGTCGTCAATGGATTGATGCGCATCCGTCCGGGCGTCAAGGTCAAGCCGGAACTCATAACCCTGCCACCCGAAGCCAAGGCGACGGGGGTCGGCCAATGAGATTCGCGCATTTCTTTGTCGACAGGCCGATCTTTGCATCCGTCCTGTCGATCGTGCTGTTGATCGTGGGCGGCATTGCCTACACGCAGCTTCCTGTCGCCCAATATCCGGAAATCGCGCCGCCGACGATCGTGGTGCGCACCTCCTATCCCGGCGCGGATGCGCAAACCATTGCCGACACGGTGGCGACGCCGATCGAGCAGGAAGTCAACGGCGTCGAGAACATGCTCTACATGTCCTCCTATTCGACCGCAGACGGGTCAATGGCGCTGACGATTACCTTCAAGCTCGGCACCGACCTCGACCAGGCGCAGGTGCTGGTCCAGAACCGCGTCTCCATTGCCGAACCGCGCCTGCCTGAGGAGGTGCGGCGTCTCGGCGTGACCACGACGAAAAGCTCGCCCGACCTGATGATGGTCATCCACGTGCTTTCGCCGAACAACCGTTATGACCAGCTCTATGCGTCCAACTACGCACGCACCCGCATCCGCGACGTCCTCCTGCGGCTCGACGGCGTTGGCGATCTGACCATCTTCGGAGAACGCGAATATTCGCTGCGCATCTGGCTCGACCCGCAGAAGCTTGCTGCCTACGGCATGACGGCGAGCGACGTCGTCCAGTCGCTGCGCGATCAGAACGTGCAGGTTTCGGGCGGATCGATCGGGGGACCGCCGACGTCGGGCAACAGTGCATTCCAGTACACTGTCACGACGGAAGGGCGTTTCAGCGACGCGAGGCAATTCCGCTATGTCATTGTCAAAGCTTCAGATACCGGCCGCCTCGTCCAGTTGCAGGATGTGGCGCGCATCGAGCTCGGCGCCAAGGACTATGTGACCAACAGTTACCTCGACGGTAGTCCCGCCGTGGCGCTCGGCATTTTCAGCCGGCCCGGCACCAATGCCTTGGCAACCTCCGAAACCATTCAGGAGACGATGAAGGAACTCGCCAAGGATTTCCCGGACGGACTGACCTACAACATTGTCTACAACCCGACCGAGTTCATCTCCGAATCGATCAACGAGGTCTACAAGACCATCATCGAGGCCGTCATTCTGGTGGCTCTCGTCGTGCTCGTATTCCTGCAGTCCTGGCGCACCGCCATTATACCCATTGTCGCCATTCCGGTGTCGTTGATCGGAACGCTCGCCATACTCCTTGCCTTCGGCTTCTCGCTGAACATGTTGACACTGTTCGGCCTCGTCCTCGCCATCGGCATCGTCGTCGATGACGCGATCGTCGTCGTCGAAAACGTCGAGCGCAATCTTTCGTCCGGCATGACGCCGAAGCAAGCGGCCCACGTCACCATGGATGAGGTCGGAACGGCGGTCGTCGCCATCTCGCTCGTACTCATTGCCGTGTTCGTGCCGACTGCCTTCATCCCCGGCATTTCCGGCCAGTTCTATCTGCAATTTGCAATCACCATCGCCGTCGCCACCGCGATCTCGGCGCTGAATTCATTGACGCTCTCCCCGGCCCTTGCGGCAATCGTCTTGCGCCCGCACGGGCATTCGCAATCGCGAAACCCGCTTGCGCGCGCCGGCCGCTTCCTCGCCAACGGCTTTAACACCGGCTTCGACCGAATGGCACATGGCTATTCGTGGATCATTCGCCATCTTGTCGGCTCAGCTGTCGGCCTTCTGGCCTCGCTGCTCGTCTTCGTGGGTCTCCTCGCCGGGACATGGTACATGGCCAATATCGTACCGCGCGGCTTCATTCCAACAATGGACCAGGGCTATGCCATCGTCGTCGTCCAATTGCCCGATGGCGCGTCGCTGGAGCGCACCGATGCGGTGATCAGGCGTGCCTCGGACATCGTCCGCAGCGTTCCCGGTGTAAGCCATGCCGTGGCGTTTGCTGGCTTCAGCGGCGCCACCTTTACCAATGCGTCGAATGCAGGCGTGGTGTTCGCGCCGTTCAATTCCTTCGAGGAGCGACTGCCAAAGGGCGAGACGGCGCAGGCGATCATCGGCCAGCTCTTCACCAAGATGCAGAGCATCCAGGAGGCCTTCATCATCGCCGTGCCGCCGCCATCGATCCGCGGCATCGGCAATTCCGGCGGCTTCAAGATGCAGATTCTCGACCGCGACAATCCGGACATGCGCCGCATCCTGCCTCTTGCCTATCAGATGATGGGTGAAGCCAACAAGACGCCGGGACTCACCGGGGTCTTCACGACCTTCTCGGCGTCGAGCCCGCAATATTTCCTTGAGATCGACCGCGACAAGGCGCGGGCATTGAACGTACCGATCCCCAACATCTTCGAGACGCTGTCGATCAACCTCGGCACCTCTTATGTCAACGATTTCAATGCATTCGGCCGCGTTTATCAAGTACGGGCGCAGGCGGACCAGCAATATCGCATGGACCGGGCCGACATTCTGGCGCTGAAGGTGCGCTCGGCGACGGGAGCATTGGTGCCGCTCGGCACCCTGATCGAGATAAGGGACACAACCGGGCCCTCGCTGGTGCAGCGCTACAACATGTATGTTTCGGTGCCCTTGCAGGGCAACCCCGCGCCGGGCATTTCGACTGGTGATGCACTCGACAAGATGGAACAACTGGCGGCGCAGACGCTGCCGGTGGGAACGACGTTCAACTGGACAGAACTCGCATTCCAGGAGCGCAGCACCGGCAATACGGCGATCTACATCTTCGCCCTGTCGGTCATTTTCGTCTTCCTGGCGCTTTCCGCCCAGTATGAAAGCTGGATCCTCCCCCTTGCCATCATCCTGATCGTCCCGCTCGCCGTGCTCGCCGCGCTGATCGGCGTGCACCTGCGTGGCATGGACAACAACATCCTTACCCAGATCGGGCTTGTGGTGTTGATCGGCCTTGCGGCGAAGAACGCGATTCTGATCGTCGAGTTTGCGCGACAACACCAGGACGACGGCGCGACACCCGTCGAAGCCGCAATCGAGGCAAGCCGTTTGCGCCTGCGCCCGATCCTGATGACCGCATTTGCATTCATCTTCGGCGTGGTTCCGCTAATGATCGCAACCGGCCCCGGCGCGGAAATGCGCCAGTCGCTGGGAACGGCCGTGTTCTCGGGCATGCTCGGCGTCACGTTCTTCGGGCTGTTCCTGACGCCGGTCTTCTACGTTGCGCTCCGTTCATTCGGGCGCAAGCGCAAACCGGCGGTGGAGGCCCCGGCGCGGGGCTTCTAGTCCCGCTTCATTACCGGCTTGCGTTAAGGGTCGGCGGGCATCATGCTGGTGCGCGCTGACTTATCATTCATGCGGAGCGAGAGATGATCATTACCGAAATGTCGCGGCAGGAAATCAAGGAACTGCTGACCCGGGCCAGCATCGGCCGGCTCGCCTGCGCCAAGGATGATCAGCCCTACATCGTCCCGCTTCGCTTCGTCTATAATTCCGTCTATCTCTATTCCTTCACCACTGTTGGGCGGAAAATCGAGTGGATGCGCGAGAACAACAAGGTCTGCGTCGAGTTCGACGAAATCGATGCGACCAATAGCTGGAAGAGCGTGGTCGTTAGCGGCAGGTTCGAGGAGATCACCAAGGAACACGGCGATGAGCGCAACATGGCCCATGATCTCTTGAACAAGAAGGCCGAATGGTGGGAGCCCGGCTACGTGAAGACAGTCATTCGCGAACAGGAACGCCCGCTTGACCCGGTTTACTTCCGCATCGCCATAACCGAAACGACCGGTCACAAGGCGGTCAAGGAGCGCTAGACGGAAGCGCGCACATTCCCCTTTTCCATAAGGTAGAGAATGTGATCCTGGCCTGCGAACTGGTGCAACCAACGATACCCCTTAGACGTTGTATAATTAAGGGACCAATCAAAAGGAGCACCACCGTGGGCGGAACGTCCAATCAGCATTTCGTGCGCAGGATGCCAACTGCTTCTGATCATCTCATCGATACGATTCGGCAGGCGACGCCAAAGCCAAAATTCAACCCTGAACGCTTGTCGGACGTCTTGAAGCGCTCCAAGGGGGCTTTTTCGATTACGAAGAGCCGGCCATCCGCCAAGTAGGCGCGTACCTACCCTGTCTATCCGAGTCCCGCATCAGCGGCCGCGCCTCGCGTGTGGCCGGTTCGCCAATCTTCGTTGGAACAACCCTTTTTCCTTTGACGGCAGAAATCACGATGCTATAGAGACCGGCGCTTGGGGTGCGGTGACGCCTCCATCTGCGGATGTGGCGAAATTGGTAGACGCACCAGATTTAGGTTCTGGCGGGAGACCGTGGGGGTTCGAGTCCCTCCATCCGCACCATGGCGCTTGACGCACGGTCGCCATCGTCAGTAGATCGGCTCCTCGTAGAGAACTTCTCCGTTGTTTTTCAAAGCGCGAATTTGCGCATCTCCCGACGGCGAAACCGCGATGACAGCCTCAATCCTGCGTCCTCGCTGCTGGTCTTCGATCACGCGTCCTTCCCCCTCCGGCACATAATAGCGCTCGATCCCGTATTGGATGTGAAGATCGTGATAGATCGCGGCATTGGCGTAACCGGAGGTGCGGCCGCGCAGCTGTATTTCACCGGGCGCCAGATCCTCGCGCTTTTGCCACGAGGCGCTGCTTATGCCCCAAGCACCGTCATCCGCCTGCTTCAACGCTACATAGATATCGGCGAACCCGGTTGACGTCGGCGGCGTCCCAGTCACCTTGTTGGCCTCGATCGTCGCGATGCCGTAACCAAGTGTGACATAGTCGCCGCGCAGGAAATCATGTGGATCGACCGGCTCGGTAAGGAGCGTGATATTGGTGCCGCTGCGCAGGATCGACGCCCGCTGTGCGACCATGGCGTAGAGGGCTCCGGACTGTAAAATTGCCACAACGGCGCCGAGCAGGATCAGGCGATTTACCTTCAGGATCATGCCGTTGCTTCCTTTTTCGGATTCTTTCTTTGAAGTCTTCGCTCCATTCTGACAACGAAGGCTGCCAGCAACAAGACGAGGATGCCGGCAGTCAAGAAGAAGCCCGCGGTGCCTATCAATGTACCGATCGTCTTGAACGCCAGGTACAGCACCTCCAGCGAGAAGACCGTGTAGGAAACCCAGCGCACCGCAAGGTTCCGGTGCCCCGAAAGGGCAAGGCCCGCGACTGAGCATCCCAAAATCGCAAAGCCGATGACAACCTGATTGGTAACCCCTTCGCTGAATTCGTCGAACTGGAAGAAGATGAGGGCGATGACCAGCATGATAAAGCCATATCCTCCGATGGCCTCGCTCCAGCCGGTCAGCTGCTGGGTCGCCCTGCTCCGCAGTGCATCCGCGAGGAAGAGTGCCGCGCCGAGAACGGCCGCGATCCACAGGATCGCCTGGTCGTCCAGATCGAACCGGACCACAAAGACATAGGCGATAAGGAGAATGGCAATGAAATGTCGCGCCTGCTTCGCCTTCGTCCACCAGACCAGTCCCGCGCAGGTGATCGCAAGCACAGGCACCAGCCAAATGTAGTTCCAGTGGTCTGGAGTCGATGGTTCGAGCGAAGCGAACAGGTAGAAGCCGGCAATTGCGACGCTGGTGGACGTCAGTACCTTTGATCGCAGCAGGAGGGCCGCCACCATCGTGCCCGTTACCCAAAGAAGCGCCGCATCGGTTGTGTCTCCCGAGAGGTGGTACATTTGGCCAACGAGACCGATACCGGCACCGAATGTGATGGCGGCGATCAGGTAGAGCGCTTCGCTGAATATCCTGTCGCCCAGGCTTGCCCGCCATGCGCCGCCGATATAGCCGGCGCCGATCACCGATATGATAAGTCCGAGCCGAACAAGGCGCGGCATGAGTTCCCAGTTGGCCGCGACGAGGGAAACGATGGCAGCGCCCAGCAAAACGGCGCCGAGAACTGCAAGGACGCCGCCAAGCCCGAGACCGTGTCCCCTGCCGTCCATGTCCTTGCGCAAGCGTTCGGCTGTCGTCTCATCGATCAGACCATCCCGCTGCCAGCGCGCAATGTGTTTCTTCACGCCAATAGTTATCGCCAAGGTCTGCTCCTGAATCGCTGCAACGAGTCTTTAGTATAGCGAGGTGGCGGTCATCCTCCTATGGCGATCCCTGCGTGCTCGCAGCGCCACAATCGCGACATTTGTGCGCCGCAACAATTAACATCGATTAATGTTGCAATGCAGCAATTGCATAGCTGATCTGCAAACTTGGCTCTGCAACTTTCAGGGGCCGTGCACTATCTTCCACTCAACGATCAAGAGTGATCAAGCAAACAACAACCGAAGTGGTGATTGAAATGAACCTTATCCGCTCCTACAGCAACTGGCGTCGTTATCGCGACACGGTTTCCGAATTGAACCGCCTGTCGTCCCGCGAACTCAGCGATCTCGGCATTGCCCGTTCGGACATCCCGTACGTCGCCAAGAAGTCCGCAATTCGCTAATCGCATAGAGAATATCGCCGGGGCTTATCCTCCTCCCGAAGCCCCCGCGATCAAAGGCCGATACTCCTCCTCCCTGATCGGCCTTTATCAAACGACACCCACCGCACCTCCTCCCGCGGTGGGTGTTGTTGTTTCAGGCCGCCTCCAGCCTATTGAGCCTTAGCGGACGCCGCCATATCCCCTGCTTTTCCATTCTGCGAGCGTCATGACGTCTGGAGCGCCGCCTCCCGGCTCGTACCAGGAATCGACTGCCCAAAGCGTACCGCTGCGGTCCTTCAGAACAGCAGTGAAGTGTGGATAGCGCCCGTCGAAAAAGCTTCCGCGCGAATCCCGCCGGGCAACGGTGTGGAACTGCAACAGGCCTGCACCCTGCAGATAGCGCAGGAAGTGATCGGTATTCGTGGATTCGTCCACGCAATCCATCTGGCCGCGCTCGCGTCCCTTGCCAAAATCCATTTTCGGCCGGTCGACGACGCCAATCACCTGCGTATTGCGTTGTTCGAATACTTGAACCGCCCGGCGAACCGCCGCGCGCTCGCCCTCTGGCGATTTGCGGCCGGACGCCATGATGGAGGCTATGCGGGAACGATCGGTGGTGGTCAGCGTCACATTGGTCTTAAAATAGCAGCCATAACCGTGGCAAACACTGAAGGTCTGCGCCGTGGCGATGGATGCGGGACTGCAAAGAATGAGAAAAAGAAAACAGAAGACGAGTTTATTTAAAACTTTTGTTTGCATGCGCCAACACTAACAATTGTTTTCACCGAAGCCCAACAGATTTGCATAATATGGTTGCTCCCGGAAATCCTCACATGGCAACCGCCGGCGCCGCACCCTAAATCACCCCTGGCGCACCTCACCCAATCGGAGAATGATCATGCAACAACGCCGTCTCGGCCGAACCGGCCTTTCCATCGCCCCGCTCGTCTTTGGCGGGAATGTCTTTGGCTGGACCGCAGACAAGAAGACATCCTTCGACCTGCTTGATCGCTTCGTCGATGCCGGCTTCAACGCAGTCGATACGGCCGATGCCTATTCGCGCTGGGTGTCCGGCAATGAAGGCGGCGAATCCGAAACCATCATCGGCGAATGGATGAAATCGCGCAAAAATCGCGACAAAATTGTCATTATCACCAAAGTCGGCTCCGACATGGGACAGGGCAAGAAGGACCTTTCGGCTGCCCATATCGCCAAGGCCGCCGAGGCTTCCTTGCGCCGGCTGCAGGTTGATGCGATCGATCTCTATCTTTCGCACTGGCCGGATCCGGAAACACCCTACGAGGAGACCCTCGGCGCGCACGCGCAACTCCTGAAGGCGGGCAAGGTCAAGTCAATCGGCGCATCCAATCTCGATGCCCAGCAACTGCGTGCCGCACTCGACGTATCCAGGGAAACTGGCCTGCCGCGCTACGATGTGCTCCAGCCGGAGTATAATCTCTACGACCGCAAGAGTTATGACGGTGCACTGCGGGACCTCTGCATGGCCGAAGATATCGGCGTCATTACCTATTTCAGCCTCGCGCGCGGCTTTCTGTCCGGCAAGTATCGCAGCGAAGCCGACCTTGGCAAAAGCGCGCGCGGCGGCGGCATCAACGATTATCTCAATCCGCGTGGATTCCGCATTCTTGCCGCGCTTGACGATATTGCCGCCAAGCACAAGGCGAAGCCCGCGGAAATCGCCCTCGCCTGGATTATGCAGCGCGAAGGCGTGACCGCCCCGATTGCCAGCGCGACGTCCCTTGAACAGTTGGACAGCCTGATCAAGGCGGCTTCGATCAACCTGAGTGCCGAAGACGTTACCCAACTCGACAAGGCCAGCGCCTGATCGCTTGGATCGAAAGCCGCCGCATTGCACCGTGCGGCGGCTTTTGCACATTGATGCGGGCGGTCAAAGCGTTTATTGGAAAGCCATGTCCATTAAACCTGTACACATCATTGGCGGCGGTCTCGCCGGTTCCGAAGCCTCATGGCAACTGGCGCAAGCCGGTGTGCCTGTCATCCTGCATGAAATGCGCCCCGTGCGCGGCACGGATGCCCATAAGACCGAAGGACTGGCCGAGTTGGTCTGCTCCAATTCGTTCCGTTCCGACGATGCCGAAACCAATGCGGTCGGCGTGCTTCACGCCGAAATGCGGCTTGCCAATTCGCTGATCATGGCTGCGGCAGACGCCCACCAGGTGCCGGCCGGCAGCGCCCTTGCTGTCGACCGCGACGGTTTTTCCGATAAGGTCACCGCAATCCTCTATGCGCATCCCCTCATCACGATCGTGCGCGAAGAGATCACCGGCCTGCCGCCAGCAGACTGGGACAAAGCCATCATAGCGACCGGACCGCTGACGGCTCCTTCGCTTGCCGAGGCCATCGGCCGTGAGACCAGCGCCGACGCCCTCGCCTTTTTCGATGCGATTGCTCCGATCGTGCATTTCGATTCGATCGACATGAACGTCTGCTGGTTCCAGTCGCGCTACGACAAGGTTGGACCGGGCGGCACCGGCAAGGATTACATCAACTGCCCGATGACCAAGGAGCAATACGAGGCCTTCGTGCAGGCCCTGATTGCCGGCGACAAGACGGAATTCAAGCAGTGGGAAGGCACGCCCTATTTCGACGGCTGCCTCCCCATCGAGATCATGGCGGAACGCGGGCCGGAGACGCTGCGCCACGGTCCGATGAAGCCCATGGGGCTCACCAATGCGCACAATCCCACAGTCAAGGCCTATGCAGTCGTGCAGCTGCGCCAGGATAATGCGCTTGGCACGCTCTACAACATGGTGGGCTTCCAGACGAAGCTGAAATATGGGGCGCAGACCGAAATATTCCGCATGATCCCCGGGCTCGAAAACGCCGAGTTCGCGCGCCTCGGCGGCCTGCACCGCAATACCTACCTGAATTCGCCCACCCTCCTCGACCCGACGCTGCAATTGAAAAGCCGGCCAGGCCTGCGCTTTGCCGGTCAGATCACCGGCTGCGAGGGATATGTAGAATCGGCGGCCATCGGTCTCCTCGCCGGCCGGTTTGCCGCCGCCGAACGACTGGGCCAAGCCGTTACGCCGCCGCCGGCCACGTCGGCATTCGGGGCGCTCCTCGGCCACATTACCGGCGGCCATATCGTCACCGATGAGGAACCGGGGAAGCGCTCCTTCCAGCCGATGAACGTCAATTACGGGCTCTTCCCGCCTATCGAGGCACCGAAGTCGGAAGGCAAACGCCTGCGCGGCAAGGAAAAATCCAATGCCAAGAAGCGCGCCATGAGCGCCCGCGCCCTCGCCGATTGTCGCACCTGGCTCGGATTGCCGGCGATTGCCGAGGCTGCGGAGTAGCAAGCTACTTTAAATCGGAGTTTCGTTTCCTCAAGTGTGCTCACCACTTTGGGCGGCCGCCCATCTTTCCGCTTGCGGGGGGATGCCCGGCAAGGCCGGGGGGTGCTGCTTCCGCGATCGGCCTTCTCTATGCTAACTGACTGAAGCCTTCAGCATCGCCCACTGCCGGCGCAGCGGCGTGATATCGGCAACTTCGTTCGCAGCATCAGCGCCCTTTGCCTTGAGCTTTTTCAGATAGATACGCGTAAGCCGCGCCGGCAGGTATGCAGGACGCAGGCTGACGCGCAGCTCCTTCGCGCCGGCTTCAAACTTTGCCAAATGGTCCGTCGCAAGCGCAATCATGGCAGCGACAGCGCGCGCAATCGCTTCCCCATCAGAACCATCAAGGAGGTTCTGCGGGCTGCAGCCGACCGCTGTCAGGATATCGGCCGGGATATAAATCTGGCCTCGCCGCCTGTGCAGGGGCAGGAGCCGCAGCAGGCCGGCAATCGCCTGCGCAACGCCGGCATGTCCCGCCGTATCCGCCTGCTTCAGCGCGGCATCCTCATCGAGCACCAGCGATGCCAGCTGGATCAACGCCGACGCGGTCTCGCCGCAATAGCCTTCAAGATCATTGCGGCTGGGCATCGGGTCGTCATAAAGGTCGAAAATCCGGGCTTCGCAATAATTGTCGAAAGCCTGCCGCGGCAGGTCGTGAGTCTTGATCGTGTTGAGGAGCGCGGCGGCCACCGGATTCGCCGAGACCGCGCCATGTTCGGTGCCGTTGATCAGATCGCGCCACCATTGCAGCCGTACCTCGCCGGGCAACGGATCATGGATCAGGTCGCGAATGCGGGCGATCTCCGCATTGAAAGCATAAATCGACGCCAGCGCGCCGCGCTTGTCCTCGGGGGCATAGAGAATCGAGACATAGCGATCAGGGTCCGCATCGCGCAGGAACTGCATGCAGTAGGTTTCATTGGCGTTCATCGAGATGCCGCCTTAATCGACGGCGATCAAGGCAGCCGCCACCGCCCGATCTTCGGCCAGCAAGACATTATAGGTGCGCACTGCCGCGCCTGTGCTCATGGGATCGGCGGAAATGCGGTATTTGCGCAAGGCGTCGCGCAATTCCTGTGGCAGCCGGCGCAATTCCGTGCCTGTGCCTACCAAGAGGATCTCGATGTCATCCGCTTGCTCGATCACGAGCGACAAATCGGCAGCCGTCACGATTGGCGGCGTTTTCGGCTCCCAGCCATGAATGCCTGACGGAAGACACAGAATCGAGCCACGATGGGACATGTCGGCAAAGCGAAATCCGCCATTGCCATAGGCATCGATCGGCGCGCGCCCCGGAAAATGGGCGTCCCGGATTTCAATGCCCTTGGCCAAGTCCCTAAACTCCGTTCTGCTCGGACGCCACCCTCGGGGTGTCATCAACAACGTCGCGGCCCTTGAGCCCGAACAACATCAATAGCGGACCGGCCACGAAGATCGACGAATAGGTCGCAACAATGATACCGACGGCGATCGTCAGCGCAAAGGAACGCACGTCATCGCCGCCATAGATGTAAAGCATAAGGAGTGCGAGGAAGGTAGCAAGCGAAGTCAGGATAGTGCGCGACAAGGTTTGATTGATCGATGCATCGAGAACGGCCGACAGCGACATGGTGTTGCCATGGCGCCTGAGGTTTTCGCGGACACGATCATAAATCACCACCGTATCGTTGAGCGAGTAGCCGACGATGGCAAGAAGCGCCGCGATGCTCCAGAGATTGAATTCCATCTGGAAGATAACGAACATGCCGACGATGAGCACGACGTCGTGGATCGTGGCAAGGATCGCGCCGAGCGCAAAATGCCACTCGAAGCGGAACCAGACATAGGCAAGGATGGCGACGAGCGACAGGACCACGGCGAGCACACCCGCCTGCGACAATCCACTCGATACGGACGGGCCGATGACATCGACACGGCGGAAATCGTAGTCGTCCTGCAGTTCGCCGCGGATCTTGACGCCGACGGTCTGCTCGGCATTCTCGCCCTCGCCCTGGCTTCCAACCGTTATCAAGGCGCGGTCGTCCGACTTAAACGGTTCGATCTTGACCTCGCCAATGTTCAGATCATCGAGCCGGCTATAAACATCGTCGAGGTCGATCGGCCCTTGCCGCGACTGGATTTCGACCAACGTGCCGCCCTTGAAATCGATGCCGAAATTCATGCCGACAACGGCAAAGAGGACGATGGCGGCAATGCTCGACAGCGCCGAAAACCCGAGGGTCAGGCCGCGCAGTTTCATGAACGGAATTCTGGTGTTGTTCGGCACGAGCTTGAGCGGTGCGCCAGGTACTTCCTTTGGCTTCGAGCGTTGCACCCAGATCGATATGAGCCACCTGGTCAATGTGAATGTCGTGAACAGCGTCGTAACGATGCCGATCGTCACCGTGAGTGCGAAGCCGTGCACGGGGCCGCTGCCGAGAATGAACAGGACGAGCGCTGCAATCAGCGTGGTCACGTTGGCATCGACAATTGTCGCAAGCGCCCGGGAAAACCCGGAGTCGATGGCCTGGATGACTGAAAAGCCCGCCCGCCGGTCTTCACGGATGCGTTCATAAATAAGGACGTTCGAATCCACCGCCATGCCGATCGTCAGGACGATACCGGCGACACCGGCAAGGGTCAGCGGCGCGCCGAAGAGCGTCAGCACGGCAAGGATCAGGAGGACATTGACGACAAGGGCAACGCTGGCGATGACCCCGAGGAAGCCATAGGTCAGCAGCATGAATAGGATGACGAGCGCTGCGCCGATCAGGGCCGCAATCTTGCCGGATGATACGGCTGCAGCGCCCAGGTCGGTACCGATGGTGCGCTCTTCGATCACGGTAACATCGGTCGGCAAGGCGCCCGCACGCATGACAAGCGCAAGATTGCTCGCGCCAGAGAGGTCGAAATTACCGGTAATCTGCCCGGTGTTGCCGGGAATGGCCTCGCTGATCACCGGCGCGGACAGAACCTGATTGTCGAGGACAATAGCAAAGGACTGCCCGACATTGGCTTTCGTCGCCTTGGAGAAGCGATCGGCGCCGATGCTGTCGAGCCGGAACGTCACCACCGGCTCTTGTGACGCTGTGTCGATACCGGCCTGCGCGTCGACAAAATTCTTGTTCGAGACGAGCGGCTCGGTCTTGACCAGATAGGGAACCGGCGGATCGTCGAAGGAATAGACGACCTCATCGCCTTCCGGCGGTGTGCCATCGACTGCCTTCTGAGCCGGCATCGATGAATCCACCATCTGGAAGGTGAGTTCGCCTGTCAGGCTCAATATGTCCTTGAGGAGCTGCGAATCGTAGAGGCCCGGCACTTCGACAAGGATACGCCCGTTGCGCTGGCCCTCGACATTCGGATTTGTATAGCCGAGTTCGCTCAGGCGCCGCGTCAGCACCGCCATCGTCGCATCCGTATCGGGGAGATGGTCCTTGTCGACCTGCAGGCCGATGCGCGATCCGCCTTCGAGATCAAGCCCGAGGGCAAGCTGCTTCTTCGGCAGCCAGTCCGGCAGCTTTACCAGTTGATCCTGCGTGAACAGATTGGGAAGAGCCAATATGACGGCTGCCAGAACAACGGCCCAAATGAGTACGGTCTTCCAGCGGCTGAAATAGAGCATTCGGCAATAACCTTCGGCATAGAATCAACAGGGCGGCTCAGTGGCCGCCCCGTAACTATGCCTTATTTCTTGTTATCGGCAACCGGTTCGCCCTTGACCCGTACATCGGCGACCATGCCGCGCAACACCCGTGCCTTGACGCCATCGCCGATCTCGACATCGAGTTCGCCCGTATCCTCATACACCTTCACGACCTTGGCGATGAAACCGCCGCCGGTGACGATCGTGTCGCCGCGGCGAATTGCCTTCAGCTGTTCCTCGCGCTTCTTCGCCGCCGTGCGCTGCGGACGGATGATGAGGAAGTACATGATCACGAAGATGAGGATGAATGGCAGAATGCTCATGAGCATTTCCGGTGCGCCGCCGGCGGCCTGTGCATATGCAGGAGTTACGAACATTGAGACAAACCTCCAGAGAAGACATATTTTGATTATACCTGAGCCTGCGCAATACAATGTTTGCGTTGACAAAAGCAACCGTACAAAACCGTGAGGGCGGCTTTTCGATTTATCGTCAACATGATAGTTGCAGGTGCGCAGGTAAAGCAAAGGCTGGATGGGAATGTCGCGGGAATTGCTGACGGATAAACTTGACCGCTTGATTAAGGTACTGGAGCGAATGGCGCCGCCCGAGCCGCAGGCAGTCGACCTTGATGGCGCCGACTGTTTCGTCTGGAATCCGGACCATCTCTCCTTCGATCCAGTGACCAGGGTCAATCGCGTCGATATCTCGCTGATCCGCGGCGTCGACACTGTGCGCGATATCCTTTTCGACAATACAAAGCGCTTTGCCGAAGGCTTCCAGGCCAACAATGTGCTCCTGTGGGGCGCGCGCGGCATGGGCAAATCCTCGCTGGTCAAAGCGGTGCACGCCTCCGTCAATGCTGCAGCCGGCGATAACGGCGCGCCCCTGAAGCTTGTCGAGATCCACCGTGAGGACATTGACAGTCTCCCTGCCCTCATGGCGGCGATCAAGGACACCGACTACCGGTTTATCCTGTTCTGCGATGACCTTTCCTTCGACCATGACGATACGTCCTACAAGTCGCTGAAAGCTGCGCTCGAAGGCGGTGTCGAGGGCCGGCCGGACAATGTCATCTTTTACGCGACATCCAACCGGCGGCACCTCTTGCCGCGCGACATGATCGAAAACGAGCGCTCTACGGCGATCAATCCGTCGGAAGCGGTGGAGGAAAAAGTGTCCCTTTCCGACCGTTTCGGCCTATGGCTCGGATTTCACAAGTGCAGCCAGGACGATTACCTGGCCATGATTGATGGCTACGCCGCGCATTTTGACCTTGGCGTCGAAAAGGGCGAGCTCCATGCCGACGCCCTGGAATGGTCAACGACGCGCGGCTCGCGCTCGGGGCGTGTCGCCTGGCAGTTCACTCAGGATCTCGCTGGGCGGCTTGGGAAGAAGCTGTAGTCAGCTCGCCGCCTTGTCCAAAGCCTCTTCGGCCCATTGGTTGAGGCTTTTCCCGGCGCGTTCCGCCGCGAGGACTGCGCGGCGATGAACTTCGGGCTTCACCCGAAACATCATCTTGCCCGAGTAGGGCTTCTGCGGCTCCTTGCCGATCTTGGCGCAAGCCTCGATATAGTCATCCACCGCTTCATGAAAAGCCGCTTTAAGGTCGACGACTGTATCGGCATGAAAGCCGACGCCATCGCTTATATCGGCGATTTTGCCGAAAAAGATTTCATCTTCGTCATCATACTCTACCCTCGCAGTGTAATTCTTGTAGTGCATGACGTTCATGGTTCGATTCCAATTCTTTCCAGAAAGGCCCGGGCGGCGCGGACTTGATAGCGCTTTGCTTCCTTGGTGGGATGAGGCCTGTGAAAGCTTTCCAGTTCACCATCCTTTTCAAATTTGACACGCGAGCCACTGCCCTCGATCGCCCGTGCCACGACGCTGACCAGCAAGCTTTCCATATCCGACCATGCTATCGAGCCAGAGACCGGGTCAGAAAAGACAGCGAGCAGGGTTCGCCTATGCCTGCTATTCATCAAAATACCTCTTAAAATATATTGCTTGCAAGCATTGAATGCTAGCATAATCATCAATCTAAAATGCAAAACCCCCGAAGGTTGATATCCAACTTTCAGGGGCCAAATTACATAACGGCTTTGAGCTCTCGGTCGAAGCCTGATCAGGATTCTAGATATTTTGACGGATCAACCGGCGTCGAGTTCTTGCGCACCTCGAAGTGCAATTTCGGCTGGGTGGCGTTGCCGGTCATGCCCGACTTGCCGAGTTCCTCGCCGCGCTTGACCTTCTGTCCGCGCTGGACATTGAGCTTGCTGGCATTGCCGTAGACGGTGACAAGACCGTTGTCGTGGCGCACGAGCACGGTATTGCCGAACTCCTTCAAGCCGTCGCCCGAGTAAATGACGACGCCGTTCTCGGCAGCCTTGATCGGCGTGCCTTCGGGTACCGAGATATCGATGCCATCGCTGCCCTTGCCGTAATTGGCGACGACACGTCCACGCACCGGCCAACGCATGCCGGTGACGCCGGTCGCCGATGGCGCTGCGGCCACGTCCTTCTCCGCATCGTCGATCACCTTCTCGCTTGCCTGCGGCGGCGTATACGGCTTAGCTTGGCCGTCAGGCTGGGCATTGGCCGGAGTTGCTGCAGTCGGCGCGGCGTTGGCGACAACCTTGGGCTGTTCGGCGGGCGGCGTCGATGCGGTCTTGACCTGGTCGACCGCGCCCTTCGACTTCATGTTATTGGCGACATTCTGCGCAAGCGAACCGCTGGAAGGCGGAATGATCAGCGACTGGCCGATACGGACAGTACCGTCGGTCATGTTGTTGGCCTGCTTGATGGCCTCGACATTGGCGCCGGTCTTGCGCGAGATCGCATGCAGCGTATCGCCGCTCTGCACCGTATAGGCACCGTTATTATTAGCCGGCGTCTTTGCAGACGTAGAAGCGTTGGGCTGCGTTGCCTTTACCTGCGGCGCTTGCGGCATTACGGCAACGTTGTTGGCAGAATTGTGGGCTGGCTGGGCAGGCATGCGTGCTTCACGTCCGTCGGGGGTCTTCAAAGTGTTAGTGCTGGAGCCAAGCGGTGCCGCCCGCATGGGCTGGACCGGTTCAGCGGATGCCATCTGCTGGCTGCGCGCCGGAGCGCTGGCAACCGGAGCAAGCGCAGGACGCGAGGGCTGCGACGATACGGGCGGCAAGGCCGACGCACTGGCTGCGCCAACTGGCGGCAGGTTGCCGCGCTGAACTTTTCCGCTGCCGACCGAAGCGGTCTGCGTCGAATCGACCGGCGGCGTATAGGGCTGCGGGCCGTTGTTCTGCGCCATGACGGCGCGCTGGTTATCGCTGTAGCCGGAGCTGAAATCGGCGCTGGTGAAGCGCTGCACGCCTGAGCTGCAACCTGCAGCCAATCCAGCAACCGTAAGAATAGCGGCATTTAGAGCCAGCCGCCGTGACGCTTTGTCTAATGTACTCAAACGCATCGCATGTCCCGCCCGTACTCAATACAAGTTTATTGGCGCCATTAGATCGCGTTAATGTTACCCGACGGTTAAAGTGCTCATAAAATTTGCGAAAAATTCACCAAACCCGTAGAGGGTTGCCCTACGTCGGCTTATAAATAGCCACGCGGGCGCGCTACGAGCCGCGCCGAGTGCACGTAGTTGATGATGGAGATCAGAGCGCGGCGGAGAGGCCTTCGAGAAGCGGCAGGAAACGCACCGGCATCATGTCCTGGCGCTCGAAACGGCTGCCGATCTTGGAAAGGCGGGCCATGACCTGCCTGCCCTCAAGCGCGCCGATCGGCGCGATCATCACGCCGTTCGACGACAAGAGGTCGACGAATTGGCGCGGCAGGCTCTCGAACGAGCCCCAGACAATGATCCGGTCAAACGGGCCGTCATTGGCAAGGCCATGCCTGCCGTCGGCATGTTTGACGAAGGTGTTCTCGATCTTCAGCGCTTGCAGCCGTTGCTGGGCAAGCTCGGCAAGCGTTTTGTAGCGCTCCAGCGACAGGACACGGCCCGCAAGACGCGCCATGACGGCAGCTGTGAAGCCTGTGCCAGTACCAACCTCCAGCACGCGGTGCGTCGGCTCGAGATCGAGCGACTTGATCAGCTGCGCCTGAAGGTCGAGCCCTTCCATGAACTCGCCGCACTCGATCGGCAGCATCCCCTGCCCATAGGCCAGAGTACCAAGATTGCCATTGACGAACGCCATGCGCGGCGTCGCCTCGAAGGCACCGAGCAGGCGTTGGTCGGTATTGCCGAGCGAGCGCATGCGCAAAACGAACGCGGCAAACCCCTCCCGTTCGGACAATGCAGGCTTCATGCGAAGGCATCCTCCAGCGCCGCACGCGTCTCGTGCGCGGTGAGGTCGAGCTGGAGGGGCGTTATCGAGATGAAATTCTTGCGGATCGCCGCGACATCGCTGTTTTCTGCGGGCACATCCTTGCCCCGCCCGTAGCGCAGCCAGTAATAGGGCAGACCACGCCCGTCATGACGCTCTTCGATGGCGAGGCCATGCGAAAGCTTGCCCTGTACGGTCACCCGCGTCCCGGCGACGGCGCCGGCGTTGCAGTTCGGGAAATTGAGATTTATGAGGACGCCCTTCGGCAATTCGACGCCGAGCAACTTCTTCAACAGGTCCGGCGCATGCGCTGCCACGACGTCCCAGGGCAGCACCCGGGCGTCGCCCTCAAGGCCATATTCCTGCGACAGCGCAATCGACCTGATGCCGAGCAACGTGCCTTCGATGGCACCGGCGATGGTTCCCGAATAGGTGACGTCATCGGCGGTATTCGATCCCGCATTGACGCCCGAGAGGATAAGGTCAGGCGGCTCCGGCATCAGGTGCTTCACGCCCATGATCACACAATCCGTCGGCGTGCCGCGCAATGCAAAGTGCCGCTCGTCGATCCTGCGCAAGCGCAGCGGATTGGAGAGCGTCAGCGAGTGCGCAAGACCGCTCTGGTCGGTTTCCGGCGCGATCACCCAGATATCGTCCGAGAGGCTTCGGGCAATGCCTTCGAGCACACTCAGACCTTCCGCATGAATTCCATCATCGTTGGTCAGTAGTATGCGCATTGCCCTATCCTTGCCTGTTAAACGGCTCTTTCGATTCGTGTCAGCCCACCCATATAGGGCACGAGTGCTTGAGGAACCGTAACGCTGCCGTCCTCATTCTGGTAATTTTCGACAACCGCGATAAGCGCGCGGCCGACCGCGACACCGGAACCATTCAGCGTATGGACGAAGCGCGTCGACTTCTCCCCTTCCGGCCGGTAGCGCGCATTCATGCGACGGGCCTGGAAATCGCCGCAGACAGAGCAGCTCGAAATCTCGCGGTAGCTCTTCTGCCCCGGCAGCCAGACCTCGATGTCATAAGTCTTCTGCGCGCCAAAGCCCATGTCGCCCGTGCACAGCGTCACGGTGCGGAACGACAGATCAAGACGCTTTAGCACCTCCTCGGCGCAGGATGTCATGCGTTCATGTTCCTCGATCGAACGTTCCGCATCGGTGATCGACACCAACTCGACCTTCATGAACTGGTGCTGGCGCAGCATGCCCCGGGTATCGCGCCCGGCCGACCCGGCTTCCGAACGGAAGCACGCGGTCAGTGCGGTCATGCGCAGCGGCAGGTCGCGTATGTCGAGGATTTCCTCGCGTACGAGATTTGTCAGCGGCACTTCGGCGGTCGGGATGAGGTAGCGGCCTTCGGTCGTCTGGAACAAATCCTCGGCAAATTTCGGCAATTGGCCCGTCCCGTACAGAACCTCGTCATTGACGAGGAGCGGCGGGCTCACTTCCATGTAGCCGTGCTCTTGCGTGTGCAGGTCCAGCATGAACTGTCCGAGCGCCCGCTCGAGCCGTGCAAGCTGGCTCTTCAGCACCGTGAAACGGCTGCCGGAAAGACGCGCGGCGCGTTCAAAATCCATGTAGCCGAGCTGTTCGCCGATCTCGAAATGCTCCTTCGGCTCGAAGGCGAAGTTCTTCAGCTGCCCGATGCGGTGCACCTCGACATTGTCGGACTCGTCCTTGCCGACCGGCACGCTTTCGAGCGGAATGTTAGGAAGTACTGAGAGCGCATCGGTCAGGGCACGGTCGAGCTGACGCTCTTCCTCTTCGGCCGACTGCAGGAACAGCTTGATGTCGGCGACCTCGGCCTTCAGCCGATCCGCAGTCGCCTGGTCCTTGGCGCCCATGGCCTTGCCGATTTCCTTGGACGCGGCGTTGCGGCGCTCCTGCGCCTCCTGCAATTTGCCGATATGCTGGCGGCGCTTTTCGTCGAGCTCGATCAGGCGGGACGACGCCGGCTCATTGCCTCGTTTGGCCAGAGCTGCGTCAAGCGCTTGCGGATTCTCGCGGATCCATTTGATGTCGAGCATGGGAGTAAAGCCGTCTTGGATGCGTGGTAAAATGGGCCCGAAAACCCGGCGAAATCGGAGAGTGTCAGGAGGAGACTTCGCTTGAGCCCGATTGCGCTTCGGCTTCGGCCGCTGCACGCTTCCTCTCGACCAGACGCACCATCCAGATGGAAATCTCGTAGAGAATGATCGTCGGGAGCGCAAGACCGATCTGGCTGACCGGATCCGGCGGCGTAATCACGGCGGCAACGATGAAGGCGATGACGATGGCGTATTTGCGCTTCGACTTCATGCCGTCATAGCCAACGAGACCGACGCGGGCCAGCAACGTCGCAACGACCGGAAGCTGGAACACCAGGCCAAACGCGAAAATCAGCGTCATGATCAGGCTGAGATACTCGGAAACCTTCGGCAGGAGCGAGATCTGCACTTCACCTGCGACGCCTTGCTGCTGCATGGCGAGGAAGAACCACATCACCATCGGTGTGAAGAAGAAATAAACGAGGGCCCCGCCCATGAGGAAGAGGATCGGTGACGCAACGAGAAAAGGCAGGAATGCCATGCGCTCATTGCGGTAAAGGCCAGGCGCGACGAATTTGTAGATCTGCGAGGCGATCACCGGGAAGGCCAGCACGATGCCACCGAACATGGCGATCTTCACCTGAGTGAAGAAGAATTCCTGCGGCGCCGTATAGATCAGCTGGGCCTTGGCCGGATCGAAACCCGCCCAGCCCACGGCCCATTGATAGGGAATAACGAGAAGATTGAAGAGCTGCTTGCCATAGTGGAAACAGCCGAGGAATGCGACGAAGAACGCAACAAGCGCCCAGATCAGACGCCGGCGCAATTCAATGAGGTGCTCGATCAGAGGCGCTGAGCTCTTGTCGATTTCGTCGTCGGACTTGTTCAAGATTGTTTCCCCGTATCGCCAGTCTTGGCGCGCGGCTTGGCCGTTGTCTTTGCGGGCGCCTTGGCAGCCTTGGCTACCGGAGCCTTGGAAGCGGCGGTCTTGGCAGATGCGGCCTTCACTTCGGTTGCCTTGGGCGCCGCCGGCTTTGACTTCCGCACAGCCGGTTTCTTTGCCGGCGCTTCAGTCTTGGGCTCGGCGACAGTCGAAGCAGCCTGCGTCGCTGCCGGTAATGGTTCCATCACCTGCGGCTGGAGCTGAGCTGCGCCGGGCGCGCTCGGATCGGGAATGGCAACGTTATCCTTGGCTGATGCAGCCACGTCCTTGAGACTTGAGCGAATATCCTCGCCCATCGTCCTTACCGGATCGAAGACCTTGCGGATATCGCTGCGCGGATCGAGGCTTTTAGCGTCGTTGATGATGTCGCGGACATCGTCAAGCTCCGCTTCCTTGAGCGCCTCGTCGAACTGGCGGCGGAATTCTCCGGCCGTTGCACGAAATTTCGCTGTTGCCTTGCCAAAGGCGCGTATCATCTTCGGCAAATCCTTCGGACCGACCACCACGATCAGGACGATCACGATAACCAGGATTTCCGACCAACCGACTTCAAACATTCAACATGCTCCAGCGCGGCAAATCCGCCGCGCCCATGACGAGGCTAATCATTGCCGATCAAGACTTGGTCGTCTTTTCCTTGACCGAGTTCACCGGCTGGCCAGTCTGGTTGTCGATCGTCTTCGAGCCGTCGGCCGTTGCTTCGTCTTCATCGCTCATGCCGCTTTTGAAGTTCTTGATGCCCTTGGCAACATCGCCCATCAGTTCCGGAATTTTGCCGCGACCGAACAGAAGAAGCACGACTGCAAGCACGATAAGCCAGTGCCAGATTGAAAAACTACCCATAATTTCCTCACATTCGCCCAATGGTTCGGGCTGATCTATGCCTTTTCCCCGTGCTTTTCAAACACTAGAGCTGCTTGCTCTTTCACATTCATGTAAGCGACGCGCAAGGCCCAAGTTTAAAACCCGCGCAAAATCTTGCGTGACGGGTTGTTTAGGCCACATTATCCTTAAGTCCAAAGCTTGTCTCAATCATGTTCGACGCGCGGCGTCAAAAGACCAAGCTCCTCAAGATCGATGTCCGTTAGCGGATCCTCATCCTCGGTCAGCTCATCCGGATCATTGGTTGGAACGGGCACCGCGAAATTTGCAGGCATGCGCGCCGACAACAAGCCTGCCCCGCGCAGTTCATCGATGCCCGGCAGATCGCGCACCTCTTGCAGGCCGAAATGATCGAGGAATGACGCCGTGGTGCCGTAGGTTATCGGCCGTCCGGGCGTGCGCCTGCGGCCGCGGAACTTTATCCAACCTGTTTCCATGAGAACGTCGAGCGTTCCCTTCGACGTTTCGACGCCGCGAATGTCTTCAAGCTCGGCGCGCGTCACCGGCTGGTGGTATGCGATGATAGCCAAGACTTCGAGCGCCGCTCGCGACAGCTTCTTCTGTTGCACCGCCTCGCGGTTCATCAGGAAGGCGAGATCCGCCGCGGTCCGAAACGCCCAGGCGCCGCCGACCTGACGCAGGTTGATACCGCGCTTTGCATAGAACTCCTGAAGCTCGCCGAGGAGGGCTGGAACATCGACGCCGGATGGCAGCCGTTCCTGCAACGCCTTCTCGGTAACGGGTTCAGCGGACGCAAACAGGATCGCTTCCACCATGCGCAGCGCCTCGGAAATCCCGATCCGCGCTGTCCAGCTCGCGCCCGGCTCCATGATTTCGTCGTCTTCCAGCGTATCGTGAATGTTGTCAGCCATTGACCACATCCTCCATCGGCTCGAAATAAGGCTCGGTCGCCTTGGACTGCCGATTGCGCAAATAGATCGGAGTGAAGGCGCCGGTCTGGCGAATTTCAAGATGGCCTTCGCGCACCATTTCAAGGCTTGCCGCAAAGGAACTCGCGATTGCGGTTGCTCGTTCTGCCGGCGAGACGATAAATTCCAGGAGATACTGGTCGAGAGCAGTCCAGTCCTTCATTTCGCCGACAAGGCGCATGAGGATTTCTCGGGCATCCTTCAGCGACCAGACACTGCGCCGGGCGATCTGCACCTGCGACACTGCCTGCTTCTGCCGTTGCGAGGCATAGGCCGTCAAAAGCTCATAGAGCGTCGCGGCATAAGTGTTGGTCTGGTCAACTATGACCGCTTCGGGCATGCCGCGCGCAAAGATATCGCGCCCGAGCCGCGGGCGATTGACGAGCTTCATCGCCGCATCGCGCATCGCTTCGAGGCGCTTCAGCCGGAACTGCAGGGTTGCAGCCAGTTCCTCGCCGCTTTCGCCGTCATCGCCCGGCGACTTGGGGATCAGCAGCTTGGATTTCAGATAGGCAAGCCAGGCGGCCATGACGAGATAATCGGCCGCAAGCTCAAGCCGCAACGCCTGCGCCTGGCGAATGAAGACGAGATATTGTTCGACGAGTGCGAGCACGGAAATGCGCGCAAGATCGACGCGCTGGTTGCGCGCCAGATGCAGCAACAGATCAAGCGGGCCTTCGAAGCCCTTGATATCAATGACAAGCAAAGGCTCACTGACGCCGCGATCGGACGGACTTTCCCAAAGCGCCTCCATGGGCGCTCCGTTATTGCCGTTTAGCTTCTGTTCCGTCGCTGCCAAAAATCTCTCACGCTTCTATGCCACCGCTTCGAAATAGCGCTGGAATTCTTCCCGGAGTTCCTCCTCATTGGAGGCATCCGGCTGCTTCCTGTATTCAATTGCCCGCTTTGCGCGCTCGAATGCCTTGCCTTCGAGCTCCGGCGTACACGATGCAACTGCCCGCATCTGATCCATGATGCCATGGCAATGAAGCACGATATCGAGTCCGGCGGCAAAGATTGCTTTGGTGCGGTCGAAATAATCCCCAGAAAGTGCGTTCATGGAGATGTCGTCGCTCATCAGCAGCCCGTCGAAGCCAATATGGCCACGTATAACCTCTTCGACAACCTTTCCCGAGGTCGTCGCCGGATTCTTCGGGTCTATGGCGGCGAAGATCACATGCGCGCTCATCGCCATCGGCAAATCCGCAAGAGCGCGGAACGGTGCGAAATCATGCTCGGCCAACGCATCGAATGGTGTCGTTACCGTCGGCAGCTCATGATGCGTATCGGCAAACGCGCGGCCGTGGCCCGGCATGTGCTTCATAACCGGCAACATGCCGCCGGCGATCAATCCGTCCGCTGCGGCGCGGCCCATCGCCGTGACGCTCTCAGGCTCCTTGCCATAGGCACGGCTTCCGATGACGTCGTTTGCGCCCTCGACTGGAACATCGAGTACAGGCAGGCAGTCAACATCGATCCCGCGTTTTAGAAGGTCGAAGGCGTGCAGGCGCGACAAGAGCCAGGCAGCGCGCAGCCCTTCTTCCTCATTCTCGCGATAAAGCGCGCCGAGGGCCGAACCGGAAGGATAGTTGGGCGCCAGCGGTGGACGCAGGCGCTGCACGCGCCCGCCTTCCTGGTCAATCAGCACGAGCGCATCCTCGCGATCGACGAGATCGCGCAAGTGCGCACAAAGGTCCTCGATCTGCGCCGGTTCGCTGATGTTGCGGGCAAACAGAATAAAACCCCACGGGCGCTCATCGCGGAAAAACGCAATTTCGTCTGGGGTCAGTTTCAATCCGGCAGTGCCGGCAATCCATGCTTTTGATTCGCTCATGCGAGAAGTCTACTTCCTCAATCCAAAAAAGGAAAAGGCGGCCGGAGCCGCCTTGTCTCATTCATTGTAGTGCCGATCACTGCGTGACGAAGCAACTGCCACCGGCAGATTTGTATTTCGTGCATAGATTGATCGCGTCAGCCTTGGATCCTGCCGGGATGCGCACCCGGAAGAACGTGCCCTTGCCGGCAATCTCGGCCTGCTTGATGTCAACGCCGCGACCGCCGATCACACCCGCATATTTCTGCGAGAGCGATGCATAGGTCTTTTGTGCGCCTTCGACGTTAGGCTGCGAAGCGATCTGGATCAAGTAGGTGCCCGCTGCCGGGGCAGCGGAGGCGACCTGCTGTCCTGCGGCATTCTTTGGCGGCACGCGATCGACGATGTCGACCGGCTGATCGGCGGGGCGATCGACAACCGGTGCATTCCGAGGCGCCGCCGACACGGAGGCGACCGTTTCCTGCGTGATCTTCTTGGTCTCGACCGCCTTCGGCGCAACTTTTGCAGCGACAGTCGCCTTGGCGGGCTTTGCCGGCTCCGGTGCAGCGGCCTGCGCCGGGGCGGCAGGTGCATCATTACTCTCGACCAGATCGCCAATGGCGTCGTCACCCGAGGTATCGGCCATCTGCGGCGCGGTCGGAGCGTCGCTCGCTACGGCCGCAGCTGCCGGACGATCGACCGGGGCAGCGGCGGGACCGCTGCTGAGCGCCTGATCATTCTGCGGGATCGACGCAACCATCGTTCCGTCCGGCTTGACGACCATGGTCTGGACCTTGCGCGGCGCCAGCGTATTCGTATTGGCCGCCGGCTGCTGATCGTTGGCTGCGGTATCCTGCTCGGCCGGATCGACCCGTGCATCGACCTTGTCGGTCGCCGGATCCTCGGCATCTTCATCGGCGGCTAGATCGACCGGATCTTCACGAGTGGTCACGAGCTGATCCTGCTTTGGCGCCGTCGGTGCAGCCGTTGCGTCCTTGTCGTAGACTGCCTTGTCCTGATTGGGCACGATTGCCGTACTGGTCGTCTCGGGTTGAACCTTGATCGGCGTCTTGTCGGCCATGATCACAACCGGGTCACCGCCCGCGCCGCCGGTCCATTTATAGGCAACGGCGCCCGCGACGGCAACCAGCACCACGGCAGCGGCCACACCCGGTACGAACAGGCTGCTGCGGCGCTTCGCCTGCTTTTCACCGTAAGGCGTTGCGGCGATATCGACATTGTCGCGGCGCGGATCGTAGCCGAAATCATTGTCGTCCTCGGGACCATAGGCTGGCGTTTGATGCTGGCGGGCACCGGCGGCTGCCGCACCCATGGCGGCGACCCCAGCGGCGGCCGCATAACCAGCCGGACTATACTGGCCCTGCTCGGCCTTGTTGCCAAACACATCGGCAAAGATGTCGGCGTATTCGTCTTCTTCGGGCTCGGCTTTCGCCGCAGGTTCCTCAGCGACTGACTGGCTCGAACGCACCTCTTCGGCCTCGATCGATCCGAAGACTTCGGCAAATTCACTCTCGAGCTCGCCGAGCGCATGATGTTCGGGAGCATCGTCCTCGTAATGCACTTCCGGCAGGTCGAGCGCTTCCGTGAAATCGACGCGATTTTCCGTTACCGAGATTGTGTCGACGTCAGGGGCAGCATCGATCGCCGATGCGGCCCGGTCGAGTTCATCTGCGTAGTCATGCAGATCGTGAACTTCGGGAAGCTTCGGAGCGCTCGCGACCGGCATCGCTACCGGAACTTCGAGTTGCTCGCGGACGGGCGCCACTTCTGCAGACGGCTCGACAGCCTGATAGAGCGGGAATACCGGCTGGCTCTCGGCAACTTCTTCCTCGGCTTCGGCCGAAACGTCGAAATCGTCGAACGCCGCCATCAATGCCTCAGAGTCGAACTCGTCCTCAGCGACCTGGGGCTGCTCCTCGGTGGCTTCGTAGCTCTGCCGCGTTGGTTCCGGCGCGCTGTAGGCGACCGGTTCGGGCGCACTGTAAACGGCAGGCTCCGGGGCTGGCTGGTGAGCGGCCGGCTGCTGATAGGACATCGCCCGGGCAATCGACGGGGCGGGATGCTCCGCACGGCCGGTCATCTGCGCCTGCGATCCATAACCCCAGGAAGCAGTTGCCGAACGCTGCACCACGGGTTGCGGCGATCCAGCGAGAAGGTTCTCGAGTTCGTCTTCGAGGCTCATCGATGGCGCATCGACCACCGAACGGCCCTCACCTGCCTCATTGTCAGCATAAGAAAGGTCGGGCTCGTAATCGGCATAATCCGGTTCGGCATAGGCCGCGAGGGGTCCTGACGCCGCTTCATGACGGCCGTAATTCGGATCGCTCGCGAGTTCGCGCTCGATGGCTTCCTGAAAATCGTCCACCGCATGGCGATCGTCATCAGCCAGTTGCTGGTGATCAGGAACTTTCGCGGCGGACTGCACGGGCGCAGGCTCGTCGAAGCCTCCCATGAGTTCGCGTTCGAGGTCCAAGGCAAAGGCGTCGTTCGACGCGGCATCATGACCTTCATCGGGCGTTCCCATGATGCGGGAAAGCTCCATCAAAGGATCGTCATTGCCGAATCGCGAATCATCCTGCCGGTGAGAACGCTGAATAATATTGTCCGCCATAGCGTTAATCCTGTACTCAACTGTGGGACGTCCGCAAACGTCTCGCATTGGCCTTACCAGCGCAATGTGGGCAAAAGTTGTCAGAATTGCTACGCTTTTCGGCGGTTTATACCGTGTTATACCCGCTTTTAGCGCATTTCGGTCGGAGCGTCCGCACCTATTATTGTCAATCCGGACGCCAAGACTTTCGAAACAACCTGAACCAGCCCTAGCCTGGCTTCTGACAAGTTTGGATCGTTAACCTTAATAAAACGTAAGTCCGGATTTTCCGTGCCTCTGTTCCACTGCGTATGCAGCGCGCTGGCAAGGTCATAAAGGTAGAATGCGAGCCGGTGCGGCTCCTGATGCAGCGCCGCTGTCTCGATCAGCCGGGGATACTCGGCCAGCTTGCGGATGAGCGCGATTTCGCTCTCGTCGGTCAGCAAACCGAAGTGCTGGGAACTGCCCGCCAATGCTTCTTCGCCAATATTCATCTGCTCCATCGCCTGCCGGAAAACCGAGTGGCAGCGGGCCGAGGCGTACTGGACATAGAACACCGGGTTGTCTTTCGAATGCTCTGTCACCTTGGCAAAATCGAAGTCCAGCGGCGCATCGTTCTTCCGGTAGAGCATCATGAAGCGGACGGGATCGCGTCCCACCTCCTCGACGACATCGCGCAGTGTCACGAACTCGCCGGAACGCTTCGACATGCGAACAGGTTCGCCATCGCGAAAGAGCTTTACCAACTGGCAGATGAGCACCGTAAGCTTGGCCGTGCCGCCTGAAACGGCGCGCGCCAGCGACTCGAGCCGCTTGATATAACCGCCATGATCAGCGCCCAGCACATAGATCATCTCGTCGAAATGACGATCATACTTGTCCTTGAAGTAAGCGACATCGGCGGCGAAGTAAGTGAACTGCCCGTCAGACTTTACCAGCGGGCGGTCGATGTCATCGCCGACATCGGTCGACCGGAACAGCGTCTGCTCGCGATCTTCCCAATCCTCCGGAAGCTGGCCCTTCGGCGGCGGCAGCTTGCCCTTGTAGACATGACCCTTCAACGTCAGGTCGTTGATCGCCGACCGGATCAGCTTCGCATTGTTCGCATGCAGTGTCCGCTCCGAGAAAAACACGTCGTGATGCACATTCAGCGAAGCAAGATCATCGCGGATCATCGCCATCATGGCATCAATCGTCCGGTTCTTGACGATGGCAAGGGCCTCTTCTTCCGGCATTTCCAGGAGTTTGGTGCCGAAATCGCTGGCGAGCGCCTGGCCGACGGGAACGAGATAGTCGCCCGGATAGAGCCCGGCGGGAATTTCGCCGATCTGCTCGCCAAGCGCTTCGCGGTAGCGCAACATCACCGAGTTTGCCAGAACGTCGATCTGCGACCCGGCATCATTGACGTAATATTCCTTGGTGACGTCATAGCCAGCAAACTTGAGAAGATTCGCCAGGGTGTCCCCGACGACGGCGCCGCGGCAGTGGCCGACATGCATCGGTCCCGTCGGATTGGCCGAAACATATTCGACGTTGACGCGATGCCCGTAGCCAAGCTGCGAGCGTCCATAATTGAGGCCCGCCCCTTGCATGATCGCCAATTGCCGGTGCCAATAGGAGTCTTTCAATCGCAGGTTGATAAAGCCCGGCCCCGCCACATCGACGCTGCCGACATCGGGATCGCTCTTCAGCGCCTCGCCTATCCGCACGGCGAGTTCGCGCGGATTCTGCCCAACCGCCTTGGAAAGAACCATGGCGGCATTGGTCGCAATATCGCCGTGGCTCGGATCGCGCGGCGGCTCGACGCCCACGCGGGACAGGTCGATTTCGCTGCCTTGCGCAGTCTTGAGTTCAAGCGCTTGCAGGGCTTTTTTTATCCGCGCGTCGAAATCGGCGAAGATGTTCATGACGTCATACTCGTTTGGGTTTTAGCAGGGTCTAGCGGCTAGCTACCGCAATTTGCGCCCGCATTAAGCTAAATCGGGCGTATGGTCAAACAGGCGTCGGTGTTCTCGCACAGCATAGGTGTCGGTCATGCCCGCAAGAAAATCGGCGACGAGCCGGGCCCGCATCGTCGCATCCCCCTGTTCACCCTCCTCCCGCCAGCCCTCGGGCATCGATTGCGGGTCGTCGAGGTAGGCATCGAAAAGCTCGCGTACAATCCTGTCCGCCGATTTGCGCACCCGCATGACGCTGTCGTGAAAGTAGAGATTTTTGTAAAGAAATGCCTTCAGCGATTTCTCCTCTTCCCGCATCGAAGCGGAGAACCCGACGATGGCACGACCCGCGGCGTGGACATCGCCAATATTGCGCGGCCTGACCGCGTCAAGGTTTGCCTGTGCCGCCTGAATGACATTTTCAACCATGATCGTGATCTGACGCCGGACGATCTCGTGCGACGTGCGCACATCGTCAAGCGATGGGTATTTCTGCCGGACCGCCCGCAGGATGCCGCCGGTAATGGCAACATCTTCCAGGCTGTCGAGCGAGAGCAGGCCCGAACGCAATCCGTCATCGATGTCGTGGGCATTATAGGCGATATCATCGGCAATCGCCGCGCACTGCGCCTCAAGCGAAGCGAAGTTCGCAAGTTCGAGGTCGAACCTTGCATTGAACTCGACAATCGGCGCGGGGACAGGATGCCCAAGCCCCTCGCCCTTTGTATTCGTCAGCGGCCCATTGTGCTTGACCAGCCCTTCCAGGGTTTCCCAAGTGAGGTTCAGCCCGTCGAAATCGGCATAGCGTTTTTCAAGGTTCGTCACGATCCGCAGTGACTGGGCATTGTGGTCGAAGCCGCCAAAATCCCGCATCCTTTCGTTCAGCGCATCTTCGCCCGTGTGGCCGAACGGCGTGTGGCCAAAATCATGGACCAGCGCGATCGCCTCGGCGAGATCCTCGTCGAGCCGCATCGAGCGCGCCAGTGCCCGCGCGATCTGCGCAACCTCTATGGTATGTGTCAGGCGCGTGCGGTAGTGGTCGCCCTCATGGGCGATGAAAACCTGCGTCTTGTGCTTCAGCCGGCGAAAAGCCGTCGAGTGAATGATCCGGTCGCGATCGCGCTGAAAAACCGTACGCGTCGGGCTTTCGCTTTCAGCAACCAGCCTCCCGCGGCTCTTTTCGGGGTCGCAGGCATAGGGCGCCCTTTCCCTATAACCGAACCCGATACCCTGCATGGACATTCTCGAACTTCCCTCACGCGCAGCTTCCAGTTGGCAGGAACCTGCGCGCCGTTGACTTCACAGTCGCCAATTCTTAGCTATGCTATATGATGAATGGCAAGGTGTGACATGATAATGTCGAGCCGGCCAAACAGGGTGCGGAGGAATCCGCGAAGGAAGCTTGAGCGAATGACCGAAGCCGTAAATATTTCCGTATCCGATGCCGCTGCAAAGCGCATATCGGCTATCCTGAAATCCGATCCCGAGAAGACGGCGCTGCGCATCTCGGTCGAGGGTGGCGGCTGCTCCGGGTTCTCCTACAAATACGATCTGGTCGATGCCCAGGATGCAGACGATATCGTCATTGAAAAGCTCGGCGCGAAGGTGCTGATCGACGCGATTTCCCTGCCCTATATCGGCGGTTCTGAGATCGATTTCGTTGATGACCTCATGGGCCAGTCGTTCCAGATACGCAATCCCAACGCCACGGCGTCCTGCGGCTGCGGAACGAGCTTCGCAATCTGAACTCCCGTCATTGCCGCCGTCGCAACCCAGAGCGGATCCCATGAAAATCGTTACCTGGAACATCAACGGCGCCAAGGCGCGCATCGACGTCCTGATAACATGGCTGCAGGAATCCAATCCTGACATCGTCTGCCTGCAGGAAATCAAATCTGTCGATGATTCCTTTCCACGCTTCGAGATCGAAGCGCTCGGCTATCATGTCGAAACGCACGGCCAGAAGGGCTTCAACGGCGTCGCGATTCTCTCCAAGAAATCGCCCGATGAAGTGACGCGCGGACTGCCCGGCGATGACAGCGACGAACAAGCCCGATTCATCGAGGCGGTGTTCTCGACCGAGCGAGGCGCGTTGCGCGTCGTGTCGCTTTATCTGCCGAACGGCAATCCCATCAACACGGAAAAATTCCCATACAAGCTGAACTGGATGGCGCGACTTGAACGCTGGGCCGAAGCGAGGCTGGCGCTCGAAGAGCCGCTGATCCTCGCTGGCGACTACAACGTCATCCCCGAACCCATTGATGCAAAAAACCCCGAAGTCTGGGTAAACGATGCGCTGTTCCAGCCGGAAACCCGTCAGGCGTTCCGCCGCCTCGAAAACCTCGGATTTACGGATGCCGTTCGCAATGTCAGCGAAGAAGCGGGCATTTATACCTTCTGGGACTACCAGGCCGGCGCCTGGCAAAAAAATAACGGCATCCGCATCGATCACCTGATGCTGTCGCCGGAAGCAACCAATCTCCTCGAATCCGCAACCATCGAGAAGCATGTGCGTGCTTGGGAAAAGCCTTCCGACCACGTCCCCGTAGCGATTTCAATCGCCTAGCTTGATGTATTGATAACGAGACGGATAATATTTCTGAAACAATCCTGAAATATTTCTGAAACAATTTTTTTAGAATCGTGCCGTATCACGCACGTCTCCAAGTCCACATAAACTATAGTTGCATTGACGCATTGACGTGCCGTTCCGTATGGGGTTCGCACACTACGGCAATGTTTATGCCGTTCATTTCAAGCAAGCATTTTGCATCTGAATTTTATGACGACTGGAGATTGAACTTGAGCGATAATCGCACGCACAGGCAGATGAGCCGCCGCAAATTCATGGAAATGATGGGCGTGAGCGCGGGCGGCGTCGCGGGACTGAGCATGTTGCCACCGGCCATCCAGCAGGCGCTGGCAATCGAGCCAAACAACGCGACCGGCACGATCAGGGACGTCGAGCATGTCGTGATCATGATGCAGGAGAACCGGTCGTTCAATCACTACTTCGGAACCTATAATGGTGTACGCGGCTTTACCGACCCGCGGCCCGTGGTCTCTCCAGCTACTGGCAAGGACGTGTTCCGTCAGCCGATTACCGACAGTCTTTCCAACAAGGACGGCAAGCGCTGCGGCGTGCCCTTGGGGACGAGCGAAGTCCTGCCCTACCCGATCGACTACGACAAGACGGGCGAAGGCCTGCGCGGCACTGACCATGGCGTCAACAGCGGCCAGTCCTGCTGGAATCACGGTCGCTACGACAACTGGATCGCCGCAAAGGGCGATGTCCTGACGATGAGCTACCTGCGCCACAAGGACGTAAGCTATCACCGCTATCTCGCCAACGCCTTCACCGTTTGCGATCATTACTTCGTATCCTGCCATGGCGATACGATACCGAACCGCCAATTTCTGGTATCAGGCGCCGCTGCCAATCCTGCCTTGAAAAATCCAAAGGTGATCTGGCCGTCGTGGGACAGAACGCCGGCCGTGCGCGTGGTCTCCGACTGGACAACCTATCCGGAGCGCATCGAGAAATTCAATGCAGAGCAGACGGATCGTGGACGGAAAATTACCTGGCGCACCTACCAGGGCGGCACAGGCAAACCTGGCGAGCCGACCGATTGCTACGAGGAAAACAACCTTGCCTATTTTGCTGCCTATAACGACCAGCCCGTAAAGGGGTGCTACTGGGTGGATGGCGTCTGCTACAAGGATGGCAAAGCATATACGGGCAGCCTGGACAATCTCTCGACGCTTGTCCGAAACGGCGTCACAAACCGTTCGATCGCACAGATGCGCGAGGATGTCCTTAACAACCAGTTGCCCAATATCTCATGGGTCGTGGCACCCTATAAAAACTGCGAACACCCCTCCGCGACAGTCACCGACGGTGCTTACTATATCAACGAGGTCCTGAGCGCTCTCGTCGCCAATCCCGAGGTGTGGAGCAAGACGATCTTCCTGCTCAACTACGACGAGAACGACGGCCTGTTCGACCACGTCGTGCCACCCATGCCTGTCGATGAATAGGGCCCGGGCAAGATGTCGCCCTCGCTGCTGAATGGCCTCGACCGCGAACTGTATAACCACGAGAATGAATGGGTCGGTCAATATATCGGCTTCGGACCGCGTGTGCCGATGCTGGTGGTCTCGCCATGGAGCAAGGGCGGCTGGGTGTGCTCGGAAGTATTTGACCACACCTCCACGTTGCGCTTCCTCGAAGCGCGCTTCGGCCTGGAGAGCGACAAGACGGGCGTGGAAAACCCGCTCTACGAGAGCAATATCACGCCCTGGCGCCGGGCGATCGCCGGCGATCTTACCTCGGCGTTCGACTTCGCCAAGAATGATGCTGCCTTCGTGGCTTATCCGAAAGGCGGACCATTCGTAAACAAGAGCGGAAAGTTTCCTCCGAATGTGCCGCTCACCAATGCCATGCCAAAGCTGGAAAACCCGGTTACGACGTTTGGCACTGACAATACCAGCAATCCCGATTTCTCCCGGAGATCCCGGCCGCTCCCCTACGAGTTTCACGTCAACGGGCATTTGGATGCTGCAAAAAAACAGCTGGTGGTCGATTTCGTCAACGCGGGCAAAGCGGGAAGCTGTTTCTATGCCTACGACTATGTTCTCAAGGATCAAAAGCCGCGCCGCTATTCGGTGATCAAGGGTGAACCGTTGCAGGATGCGTGGGATGTGACCGACAAGGGCTACAACCTCGCCATCCAGGGGCCGAACGGCTATCTGCGCCAGTTCAAGGGCGCCCTGACGGCCGAACTCGAAGTCGATCCTGAAGTCGAAATCCTGTATCAGACAAATGGTGACGTGACGCTCAAGTTGGTCAATGCCGGAACAAAGGACCAGATTCTCAAAATTACGGTTCTTTATGACAAGATCGGATCGGCCGATCGCACCCCATCCACGAGAACGCGCCCGCTCAAGCTTCTGACCTGCGTCCCGCAGTTCGAGGAGATCAAAACCCGGTCAGGCTGGTACGATATTACGGTGGAATTGGTCAATGAAAGCGGTAAGTCCGACGACATCTATCTGCGCCGGTTTGCAGGTCATGTCGAAACGGGCGCCGCGAGCGTTACCGACCCGTTCCTGACCTTCAACAATGTGGCGACGGCTTAGGCGAGAATTGACCTGCCCGGGCAATTTTGCGCGGGCAGGTTTTTAGAAATCGCCGGTCTTGATGATGTCTTCGGCAAGCACCATGGCTGTCCGCCGGTCGGCTTCGTCGGAAATCGAGAATGCCTGTTCCTGTATATCGCCGATCCAGGCGCGATCCTGCTTGCTCGCATGTTCGAGCGCAGCGGTCATCATAGCGAGGCCGCGTACGGTCTTGCCGGCCTGGAACAGAAGATTGCCGAGCATGGCCTGCGCGCCGGCATTGCCTTTTTGCGCAGCGAGACGGAACCAGCGGGCAGCCTGGTTGGGATTGGACTGCCCGCCCTCGCCCTTCATCAGCATCTTGCCGAGTTCGAACTGGGCGTCGGAATCACCGAAGTTGGATGCGGCCTGCATGTAAAGGTCGCGGGCAGCGCTTGGATTGGCGCCGACCGGCGAATTCGGGATGCCGCGCTTCAGGTAGCCTGCAAGCGCCACAAGGGCGTCAGCGACGTAGCTCTCGTTCTGCGTTCCCTGATCAGCGCCCTCGCGAATGACCTGCTCGAACATCTGGTAGGCCTGGTAGTCGTCTTCCTTGACGCCGTCGCCCTCGGCATACATGCGGGCAAGTTTCCAGTTGGCGCCCTGATGGCCCTTTTCCGCCGCAAAGCGCAACGCTTTGACTGCCTCGTCCTTGTGGCCGTTCTTATAGGCTGAAAAACCGAATTTGAAGAGCGCGAAGGGACTGGAATCCTCCTTCACTTCATTCTGTGTATCGAATGCAAAGCAGGGCGCCGTCATGGCGCTCATCAGAAGGCCAATCCCGATCAGGGGTGCACGAAGACGATCAGCAATGACCATGGCAGCAATCTTCCTTCGCCCGGATCAGTTGTGTCGCCGCATCAATGCGCGCCATTGCAACCTTGCGGGCCCAATCCCCGCCACGCTGCTCTGACAGGGCAGCCATGGCCGGAACCTCAATATCCTGCACATCATTCCAGCAATCATTTGACAGATTTCCGGCAATACTGGGGCTGTCAGTAAAATGATGGCGAAACGTCAGACGACGATCTGAAAAACTGCCATGCGGAATAAGTAATGCGTCCATCATTTCCCCGTGCGGAACATCAGCACTATTACTCGATGTTTTTCCGCCGCCCATTCGAGGTGCGCTGGGTTTGTGGCGCAAAATGGGCAAATTTGTTCCCCGAACCCGTGCGGAAGATCATGCCGGACAAGTGTTGCTGAATCGTCACAAAATCAGTGACCTAGCGGACATGGCGCAACAAAAAGCCCGGCACATGGCCGGGCTCTTTGGGGTGCGTGGGTTCTGATCAGAACTTGACCTTGCCGGAGATGGACAGAGCAGTCACAAGGTCATCGCCGAAGTCATAGGACACGTCGGTGCCGCAGGTCTGATTGCCCGGGCATGCCGTAGGGCCGTAGGAACCGGAGGTAAGCATACCAACAGCGCCGCCCACACGCAGCTCGACATTCTTGTTGGGAGCGTAGGCAACACCGCTCGATAGAAGATAGGTATCCGTCTGGGTGGTCAGGCCCGTTGAGGTGCCGCGGTCCCAGCTGAGCTGCGCGGAGGCCGACCACTGATCGTTGAACTTGTGGCCAAGGCCCGCAGAGACAGTCCAACCATCCTGGAACATCAGGTCAAGCGAGGTCAGGCGGAATGGCGAGCTCGGACCGCAGGAACCAAGCGACTTCGTTGAAGTCGGGCAGAAGGCGATGACTTCGAGAACGCTCCAGTCAACCCACTTCACCGTACCGAAGGCGAGCCAGTCCGGAGCAATACCGGTCTGCCAGTTGAACTGGACTGACTGCGGCATGGTCGCGGTGCCGTAGACATCCGTGATCCGGCCGACGAATGGATTGCGCAGCGCGCCGGCCATGACGCCAGGAATTTCCGTCAGGTCCACCGTGCCATTGATCTGGCCGAGATCGATCTCGGCATTGTAGATCAGGCTGGCGCGAAACGCGTATTCGGGAATTTCGTAGGCAGCACCAACGCGCCAGCCAACACCGTCTGCCTCTAGATCAAGAAGTCCACTTCCGTCAAAGCCAGCAGCCGCAGGTCCAAGTGCTCCCTGAATAATGGCCGGCCCAAGAACGAGGCGGCGCTTGAAGCCGGAGACTTCCTGGTACGATACGCCGCCGATAGCGCGCAGTTGGCCTTTGCCAACGTCAAAGCGATAGGAGCAGGTCAGGCCATAATCATGGCTGCGGATCTTGGTCTCGATGTTCTGGTTAGCGCCAACCCAATCATAGCCGGGGTCGGTGTGAACGCCCCACGGTTCGGCGTAGCTGGCAAGACAGTCGGCATCGTCGGTCAGACCGACCTTCACGCCAAAACGCGGAACCGTATAGTCCGGCGTTTCGTCCACGGACGTCGCGCCACCGCCAATACCGTTCGATCCAAGACCGTCGCGCGGATTGGTATCAACCGCGTTCTTGATCCGCCGTTCGGGCATCACATAGATGGCGCCGGCTTCCGAAGCGAAGCGGCCCGGTTCGAACAACAGATCCCAGTTATAACCTCCGCGCTCGAGCCCCCCGGCCTGAGCAGCGGAGGCCACACTTGCCAAGAGCAATGCCCCGCCCACGATTTTCGATATTGCCCCTGACATAAAACCCCTCCCGAAGTCCAAAAAGCACGCTGAACATCAATACGGTTCAGCAGAATTGTTACTAATACGTAATAGGTAACAAAGCGCGCAGAACGTGCAACGACTTTAAGGGAGGACTCTCTTTGGTTGAATTAACGGGTTTTTGCAAAACCACGAAATTTGCCGCCTCGACGCGACGCTTTTCCCAATTTTCCAAACTAATCCGAAAGGGTTACGGCCAAAAAGGACGGTTTTCGCGTCAAACTTGCCGTTGTTGCGCAAATGCAACGACGTTGAAAAATGACGAAATTGGGGTAAATGACAGGCGAAAATGGGAAGTTACCCACACCCCTATCGGGGAAAGCCGGAGGCAAACCGAGGATTCGCTCGGGTAGCGAATCCTCGGTATGGGTTATTCGACGTCGCGGACACGCTGAATTGCAGCCTCGATCTTTTTAGCCGCAGCTTCGAGTTCAGCGAGACGCTCGCGCTCAGCGGCGACGATTTCCGGCTTGGCATTGGCAACGAATTTCTCATTGCCGAGCTTCCTGTTGATCTTCTCGAGCTCGTCGGCGATCTTGCCGGCTTCCTTGCGGAGCCGCGCCACCTCGGCATCGACATCGATAAGGCTGCCAAGCGGCAGGCAAGCAGTGGCTTCGCCGATAACGAATTGCGCTGAGCCCTTCGGCACATTATCGCCGATCGTGATCGAATCGACGCGCGCCCGCCATTTGATCGAGGCCTCGTGCCGCTGGAGCCGCTCGCGCGTGGCTTCGTTGGCTCCGACGACGACAAGTGGCGCAACCGCCGCTGCCGGGACGTTCATTTCGGACCGTACGGAGCGAATGCCGGTGACAAGATCTATCAGCCAGTTGATATCGGCAGCGGCTTCAGCATCGAGAAACTCCGGCTGCGGCCATGGAGCATGGCAAAGCAGCGTATCGCGGGTCTGGCCCTCTCCAGCCGTATGGGCCCAGAGCTCCTCGGTCATGAACGGCATGAACGGGTGGAGCAGCTTGTAGATCTCGTCGAGCACATAGGCAGCGCAAGCCTGCGCTTCCGCCTTCGCTTCGGCATCCTCGCCATTGAACACCGGCTTCAATAGTTCGATGTACCAATCGCAGAACTGGTTCCAGACGAAGCGGTAGGCTGCGCCCGCTGCCTCGTTGAAGCGATAGCTGGTTATCCCGTCGGTGACATCGCGCACTGCATTGGTCAGCTCGGTCAGGATCCAGCGATTGACCGTGAGCTTGGCATCCTGCGGGCGGAACGACGGGTCACGCTTGACGCCGTTCATCTCGGCAAAACGCGTCGAATTCCAGAGTTTCGTGCCGAAGTTGCGGTAGCCGGCAATACGGCTCGGGTCGAGTTTCACGTCACGCCCCTGCGCCGCCATGATGGCGAGGGTGAAGCGCAACGCGTCTGCGCCGTACTCGTCGATAAGGTCGAGCGGGTCGATGACATTACCCTTCGACTTCGACATCTTGGCGCCGTTCTTGTCGCGAACAAGAGCGTGCACGTAAACCGTATGGAACGGTTCTTCATTCATGAAGTGCAGGCCCATCATCATCATCCGGGCGACCCAGAAGAAGATGATGTCGAAACCGGTGACGAGCACGTCGGTCTGGTAATAGGTGGCAAGTTCCGGCGTCTTGTCCGGCCAGCCAAGCGTAGAAAACGGCCAGAGTGCCGAGGAGAACCAGGTGTCGAGCACATCTTCGTCGCGCGTCAGGATTTCACCTGGCTTGAGGTTTTCCAAGAGGTCTTCGACATAGGCCTTCATCGGGCCTTCATGCGCGAGATAATGCTGGATAGCGGCGCTCAGCGCTTCTTGCTCGGTACGCTCGACGAACACCTGGCCATCAGGACCATACCAGGCCGGAATCTGATGACCCCACCACAGCTGGCGGGAAATCGTCCAGGGCTGGATATTTTCCATCCAGTCGAAATAGGTCTTTTCCCAATTCTTCGGAACGAAACTGGTCCTGCCTTCGCGCACGCTCGCGATCGCCGGCTTGGCGAGTTCGGCTGCGTTCACATACCATTGGTCCGTCAGGAATGGTTCAATCGGCACATCGCCGCGGTCACCATGCGGGACCATGTGCGTATGTTCCTCGATCTTTTCGAGGTAGCCGCCCTCCTCCATCATGGCCACGACCAGCTTGCGCGCCGCAAAGCGATCCTTGCCGTCAAGCACATGGATGAGTTGGGTCAGATTTCGCGAAGGCTCCAGGCCTTCCAGGAAATCGTCATTGTCCTTCAGGTGTATCGAGGCATCGGTATTGAGGATGTTGATCTGGCGCAGATCGTTGCGCTTGCCGACTTCGAAATCGTTGAAGTCATGAGCCGGCGTAATCTTGACCGCCCCGGAACCTGCTTCCGGATCCGCATAGCTGTCGGCAACGATCGGAATATGCCGGCCGACGAGCGGCAGCACGACATTGTTGTCGACCAGCGCGTGATATCGCGTGTCGTCCGGATTGACGGCAACACCGGTATCGCCAAGCATGGTCTCCGGGCGCGTGGTAGCGACGACGATGAACGTGTGCGGGTTTTCCGGGTCGAATGCGACGTTCTCAAGCGGATAGCGGAAATGCCAGAGATTGCCCTTGATCTCCCGCTGCTCGACTTCGAGGTCCGAAATCGCGGTAAGCAACTTCGGGTCCCAATTGACGAGGCGCTTGTCCTTGTAGATGAGACCTTCCTTGTAAAGCGTTACAAAGACTTCGAGAACCGCCTTCGAAAGGCCTTCGTCCATGGTGAAGCGTTCGCGCGACCAATCGCATGAAGCCCCCAGGCGCTTCAGCTGTCCCGCGATAATCCCGCCGGACTCCGCTTTCCATTCCCACACACGTTCGACGAACTTTTCACGTCCCATGGCGCGGCGCCCGGGAAGCTGGCGTTCCATCAACTGGCGCTCGACAACCATCTGGGTCGCAATGCCGGCATGGTCCATGCCGGGCTGCCACAGAACGTTCTTGCCGCGCATGCGCTCGAAGCGCACCAGAATATCCTGAATGGTATTATTGAGCGCATGGCCCATGTGCAACGAGCCAGTGACATTGGGCGGAGGAATGACGACGGCAAAAGGATCGGCGCCCGGTTTCGAACCGGCCCCGGCCTTGAAGGCCCCGGCCTCGTCCCAGATTTCTGCGATCTTCGGCTCTATGGCCGCTGCGTCATACGTCTTCTCAAGCATGCAAATGGTCCGTCATTTCGCGGAAAGGATTGGCTACGGTGTAAACCGAATGCCTGCCTATAAGTCAATGATGCTTGTCGAACGCGTGCCCGGCACTGCTCGCAGAATCATTGGGCTTCTTACCCAATGGCATGCGCAATGTGGCGCATTTTGGTTCAGCGAGCGCATCCTCGCCCGCGCGGTGCAGCCTCGCCGAAAATGCGATTGAATTGGTAGGCCTAGGCCCGCCGCCCACCACGTGCGACGCGCTCGATCTCCTCACGCACAAGGCGCTCGACCAGCGTCGGCAGGTTATTGTCGAGCCATTCCTGCAAGAGCGGACGCATGATTTCCTGCGCAATCTCGTCAAAGGAGCGGCGCTGCTCATTGCGCACGGCAAACGACAAATTGTCGAAAGCGGCGCTGACCTCGCGCTCCGCTGCTGCGGAAAGGATCGGCTCCAGCGCCTGTTCGAGATTGAGCGAGACCGCCTCGTCCGGATTTGCGCTACGCACGTCTTCCTGTTCCTTCGTTGGCTCGGCCAGGTACTCGGCCACTGCGGCAGGTTCTACCCTTGGCGTAACCGGCGGCCTGACATCTGCGATCGGCTCGAACTCCGGTAGAAGAGCTCGCGCCTCCTCGATGCTCATCTCAGTCACTGGCTGCTGGAGATGCCTTGAAGCCTCGAGGACGGGCGCCGACACGACAGGTTCGTTCGCTTCAGCCTGCGCTGCGTAGCTGGCGGTTGACTGCTCTGTCGCATCTTCGGCGGGTAGTTCCATCGGTTTCGCCTGGGCAATCTCCGGTTCGCTGGCTTTCGCCTGAACCGGTGACGCAGCCCGGCGCAAGGGCGCTTCAAAGGTCGGCCGCGCGCTGGCAACAGGTGGCCGTACTGCGATCCCCTCGCGCGGCGGCAGGACCGGTTCCTCGCTGACGGGGGGCTCGGAGCGCGCTACAGGCGAAGCGACGTCGGTGTTGACTGCTTTGGGCGGCACATCGTCGGTCCGCGTCGTGTCGCTTTCTTCAATGATACGACGTATCGATGCGAGAATCTCCTCCATCGAAGGTTCCCGCGCGACGCTGGATGATTGTGCCATAATACCCTTGCCCACTACATCTTGTTCCGTTGCGCTGCAACGAATCTGTATTCAGTGTAGAGGCTCGGATTGAGTTTGAGAATCCCTGCGCGCGGTGTTTGGCGCTAACCCACAGATTTTCTGGAGGCGATTGTCCGAAGCCCTGAAATGAATTTGCCGCCAGGCGATCGACCTGACGGCAAATAATCAATCAGAAACGGAGAAGAGTTAGCGGCCGTCTGGTGTCCGCAAGCCGATCCACTTGTCCTTGACCGCATCGTAATGCTCTTCAGGCTTGTACTCTGCAACCTGGAGTCCAATCTGCATCGCGGTCAGGCGACCCACGGCGGAAAGAACCGCATAGCTCGTCACCACGCTGTCGCGCTCCGCTTGCGCGAGATTGATCTGCCCAGTCAGAACATCAGCCTGGGCATTCAAGACGTCGAGCGTTGTCCGCTGTCCGACCTTGCGTTCTTCGATGACACCGTTCAGGGCAAGCTGGGCGGCGGCAACAACCGAACGCTGAGCAACAATCTGCGCCTTGGCGGATTCCATCTCCGAATAGGCTTGGGCAATTGCCTGGCGCACGCTGTCGCGAGCGACGTCAACTTCGATACGACGCTGGCCCAACGTTTCCTTTGATTGGCGCACGAGCGCAGAGGTTCGGCCGCCATTATAGATCGGGATCGTCACCTGGATGCCCGCCGAAGCAGACGTTCCGTCGGTCGTTCCCGAACTGATACCACCGGAAAAAATCTCGTCGCGTTGGATGGTGCCATTCAAGCCGATCTGCGGCAGGAGCTGACCTTCATTGGCCTTCACATTGTAGCCCGCCGAGTCAACGGCGTACTGTGTGGAAAGGATCGCGGGGTGATTGTTGGTGGCAATGGAGAATGCCTGATCCATAGATTTCGGTACGGCTTTCGTTGCCATCGCCGCTGCCGCAAGCCTGCCTGGAGCGTCACCGACGACCTGGATATAGGTCGCCTCTGCGGTCTTCTCGTCGGACTTTGCAGCATCGAGCGTTGCAATCGCGGAAGCCTTTGATGCCTCGGCCTGCGCAACGTCCGTCCGGGTGCCCTCGCCAACGTCGAAACGCGCCTTTGCGGCACGCAACTGTTCATCAAGGAACTCGAGGTTCTTCTGGCGCAAAATGACGATCTGCCGCGTCAGATAGACGTTCATATAAGCCTGCGCAGCGCTGAAAAGCAGGTTCTGCTCGTTATTGCGCAGGTTTTCGCGCGCGGCCAACACCTGAGTTTTCGCAGCCTTGATGTTGTTGCTTACGGTAAAACCGTCGAAAAGCACCTGATTGACCGAAACGCCGAATGTACCAACATTCGAAGTGCCGCTTGGGCCGCCATCCAGGCGGCGATTGGTAGACGTCAGATCCGCCGTCGCAGAAACGATCGGGCGGTAGCCGGACTTCGCGACTGCAACGCCCTCATCGGTAACGCGCACGCCGGCCCTGTCTGCGTTCAGCGAAGCATTGTTGTTATAGGCCTTGGCCATCGCGCCAAAGATCGTCTCTGCCATCGATGGCGTTGTGGCCAACACCGTCGCTGACAATAGCGCTGCGGTTAGAACTCGCTTACCCGCTTTGAACACCATAAGCCCCTTCATTCTCTAACTCTCACGTTTAACCGAACCGATTGGTTCGACAACATGTGGTTCAATAACTGCCAATTGCCAAGATGGCCACAGGCACAACTTCCGATGTGCAACAAAATTCAGCTACAGTTGCACATTTGTCTCATCGCCCACAGTCAGAACTCGAACGCAGCAACCTTCTCAAATCCGGGAAGCGGTTTGACCGCGGCATTGAAGGCACGTCGCCCGGAAACAATCCCCTCATTCTTTCCGTAGAGCATAGCCTTTCCCGCGTTTCCGGTCCCCACGACCACCGCGAGTCGTCCCCCCTCCTTCAATTGGTCGAATAATGTACCAGGAACTTCGTCCACGCTACCCTCAATAATGACTACATCGTAGGGCGCTTCGGCCGGATATCCCTGCTTCAGCGGCGCATTGACCAGGACAACGTTGTCGAAGCCGAGCGCAGGCAGGGTTTCGGCGGCCTTGTCGGCCAATTCCTTGTCGCTTTCGAGAGCTATCACCGAGCTTGCGATTCGCGACAGGACAGCAGCGGAATAGCCCGTGCCGCAGCCGATATCGAGAACGACATCGCCGGGCTGAATATTGCAAAGCTGTACGAGTTTCGCGAAGGGGGACGGCTCCATCAGATAGCGCGGGCCCGATTCGGCACGATCCGAATCGAGCAGCACATCCTCGTCGATATAGGCCAGCGGCTGACGCGCGGCCGGCACGAATTTTTCCCGTGGAACGTCTAGAAAAGCCTGCAGAACGGCCTTTGCGGTCACATCAGTCGTGCGCAACTGATTGTCGACCATCTTGATCCGCAGGTCTTCGAAATTCGGTGTCATTCTCTACAAGCTTTCCTGGCAAGGCGCTTGCAACCACTACGCTTTGCAAGCGCGTAACATGCTTCTGGCGAATCCCCATCAAACCCGCCGTCCGTCAAGCTGATGGTCCTTCGCAGGATCACCCTCTCACAGAAGTTACTATTTTACTTAAAGGGTGTGGCAAAAAATTCCGTTAGCGTCAATGAATGACTAATGCGCTTCGGACTGCATGATCCAAATTGTTGGAGGATTGCGGCGTTCGTGCACCACTTGCACATGCACAACGCCGAGCGCGGATCATACCAAGATGACGCCGCGAGCGTGCCTCGGGTACGGTTGCTTAACCCTTGGCCGAATGCGGGATTGAACGTTGGGCGCCCACCTGTCATTGTCCACATGGAACGCGGAGGATGCGTCCACATGGACGATAGGAAATCGAGGCAAATGATTGAGGTCAAAGGATTCGGCGATGTTCCGTTCACGCAGGACGAGTTGACCGGACTGGCGGACCGCGCCGCGCTTGAAGAACATCTCGACAGCCTGTGCGGCACCTATGCGGACAGCGATTTCGACGATCGTCTGCAGTTCGCGATCCTGTGCATCGACGTCGATGGCTTCGGCAAGTTCAATGAGCGCTATGGCCGCGCCGATGGCGATACCCTGCTACGGTTGGTAGCCGACCGGCTCCAGTCATGCATGCGCAGGAACGATGTCGTCTATCGCATTGCCGGCGACGAATTCGCCATCATCCTTTTGCAAGTAACCGCCAACGAAGTTGCGAACATCGCCGACCGCATCATTGGCACCGTATCCGAACCGCTCGACCTTGGGCGCGCGGAACCGGTCACGGTCACCGTCAATGTTGGCGCAGCGCTGGCGCCGCGCGACGGCGATACGCCGGAAAGCCTGCTCTGGTGTGGGGACGCAGCGCTCTACATCGCCAAGAAGGCCGGCAAGGGCGTTTACCGCAGATACTCGGAACGACGTTCGAGTTGAACGATCCCGGCAAGTCCCCCACCCGCTTCTCGCAGTAACCCTCGACGATAGCCTGCGAGTCAGGTGGCGAATGCCGGTTTGGCGCGCGCTCCCATGCGCAGCATGAAGTACACACCGCCACCGATCGCCACGCCGAAGAACCAGCCATAGGTTCCCCACCAGGCCGGAAGAATACTGGTGAAGGTCGGAAGTATCGACGAGAACAAGACCCCGGCCGCGAAGGCAATGAATGCATTTGCATGCCACCCACCTTGGAAACGGAATTCCCCGTTCTCCTGGTAAAGCGCGTTCACATCCAGGACCCCTTTGCGTATCAGGTAATAGTCGACCATCATGACGCCGAATATCGGGCCCATGGTCGATCCTATGAAGTTGACGAAGTGGGCAGCACCCGTCTCCCACGGCGCGAATGGATAGAGCAACAGGGCGATCAGTGCTGCGATATAGCCGCCACGCTTGAAGCTGATCTGGCGTGGAAAGGCGTTGGAAAAGTCGAAGGCCGGGGAAACGAAATTCGCCACCACATTGATGCCGAGTGTCGCAACGGCAAAGGTGAGAGCTGCCAGCAGCGCCAGGAACCAGTTGTCGAACTTCGCTGAAATGCCATCGGGATGGAGAAGCACTTCACCATAGACCGTGTACGCGGCTGTCGTGGTGATGCCGGCCACGAGGCAGAAGGCGAGCAAATTGATCGGCAGGCCCCAGAGGTTGCCTTTGCGCAGCGTTTTCACATCCTTCGCGTAGCGTGAAAAATCACAGAAATTGAGATAGAGCGCGGCGAAATAGGTGATCCATGTCGCAGCCACCGCTGCGAGCGCGGCGACTGAACCGGGTTCACCCGGAACGCCTGCATCCTTGGTCTTTTCCAAAAGAACATCGCGCGGAATTTCGCTGCCGAACGAGAATGTCCCAGCCTTGATGACCAGATAGATCGCAAGGAAAAGCATCATGATCCACACCGCGGGACCGGCCCAATCCTGAAACCTGCGGACCGTTTCCATGCCGCGCTGAATGATCATCAGTTGCAGCGACCATATGATTACATAGCAGATGACTTCCAGCGTGGAATGGCCGAGCATATGGCTGTTCTGGTGGAAGTTGAGCATGGCGTCATTGCGGATCAACAGCGCGACGATGGCACCCGATGCCGCTGCTGTCTGTGCACCGTACCAGAAGCATGCAACCACCGCCCGCACCAGCGCGGGCACGTTTGCACCGAACGTGCCGAAAGATGCTCGGGCGAGCACAGGAAACGGCACGCCTGTTTTGACGCCGGCATTGCCGACGAGGCTCATGAGGAAGAAAATCACCAGGGAGCCGAGGCCAATGGCGATGATGAAATTGAGGAAGCTGCCGCATAGAAGAAAAAGACTGGCGGCGAGATAATAGCCCCAAAGACTGTGAACGTCCGACGTCCACACGTTGAATATACTGAAGGCACCCCACTTTCGTTCCGTGGCAGGTGCCAGATCCTCATTGTGCAATGCGGGTGAAGGATTGCTTAGAGACATATCGCCTTCCTCATTCAGACGGGATATCGAATAGTTCAATGCCCTCGGCATTGAACGCTGCAACCCCAATCAACCCCTCCAACAATACGGAACGCTGATTGGTTTCGCAGAGCATAGCCAACAGTCGAGCCATTTCCTATTCTATTGTGCGCAGGCTAAATACTTCTCCACAATCGTATTTGCACTGGCGAGCCTTATGGTGGCGATGAATTGCGGCACGACGTCTGCGTCTCCGGCTGTGTTACGCAAAAAGCCGGCTCTGCAACGCTCGTGCAATCGAGTATATTGAGCGGAAGGGGGCGCGAACACGTGTTCAAGTGGCGTCGATCAGTCTGGATTGGCCTAGGCATCATCTCGCTACTTGCGGTAGCCACGGCCTTGACTGTCTTGAGTTTCCGGTATGATGGGGCCGAAGGCCGAAAAGCAACGCTCAATCGCGAGGAGATAACGCCAAACGATAAGGGCACGACGTTCCCCAACGCTGACGGCGCGTTTGGTGATGTGAATGCGAAACCGCCTCCAAGCGCTTATCCTGCCAAAGGTTCCGGGCAGGTAAGCACTCGCCTGGACGAACGTGGCGAAACCCTCAAAGCCCTCCCTGTTGGCAAGATTGTGTTGATTGCTCCCGGAGAAATGACCGTCCAGGAAACGCGGACCGTCAGTGCTCGCGTCGGAGTCAAGATTTCTGACGAGGTTCTCATGGGAGCGGTGACCCACGATGACCAGACTTCGTTAAAGACGTTGCATGTTTCGACAGAAATGGAAGCTCAACTGGAGGGCAGCTCATTCCGTATCGTACCGATCAGCGAGCGGGTTCAGCCAATTGCCGAAGGCGATTTTCCAACCGTTTGGAAATGGCAGGTAACGGCTCTTAACGAGGGAGATCAGATTCTCGAAGCGACTCTCTATGCGCTCATTCCTGACGGAGATTCTACAGCACGCCTGCGTATCGACAGCTATTTCGGAGAAGTCTCCGTCAAGGTGAAGCCTGCGTCCTGGGGCGAGGTGTTTCTCACGACGCTGGCTCCACTCCTGGCGTCGCTTATAGTGATCGGCGGGATCGTAGTCTTGGTCGCACGCGTGCGACGGCGCAAAGCACCTTTGTTACCGCAAGACGGGGCCGCGTCGTTCGTCAAAAGCTCTCAAACGGTCAGCGATCCAGCTTCTGTCGACTATACGACGGTCAATTGGGACGAGATCTCCGGCAAACAGCAGAAAGTCCTACGAGAATCGATTGTGCGCACGTTTCCTAAACCCGCGGACTTCGACTTGTTTCTAGCAAACGAACTCAATAAAGGGCCGATGGGACTGAAAGTCAGTGATGGCGGATTTGAGCAACAGGTCCATGATTATCTGCTCTATGTCCAAGCCGAGGGATGGACCCTCGATCTGGTTCAATCCCTTCAGGAGAAGCGCTTTCCGAGCACCAGGCATCTCGTCGAGCAAATTCGAGCGACCGCGAGCATCGACGCTCGACTCAATTGACGAAGCCACAGACCTGATGATGCTTGAGGGAAATGATCGGCTGAACGGATGCCATGCCACACCCTGTAGGTGAAGTGGCAGCCCATTTTGCCGCTCCCGACAAAAAATCAAACATTTCAGGAAATTGGAGCGGAGCCGGAAAGCGTTGGAGGCCTCGCCCGGAATCGAACCGGGATACAAGGATTTGCAGGCCTCTTCCCAATATTGATATCAAACGATTTTTTTCCGCTATGTTGCGCCCATGTTGCATCTAGGTCAGAAGTGCAGTCGCAGCCTCGGCCAATTCGCCGCCATCATCGTCCCTCGGAAACAGGTGTCCATAGACGTCCATGGTCATGACAATTGAGGCATGCCCGAGCCGCTCCTGGACCATCTTGGGCGGCAATCCGAGCCCTCCGTCCTCTTTCCGATTAATGAGCCAGCTCGCGTAGAAATGCCGTAGAGCATGAAGACCAGTATACTTCGCCTTGAGGATTGGATTGCCCTCCTTGTCGATCTTTCGGGTTTCGATCGTCACCCCTGCCCTGATCATTGCCGGTTGGAGCCCCTTGATAACCACATTGGAGTGCGATCGGGATTCGCCATCAGGATTGGCAAAAACGATCTCCTGCTTGTTACCCTGCTTGAGCTTCAGTTCTTTGAGCGCATTGATTACCGGCGGCGGTACCGGAATGGTCCTCACTCCGGCCTCGGACTTTGGGGGCCCGACTTTCCGAAACTGGTCGACCCGTTGACGGACGCTGATCTCACCACGCTTGAAATCGACATCCTGCCATCGCAGCCCGCGCAATTCCGAAGATCGCATGCCGGTGAATATCACAGTGACCAGTAACGGCCTCCAGTGAGCGTCCAGAGCATTTACAAGCGCTTTTATCTCCTCGCGGGTGGGAATATCTGTCCCAACCTCTAGACGGCCTTTCTGGCGCCTCTCCGTGCGTCTCTCGCTGCCATTCCTGTTTCCGCGGATGTCCCTGACCGGGTTTCGAGTTGCGAGCCCGCGTTCGGTAGCGTCCGCCAACATGGCCCCCAATGACGTGATGATCTTTTTGGCCATTACCGATGATCGGCCGTCCTTCCGCAACCTGTCCTCAAATTCGCGCACTGCAGGCACGGTAAGCTTGGACAACAGCATGTCGCCGATCATGGGCTTGATATGATGCTCGAGGTGGCTCTTCCGCTGGTTTATCGTCGAGCGCTCAAGCCCTGCCTTCTCGCCCGAGGCAATCCAGAGCGACCCGGCTTTTTCAACTGTAATGCTGTCCCTGTCAGCGACGTGAATGCCTTCCCTCACCTCAACTGTTGCGGTGGCAGCAAACTGATCGGCCTGTTTCTTAAGCTTAAAAGTCTTTAGCCGGCGCTTGCCTTTGGTGTCGACATAATCGACCACCCAGGCGGTTTTCTCCTCGCCCTTGCCATTGGTCCATGAGCGCTTGCGAGTGGACATTTATTCTTCCGGATACTTCTGTCGACCGCTGGCGATGCCGTCAATCTCGTCTGGGTCCATGCCCTCCATATCGCGGGTGACAAGTTCTTCAGCCCAATCAATATCCCATTTCTGCAATAAGTCTCTGATTTGGTCGCGGACGTCGGCAGCCACGCCTTTAATCCGACCGTTCGCAACTGCGTGTAGCGTTTGGTAGATGTCGTCGGTGACTTCATCAACGGCTTTGTCGACCAGTCCTTTCTTCATGATCTCCATCAATCCTAGGAGCCCAATCAACCTAGTCTGAAGGTCCCACGGCTCCGGATATTTTTGCTCGAGTACATGTACAATCTCGGCATTCATCGATCGTTTGTGCTCGTCAGCCTTTGCTTTGATGCGGTCCCGAAGGCCGTTAGGGAGTCGAAGCATGAACTGGTCTTGTTTGTCGCTGGGATACTTGGGTCGAACCATATTGATATCTCCGGAATGCATAGTAGCGATTACGTATATTTTTCACTTGATGCAAGTCTACGGAGTCGCTATTTTCAAAATATAGCGAGTCGCTACAGCGGAATAGGAGAGCAAATGACCACGGAACCAGCACCCATTGATCTTCTTTGGGAAGTGTCAGAGATCGCTAAACTGATTGGTCGGACGGAGAGGCAAACATTTCATTTGCTGTCTACCGGTCAACTGCCTGCCAAAAAAGTTGGAGGTCGGTGGGTTGCTGAGCGCAGCAAATTGATCCGCTTTTTTATGGATGAGGACGCCGCATGAACGACCTCACCCCTCTAGAGCACGAGCACAGCGATATAGTTCACGAAGCGGCTCGCTGGTACGCCACCACGCCTCGGGATTTCAGTACGCCTGGCGTTGTTCTCCTCCGTGATCGCTTTGGCCTGACCGCGCTGCAGGCCTGTGAAGCACTCAAGATGGCCCAGCTGATTAAAGCGAGGGCGTCATGAAAATCGGAAAGTACCAATGGGGCGATGCCTGCAGGTGTTTTCCGGGTTTCCGGGATACAGCAGGCGTAGTGCGATTGTCTTGGCTACTCTGTGAACTATACAGACAGGAATTAGGCTTTGCTTATCCCACTCGACAAACCTTGGCTGATCGGCTCTCAGCACCCCAAGTAAGCGTGTCCCGGTGGTTGCGAGCTCTCAGGGAAAGTGGCGCAGTTACCTTATTCCCGATATCCCAATTATCATCGGATCAGAAAGCGGAAATTGGCCGCAGAGATGGCCGCGGACAGGTATACGTCCTCAATTTTGGATGGGCTCAGAATGTCCTCGAATGGCGGGATTCTCAGAGTGAAATAGGTAACGACGCTGTTACCTATACAGGTGACGACACCGTTACCTTAATAGGTGACGCCGGTGATACCCTTATACCTTATCCTGATACCTTACAGGATACCTTAAAAGAAAAAGGGGCTCCGAAGGGTTCAGAATCTAGCGTCTACGCGAGAGCGAGTGGGAGGGCAGCATGACCCAGCTCAGCCTTCTCGATTGGAAACCAAAGGTCGAGATCATCCCATTCCCGACCCATAGGCGGGTCGGCAAGGTCCGCGCCTTCGTCGACCATTATCTCACTCGCAAGACTGACAACGGCCGCCTCAAACTCTGGCAGGCAGCGCTGTCCACGATCATCCAGCAGATGCGGCGATCGGGCATACCAGAGCCGGTCATCCAGCATCAGCTCGAGGAGTTCAAGTTTGCGGTCGAGGCGGAGATCAGCCGCCGAGCAGGCCAGCAGCAACCAGGCGGTGCTGCATGAAATCGGCTCGGCCCAATATCGTGAAACTGCCGAGCCGACGCGCTACGTTCCAACGTCCGGTGCTCATGAGGCGTGATGAGATTTGCGACATCAAGTTCGCGGCGCACTACTGCAATCGGGATCCGAAGACAATTCGCAATTGGTGCCGAGAGTACGGCATCGGACGGCAGGCCGGGCCCAGTGCTCCGATCGAGATTTCGCGCGTTGCGCTCGAGATGGTCCTGCAGGGAGACTGGGACGCTTTGGAACTTCTACGCAACGGCGATCGTTCACATCCGGACGTGAGTCGCTATTTCAAGTGGCTGCTTTTGCCGGCCTGAGAGGGTCTCATTGCCAAATCCTCCAAACAGAGGTCAAGAGAGCTTGCCCCCGGCGGCATTGATGCCCGCTCTGATCCCCATAAGGAACGCCGTAGTGTTGCCAGGGACGCCGGGCATTCCCGGTATGCCAGGAATTCCAACAGCCGTCCCTCTGATCAACTGGTACCCAACTATGAAGCCCTCTCTGAAATCAGAGTGTGGAACGTTCTTGCTGATCATTCAGCCCTCCCCTTGCTCAATGCAAAATCCCATATGGATTCGAGCATAATCGTGGTCTCTGTTTCCACACATGTCCACACATATCCAATGTGCTGCGAGCGGTTGATCGTTCATCCTGAGCTCAAATCACTGGCCCAGGAAACTATCCATAATGACGATTATCACTAGCAAACAAAGCCAGCCTTCGGCGCTTTCTCTGGATCACCGGATCGCTGACGCCTTCTCCTCGGAACTTTCATCCGAAGCCGTGTCAGCCCTACTGAACGAAGCAAACGAGGTAGCCGAGCTGGCCCTCGGGTCGAACGAGAAGGCAAAAACCATTGCTTTCGACCCGGCCACCCGGCCTGAAGACGTCGCCAAGGCTCGCAAGGAGATGGAGGATTGCCAGTTCACGAGCGATCGCCTGTCCATCGCCGCTGAAAAGCTCCAAGGCCTTCTTGTCCAAGCTCGTGAGCGCGAAGCCAGGACCGCGGCTCAAGGAGAATACGAACTTGCCGTTAGCGAGCGCGATGCATTGGCCAAAGAGCTTGCTGCGAAATACCCTGGCCTTCAACAGGCGCTGTGCGATCTGCTGGAACGCGTGGCCGCCTCCGACGATCGAATCCGGCGGATCAACATGGCCAGTGTAGGCCCCTGGATCTATCCCGCAGAGATGCTGGCACGTCCCGTCCCCGACAACTGGCTGACTAACCCCGACGGAAACTTCCCGCCCTTCGTTCAAGGTTTGCGTTTGCCCAACTGGGGCAGCGGTTATGCCTGGCCGAAACCTTCGAGGTACTGACATGGGGATTCCTGGTCGTCTCCTTAAATCAGAACCTCGGATCAGATGGAGAGACGGGTCTGGTGATGCCCGTCTCTCCATCACCACAACTCGAGAGGCCTTCTGATGAAAAACTGTGACGGGTCGTGCCGAACCCAAGGAACGTGCGGATGCGGTGTCCTCAAAGACCGTGTCCTCGTCGAACGTAGGTCAGTCAGAGTTTCCATGTTGATGGCGGACGACGCGAGTCGGACCAGCAACGTCATGTTGTCGGATAGCGCCCCACGAAAGGAGGCACACATGCTCACAGATGCAGAAAAACGGACTATGCGCGATAGCGTTCGAGGTATGCCCCTTTCGGATGCCGTCAAGCTTCCAATTTACGATGATTTCCGAGTCAATCCACAGTTCCTCCAGCGCTGCGCATTTTTGGATGGTGCTGTCCCAGATGCACAGCAGACGGATACCGAAGCGCGAGCCGAAGCACACCGGGATCACATGATTCACCAGCAGAGCAATGCCTGGAACGGCGACGCCACCAGTCAGGATGCTGCTGCGTCAGTTCCTGAGTACACCAAGGATGGTCGCCACATCTCGACGCTGACTGATAGCGAACTCGCTTACCATCGGTATGTGAGCACTCAGACAAACGCCTGGAAGAGGTGAGCGGCATGGCCGAGAAAAAAATCGGTAATCGAGTTTTCAAAGTGGTGCCAATGCCTGCCGGCGCAGCACTGGAACTCTACGGCGACATTATTCGCATAGCTGGTCAAGGTGCCGGTCGACTGTCCGCCATCATCCTGGGATTGAGTACCGGAGAAGATCTGGAGGGCCGCCTTTTGGCAGACGTCGCCGCACTACATGCCCTTACCGACATACTCAGCGGCTCGTCTTCCGCTGAAGTTCGCGACCTCATCAAGCGTATCATCGAACTGGCAATGATCCATCGCCCGAGCGGCAGTTACGAACAGGTCGACCTCGACGGTGATTTCACTGGGAGCCTTGGCGACATTTTGCCCGTCGCAGCCTTCGTTCTGAAGGAGCAGTACGGCGATTTTTTTATCGGAAGCGGGGGGAATGGCATCATCGCCAGGATGACCGCTCTCTTACAGCCGACGAGGTGAAACGCGTGGCGCCGAACCTCAACTTCTTTCTGTATCGGCCGGCGTTGGCAAGTCCTCCCGTGTGCTCGTTCCTCGACTGTGAACGGATCAACCTCCGACAGTTGATGGACATGCATGAGGCATTGGATTTCCGTGCAGCCGCGCAGGAAAAGATGTCCAGAACCGGAAAGGCGTCCCAATGAGCGTCATCGATCGTCTTGTCGCTGTTCTCGGTTACCAGATTGAAGGTGAGGATAAGCTCCGCAAGTTCAATAAGGGTTTGGACGATACCGAGGGCATGGCGAAGAAATCAGCCTCAGCCATTAAACGTATCGGCGTCGCCGCCGGGCTTACCACAACTGGAATAACAGCGTTTGGTGTAGCCAGCTTCAAGAACTTTGCAGCATTCGAGCGGCAACTCACGCGTATCGGCGTTACTGCCGGCGCTTCGGCGGCTGATACAGCAGCGGCTGGTCAACAACTGCAGAAACTGGCCAACGACTTCGCATTGCCCATAGACGAGGCTGTCAATGGTCTCGATACTCTCGTGTCCTCCGGGCTTGATCTCAAGTCGGCAATGGATTTCATGCCGTCCGTTCTCAACACCGCCCAGGCATCTGGAGCAGCCACCCAGGACATCGCCAACACGGCGCTGAAAGCGTCCTCTGCGCTCAAGATTCAAACAAAGGATATGCAGCACGCTTTTGATATCATGGTGGCAGGCGGTAAGGCCGGCCAGTTCGAACTGAAGGACATGGCGCAGTATATTCCCGACCTGGCAAACTCGTTTGCTCAGATGGGATACAAGGGAGAGGATGGGCTTAAGCGCCTGATTGCTATCCTGCAGACGATCCGCGAGGACACTGGCTCTGCTGGCTCTGCTGCGACCAACGCGCAAAATATCTTCAGCAAGATGTTCAGCCAGGAAACCGAGAAGAACTTCAAGGAATTTGGCGTCAATATCCGTCAGGAGATGACCAAGGCCAGCAAGTCGGGCGAGGACGCGATCAGCGCCTACCTCCGATTGACGCAGAAGGTTCTCGACAAACATCCGACAGCGAAGCTCTCAGACCTGTTTGCCGACCAGCAGTTCCAGCTTGGTATGCAATCCTTGCTGACGTCAGGCGACAGTCTCAAGAAGTTCTTCGATGTGCTTAACAGCGCCGACGTCGACGGTACCGCCTTCCGGGATACGCAGCGGGTTATCAATGATACGACCGGCAGCATTCAGCGACTTTCCAATTCGTGGGATCAGTTCATGAAGTCGGTTGGTAACTCGGCATCGCAGCCGGTATCGGATGCGCTCGATTTTGCAACTTCAGGAATTTCCAAGGCAGATGCCATTAATTCCCAGCTCGACAAGGAGGGGACGAGCTTTCTCGGCCGCCGTGGGTGGTGGGCGCTGCATGGATTCGATACGGAAGAGCAGGACGCTAAAGCCCGGCTCGGCGGATGGAAGGGAGACACGCCTGAACAGCGTTCTGTCGCAGACAGCGCTCCAGAAGCCTGGAAGTTGCTCGGTCGGATGCCGCAGCGGCCGGTCTCCACGCCAGCGATCTCCACACCGGCTACATCGGCGGCGCCGCCGGCCGCTCCCTCATCAGGCCCCTCGCCCGTCGGTGCGCAATCTATGATTGAGGCCGGGTTCGATAACCTTGCCGCACGTGTCGAGGCCATGAACAGCAATCTCGCTCAGATGACATCAAAAGCCGCGGTCGACGCCACCATCACTGATGCAAGGCAGGATAATCGCCAATTCCCGGTCAGTGTGAGCGCGCCCGTCACCGTCAACGTCCAGCAAGCAACCCAGGCGCCGGCTGCTGCCGGGGCCGCTGTAGGCCGCGCCGTGGGACAAGCCGCGACTGAACAAGCAACCCGGCTCGAACAAGGACCATTTTTCTGATGTCAGCAATCATCTTCAACGGCTCAATCGGTCCAGTTCCCATTTCCGTGGTGCTCTCCGAGAGGCACGATTCCACGCTCGGCATCACCGAGCAGCCGCTCGAAACCGGCTCCAACATCACTGATCACGCTTATGTTGAGCCCAAACGGCTATCCTTGGAGTTCGCAGACGAAAATGCTGCGCTGACCTATAATGCTCTCGTCCGGTTTCAAGAGAGCCGTGTGCCGTTTTCGATAGTCACCGGCTTCTTTGTATATTCTGACATGCTGATCAAGTCGATTTCTGTGGAGCGGGATTCGACCTATTCCCGAGTTCTCAAAGGAACGGCGGAGCTCCAGGAAGCGGTTATTGTTGAAACCGCTTATGCGGCAGCCGAACCCGGTAGTCAGGCACCGACGAGCGGAAGGCCGGGCGGAGCGAAAAGTAGCCGTGCCGCCGCTCCAAGCAAAGCCCGTGCAGGCGATGCAGCAACGCGGGCTCGAGCCAGCGGTATTGTCCAGAGGGGTGATGCTCCGGCCAGGAACGTTCCCTTAAACACAAAGTCCTCGCCGAATTCATCCTCGGACGCAGTCAAGAGTACCGAGATGCTTAAGACCGTATTTGGGAGCACGAAGCGATGAGCGTCGGATACGTCGGCAAAGTCCCCAATACACGACACGATATCGTGGCACAGCAGGCGCTGGCTGAACGCGAAGCCCAGTGGGGAGAAATCCCTGGTCGCATCATTGATTTCGACGCCCAGACGCAGACCGCAACGATACAGCCTCTGTACAAGCCGCGGGTTTTCGGCAAGCCGATCGATATGCCTGAGTTGCTCGAGGTGCCGGTTCGCTTTCAGCGCGCAGGCAATGGCGCCGTTACGTTTCCGGTCAAGGCGGGCGATATGGTCACGCTTCGGCCGCAGATGCGCTCCAGCGAGAACTACCATGTCGACGACGATGGGACAGCCTCGGATGCTCGATCGCTCAACCTGAGCGACATGGAGGCATTCCTCGACGGTGGTGAATCCCTGACTGACCCGATATCCAACTTCGACAACGAGAACATGCACGTCCGGTTCGACCCTGATGGCCAGCACGGCATCCGGGGCAGTGCAGACGGCAAGATCAAGATCGAAGGCTCGGAAGGTAACATCTTCGACTTCCTCGTGCAGAACGTCGAGAAGACGGCCGAGGGCTTCACCCTGCTGGGGACCGAACCGGACCTCGTTCATAGAGTTCAGTACGCCGAGATCGGCGAGGACCTGACCGAGCTCGCAGAGAAACTGAGGGCGATGGCGTTATGAACATCTCAGTCAAGATCAAGCGCACTTCGAACAAGAACGTGGCGAAGTCGCTAGCCCGAGCCAGTGACGGGCCCGACCAGGTCCAAGTTGGTTTCCCCGCTGGGAAAGTTTCGTCCGACGTCATCAATATTGCGGTCTGGAACGAATTCGGCACAAAGGGTGGTGCCTCCGGTGGTGGCTGGGGTGGGCCAATCCCTGAGCGTCCCTTCATGCGCAATGCCATGCGTTCCAACGACGGCAAGTATCAATCCTTCCTGAAGAAAGCAGCCAAAACCATCATTGACGCTGCCATTAACGGAAGCAGTCCAGCGGCCGCCAAGCGTCAAGCACTGCGTCAGCTGGGAATAATTGCTCAGGGTGACATCCAGAGCGAGATCACCGCTCTGCGCTCCCCTCCGAACAGCCAGGTGACCATTGCACGCAAGGGCAGCTCAAACCCGCTCATCGACACCGGACGCATGCGCCAATCCGTGACCTACAAACTGGAGGACGAATAATGCTGGATGTTGGAATTGCGATCGATTTTCTCGGCGTGTCCATTACGCGCATTCGCAATGCGCCGGGATCATATGTCGACGGGAAGTGGATACCCGGCCCTCCAACTTCTACGGCCGTTACCGCCGTTGTTCAGCCCATCATAGGTGGAGCGATCAATTCGACCTTTGGCCATCAGCTTATGGATTTGCCTGAGGGAGTTCGTACAGAAGCCAAACTTGCCGCCTGGAGCCGATCGGACTTCGCCCTGGACGACACCGTCGTTTACAAGGGTCAGAACTATCGAGTGCTGTTCGTGTGGGACAGACAGGACGGCGGGTTCTACCGTGCTTTGTTGGGGCTGTTAAGATGAATGCAGCACTGATGACTAGCGATAAGTGTGATTATCAACACCAGAGAAGTCCCGGAAATACGGGGCTTTTGCGGCATTTTGCGTCAGGTTGTCGACGACCATCGCCTGTGGTGACGGCGCTTCATAGCGGTCAAACCAGCAACAAGCACCATGCCAATAACGGCGGATGCAGCGGACGGAGGCACTATGACAACGGACAATGAGAACGGATCGCGCGACCGTAAAGGACGCTTTGCGAAGGGTAATCCCGGTAAACCGAAGGGAGCTCGCTCTCAGACTACCTTGGCGATCGAGCAGCTCCTCGGGAACGATGCGCGGCGTCTTACGCGAAAGGCGATCACCACCGCACTGGCCGGCGACACCGCGGCCTTGAAGCTCTGTATGGAGCGTATTGCGCCGGTCCGCAGGGGTCGTGTCGTTACGATCGATAACTTCCCCAAGATCGAGAGTGCAGCCGATGTGCCAGGGGCGCTTTCAGCGTTGCTCGTAGCGGTCTCTAAGGGCGATATGACTACGGATGAGGCGGATGCGGTTGCTAGCCTCTGTAGTCGCTATGTGAATGCCGTAGAGGCCGCGGAGCATGAAGCGAGGCTGAAGGCCCTTGAGGAGAAGATGCCATGAAGAATGCGCAGAGCAGATTGGCGAGGCTCGAGCAGCGCGCCCGGGTAGCGATCGAGATTCGGGAATGGGCGTGGTCTGAAGAGCCAGTGTACCTCGCAATGTCGAACGACGATCAGGCTCAAATTGCCAGCACCATTGCCAAAATGGCCCCTTTTCTGCCCGATGATGTCAAAGGGGCAGTCGAAGGATTGACCAATGAGGAGCTCGATCGGTTCGAGGCATTTTACATTGCCACCGGAGACGCAAAGGCAGAGATTGAAGAAACGCGGGATCGCTCTGAGAGCAAGGGGCGGCCACGTTGGGTCGTGGCAGCGAGGTAGACGTCAATCGCCCGCCCGACCCCATTCTAACTCTAATGGCAGTCGCGCCCGCGCCCCTACTACCGCATGTACTACAGGAGTGCAAAGCACTCCGTTTGTGAGGTACACAGACGTGACGGAAGTTCCAAAGGCAGAACTTCGCCTGTTGCTGAAATTGGCAACCCTGTCAGCGACGAGCCCTAGTTTAAATGATTGTAATATAGATCGTTCAGCTCACTTGTTAGGTTGTCGAAGCGCTCGGACGCTGCATCAATCTCATTTGGCGTCCATTCGAAGTTTTCGCCGTTTTTGTATCTGCCGAGGCGCTGCGCATTATCCTGTGACGTGAATGGGTGAGCGTGTAATAGATCGTTTCGCATCCCTACGAGTTCAAAGAAGCTCTTATAGGCCGATTCCAGACGTTGGTAGACCGCAATATCGAGGGTTTGGGTGTTCGAGATTACTGCCTTTTTGAATTCCACTGCGATTCTACCGGCCGTTAGTTCGTTGGTATTGGAAATCTGAAATGCTGGGTCGAGCTTTTGAGCCACCCAAATGACTTGCCATTCCAGATAGCAAAAACTGAAAGTGGCTTGACCAATAGCCCTGAGGTATTCCGGGTCCGAGGGAACACGGGACTGGTACATCGTTCACACTCCTTTGTCGTGAGACCCACAGACTTCCACTCACGAGAATAACATTTATCACTACTCAGACTAGACGCGCCTTGCTCTCCAACAACAAGGTAAGGGCAAGGGTGGTCGATGTGCAGGCAAGCGGATTTCCAACTTTAGCTAACCATTTTTCCCTGCCAGGCAGATGTTGAAATTTCCACATCTCAAGTTGAATTTGCATGTTGATCGTGACACGGCGGCCAAAATGCTCAACGTGTCGCCCAGATCGGTTGCGACGGCTGCCTCAACTTGCATCTTGATCCGATTTCCTATCACCGCCATGCGCCATGGTTTCGAGCCGTTTGGCGATCATCGCCGCAACTGCGCGCTGTGGAACCATTAAGTCATCCCTTAACAATCGCCTGTTCCAATGCTACCAATGAGCATCCATAAATAAGGGTGCTTCTATGTCACCATCTACTGTCGAATCGATCTGCTCCGAATTCGCGATCGAGATCGTTCCCGCCAGTGTGTATCCCCAACCCGGTCAGACCCGGGCAGTTGCCACGATGCGCAACATCATGACCAAATATGGCGAGGGGCATTTCCGCCTCGTCATGACCACGTTGGGCGAAACCAAGGGTAACAACGCTCTCATCGACGAAGCCTCGCTCTGGGCCACCAGTGACCTGATACGAGCCTGTCCTGATTGGGTGGAGAACCGAACCAGCGAGTGGCTGGAGTGGTGGGACCGAATCCCTCTCGGCACGATCATGATCACGATCAACCAACTTCGTGGGAGGGTCCATCAGCGTCACGCCTTGGCCGGCACCATCTATTTCATGCTTGCGCAATACAGCCGGGAGGGCATGAGTGAGCGAGAGCCTGCGGCAGGCCTGATACGCCGTGCGTTTGGCCGGGTGCAGCTCACTCCCGACGAGGCCATTGTCGCTGGCCGAAAGCTTCTTGAGGTGAAGGCCTCGCTCCCATATGGTCACTTTGGTCCGTGGATCGAGAAGGAGTCGGGCATCTCCTATGGAACCGCGATGAGATACATGCGGCTCGCCAAGGAGGCAGCGTAATCGCAAAGGGCAAGCACATTACGGACACTGGACTATCTTGATCTACTACAGCGACTAGGTAGGTCCTAATCTGCCTACATTGAGTCACCAAGCGCCATTGACGCGAATGGCTGGTAGTCAGCGGAAACCATCAGGCGTCGCTCGGTGAGGCTGCATAAGGACTCACTCCAGCTGAACGCACTTACCCAGCGTAAGTGCGGGGGTGTTTTCAGGAGAGTCCCCATCGATAAAACCCATGCCGTAAAATTCTTGGTAGCGCAGCATCTTTGGGTTCATTATGAAGCCCCATCCAAGTCCGCCACAGATTATGCGGATGTCTCCGGATTCCCTGCAGAGGAATGCTGGTGCCTTCTCGCCAACTTTTTTGACCTCCCACGATATTTTTTCGCCAAATTGCTCATATGGTGCTGGAACGCGTTGGACGACGTATTTGTCAGCATCGATCTTGAATGCTGTTTGAACCCATGCCTCGTTTAAGAACTTGAAACCAGTCGATCTTTCAGCAGTGCAAAAGTACTTGTCTGCAGCGTCCGCACCTGCCGATGTCAATAACAACAGCCCGAGCATTGCTGTTGCAGCCGCGCAGTAACTTTTCTTGAATGACATTCCGTTAATCCCCATCGTCCCCCCACCAAAATCGCAGAGCGGGCGGAAGGCGTCAATCACATACGATGTGCAACGAGAAACGGCATTATCGCTACAATATCGTCCAGGACGTCGCTGCCACCAACGCAGATGTTCCGATCCAGTAGAGTGCCACGAACAGCCATCTATTGACGCGCTCCGAGAGCGTGAGGCCTTTGTAGGACTGTATTTCCCATCCCCGAACTGCAAGAGTGCCCCAGAGGAGGATTGCGGCACCAGCCGTTCCTATCCAGCCAGCTGCGGCAGCCTCCTTCGTCAGGAAAAACCCCGCTGTCCAGCTTATCAGCACACCGACGAGAGATGCGGAGGCACACACGAGAAAGAACGCCAAAACGCGTTCCTGATCACATATACCCGACCGCGAACTACCGGACTTGTTGCATCTGCCTCTGTCGTGCCAAAAAGCCTTATGAGGTACTGCGCTTCCTCATCGATAAACTTGGTTGGCGAAAACAGAGCCAACAGACAAAGACGTACCATACGAGGAAATGATATTCGTGGTGGCGTGATCTCAGTCATTGGCGAATTCACTTCCTCACTCGACCTCTGGAGGATTATCCCTGCTCGGAGGAAATTCGATGGGCTGAAGTCCTTGCAGCGTTCGGAGCTTGTTGGCCGCGGCAACCGAAAGATTGGTCCATATATCGGCGATGGCGTCTGCCGCCTCGGTCAGATCATCGTCCAGATCATGCTGATCCATCTCATCAATGAAACGATCGAACGTCTGGGCACCCTGCTCCACGGTACGATAGAGTCGTGCTGCCTGGGTAGCTGTCAGGTGAGCACAATCGAGCGTCTTGGACACGTCCTCAGCAATCTGCGTCGCGAAGTCCGCTTGTTCCTGTAGAGCAAGAATCCAATCGATTGCCATACGACTTACTGCTGTGTGAGGGACAGGAATTTGTAGCCACCAAAAGATACCGCCCCGATCGAGCAAAGGATCATGAGTGTCGCAGCAATCCGGAAAGCATCACCGATCGCGTTCATTACCTTCGTTTTGCGGGTCGGTTCAATGAATGGCGGGGCGTAAGAATGCTTTTCGGCGACAAGCGCTTCATGGTAGGCCATCTGGCTGAAGTAGGCCATTCCCGGCGCCATAACCGTGAGCAAAAGGCCGGCAAACAACCAAAACAGGACATCGTTGAAAGTTTGCAGCCCTGCCGGCGATGATGATAGGCGCGCGTAGTTGGCGCTATAGAAACCCAATGCGGCCGCAACGCCGCCGGCAGCCACCAGGGCCGGAGCTCTCATCGCCGCATTAGAGAACGATAGGATTTGCTCCATCGTTGCCTTACGTCTGGCAGCATTGGAGTCAAATTCTCGCTCGGCTAAGCGCATACGCTCGGCGCGCTGTTCGGGCGTCTCGTTCATCAATGTGCCTTGCTCGTGGACGCTTCGAGGATTTCGGTTTGGCGTTTCTGATATTTCCGGATTGCTTCGAGGTGGTCGACGATCACACCGAAGCAATGGAATAGTGCGCCCGTGACGAGAAGCGGAAGTCCGACCGTCAGTGCCAATGCCAATCCACCCGCTGCTCCGCCAGATGCCACACCAATCACAGCCACCAATACGCCCGCGATGATTGTAAGCGTTCCGACGACCTTCAATATTGTCTGCATGATGTTTCCCCTTGAACCCGCAGACAAACTTACAGACGTCGAGTTTACCGTCAATCTGGATGGCTCTGAATGCTAGCGATAATCACGGTTATCACTGATCGATCCCATGCCATCAAATATTCATATGGCAATGAATTCGAAATATTTGTAATCCATCCTCGTATGGGAGATTGGTATGGATGCTTTGCTGGCGGGTACAGATATTGAAGAGGCCTTGTCAACGGCATACGTGCACGCCGTGGCAGCGACCGCCGGTTACGTCATTGCTATCAAGAACTTTGACCGGGATGGAGTCGATCTGACCATAGAAGCCGGTGGTCTAGCTCGTCCGAAAATCGACCTCCAGGTCAAGGCGACAATTAATCTTCCACGAATTGGTGACGTTTTCAAATTCCCCCTCAAAAGGCGCAACTACGATCACCTGATAATTGAGACTCAAACACCCCGCATACTGGTTGTGATGCACCTTCCCGAGAAGAAAGAGGGATGGGTGAATGTTGGGGTCGAATCCCTTATAGTGAGGAATTGTGCGTATTGGGTATGTCTCACCGGCGCGCCGCCGACTGACAACGTTGCCACAATCACGGTGGACATCCCCGCCAGTAATCATTTCAGCGTTAAGTGCTTGATCGAACTAATGGATAAGTCACGAACAGGAACTTTGCGATGAAAGCGCTGATTGTCGACGCTCAAGCACTGCAGGCAATAACTCCGGTTGCGCTGATATCGTATGTCAAAACTGAAGGATGGGTGCGAGCCGAGCGGTTTGGGGCTCACTCTGACGTGTATACTCGTGTCGAGGGCCCAGAACTGATAATTCCCAGCACGGCGCAACTTGGGGATTATTCAAATGTTGTGTCGTCATTGATAAGCCAACTCGCTTCCTACGAAAACCGCACGGAGATTCAAATCTTTCGCGATTTGGTCGGTTCTGATCGAGATGTGGTGAGGATCCGAGCCCCAGAGGCCGCGGGTGACGGATCTGTACAGATCGATGCTGGCGTTAACATATTCGCGCAAGGTAGAGAGCTGCTTTTGTCGGCTGCGTGCTCCGCGAACGAACCTCGCCCAGCATACCGCACAGGCAAGAATAAAGAGGCCACGGCTTACATGAACCGAGTACGCCTCGGTCAGACAGAACAAGGTAGTTTCATAGTAACTCTCTTGGCTCCGGTTCCTCCTTCCCTTCAGGAACCGAAACAGGCCGAGTTTTGGCCCGAGCCGGCCGAAGAGCCTTATGATCGTTTGGTCACCAGGTTTCTCGCGGATGGGTTAGAGGCAGCTCATAAAGCTGCAGAAGTGTGGATCCGAGAAGATGGCATCAGCGCTTTTACAAAATCAGTTCAGAAGGGTGTAAGCGCGAACCTTTGCGAAGCTCTTTCTTCATTGATCGATGTGGGTCAAGGCCTCGACGTATCAGTAACATGGTCGAGGACGCGACCAACACCAGAGCCTCGCCGGAGGATTGTCTTTAATCGGGCAGAAAGTGAAGTATTCAAGGAGGCCGCGAGGATGTTGAGGCTGCAAGAGCCTCGTCCGGATGAACGGTTGGAGGGTTACGTGGTCGGAGCTGGTCGCCGCATCGAAGATGTCGATGGCCAGGTCACGTTGAAAACATTCGTCGATGAAAAGCCCGTATCGGTCAAAACAAAGCTGCCTGCCGAGCTTTACACGCTGGCGTTGTCAGCCCATGACGACAAAAACGCTGTCGTTTTGACGGGGGACCTTCGTCGAGAAGGTCAGCGTTGGAGACTTGATAATCCGAGGAATATGGAAGTTTTGGTCGAAGAAATTCCTGCTGATGGCTCATAGGAACCCATCACCGGCATGATCCTTAAACCGATCGGCGCGTCGCACATACGTCTCGACGGTCCTCGGATCGCGATGCCGGGTGACCTCCATGATGCGCGAGATGCTTGCTCTGTTCTCAGCGGCCGATGTCACAAACCCGGCGCGCAGCGAGTGGCCTGATAGCTTCGCGACGTCGAGCCCGGCCGCCTCGGCGTACCGCTTGACGATCAATGCCACGGACTGAGCCGTTAAGGCATCGTCTGCCAAGTGGTCGCCACGGTTGATCCGGCGGAAGATTGGTCCCGAGGCTATCCCGGCTGCAGAAAGCCACTCCTTGAGCTTATCAGCGGGTCTGAGAGCCTTTCCATTTAGCACCGCAACCGATTGCCCCTTCCCTTCCTGGTCTGTCTTCGACTTGGGAAGGAACACGTCGACACCCTCCTCGCTGAAGGTGAGTTCCTCGACGGTAATGGCCACCAGCTCGATCGGCGGAATGCGCCTGCAAAGCCGAGAAGCAACATTGCCCTGTCACGTTTGCCTTGGAGGGTGTCAGGCTCAATGCGAGCCAACAAAGCGTGAATGACGTCAACTGTCGCCGGTGCCTTCTGGTGAGGCGCTGTGCCGATGGTGCGCCGTATCCCTTTTAGGATGGCTGCCACACCTGCATGATCGGTCGGATTGTCCATCTCCGCCGCACGATGGAAAAACCGGATGGCAGCGAGCTTGCGTGCGATCGTGGGCACCTTCTTGCCATCACTGGCGAGGGTGGACGCGAAGTTCGCTACCGTGGTGGGCAGCGCCGGCAAGGACGACCGCTGGCGGGTAGCGCACCAATCCTGAAACTCTTTCCAGTCAGCCTTGTAGGCCCTTGTGGTGTTCGCCGACAATGCGGCGTTGCCGAAGTCCCGAGCTTCGTGACTGAGCTCTTCGACAACCTGCAGATCGTTGGTTTCAAGGATGGTGATGGATGCGACAGCGTTCATTTATGCGAGTCCTCCATACTCGGAATGGGTAGCGATAATCGGTATTCTCGTTATTCAGTAGCACGAATGGATCGATCGAGATCGAGGACCAGTTCGCAGAGCTCGCGCATCTTCGGACCGCTCATACGGTCGACACTCCGGCGATAACTGCCCAATGACGGATCGTCCTGAACCTTGGATAGCCGTGTGTGTACCTCTTCGTATTTTGCTTTCAGATCGGGGAACGCATCGAATTCCTTCGGGATGATGCCTTGGATGATCTGAGAAGCCAGATGCAGGCGCTCGCGCGTTGATCCACTGGACACCAGCGCTTCTGTCGCTTCACCGAAAACCTGTGCTGCATGGTGAAGGCGGAGGTTCATTTTCGCAGCCTCACACCAGGCTGCCCATGGTTTAGAAACTCGATCCCGGCCTCTTCGAGAACTCTCTGTACGTTCTGGACATTTTGGGCTCGGCCGGAGATTGAGCCGGCGCCAGAAGCTTCCATGCTTCTGATCGTATTCACATTCACGTCCGCTCTTTCGGCGACGTCGCGTTGTTCCATACCAGCAAGCGCTCGGGCTGCTTTCAATTGATTTCCTGTGGTCAGCATCAGAAGTCCCTCTTAAAACTTGAAAAATAGTTATCAGAACTAGATACCTGTTGACAAGTATGATTTCTGATATAGGTTATCAAATATAGTTAACTGGTTCCGATAACCACATAGGAGAGCATGATGCCGAACACGATTCAGGCCGCCGCCGAAGGCTTGTCTTCCGAAGACCCGTCCCTTGAAGCCATCAAAGCGCTTATCGCAGCCCACCGTGCCGCATACGCGATCGACGAGGCAACGTGGGACAAACTGTCGAAAATCGACGATTCCGAGCCTATGTGCGGCTTGAAGACCCCCCGTGTCCCAATAGGCAAGGAGTACGCTTACTCCTTCCCCGATATCGATCATCACATCGATATTCATTTGCGGTCGGCGTTATCGATGTGCGGGAGCCGTGGGGACCTCAACGAGCTCGAGCGAAACAAGTACGAGGCTAAGCGAGCTGCACATAAAGCCAACCTGGCAGCACAAAAGGCCGAACATAAGCGCATCGAGGATGAGTCCGGATATACAGACGCGCTCGCTGCAGCACGTGCCACCAAAGCCGATGTCGACAAGGTAGAGCAACAGATAGTTATCTTCGTTCCAAGGTCGATCACCGCGGCCGCCACGCTCGCCTCGTTTGTATGCGAGAATTTGGAAGGAAATTCTTACTTGGATAAGAAAGACTTACTGGCAGTGCTGGCATCGATCGGGAGAGCACTGAAATGCGACTGATCTTTAGCTTGGTCCGGTGTGGGTGGGAATGGGTTCGCTTGCGCGCGGCCGTCGGTCTGCTTCGCTTAAGTAGATGGTGCGATTGGGCAGCAGAAAAGGTCCTAGAGCTGTTGGATCGCAAGTGTTAGCCGTCGGCCTGATTGACGTAGGCATCAAGGAAGTTGGCGATGACGCCGACCTTTAGAATGTGAAGGTAATCACCGCCAGCACGCAAAATCATGCCTCCGAGAACCGCTTCAGCGTGACGCAAACCGACAAACTGGATCACGAAAGCCGGCCCGCCGCTGAGACCGTCCGGATTAATCTTTAAAGGGTTTACGCACTTCAAACGAAGCACAGCATTGTCGGTACTCTGTCCGTCGAGTTCGCAAACGACCGTTCGCCGAGCGAGTCCGAGATGATTGAGTTCATCTATCTCGTATTTCTGGTCCACCGTGGCATATCCGGCAGCAATGGAAAACGCGATTTTTTCACTGGTACCTTCGTTGGGAAGCTTCGATAAATCGAAGAACGTTGACCGCAACTCCGGAAGTTGCGCGCACGGCTCACTGTAATCAAAGGCTACAATATCCCGGTAATCGGAATCACCATCATTTGTGATATAACTCCGCGCGCCTCCCGAAGTGATCAGCGCTCCTTTGTGTTCAATGGATACCCTCTCAAAATCTACGTCGTCCTTTAGTTGATGCTGGGTGCAAACAAGAAAGTATCTGCCTCGATACCTTATTGGCAGCCCGGATCCCCGAATATAAACGGGATACTCAGGCATATCAGTATGGACAAGGATAGCCCGCGCGTATCTCCTCAGAGATGTTTCTATCGAGCCCGCGGGGATAGAGAGACCATTGAGCGCAACGGTCATATCGATCATTTGATCAAGGATAATTGGTTTCAATCGGTTTGCTCCGGACGCGACTCACCGGATCAGGCTATCTGACCTTGGATTATTTCCTCGGGATGGTTTTGAAAGCAATCTCCGCCGGTCCACCGCCATTTACGCTGACAACAATGATCGCCGTCGGCGTATTTTCACCCTTCAGTGTGAGTGTCACGTTCTCACTTTCCCAAGCTTCAAACAGAACTTCCGGGCTTGCATAGAGCATCCCGCGCCCGTTCCTCTCGAAAATCTTGTACTCGGCACTCCCTCGATCTTCCCCTTCGATGAAGAGTTGCCCATGTCCTGCCAGTATTGTCATTCCTGCCCCTATTTAGGCTTCCCATGTTGCGTCTATGTTGCACGGATTCGCCGTGCCTCCAAGAAAATCGTTGGAAATCAATGGAAGCCAGTTGCAACATGATGCAACATGAAATGAACTCAGCGCCGTTACTGACGCTAAGTTAAATAGTTGATTTAACTGTGAAAAATGTTGGAGGCCTCGCCCGGAATCGAACCGGGATACAAGGATTTGCAGTCCTCTGCGTAACCACTCCGCCACGAGGCCTCAACTGCAGTCGAAGCACGGAATAACCCGTTGAAACTCCGGTGCTGTTCTCTATGAGACCGAAATCGCTCCGTCAAGCCATTCCGAACAAATTCCTCATCCCATTGCGAACAGGCATTCTCGCATCGTTCCTGATTGGTTAAAATTGGCTATCTGACCACCCTGCTTGCCTTCGCAAAAGTGCTTCCATAGTAATGGGAAATCATCATCGGTCGCCCGAGGTTTGCGACTTCAGGCAGGTAACCCATGGCAAAGAAAAAGTACCGCATAGTGCTGTCGACAGGAGATGCGATAGCGCGCGCCTCGACCTCGCCGACGCCGTGGTTCCAAACACAGGCACCATTGCGCAACTGCACAACCTACTCGGCGAGACGTTGAGGGGGTGGCAGTATGACCAAAGTCCGCTTCATCGGTGATGTACACGGCAAATATGACGGATACAAAGCCGCGATCAAAAGCGTGCCGTTCAGCATTCAGGTTGGCGACATGGGCGTTGGCTTCCGGACAATCAGATACGGCGAAGAAGTTTGGGCAAGAAACCCTCCATTCGATAGGATGAGCAAGGGACGGCACCTGTTCATAAGGGGCAATCACGACAACCCCGAGGTCTGCTGACGTCACAAATACTGGATACCGGATGGCACAGAGGTGGACGGCATTTTCTGCCTTGGCGGTGCAGTTAGTATCGATCGCGCCTACCGCACGGAGGGCCGGGACTGGTGGCCAGACGAAGAATGCACGACGGCCGAGTTGCAAGACTGTGTGGACCGATACGTTAAAATGAAGCCAGAGATCGTGTGCACACACGAATGCCCCGAATCTATCGCCGGCGAAATCATGGCTGCCGTCAACAAAACCAAGGTTGCGGACGGCTCACGCACACGGCAAGCCTTGGAGATAATGCTTGATCACCACCAGCCTCGGTATTGGGTGTTTGGCCATTGGCACGAGTCTATGATTTTTCAGCGTGGGCGAACGACGTTCCAGTGCTTGGCCGAACTGGAATTTGTCGACGTCGATGTCTGCTGAAATGGCTTAGGGCAGCGAAGCGCATGGATCTAATCTGATGCGCACGCCGGCTTAGAACGCGCTCCCGCCAAAGGTGCTTACACGGAACGCCCGACTGTATGCGGCCAAGGCATCACGTGCCAGAGCCGTCTTTCTTGTTCGCGGCATTCCCCTTCCAGCGGCGTCCGAGCTTTACCTCCAGTTGACGTCGCTTGCGCCGCACCAGGGCAGAATCATGTGACAGGACGACAAGGCCAAGCGGAATCATCCAGAACCCGAGAACCGGGAGAAAACCCAATGTACCGCCAGCGACAAGCGCACCACCGAGCGTGCGACGCATTGCCACCGATTGCGGCATGGGTACGTGGCGGCCGAGAATGCGCATATGCCGGCGCTTGACCCGGGCCTTGTGCGTCTCTTCGGCGTGTTCCTTGTTGTCTTCCGGGCGCTCAGCCAAAACTTTTCTCATCATCTGGACGTGTTTCGACCGGATGTAAGAAGCCGGGCCGGCTATGTCATCCTTCTGTTATGCACATTTGCGGAAAAAAAATCGAAATGGTCCTTTGCAAAAGCGAAACCCTTTTGCTATAGGCCACATCGCTGATGACTGAGTAGCTGTTCCCCGGTAGCTCAGCGGTAGAGCAACCGGCTGTTAACCGGTTGGTCGCTGGTTCGAATCCGGCCCGGGGAGCCACTTTTATTTAAAATATTTCTAAAGTCGCCTGACATCTGGAAGAATTTGATAGGTGCGCGTAGGTGCGCAAATGCTTTTTTTACCCTTCGGAGGGGGATATGGCTTTTAAGAAATTGTGCCTTTGTGCAATCGGAGCGCTAACAGTTACAACATTGCCTTACACAGCCGCTGCGAAGTACCTACTTCCGCTGGCGCAAGGAATTTTCGTCGATAAACGGGTTAAATGCACTGCGAGCGATAACAGCAATACGCTCTCATTTTGGGGCAATGAACTCAACAGCACGCACGTCATTGGCACCATTAAGAAGGTTATCCGGCAGAAACAAGCTTTTGTTGTCACTCTTTATCAGGAGGGCGACGAAGGCATGGGCGGCGGCTTGCAGGCGACCGTCAACTGGACACTATTTGTGCGCTCCCCCAAAGAGTTCTCCCTTGGGACGGATACTTATCGCTGGTGCTTCGCGCGGATGCCTTGATGAAGGTGTGTTGGTAGTTTTGGCGCAATAGCAGATGGCATAAATCCGCCCGATGCTGCACTGAATGACTTTATAAACTTTGGCAGCGGCCGATTCTGCGTGGCAGCGGCAAGCCGTGCCGGGAGAACAATGCACCCTTGCGATGCGGCGGCTCGTATGCTCGAATTATGATCGTCGCCTTTCGATGATCCTTATACCGAGCTGCCTATGTCGTTTCGACCGCCACAAAACACTTCATCCGGTCTCGATCGCGGAGCGCCGCCGAGCGCGATCGACATGGAAATCATCGCTGAAATGGCAGCGGCGCTGGGCCGCGCGGGACAGAAAGTCGAACAGGCGCTGGAGCAACTGAACGCGGCCTCGGATACTGAACGCGCGGCGCGCCTCAAGGCAGCGGCGAAAGCAGTGCACGCCTATTTCATCCAGCGCGAACTTTGCGGGCTGCGAAGACATGACGACGCGATAAACCACTATGGTATCCCGCGCGCGGTGCTGGTGCGGCTGGGCGCCGACTAGGATTCATAGACCAGCGAATACGCGTGGCGCTGCCGCCTGTTGAACTTTGCCGGCCTTGCCGCGTTTTGGAGGCTGCGGAGCGTACTTCCAACACCGGCTTCGCTTGAACCGGCTTCATTTCGCCGGGATTTGTTCTAGTCTCGAGCGAAATGTTCAAGGGAAAGCGCGAATGGCATATGAGATCTTGACGCCGGCCGAAATGAGCGAGGCCGACCGGCTCAGCATCGCTGCCGGACCGGGAGACGGGTATACGCTGATGCTCCGTGCCGGCGAAGGCATCGCAAGCCATCTCCTTGCCCATCATGGCGATGCGCCAGCGTTTCACGTTCTTTGCGGGCCCGGCAATAATGGCGGCGACGGTTACGTGATCGCCCGCGCACTTAACGACAGCGGCGCCAGCGCCTTCGTCTGGTCGGACGGCGCGCCCAAGGCCGGCACCGATGCCGCCCGCGCACTTGCGGACTGCCCGCTACGTCCTCGTACAATCGATGGCTTCGCGCCCCAGCCCGGCTCTGTCGTCGTCGATGCCTTATTTGGCGCCGGGCTGCACCGGCCGGTCACCGGCAAGGCTGCCGAGGCGATCGAGCGCGCCAATCAGGCGCCTGTGCGCAGGGTTGCCGTCGATGTGCCTTCGGGGCTCGATGGCGCAACCGGCCTGCCGCTTGGCACTGTCTTCCATGCCGATAGCACCATCACATTCTTCAGAAAGAAGCCGGCGCATTTGCTCTATCCGGGCCGCGCGCTGTGCGGCGATCTTATCGTCCACGATATTGGCATAGGGGATGAAGTGCTCGCCGCGATCGCGTCACGTTGCTTCGAGAACGCGCCCGGCTTGTGGCGGGACCAACTCCCCTCGCCTGATGTGGATACCCACAAGTATCGTCGCGGTCATGCCGCCGTATTCTCGGGCGGCGCCACGTCAACGGGGGCGGCGCGCCTGTCGGCGATGGCTGCGGCCCGCAGCGGCGCGGGGGCGGTCACGGTCCTATCGCCAGGTGAGGCACTCGCGGCCAACGCAGCGCATCTGACGTCGATCATGCTCAGCCGGTGCGACCATGGACAGGACCTTGCCGACTTTATCGATGCGCGCAAGCCAACCGCCTTCGTTATCGGGCCCGGCTTCGGTATTGGCGAAAAGACGCGCACCCTTGCGCTTGACCTCCTTGACAACGCGTCCGGACACGTCGTCTTCGATGCCGATACGATCACATCGTTCAAGGACAAGCCGGATATGCTGTTTGCCGCGACCCGGCGCCTGCCGGAGGTGCGCCTGGTGCTTACGCCGCATGAAGGCGAATTCAAGCGCCTCTTCCCTGACCTCGATGCGGAGGCCATGCCCTCAAAGCTGGAGCGGGCACGCGCTGCAGCTGCACGCGCCAACGCCATCATTATCTATAAGGGCGCCGATACCGTCATTGCAGCGCCAGACGGGCGCGCCGTCATCAACAGCAACGGCACGCCCCTTTTGGCGACCGCAGGGTCGGGCGATGTGCTTGCGGGGCTCAACGCAGGACTGATGGCGCAGGGCATGGCGCCGTTTGCGGCGGCCTGCGCGGCGGTTCATATCCACGGCGCGGCGGCCCATGCACTTGGCTTTGGGCTGATTGCCGAAGATCTGCCACGGGCAGCCGGAAGCGTTCTAGCCTCCATGATGGAAAAAGCAGAGGAGAGCAAATAACCGAGCCGGAGGCGCCGATACCGGTACGCCTGACAGGAATGCCACGCCACTCAAGGCGTCAATTATGGAGTTACAGTATGAAACCTTCGCTGCTGCTGACAGCCCCTCTCCTTCTCGCCGCTTTGACCGGTTGCGCGGGGATCGACTACGCAAAATCCAACTATGGCGGCCTGCCGCAGCAACAATTTACAGCGAGCAACGGCCAGTCGTTCCAGATCATCGACAATCCGCAGCGCAACCGCTTGATGATTGGACCGGGTGGCGGCGGTGGAGCGACGCAAGGCTTCGTCAAGGGCCTTGCGGGCGGCGTAGCCGGCGGTCTGGTGGCGACCCCACCGGTAGTCTACCGCGACGCCGCCGAGCAGTTCCTGCGCAGCACCGGACGAAACTGTACGGCTCAGGACGTGACCGCGATCATGGATCCGCGCTATGAGGTTCGCTACACCTGCATGGGCGGGCGGACCAACCAGGATCGATTGTTGGGACCGGCCCAATAGTTCGATAGCCGCATTAACCCGGTCTTTACCTTGATCGTTCACCTTGTTCCCGAGCGCGAAAAGGTGTTGCGTACGCGCTTCCCGTTTTAATCGATGCACGTCATCATTCTGTCGTAATAACAGGGTAGTGAACGTTCTCAAGCGAACAGCTTATCTTCGTCTTTGACCACGGATGTACTGGCACTGATGTAGAGGTAAGTTTAGGAAGGTCGGGTCGCTCCCGGCCTTTTGCTTTTCTAAGTTCTGCATCGAATGTTTGGAGACACGCGTATCGAGTATCGGATACAAAGGTCGTTCGTTACCGAGTCCCAGCGCCAGACCGCTAGCCGTTTCTCGTCGCAACGGCGAGGCATTCCGGAACCTGCCACCGGCACATGAGGGCGGCTTGCCGCGTCACCAAGCTCATCGCTTGCTACCCGCTTCGCTTTGATCTCGCCGCGAAACGCGTCGAACGAACCATCGAGCATGTTGTCGGTGCTCGAGAACAGGGAATAGTTGAGCACAGCTCCCGTACTCGCCGTGGCAGGCTGCGGCTTTTCTGTCGGGTTGGCGTCGATAATTTTGGGCAAACGCGCCGCGTCCGTAGCCTCGATGTAAACCATCTGGGTCTCGCTCACCACGTGATAGGAAACGCCTGCGAGGTCGTTGAGATTTATTAAGTCGTCCGCCCCTTTGCCTTTCGGCGGACGCAGGCCGAGTTCCTTTAGCTCACCGGCCTTGGCGCTGAGATGTCCGTCCCGCGCCTGCTCAAAGGCACCGAGCAGGCCGGTGGACACGTCGTTGATAAAGACTTCGAGCTGCAGTTCCTGCGACGTGTGCGATGGCAGAGTTCCCAGTTCCGGTTGCATGTCGGTTGCAGCCTGGATGATCGCGGTCGAACCTTGCGCCGGCTGCTGAGCAGAGGCAAGTGTATTAAGTACAAGTGTTCCGGCTATCGCAAAGCTAGTTGCGTATAGGAACCGTCGCATCGATTGCGCCCCTATCGCTTTGAGCCCGGATCTGAACGTTGCCCTGCAGGGGGCCTTTCACCAGCCCCAACGAAAAGTCGGCGCTAGACCCGCCCTGCACGTAGCCGACAAGGCCTGACTTGCTGGCAACAACGCGCCCGCCCGAGAGAATTTTGAGATCGGATATGCGTGCGGTGATATCGCCGGCGTTGGAGCCGGTCACGACCAGGCCCCTCAGGGTCTGCTTCACGCTCCAGCTTACCTTGGCGTCGACCGCATCCTTGTTGTGAAAAAACACCGGAACCGAGAAACGCAGCGCAAAACCTACTGTGCCGGCCTTGGCTTTCCTCGGGTCAGGAATTTCGTCAATCAAGATGCGGTAGCGTTCTTCGCCGACGACTGGCGCCTTGCTGACGCGAACAACGCGAAGGACGTATTGGCCTCCTGCAGGTACTTTCGCCGCCGGGGGACTCGCAACCACATCAGGTGTCGGGTCAAGCTTCTCGACGCCGTTGACGGTCGACCAGCGGAACACCCGGACCTGTATGTTTACCGGCTCATCGTCGCCGTTGGTCAATGTGAGCTTGCTGGCGACCTGCGGGGAGGAAATATCGAGCTTTATCGGCATGACCGTCAGTGACGACGCCGCAGCCCAGGTTGACGTCGACAACCATAGACAAACTACACCGATCAAAGAAAAGAATGGCAGCTTATACCGCAACATCGATAAAAATAACCTACAAATGCAATGTATCGAATGATCTATTCAGTAATATTACTAAAATATACGCAAAATCGGACGGATATATTTCACAGAACAAAACGATGCGAGCAGCGAGACAAATCCCCCTGCTCGCATAATAAATTAGTAGGTGAGAACGATCTGGACCGTATCGGTATAAACGCCGACCGGGGTTTTGCTGCTAATATCGGTCTTCTTGACCACGCCATAGATCGTCACTTCCTGCGGCGTGTCGTTGGCCAGGTTGTTTATGGTGAGCGGACCGCCAGCACCGGCTCCGGCAAGACCCCAGGGGTCACCATAGTAACCATTCTTGTAGAGGAAATAAGGAATCTTGTTCGTGCCGCTCTGTACAAAGCGTTGGGTTCCCTCGGCGTGCAAACCGTTGCCAAGCCCGAGCGTCGGGGCGACTGCATTAGGGCCGGTCGCCGGTCTGTAGCCACTGCAGGATACGCTGACACGAGCCGAACGCTGAATGTCGTTTGTCGGCGTTCCGGCAACCTGGCCGAAGTCGAGCGTCGCGCCCTCAAGCAGATTTGCGGTACAACCGGATTGGATTTCAAGCCGCACATTGAGTTCCGAAGTCTGGCTGGCAGCAAGCGCCGAACCGATCGACGAAGTGGCTGCGACCACGAAGAGGGCAGCAGCGAGGCGTAGTGTTTTAGTGCTCATTGGTGGTGTCCTCAAATCAGATACATATGAAAAGTTGTGACCCCTATTTATTGGGGTATTTAAATTACCGTTGTCGTGAGTACGGCAATAGTTTTGTCACAATTTTATTTGAAGCGACGTCAATTTAGAAATTAACGACAAAACAGGTGAATATATTAGATCAGATGATCGGTCCATAGTTTTATTGCAAAATATTATGATACTTTAGTCTAATATAAACCACAAAAAATCGCGTTTTGTTTCGTTTGTACTCTTGCGATGATCTATTCGAACGTAAGCGAACGTTCATATGCCGGCTAAGCGAAGCTCGAATGACGTTATTCGTTGTCGAATACTGGTAGTCGCTAGCCGTGATGCTCAAAGCCGCCAATCCCTTGCTCGCGCGAGTTGATATTGGCGCTTTCGAAACACGAGTAGCTTACGAACTACATTCACACGCGCCATCACTCGCTTGCGTTTTAGAACCACTGGATGCAACTTAAACGTTTGATAACATGGGCCAACCAACAGTCCGCCAATTGGAAGATCGACGGCATGACGCAAACATCTCTCGCCACCCCCGACGCCCAGTGGCTCACGCCTGAAAATGTCGGCGCCATGCTGAAGGGACTCCCTCTGAAGGCCCAGGCTGCACTTCGCGCCGCGGTTCACCTGCCCCGAGGAACGCTGGCGATCACAACCCCCAATGGCCAATTGTTCAAGGTTGGCGGCCGGCAGGCGGGGCCAAATGCGTCGGTCATTCTTCACAATTGGAACCTCCCGGGCCGCGCCTTCTCGGGCGGTACGATTGGCCTTGCGGAGTCCTATATGGACGGCGATTGGGAGAGCCCCGATGTCGCGACCTTCCTCGAACTCTTCGTCGTCAATGAAGAGGTCGGCGAAAACCTTGCCGGCGGCTCGAACTTTGTCCTGAACACGCTCCAGCGGATGCGGCATTGGCTCAATGACAATACCCGCAGCCGTTCGCGCAAGAATATCTCGGCGCATTACGACCTCGGCAACGCCTTCTATCGCGAATGGCTCGATCCGACGATGACCTATTCGTCGGCCCTGTTTGCCGAAAACGCCACCGACCTCGAAAGCGCCCAGAACGCCAAGTATCGCGCCCTCGCCCGCAATATCGGCATTACCCCCGGCAGCAGGGTGCTGGAAATCGGCTGCGGCTGGGGCGGATTCGCCGAATTTGCCGCGCGTGAGATCGGCGCGCATGTGACCGGGCTCACGATCAGCCGCGAACAATACGACTATGCGCGCCAGCGCATCGAACGCGCAAAGCTATCCGGCAAGGTCGACATCAAATTCCAGGATTACCGCGACGAGACCGGCAAATACGACCATGTCGCGTCGATCGAGATGTTCGAGGCGGTGGGCGAAAAATATTGGCCGGTATTCTTCGGTAAGGTGAAGGACTGTTTGAAGCCGGGCGGCAGCGCCGGCCTGCAGATCATCACCATCAACGACAAATCGTTCGATCGCTACCGCAAGCGGCCGGATTTCATCCAGCGCTATGTTTTTCCGGGCGGCATGTTGCCGACGCCGGAAAGGCTGAAACGGCTCGGCAAGGATTTTGGTCTCGACCTTTACCGCGAGCATGTGTTCCCGCAGGACTATGCGCGAACGCTCGCCGAATGGCGTCAGCGCTTCTGGGACTCGTGGGACCATCTGCGTCACCTTGGTTTCGACGGCCGTTTCAAGAAGCTCTGGGAGTTTTACCTGTTCTATTGCGAGGCCGGCTTCCGCTCCGAATACATCGACGTGCGCCAGGTCTTCTACAAGTCATGACGCAGAGCGGCCTGGATAAGGCGTTCGAACGCATCTGGAACGTGGCGAATGGGCTTGGATTACCCGAACTCGTTGAGAGCACGACGCATGGAACACCTTCCCTGAAAGTAAAGACGTCGTTCATCGGTCGTCTCAAGGATGCCGACACCTTCGCTATCCACTGTCCGCTCGAGGAAAAGCCGCTCCTTATGGAGAGTGCCCCCGAAATCTACTTCGAAACCGACCACTACAAGGGCTGGCCATATATCCTGATGCGCCTCGGCCATGTTTCGGATGCGGAACTTGCCCATCGCATCAAACTGGCCTGGCATGCCAAGGCGCCTGCCAAGCTGCGTAAAGCTGTGGAAGCAAAGCCTTAGCGCTCGCCTGTCGTTTCGATCAGCGCCGTCTCGACCCCGAGCCCGGTCCGGTCCGCGACTTCGCGTAGCGCAAAGGACGAATTTATCTTCGTCACATGCGGCATCGCCGAAAGCCAGAATTTGTGGATTCGCTCGTAGTCCTCGAGATCTTTCGCGGCGATCCGCAGCAGATAGTCGTATTCGCCCGACATCAGATAGCAGACAAGAACATTGGGGCAGCGTTTCACCGCCGTCTCAAACTCCCGCAATTGCTTGTCTGCCTGCCCGGACAGCGAAATATTGACGATGACGATGACCGGATGCCCGAGCATCTTGTTGGAGAGCCGCGCGTGATAGCCCCGGATGACGCCGGATTTCTCCAGAATGTCGAGCCGGCGCGAGCAGGCCGATTGCGACAGGCCAACCTTCTCCGCCAGCGTCGCATTCGACATGCGTCCATCCTTCTGCAAGCTGTCGAGAATCGCGATATCGATCCTGTCCAATGTCATTCTTCGCGCTTTCCGCTTTTAATTGCCGATACTCCGCAAGAATATTCGAATTTTTGCCGTCCGTCGAGCCGTCTTGGCAAGGACATGCGACAGGATTCGTGGTGAAATATTCGCCTCAAAAGGGAACTCAAAAACACTTACAGGAGGCGTTATGCGCGTTGGCTGCCCGAAGGAAATCAAAAACCATGAATATCGCGTCGGTCTCACTCCGGGGGCCGTACGCGAATACATCGCTCATGGCCACACGGTCATCGTCCAGTCCGGAGCTGGCATTGGAATAGGCGCCGACGACGGGGCCTACCAGGCAGCAGGCGCGAAGATCGCCAAGACTGCCGAAGAAGTCTTTCAGCAATCCGACATGATCGTGAAAGTGAAAGAGCCGCAGCCCTCCGAATGGGCGCAGCTGCGCGAAGGTCAGCTTCTCTACACATATTTGCATCTCGCTCCCGATCCGGAACAGACCAAGGGTCTCCTGGCATCCGGTGTGACGGCGATTGCCTACGAGACGGTTACGGATGATCGCGGCGGCCTGCCGCTGCTCGCGCCAATGTCGGAGGTCGCCGGCCGTCTTGCGATACAGGCGGGTGCAACGGCCCTGCAGAAGGCCAATGGCGGCCGCGGCGTTCTTCTCGGCGGCGTGCCGGGGGTCCTTCCGGGCAAAGTCACGATCATCGGCGGCGGCGTCGTCGGCATCAACGCGGCCATGATGGCGACCGGTCTTGGCGCTGATGTCACGATCCTCGACCGCTCCATTCCGCGCCTGCGTCAGCTCGACGACCTTTTCCGCGGCCGTATCCACACGCGCTATTCGACGATCGAAGCCCTCGACGAAGAGGTCTTCTCGGCGGATATCGTCGTCGGCGCCGTGCTCATTCCGGGCGCCGCAGCGCCGAAGCTCGTCACCCGCGAAATGCTGTCAGGCATGAAGAAGGGTGCTGTCATTGTCGACGTCGCCATCGACCAGGGCGGCTGCTTCGAGACATCGCATGCGACCACCCATTCCGAACCGACCTACGAAGTCGACGGGATCATCCACTATTGCGTCGCCAACATGCCGGGCGCTGTGCCGGTCACTTCGGCCCATGCGCTGAACAATGCGACACTGCAATATGGCCTGCAGCTGGCCGACCGTGGCGTCAAGGCGCTGGTCGACAACCCGCATCTGCGCAATGGCCTCAACGTCCACAAGGGGCGGATCACCAACCAGGCCGTTGCCGAAGCGCTGGGCCTGGAGATGGTCGAAGCCAAGGCCGCCATTGCCGCCTGACGCATCGCTGCATCACTATCAAGGAGCCCGGACCTGTGTCCGGGCTTTTCATGGCAGTTCGATCCGGCACTGGAAGCAATTGTTGCCCGCAGAGCGCATGTGCACATAGGCGACATCGTCTCGCGCGAGTAATTCCGCCGCGCGGTTGGCAATTGCCTCGGTCCGGATTACCCCGCCCGTTCCATAGACGATACGGTCCTGGCAGGAATAGCCGCGCAAGATGTAGTCGCTCGTCTCGCGAAACATCGCCGGCATCTCCTCTGTTTCCGGGTAGCGCTCGCATCTGTCAGCATGGAGAAAGACCGGCCCTGTTTCCGCATAAGGTTGCGGCGCTGGAAACGGCCGATGCGACAGGACCAGATATTTGTCGCCAGCCGCAATGTTCTGCAGGCAATGGCGGCACGGCATGCCATCGCCGTCAGATAGGTGGGTTTCGGGTGTCTGGCCATTGGCATCGGCTCCGCCCTGCTGGTAGTGGCGAGCGAGCGTGGTGGCCATGGCAATATAGCGGATCGCGGTCATCGGTGTCTCCTTTGTTGCGAGCAAGAAGACACCGAACGAGGGAGCCGAGCCACCCGATTCATGCGGATGTTGGCCGGCTAGTTTGCGACCTCGATGTGAAAGGTGACGTAGCCGTAAACATCGCTGCCTGCGGCCTTGGCTGCAACGACGACCCGGTCACTTCCCACGAAACCGGGCGCCGGCTTATAGAACAGCCCGAGTTGCGGCACCTTGTGCGAATTGCACTTGGCAAGAAAGTGCCCGGCCGCATAGGTCGGATTGCCTGTGAAGCGTTGAATTCTGACCGTACCGTGCGCAGGTTCCGTGACTACTTTCAACGAGCCCGGGTTTCGACCTGAACAATCACCGTTTACTTTGTAAAATCCGGCAAGTCCGGTTTCCTGTCCGGTTTTCGCGGACACCTTGGCGCTTCCCGACCCTTCCTTGGTCGTCGAGAGTTCGGAAGGGACACAACCAGACAGCAAGGCCATGGCGATCATGGAATAAAGGGCACTGCGCATCGACAAGATAATTTTACCTCCCGGAACGAATCTATTTGCGTTCATAGGGGGTTATTGACGTTTTCTCTATTCGGTGCCCGTCGAATTCCACAGGATGGTTGATTAGAACGTGGCAAGCGCAGGGTTCTTCGTCCTGGGTCGGTTCATTGGCCATGTCCTCGGGCCAGAGCCCGAGGATCAGGGAGGGCACTGCGGGCTTAAACCCACGCCTCGATTTCGGCCTCGGCGAAGCTGACCGGATGAAATCCCATCCGCTGGTACATCTGCAAGGCACGTGGGCTGTCGAGCGTGTTGGTTTCGATGATGACCTTCTGCGGGTCGCTCATCCACGCCGTCGCGATCGCCTCGTTGAGAAAGAACCTGGCAAGACCGCGGCCCTGAAATTCCGGGATCAGGCCGAAATAGAGTATCTCCGTGACGCCTTCTTCGTCGCCGGTGACGAGCTCGAAGAAGCCGGCCGGAGAACCATCCGCATACAAAACGTGGATATCGACATTGTCGCGGTGAATGATCGCGGCGAGCGCCTTGTCATCGAGATGGCGGTGGACCGACCAATGATGCGGCTTGCCTACCTGCTCATAAAGAAACCGGTAGAAGGGTAATGAAATCCTCGTCGCCCGCATGATTGCCAGCTTGAAACTGACGGGCGTCGGAACGGATTGGGTGGGGCGATCGGTCAGTTCGAGATGCGTCACCCGGGTCTTCAGCATGCGGGGCTTGGGATTGTCGGCCATGGCTTACGCTTCGCCCGTTGCGACCGGAGTATCCTTGTGGGCGCCCCACTCCGACCACGAGCCATCATAAAGCAGATTGTCCTTATGGCCGAGCGATTCGAGCGCAAGGGTGATAACCGCTGCGGTGATCCCCGAGCCGCAACTCGTCACGATCGGACGGGACAAGTCGACGCCGGCCTCGTCAAGGACATGCCGCAACCCGCTGAGGTCCTTGAGGTAACCCTTATCGGCAAGGCTCGATGAGGGTACGCTGCGGGCGCCCGGCATGTGGCCGGAGCGCAGGCCTGGACGTGGTTCCGGATCGGTCCCGACGAAGCGGCCGGCGGAACGCGCATCGGCAATCTGACGCGAGCCGCTATCGACGATCTGTCGCATCTGCTCGAAACTTGCGACCTTGCCGGCATCGAACTTTTCCACGAATGCAGAGGGCGCGATCTTGGTCACCGCGTCAGTGACCGGGCGGCCCGAAGCCTTCCAATTGTCGAAGCCGCCATCGAGCACGAAGACTTTCTTCGCGCCCATGGTGCGGAACATCCACCACACCCGGGGCGACGTGTACATGCCGGGCCCATCATAGACGACGATCGTATCCTCGTTGGTAATGCCCATGCTGCTGACGGCAGCCGCAAAGGCTTCTGGCTTCGGGAAAGTATGCGGCAGGGCAGAATCGGGATCCGACAACTGCTCATGGTCGAAGAAGACAGCGCCTGGGATGTGGGCTGCCTCGTACTCGGCCTTGGCATCGCGGTTCTGGAAAGGAAAGTACCAGGACGCATCGAGGATGCTCAAGCCGGGCTGATCGAGGCGCTCCTCAAGCCAATCCGGCGAAACGACAAAGGCGCTTTTTTCCGACACGTTTACTCTCCCTCCGGCAAGGCGCCAAACCTGATGCGAAAACGCCGGTTCTCCTTGCCCTTCTTTTCGATTTTGCCGATATGGATTGCTCCGACCTCGCCGGTGGTCGCTACATGGGTTCCGCCGCAGGGCTGCGAATCGATCACCGCGTCCTTGCCGATGCACACCAGCCGGATACGTCCCGTGCCCATGGGCGGACGGACATTCTTCGACTTGATCAGGCCGGGATTTGCCGCCAGTTCCTCGTCGGTAATCCAGCGGGTGAATACCGGATGATTGGCGTTGACCAGTTCCATCAGCTTGGCCGTTACGCCCTCGCGCGTGACCCCCGCTTCCGGCAAATCGAAGTCGACGCGGCTGTCATCCTCGCTGACCGCTGCTCCTGTGATGGGAAACGGGCACACGACACTCAAGAGATGGCAGGCCGTATGCATGCGCATCAGCCTGTAGCGGCGGTCCCAATCGATGCGAAGCAAGAGCTTCTCGCCGATTGCCGGCACAGGCTGCTCTGCAGCCGGCACATGGATGATCTCTTCCTTGGTTTCGCCCGTCACGGTTGCGGCGATGGCGATGCTCGATCCGTCGGGCCGGATGAAGGCGCCGGTATCGCCGGGCTGGCCGCCCGAGGTGGCATAAAAGACCGTCCGATCCGTAAGAATGCCGCCGCGCTCGTTGACGCCGACAACCGTCGCCTCAATCTCCTTGAGGTAGGAATCGTCGCGAAACAGGATCGTGGTATCGTAAGCCATTATGAATTCTCGAACGGGACGGAAATGTCGGACTTGGTCTCCATCCACGCCGGTACCGGCAGGTCCTTGGATCGCAAGAATTCGGGATTGAACATCTTCGACTGATAGCGGTTGCCATAGTCGCACAGCACCGTGACGATGATATGCTCCGGGCCAAGATCGCGCGCCATGCGGATGGCGCCGGCAATGTTGATCCCCGACGAGCCGCCGAGGCAAAGCCCCTCTTCCTGCACGAGGTCGAACACCACGTCGAGAGCTTCCGCATCCGGAATCTGATAGGAAAAATCAGGCTTGAAGCCTTCGAGATTGGCCGTCACCCGCCCCTGCCCGATGCCTTCGGTGATCGAGTTGCCCTCGGCCTTGAACTCGCCGGTGGTATAATAGGAGAACAGTGCAGCGCCGAGCGGATCGGCGAGCCCTATCTTGATCGACGGGTCGCGCCCCTTCAGCCCTTCCGCCACCCCGGCAAGCGTGCCTCCGGAACCGACTGCGCAAATGAATGCGTCGACCTTGCCGTTGGTGTCGCGCCATATCTCTGGTGCGGTGGTTTCCACGTGCGCCTGACGGTTGATCACATTATCGAACTGGTTGGCCCAGACCGCACCGTTCGGCTCGGACTTCGCCATCTGCTCGGCTAACCGCCCGGAAACCTTCACGTAATTGTTCGGATTGCGGTAAGGGACTGCCGGCACTTCAACGAGCTCGGCGCCGAGGAGACGCAGGGCGTCCTTCTTTTCCTCGCTTTGCGTTTCGGGGATGACAATGACTGTGCGATAGCCGAGCGCCTTGGCCACCATGGTGAGCCCGATACCGGTATTACCGGCGGTCCCTTCGACGATCACGCCGCCCGGACGAAGCAGGCCGCGCCTTTCCGCGTCGCGAATAATGTAGAGTGCCGCGCGATCCTTCACCGATTGCCCCGGATTGAGAAATTCCGCCTTGCCGTAGATTTCGCAGCCAGTGAGATCGGAGGCTTTTTTGAGGCGGATGAGCGGCGTGTTGCCGATCGCGTCGATCACTGAATTCAGCATGGCACAAGTCCTTCAATCTGCAGGGCTTGAACCTATTTGTCCCGGGCGGGCCGTTCAAGCGCAGAATTCAATCAGCCACGTGAATTGTCTGATTACGCTGCAGGATACCAGCAAAAAGAAAGGCCGCCGGCACGTTTATGCCGGCGGCCCTTATACGTTTCAGACGCTACGCTCAGGCAGCCTTGGCGCCAAAGCTGCGGCGCTTGTTGCGGCGGAACGGACGCTTTTGCGCCGGGGCGCCGCCATCATTGCTCCAAATCTTCTCACCACGCGCCTCGCGCGGCTTGCTGGCTGCCTGGCCGCGATGCGGCTTCTTGCCGGGTGCACCGCTGCCGCCTTCGCGGCGCGGCGGACGCTGGTCGCTATTAGCAGCACGGGCCGGCAGGCTCGAAAGATCAACCGGCGAATCGGCCATCGGCAAACGCATGCGCGTAACCCGCTCGACGGCCTTCAGCTTGACGCTCTCTTCGGCCGGATCGTAAAGCGTAATCGCCGAACCCGATGCGCCATTACGCCCGGTACGGCCAATGCGGTGAACGTAGCTCTCGGGCTCATCCGGCAGGTCGAAATTGATGACATGGCTGATGCCGACGACGTCAATGCCGCGCGCCGCGATATCCGTCGCAACGAGAATGCGAACGGAACCGTCCTTGAAGCCGTTCAACGCGCGCTGGCGGGCATTCTGCGACTTATTGCCGTGAATGGCGGCAACTTCATAGCCGTCCTTCTCGAGGACGCGCGTTACCGCATCCGCGCCGTGCTTGGTACGGGTGAAGACGATGACCGAAGCCAGCGCCTCGTCCTTCAGCATTGCCGAAAGAACCTGCTTCTTCTGCTTCGTCGGAATGGCGTGTACCACCTGCTTGATCTCGGCCGCGGTCGTGCCCTGCGGCGCGACTTCGACGCGAACCGGGTCGCGCAACAGGCCCTGGGCCAGCGTGGCGACTTCCTGGGGCATCGTTGCCGAGAAAAGCGCGGTCTGGCGATCGCGATGCGTGCCCTTGGCGATGCGCTTAACATCGTTGATGAAACCCATGTCGAGCATGCGGTCGGCTTCATCGAGGACAAGCCAACGCGTCTCCGAAAGATCGATGCAGTTTTCGCGCACGAGATCGGTCAAGCGGCCCGGCGTTGCTATGAGGACGTCGACGCCCGGCTGCATCTTCTTGATCTGGGAGATGCGCGAGACGCCGCCGAGAACAAGCGCTGTCGAAATATGCGCGCCCTTCGAGAGCTTGCGGATCGTTTCTTCGATCTGCACGGCAAGCTCGCGGGTCGGGGCGAGAATGAGGGCGCGGGCAGTCTTGCCCTTGCGCTTGTCGCCAAGACCCATGATCTTCTGCAGGATCGGCAGGCTGAAGGCAGCCGTCTTGCCCGAACCCGTCTGGGCGATGCCGAGAATGTCCTTACCGGACACCTGTGCCGGAATAGCCTTTTCCTGGATGGGTTTCGGCTCTGCCATGCCGGCCGCTTCGATGGCCTTGAGAAGGACCACGTTCAGGCCCATTGCGGCAAAGCCGTTTGTTTCTGGAGTGTTCAATTCAATCTTCTTTCACTGACCGGCGCGAATTTTCGCGGGTCACAAACGCATCGCAGGGCGCAACCTGCATGCACAATTTATGGATGAACGACGAGACGCGGAGGGAAGCACCGCCGGATTGGCGGGCCCAAGCGACTTGCGCAGCCGTGCCCATCGCCTTTTGCGGATGGGACTGAAGACGCCACAAGTCCAAATTCTGGAAGACCGGATCAAACCGGCCCAAGCGCCTGAACCGCATATGGGCCTTATCGCGCGAAAATGCAAATGAATTATTGTGCGGCGCAAAAACAGCGTCTGCGGCGCCGGTTAGCCGGCAAGTGAAAGCGGTTCGGGCTTCTGCCTGTCGTTGAGATTGCGCGCGTAGAGCGCAGCGATAAGGTCGGATTGGGTAACGATGCCCAACACGCGCCCTTCCGCATCGGCGACCGGCAAATGATGGAGGCCGCGATCGGCCATCGCCGGCACGAGTTCCGTGACAAGCGTGTCGGGTCTGACAAACTGAACCGGCGCCGTCATGATGTCCGCAACCACGCGCGGCTGTTTTTGGGCGACACCAAGAATGCTGCCAAACTTGCCGACAATGCCCGGTCTTAGCGCGGTTCGGGACGGCCACGCGGCGCGCTGCATGAAATCCGTTTGCGTCACGATACCGATCAGCCTGCCCTCGCTATTGACGACGGGCAGTGCCTTTATCCGATGCCGGCGCAACTGGGCGAAGGCGCGCCGTACGGACGTCTCGGGCGCGACGCTCACCACGTCGCTTGACATGATCTCTTCACAGCGTATCTCGCCGAAGCGGCGATGATAGGCGTGCATTTGCGCCCGATGCAGGATGGAATCGAGATCGTCCGGGCTCACATCGATCAGTTCGTCGTGCTGGCCTAGCGCAAATCGAAGATCGCCCCGCGTAAATCCAATGCGCTCCGACGGAATTGGATCGGCGGTATCGTGGATATTCTTGGCCGCCGGTGGCGCCAGATGCGGATAGCGCCGGCCCGTCAGATTGTTGTAGGCGATGGCGATAACGAGCAGCAGAAGCGAGTTCAGTCCCACCGGCCAGATGACGAAGCTGTAGCCGAGATCATGGACGACAGGCCCACCCAATACGGCAGTCAGCGCAACCGCTCCGCTTGGCGGATGCAGCGATTTCGTCAGCATCATGACGGCAATCGCCGCGCCTATGGCAGCGGCCGATGCAATGACAGGGTCGGGAATCCAGATCGCGCAGGTCACGCCGATCAGGCAGGCGAGTATGTTGCCGCAGAGGATCGACCAGGGCTGTGCCAGCGGACTGGACGGAACGGCAAAGAGAAGCACCGCCGAGGCGCCCATTGGCGCGATGAGCAAGGGAACGCTGGAGGTCGGGCCGAGGGCGGCCTCGCTGACGATGCCGGTTGCGAGTATTCCGAGGAAAGCGCCGATGCAGGCGCGCAAGCGCTCCATGCCGCTCACGGGGGCAAGCGCAGGCAGGAATCGCTTCAGGTAATCAGCCAGGGCATTCATCGAGGGTGCAGCATCCAGCATCACGGGAGTGCGTCAGGCGATAACCGGTCGATGCGGCCCTGGCAAAGGATAAGTTTGCGCGTGGGCACACAGGAAATAGAAAATCTGTCCAACCTATCGCGCAAAGCGCTTGGCACCGACAACGCAGGCGATCACACCAACCGTAGCCAGGATCATCGGCCAGCCGACATGCTCGCCGAGCAGGGTTGCCGCAAGGACGAGGCCGAAAAAGGGCTGCAGCAGTTGCAGTTGCCCGACTGCGGCAATGCCACCCTGCGCAAGTCCGCGATACCAGAAGATGAAGCCGATCAGCATCGAGAAGAGAGAGACATAAAATAGACCGAACCAGGCAGGCCCGCTTATGCCCTGCCACTCGCCGGGCATGACGTATAGCGTCAGCGGCAACATGACTGGCAGCGAGATGACAAGCGCCCAGCATATAACCTGCCAGCCGCCAAGGCGGCGCGACAGCTTTGCTCCTTCGGCATAGCCTAGACCGCACACGACGATTGCTGTGAACATCAAAAGATCGCCAACGAGCGATGCCCTGACGTTCTGAGTGAGAGCAAAACCGACGACGAGCAGGCTGCCGAGGCAGGAAAACAACCAGAATAGCGGGCGTACCCGCTCGCCGCCGCGCCAGACTGCGAAGATGGCGGTTGCGAGCGGCAGAAGGCCGACAAAAACGATCGAATGCGCGGACGTGACATGACGGAGCGCCAGCGCGGTCAACAGTGGAAAGCCGACGACGACGCCAAGCGCGGTCACGACAAGCGAAATGAGATCGGCCTTGTCAGGACGCTTTTCGCGAAAGGCAAGAAGCAGCGCCAAGCCCAGGAGTGCCGCGATAGTCGCCCGGGCCCCCGTCAAAAAGATCGGATCGAACCCTGATACGGCCGCGCGGGTCGCCGGCAGCGATCCGCTGAAGATAAGTACGCCCATGAAGCCGTTGACCCAGCCGCTCGCCATCTTGTCCATATTGATTCCCACTGCCTGCATTTGTGTCGCTTTCTGACGTCGGAAGGATGGATTTTCCAGAGACGGTCCGGTACAATTTCGTCAAACTGTAATGGATACAAGTGCAGTACAGATGGACTTAAGCACGCATATTGCACGCCTGCGGGGCACGCTGGTCGAACAGGTGATGGACGAGATCCGTCAGCGGGTGACGCGGCGCACGCTCGCACCGGGAGCCAAGCTGCCATCGATTCGCAGCCTTGCAGCCACAATGGGTGTATCAAAATCGACAGTTGTCGAGGCCTATGACCGGCTCACCGCGGAAGGCGCCATCCAGTCGCGGAGAGGCTCGGGCTTCTACGTGGCCGGCCATCTGCCGCCCCTCAGCCTGACAGAAATTGGCCCGCGCCTCGACCGCGCCATCGACCCGCTATGGGTGTCGCGCCTGTCGCTTGAGGCTGGCGAGGACGTGGCAAAGCCCGGCTGCGGCTGGCTTCCCGCCGAATGGATGCCCGAGGAGGGCATTCGCCGGGCCTTGCGGACATTGGCGCGGGGCGAGACTTCGGCCCTTACCGATTACGCCTCACCTCTCGGGCTGCATCCCCTGCGGCAACTGCTTTCGCGCCGCATGGCCGATCATGGCATCGAGGCCGCATCGGACCAGATCATGCTGACAGAGTCGGGTACGCAGGCGATCGATTTGATTTGCCGGTTTCTCATCGAACCCGGCGATGCCGTTATCGTGGACGATCCCTGCTACTTCAACTTTCACGCCCTGCTCAAAGCGCACCGCGCCAGGATCATAGGCGTGCCCTTTACGCCGTCGGGTCCCGATCTTGAACGCTTTGCCGCTGCGCTCGAGGCGAACCGGCCGCGCCTCTACATCACCAACGCGGCATTGCACAATCCTACCGGAGCGACCCTCTCGCCAGTCGTAGCCCACCGCCTGCTGAAGCTGGCCGAGCAGTATGGCTTGACCATAGTCGAGGATGATATCTTTGCTGATTTCGAGCAGGAGTCCGCTCCCCGTCTTGCCGCATTCGACGGTCTCGAACGGGTGATCCACATCGGCAGCTTCTCGAAGTCGCTTTCCGCATCGGTGCGCTGCGGTTTCGTCGCGGCCCGCCGTGATTGGATCGAGGCCCTGGTGGACCTGCGTGTCGCGACCTCCTTCGGCGCTGGCCGCATTTCTGCGGAACTGGTCTACCTGATGCTCAAGGATGGCGGCTATCGCAAGCACATCGATGGGTTGCGCACGCGCCTGGCGCGCAGCATGGGTGAAACCCTGTCCCGGTTGAAATCCATGGGCGTTACCCCGTGGATCGAACCGCGCGGCGGCATGTTTGTGTGGTGCAAGCTGCCGCAAGGTGCGGATGCGGCGGCAGTCGCACAGTACGGGCTCACCGAAGGCGTGATCTTTGCACCCGGGCAGGTGTTCAGTCCCTCGCCTGGCGCAAATGCCTACATGCGCTTCAATGTTGCGCAATGTTCCGACCCACGCATTTTCCGGACACTGGAGGACGCGCTCGCTCGGGCTCAGATGGCGCCTGCCATCTCCTGAAGCGTCAGAACCGTGCGCCAATTGCGCGCCGTCAGCGGCACTTTCAAAACCTTGTCGAGCGCTTCGGCCAGCTTCGAGGTGCCGAAGCCGTCGGGCGTATAGAGATAGAGCACGCGATTACTGACGGTGAAGCTCTCGGAACCACGTGCCCTCGTCTCAAGCTCTGTAAGGGCAGCGTCAGTCGGTTCGCTATCGAGGATCACGGCATGCAGTGATTTCGGGTTTTCCTTGGCCTGCGGATAGGGATTCTTCGCGACCATGCAATTCCATTCGTCGATGCTGCGAAGCGAGACGCGAGACTCAAAGCCAAACGTCTTTGGAAAGAGATCGGCAATGATCTTTTCGACACGCGCTGCCGTCTGGCTCGATTTAAAGACGACATTGCCACTCTGAATATACGTCGTCACGTCCGCCAGACCCTCCGCCTCCAGCGCGCTGCGCAACGTCTCCATTTTGACAAGCTTGTTGCCCCCGACATTGATCCCGCGAAACAGCGCGACATGGACCGTCATTGCGTTTCCCCCTCCAGCCGCTCAGCCAGATCCCCCAATTTCAGCACTGTATTCCAATTGCGCGCCGTCGCGGCAACCTTCAGCGTCGATTCAATTTTGCCATGCAGTTTCGACTGCGATGCCCCCTGCGGCGGATAGTAGTAAAGGACCTTGCCCAGAATTTTGAATTGTTCCGGCAACCCCGCCGCCTTCCGCTCAAGGGCCTGGACCGCCTCCTTTTCAGGCTCCTTCTCCAGAATGAACGCGTGGAGTTTGTTGCCCTCGGCCGCGTGCTGCGGGAACGGATTGCCGGCAATGAGGCTCGACCATTCCTGCCGGTCGAGGATCATGATTGCCTTGGAGAACGCAAAGTTTTCCAGTGCGATAGAAGCTACTCTTTGCAAGATGGTTTGCCGCTGAAGCTCCGACACCAAAACGACATTGCCGGTATTGATATAGGTGGCGACCTTGCCGAAGCCGTCAGCGACCAGAGCGTCCTTCAGCGGCTTGACGGGCAAGAGGGTTGCCCCGCCCACGCCACGGAACAGGATGATATAGGTCGTCATCAGATGATCAGTCCGGCAATCGCCTCATTGTCGGTAATATCCTGATAGGCCCAGCCCGCCTCATCGAAGCGTTTGAACAGAATGTCGAAATTGACCTTGTTCTTGGTCTCGATGCCAATCAGGACCGAGCCGAAATTTCGCGCCGATTTCTTCAAATATTCGAAGCGCGCGACGTCATCCTCGGGCCCGCGAAGATCGAGAAAGGAGCGCAATGCGCCGGGGCGCTGCGGAAAGCGGAAGATGAAATACTTCTTCAGACCCTCATAGCGCAGCGATCGCTCCTTCAGTTCCGGAAGTCGCTCGAAGTCGAAATTGCTGCCGGAAACGACGAGGATAATCCGCTTGCCCTTGAGTTCGCTCTTCTTGAAGTCCTTGAGCGAGTCTATGGCGAGCGCACCGGCCGGCTCCAGTACGATGCCTTCGATGTTGAGCATTTCGAGGATCGTCGAACTCAGGCGGTTCTCCGGAATCAAAGTCACAGCGTCCGCTGTGAAGCCTTTGAGAATCTTGAAATTTTCGCGCCCGATCTCGGCCACTGCAGCGCCGTCGACAAAATTGTCGACGGTGTCGAGCTTGACGCGCTTGCCTGCCTCGAGACTCCGCTTGAGGCTCGGCGCGCCAGCCGGCTCAACGAAGCGAAAGCGTGTTTCCCAGCCGAGTTCGCCGAGATAGCGGGTAACGCCGCCAGATAAGCCACCCCCGCCGACGGGGAGGATCATCAAATCCGGTAAACGCTTGTCCGGTAGCTGATGGGCAATCTCGAACGCGACCGTCGCCTGTCCGGTGATGATGTCGTTGTGGTCGAATGGCGGCACCATGACGGCACCCGTTTCGGCGGCATAATCCTGCGCGGCGACATAGCATTGGTCGAATATATCGCCGACAAGACGTATCTCGATAAACTCGCCGCCGAAGGTACGCGTCTTGTCGATCTTCTGCTGCGGTGTCGTCACCGGCATGAACACGACGCCCTTCTTGCCGAAATTCCGGCAGATGAAAGCGAAACCCTGCGCATGATTGCCCGCCGAGGCGCAGACAAAGCTGGTGTCTTCGCCTTTGTGCTCGTTCAGGTAATGCGCGATGAAATTGAACGCGCCCCTGATCTTATAGGAGCGAACCGGCGACAGGTCTTCGCGCTTAAGCCAGATCTGCGCACCATACTTATGGGACAAATAGTGATTGAGTTGCAGCGGCGTTTCTGGAAAAAGGGCGCGCATTTTTTCTGCCGCGCGCTCCACGGCCTTGATGAATGCAGTCATAGGAACAGGTCAACCTTCTCGAATGTCCTGACGTCGATAATGCCGACATCGGAAATGCGCAATTCCGGTATCACGACGAGAGCGAGCAAGGAATGCTGCATATAGGCGTTGTTGAGGCTGCAGCCCATGGCGCGCATGGCCTTGACCAGTTTGTCCGCCTGCTCGGCAACGACCTCGGCCCGCTGATCAGACATCAGGCCGGCAATCGGCATCCGAACCAGCGCCAGTTCGCGGCCCTTCGAGAATAGCACCACGCCGCCGCCGACCTGGCCGAGCCGATTGGCAGCCTTGGCCATGTCTTCCTTGTTTGTGCCGACGACGATCATGTGGTGGCTGTCATGTGCGACCGTGGATGCCATGGCGCAATCGAGCGTATAGCCGAAGCCCGAAACGAAACCGTTGACCACTGCGCCGGTACCGCGATGCCGCTCGACCAGCGCGATCTGGCAGACATCGTTGCGCCGGTCCATCTGCACGATATCATCGGAGACGGTAAGATCGGCTTCAAGCGCGCGTGTCGGCGCCTGGTTCTCGATGACCCCGATTACCCGGGCCGTGACATGCTTTGCGGGCTTCGGCGCCTTGATGTCAAAGTCTTTCGCCGTAAGCTTCTTGCCGAGCTTGATCGTGTTCTTTGCGAACGCCGGATAGTTGTATGGCGGGATCTCGGCGAGGAGCTTGCCCTTTTCGGCCACATGCCTGCCGCGCGCATAGACGCGGTCGATCGTCAGATTGGCAAGGTCCGAAACGATGAGGAAATCCGCAAGGCGTCCCGGGGTGATTGAGCCAATCTCGCGCTCAAGGCGGAAATGCTGGGCGGTGTTCAACGTTGCCATCTGAATCGCAGTCACTGGCTTCAGGCCCTGCGCGATCGCATGGCGGACGACGCGGTCCATATGACCTTCATGCACCAGCGTTCCCGAATGGCTGTCATCGGTGCAAAGAATGAAATTGCGCGGATCGAGCCCCTGCTCGGTCACTGCCTTGATCTGGCTGGCAACGTCATACCAGGCAGAGCCCAGCCGCAGCATGGCGCGCATGCCCTGGCGGACGCGCGCAATTGCATCGTCCATGCGCGTTCCTTCATGGTCGTCCTCCGGGCCGCCTGCGACATAGCCGTGGAAAGCCCGTCCAAGCTCGGGCGAGGCGAAATGGCCGCCCACTGTCTTGCCGGCGTTCATGGTCGCATCAATGCCGCCGCGCATCGTGGCATTGTTGCTGGCGACGCCCGGAAAATTCATCACCTCGCCGAGACCGATGATATTCGGCCAGGTCATGGCTTCTTCGATATCGTGCGGACTGATGGCGGCGCCGGCATTTTCGAGGCCCGGGGCTGACGGAACGCAGCTCGGCATCTGCACGTGGACGTTGATGGGCATGGCGAGCGCTTCGTCATGCATGAGGCGCACGCCTTCGAGCCCAAGCACATTGGCAATCTCGTGCGGATCGATGAACATCGAGGTCGTGCCATGCGGTATGACGGCGCGGGTGAATTCGGTCACCGTCACCATGCCGCTTTCGACGTGCATGTGCGCATCGCAGAGGCCCGGGACAAGGTAGCGGCCGCCCGCATCCACCACCTTGGTCTTCGGTCCGATACAGTGCTCGACACCGTGCCCGACAAAGGCGAACCGGCCCGCCGCGACGGCTATATCCATCCCTGCAATGATTTCACCGGAATAAACGCTGACGAGGCGACCATTGCGCACCACGAGATCGGCATGTTTGCGGCCCATCGCGACATCGACCAGCAAGGATGCTGATTCCGTCCAGGACTTGGGCTTTCCGCCATGATTTGCTTGCTTGACCATTAAACTGCCTCTGATGCTTGGTGGTGCGAACAAACCTATACTAAAGCCTAAGGCATAGTGGGTTTGTTCACAGTCGCTCTGTCAAAAATATTCACGAACCCCATGAATTGCTTGACATACCGGCCGTGGTTTCGTCCGATAGACTGGATGCTACGCGCCGAAAGCGTCGCTGCCAATATCGGTAGGAGAAAGATATTGGCAAGCTTCGGCGCCATGGTTCGTTTCGAGTAATTTCAAGAATCGTCTGGGAGGAACAAAGATGCACAAACTCATCTCTTCGCTGGCTGCCACGGCTGCCTTCGCCCTTATCGCCGGGGGCGCCAATGCCGCTGGTTATCCCGAGCGCAGTATAACCATGGTCGTGCCCTTTGCCGCAGGCGGACCCACCGATACCGTTACGCGCCTCGTAGCCGAATCGATGTCGAAGGATCTCGGCCAGCAGATCGTCGTTGAGAACGTAGGCGGCGCCGGCGGCACGCTGGGCGCCTCGCAGGTCGCCAAGGCTGATCCGGACGGCTACACCCTCCTCCTGCACCACATCGGCATGGCAACGAGTGCCACGCTTTACCGCAAGCTTCCCTACGACACGCTGAACGCCTTCGAATATGTCGGCCTCGTCACCGACGTGCCGATGACCATTGTCGCCAAGAAGGATTTCGAGCCAGCGGACATGAAGGGCCTCGTCGAATACGTGAAGGCCAACGCTGACAAGATTACCCTCGCCAATGCGGGCATCGGAGCAGCTTCGCATCTGTGCGGCATGCTGTTGATGAGCGAGATTAAGACGTCGCTGGTGACGGTGCCTTACAAGGGAACCGGGCCTGCCATGACCGACCTTCTCGGCGGCCAGGTCGATTTGATGTGCGACCAGACCACGAACACGACCAAGCAGATCAAGGGCGCGACGGTCAAGGCCTATGCCGTGACCTCGGCCAAGCGCCTTGATGCCCTCCCCGATCTGCCGACGGTTGCGGAAGCTGGCCTGCCGGGCTTGCAGGTCGGCATCTGGCACGGCATCTACGCGCCGAAGGGAACGCCGGCGGATGTCACCGCGAAGCTCTCAGCATCGCTGCAGAAGGCGCTGAAAGACCCGAATGTCGTCGCTCGCTTTGCCGAACTCGGCACCGTACCGGTCACCGACGCCGAGGCGACGCCTGACGGGCTCAAGTCGAAGCTTGAAAGCGAAGTTTCCCGCTGGAAGCCGATCATCGAGGCCGCGGGCCAGTACGCCGACTAGAACTATTCGCCGGTTCAGGTCCTCATGGGCCTGAGCCGGCCCATTACAAAGAATTTATTGGTACGGGGGACATATGAAATCCTTAAGTTTCAGTATGCGCGACCTGATATGCGGCCTGTTTTTCATCGCAGTCGGTCTCTTCTTCGCAATTCAGGCCTATGGCCTCGATATCGGAACGGCCTTCAAGATGGGTCCGGGCTATTTCCCTCTGGTCCTCGCTGGCCTGCTCGTCATTTTCGGGATCATCGTGATCATCCAGGGCACGCAGGTCGAGCATGAGCCGATGGGTCCGATCGCCTGGCGCGGCATGCTTTTCATCCTGCCAGCTCCCATTCTTTTCGGACTCACGGTGCGCGGACTTGGCTTTGTGCCTTCCCTGTTCTTGTCCGGCCTGCTCGCCGCCTTCGCCAGCTCGAAGATGCGGCCTGGAACCGCCCTTCTCCTCGTCAGCGGGCTGACACTTTTTTCGGTAATCGTTTTCAGCTACGCGCTTGGCCTGCCGTTCCGGCGGTTCGGCCCCTGGCTCGGACAGTGAGGCCAAGATGGAACTGATCGACAATCTCACGCTTGGCTTCGTCACCGCGGGACACCCGTGGAACCTGTTGTTCTGTCTGATCGGCGTTATTCTCGGCACGCTGATCGGCGTATTGCCGGGCATCGGCGCGACCGCGACGATCGCCATGCTTCTGCCGCTCACATTCCAACTCGAGCCGGTCTCCTCCCTGATCATGCTCGCCGGCATCTATTACGGCGCGCAGTATGGCGGCTCGACGACGGCAATCCTGATCAACATGCCGGGGGAATCGTCCTCGGCAGTCACCGCCATCGACGGCTACCAGATGGCGCGCAAGGGCCGCGCCGGCGCAGCGCTCGCTATCGCCGCCATTGGCTCGTTCTTCGCCGGTACCGTTTCGACGATCCTTGTCGCCGTCTTTGCGCCGCCGCTCACCGCCGTGGCACTGCAATTCGGTTCAGCCGAATATTTCTCGCTGATGATCGTCGGCCTCGTCTCGTCCATCGCGCTTGCCCATGGCTCGGTCATCAAGGCGCTTGGAATGGTCGTTCTCGGGCTTCTGCTTGGGCTTGTCGGCACCGATATTTATACGGGTACGCCGAGGTTCAACCTCGGGATCCTTGAACTCTCCGATGGCCTCAATTTCGTCGCCCTTGCCGTCGGCGTCTTCGGTATCGCCGAGATTCTGCGCAATCTCGAAAACGAGCATGAGCGCGACGTCATGATCAAGAAAGTGACCAATCTCTGGCCGACGCGCGAGGACTGGAAGGCGATGACTGCGCCGATCCTGCGCGGCACGGCCATCGGTTCGGCACTTGGCATCCTGCCCGGGGGCGGCGCAATTCTCGCTTCCTTCGCCTCCTATACGGTGGAAAAGCGTATCTCGAAAACGCCGGAAGAGTTCGGCAAGGGCGCCATCGCTGGCGTTGCGGGACCCGAATCCGCCAATAATGCCGGCGCGCAAACGTCGTTCATTCCCATGCTGACCCTCGGTATTCCTGCCAATCCGGTCATGGCGCTGATGATCGGCGCGATGATCATTCAGGGCATCGTTCCCGGCCCGAATGTCGCCACGGAACAACCAGCGCTGTTCTGGGGCATCATTGCTTCGATGTGGATCGGCAACCTCATGCTGATCCTGCTCAATCTGCCGCTGATCGGTCTTTGGGTGAAGCTGCTGACGATCCCCTATTATATGCTCTTCCCGGCGATCATCGCGTTCTGCTCGATCGGCGTCTACAGCGTCAATTCCAATGTATTCGATCTCTACGCCGTCGCCTTCTTCGGGCTTCTCGGTTACGGGCTTTCGAAACTGCGCTGCGAACCGGCGCCGCTTCTCCTCGGCTTCGTGCTCGGCCCGCTGCTCGAGGAGCACCTCCGGCGCGCCATGATCATGTCGCGCGGCGACCCGACGACATTCGTGACGCGGCCGCTCAGCCTCGGTCTGCTGCTCCTTGCGGCTGCCGTGCTCGTCGTCGTGCTCCTGCCGAGCATCCGCAAGAAGCGCGACGAGGTCTTCGTCGAGGATTGAGAAGCCTAAGGCTTTGCCGGACCTGGAACGAGGACGTAGCTGACGGCCTCGTTCCGATCCGGATAATTCCTGAAGTTGAGCGAAATGTGCCGCACATCCGTGGGCGGTGTGGGCACGCCGGCAGCGCTCATCAAGGCCATGACGCCAGGATTGAGACCCTCGCCGAACCAGACAAAGAGCGCCGGAAACTTGATGCGCGCCGAGGCGTTCGGCATTTCCATGTGCACAGGCGTTAGTGACGTATCATAAAGCCGCAAATTGCCGGGAAATTGCGGGCCGTCGGAAACAACCGACTGATAGCTGCCCTCGGCGCGCGTCGTGGCAAAAAGCTTCGCATAGTCGAGTTCGCCGATATAGGGATCTTCACCATCGCGGGCGTAGAGCATGTTGATGGCGAGGCCCGGAATGACGATGAGGCCGCAGATTGCCCCGACCACGGCAAAGCGCTTCAGGGGAAGATCGGATCTGATGAACCGGTCGAGCAGCACGGCAAGATACAAGGGCGACAGGAAGAGAACCGGCTGCAGCCAGCGATCCTTGACCTCGGCAGCGCCGCTGATCAAGACCCCGACCGCAACGCATGCGAGCGCGAACCAGATGAGCCGCGCAACGAACTTTTCCCCATCGGTCGCGCTGGAGCGCGCTGTCACGCGGTCGCGGCGGCTGCGCCACCAGGCGATGCCGAAGAACGCCAGCGCGACGCCTGAGAAAAGCACGCTGTTGAGGAGCACCTTCCATTCGCCGTGAAGACGGCTGAAGAGAAAATGGCCGCCCGCGTTCATTTCGAACTTGTGCGTCCGCGCGAGCAGGTTTTCGGTATGGGCGAGCGCCCAAAGGCCCGTCGGCGTGACGGCAACCACGAAGGCGAGGACCGCAGCAAGCGTTGGACGCGAAAGCAGCACGGCACGATAGGACGGGATGGAAAGACCAGCCGAAATCAAAGCGATAAGAAAGAAACTTGCATTGAATTTGCCAAGAAGGCCGGCGGCGATGCCGAGCCCGAGCAGTGTTGCCGAATGCCAAGACCGCGACTTCATATGCCAGGCAAATGCGAGGAAAGCCCAGGCGCAACCGGTCGTTCCGCCGACGGAGTGGGTGAGCGTGCGCTGCGATTCCCACGAGATTTGCGGTAGCATGAACATGCCCAGCATGCCTGCGGCGGCGACCATGCGCGATAGCCCGAGAAGCCTTGCGCCAAAATAAACGCTGGCAAAGAGGCTTGCGAGCATGCTGAATTTGACGAGATAGATCGTAAAGAGACTGATGCCCAGAACATCGCCAGCAATGCTGTTGATCCACGTATAGAGCGGGGCTTGCGAGCCGCCATAGCCCCATTGCAAGGCCCCGACATAGGCGAGTTGCTCGGCGTCATCCACCCCTGCGCCATTCGAGATCATTGTCAGGAAAAATATCTGGAAGGCGAAATAGCAAAGCACGAACAGCATCGCTGGATTGCTCGCGGCGAATGACTTGATCCTGGTGGTCGGGGTCTGTGCAGAAATGGCCGGCATCATCTTCTCTTGGCGTTGGAAGTGCCGCTTTTATGCGATGTTGGATACCAAATCCACCCGCCATGCCTCGCCTCACGCAAGCGTGCATGGTGCGGACGGCGGGGATCGAACCCGCATGACCTATGGCCGAGGGATTTTAAGTCCCTTGCGTCTACCAGTTTCGCCACGTCCGCGCGCTTTGCTTTTCGACGGTTCAGGCGATTCAGTCAATCGTTGATTTGCCGTCGCCGGCCTTGCACGGGAAGAGCAACGACGTCCATCGGAAATGGCTTGCCGCCGGACCCGCCTGCAATTACCGTCGCCGTCCGATAGGAGAATCTGATGCCGAACGAAGTCGTGACCGCTGCCATGCTTGCCATCGGGGATGAATTGCTCTCCGGCCGGACAAAGGACAAGAATATCGGCCATCTCGCCGATATCCTGACAGCGGTCGGCATTGACCTTGAGGAGGTGCGCATCGTTCCAGACGAGCAAGACCGCATCGTCGAGGCGCTGAATGCGCTGCGTGCCCGCTATGACTACGTCTTCACCTCCGGCGGCATCGGTCCAACGCATGACGACATCACCGCCGACGCTATCGCCAAGGCATTCGATGTGCCGTGCGAACATGATGCCAGGGCCATGAAGATCATGGGCGACAATTATGCGGCGCGCGGCATCGAGTTTACCGAAAGCCGCCAGCGCATGGCCCGCATGCCGCGCGGATCGGAGCATATCGCCAATCCGGTTTCAACGGCCCCAGGCTTTCATATCGGCAATGTCTATGTGATGGCCGGCGTTCCATCGGTTTTCCAGGCCATGCTCGACAACGTCTTGCCGACTTTGCGTGTCGGCCAGCAGTTGCTGTCGCGCTCGGTGAATTGCCCGTTTGGCGAAGGAACGATCGCCACTGCCCTGCGTGATATCCAGGCCGCCCATCCCGATACGATCATCGGATCCTATCCGAAATATGAAAATGACAGGTTCTCGACCGAACTCGTCATCCGGGCTCGCGATAAGGAAAAACTCATCGCCGCGGAAACCGCAGTCAGGAATATGGTCGAGGGCTTGTCGGCGTCGCAGCTTGGACGCTGATACACATCGAATTGACGCCAGCTTACGGAAAACGCAAAGAAATTCTTGTGTTTAAGGGGTATAATACTGTCAGATGCGCCGAGCGGCGCAAGATATGATGGAGACCACTATGGCATTTCGCACGATCATCGCATTCATTCGCAGCGAACGTGAAGCAAAGAGAGTGATCGATGCCGCAAGACTGATTGCTTCGTCGAGCGAGCGAACCCACATTATTGGTCTCTATACGATCCCTTCGCCGATCGTTTACGCCGATCCTACCGGCTTTGCCGATACGACGCTGTTTGAAGCGCATGAGCAGCGACACAAGGAAAATTCCGAGGCGATCACCAAGCTTTTCAATGCCGAAATGGGGCGCGGCAAGATCAGCCATGAATTTCGCATCGTGCGCTCGGAAAGCAGCAGTCCTTCCGCCGGCGTCACGCAAAGTGCATTGCGCGCCGATATCATCATTGCCGGCCAGCCAGACCCGAACGATCCCGACAGCGTCAACGACGTCACCGATCCGCTTGTGATGGAAAGCGGCCGGCCGGTGCTCTTCGTTCCCTACAAGGTCAGCATCCCGGAACGGATCGACCATGTGGTGCTTGCCTTCAATGGCAAGCGCGAGGCGTCACGCGCCGCGTTCGACGCGCTTCCCCTGCTTCTCAAGGCGCACTCCGTCGATATCCTGTGGATCGATCCCAAGAAGCCGCTCGATCCCAGCCTCGAAATCCCGGGCACGCCGCTTTCCGATGCGTTGCGGCGCCACGGCGTCAACGTCACGCCCCACATCGTCGATTCCCATGGCGAGGCCACCGACAAGGTGTTGCGTCGCCGCATTGCCGAGACCAATGCATCGCTGTTCGTCATGGGTGCCTATAGCCAGTCGCGCCTTAAGGAATGGGTGTTCGGTGGCGTGACCAGTTCGATCATGGCGGACATGCCCTGCCTGACGCTGATGTCGCGCTAGCGCCCGCAATACACATATTTCGAGGACTCGCGATGGGCCAACATCGCATGCCGCTTGCCATCGGCCGGCATTTGCCGCTATTGCGAAATGCATTCCGAGCGGATTTCCGCTATTTTATCGATCCAGCCTTATTGGAGTGCGCGCCATGTCCCTGCCCGACAAAGCTTTTCCGGTCTCCTGGGACCAGTTTCATCGCGACGCGCGCGCCCTCGCCTGGCGCGTTGCCGGGATGCAGCGCGAATGGCGCGCCATGGTGGCGATCACGCGCGGCGGGCTTGTTCCAGCAGCGATCATCTGCCGCGAACTGGGCATAAGGATGATCGAGACAGTCTGCATCGCCTCCTACCATGATTATGACGAGCAGGGCGATCTCAAGGTGCTGAAGGATGTCGATGCGCGGCTCCTCGAAAACGAGGGCGAAGGCATCCTCGTTGTCGACGACCTCACCGACACCGGCAAGACGGCGGCTATCGTCCGCGCAATGATGCCGAAGGCGCATTTCGCCACTGTCTATGCCAAGCCCAAGGGCCGCCCGCTCATCGATACGTTCGTTACGGAAGTCTCGCAGGATACCTGGATCTATTTCCCCTGGGACATGGGCCTGACATATCAGGAACCGATAACCAAGGGACACCGTGGCTGATGGCTAGAGCCAGCCGCTCTTGCGGAACCGCCAGAAGAGAATCAGGCACACGCACAGCATCAGTGCCATGATCCAGTAATAGCCGTTGGGCGAGTCGAGTTCGGGCATGTATTTGAAGTTCATGCCGTAGATCCCGGCAATTGCCGTCGGCACTGCGAGGATTGCCGCCCAAGCGGCAAGCCGCTTGGAAATAATCGTCTCCTGGCTTTGGCCGACCAGCAGGCTCGCCTCGAAGGCGAAGGCGAGAACCTCGCGCAAACCGTCGATTTTCTCCTGCACCGTGCGCACATGGTCTGTCACATCGCGAAACAGGGGCTGCATCGCAGTCTGTATCTGCGGCAGGTCCGTATTGCTGAGCCGCCCGCATACATCGACCAGCGGACCAATGGCGTTGCGCAGGCGCAAAAGATCGCGCCGAAGCATGTAGAGCCGCTCGAGATCGCTGCTTGTCATAGGCTTGGTCAGGACGCGGTCTTCGATCGACTCAACCTCGTCATGGATCGACTCGAGCACCGGCATGTAATTGTCCACGATGAAATCGAGAATGGCGTAGAGGATGAAGTCTTCGCCCTTGGCCAGGGCATAGGGCGATGTTTCCCAATGTTGGCGGACGGCCGTATAGGATGTTGAAGGTCCGTGACGGACGCTGACGAGATAACCCTTGCCGACAAAGACATGGGTCTCGCCGAAAGCCACCCGGTTGTCGATGAGTTGTGCTGTGCGCGCCACCACGAAAATCGCATCGCCATATTGCTCGAGCTTCGGCCGCTGGTGCGCGTGCTCCGCATCCTCGATCGCAAGGCTATGCAGGCCAAACTGGTTCTGTACCCGGTGCAGGAGTTCGCCGTCGGGCTCGAGCAGCCCGATCCAAACCACGTGTCCGTCTTTCTTGGACCAGTTGCCCGCCTCATCGATCGGAATATCGGCAATACGCTTGCCGTTGGCGTAAACACACGAGGCAATGACGCTCGAACGGCCGGTGTCCGCGGTCGAAGTGTGCGAATGAGGTAAATCGTCATCGAAAGACGAATGTTGGGAAACCATTGCACCTCCGATCGCGTTGAACGACAGATTATCGCGTGTAGCGATCCCTTTCCAGTTATCACTTGGTCGTGTGGTTGGTTTGCCCTGCAATTAAGAATGATGGATCGTGAGATTTTTGCACTGCTGTTCAAAAAATCGTCACAAGTGGCGTATAAGCAACCTGTAGTTGGGCCGAAACCCTTGTGAATTCGGAGAATCGGTCCACATTAGTAGAAAATAGTAAGACTAAAGTACGAGCGGACCATTGAACGTAACCTACTTGGATGAGATCGTGACCGACAAGCGAATTGAATTGCCAAACGGCAAAATTCGCCAGGTGGCGGCGCTTGTCTATCGTACGAAGAAGAGCAAGACCGAAATCTTGCTGGTTACGAGCCGGGGTACCGGCCGTTGGGTGTTGCCCAAGGGCTGGCCGCAGGTACGCAAGACTTTCGCTCAGTCCGCACGCACCGAAGCCTACGAAGAAGCGGGCGCACGCGGCGATGTCGCGCCCTTCTCCATCGGCACCTACACCTACAAAAAGAGCGACATGTGCGACGGCGAGAATGGCGACTTCATTGTCGACGTTTTTCCGATGCATTTTTCCCGGCAGGAAAAGAACTGGCCGGAACGCGGTCAGCGCCGCATCGAATGGATGAGCGTGGCCGCAGCAGCAGAATGCGTCGACGAGCCGGAATTGCGCGAGCTCATCGCCAGCTTCGATCCTGCAATCCTGGACCTTCACTAGTTTCAAGCTCGCTGATTTCCGCTGACTTAAAGATCGTCGTCGTTTTCGCGACGCCTATCCACAGGCGTTTTTTCCGCAAGGTTCTCCCCGTTATCCACATATGTGACACACAAGATATTGCGGTCACAAATATGTAAAAAACTATGCCTTGACGCTCACGCCCGAGTCATTTTTTATGATCGACGGCGTTGCGTTCGTGGCGTGGCCGGCGTGTCTGTTACCGGTCTTCTTACCAGTTTATGCAGGTTTTTCCGCAGCTTGGCCTGTTGTGCCAAGGCATCGGCGAAGCTATGCCCGGACGGACAACTTCTTTGCATCTGCTGGCAGATATTTCTTGGGTAAACGGCAATTTAACACTATATTTAGTGTTTACAGGGTAGAGTGAATACCAGATAGTGTGAACACATCATAAAAGATGAATCACACGACAGGCGTCAAAAAATGGGCCGCCAGGCCCGGAAATCATGCGGGCGACCGCGCCGATGACGGGTCGAGGAAATTCGGCTGGCTCCAGACCGCTGGAGCCGGATAGGGCGGACATGTGTCCATAGCTGCGCGTCTCTTCACAGGGAGCCCGATGGACACTATATATAGAGACAAGGACGAGAGAGATGCGGATAGAACGGCGTTTTACCAAAGACAATCAGTCAGCCTATGCGGACATCGAATTTCGTGTAGCGACGAGCGAGATCAAAAATCCTGATGGATCCGTCGTGTTCCGTCTTGAGAATATCGACGTTCCGGCCCAGTTCAGTCAGGTGGCTGCCGATATTCTGGCGCAGAAATATTTCCGCAAGGCCGGCGTTCCGGCCAAGCTGAAGAAAATCGAAGAGAACAACGTTCCGTCATGGCTCTGGCGCTCGGTCGCCGACGAAGAGGCGCTCGCGGCATTGCCGGCAGATGCGCGCTATGGTTCGGAAATGGACGCACGCCAGGTCTTCGACCGCCTTGCCGGCACTTGGACCTATTGGGGCTGGAAGGGCAAGTACTTCGACAGTGAGGAAGATGCCCTCGCCTTCCGCGACGAACTTGCCTACATGCTCGCAACCCAGCGCGTCGCGCCGAATTCGCCGCAATGGTTCAACACCGGCCTGCATTGGGCCTATGGCATCGATGGTCCCGGCCAGGGTCACTATTATGTCGATCCCGAAACCGGCAAGCTGACAAAATCAAAGTCCGCCTACGAGCATCCGCAACCCCATGCCTGCTTCATCCAGTCTGTTGCCGACGATCTCGTCAATGAAGGCGGCATCATGGATCTGTGGGTGCGCGAGGCGCGCCTGTTCAAATATGGCTCGGGAACCGGCTCGAACTTCTCCTATCTGCGCGGCGAAGGCGAAAAGCTTTCGGGCGGCGGCCGCTCATCCGGCCTGATGTCGTTCCTGAAAATCGGCGATCGCGCTGCCGGCGCGATCAAGTCGGGTGGCACGACGCGCCGCGCCGCGAAGATGGTTGTCGTCGACGTCGATCATCCGGATATCGAGGAATATATCGACTGGAAGGTCAAGGAAGAGCAGAAGGTTGCCGCGCTTGTAACCGGCTCGAAGATCGTTCGCCAGCACCTGACCGCGATCATGAAGGCCTGCGTCAATTGCGAGGCCGACAATGGCGATTGCTACGACCCGACCAAGAATCCGGCGCTGAAGCGCGAGATCAAGGCCGCGAAGAAGAACCAGGTTCCGGAAAACTATATCCAGCGGGTCATTCAGTTTGCCCGGCAGGGTTATACGGACATCGACTTCAAGACCTACGATACGGATTGGGATTCAGAAGCCTATCTCACCGTTGCCGGCCAGAACTCCAACAATTCGGTTTCGCTGAAGGATGAGTTCCTGCGCGCAGTCGAAGGCGATGGCAACTGGAACCTGACCGCCCGCAAGGACGGCAAGGTGATGAAGACGCTGAAAGCCCGCGACCTCTGGGAGAAGATCGGCTATGCCGCATGGGCCTCGGCTGATCCGGGCCTGCATTTCAACACGACCATGAATGATTGGCATACCTGCCCCGCCGCAGGGCCGATCCGCGCGTCAAATCCGTGCTCGGAATATATGTTCCTTGACGATACGGCCTGCAACCTCGCCTCGATCAACCTCCTCACCTATCGCGGCAAGGACGGAAAGTTCGACGTCGTCGGCTACGAGCATACGGCCCGTCTGTGGACCATTGTCCTCGAAATCTCGGTGATGATGGCGCAATTCCCTTCGAAGGAGATCGCACGGCTCTCTTACGAATACCGCACGCTCGGTCTTGGCTATGCCAATATCGGCGGTCTGCTGATGACCTCCGGCATTCCTTATGACAGCGCTGAAGGCCGCGCCATCGGCGGTGCCCTCACCGCGATCATGACCGGCGTTGCCTATGCGACCTCCGCCGAAATGGCGAAGGAACTCGGCACTTTCCCCGGCTATGCGCCGAATGCCGCCAACATGCTGCGCGTCATTCGCAACCATCGCCGCGCTGCCCATGGCGAAACCCAAGGCTACGAGGCGCTTTCGGTAAACCCGGTCGCCCTGATCGCCACCGATTGCCCTGACCAGGACCTGATTGCCCACGCGAAATCCGCCTGGGACCAGGCCTTGGCGCTCGGCGAGAAGCATGGCTATCGCAACGCCCAGGCAACCGTCATCGCACCGACCGGCACGATCGGCCTTGTCATGGATTGCGACACCACCGGTATCGAACCCGATTTCGCCCTGGTGAAATTCAAGAAGCTTGCCGGTGGCGGCTACTTCAAGATCATCAACCGCGCCGTACCGGAAGCCCTGCGCACGCTCGGCTATACGGAAAGCCAGATTGCCGAGATCGAGGCCTATGCCGTTGGTCATGGCAATCTCAACCAAGCGCCCGGCATCAATCCCGGCTCGCTGAAGGCGAAGGGATTTACCGACGAGATCATCGCCACGTTGAACACTGCGCTGAAGTCGGCCTTCGACATCAAGTTCGCTTTCAACAAGTGGACGCTCGGTGAAGATTTTGCCAGGAACGCTCTCGGTTTTACCGACGAGCAGCTCAACGATATTTCCTTTGAGATGCTGCCGACTCTCGGCTTCTCGAAGAAGGAAATCGAAGCCGCCAATATCCACGTCTGCGGTGCAATGACACTCGAAGGCGCCCCCTTCCTGAAGGAAGAGCACTATCCGGTGTTCGATTGCGCCAATCCCTGCGGCAAGGTCGGCAAGCGTTTCCTCTCGGTCGACAGCCATATTCGCATGATGGCCGCCGCCCAGCCGTTCATTTCCGGCGCGATCTCGAAGACGATCAACATGCCGAATGAAGCAACGGTCGACGATTGCAAGTCCGCTTACATGCTCTCGTGGAAGCTGGCGCTCAAGGCAAACGCACTCTATCGCGACGGTTCCAAGCTTTCGCAGCCGCTCAATTCCTCGCTTATCGCCGATGAGGACGAGGATGAGGACGATGCAGTCGAGGCGCTGATCGAGGCACCAACCGCGGCACGCGCCGTGCAGGTTACCGAAAAGATCGTCGAGCGCATCGTCGAGAAGTATATCCATGACCGCGAGAAGCTGCCCAACCGGCGCAAGGGCTACACGCAGAAGGCAGTCGTCGGGGGCCACAAGGTCTACCTGCGCACCGGCGAATTCGACGATGGCCGTCTCGGCGAAATCTTCATCGACATGCACAAGGAAGGCGCCGCCTTCCGTGCAATGATGAACAACTTCGCCATCGCCATCTCGCTCGGCCTGCAATATGGCGTGCCGCTCGAGGAATATGTGGAAGCCTTCACTTTCACCAAGTTCGAGCCGGCTGGCATGGTTCAGGGCAATGATGCGATCAAGAACGCAACATCAATCCTCGATTACGTCTTCCGCGAGCTTGCCGTTTCCTATCTCGACCGTCACGACCTCGCCCATGTCGACCAGTCTGACTTCTCGAACACTTCGCTCGGGCGTGGCATTTCCGAAGGCAAGGCGGAACCGGTATCGAAGGGCCTGACGCGCGGCGCTTCGCTGAAAGTAGTTTCGCCGGGCAAGGCGGACCCAAAGGGTTTTAGCAATGCAGGGGGTCAGGGTGCGGTAAGCGCTCTGAAGGCAGCTGCGTCATCAAATGTCACGACCCTTGCCGCCCGCTCCGCCGTCGCCGTCGCTGCCAAACCGGCCATCGCCGCAGTCAGCGAGGAATCCTCGGCCTTCAAGCGCGATTATGAAGAACGCGCCAAGGGCGAGGCCGAGGCCAGCGCCGCTTGCGCGCTCTTCGAGAACGAGGATGCAGAAGCTGCTGCCGAGGAAGCCAAGGCCGAAGCAAAGAAAATCATGTCGGACCGGCGCATCAAGTCGATGATGCAGGGCTATACCGGCGACAACTGCTCGGAGTGCTCGAACTTCACGATGGTGCGCAACGGCACCTGCCTGAAGTGCGACACATGCGGCGCAACCAGCGGCTGCAGCTGATAGGTTCGAGTGCAACGCGCATTGTCCCGCACAATCAGCTGGACAATGTTCAGGACAAACAAATTCATCTCCGGTCGTTTTCACGGCCGGAGATGAAAATTTTCAGGTGAACAGGTTCGTGCTACTTCAGAAACGTCTCGCTGTGCGCGTGACACTCCCAACCATTTGATCCGCGAATCCAAACCGAGCTATCTGCGGCCCGCATTTTCTGCGATTTGCCATTCATCGTTACATTCTGCTCGACCGTGTAGGCGATAAGCGCGACATCAGGCGACGGCGTCGAAACCTCGACATCTGCGAAATCGTAGGATTCCAGGCTCCAGTTGCCGTCCTCGGTCATCTGGCCCATTTTCTTTTTGCCGATGCGCATCACACCTTGGGCGCCGGTTACAAGTGCCGGATCCGCCGACAGTTCCGCGGTGCGGTCGCCATCTTTCGCCTTCATCGCATCCCAATAGGATTTTTCGAGAGCTACGATGTCGTCCTTCGTTGGCATCCTGCGAGCGGTCATGGCCTCGTCCTCCGATGGTGTATCATCGAAAACGCTCAGTGATGCCCCAAGTTCCCGCTACCGTCGCTGCGCGGGTGCTCGCCTTCTCAGGACAAGACCCGCAGCCATTGCAGAATGACGCGGATATCAGCGCATTTGGTTGTCCTGCCACACTTGATACAGCGTACCATCGCCCACGGGCGAATGCGTGTATGACAGCCCCGCTTGCTGGTCGATTGGTTTCGCCAACTCTTTCGCTATGACGGCCGTAGAGAGGCCGAAAGGTTCTGCCTGTTCATTGGAATAAGCGAACTTGATATCGCCAATGCCGGCCATGCGCATCGCTGCGAGGCACATGGGACAGGGTTGGCCGCTTGCGTAGACCGAACAGCCGTCCAGACGTGGAGATTGCAATGCAAGCCCGGCAGCACGCAGGGCCAGGAGCTCGGCATGCGCTGTTGGATCGTTGTCGGCCTGAATCCGGTTGACGCCGCGCCCGATGACCTTTCCGTCCTTGACGACCACGGCCCCGAAAGGACGGCCGCCGCTTTTTATATTGTCCGGTGCTAGTGCGATCGCTTCTTCGAGAAATCGATTGATGTCCGTCATAGTGCGGTAGCGCCTTCCTTCAATTCGCGCCTCTCAGCATAGTCGTTCTGCCGTGTGTCGCAACGGCTTGGCCATCTCCTTGCGGCGTTAGCACACTCTGGGCATGGCAAATGTCTTGTTCGAATTCTCTGGCATTCGCGTTGTTGCTTGTGCGATGGGCATCGTTAAAACGGAAATGTTAGTTGGCTTGGCCCGGATAATGATTACCTTGGCTTGTTCTACTGGAGAATTTTGTGAGTGAGGGATTGATCAACAGCGCGCCGAAGCCTGAGGGCGATCCTCAACGTCGCCGGCGGCTGCATTTGCTGCTCGCTTCCGTCACTTGCCTGATGCTGGTAATCCTGCTTGCCATTTGCGGCATGTATTGGAAATTCACGAGCAATTTGCGGCACTTCGAGGTTGCTGAAGCCGACCTCGGCAATCGTCGACCGGCCAAGGCATCGCCTGATGCGCTCAACATACTGATCGTGGGTTCGGACCAGCAAACCGCTTCCGTCGCCAATCCCGGCGAGCGCAGCGACGTCCTTATGCTTGCGCATCTTTCGGCCGATCGCAGCGAGTTGAATGTCGTGAGCTTCCCGCGCGACCTGCTCGTACCCCTTCCGACCTGCTCCGGCCGCGAGGGCCTGCCCGGCCAGCGGGCGCACCTCGGTATGATCAACTCGTCCTTCATGTTCGGCGGCATCGGTTGTACCTGGAAGACCGTCGAAACACTGACGGGCATAAAGATCGATCACGTGATCAAGGTCGATTTTAGCGGCTTCAGGCGGATTGTGGAGGCCATTGGCGGCGTCGAATATTGCATATCCGAACCAATCCACGACAAGCTTGCCGGGCTGGACCTCGCTGCGGGATGCCAGACGCTTAATGGCGAAGAAGCGCTAGGCTACGTGCGCGCCCGCTACAGCATAGGCGACGGCACCGATATCGGACGCATTCATCGCCAGCATGAATTCTTTGGTGCCATGGCCCAAAAACTGCTCGGAGCGCAACTGGCGAACCCTGTGCGGCTCTTCAGCTTCATGGATGCCGCGACGAAATCCGTCATCACCGACCCAGGTTTCAGTCCGGGCGTAATGCGGGAACTCGCCTTCGCCGTCCAGCATCTTTCGTCTGAAAATATTCACTTCATCACCATGCCATGGCACTACTCGACCGCATCCCCCGGACGGGTCGAGTGGGTCGAGAAGCCTGCAAAGCGGCTTTTCCGCTCGATAGCCGCCGACAAATCCCTGATGGATACCGAGTTCACGCGGGCCAAGCTCGGCGAGCCGCAAGATTCCACGACCAAGCCCTGCGGCGCCAGCCGCGCCGACCACTGCGCCGAAATTTCGCAGGCCGACGGCGTTGCTCGTCCATAACATCGCGGCTCAGCGGACGCGATTGCCCGAGCTGTCTATTACGACCTCACCATCTTCCTTGGTAAATGGCCCCTTCTGCGCATCTGGCAGGATCTCAAGCACAACCTCTGAAGGGCGACTGAGGCGCACGCCTCTTTCGGTCACAACGAAAGGACGTTCGATAAGGATCGGATTGGCCATCATCGCATCGAGAAGCGCATCGTCGTCCAGCGAAGCATCGTCGAGGCCAAGCTCGACATAGGGCGTGCCTTTTTGGCGCAAGGCCTGGCGCACGCTAAGGCCTGCTCGGCTGATCATTTCCTTCAGGGCTTCCCGGCTCGGCGGCGTCTTGAGATATTCCACGATAACCGGCTCGATTCCAGCATTGCGGATCATGGCGAGGGTATTACGCGAGGTACCGCATTTCGGGTTGTGGTAAATCGTGACGGTCATCACCTGGGCTCCTGGCTATCGAACGTTCGTCGCACGCGGCGTCTTCAATGCGTGTGACACACCCGAATCGAAATTTAGGCGGCCTTCGGCTCGACCTCAACGGTCACATGCGACAACTCATGGATATGTGCGAGTTTCGCACGATAGGACGACGGCGCTTTCGGATCGTCGCTCAAAAGCGAAACAATGGCACCGTGATGCCCCGGGCCAAGCTGCCAGACGTGCAGGTCGGTAATCACGTCGCCCTCCTTTTCGATGGCGCCGCGTATTTCATCAGGCAGGTCTTCACCCTGAGGGACATAGTCGAGCAACACGCCGCCCGCATCGCGGATGAGACCCCATGACCATCTGGCGATAACAAGAGCACCGACAATTCCCATGGCCGGATCGAGCCAAAGCCAGCCGTAAATGCTGCCGGCGAGAAGGGCGATGATGGCGAGGATGGACGTCAGCGCATCGGCAAGAACGTGCAGATAGGCGGCACGCAAATTATGATCGTGACCGTGGTGATGATGATTATCGCCATGGTGACCGTGATGATGATGGCTATGGTCGTCACGCAAGAGCCAGGCACAAACGAGATTGACGGCAAGGCCAAGCACGGCAACGGAGATCGCCTGCGGAAAACTGATCGAGATCGGGTTGGCAAGGCGTAGGAAACTCTCCCAGCCGATCAGCAGTGCAATAAGCGCGAGGATCACAGCGCTGGCAAAACCTGCGAGATCGCCGAATTTTCCCGTGCCAAAGGTGAAACGCGGATTGCTGGCATTCTTCCTTGCATAGAGATAGGCCAATGCCGCAATCAGCATCGCGGCAGCATGTGTCGACATATGCCAGCCATCGGCGACAAGCGCCATCGAACCGAAAACCGTTCCCGCCACGATCTCCGCAACCATCATCGTCGCGGTCAGCGCGATCACAAACCAGGTGCGTCGTTCGTTGCGCTCGTGATCGTCACCCAGAAACACATGAGCATGCGTGCCTTGAGGCAAATGGATCGAGTGATCGTGGCTCATTTCAGGTACATCCTTACAACGTCGATGAGATCCGCGGCGCCCTTGGCGCGTTCGCTGTCCGTCTCGGTTCCAGGATCGACGACGTGCATGCGAATATGATCCTCGATGAGTTCACCCATCAGGCCGTTTACGGCGCCGCGCACCGACGCCACCAGGTTTAGAATGTCGCCGCACGGCATTTCCGCTTCGAGCGCCCGCTCGACGGCCTCCATCTGCCCCTTGAGACGACGGATCCTTGCGATCAGTTTTGATTTTTCCTTGGTGGTATGAGACATAATATAGCCCCCTACCCTATATTTGCGTGAATTTCAAGCCAGACTGTGGAGACTTTGAGCAAGGCATTGTCGGCGGACTACAAAATACCAAAAGGCGCCGCATCAGCCATCTAGCGCTGATGCGACGCCCTTATCAGAACCGGAATAATTAGGGATCAGCCGAACGAATAGCCGGCGCCACGTACCGTGCGAATCGGATCTATCGAACGTCCGATATTGATCGCCTTGCGCAGGCGACCGACGTGGACGTCAACGGTGCGATCATCGACATAGATGTCCGCACCCCAGACATTGTCGAGCAGCTGGCCGCGCGAAAAGACCCGTCCGGGTGATTGCATGAGGAATTCGAGCAGCCGGAACTCCGTCGGGCCAAGTTTGAGTTCGCGCTCCTTGCGGAAAACGCGGTGCTGTTCGCGGTCGAGCTTGAGATCGCCGAAGCTCAGCACGTGCGAAAGCAGGCTCGGATTGACGCGGCGGAGCATGGACTTGATGCGCGCCAATAGTTCAGGCGTCGAAAAGGGCTTGACCATGTAGTCGTCGGCACCGGTCGAAAGGCCGCGAACGCGTTCGCTCTCCTCGCCGCGGGCGGTGAGCATGATGATTGGCAGGATTTCGGTCTCGCGCCGCGCCCGCAGGCGGCGGCAGAGTTCGATGCCCGACAGGCCGGGCAGCATCCAGTCGAGGATCAGAAGATCCGGAACGTTCTCGCGCAGCGCAATTTCCGCTTCGTCGCCACGTGCGATCGTCTCGACAACATAGCCTTCAGCTTCAAGATTGTAACGGAGGAGGACGCTCAGGGCTTCCTCGTCCTCCACAACGGTGATTTTGGGAGCTATTGCCATATCAAGCCTTCAGTTAAATTAGGACTCGGTCGTTTCATCCACAATAATAGTATGCGTCTGGTCTTCCTTGGGACGTTCCGCCGGCAGTTGCGAACCGGTAACAATGTAATAGACCGTCTCGGCAATATTGGTGGCGTGGTCGCCGATGCGCTCGATATTCTTGGCGCAGAACAAAAGATGCGTGCAGGCTGAAATGTTGCGTGGATCTTCCATCATGTAGGTCAGCAATTCGCGGAACAGCGACGTATAGAGCGCGTCAATTTCGTCGTCGCGTTCGCGCACAATGTTCACCTGCTGTACCGAGCGCGTCGCATAGGCGTCGAGCACGTCCTTGAGCTGGGTCAAGGCAAGTTCGGCAATTGTCTGCAAGCCCCGGTAGACCGAGAGCGTCTGGCGGGTATCGGTCACGGCAACGACGCGCTTGGCAATGTTCTTGCCGAGATCGCCGATGCGCTCGAGATCGGAGGAAATACGGATCGTCCCGATGACTTCACGCAGGTCGATCGCCATCGGCTGGCGCTTGCCGATGATGGTGATGGCCTTTTCATCGATCTCGCGCTGACCGGCGTCGAGGATCAGATCGTCCGAGATAACGCGCTGCGCCAGCGCATTGTCGGAATTGACCATGGCGGCGACCGCCTGTTCGACCATGCGTTCGGCATGACCGCCCATCTCGGCGATCTTGTGCGTCAGGAACTTCAGTTCGTCATCGTAAGAGCGCACAGTGTGCTGCAACTCGGTCATGTGCTTTGTCCTCGTTCCTGCGTCAGCCGAAGCGTCCGGTGATATAGTCCTGGGTGCGCTTCTCGGTGGGGCTTGTGAACATCATTTCCGTATCGCCGACCTCGACAAGATTGCCGAGATGGAACATGGCCGTGCGCTGCGAAACGCGCGCTGCCTGTTGCATCGAGTGGGTGACGATGACGATGGTGTAGTTTTCGCGCAATTCGTCGATCAATTCCTCCACCTTTGCGGTGGCGATCGGATCAAGCGCCGAACACGGCTCGTCCATGAGGATCACTTCCGGACTGACGGCGATGGCGCGGGCAATGCACAGCCGCTGCTGCTGGCCGCCGGAAAGACCGGTACCAGCTTCATGCAGGCGATCCTTCACCTCGTCGAAAAGGCTGGCGCGGCGCAGGCTTTTCTCAACGATTTCATCAAGTTCGTGGCGACCCTTGGCGAGCCCGTGAATGCGCGGACCATAGGCGACGTTCTCGAAGATGGACTTCGGAAAAGGGTTGGGCTTCTGGAACACCATGCCCACGCGGGCGCGCAGCTCGACGACGTCGATCTTAGGATTGTAGATATCCTCGTCATCGAGCGTGATCTTGCCGCCGATCTTGCAGCCTTCAATGGTGTCGTTCATGCGATTGAGACTGCGCAGGAACGTCGACTTGCCGCAGCCTGAAGGGCCGATCAGCGCCGTGACCATCTTTTCCGGCACGTCGAGGCTGACACCGAACAAGGCCTGTTTGTCGCCATAGTGAACGGTGACATCCTTGCCTTGCATTTTGATTGCGTTGGGCTGGGCGCTCATCTTGTCGTTTACCGCCTTTTCGAGATTTCGTTCCGTCATAAGGTTCATAACTAGGTCCTCTCTCGAACAGTTACCAGCGGCGCTCGAAGCGGCGACGCAGAAGGATGGCCGTGATGTTCATGACCGCGAGGAAGAGAAGCAGCACGATGATAGCACCGGACGTCCGCTCGACGAAGGCGCGCTCCGCTTCGTTGGCCCACATGTAGATTTGCACGGGCAAGGCCGTCGAAGGATCGAGCGGCGTTACCGGATTGTTGGCGACGAAAGCCACCATGCCGATCAGAAGCAGCGGCGCGGTCTCGCCGAGGGCATGCGCCAGGCCGATGATGGTACCGGTCAGAATGCCGGGTGCGGCGAGCGGCAGGACGTGGTGGAAAACCATCTGCGTCTTCGACGCGCCAATGCCAAGTGCCGCCGCGCGGATGGACGGGGGTACGGCACGCAGCGCGGCGCGCGTCGCGATAATGATTGTCGGCAGCGTCATCAGTGTCAGCACGAGACCGCCGACCAGCGATGCCGAGCGCGGCATGTGCAGGAAGTTGATGAAGACTGCGAGGCCGAGCAGACCGAAGACGATCGACGGGACCGCCGCAAGATTATTGATGTTGACCTCGATAATATCGGTCAGGCGGTTCTTCTTGGCGTATTCCTCAAGATAGATCGAAGCGGCAACGCCGATGGGCAGCGAGAGGCCGAGCACGATCAGCATCATGTAGAGCGAACCGATGAGGGCGACGCTGAGACCCGAAGTTTCAGGACGGCTTGACGCGCCATAGGTGAAGAGACCGGTGTTGAAGCGCTGGGCCATGGCGCCGTCAGCCTTCAGCTTGTTCATCCATTCGACCTGCTTGTCCGAAACCTTACGGCGCGACTGGTCGACGCTGAGATCGATCTGGCCCTTGAATGCGGAGTCGATGTCGGCACCCGTAAGCACCCAGACATTCTGGGTAGTGCCGATAAGATTGGGATTTGCAACGACGAGCTCACGCAACTGGCCGCGCACGCCATCGGAGAAAAGCTTCCCAAGTTCGCGCAAGCCGGGCTTGTCGGTCTGGGCGACCCCGAGCTTTTCCGCCAGTGCATTACGGGCGAGAACCGGATAATTGGCGGTCAGAAGCACGTTCGGATCGGTGGCACGCTTATTGTCCGGATCGATGATCTTCGGATCGAGATTGATCGCAAGATTGACCTCGGTCTGCCAGAACGCGGTGTAGCCGTTGGAGAACACGGAGAACAGCAGCGCAATGAGGAAGAAGATGCCGATCGCTATCGCCGCAATGCCATAGAGCTTGAACCGGCGTTCGGCAGCGTAGCGACGCTTTAATCCAATGTCTCGCCGGGCGGGACGTGCCGATGCAGCAGCGGGATTGAGGGCTATGTCGGTCATTCGTACTGCTCCCGATACTTGCGGACGATGTAGAGCGCGAAAATGTTCATGCCCAGCGTGATGAAGAAGAGCGTGAGACCGAGAGCAAAGGCCACGAGGGTTTGCGGCGAATTGAACTCAAGGTCTCCCGTCAGCTGGTTGACGATCTTGACGGTGATCGTCGTCATCGCCTCGAACGGATTGATGTTGAGATTGGCGGCAACACCGGCTGCGAGCACGACAATCATCGTTTCGCCGATGGCGCGTGATGCCGTCAGGAGCAGCGCGCCGACAATGCCCGGAAGCGCGGCCGGCAGCACGACGCGGCGGATCGTTTCGGAACGGGTCGAGCCGAGCCCGAGCGATCCGTCACGCAGCGACTGCGGCACGGCGGTGATGATGTCGTCGGAGAGCGACGAGACGAACGGGATCAGCATGACGCCCATGACGATGCCGGCGGTGAGAACGCTCTGCGCCTGGATGAAGGCATAGCCGCCGGAAAGCGCCGCGCTGAGGTCGCGCAGGAACGGTCCGACGGTGACGAGCGCGAAGAAGCCGTAGACGATGGTCGGGATGCCGGCGAGCACTTCGAGCAGCGGCTTGACGACCGAGCGCACGCCGCGGCTCGCATACTCCGCCATGTAGATGGCCGAGAAGAGGCCGACCGGGACGGCGAAAAGCATGGCGACGAAAGCGATGTAAAGTGTGCCCGCAAGGAGCGGGATCAGTCCGAACTGGCCTTGTGATCCGCCCGACCCAGCCGCGGCAAAACGCGGATCCCATACGGTGCCGAAGAAGAAGCTTGCCGGCGAGACCGACTGGAAGAAGGTGAGCGTCTGGAACAACATCGACAGGATAATGCCGACGGTTGTCAGAATGGCGATCGTGGAGGCAGCGAGCAGGGCACCGAGGATGACGCGCTCGACATTGTTGCGCGCCCTCGCCCGAACATGAACGCCCGACAGGCCATAAAGTGCGCCGCCGACCGCCAGAAGAAGGGCTATGATGCCGCCGATATAATTCGCGCGCTGGGTGTTCTTGTTCCACTCAACGGCGATCGGGATCATATAGTCCTGACCGTCGGGCGCGAGCGCCACACCCTTGGCTGAAAGCAGCGGGCGCAACTCGGCGAAGGTCTGGGGAAGATTGGCCATCTCATCGGTCGTCAGCTTCCCGAGGCCGCGGGCAATGCCGCTGACCATGCCGAGTTCGAGGCTTTGGCTGGCGATAACGGTGTCAGCCGTACGGACTGGCAGTTCAGCAATCGCGGAGCGCTCCAGGTAGATATTGGTCGCGCCGGCCCAGACGACCAGGAACAGGATCGCTGGCAACGCCGAAGCCAGGAATACCCACCAGGCATGGTAGTGCGGCAGGGAGTGCGGCTTTACGCTTCCGTCATTCTTGCTGACAGCGCGCTGGCGCCCAAGGAAGTATCCGATAACGCCGATCGCAAGGACAATGACAAACACCAATGACGTGGACATCAAGCTTTCCCCGATCTGTCCTGTAATTCAGTTTGAATTCGAAACGGGACAGGGGCGGCTCGCGCCGCCCCTGTCCCTCAGGAATTTAGTTCTTCATCGTGGTTCCGGCGGCGAACGCGTCGCGCTGGGCCTTACGTTCTGCTTCCGGAGCCGGTACGAGACCGTATTCGGCAAGCGGGCTGTCTTCGCCGATCATTTGATCGCTGAGGAAGAAGTCGACATATTCCTTCAGGCCCGGAATAACGCCGAGATGCGCCTTCTTGACGTAGAAGAACAGCGGACGCGAGACCGGATACTTGCCCGAAGCGATCGTCTCGGTGCTCGGCACTACGTCCGAAACCGTCGCGACTTTCAGCTTGTCGGCATTGTTTTCATAAAAAGCGAGGCCGAATACGCCAACGCCGGTCTTGTTGGCGTCGATGCGGGCAAGCGTCTCGGGATAGTCGCCATCGATATCGATGGCCTTGCCGTCCTTGCGGATCTTGACGCAGGCAGCAGCCGAAGCTTTTTCGTCGAGGCCGAGCTTCTTGATTGCGTCAGCAGCGCCGGAAGCCTTGCAGCCGCCCGTCATCAGCTTCTCTTCGAAAACTTCACGGGTGCCGTGCTTTTCGCCGGGGATATAGGCAGCAATGTCCCAATCCGGAAGGTTCGGGTTGACCTGGTTCCATTTGGTGTTCGGATTGTCTACGAGCTTGCCGTCAACAACGATCTGAGCGGCGAGAGCGGTGTAGATGTCCTTCGGGACGATCTTCCAGTCCGGACCCTTGATGTCGGTGGCGAAAACGATGCCGTCATAGCCGATGCGGATTTCTTCAACGTCCTTGACGCCAGCGTCCACGCAGGACTTCAGCTCGGTGTCCTTAATGGGGCGCGAAGAGTTGGCAATGTCGATCGTGTCTTCGCCGACGCCCTTGCAGAATTCCTTGATGCCTGCGCCGGAACCACCGGATTCAACAACCGGCGTCTTGAAGTTCGGGAAGGTCTCACCGAACGTTTCGGCAACAATCTTGGCATAGGGCAGCACGGTCGAGGAGCCAGAAACCTGAATCTGGTCGCGGGCAGATGCACCCACCGTCGATGCGGCCACCGCAATTGCAAGCACTGCGGCCGTGGAAATTAGCTTGTTCATAGGAGCAGCTCCTGTTGGTTTAATTCGTGTGACGCCTCTAACGTCGGCTGCGGTCTATAGAAGCTTTATTACAGTCATATGACAGCATTGTAACAGTTATGTTGCAGAGGTTGCGTGGGCCCTTATCCAGCACGTGAATCGAAAATCGCACTGAAACCAAAACCTTATTAGTCTACTGAATTGGGTGTAGATGGGCTCAATCGAATATGATCAATGATTCCAGCAGCTTCTCCGGATAAAATTGCGACAGGCGGCGACAAGCCGGCCAAGTTGCCGCAGGACAGGAACTTAGCCAGCTTAACATGCCCGGTCACGCTCGAAAGTTTCGCTAAATTCTCCGGGCCCGCAATAAGGCTGTGCGCCGTTGAGGGCATCAAAACGAGCGGGAGAACGTTCTAGCCCGATTTCTCGACCGCGTTGGCAAAAAGCTCGCGAAATGCTCGGAGGTCGGACGGATTGACATCGGAAACCGCCCAAAACGTCAGGCCATCCTCATACCATTTGATCAGATTATACCCTTCCCGCACGCTTTCACTGTTTGCCGCTGGTGCGGATGGCCACACGAACACGTTGATAACGTGGGCGTTGCGTCGGTAGACGAGCGCTGCGACAGCCTTGCCGTCAATGTAGTCCATGCGGCCGCCGACGAGGGGAAAGCCATGCGCCGAAAGATCGACCACCGGCGGCGAATAATCGACCTTCCCGTTGAACCACGGCTTCACGGTGTGCTGGTCTGAGGTCAGCACGTCGGTCAGATGGCTGACCATCAACGAACGGACATGGCTGGCGAGAATTTGATCCTGCAGCGACGTTTGCGTCTGCGGCAGCGAGAAGACCAAGAAAAGGCTCGCCGCCAGGGCGGCAAAGGAAGGAATGTAGCTCCAGCGCTTGGTGAATTGCAGCAGCCACGCAGCCCAGTGGTTGGCTTGTGCGCGCGCCCCGCTTTGTTCCTGCGTAATTGCTGCAAGAATTGTCTCGCGGACCTGCGGCGGCATCGCCCACCGAACATTGTCCTGGGACATCATGTGCTTCAGCGATCGGACGTTGTCGAGTTCCCTTGCACAGTTCGCGCAGGTCTGGAGATGCTCTTCGAATGCGAGCGCATGGACCGCATCGAGTTCGTCATCGATATAACCGTGCATCATCACAAACCAGTCCGGGCAGGCGTGAGAGGTCTTGCTCATTTTGCTGCCTCCTCATCGCCGTTCTCGTTGCGCCAGCACCGGCCGAACTCCCGTCGTGCCCGGGCGAGCCGCGACATCACGGTTCCAATCGGCACATCGATGATATCGGCGATCTGGCGGTAGGAAAGCTGTTCGAGTTCGCGCAATACCAGTATTTCCCGCAGGTCGTCGGCGAGCGCGTTGATGATGGAGCGAACCCGCTCCGATTCGGACGCCCGGATAAGCACGTCTTCCGGCGTATCTTCCTCCGACGCTATGTCGGGCGCCTCGGCTCCGGCTTCATCGGAATGCGCAGATTCGGCAAGAGGGGCCTCGAACCGGCGCTTGCGACCCCGCTCCTGCTGCCACGCAAAGTAGCAGTTCCTGACGATGGCAAATATCCAGGCGCGAGCATCGCCGCCGAGGTAGCCGTCGAAATTGCGATAAGCCCGCAAAAAGGCGTCCTGGACGATATCCTGCGCGGCGTCGCTATCGCGGCTGAGATAGCGTGCGAAATTATAGGCCGCGTCCAGTTGCGGAAGCATGAGTTGGTTGAAGCGGGCCGAACGGGCCTCGTCCACGATGGGCGTTCTTGCAGCTGCCGACGAAACCATAAACAGCGTGGTATTCGCCCGTGGCTTAAATCCACGGTCGCCCGCACTCCTGAAATCGAATAGCCCGGACAGCCAGGTGAAGGCCGGATTTTGCGGCAGCAAAGTCGATGTAAGCGCCATGCGCATGCCTCGTACAATTGTCATTTTTGCCTACTGAACATCGAGCGGCAAAAGCCGCATTCACCAGGTAGATCGTCCTGCCGCGTGAAATATTCTCCACATCGATGATTTTTTTGAGACGCCCTCGTTTTTGGGACGGGCCGAAAATGCCGGCGTGACCGCGCTCTTTCGGACAAACCAAATATATCCATTTCAATTCAATGGCTTGTTGGATTTTTCGACTCGGTGCGAGAATAAAATCGCCTTCCATTCAGTCTCCTTGTGCAGCGGATCGAACATTCAATCGGACAAAGTTCTCCGCCCGGAATGAACCATTTTACGAGGAGACGAGCACATGTTTGATATTACACGCCGTACAGTCCTTGGAGCGGCCGCCTCGGCCGCCGCCTTCGGCCTCGCGCGCAAATTGGAAGTCACCCTGCCCGCGCGTGCCGAAGCGCAAGTTGAGCCGGCAACCGGCTTCTACAAATACACGGTCGGATCCATTGAAGTGACCGCCATCTATGACGGCATCTGGCGCAAGCCGCACGATCCGGCGTTCATCAAGAACGCTTCCGTCGACGAGACGAAGCAAGCACTGGCGAAGGCCGGGCTAACCACCGATTTCATGCCGATACCGCTCACCGTCGTCGTCCTCAAGGTCGGTGACCGCGTAATCATGATGGATGCAGGCTCGGGCGTCGGCCAGTGGCAGGCCAACGCAACGCATCTGCCGGCAAATATGAAAGCTGCGGGCATCGACTATACCAAGATCGATACGTTGATGATTTCGCACTTCCATCCCGACCACGTCTGGGGCCTCATGGAAAAGCAGACCAACGCCCCGATCTTCCCCAACGCCGAAATCATCGTCAACGACTCCGAGTATCAGTGGTGGACGGACCCCGGTCGGGTCGACAAGCTGGCCGAGGGCCGCAAAGCGGCAGGACGGCGCATCGCCTCGGTGTTCCCCACCTGGAAGAATTGGACCCGCGTCGAGAATGGAGCCGAGGTAGCGCCCGGCATCCAGATGATCGCCGCCCCCGGCCACACGCCCGGACATTCGGTGTTCCTCGTCACCTCGGGCAGTGAGCAACTGATGGTGTCGGCCGACACGATGTACGTGCCCGCATTGTTGGCGCCGCATCCGGAGTGGCAGGGGAGCTATGATCAGGACGGTCCCATGGCGATCGCTACCCGGCACAAGCTTATCGACCGCGTCATCGCTGACAACATCAAGATCTGCGGGTCGCACTTCCCGTTTCCGGGATCGGGAACATTCGTAAAGGACGGCAACGCCTATGCCTTTACCCCGACCGTTCAAGCCTGACCAAACAAAGGAGCATGAAATTATGATCAAGCACGTACTTATCGGCCTGCTGACATTCGCCGCCACCACGGCTTTCACGCCGCTGGGTTCAATAACGCCGGCCTACGCGGTCGACAACATCGAGCCCAACCCGACGGTGGACCTTACCTCGGTTCGCACGAAGATCGATGCAAAGGACTATGCCGGTGCTTTGGCCGAGCTTCGCGACCTGGCCGAGACCGACCAGCAGGCTGATGTCTACAACCTCCTCGGGTTCACCTTGCGCAAGACCGGCGACTTCGACACCGCCCTCACCTATTACGACAAGGCATTGCAACTTGAACCGGATCATAAGGGCGCCCACGAATATCTCGGCGAGCTCTATGTCGAGACCGGCAAGATGGACAAGGCGCAGGAACAGCTTGCCTCGCTGACCAAGCTATGTCCGGCTGGTTGCGAAGAACTGGATGATCTGCGCAACTTCATTGCGGCGAGATGAACCAATGTCGCGGGCGGTTACTTGCCGCCCGCGACGTGCGCCGACCGCATTTTTCGATCGCGATATATGCAACCATTCCTTGCAGTAAATGAGCCGGAAGCCGTTGACATGGTTGGCATTCCGTAGCCGTATATCGTTTGGCAGCGCCAAGTCCGGCAAGAACTCGGAACCCTATCGCGCCACCACTAAAACAAATCGGAGTGAACTCGATGACGGGTAAAATGAGCAAGGTCGCGCTCTTGGGCAGTGTGATCAGCCTTTGCATGGCAACGGGCGTGATGGCTGCGACGATAAAGGAACTGCAGGGGGCCTGGACCATGGACGGCACCAAATGCGAGGACACCTTCACCAAGAAGGGCAAGTCGACGGTCTTCAAGGACCGAACGGCGTCAACGTCCACCGGGTTGCTGGTTACGGGAAGCAAGGTCGCAGGGCCCAACGCGATCTGCACAACAAAGAGCGTTCGCAAGCAGAAGGACCGGGTTTCGGCCAATCTCAGCTGCGTCGACTCGATGATCCAGAATGACATGACGGTCACGTTCAAGATCGTCGACGCAAAGACATTCCAGCGTTACGATCCGTTCGGCGACAATATGTATGTCACCTACCAGAAGTGCGACATGTGAATAGACAAGGGCTCGCCGCTATAATGCGGCGAGCCCTTTGACGTTTCCTGATCAGAAATGCAAGACGACGCCGAGGATCGGGCCCTGCTGGACAACGTCGAAAACAAAACCGTCATCACTGTAGTCGACCCCGAGGGCACGATAGCCGGCTACGGCCGATACCTTCTCGTTGAACGAATAGCCGATCCCACCCGCAACGTCCCAATCAAGGTTTGCCTGGCCGCCACCAACCAGGCCCCAGCCTGTTAAATAGATATTGTTGGTAAGCGAATATTTGCCGCGCACGCCGGCAAGCGCATCAACCCATGTAGCACTGTCGCTTCGATCGACGCCGTCAAGTATGCCGCCGTTGAATGAAATCTCAGTCTTGGCGTACCAGAGACGGGCCGCTGCGACGAGGTCGAGATTGCCTCGGTCGTTTTGCAGCACCGAATAGCCGCCGCCGAGCAGGCCGGCGAACGTTTCGGAAGACACACCGACGCTATCCGCCAATATTCCTCGCGGTGTCCCCGATGCGTCTGAAATCTTGCTGTACATCACGTCGGCAAAAATGCTGTACCGGTCGTAGCGCGCTTCGCCGATTGTCATCGCGGCAAAGTCAAGCTCGTCCCAGATATCGCTGAAGCTCATATCCGTGTGTACGGGCGGGAGGCCGAAGACGCCCGTATCCCCGGACATTCCCGCCGCCCAGAAATAGGGGCTGACCGCGAATGTCCAACCGTCCCTCTCGACCTGATTCATTTCCGGCGCCATCGCGGAGTAAATATCAGCGGCGCGTACCGGGCTGGCGGCGAGCAGACCCGCAGCCAGTACGGACACAAGTGCGATAGGATTTTTCATGTCATTCCCCCGAGTTCTGCGCAAGCACTCAATCCTCGACCGGTTCCCATGACTTGTCAGGATTGAATGACCTTATCTCCTTTGCGCGCTTATCGGTAGCCGGGCCAAGGTCTTTTTCGTAGATGGTGCCATGATGGCTCACAACAAATGTCTTGACGCCCGTTTCGTCATAGACCGCCGGCCAGGCGATCAGCGCGTAACCTGCGATCATGTTGCCATTGATGACGAAATCATACTTGCCGCCGGCGATGTTATCGCCCTGTGACCTGAGTATTCTGTAGCGATAGCCGAAATACCCATGATCCGAGGCAGGAGCGCCCTCGATCTTGCTTGCTTCGCCGAAATTGCCGGCAGGGCTCTCCTCGCCGCCTGCCGATGGCCAATAAAGTCCATCCTGCTTGCCTTTGTCGCTAATGAGCTTTTGGGCAAATTCAAGCACGCCATCGCCATCGTGATCGCTTTGGGCGTAAAGCACCTGCGCGGCGACGTAATTGCGCATGGTCTTGATAGCTTCGAGTTCGTTTTCACCGATTCGCCGCGCCACGACCTCTTCGAGGCCGGCAAGCGTATCAAACTGCCAACCGGCATCGTGCTTGACCAGCGGAAATGGGAAGGGCCAGTCGAGATTTCCAAGGATGACGGTCTTTGAGCCATCCTCGCGATCCTTGAGTTCGGCACGCTCCTTCGATGCCTTCTGGAGATCGCTCAGCCGGTCGTCGAAATCATCGGATTTCTTCGCAGCCGCTGCGTTGAGGCCCAGAACCTTTGCCAAGGCATCCACGTCCTTTGCATCGAGGTCTTTCTTCAAGGCATCGAGCGCTTCGCCCGGTTCCTTGAACATTTGCGGCTCAGCGCCGACGAAACGCTGCAAGGAGGGTTCCGCCGCAAATGATGGTGCAGAGGGGGCCGCCAGTGCAATGAAGGCGGAGGCAAGCAGTATTTTGAAAGTTGTCCTGTACATATCGAAATCCCTTCAAGGAATGCGCAATTGGTGTTGAGTGCGGTCAGCGATGGAAACGGCCACCGCCGCCGTGAAAACCACCACCACCGCCGTGGAAACCACCGCCACCACCGTGGAACCCGCCGCCACCACCTTGGAAGCGCCCACCGCCGCCCTGGAAGCCACCGCCGCCGCCCTGGAAGCGCTGTCCGCCGCCACCGCCGCCGAGGCTCAGATTGCCCCGTTGCGAGGCAGAACGCGCGTCGCGACCCGGTCCGTAATTGCCGAGGGCGCTCGGCTGCCTTGGGCGATTGTCGACGCGGCCCGCGGCCTTCTGCGCATTGGCACGCACATTGCCCTTGTTCTGACCAATATTCCTGTTCCCGGCCTGATTTTGCAGCTTGCCTGCGAGATCACCGCCTCCAGCCTGATTCTGGAGCTTTCCAGCAAGATTGCCGCCGCCGGCCTGCCCCTGGAGCTTGCCAGCGAGGTTGCCGCCCTGCCCCTGCAGCTTGCCGGCAAGATTGCCGCCGCCCTGCTTCAGCTGATTCTGGACGTCGCGCCGAACATCAGAACTCTGCAGCCGCGATCCGACGCCGGCAAGGCCGCCGCCAGCGCCAAGATTCTGCAAGCCGCCGTTTTTGAGATCGAGACGGTTCGCATTGTTTTCGCGCAGATTGTTCGTGATCGAATCGCGATCGAAATTGAACTTGCTGTTGTCGAAATTTAGATTGTTGATGTTGTTTCTGTCGAAATGGAAATCGTCGCGGTTGAAGTTGTTGACGTTGATGTTGACGTCATTGCCTCCCCACGAATGCCAGTTATCCCAATCGACGGCGGCACCGAACGCGACCCCGGTCACGAAGCCGGCCCAATACGGCGCGTAAGGATAATAGTAGGACGGATAGGGGTCGCCGTAGACAATGGGCGCGGCCGCGACATAGGTAGGGCTCGTCAGGATGACGGGATCATAGGTCGGAACGTAGGTCACTTCCTTCTTGGCCGGGCGGATGATCACATTGTCGTTCTTGGTTTCGACGACGACCTTGTCGTTGGACTTGATCGTGCCATTTGCAACCGCCTTGTCACGCAAATCCTGGATGGCGACGAGCACGTCCTTCTGCTGATTGACGACGGCGGTTTCGAGCTGCTGCGTCCAATCAAGGTCGTCGCTCATCATCTTCAGGACCGTCGGATAGTTGAGAAGCGATACCACGCTTCCATCCCATGCAGCATCCGGCTTTGCGTTTGGCTTGTTCTGTTCTATAAACCGCTCAGCCTGCACGATCTGCAGCGGGTTGAGGCTGGCCGACAATACCAATGCGACAAGATCGTCTGGATAGAGCGCGATCCGCGCAACGAGGATTTGCAGTTCGTCCGCCGTCATCAGTACCGGAGCTTCAGCGGCGGGCGTTGCATGCGTTGCGGCGGGCGCCGCTGCCGGTGCAGGTGCGGCGGCGGTCTGGGCGAAGGCATAATTTAAATCAGGTCCGGAAAATAAAATGAATGCGACTGATGAAATGAGGGCAATCGTCTTGTAGTGCAATGGCATTCCGGCATCTCCTTGGTGGTTCGCTTTCGCGACAGGCAATTTCATTGCTTGCTTATGGTTACGTAAGAATACTCACATCTTTTCGAGCGACAGCACCTGCCCCGTCTGGTCGATCAGGCAGGTTGAGCGCTGACCCTTTGCCTCGAGTATGATCTGGTATTTCCCGCCGTCGAGCGCGCTCGAACTGACCGGCAGCACCGAAGCGTGATCGGCGCCGAACTTTTGCGTCGCGGCGTTGGCACAGGCGACCTGCAGGTCGGCTGGAGCAGTCTGCTGCGTGTTTCTCGCCATGTTTTCGGGCGCAGGCGTATTCGATACGCATCCCCCGAACGTCAAGGTGCCAGCGGCAAGCGCAATCCAGACGAGCGTTTTCGTGTATTCCCGATCAGACTTCCAAAGCATCGTGTCCCCCTGCTCCAGTTGCTTAAACACCTTTGTAAAGTGAAGCGCCCTGCATGAGCACGATCACCTTGGCGCCGACCTGTATCTGTGAGGCAAGATCGACGATATCGTCATTGTTCATTCTGATGCAGCCCGACGAGACGTTAAGTCCGATCGACCAGGGTTCAGGCGTGCCGTGGATGCGGTAGATGGTGTCCTGGTCGCCATCATAGAGATAGAGCGCCCTTGCGCCGAGCGGATTGTCGGGCCCGCCGGGCATGCCGCCGGCAAACTTGACGGCGTTCGGATCGCGCGCCACCATTTCTGCGGGCGGAGTCCAGGTCGGCCACTCGGCAATGCGGCCGACGCGGACGATGCCTGCCCAACCAAACCCGTCACGGCCGACACCGATACCGTAGCGAACAGCCTGACCGCCGCCCTTGACCAGATAAAGGAAATGCTGGTTGCCATCGATGATGATCGTTCCAGGCTTTTCGGCCGTGCGGAACGTAACCATTTGCCGTCTGAACGCTTCCGGAACCTGGCCATTGGCGGCGTAGTATTTGCGCGCCTTGCGGCTGTCGTAGGGTATCCAGGTACGCGTCTTCACATCGTAAATCTGGGTCTTTGGAACTTGCGCGAAACCAAGTCCGAACGGAGCGACCAGAACAAGGCTTGCCACCGCCACCCCGGCAACGAGCTTCGCCCTCAACGGATTACGCAGGTGCATGGTCATTGCCCTCCCCCCTTTACCCACTTCGCGATACGATCCGGGTTCTTTTCCACCCAGGCCTCGGCGTAGTCTTCCGGTGTCTGGCGGTCGACTTCCACCGCATAGCTCATGTCGGTGATTTCCTCGGGCGTGAAATCGATGCTTTCGAGGAACTTGGTCACCTCGGGCTTGCGCGTCGCCAACGCCTTGGCATAGGCGATGTGAAAATGCGCCTTGTCCCATGCGACGGGCGCGTTTGATTTGGCGAGCCAGTCGGGATCGTCGGCGGGAAGGACGACGTGCCACTTGGCGGGGTCGAAGGCCGGCTCGTCGAGCTTGACGATATCATGCAGTTTGAAGACGACGTGCGGGCTGTAGCAGGCGAAGACCACGGGCTTGTCCGCGGCCTCGGCCGCATCCACTGACGCCATGCCCATGTCCTCGGGCATTTGCAGAAGCTGCAGGTCCTTGTCGTAACCATAGCTTTTGGCGCGGATTTGCTCGATGGCCGTCGACGACCAGGTTTCGGCGCCGACCCACATCTCGCCTTTGCCATCGCCGTCGGTATCGAGGGCGGCGGTCTTCTTGGCGTCCAAGAGATCGGTGACCGAGTGGATTCCGGTCTTTTCGACCGTCTGCTTGGTCGTGCAGATGCCCTGCCAAGCATCGACGCCGGTATCGGCGAGTTGAACCTTGTCGGCATATTTGGTGACGAGAGAATTCAGGTTCGGCAGCCACACTTCGGGATGCACGTCGACCTCGCCCGACGCAAGGCCGGCAAAGGCGATCATCGTACCCATCTCGCGAACCTCGACGTCGAGGCTCAGTTCCTTTTTCAGGGCGCTCTTTATGATGTTGGCCGTCACCTGCCCCGAAGGCCAGTTCGGCATTGCGACCACAAGATCGGCGGCGCCGGCCAGTCCGGACTGGGCCATTGCCAGCAGCAACGTCAACGCTGCGGTCTGTCCCAACCGTGCCATCCTCTTTCGCAGCGCCGGTCCCCCCAAGCCAAGCTCATCCACAGATTGCAAATGGCTCCCGAACGATCGTTGACTCATGTTCAGCGCTCCCGCTGTTTCGTTGCGCGCATTAGCCAACATCGCGTCCGTTACCGGAAGTACGTAACAGTTAATTTTTGCCGCATCGCCGTTTCCAGTGTAGGGGTAAACCGTGCCGGCGAGATGATCGTGGCAGATGAATACGAGGATTGGCATGACACGAATTCTGATCGCGGACGACCATGAGATCGTCAGACAGGGCGTCCGCGCGATCCTGTCGAAGCGCGATCGCTGGGAGGTCGTGGCGGAAGCCGGCGACGGTCGCGACGCCGTCGAACAGGCGCGCCTCAGCGAGCCTGACATCGCCATCCTCGACTATGCCCTGCCTTTCATCAACGGCGTGGAAGCGGCGCGCCAGATCAGGCTGCACAGTCCCAAAACCGAAGTCCTCATCTTCACCCAGCATGACAATGAGGCATTGCTGCGCAGCATCCTGGAGGCCGGCGTTCGCGGCTACCTCCTGAAATCGGACGCAACGCTCTATCTCGTACAGGCCGTCGAGGCCCTGGAACATCGCCAGCCGTTTTTCACCAAAACCGTCTCGGACATCCTGGTCTCGTCCTATCTCGCCAAGGCGGACGCTTCCCCGAGTGTCCTGACGTCGCGCGAAACCGCAGTGGTGAAGCTCATCGCCGAGGGACACAGCAACAAGGAGACGGCAGCAATCCTCGGTCTCAGTGAAAAGACCGTGGAAAGCCATAGGGCGGCCTCGATGCGCAAGCTCGATGCGAAGTCGACCGCCTCGCTGGTTCGCTACGCGATTCGCAATCGGCTGATCGAAGCTTGACCGGATGGCCGTCGCATGAGCTTTAACAAACTGACATTTTCGTCCACTACTAGCTCAAGCCAGCATGTACACATTGTCGTCGTTCGGCGCGTATCGTTTTGTCTTAGTTCGGAGCAATCCGCCTGTTTGAAAGCCTGACCATGGTTCGTCAATATTCGAAAGCACGTTTGTTCCGGTCCGTCCGCACATTCTCCCCTGCCATTATTGTCCTTGGTTTGGCCCTTGCCGGATGCGCAGGGCACCCCAAAGGCGTGATGGCGCCGGTCATGACCACCGGTGCGACCGGTGGCTCGTCGGTCGACATGCTGGTCGTGACAAGCCGCGTGCCGTCGGACGATCCGGCAACGCTCTTTACCGGCGAGCGTAGTCCAAAACCCTACATGACCGATATCACGGTCTCGATCCCCTCCGACAAGATTCGCAAACCCGGCACCGTACAGTGGCCGAAGCGGCTTCCGCCCAATCCGAAGACCGACTTCGCGGTCACCCACGTGAAGGAATTGAATTCGGTTGCCGAAGGACGCGCTTGGTTCCGCGAGCATGTCGTCGGCGGCCATGCGCTGGTCTTCGTGCACGGGTTCAACAATCGCTATGAGGACTCCGTCTTCCGCTTTGCCCAGATCGTGCACGACTCCGGCGCACAGGTGACGCCGATCCTGTTTACTTGGCCTTCGCGCGCCAGCGTCTTCGACTACAATTACGACAAGGAAAGCACGAACTATTCGCGCGTCGCCTTCGAGCAAACCTTGCGCACGCTCGCCAACGATCCTGAAGTTAAGGATATCACGGTCATGGCCCACTCGATGGGCACCTGGCTTGCCATGGAGTCGCTGCGCCAGATGGCAATTCGCGATGGACGCGTAGCGCCGAAGATCGACAATGTGATCCTCGCTTCACCGGATATCGATGTCGATGTGTTCGCGCGGCAATTCACCGAGATGGGAGAAAAGCGCCCGAAGTTCACGATTTTCGTTTCGCAGGACGACCGCGCTCTCGCCGCGTCGCGTTTCATCTCCGGCGATGTGCAGCGGCTTGGAGCCATCAATCCGGCGGAGGAGCCTTACCGCTCGAAGCTGGAACACGCAGGCATCACCGTTATCGACCTCACCAAGGTGAAAGCCGGCGATAGCCTCAACCACGGCAAGTTCGCCGAGAGCCCGCAAGTGGTCCAGCTTATCGGCCAGCGCCTCGTGACCGGGCAGACGCTGACGGACTCCAACGTCTCGCTTGGACAGGGCATCACGGCAGTCGTTGCCGGATCGGTCAGCACCGTCGGCAATATCGCAGCGAAAACCGTGGCGGCGCCGCTGACCGTGATTGAAGAGCCAAAGCGCATGCCGAAGAAGAGCGACGAACTCGGTTCGACCTTGGGCAGCCCGACACCATCGAAGGAACTGAGCTACTAGGGTGATGCGATGACCGACGATCACAAGGACGGCCAGCAGTTCCTCATTGCGCGTGGGGGGCCGTTCTATGATCTGCAGTTGCAAGCGAAACTCGTCCGTCGCCAGGACCTTAAGCCCGCACTGCGCGCGGCCCTCTTCGTGGGGCTCAGCTGGGGTGTGCCGCTGCTCTTGAGCCTGGTTGCAGGCACTGCTTTCGGGCCGCTTGCAGAGCGGCCTTTCCTGCTCGACCCCGGACCCTGGGCCCGCTTTTGCCTTGCCATCGGCCTGCTGATGCTTGCCGAGACCCAGATCGAAAACAATCTTCGCGAAGGTGTGCGGAACTTCTTTTCGGGCCCATTGCTTCCCGAGGCATCCAGAGCCGGGGCCAGCGCTGCCGTTGCCAAGGCGCTTTGGCGAAGGAACGCCCCGGCCGGCGACCTGGTCAGTCTCTTTCTGGCGATCGTCTCCTCGTTCCTCCTCTACCACAACATGCAGGACCAGCCACTGGCTTCCTGGGCGGCGGCCGTCGGGCCGGACGGTCCGACACCGAGCCTCGCAGCCTGGTGGGCGGTTGCCGTCAGCAACACGCTATTCTGGTTTCTCGCCGCCCGCGCATTCTGGCGCCATATCATCTGGTCGATGCTGCTTGCGGATTTTTCCAAGCTGGAAACGCGACTTGTCGCCACTCACCCGGACGGGCACGCCGGCCTTGGTTTCGTCGGCCAATACCCCAATGCCTATATGCTCTTTACGGTGGCCGTCAGTTGTGTGATTGCCGCGTCGGTGACCCACGAGGTGCTGCATGGCAGCTTTACCGTTACTGCAATCGCACAGGTCATGGGGCTGTGGCTGGCCCTCATTTTTGCCTATTTCGGCATACCGCTCGCCGGCTTCATAGCGCTTCTCGCCAACTTCAAGAAGCGCGCACTGCGTGCGGCGAGCGAACGCGGAACGGACTTCCAGCGGCAGGTCGAGCGCAAGACGTTCGGCAAGAATCTCGTGGCCGATGACGGCAAGGCGATGGCCGACGATGAACTCGGCGATCCCGGCAAATTCTACGACGCCGCCAAGAAGCTATCGCCCATGCTGGTGACCCGCTCTACCCTGGTACCGGTGTCCGCGGCCGCCCTGCTTCCATTCGTGGCCGTCGCGATCACGCAGCTGCCGATCAAGGAACTCGTACCGGTGCTGAAGCGCCTGCTGCTTCTCTAGCCGCCTTTGGCTCCGGCATTGACCGCGTCGGCATGCTCGCCGAGGCGCTCGACGAGCATCGAATAGGCAACGTAATATTTGAAGATGTTGCTGACGTATTGCACCGTCTCCCGCCCGATGATATCGGCCGCCGAATTCTCCACATTGCCGAACCAGATGTTCGGATCGAGCCCCATCTGCGTGGCCCTTTTCCGGAACTTGTTGAGGTTGCCCGGGCCGGCATTATAGGCGGCAAATGCCATCAACTGGCGGTCGCGTTCCTTCATGTCCGGCTCGTTGAGGTAGGTATCGATAAGATAGCGCAAATATTTCGACCCGGCTTCAACGTTGCGGTCCTGGTCCTTGTCGATGCCGTTTATGCCGACCGCCTTGTCTCGCGCGGTGGCGGGCAGCAGTTGCATGATTCCGACGGCGCCCCTCGGGCTGCGTTTCGCCTGATCGAGTTTTGATTCCTGATAACCCTGCGCCATCAACATCAGATAATCGAAGGAATAGGTCTTGCCGTGTTTGCGGAATATCTCGACAAGCTGCTTGAATTTTTCCACGTCTTCGCCCGAATAGGCGCGCTGCAGGATCTTGTCGCTCTTGAAATATTTGCTGCGCAACATGTTGCCGAACGCCGTTCCAACGCGGTGGGCGGCGACGAAAGTGTCGAGTTCCTTCTTGAGTTGCGGGCTGTTTTTGCGGATCGCCCAGGCAATCTCGCCGTCCTTGGCGACTGCGATATCCTCATGCACCTTGATGTCGGTAAAAATCGTCGCCCAGATATCCGCCTTGTATTTGTCGACGACGGTGTATTGCAAAATGCCGGCATTGACCATTTCGAGGATGTCTTCGTCTTCGAGATTGTCGTCCATGATCCTGAGCTTGATCGGCTCCTTGCCGCGCGACTTAAGGTCCTCGTTTACCTTCAGAAGATGCTCGTAATAGCTGCTCGTTTCCCGCACTGCGAGTTCCTTACCGGACAGTCCGTCAAGGTTGATTACCTCCTCTGACGCCGGCCCTGTTACCAGCACCTCGCTTGCCTTGTCATAGATAGGGATAGTGAAATCGACCTGCTTCAGGCGGTCTGGCGTGATCGTCAGGTTGGCCATGATAATGTCACCAAGCCCTTCGTCCAACGCCGGTATCAGTCGGTCGCGTCCCATCGGGATAAAGGCGACGTGGATGCGATCGACTTCACGCTTCTTGCCGATGTTGAGGGCTGTCTCAAGCTCCAGCCCGAAGTCCACGGCCGTGCCGAGTTCGCGGCCCTTGTCGAGGAAAAAGATCGTCTTGCTGTAAGGAACGAGGACACGGACCAGACGCCGCTGCTTCATTCCGTCAAGATCGTCCAGATGGGGCTGGACGAGGGATTTTGTTTCCGCCACCGCCGGGCTTGCAGGCACGCACAAAAGTGCCAGCGCGAGCGCGACAGCACTGACGAACCACCTCTTATTCATTTGTTTTGGGCCTCCCCGCCCAGCAGCGCCGTGTCGCTATGGTTTCCCGGTTCTATCCTGGATGAGCAACGGCAGTGCACTGGTGAGATTTCACCGACACCACCACTCCCTGCAAGTACGTAACTGTTAATTGGTTGCAGGAAGCGGCTGGGCCAACGGAAGACCGGCTTTGGCCAGCCCGGCCTCGAGTCCATCGATCATGGCCGGAGCATAGCGGCGCGCAATCATGTCGGCGCGGAACGTCGTCCAGAAGCGGTCGTGGTAGCGGGTCAGACGGTCCATGGTTTCCCGGACACCAGAGGCATCACCCAATTGGCCGAAGGCTGCAAGTTCAAGCACATCGGCCAGATAGTTCCCCGAATGACCCATCTGCTGAACCTTGAGCACGGCCTTGGTGAAATCGCCCTTGCGATAGGCATCAAGCGCAAGGATCAACTCGGCATCATCCTGCTTGCCGTTGATCTGTTCTGCCCTGGAGGCGAGGTTGGCGCCCTCGGTCCAATTGCCGTTGGCGAAAAACATTGCGCCAAGCTTGGCTGGTATGAAGCTATTGTTGGGATTGAGCGCCATCGCCCGATAGCCGGCAACGAAGGCCGCTTCACTCTGTCCGTTGTGATAGAGCGCCAGCATTTGCGCATAGCCGGCGCGGTCCGACATCGGCGCCAATGCAACGGCCTTATTGGCCAGAAGCAGCGCCTGCGCTGCAGTGCCGTTGACGACTTCCGGCGCCGCGGACTCGATCATGGTGACTGCCATGGCTGCATTGGCATCGGGATTGTTCGGCATGGCTTGCAAAGTGGCGGCGAGACAGTCGCGAACGGCGTCTAGTTCGGCAGCATCTTGCCGCTCGAGCGCCACCCCGGTTCTAAGGATACAGCCATTGCCGAGACTGGGGGCTGCGAGTTCTCGCGTATACTCGATATTGTTGATGACGCCTTGCGGGCCGGCGAAGCGGGTGGCGAGATCGGTGACAAGCTCGCGGCGAACCTCCGTGTCCGGTCGGTCGTCCGGGGTAGCACGCTCCACCCCCGACCGCAGGGCCTCGCCGCTCACCGGATCGACGACCTGCCACCAGACTGCTCGGCCATTTATGTCCGGGTGATACTTGAGGACGACATGGTAGGGATTGGCAGCGCGCCGCGCGCTTCGGAACCAGCTAAGCGCTGGAACCGTCGCCTTTACCGGGGAAGGCATTTCTGCGGCCGCCAGCGTCAAAGTCTGAAATTGCGAAAGCGCCGTCATCAGATAGTCGCGGATGAGGCCGGCTTCCGCATCGGTGCCATCGCCTGCCAGCTTCATCTCGACAGCAACAACCGGCTTGTCTGAAAAAACACGGCGGTTGGCCGCAACTGCCACGAGAGAAATCGCTGTGATACACACGACGCCTGCTGTAACGGCAAGATGGCGCTTGGTCATGAAGCTACGCGAAGGCTGCGCCGGGGGCATAACGGGCTGTTCTTCCGCCTCCTCGCATTCTTCCACGACCTCCGCTTGCGGCGGCGCCTTGGTGAAAACGGGAATGTATCGGCCGCGCGGCAGTTCGATGCGTATGCTGCCTTCCTCGGCCCGGCTCTCATAATATTGCGCCAGGGAGGCCCGAAGCCGCGTCGCTTCGATGCGAACGATGGGATCGGTCGTCGGGTCGAAACTCGAGGGACGGCCAAAGACGTCGACGGCAATCGTATATGCTTTTACCGATGCTGCACGGCCCTCGAACATCTCCTGGGCGACGAACCTCAGGAAATTCCGGTTACGTTCGGTCGAATGGAATTGTGAGTCCGACAGGAGCCTGTCGAGTTCCGCCCGCGCCTCTTCTTCGGAGATCCTCTCCGAGTCTGGCATGTCGACATTGAAGTCAACTTCCATGTTCGCGCCCCACCCCAGTTTCACTGGATAGTAGAATTGAACGGAACGCTACGCAACGCCATACGGGAAATCCCCCAGGTTGCGATGGAATTGTCCTGACGCAAGACCAGGTTGAGGAGATCAGCGGTCGATATTGGGGACGCTCTGCCTCAGTAGCTTCTGCCGCGCGTGGCGATGCAGATGTCGATCACTTCACTCTCGATGTCAGCGCAGAGCATTTCATATTCAGCAATCAGCTTGAGATCTTTCGAGCCGTTGCGGCGCAAGCGATCAAGCGTGGAGCTGGCCTCGTCGAAGGCATCGCACAAGCTTTGCAATGTCGTATTCCGCGCACTGAGGACCTGCAGCTGCCCACGCATCGCAGGCAGCCTGAGCATCAATTTCCACAGTCCCCTTTGGGCAGACGCGGTCGACATCGCTTCAATTGCATCCCCTGCTCGTTGTTCCGTCGAGCTCCGGTCGGGCCGCAATCAGCAATTATATCCCCAGGCCCCGCTCGGTCATTGATCATAGGATGATGTCTCGCCTTATGGGAGTACGTAACGGTTAACAGGGGTCCGTTGCCGCAAATCCGCGAGCCCAAAAAACGAAATGTTTTGCCTTGGATGAATTTGGATTGCCCCCTTTTTGGTCGTTCTACCCTGGCATGGGCGGGAGGCCGTAAACGTTACAGTTACGAACTTGTCATGCAGGATGGAATCTGGCTCACCTTGGCTTTCAATTAAAGGATGAAGACCATGAGATATTTAAGTTATTCGTTAGATGTATTGATTATGGCCATCGGTGCGATTTCGTTAAGTGCGCAAGCCGCATCGTCGCAGGAACACGCAGACGTAAATGCTGCAAACAACCCGCTGACGCCCAAGATCACGCTGAATTTTCACGACTACTATGTTCCCGAACTGACCGGACTGCCGGGCGACCGCTACGCAAACCAGTTCCTGCTGCGCGGTCTCGTGCCTTCGGACCTTTTCGGCGCACCGCAACTGATCCGTTTCACGCTTCCGGTCGCGACCGCACCGGAATTTCCGACAGGATATACGACGGGTCTGGGCGACCTGACGCTGATGGACATTTTCCTCGTGCCCGGCAAGGAGATTTCATTCGGCGCCGGCCCGCTCGTCGTCCTCCCGACTGCGACGGACGATGCCCTTGGCGCCGGTAAATGGCAGGCGGGCGCCGCCGGCGTTGTGGTCGCACCGCAAAGCTGGGGCCTGCTCGGCGGTCTCGTCACGTACCAGACGTCATTTGCCGGCGAAAGCGACCGGGATGATGTTTCACTCGCAACGTTCCAGCCCATCGTCAATTTCAACTTGAGCAAGGGTTTCTACCTCAGGTCATCCGCCATCTGGAACTTCGACCTGGAGAGCGGGAACTACTCGGTTCCGGTCGGTTTTGGCGTCGGCAAGGTGTTTCAGGTCAACGACAAGGTGACGATGAACGCCTTCGTCGAGCCCCAATACACCGTCTTCGATCACGGTCGCGGCAACCCCGAGTGGCAGGTATTCGTCGGTGTCAACTTTCAGTTTGCGCTGGGCAAATAGGCGAGATCATTTGGCCGTAACCTGACTGAATGACATGCCGTCGATCTTGCCTGCGTCAAGCCGGTAGACGAGGGCTTGCAGGGTCGTCACGCCATTGCTGTTTGGGCCCTGTTCATTCGAGTAACGGATAATCCCGTCATGAATGCTCATGCCGAAAGCCTTTTGCAGATCCGTCTCGTCATCCTTCAAGCCCGGGACCGGCAGCATCCACGCCGTCAAGGTTTCAGGACCTTGCGAGCAGCCTGACCGCGCAGTATCGCTCTCCTCGGCCGATACCATTGTCAGGAGCCGTTTCGAGCCCGCTGCTTCACCATTGGAAATGAACCAGAGATTCGACGCGTGGCCATCGAGCGCAACCTGGTAGCAGAGCCAGCTGACACCATTGGCGCCCGAACCGCGCGTCCTGATCTCGCCGCCAAACGCCTTCTGGATTGCATCGAGCGTCGTTGCTCCGAACGAAATGTCGAGCATGTCTGCCTTGAGCATATTATTGAAGGGCTTGGGCATTTGATAGGACGTTGATTTGGCTGTGCCCCCCGACAGGATCAGCGATGGAAAGCCCGAAAGCCGTACGTCGTCAGCCTTCGCCTGCGCAGCCCATATCCATGGACCGGTGGCGATGATCATTGCACATAGGGTCTTCACGGTGGCCACCTTCATTCACGTCTCCTGCTGAGTTTTCGCGTCTAGCGTGCAGACATCATGAGCGCATCTCAACCGAAGACAAAGTACTTAACTGTTACAGAACGCTCTGCAACAGGCGGATAAAATCTCGTCGTGTTCGCGGTAAAATCTAGGATTGCGTTACAGTTACGTACTTCCTTCGGAAGCCGAAGCCCGAAAGCATGCAGGTCGTCCAAAAAGCCCAATCCAGGGCAGAAACACGCGCAGCGGTTGCAGGGGCCTGATAATACCTCTGCCCAGACACGAGAGTACAATGCTTCAGCACGAAATTTGCCCCCGTCTCCAGGAGGATCCTGATGTCAGTTGAATGGAAGATTGATTTAAGCAGGCTTTGGCAAGCTTGCGTTCCGAACGGAGCCAAGGCGAGAACCTCTCTGCTCGCCGGCGCCGCCATAGCGACAGGGATTGCTTTTGCGCAATGGCCCGGTGTTCAGGCCGCGCAGGCGCAGGACGCTCCCAAACCCAACATCCTCGTCATTTTCGGCGACGATATCGGCCAGACGAATATCAGCGCCTATTCCCGCGGCCTCGTCGGTTACCAGACACCGAATATCGACCGCATCGCCAAGGAAGGCATGATGTTCACGGATTACTATGCCGAGAACAGCTGTACCGCCGGACGCTCTTCCTTCATCACCGGCCAGACGCCGTTGCGCACCGGTCTTTCCAAGGTGGGCGCGCCCGGAGCACCGGTTGGGCTCCAGGATCGCGACATAACAATCGCCCAGGCCCTTAAGCCGCTTGGCTACAACACCGCCCAATTCGGCAAGAACCACCTTGGCGACAAGGATGAATATCTGCCCGTAAAGCACGGTTTTGACGAGTTCTTCGGCAATCTCTATCACCTCAATGCGGAGGAAGAGCCGGAGCGACCCTATTGGCCGAAGGACCCCAATGATCCCTTTGTCAAGAATTTCTCGCCGCGCGGCGTGATCAAGGCAACGGCCGATGGCAAGATCGAGGATTCCGGTCCGTTGACGACGAAGCGGATGGAAACGATCGACGACGAGACCACCGGTGCGGCGATCGATTACATCAAGCAGCACAGCAAGGGCGACAAGCCTTTCTTCGTCTGGATGAACACGACCCGCATGCACGTATTTACTCATGTGCGGGAAGAGTATCGCGGCAAGAGCGGCATGCCGGGCAATGAATATGCCGACGGCATGTGGGAACACGATCAGGACGTCGGCAAGCTTCTGAAGACACTCGACGACGAAGGCATCGCCAACAACACGATCGTCGTCTACACGACTGACAACGGCCCCAACATGTTCTCCTGGCCGGATGCGGCGATGACGCCGTTCCGCAGCGAAAAGGATTCCAACTGGGAGGGCGCGTTCCGCGTCCCGGCGATGATCCGTTGGCCAGGCAAGATCAAACCCGATACTGTGAGCAACGACATGTTCTCGGGCCTCGACTGGTTTCCAACCCTGCTCGCCGCTGCTGGCGACACGGATATCAAGGACCGGCTGCTGAAGGGTACCGATATCGGCGGCAAGAACTTCAAGGTGCATCTCGACGGCTATAATCAGCTGCCTTATCTCGAAGGTCAGCAGCCGAAGAGTGCGCGCGACGAGTTCTACTATTTCGACGACGACGGTAAACTCGTCGCCATGCGTTGGGACAACTGGAAAGCGGTGTTCTGCGAGCAGCGCGCGCCAGGCAACCTCAACATCTGGCAAGAGCCCTTTACCTGCCTGCGTCTTCCCAAGATCTTCAACCTGCGCATGGACCCCTATGAGCGCGCCGACATCACTTCGGACCAGTACAATGACTGGCTCGTGAAGAACGCGTATCTGACGGGTATTGCCACGTTGAAAGCTTCGGAGTTCCTTCAAACCTTCGTCGATTATCCGCCGAGCCAGAAGCCGGCAAGCTTCAGTGTCGATCAGGTGGAGGAAGCCGTTCACAAGAAGATCGACGAGGAACTGGCAAAGCAGAACAAGGCGCAATAACGCCCGTTTGATTTCGATAACCGGCTGGCGCCCACACGATGCGCCAGCCGAACAATCATTACGGAGCGCATCAGATGAGCGTTGATACGCAACTTTGCAACCAGCCTGCCGGTGCCGAACAGTTTGAGGTTTCCATGCCCCAACGATTGACCCTCACGGCGCTGCCTGCCCTTCTGCTTTTCGCCTCGGGGTTTTCAGCTCTGGTCTTTCAGGTCGTCTGGGTACGGCAACTCTCGCTGATCGTTGGCGTCGACGTCTATGCCGTCACGGCAGGCGTTGCAGCGTTCATGGCAGGGTTGGCGCTCGGCAGTCTGTTGCTCGGGCCCGCAATCGATCGCAGCCATTATCCCTTTCGGCTTTATGCGCTGCTCGAGGCGGGTGTCGCCCTTTGCGGCATTGCGGTTACCGTCGCGCTCGCACATTTTGCCCCGTCCTTTGCAATTATCGAGAATTCTGCGGCACCCGTCGCCTGGTTGATCGTTTTCGCTCTCGTCGGTGTTCCCGCCGTCCTCATGGGCGGCACTCTTCCGGCGGTGGTGCGTTCGGTAGCCGCGTCGAACCGCGACATCGGCCTCAAGGGCGGCAGCCTCTATGCGGCAAATACAGCCGGGGCCATTGCTGGCACTCTCGCTGCCGCATTCCTTTTCATCCCCTATCTTGGTGTCTCCGGCACCGCCTATGCTGCGGCGGCGCTGAGCCTTCTTGCAGCTGCTTTTGCGCTCGTCCTTGCCTCGCCTGTTCAAGCGCAAACCATCTCGCCTGCCAATGTGAATGCCCGGAGTGTCCGACTTGCCTTGTTTCTCTATTCCGTGGCGGGCGGCATCGCACTCGGCTACGAGGTCATCTGGACCCAGTCCATCGTCCAGTTCATGAGCACACGGACATTTGCCTTCGCCATCGTGCTCGCCACGTACCTCATTGGTTTGGCCGCAGGCTCCGCACTTGCCTCGAGATGGGTCGATCGCGTTCGCGACCACTGGAGCATTTTCGGCCTGCTGATCGCCGGCGCGGGCCTCGTCGGTCTTTGCGGCATCGCGTTCCTCGGCAACTGGATCATCATGCTGCAGTCCATGGCCGAGTACTGGCTGCTGCAGTTGACAGGAAACCAGCTTGCGGGAATGTCGGCACGCTTTGCGGTCGCCGCGATCCTCATCGTGTTTCCAACGACGCTTCTGCTTGGCGCCGCCTTTCCCTTTGCACTCAAGCTCGTGGTTGACGATGGCCGGACGGGAAGCGGCGTCGGGCTCGTTAGCGGCTGGAACACGCTCGGCAGCATTGTTGGGACGGTCCTGACTGGCTTTGTGCTCGTTCCCACTTTCGGCTTCGTCGGCTCGTTCGGCATCCTCGCCGTCGCTGCCGCCGTCATTGGCCTGATCGCCGTGTTGCGCAACGTCGCGGCCGTACGCCTCCACCGCATTGCCATCGCATCAGTCTGCGTCCTGACACTGGCCCTGGCCTTCCTCATCCCTTCGGATCGCTTCGCCAGTCTGCTGCCTGGTGCCCAGACCGGAAGGCTCGTCTTTTACGAGGAAGGCCTTGGCGCAACCGTCGCGGTCGTCGAACAGGGCCGCGACCGCAAGTTCCGCCGACTCTACATCCAGGGTGTCTCCAATACCGGAGACTCCCTGCCCTCACTGCGTTACATGCGGCTCCAGGCGCTCCTTCCCCTGATAACCATGCAAAAGCAGCCGCAGGCGGCGATGGTTGTAGGCCTCGGAACCGGCATAACCGCAGGTGCGCTCCTGGCCTATGACGGGCTCAACCAGCGCGTCGCCGCTGAACTCCTCCCGGGCGTGCAGCGGGCAGCGAACCTTTTCAACGGCAATTTCAATGCTCCCTCATCGCCCAACCTCGACATCCGGCTGCGGGATGGCAGGCGGGAACTGCTTGGAAGCGAAGTGTCCTACGATCTTGTAACGCTCGAACCGCCGCCGCCCTCGGCCGCAGGGGTCGCCAATCTCTACTCCACCGATTTCTACAGGCTTGCCGCCGCGCGGCTGCGGCCCGGCGGCATGGTCGCCCAATGGCTCCCGTTGCCGACGCAAAACGACGAGGATACACGCTCGCTCGTTCGAAGCTTCATCGATGTCTTTCCGCACGCATCCCTATGGACAACCGAACTGCATGAAATGCTCCTCGTCGGCTCGTTCGAACCCATGAACCTCGATGTCGCTCAGATGAGTGCGCGGTTCGAACAACCCGGCGTGAAGCAGGCCTTGCGCGAAGTCGGCGTCAATTCACTTCCTGAATTGATGGCCACATTCGTGATGGATCGCGAGGGACTTGAAACCTATGCCGCAGACGCGGCCCCTGTTACCGACGATATGCCTCGCATCGAATATGCGGCGTGGGTAAGACCCGACACCTTTCCGACAGTCCTGCCGAAACTTCTCGCCCTTGCCAGTGAACCGCCTCTGGTCAATGCCGATGCGGCCTTCATCACATCCACGAAGCAGGAACGGGAAATTCTCCACACGTTCTACAATGCCGGCCTAAGCGCCTATCGCGGTGATCGGGACGCCTGGCAGCGCAACGCTGCATTCGTGAGTGACCATGCACCGGACAATGCCTATTATGCCTGGTTTTTCGGCGGGAACACACAATGAGCGCACGTGACGACATTCTCGCATTGGGCAAGCGCATCGGCCAGTCGATCATCGGCCAGGACACGATGGTCGAGCGGTTGCTGCTTGGCCTCATCGCCAATGGCCATCTGCTGGTGGAAGGCTTGCCGGGCCTTGCCAAGACCCGGGCAATTAAGAGTTTGGCCAAAAATCTCGATGCGGAGTTGTCGCGGGTGCAGTTCACGCCGGACCTTTTGCCGGCCGACATCACCGGCTCCGAAATCTACTTCAGCGAGGGCGGCAAGGGCGAGTTCAAATTCCAGCAGGGCCCGATCTTCGCCAACCTGATCCTTGCGGACGAAGTGAACCGTGCGCCGGCCAAGGTGCAATCGGCGCTGCTTGAAGCGATGGAGGAACGCCAGGTGACAGTCGGGGGCAAAAGCTATCCCCTGCCCGACCTTTTCATGGTGATGGCGACGCAAAACCCGATCGAGCAGGAAGGAACGTATCCGCTCCCCGAAGCGCAGCTCGACCGCTTTCTCATGCATGTCGAAGTGAGCTACACCGACGAGGAGTCGGAGGCGGCGATCATGCGGCTCGTTCGCAGCGAGGAGACTGCAACCAAGTCCAAACCCGGCAAATCCGACGACAAGCTGGACCCCAAAGCAGTCTTCGATGCCCGGGCCGAAATATCGGCCATCAACGTGTCCAAGCCGGTCGAGGACTACATGGTGGCACTCGTTTTCGCGACACGCTACCCCGACAAGATCGACGCTGACCTCGCCAAATGGCTGCAGGTCGGTGTAAGCCCGCGCGGCGTCATTGGCCTCGATAAGGTTTCACGCGCCTATGCGTGGCTAAAGGGCCGCGACTATGTCACGCCCGACGATGTCAAGGCGATCGTCCATGATGTTTTCAGGCACCGGCTGATCCTGTCCTATGAGGCACATGCCGCGGATATCGGTCCCGACAAAGTCATTGACCGGATCGTCGAACGCGTAGCGGTGGCCTGAGTGCCATGGCGCCCGCTTCCCCATCCACGCAAGAAATCTCCGACGGCGTCTATGTCTCGGTCGAACAGCTCGCCGCACTCGAATCGGCAGCGCGCGATCTGACATTCATCCAGAGGAACGCGGTACAGCAGCCCCTGACCGGGCGTCACAGTTCCCGGATGCGTGGGCGCGGACTGACCTTCGAGGAGCTGCGCGAATATCTTCCGGGCGACGATATCCGCACCATCGACTGGCGCGTAACGGCGCGCACCAACAAGCCCTTCGTGCGCATCTACGGCGAGGAAAAGGAACGTCCTGCCCTCATCGTCGTCGACCAGCGCACCAATATGTTCTTCGGTAGCCGCCGCGTCATGAAATCGGTCACAGCTGCGGAAGCTGCCATGCTGTGCGCCTGGCGCATTCTCGGCTCGGGCGACCGGGTGGGCGGGCAGGTGTTCAACGATAGCGGCACCACGCAGTTGCGGCCGCATCGCAGCCGCGAATCCGTCATTGCCTTGGCCGACGGCATCGCCGCCATGAACCAGGCGCTGAATGCGCGCACCCCCGGCGGGCGCGCCACGGGACAGCTGGACACGGTGCTACGGACCGTGGAGAATGTCGCGCACCACGATCATCTTGTGATCATCATCAGCGACTTTGACGGACATTCGGCGGAAACGCGCGATCTCCTTTTGCGCCTCAGCGTGCGCAATGACGTGCTCGCCATTCTGGTCTACGACCCGTTCTTGCTCGAATTGCCAACCAAAGGCGAGATGGTTATCAGGGGCGGCTCCATGCAAGCAGAACTCGCTTTCCAGCAGGCGAAGGCACGCAACGCGATCGGCGATTTTGCCCGAAGCAGGGGGCGCGAATTGTTGGCCTGGCAGCAGGAACTCGGCCTGCCGATGTTGCCGGTATCGACCGCGCTTGAGACGGCGCCACAATTGCGCCGATTGCTGGCGCAGACCGCCTGGCGGCAAAGGAGGCGATGATGGCCGATACGCCGCTCGATCTCGCAACACAACAGGCGTTGAAATCACTGGCCGATATCGAAACCCCCGCCCCCGTTGCGCTGTTCCCACAAACCTGGGGATGGGCCTTGGTGGCAATCCTCCTTCTTGCAGGAGTGGCAATGGCTTGCTGGCATTGGCTCAAGAAGCGACGAGCCAATCGTTACCGGCGCGAGGCCCTGCAAATTCTCGATCAGCTCGAGAACGAAGGCGATGCGGATACAATCGCCCGAGAGGTGCCGATACTGGTCAAGCGCGTTGCGTTGGCCGTCTGGCCGCGCGATGCGGTTGCCGCGCAAAGCGGCGGGGCATGGGTCGCGTTCCTGCAAAATGCCCTGCCGGATCGACGCCTCGGCGCGGATCTTGTCCATATGCTCGACGACATGGAATATCACCCCACACAAGGGAGCGCTCCTTCCGGTAACCCCGGGCAATTGCTCGCAGCCGCACGCCACTGGATCGACAAGCACCATGTACCAGCTTGATTTTCCGTGGTTGCTGGTGCTGCTGCCATTGCCGATCCTCGTCTGGTGGCTCCTGCCGCCATATCGCTCGCAATCTGCTTCGGTACGCATTCCGTTCTTCGAAGAAGTCACGCGGGCCGCGGGAATTGCACCATCGACCGGCTCACTGGTTACGCGCAGAACCTGGCCGGAGCTGATCGTTGGAACGATCTGCTGGCTTCTTGTCCTTGTCGCTCTCGCCCGTCCGCAATATGTCGAACCGCCGATCGAGAAGACCGAGCCGCAGCGCGACCTCATGCTGGCGATCGACCTTTCACAGTCGATGGAGACAAAGGACTTTCGCGATCCGGGCGGCAACCTCATCTCGCGGATAGACGCGGTTCGCAGCGTCGTCAGCGACTTCGTCAAGAAGCGCCCGGCCGATCGCATCGGCCTCATCGCCTTTGGCGACGCACCCTACCCGCTCGTCCCCTTCACCATGGATCATCCCACTGTGCAGACCATGATCGCGGAGGCGCTGCCCGGAATTGCCGGGCCACGGACTGCACTCGGCGATGCCATCGGGCTGGCGATCAAGATGTTCAAGGACACGAGCGCGCCCGAGAAGGTGCTCATCGTTCTTACTGACGGCAACGATACGGCAAGCAAGATGCCGCCGGCCAAGGCGTCGGACATAGCCAGGGATGCAAAGATCACGATCCATACGATCGGCATCGGCAATCCCCAAGCCACCGGTGAAGAGAAGCTCGACACTGCCTCACTCGAAAAAATCGCCGCGACGACGGGCGGACGATATTTCTTCGGCCAGGACCAGACCGGGCTTCAGGACATCTATACGACGCTCGACCGCATCACGCCCATCAACCAGAAAACACTATCCTGGCGCCCGCGCATCGAATTGTTCCACTATCCTCTCGGTGCCGCGCTTTTGCTCCTTATCGCCTATCATCTCCTTGCGCTCCTGTTCGCAAGGCTGCGAAACCGCAGCGGCGCTGCGCTTGAACCGGCAGCCAACCGATGATCGCCGATTTCCACTTCCTCTGGCCATGGTGGCTGCTCGCGATCCTCGCAGCGATCGCGATATTGTGGCTGGCATCGCGCCAGTCCGACATGAGGCTGCGCTGGCGCGATATGATTGCGCCGCAATTGCTCGATCACCTTGTCTCCGACGATCCATCCAAGGGGCGGCTGCGGCCCTATCACCTGACGGCAATTCTCATTGCCCTCGCAGCACTCGCCCTTGCTGGCCCGACATGGCAACGCGAACTCCCGCCTTTCGTTCAGGACGAAGCGCCGCTGGTGATCGCTATCGACCTGTCGCAGACGATGGACGCTATCGACGTCACCCCGTCGCGGCTTGAACGGGCGAAGCTCAAGGTTCACGACATCCTTGCCGCGCGGCCCGCAGCGCGAACCGCCATCATTGCCTATGCGGGCTCGGCGCATCTGGTTCTTCCGTTAACCGACGATGCAGCGCTCGTGCGCACCTATGTCGACTCGCTGGCCACGCGGATTATGCCCGTTGCCGGCAAGAATACTGCTGTCGCATTGGCAGCAGCAGAAAAAACGCTTGAAAGTGCGCAAGCGCCCGGAACGATTCTTCTCATGACCGACGGTGTCGATGCGGCCTCCTTCGATCAAGTGGCGCGGTTCGGCGGCAGCAACAACGTCGTGCTCCTTGCGATTGGCACAGCCGAGGGCGGTCCGGTCAAAACCAGCGGTGGAGGTTTCGCCATTGATGCTGCCGGAGGTCGCCTCTTCGCCAAGCTTGACGTCGACGAATTGAAACGGTTGCAAGGCGCCGGAAACATCAGCGTTGCAACCTTTACGAGCGACGACAGCGACGTGCGCTGGGTCGTGGAGCGGATCAAGACGCATTTCGCGCAGAAGGCCGCCGAAGCCGAAACGCGCTGGCGCGACTTTGGCTGGTGGTTGACCATACCGATCGTGCTGCTTGCCGCGCTGTCGTTCCGGCGGGGCTGGGTCGTGCGCTGGGCCGGCGCGCTTTTCGCCTTCCATCTCATTTTCAGCCCTCACACTTCACGCGCCGCCGATCTCAGCCTTGCCGATATGTGGCTGACGCCGGACCAGCAAGGACGTCTCGCCTATGAGCGTGGCGATTATCCCGCCGCCGCGGCTGCCTTCAGGGACAATGAATGGCACGGCGTCGCACTCTATCGCGCTGGCAAGTTCAGCGAAGCGGTCGATGCCTTCGCGGCAAGGGATACGCCAGAAGCCTGGTACAACCAGGGCAACGCTTTGCTTCACCTCAATCGGCTGGATCAGGCGGTCGCCGCCTACAAGCGCGCGCTGCAACTTCGAACAGATTGGCCCGAGGCCAAGGCCAATCTCGCCATTGCCGAGAAACTCGTGGCGCTGCAAAAGCAGGAGGAAGAGGAACAGCAGCAGGACCCCAATCTCAAACCTGACCAGGTCCAGTTCGACGCCAAGGGCAAGCAGGGCAAAAAGGGGCAGGTCAACGTTTCTGAACAGACTGCCGATCTGTGGATGAAGAATATCGAGGTCAGTCCGGCCGATCTTCTTGCCCGCAAGTTTGCCATCGAGGCACGAGGAGGCAAGCAATGAGACATTTTGGCTGGCTTGTCGCGCTTGCTCTTCTGTTTGCATCGCCGGTTTATGCTGCCGAGCCATTCGCCGAAACGTCGCTGGCGACACAGGGCAAGATCGTGGTCGGCCAGCAGGTGAGCATAGATGTCGACGTCTACGTTCCGAATTTCTTCACATCGCCGCCGCAGTTTCCATTGCTAGACATCCCGAACGCAATTGTCACGCTTCCCGACGAGCGGGCTCAGAACCTGGTCAAATCCGTCAGCGGCGAAGAATATTCCGGCATTCGCCGCACCTATTTCATTATTCCGCAGATCGCCGGCGAATTTACGCTCCCGACAGCAAGCGTACCGCTCGCCTATGCCAAGGTGCCGGATCAATCCACCCCAGCAACAGTAAATCTTCCCGCAGTCACCTTTGTCGCCGCGGAATTGCCACCCGGAGCGGAAGCATCAGCGTTTTCCGCCGCGCGTGCCCAGCTCAGCGAGACCATCGATGGAGACCCGGCCAATCTCAAGGTCGGCGACACGCTTGTGCGCACGGTTACGCTCTTTGCGACAGGGACGCGGGCAATGATGTTGCCGGAATTATCGTTCGACGTGCCGGATGGCGTAAAGCTCTATCGCCAGGCCCCGGCACTGGCGGACAATGTCGATGGCAGTGGCCGTGAGCGAGGGAGCAGCCGCACCGAGCGCGTCACCTACGTGATGGATAGGGAGGGGACGTTCACGCTTCCCGCACTGACCGCCACCTGGTTCGACACGGGAAACATGCAGGCGCAGCGGGCCGAACTGAAGCCCCTCGTCCTCGTCGTAAAGGCAAAGCCAGCGACGGCCAACGCTATTGCGCCCGATCTTCCCCAGGCAAAGGAAGCACCAGACCGCCTTTCCATCCGCGCAATACTTGGCATTGCTATCACCGTCCTCGCCGCCCTTGGCCTGGCTTTCCTCCTCCATCGCCTGTGGCCCCGCATGAAACGCTGGGTTGATGCGCGCAAGCAGGCCCGGGCCCAATCCGAGCCCACGCGCTATCGTGAACTCCTGGCAGCGCTCAACTCGGGCGACGCGAAGCGTGCCTATTCGGCGCTCAACCTCTGGACGAAAGCCATGGGATTTCGAAGCGCAACGGATTGGGCTGAGGCAAGCAATGACCGGTCGGTGCAGGACGCTCTGGCAGGATTTGAACGTGATCTCTTCGGCCCACCACATCCACCGACACAAGGCAGTGCGCGAATTCTTGCGTCCGCCATACTGGCCTGGCGTGTGAAGTATCGCCGCCGCGACCGGCGATCCTTTACAGTTACGCCAGCGCTTCCCCCGCTTAATCCGCCGCTCGGTAACTGGCAACGGCCGGCCAGAAACAACAGTATGTAACTGTAACGTACTTCAGTCGCAGCGAATTCGCGGCAATGCTCGCACAAGTTGACATTCGGAGAGGTAGAATGCCCGCCGCAGCCCAAAGAGATGGCTTCAACGAGCAGTTGAAATCGGAGGACGGCCTCATCTGGATCCCCGGACGAACCTTCATGATGGGGTCGAACAAGCACTATCCGGAGGAGTCCCCTGCGCACCCGGTCGAGGTCGACGGATTCTGGATCCAGGCCACCCCGGTCACAAACCGTCAATTCATGGAATTCGTCAAGGCGACCGGCCATATAACCGTTGCCGAAAAGGCCCCGAATCCAAAGGATTATCCCGGTGCGCTGCCACATATGTTGAAGCCGGGCTCGCTGATGTTCGATCCGCCGACCCGCCCGGTCACAAGCCCCGATATTTCCCAGTGGTGGACTTACAAGTTCGGGGCTGACTGGCGTCACCCCTATGGCCGGCGCAGCGACTTGCGCGGCAAACTCGACCATCCCGTCGTGCATGTGGCATGGCAGGATGCCAAGGCCTACGCGGATTGGGCCGGCAAGGACCTGCCGACGGAAGCCGAGTGGGAACTGGCAGCGCGCGGCGGGCTCGACGAAACCGAGTTTGCCTGGGGTGACGAACTGAACCCCGGCGGCCGGCAGATGGCAAATACCTGGCAAGGCATATTTCCACATCACAACCTTCGCTCCCAAGGCGACGACCGGACCTCGCCCGTCCACAGATTCCCACCGAACGGTTATGGCGTTTACGACATGATCGGAAATGTCTGGGAGTGGACGGGCGATTTCTGGTCCACACGTCATGAGGAGCCCGCGGCAAAGGCTTGCTGCATCCCGCTTAACCCGCGCGGCGGTCCGATCGACGCGAGCTATGATCCGCACACGCCGCAAATCCTTATTCCCCGGCGCGTCCTCAAGGGCGGTTCGCATCTTTGCGCACCGAATTATTGCCGGCGGTACCGTCCGGCCGCGCGGCATGCCGAACCCGAGGACACTTCAACCAGTCACGTTGGTTTTCGCTGCGTCAAGCGTTCGGATCAACGCTCGACTACGACCTGACGCTCAAACACCGCAATCGCGCTGATACAATCGTTGGAGGATCTCGATGGTCTGGCTTCATGAGATTTTTCGTCAATCGCCCGAAATTGCCTTGTTCCTGTCGCTTGCGGGCGGCTATGCCATCGGCAAGGTTCAATTCGGCAAATTCCAGCTCGGCGGCGTTGCCGGATCGCTGCTTGTAGCGGTGCTGATCAGCCAGGTCGGCGTCTCCGTCGACAATGGCGTAAAATCCGTGCTGTTCGCGCTGTTCATCTATGCCGTGGGCTTTGAAAGCGGCCCGCAATTCTTCCGCTCGCTCGGCCGTCAATCGCTGCGCGAAATCGCTATGGCCGTCGTGCTTGCTCTCAGCGGGCTGCTGACCGTCATCGTGCTGGCCCGGATGTTTGGGCTCGACAAGGGCCTCGCCGCCGGTATCGCCGCGGGCGGCCTTACGCAATCGGCCATTATCGGTACGGCCTCCGCCGCCATCGGCAAGCTCGGCCTGGCCGCCGATGAAGTGCAGCGCCTGCAAGGCAACGTCGCCGTTGGCTATGCGGTCACCTACATCTTCGGCTCGTTCGGCGCGATCATCGTTTGCGTCAACATTCTGCCGAAGTTCATGGGCCGCAGCATTCGTGACGACGCGATGAAGGCGGAGGCGGAACTCCTTGCCGGCGCGCAGGTCTTCGGGCCGGGCGAAGTGCCCGCCGCGCCCGATCTCGTCGGCCGCATCTATCGGGTGACGTCCGCAGCCGGAAAGACCATTGCCCAGATAGAAGGGCCGACGACGAGGGACGCGCCGATGACCATCGAACGCGTCAAGCGCGCCGGCGCGCTGATTGGCGTCCAGCCTGACCTCAGGCTTGAATCCGGCGATGTAATCCTGGTTGTCGGCCGGCGTGCGGGCGTGGTGTCTTCAGCACAAGGCATCGGTCCCGAGCTTCAATCGTCGGACGGCATGGACCTTGTCATCGTGACCCGCGATATCACGATCAACAGTCCGGCGCTGGTCGGCAAGACGGTCGCGGAAATCAGGGCGGCGACCGCCGATGACCTGCGCCACGGCATCTATGTCACCGGGATCAAGCGCGCCGACAAGCCGCTGCCGCTATTGCCTGACACGCGCATCGAAACCGGCGACGTGGTCAGCCTTTACGGCACTGACCAGGATTTGCAGAGAGTGGCCAAATCCATTGGCACCGTCATCGTCCCCAGCGACAAGACCGATTTCGTCTTCCACGGCTTTGGCATCGTTGCCGGCCTGCTGATCGGCCTCGCCGTAATCCGGATCGGCTCGATTCCTCTGACGCTTGGAAGCGGCGGGGGCGCCCTGCTCTCCGGTCTTCTGTTCGGCTGGTATCGCAGCCGCAACCTTGCCATCGGCAACATGCCGACCGCGGCGTCGACGCTCCTGCGCGACCTTGGTCTAGCAGGCTTCGTTGCGGTGGTCGGACTTCAATCCGGCCTGCAGGCAGTGCAAACCATCGCCACAAGCGGTCTTTCGATTTTTCTCATCGGCGTGGTCGTGACCATCCTGCCGCTGCTGATCACCATGGTCTTTGGCCGTTATGTCCTCAAATATGACAACACGGCGATCTTTGCCGGTGCGCTGTCCGGTTCGCGCAGTGCCAACCCTGCCTTCGGCGAAATCCTCGACAAGGCAGGCAATACGATACCGACGACCCCCTTCGCCATTACCTATGCCCTTGCCAATGTATTCCTGACCCTGCTCGGCCCTTTGGTCGTGGCATTTGCCTGAGGAGAGTTCCATGCCCCGCACAGACTACAGCCAATATGCCAAGCTTAGCCCGTTCGAACTCAAGGATGCGTTGATCCAGGTTGCCTCCAGCAAGGAAAATCGGCTCATTCTCAATGCCGGACGCGGCAACCCGAACTTTCTCGCCACCCTGCCGCGACGCGCCTTTTTCCGCCTCGGGCTCTTTGCGGTTGCCGAAGCTGAACTCTCATTCTCATATATGGAGAACGGTGTCGGGGGCCTGCCGAAAATCGCCGGAATCGAGGGGCGCTTTGCCCGCTATGTCGACGAACATCGCGATCAGCCCGGGGTAGTGTTTCTTGGGCGGGCTTTGAGCTATGTCCGCGACCAGCTCGGGCTCAATGCATCGGACTTTTTGCATGAAGCTGTCGAGGGGATTCTCGGCTGCAATTATCCCGTACCGCCGCGCATGCTTCGCGTCAGCGAGGAAATCGTGAAGCACTATATCGTCAAGGAGATGATCGGCGGCTTCATCAGTTCGGACGACATCGACCTTTTCGCGGTAGAGGGCGGCACCGCGGCCATGACCTATATCTTCAATTCGCTGAAGCAGAACAAGCTGATATCGGCTGGCGACAAGGTAGCGATCGGCATGCCCGCCTTCACGCCCTACATCGAAATTCCCGAGCTTAAGGAATACGACCTGAAGCAGGTTCATATAAACGCCGATCCTACCCAGGAATGGCAATATCCCGATAAGGAGATCGACAAGCTTCTTGATAAGGACATCAAGATCTTCTTCTGCATCAATCCGAGCAATCCCCCCTCGGTGAAGATGGATGATCGCAGCCTCGAACGCATCACGAAGATGGTCGCGGAGAAGCGGCCGGACCTGATGATCCTTACCGATGACGTCTACGGGACCTTCGCGGACGACTTCAAGTCGCTGTTCGCGACCTGCCCCGCCAATACCCTTCTTGTCTATTCCTTCTCTAAATATTTCGGTGCAACGGGATGGCGGCTCGGCGTCATCGCAACGCAGCGCGAAAATATCTTCGACGCCAAGCTCAAGGGGCTCTCCAAGTCCGACCGCAAGGAACTTGACGAGCGCTATTCGACGCTTGTTCCTGACGTATCGAAGCTGAAATTCCTCGACCGGGTGGTTGCGGACAGCCGGGCGGTTGCCCTGAACCACACGGCCGGGCTTTCCACGCCGCAGCAGGTACAGATGGTGCTGTTTTCGCTGTTTGCCCTGATGGACGAGAGCGACGGCTACAAGGCGGAGCTGAAGAAGCTCATCCGCCGCCGTGAGGCTGCGCTCTACCGCGAACTCGGGCTGCCGCCGGAACACGACGTCAATGCCGTCGATTACTATACGCTGCTTGATCTCGAACATATTGCCCGCAAGCTCTATGGAGATGCATTCGCCGACTGGGTGAAGAAAAATGTGGCGCCCACCGAGCTCCTGTTCCGGATTGCCAGCGACACCGGCATTGTACTGCTGCCCGGCAGCGGCTTCGGTACCCTGCATCCTTCGGGGCGCGCCTCGCTCGCCAATCTCAACGAATTCGAATACGCGAATATCGGGCGGTCGTTGCGCAAATTGGCCGACCAGATTTATGCGGACTACAAAGGCAAGAAGAAGGGTTGAGCTAGCCGGTCCTGTATCAGCATCCTCGGGGCCAATCCCGAGAACTGCAATGAGCTGCGATCAACCCCGTACGCGCACGGAGAGCGTGGTTCCCTTCTTGCCGGTGGATATATCGAGCAGTCCGTTGAAGGGTCGCAGCCGCGCCTCCATTCCGGAGAGTCCGACGCCGATCGTATTGCGATTTCTGCGCTCTATGCCGATGCCGTCATCCTTCACGGTCAAAGACAGCATCGGGTATGCATCGCTGCCCTGGCGCACAAGCCTGATCGTGGCGTGGCTTGCGCGTGCATGGCGGTAGATATTTGTCAGCGCCTCCTGGACAATGCGAAATATCGCAAGCTCCACGCCGGCCGGCGGCCGCTTCGTGCCAATTTCGGGCGCCACTCGCAGCTCGATCTCAAGACCGCTCCGCTCCTCGAAACCGACGACGAGCAGTTCGAGCGCATTGGGCAGCCCGGACTCGTCGAGCATCGGCGGGTGAAGCAGGTAGGACAGCGTTCGCAATTCCTCATTGCTTTGCATTATCAACGCGGCGGCGCGGTGCAGTGCCCGCGACGTGTCATCGTCAGTCTCCGAAATGCGGGAACGGGCGCTGTCGAGTTCCATTGCCGCGCCGATCAGATGCTGGCCGGTTGAATCGTGCAGATCGCGCGCTATCGAACGGCGCTCCTCATCCTGCGAGACAAGCACGCGCTCGCTGACCTCGCGAAGCGACTCGTTGGAATGAAGCAGCGCTATCGAATTGCGCCGCGCCATCCATGCCGTCGCCATGAATGCTGCAAGGGCAGTCGCGAGAACCGCGCCATAGACGAAAACCGATTGCCACCAGCCATTCAGCAATTTGCCTTCATCGATGGCGTAGCTCACGTAAAACGGAAACGCCTCAACCTTTCGGTATGCCACCAGCCGGTTCGTCTGGTCGTTTGCAGACACGCTGTTGACCACTCCTGCGGCCGGATTGGCTCCCACGGCAGACGCGAACCACAAGGGCGCCTGGTTGCCACCTTGGGCAAAGGGGACATTGACGATGACCCTGCCATCGTTCCGCAGGAGCTGGGCAACATCGGACGGCGAAGCCGCGCCATTGAACAGGTTGGAAAAATACTCGAGCGGCATGGTGATCAATATCAGGCCGTCGAACAAGCCATCCTGCCGGTGCAGGGCCTTGCTCATGGTCAGCGAGAGTTTACCATGGACCCTCCCGATGAGCGGCTCGCCAATGAATGTCTCGCTCAACGGATTATCGTGTAGGTAGCGGTAATAATCGCGGTCAGTGACGCTGAACGACTTTGCCGGAAAGCCCTCACTATAGGCGACGAGCGAACCTTCCCTGTTGACGAGGGCAATGACGCCAGAATGCTTCAGGAATTGCTTTTGGTCGGCGAGAAGGCTTGCCACTTTCGGCGACGCCACGATGTCGCTCCAGGGCATCGGATCGATTTCAGAAGAGATGTTGCGCAAGACCATTTCATTGGCTTCGAGGATCTTGCTGACATAGGCTTCAAGCAGCGCCGTCTTCTGGCGCAACTGAACCGTCGATTCGGAGATCATCCTGTCCCTGCTCTCACCCACGCCGATAATGAAGACGAGAATGATCGCGGCGACGCTGAGGAAGAGGAGAAGTCCGTAAGGCAGCAGTTCCAGCGGACGCGAATGTGAGCGGACGCCGCTCAGCGCTTTACCGGCGGGCGCCATCAGGCCAAGGCGGCGCAGGAGTGCAGGAAGTCCCGCAAGCGCCCATCGATCACCACTTCTGCGCAGAATGCTCAACACCAGTCCCCAGTCACCACGTCCGCCACAGCGGATCCGCCTGTTTATACTGCAATTCTATCAAGTAAAAAGGAAAGTAATTACGAATGTAATTGCCCATCATTGTTACACATTTTCCCATCGCCCGCATCGGGAATTCTCCTGACCGCCCTGCGCAATGCCTGGGTCAGGGGATTTCGGGTTGTCAAAAGCGAAGAATGAAATACGCTGGACGCCATGATCGAGATTGCAGGAGCCCCTTTGACCGGACCACAGCTACGAGCCCTACCCGTGACGATCTTCCGGCGCTATTCGGTAGCCGAGCTTTGGGCAGATGGCGTTGTGCACGTTCTGGGCACCACGCTCGCCATCGTCGGATCGATCATACTCCTGACGATCGTGCTCGGTCAGTCAGCGATCGGCACCTCGGCCGCGACCGCCATCTACGTCGGAACACTTGTGCTTTCGATGGGTCTGTCAGCCACCTACAACATCTGGCCGGAATCGCCGATCAAGTACTTGCTGCGCCGTTTCGATCATTCGGCGATCTATCTCCTGATTGCCGGCACTTATACGCCCTTCATGGCGAAGTCGGGCACATGGTGGCTGCTCGCAGGCGTCTGGGCCACGGCCGTGGTCGGTGTCGGCCTTAAACTCGTGATGCCAGGACGCTTTGATCGCCTCGCCATCGGGCTTTATCTCTTGCTTGGATGGAGCGGGGTTTCCGCTTATCACCAGCTTGAAGGGGCCTTGTCAGCATCGGTGCTGTGGCTGATCCTCGCTGGCGGCATTGTCTATTCCTGCGGCGTCATCTTTCACGTGCTCGAACGCCTGCCGTTTCACAATGCGATATGGCACAGCTTCGTCCTCACAGCGGCCGGCATCCACTTTGCGGCCGTCTATTCAGTCGTCGTCTGAAAAATTCTACTGCGTATCGACCGTCGGCTGATCCTGCCCGCTTATTGGTGCGGTGAAAGGCATAGTGAATACCTGTCCGCCAATTCCGGCCGCAAGATCGGTGGAGAACGACAATGGCATGCAGGCCTGGATCGCTTCGATTGCTGAACCCACGAACTTTTGACGCGCCTTGTCATCGCCATCGACAGCGATATTGGTCGGCTTCGGCGGCCCAATCAACGTTCCATCACGCTTGAAGCTGAAGCTGAGCGTTACCGTGCCCTTCCAATCCGAGGCTGGCTTCCAGCAGGCGGCAATCGCCTGGCCGACGTCATCCATCGTCTGCAGCGGTTCGGCGGAGGCCTTGTTTGTCGATATGGCAGCCGCGGCGAAGAAAATTGCGGCGGCAATGGCCTGCGTTTTCATGACGGTACCTCCAACACATGCGGCGCACAGGTGCGGCCAGGCCAAATCATAGCGCAAAAGGCTGCGATAACAACAAGATGTCGGAGAAATTCGAGCCGCACGTGGAAGTGCGGCTCGCCTTGGCCAATGCGTTAGAGCCCGTTCGCCTTGAGGATCGCAGGTGCGTTTTCCTTAGTGATCGTTTCCGTTCCAAGCACGATCTTCTTCTCGACCTTTTCACCCGCGAGAACCTTCAAGGCTTGGCGCAGTCCTTCGGCACCTGGCGTCGGATAGAGGAATGTCGCAGCCAGTTCGCCCTTGTTCACCCATTGGACGCCCTCATTGGGCAACCCGTCGACGCCGAGGAAAAGGATATTCTTTTCACGGCCCGCATCCTTGGCGGCAAGGTAGGCGCCATAGGCCATTGGGTCGTTGTGGCCGTAGACCATGGTAATATCTTCATGGTTGCGCAGGGCGGTCGCCATGATGTTGTAGGCCTGATCCTGTTTCCAGTCGCCCGATTGCTTGTCGAGCAGATATTTGATGCCGGGTTCCGCATCCGTATATTTGTGGAAGCCGTCGCTGCGATCATGGCTTGCCTGCGTGCCCAGCCCGCCCCAGATCTCGACGACGGTGCCCTTCGCCTTGCCCTTGCCGCCGAGGAGTTCCACGGCATGTTTGCCCGCGGCCTCGCCGATCACAACATTGTCGCCGCCGATCCACTGCGTATATTTTTCGGTATCGACGTTGCGGTCGAGAACAATAACGGGAATGCCTGCGTCCATCGCCTTTTCGACGACGCCGGTAAGGCCGGCGGATTCCTTTGGCGAAATCAGGATGGCGTCGACCTCTTGGCGGATAAAGTTTTCAACGTCAGCGACCTGTTTTTCAGTCTTGTCCTGGCCGTCGGCAACCAGAAGCTCGACATTGGCGTGTTTCTTCGCCTCTGCTTCGAGGTCCTTGTTGAACTGGACACGCCACGGCTCGACGGTGGTCACCTGGCTGAAGCCGATGACGTATTTATCCTTGGCTTCAGCCAGGGATACGTGGAAGGCGACTGGAGCGATCAGGGCCGTCGCGAGGGCCCAGGTGGCAAACTGCCTGCGGGTAATCTTCATTCTCTCTCTCCCTTTGTGGTTATGCGTATTATTCGCCGTGCCGGCCTGTCTCCGTCTGCTGGCTGGACACGGATCTCTCGGGTGCGTCGCGCACCTTGAGCTGAGAAAGGAAGAACATCCAACCACTTGAGCGGCGTTCCTGCAGCAGGACCGCGACAATGATGATGATGCCCTTCAAGACGAGCTGGGTATTGCTGTCGATATTGTTGAGCTGGAGGATATTGCTGAGGAAACCGAAGATGAGGACGCCAACGAGCGTGCCGATCATCGATCCGCGGCCGCCCATGAGGCTGGTCCCGCCGATGACAACGGCAGCGATCGCATCGAGCTCGAGGCCCATGCCGGCATCGGGCTTACCCTGGCGGTATTGCGCGACGTAGAGGATGCCTGCCAGCGCTGCAAGATAGCCCGATATCGCATAGACGGTGATCTTGACGCGCCAGACCGGGACACCGGCAAGCCGGGCCGCTTCCTCATTGCCTCCGATCGCATAGACGTAGCGGCCGAACTTCGTAAATCTCAAGATGATCCAGAAGAGCAGGATGACGCCCGCAAAAATGACGCCAGGGACCGGAATGATACCGAAGATGAGCGCCCGCAGCGCCTCGAAATCCTCGGTGGCATTGCTTCCCGTATAGACCGGCCATACGGCCGTGTTCTGTCCAGCAGTCAGACGGGCAATGCCGAGCCCGGCAACCATCATGGCGAGCGTAACGATGAAGGGCTGCAACCTGCCGCCGACGATAACGACACCGTTGATTGCCCCGAGCATCAGACCGACAGCGGGCACGACAAGCAGAACGAGCAGGACGCTGGCCTTGCTTGCGGAACTCGACGCGACCAGGGCGGCGACGATAAGCGCGACGGCCAAGGCGGCAACCAGTGCGATCTTGGAGAGTCCGGGAACCGCTCCCGTTTGCGTTGCGCGCCGCTGCACCTTGACAGCAAACGATGCGACGCCGAGGACGACAAGGAAGGCCAGCAGAAACACAGCTGGAACACCGAGCAGATAGGCGGAAGACCAGCCTTCATTGGTCAGGAGCATCGCGCAGACCACGGAGCCGAGTGCAAGCACCGACCCGACCGAAAGGTCGATACCGGCAATAAGGATCACAAGCGTCATGCCGACAGCGGTGATGCCTGTCACGGAGATTTGCCGGAACACGTCGGAAAGATTGCCGAAGGACAGGAAGATATTGTGTCCCTTCGATGAGACCGGCGAGGACAGAACGCCGACTGCAAACAGCAATGCGAGGCCCCAATAGAGCTTGGTCGCCTTTACGATGCCCTTCAGCCATTCCATGGTGTTCGATGATGCCATTGCCCGCTCGCCTGTATCGGTCATGCAGCTGCTCCAGTCAGGGCATTGCCCTGCGGCGTTGCAAGCTCCATGACCCGCTCTTCTGAAAATTCCTGGGCGTCGATGACGCCTGTCGCCCTGCCCTCGCACATGACAAGAATGCGGTTCGACAGCGAAAGCAGTTCCGGAAGCTCCGAACTTACCATCACGATCGCAACTCCGGATTCGGCCAGTCTCTTGAGTAGGTCGTAAATCTCCTCTTTCGCCCCGACATCGATGCCCCGTGTCGGCTCGTCGAGCAGCACAACCCGCGGTCGCGTCTCCAGCCATTTGCCGAGCACGATCTTCTGCTGGTTGCCGCCGCTGAGTTCATCGATACCTTGGTCTGGTCCCTGACAGCGCACGCGCATGGCCGAGATGATGCGACCCGCAACCGTGTCTTCGCGCGCCTTGCTGATCCAGCCAAGCGGCGCAAGCCAGGGCAGCGACGGGAGCACGGCATTGGAACGGATGTCGGCGTGAAGCAGCAGACCCGTCCCTTTGCGGTCTTCGGTCAGGAAGGCGATGCCGTTGCCGACGGAACGGCGCGGGTTTAGCGACTGCGCCGCCTGCCTGATACCGCCGCGTTCTATTGTACCCGACCGTTTTCCAATGGCAGCGCCGAAAATGAGTTCCAGCACTTCGGTACGGCCCGACCCCAGGAGCCCGCCTATCCCGAGTATCTCGCCCTCGTGAAGATCAAAGCTTACATCATTGACAACGCTGTGAATTCGGCCGCGCGAGTTCGGTCTTTCGAGCCCGAGATTGCGCACCGAAAGTACAATCGGCCGCTCCGATACGGAAGCTGCAGCAAGCTGCTTCTTCACGTCCCGGCCAACCATCATGCGGATAACATCGCGTTCGCTGATCTCGCCCGAGCGGCGGGTTGCGATAAAATTGCCGTCGCGCAGGACCGTGATCTTGTCAGCAAGTGCAAAGACCTCGCTCATCCGGTGCGAAATGTAGACAATGGCGACGCCTTGCCGGGCAAGATCGCGCACGAAACTTGCAAGCCTTTGCGCCTCGGCTTCCGACAGGGCCGACGTTGGTTCGTCGAGCACCAGCACATCGGCGTTCAGCGACAGGGCGCGTGCTATCTCCACCAATTGCTGCTCGCCCACCCGCAGGTTCTCGATATCGGCACGCGGGTCGATATCGATACCGAAGCGCGTCAGGATTTCGGCGCTGCGTCTTTCAATCTCGGCATAGTCGATGAAGAGGCCGGCTTTCAGAGGTTCGCGGCCAAGGAAGATGTTCTCCGAGACGCTTAAGGTGGGGATGAGGTTGAGTTCCTGATGGATGATGGCGATGCCGTTGCGCTCCGCCTCTTTCGGCGTCGCGAAATCGACCGGCTCGCCGCGAACTTCCATGTGTCCGCCGCTGCGCCGATGCACGCCGCTCAAAATCTTGACAAGTGTCGACTTGCCCGCGCCGTTCTCGCCCATGATTGCGTGGATTTCTCCAGCATGGATATCGAGGTCAATGCGGCGCAGGGCCACCACGTGAGCGAAGGTCTTGCTGATCCCGCGCAGCGACACAATTGGAGGCTGGCTGTCCAAATGCTCCTCCCAAAACATTCTTCCCCGTTGGTATGTAACATGTTAGATGTTGGCACGGGAGTCAATTGCTGGAACCACTGGTTTCAGCGAACAATGGGGGGAGTTTCGACCGTGCAGATTCGCTCTGCGAGCAGGGACTTTAAGCAACAGAAGGTCGTCGCCGTCACACGCAAGGACCAGGTCTATACGATATTACGGCAGGCGATCATTTCATCGCAGCTCGCGCCGGGAGAAGCTATCCGCAAGGAAGTGATCGCAGCGCAGCTCGGCGTCTCCCGTACCCCCGTCAGTGATGCGATCAACCGGCTCGCCGATGAAGGACTGGTTGAGATTTATCCGCAGACCGGCACGTTCGTCGCGCGCCTGTGGCTCGAGAAAATCGAAACGGCGCAATTCGTCCGTGTCGCACTCGAAACCGCCGCAATACGCCGGGCAACGGAGCAGCTGACGCCGGAAACGCTTGAGCGGATGCAGCAGAACCTCGAGCAGCAGCGCCACGCCGCGGCCCACCGGGAATTCGAACACTTCTATGAACTCGATGAGGCGTTGCACGACATGGTCAGCGATGCGGCTGGATTGGTGGGCCTGCGCGAGATCGCTTCGCGTGAGCGCAGCCAGATCGACCGGGTGCGACGTCTCCTTCTCCATTACGAAGCGCGGATGGCGGAAACGCTCGTCGAACATGAGGCAATCATTGCCGCGATTGCCGACAGGGATGCCGATCGGGCGGCAAAGACCATGGAGACACATATTTCCCAGATGGGCCGCATGCTGCTGCATCTGCGCGACAAGCGACCGGAATTGTTCAAAAGCTAGAGAAGTCCTGCTCAAACCGGACAGACTCTAGTCGTGCAGCTTGCGGTCGATGGCGGCACCAAGTTCGAAACCACGGAAACGCGCCGTAAATCCTGCCCGCTCCGGCGAACAGGCCATCATCCCGACCGAGGCGTCGGCATCGGAAAACGGGGCAAGGCGGGCCATCTGCCAAGGCGCATCGTTGACGCAGAATTGCACGCGGACCGCTGATCCGTGCCGGGTCAATTGCACCGCAACCTCATCGTCGGGACCTGCATAGGGCAATGGAATGACCGACCAGTCCGACTGGCGATTGGTGACGACGACACTGAAATGCATCTGCCCGTCCGTAAACTCGATGCCTGTCTTGATCCAGTTTTCCGGATCAATCCGCAGCAGTAGCCCGGCCTGATCATAAAGTTCGCGGTAGTCGCCCTTGAACCTGACCCGCGCCGTGAAATCGCCTGCCACCGGCGTCAAGTAGGCATGACCGTCATCGCGCTTGAATCCATAAAAGGTTTCCTGCCAGAAATCGGTCTTCAAATCGGTGGTAAGTTGCAGTTCTGCGGCATCGCCGCGATGCACCGCGGGTTCATTCAGCCAGGTAAATTGCCTGCTCATTCGGCTCTCCGCGCTGGTGATCAGGCGAAGACGTGCGCCTGACCGATCAAACTGATCTGAACATGGCTGCCCACAGGCGGCAAGTCCAGCCGCGCGCTTTTGACCATCAGCGGCGCTGTGTCTTTCCCGAGCGACACCGCGATCAAGCTGGACGGACCGTTGAAATCGATCCGCAAGATGGTCCCCTGGCAAGGGTGCGCGCCGTTGGACAAGGAGAGGACCACCTGTTCCGGACGCAGCATGATCCGGCCCTTGCCGCGATAGGAACTCGATACCTCGACGCGACCGAGCTCGCACTCGGCCCATCCATCATCAATCTCGGCCGGCAGGATGATCGCATCGCCAAAGAACGAGGCGATGCCGGGATCGGACGGCTTCATGTAGAGGTCGCGCGGCGGTCCCGACTGGAGCAACTTCCCTTCGCGCAAGATCGCCACCTGATCGGCAAATGACAGCGCCTCCGCCTGATCATGCGTAACCAGAATGGCCGTGATCTTCTCCGCCCGCAGCAACTCGGCAACGGACACGCGGATGGCCTCGCGCAAGCCGGTGTCGAGCGCCGAAAAAGGTTCGTCAAGCAGCATCAGCTTTGGCTGGCGGGCCAAGGCACGCGCCAGGGCGACACGCTGCTGCTGGCCGCCAGAGAGTTGGTGCGGCCGCCGGTCGCCCATTTCCCGCGCGAGTTCCACCATGTCCATCAGCGCCAATATGCGCCGATCGCGGTGGGGCGCCTTTCGGTCCAGCCCGAAACCGATATTGTCCGCAACCGTCAAATGCGGAAACAGCGCTCCATCCTGCGCGACAATGCCGATGCTGCGCTTGTACGGTGGTGTGGCGGCCCTGCCCTCGGCCAACAACTCTCCATCCAGCACAATCTGGCCCGCATCCGGTACCTCGAAGCCGGCGATCAAGCGCAGCAGCGTTGTCTTGCCCGACCCCGACGGTCCAACGATGGCCGTGCGACTGCCGGCAACGACGTCGATGCTGACATTTTCGAGCGCTGTGACGCGCCCATAGCGTTTGGTGACGGTCTTTACTGAAAGAAAAGTCATTGTCCGGTCATTCGCTTGGATTGTGTGTAGAGCAGCAAAGTCATGGGCAGTGACAACAGAACCATCAACAATGCGTAAGGCGCAGCGGCAACGTAGTCAATCTCACTGGTCAGCGACCAGAATTGCGTGGAGAGCGTGCGTGTCCCGTTGGGCGAGAGCATCAGCGTCGCGGTCAGTTCATTGGTTATGCCCAATGCAACGAGCGCCATGCTGGCGGCAAAACCCGGCGCGGCAAGCCGCATGGTGATCTGTGCCACAGCGTTGATCGGCGTGCGCCCCAGCGCCATCGCCGCCTGTTCGAGTTCGACGGGAACCTGCGCGATGCTGGCGCGCAATCCGACGAGGGATCGCGGCAGGAACAGGAGGGCGTAAGCGAGGAGCAGCGTTGCCACCGTCTGGTAGAGCGGCAGGGCGACGCGGACCGTAATCGTGACCAATGCGAGGGCCACAACCACACCGGGAAGCGATCCCACATAGTAGTGGCACGACTCAAGAACGCGCTGGATACGGCCGGGCGCGCGGACCGAGAGCCATGCCATCGGCAAGGTCACCGCCGTCGTCAGGGCTGCACCCGCGAGTGCGAACAGGATCGTTTGCCCAAGAGCGTTGCCGATAAGGTCGAGACGCCAGACGCCGGCGCCGCCAAGGATAAGCCAGCGGCCAAGCGTCGTGAACGGAACGCCGATTGCGAGGGCTGCGGTCAGCGCGCAAAGCAGCAGTCCCGGCACCGCCATCCAGCCGAGCGTCCGCTTGACGGGGACGCGGGCTGCGCCGGAGCCGACGCGGGCATAGCGCTCGTTGCCGCGAGCGAGGGCTTCAAGGCCAAGCAGGCCGAAGCAGCAGATGACCAGCACGCCGGCCAGCATGTTCGCGGCGGGGCCGTTGAAGGCCGATTGGAACTGGTCGACGATCGCCGTGGTGAATGTATCAAACCGCATCATCACATAGAGGCCGTACTCGGCAAGAAGATGCAGGCCGATCAGCAGCGAACCGCCGCAGATCGCAAGGCGCAATTGCGGCAGCACCGCAAAGAAGAAAACGCGCCACGGACCATTGCCAAGCGAGGCTGCAGCATCCTCGATCGCCGGATCAAGGCGCCTGATCTGCGCCGAAACCGGAAGGTAGAGAAACGGAAAATAGGCGAGAACCGAAACGAGTACGCCGCCGAACAGGCCCTGCAGCCCGGGGATAAGGCTGACCCAGGCATAGCTGTGGACGAAGGCGGGAACGGCGAGCGGCGCAACCGCCAGCCAGGACCAGAAACGGGCGCCGGGAAGGTCCGTCCGCTCGGTAAGCCATGCAAGCGTCACCGACAGAGCGATCGAGATCGGAATGGTGAAGGCGAGCAGCAGAAGCGTATTGATCAACAATTCGCCGACGCGCGGCCTAAAAATCAATGCCGATACGGTTTCCCAACCGGTCTGAAGGGCAATCCAGATGACAAACCCGACCGGTAGCAGCGAAAGCGCCGAAACTGCCGCCGCCGCAGCGAAGACCCACATGCGTGGCAGTCCGCGGCGGCGCACCAGGGGAAATGGAGCTTGCAACAACAACGCGCCTGGCTGGTCTGACTGGCTTGGCGGCAATGGAGACATTGCTTTCTTCGTTATGAGCAGACGCCTGCACGCCCGCACGGAATGAAACAGCACCCCGACATTGTTGCCGGGGTGCCAGGACGACGCCTTATGAACGTGACTGACGCTTAGAGCAAGCCAGCCGCAGTCATCAAATCCGTCACCTTCTTGCTGTTCAGCTTCGAAGGTTCAACCTTGGGCGCCTTCAGGTCTGCCAGCGGAACGAGAGCGGCATTCGATGCCTCATCCTTGCCCACGGCGTATTCGAACGAGTTGCCGTCGCGCAAGACAGCCTGGCCGCCCTTGCCTGTGACCCACTTCAGGAAGGCCTGCGCCTGATCCTTGTTCTTGCTCGATGCGAGAACACCGCCACCAGAAATGCTGACGAACGCGCCGGGATCTTCGTTCTTGAAGAAGTGCAGGGAGACGTTCTTGCTGTTTTCGCCGGTCTTGGCCTGATCGCCGTAGTAATAGTAGTGGTAGATAATCGCGCCATCGACTTCGCCGGCGTTCACACCCTTCATGGCAATGCTGTTGCCCTTATACGGCTTGGCGTTTTCCTTCATCGCCTTGAGCCAGTCTTCCGTGACCTTTTCGCCCTTGAGTTCGAGCAAGGCGCTGACAATGGCCTGAAAATCGGCGCCGGCGGGCGCTGCGCCCCAGCGACCCTTCCAGCTTTCATCGGCAAGATCGACCATCGATTTCGGCAGCTTGTCTTCGGTCAGCTTGTTCTTGTCATAGGCAAAAACGGTGGAACGGGCAGCAACGCCGATCCAATTTCCATTGGCCGGCCGGTAGTTGTCCGGGACCTGCGCGAGGATATCGGCGTTGAGCGGTGCAAAGAGCTTCGAATTGTCGACGAGCGCCATGGCCGGCGAATTCTCGGTCAGGAAAACATCCGCCGGCGAAGCTGCACCTTCCTGTACGATCTGGTTGGCGAACTCCATGTCCTTGCCGTTGCGGATCGTAACCTTGACGCCGGTCTCCTTGGTAAAACCATCGGCCCAAGCCTGGGTAAGGCTCTCGTGCTGAGCATTGTAGACGGTGATCCCGTCCTCGGCGCGCGCCGACGCCATCATGGTCGCGCTTGCGACACCGGCAGCAACGATCAGCGTGCCGGCAAATTGCGAAAATGACTTCTTCATGGAAAATCCCCCTGTCAAAAGCATCCGGACCCCCGGATGTCCGTTCACTCGATAAACAATTATGATAAAACTCGTCAACTTAGACCAGTGACATTTATGTGAGCGAACGACTCATATTTTCAATTCTCATGCGTGTGCAAATATGATTGTCCTCATCGTTTCGGGAGTGGACTGCGTATGTTAGACGGACGCATTGAATTCACGAATGGAAGTCGCAATGCGTCGCTTTTTACCTGACAATTTCACACTGATGCTGGTCGGGGCCGTGATCCTGGCCTCGTTCTTTCCGATCAGCGGCGTAGCGGCAGATTATTTCGGCACCGCGACCAAGATAGCGATCGGCATGCTGTTCTTCCTGCATGGCGCCCGCCTCTCACGCGATGTGGTCATTGCCGGGTTCATGCACTGGAAACTGCACCTGACGATTCTCGCAGCGACCTTCGTCCTCTTTCCGCTGCTTGGTATTTGCGCCGGCATTCTGGTGCCCGCGATACTGCCCCCGGCGCTCTATTCCGGCATTCTTTTCCTGTGCGTGCTACCTTCGACGGTGCAATCGTCGATCGCATTCACCTCGATCGCCGGCGGCAACGTACCGGCGGCCATCTGTTCCGCCTCTGCTTCGAACATTTTCGGCATGTTCCTGACGCCATTTCTGGTCGGGCTGCTCTTTTCGACAGCGGGCGGCCATGGCGGATTTTCGTTCGACGCGCTGCAGTCGATTCTCCTGCAATTGCTCGCGCCCTTTGTTCTCGGGCAGATCCTCCAGCCATTCATCGGCAATTTCATTCGCAGCCAGCGCAAGCTGCTGATGCCGTTCGATCGAGGGTCGATCCTGATGGTGGTCTACCTGGCGTTCAGCGAATCCGTGACCGAGGGCCTGTGGCATACGATTTCGATTCGTGATCTTGCCGTCGTGATCCTGCTCGACATTGCAATCCTTGCCATCGTCCTTGCGGTCACCATGTTCGGTAGCCGCTGGGCCGGATTTTCACGCGAGGACGAGATTGCAATAACCTTCTGCGGCTCGAAGAAGAGCCTTGCCAGCGGCATTCCCATCGCAACGGTCATTTTTGCCGGGCAAAGCATCGGCAGCATAGTCTTGCCGCTGATGCTGTTTCATCAAATCCAGCTGATGGTGTGCGCTGTCATTGCCCAGAAATATGCGGATGTCGGAAAGCGGGCCCGCGCGAAGGAAGCACATCGAGCCGCGCAGACCTGACGGAAAATCCAAGACTATTTGGGCTGGCGCGCCGCGATCGCCTGCATCAGCTTTGCGGCCAGCATGTCGTACTTCTCGTCATAGTGGTGGTCGCCCTGAAGTTCGATTTTCTCGACTGAGGCAAGCGATGGATCGTTGCACGCCGTATCGTCTTCCTCGGAACCGTAAACGCATAGAACCTTGTCCAGCGGCAGCTTGGCGACTGCAGGCGCAACCTCGTTGTCGCCGCCGAGCCCGAGCCATGCGCCGACCGACACCTGAAACGGCGTCGTCTCTTCCGTGCCGATCAGGCCGATCATCCGCACCCGGTCCTGCAATTGCTGGGGCATGGATGGCCACGAGAAGGGTATGGTGTTGGCACCAAATGAATAGCCTAGGAGAACCACCGGCAGCTTGCCGGAAGGATCGGCTTTCGCGACGATCCGGCCGATATCCTTGGCAATGTCCTCGGGCTTGCGCAGCGTCCAGAAATAGCGAAGCGAATCGACGCCAACGACGTGGACACCTTCCTTGGCAATGATGTCGCCGACCGATTTGTCGATATCGCGCCACCCGCCATCGCCTGAGAAGAAGACGGCGAGATATTTAGGATCGCCGTTTGTTGCCGGCACGTCGATGATCGGCAGCGACTCAGCCGAAGCATCTTCCTTGGCGATTTCGACCGCCGCGTCCGCCGCGATTTGCAGCCGCTCGGGACGCGTTGCGCCGAGCTTTTCCTGCGCGAGGAAAAAGCCGGTGCTGGGCGGGCCCTTGGGGTCGGCATCCGGCTTCTCGCGCACGATCGTTGCCGGATTGGGCAGATCGGCATCGTAGGAGTAGCTGAAGCCGTCATTGCCCACGGCCTCATAATCGGCGCCCTCGCAGGACGGAAGCTTGGTCTTGAGCCCGACCGAGGGATCGATAACGACCGCTCCGGCCAGTGTTGCCGCCGGCGTATCGGCCACCGAGGCATAGGCCATCACGCCGCCCTCGCCGATGCCAACGACTACCGGATGCATATAGGTATCGACGGCGATCATGCGCTGCGCCTCCTTGGCAATGCCTTCGAGGTCGGAGACGAAATAAGTGCAATCGCCGGTATCCTGATCGAGTTCCTTGCGCCACTTCTCAAGATCGACGGTCAAGACCAGGAAGTTGCGGTCGAGCAGGAGCTTGCTCAGCGCTTCGTCGTCGGCAGCCAAGCCACCCTTTTGCGAAACGACGATAGCGATACCCGACGGCTTGCCATCCGGCTGTAGCAACGGCACGTCCGTGAGCCGTTCGGACGAAACAAGAATGCGCTTGCCTCCGCCGCCGAACCCGAACCGCGGAAGGTAGTGAAGTGCTGCAGAAAGACCGATACTGACGATCAGCAAAGCAAGAATGACGAGCAGGGTGCGCCTGCGCATGAATTTCATCGTTTAAAGACCTCAAAGGGGCTGCCGCTCACCAGATTCGTCGCATCAATGAGCGAGCGGGGCGTCGCGAGGCCCGGTGGGCAAATCAGGTAATAGGGTGTCCATTTCGGGCCGAACTTATCCTTGAAAGCGCGCAATCCGTCAAACCGATAAAACTCGGCGCCGCGCCGGTAGATGAAGGAGCCGATCCGGTTCCATCGCGAGGCAAGATGGCTGTCGGACAAGCCCGACAATGGCGCCGCGCCGAGATTGAACCAATGATAGCCCTCGTTCTTTGCCGCCATCAGCAGATTGGCAAAAAGCCCGTCCATGACGACGCTGGAGGCATCCGGTACATGGCGCATCAGGTCGACGGCAATTTCTTCCTTGTTGGCGCCGCGCCACATATTGGCGAATGCGACGATCTTGCCCTCCTTGCGCAGGACACCAACGTCGAAATTGGCAAGGTAGGCGTTTTCAAACGAACCAAGCGAGAACCGCTTCTCCGAACCGGATTTCATCTCAAGCCAGGCGTCAGAGACCTCGCGCAGCTCGTCCATGATGTCCGGCGTATTGTCCCTCGCAATGACTTCGAATGTTATGCCCTCTTTTTCGAGGCGGCGCGCCGCGTAACGCAGCGGCTGCCGCTTCGAGCCCTCAAGCGAAAAGTCGGTCAGGTCTACGCGTGCAACTTCACCAAGCTTCAGCGCCGTCAGGCCCATATCGAGGAAAAGTGGCAGCCTTTCAGGACCTACGCCATAGAACACCGTGCGCGATCCCGTTCGGTCGGCAAGACCGCGGAACGCCCAGGCGAGATCCGATATGACGGTTCCGTCGTTGCCCACGGGCTCGCCCATCGAGACGAGGCTGCCGCCAGAGCGGGCATACATGACGAAACCCCTGCCCTGCGGATCCATCAGGAAGCGCTTGTCACCGAGCAGTGCCAGCGCATCTGAGGCACGCGGTGATGTGGCGACGACCTCAGGCACTTGATCGGGAATGGGCTGGGCCTTGAGCTTGCTGCGGCCAACACCATTGATGACCGTGTTGATCGTGACGGCCGCAAGAATGGTGAGGACCAGTACCGTCGCCCGCAAGAACCGGGAGGCCTGGGCATCCCAGGCGAACTCCCACCAGAGTTCGTTGGCATATTCGACATGGTGATAGGCAAAGAATCCGAGCCAGATCACCGCAAAAGCAGTGGTCCCGATGCTTGCGAGCCAGCCCCATGTGAGTGTGAAGCGTTCGTTGAGCGGCCTGCGATAGAAGGAATCGCGGAACAGGAGCAGCGTTCCCGCCATCAAGGTCAATATGAGCGCTTCTTCCCAGGCGAGACTCTTTGTAAGCGCGAAGATGGCGCCTAGGCTGAACAGAATGAGGGCGAGGAACCAGGCGCGCCAGAGCCGCCGCGCAAGGCCGCGAGCAACGATGAGCAGCGCGAGGCCAACGAAGCTCGCGCCAAGATGCGACATTTCGAGAAATGGCATGGGCAGGATGTCTGCCAGCACTTCGAGGCGCGAGTGCAGGCCGGGAATGACCGCAGAAATCAGAAGAACGATGCCGCCAAGAAACGCGATGCCGGCTGAAAGCGGCGGTATCAGCGGCTCGAACATGCGCGCAGCCATCATCGTCGGCGCGGCGAGCAGATGGCGTTTGCGCAAAATCTCCGAAACGACGAAACCGGCGATCGCGATCAGAAAAGGGATAAGCGTATAAATCAGGCGGTAGGCGACGAGCGCGGCGATAGCGTCGGGATTCTGGCCAAGGCCCAGGCCGGCAATAATCGTCGCTTCGAAAGCGCCGATGCCGCCTGGTGCATGGCTGACGATGCCGAGCGCGACTGCGACCACGTATACGAGCGCGAAGGCCGGAATGCTTCCAACCGAGCCCGCCGGCAAGAGAACATAGAGGGTTGCAGCGGCGGCGGCGACATCGACAAGCCCGGCGATGATCTGCAGCAGAGCGCCCTGCGACGACGGGAGGCGCACCGACATGCGGCCGATCCGCAGCGTACGCTCGCGGCGCGACAGCCAATAGAGGAGCACCGCGACGGCAATAAGAATTCCCGTGCCAATTACCTGATCGACGATGGGGCCGAACGAGACCACCCACGGAATGCGTGTCGGGTCGATGACCAATGCAACGGCGATGAGGATCGTAAACGCGAACCAGATCGCCAGCCACGACGTGCCGATGATGCGACCGATATCGGCGATATCGATGCCCTCGGCGGCATAGACCCTGTAGCGCAAGGCTCCGCCGGTCAGAAGCGAGAAGCCGAGTGCGTTGGAAATGGCGTAGCCGGCGCCGCCGGCCATGGCGGAAATGTGATAGGGAACGCGTTTCGGCGCAATCGTCTCAACTGCAACAACGTCGTAAAGTGCAACGGCGGCAAAGCTGACGATCGTGAAAACAAGCGCGACCAGCAGCGTGCTTGTCGGAATGGCATGCAGCGACCGCTTCACGTCATGCAGCGAAATCTCGCTGGAAAAATGGGCGAGGACGAGCAGGCTGACGATGGCCACGCCAATGCCCAGCGCGGCGAACATCGCCGATCTGGCCTTCTTGCCCCACCAGGGAAGGCGAGACTTCGCGCGGGCTTCCAGCCTTTGCATCTGTTTTTCGTGATCTGCGACAGCCGTCGTCATGGGTTATTCCAAAATCAGAATGGATCTGAAGGAAGCGAATTGCACCGTTTCAAGGTTGGCGCATTAGCCCTGCAATAATGGCGGGATTGAGCCCAGAATAAAGGCTAAATAATCTTTCATCTTCCGGTAGCCCGGATGACGATATGCGATCAGTTATTACAGTCTTACTGGGAGATCAATCTTGGATCATGCAGCGTCGAGCAATAGTTGCCGATGGCTCCCCGGCGCACGGACGCGGCCGACGGCCTTTCGCGGCGGGTTGAGACCCATTCCCTTGGCAATGGCGGTTGCTACCGAGTTGCTGTTCTGAAACAGGAAAGAGTAGCGCAGATCCGATTGCCGGATACGGTTCGCTACGTCGATTGCCGCCCGCCAGCGCGCAGCAATCGTCGCGTAGCTGCCCTCCAGCATCATCGTCGCCCGCGAAGTCGGCCGCACGTAAAATTCCGGGAAATAGACGAGATCGCGCTTGGCATAGTCGGTGACGACAGCAGTCAGCGGGCCGCCAATCGCGCAATAGTTGAAACTTCCGTCCGGATTTGCGGCGCCACCGTTGATTTCGAACAACGGACGCCCGGCCTCATCCGTCCAGACCACAAAGTTGTGGCTGGCGATCCCGCCGAATCGCGGAATGGGATAGGAGCCAAAGAGAATGCGGTGTTCCATCAAAATCGGCGCTCTGAGATGCGAAATAGAAGAAGATGGATCTCAAATACCTCATTTATTTTCAAACACAAGGCCGCAACTTTTCACGGAAATGCGAGGGGTTTCCGCTTAGCCGGCACATATTTGCCTAAGCTGCGCCAATAGCGTGGAAATCCCCGCAACGGCCCGCCACATTTCGCAAAAAATTATTTTCGCCGTCGCCATCGATCTCGGAAGAAACAAGTTCGGTTCGTTGGCAAAATTGTGTTGGGTTGCAGGCCGCCCTAGACGACCCGAACCTGGATTTCACCGATTCCATCAACGCCGCCATGCATTTCATCGCCGCGTTGCACAGCGCCGACACCAGACGGCGTGCCGGTAAAGATCAGGTCACCCGGCTGCAGCGTGAATAGTGTCGAGAGGTAAGAAATCGTCTCTGGAACCTTCCAGATCATCTGGTCGAGGTCGCCCCGCTGGCGTTCGGTCCCGTTGACCTTCAACCAGATGGCGCCGGCGACCGGGTGGCCGATCGACGCCGCCGGCACAATCGGCGAGCATGGAGCCGATGCCTCGAACGCCTTGCCGACCTCCCAGGGGCGGCCGAGCTTCTTGGCCTCACCTTGCAAGTCACGCCGCGTCATGTCGAGCCCGACGGCATAGCCGTAGACATGATCCAGCGCATATTCGACGCTGATGTCGGAGCCGCCCTTGGCAAGCGCCACAACGAGCTCCATTTCGAAATGAACATCGTTGGTCGCTGTGGGATACGGAAAATCGCGCCCCTCGGTCAGGAGGCTATCAGGGTTCTTCTGGAAGAAGAATGGCGGCTCGCGGCTCGGGTCATGTCCCATTTCGATGGCGTGGTCGGCATAGTTGCGTCCAACACAATAGATGCGGTGGACAGGGAAAAGCTTGTCCAGACCGGCCACGGGCAATGCCGGTTGCGGAAGCGGGTCAAAAACAAAACGGGCTTCAAACATCTATTCGCCTCTTTCGGGTTTTACCGGTTGCGCCTTCTCACTCAGCGCCATGCGTACTATAGAGTCGAGACGCCCGCCTGATGCAACCCGGCATATGCAGCGGCATAATGCCCTTGGCAAGGATATTGCGCCTCCCATGCATCTTCGATTTGACTCGGCCCCAGCGTTTCATGGCGAGGACAGCGATGAAGAACTGCTTGAGCGGGTGCAGCGCGCCAGCTTCGGCTATTTCTGGGATGGCGCGCATCCCCATAGCGGCCTTGCCCGCGACAGGTCTGGCCGGACGGCCGATCCGAACAATGACCTCGTCTCGATAAGCGGCTCTGGCTTTGCCTTCATGGCGATCATTGTCGCCCTTGAACGCGGCTGGATCAAACGCCGGGATGCGCTTGCCCGTTTCGATGCAATGGTATCGACCCTCGAGCAAGCGACGCGCTACCAGGGCGTCTATCCGCATTTCATCAACGGCCGCGACGGCTCGACGGTCCCCTTCTCGCGCCTTGATGACGGCGGCGATCTCGTCGAAACATCATTGCTGTTTCAGGGGCTTATCTGCGTCCGCCAGTATCTCGCCTCGCAACATGCGGGAAGCTTCAACCTGAGGGCCCGGATCGATCGTCTCTGGCGCGCGGTCAACTGGAGAGCGCACGTAAAGCCCGGAACGAATGCGCTTTACTGGCATCACAGCCCGAAACATGGCTGGGCGCGCAATGTGCCGATCCGCGGTTGGAACGAGGCGCTGATCACGTATGTTCTCGCCGCCGCCTCCCCCGACTACGCGATCGAACCCCGGATTTACCACGAGGGCTTTGCTGGCAACGGCACAATCGCCAACGGGCGCGAGTACTTTGGAGTAACGCTGCCGCTGGGTCCGGACTATGGCGGCCCCCTATTCTTTGCCCATTACTCCTTCTGCGGCCTCGACCCGCGCGGCCTTAAGGATCGCTACGCCGATTACTGGGAGCAGAACTGCAATCACACGCGCATCAACTATCTGCACAGCGTGGAAAAAACCCACTCCAACGATTGCTGGGGGCTGACTGCGAGCCACGCGCCCAAGGGTTACGCCGTCAGTTCACCGGTTTCCGACATGGGTTTGATTGCACCGACAGCGGCCCTGAGCAGCCTTCCCTACACGCCTTACGAGTCGATGCGGGCGCTGCGCCATTTCATGACTTTGCCGCAAGGCCGGATGGCCGGGCGTTTCGGGTTCGTCGATGCTTTTGCACCGGCGCGCAACTGGTATGCCCGCACCTATCTTGCGATCAATCAAGGTCCGATTGTCGCCATGATCGAGAACCACCGCAGCGGGCTGCTTTGGGAACTCTTCATGAGCGCGCCGGAAATCAGGGATGGGCTGCGCAAGCTTGGCTTTGTCAGCCCGCACGTGTCACTGGTGTAGGCCCATTATGGCCCCCTATGCCCTACGAAAGTCGAGGAACGAAAACACGCCTGAGGGATTGTTTTTAGTGGGGCAATTGACAATCTTCCGCTCACCTCGCCGCGCTTCCCGCTGAACAAGGATCAGACATGAAAGTCCATGCCGTTTTCAACCGCGATGGCGGCACCTTTCGCACGATGGACATGGAAGCGTTCGCAGCGACGGCAAAGTCCATCTTCGAAAGCCATGGGCATACGTTCGAAAGCGAGATCATCCCGGGCAAGAAGCTAATCAAAGCGCTTGAACGCGTCTGCGCCGAGCCGGGCGACCATGTGCTCATGGCCGGCGGCGGTGACGGTACGATTTCCGCGGCCGCGGATTTCGCATGGAAGTCGCAAATACCCCTCGCCGTCCTGCCGGCCGGCACGATGAACCTTTTCGCCCGGGCGCTGAAGATCCCGCTCGACCTCAACGCTGCGCTTGAAAGCCTTGCGACCGGATCGATCGAAGCTGTTGATATTTCAACGGCCAATGACGAAAGTTTCGTCCATCAGTTCTCGATCGGCTTCCAGCCTCAGATGATACAGGTTCGCAACACGCTGGAATATCGCTCGCGCTGGGGCAAGCGGCTCGCCAGCACGCGCGCCTTTGCCAAGGCCATGGGCCGTCCGCCCAAATTCCTCGTTCGCATGGTCATCGACGGAACCACCATCGAGCGAACCGTTTCCGCGATTTCCGTCGCCAACAATGCCTATGGCCATGGCGTCCTGCCGGTTCCCGAGGTCGTCAACCGTGGCGAGCTCGGCGTTTATATTGCTGGAAAACTGACGCCGGCCGCCCTTCTCAAGCTGGCTTTCACGGTGCTCACCGGCTCGTGGCGCAGCAACCCGGATGTCGATGAAGTTGTGGCCCGAAAGGTCGAGCTTCACTTCCCGCACCTGCGGCGCGGCGCCAAGGCCACGATCGATGGCGAGCTGATCCCGCTGCCGCGCGACGTCAAGATTGCCGTTCGCGCCGGCGAACTCAAAGTGCTTGCGCCGAAGCTTCCCTGAAATGAAAACAGCGCGGCGATGGCCGCGCTGCTGAGATTATAAAGGAAAGACCGCTTAGCTGCTGGTTTTCTTGTTCTTTTTTGCCGGCGTCGCAGCGGGCGCTGCCGCTGGGGCCGGGTTCGTGGCCTTGCGTGCCGCGGCCTCGTCGGCTGCAGCCTGGTCGGCGCTCTTCGGCATGGTGTCGACGATCGAGCGGACCTTGCCCTTGTCGGTTACCGTGCACATGGCATCGCGGATATCCGCTTTGAGGCGCACCTGACTTACGCCACCGCCCATCGATTCCGCTTCAACGGCCTTAATGTTGCTTTCGGAGAGGAAGTATTTGACTGCCGCCGCCTGGATGCAGGGTTCGGCCAGCGCTGAATCCACCGGCGGGCGAACCGGCGCGAAAGTCGGGATCATCGGAACCAGTGGAGGCTGGCCGGTCGTGGAGCATGCTGCCAGGGGAATAAGAACCGCCAAAGGGGCAATTCGGCTCAGTATTTCAGGCAGGCGCATGGGTCTCTCCGCAAAGTCTCATCGCAGTATTGGATATAGGCCGGAAACTATTCGCTTTTCGCCATTTGTCTAGTGGCACAACTGCCACAATGGGACTTTATTGCCACAACATGAGGAAGCTCAGGGTGCGACCGACAGCATCCAGTTTAACGCACCGCGCCAGTCCGTCATTCGGATAGGTGTGCCGTGGTTGCCGCTTTCAAACCGGGTAAAGCGCACGGGATAGCCTTTGGCGGAAGCCCGGATCTGCTGATAGAAGGCTTCCTGCTTGTCGATGGCAAAGACAGGGTCTCGGCTACCGTGGCCGAAGAAGACCGGTATACGGCGCTTGAACGAAGCGGAGCCGACGAAGTGATCGTCCCAAAGCGATCCGAGGATCAGCAATCCGGAAATATCCTTTGCCGCCTTTGGATCGTCCGCGAGCCGCCAGCATAACATTCCGCCCATCGATCCGCAGGCAACGAACAGTTTCGCTTGCGGCGACTGCGCCTTGAAATGGGCAATCAAGCCAGCAACTTGCGCTGCACCCTTTTCGCCGAAATCGTTGAAATCCGGCGTGAGGTATAGACCGTTGTTCCGGTCCATGAGGTTCTTCAGCCGATTGAAATTGCCGCCGAACGTGAAATCGTTCATCCCCTGCTGCCGATTTCCGCCTTGCCCGTGCAGGTAGATCGTGATGATGGCCGGGCTGTCGAGATTGCCGGCCGCCATGACCTTGACCGACCCGCTGTCGGTCGTGACTACGAGATCCTTTTGCGAGCGTTTCGGCTGCAAGGACACGTAGTTCGGCTTGACCCGCCGTTCCGGCACCGTGTCGCGGCCATTGATATCCCGCAGTTCATTATAATCCACAACCGCATAGTCGCCGCCATCCGCGCTTTTCAGAATACCGGGATAGGCAAAGAGATCGTCCTTGTACGGATCGAGCTGCACGGCGGAAGCGGGCGCGGCGAGGCACAGCAGAGCGAACGCGGCGAAGAGGATGGGTTTCAGCAATGTTAGTCCTAAGGGTTCGGCAGGGCGATCGTGCCGCCGGCGCGATTGAGCATGTCCGGGGTGTCCACATCAATAGCCGCTGCCTCGCCAAGTTCAACATCGATCAGCGGAAAATCGCCCCGCTCGATCAGATGACGAGCACCGACATCACCGGCAAGCGTGAAGACTTCGTCAAATAATTGGCGTGGCAAAAGCACGGGGTTGCCGCGCTTACCGTCAAAGGTCGCACGCACGATCGACTGGCCCCCTGCCTCGCTGAAACGCCTGATCATTGTCTCGACGTGCTCGCTCGAAAGCGCCGGCATGTCGGCGAGCAACATCAGCACTCCGTCCGCCGAAGCGGGCACATGCCGGATTGCGGTTTGCAGCGAGGATGCAAGGCCGCTTGCGTAGTCCTTGTTGAGCGCGATGACAACGTTGAGGCCCTCGAGCGCCGCGCTGCATTGCCCGGCCATATGGCCGAGAACGGCAATGACCGGATGTCCGCCGGCCTTGATCGCAGTCAGGGTCGAGCGCCGGATCAAAGGCATGCCGGCGAAAGTCGCGAGCAGCTTGTTTGAGCCGTTCATGCGTGTCGACTGTCCCGCCGCGAGCACCGCGATCGCCACATCGGCGCGCGACGCGGATGGTCGTGGATCGCGCGGCTGCGGCCGAGATGTTATCTCCATAAGCAAGCCCCCTACGCCCATGCCGATGACATCTTCCTTGGTGACGGGGACATTTGCCATGAGGCGCTCGAGCACCCAGTCGAAGCCATTTTCCTTTGGACTGCGCGCACAGCCCGGCGCACCGATGACCGGCTTGCCGCCGAGTTCGCCAAGCACCAGAAGATTGCCTGGGTCGACCGGCATGCCGACATGATGCACCACGCCCCCGGCCTGCCTGATGGCCGCCGGCACGACGTCGCCGGCATCGACCACCGCCGATGCGCCGAATGCGATGACAACGTCGTTCGATCGATGCAGGTCGCGAATGGCCTCCGCAAGCGCGCTTTCGGAATGGGTGGTCCGCCGCTCGGCCGTCAGTTCACCATGATTTCCGGCTATGCGCGCTTCGATGACGCGGCGGGTCTTGTCGAGTACGCTCGTCTTCACCGACGGCAAGGTCGTCTGGGCCAGGCCGACGCGCGCGCCGGTAAAGGCATGGACGCCAATCGCCACGCGCCCGCGCGCCAGCATTGCGATGCGATCAATGACTTGCGCCGGAACTGCGAATGGGATGATCTTGATCGTCGCAACCATCTGGCCGAGTTCAACGCGCTCGAATGGTTTCAAGGTTGCAATCGTTGCGGCCGGATCAACCGCGTTGACGGCATTGACGAGATCGGCATCGACAGCAAAAAGCCCGGCTTTTTCGGCGTAGCAGTTGACGCGGCCCGTCGTTGCGGTCCCCAGCCGGACATTGAATACTTCAAGCGATTTGGTGATTTGCTCGGCGGCGGCATTCTCTTCGAGATCGCCGCTTTCCAGCCGCGCTGCAATGACGTGCCTGACGCCTGCCGCCCGTAGCCCCGTGATATCCGCGGCTGTAAGCACATGCCCCTTTTTCAGCTTGAGCCCGCCCGCATGGGTCGAATGGGCGAGTATCGCGCCGAACGCACCGTCGAGTGGCATTTCACCGAATATCATACGGTTCGGTCCAATTGCTGCAATGGCTGCAGTTCGCGCGCACGGAATGTCTTGACGACCTCGGCGATAATCGCGACGGCGATCTCCGCGGGACTGGAGGCCCCGATATCAAGTCCTATTGGCGCGCTGATCCGGCTGATCTGTTCGTCAGCAAGCCCCAGCAGCTTGAGCCGCTCCACCCGCTTTGCATGTGTTTTGCGGCTGCCGAGCGCGCCGACGTAAAAACAGCCGGACGTCAACGCCGCCGCGAGCGCCGGATCGTCGATCTTCGGGTCATGGGTCACTGCGGCCACGCCCGTGTAGGGGTCGAGCGGGCGGGCTACCAGCACGTCTTGCGGCCATTCGGCGTGAAGCACGACATCCGGAAAGCGCTCCTGTGTCGCAAAGGCCGTGCGCGGATCGATGATTTCCATGTCATAGCCGGCAACCTTCGCCATGGGCGCCAATGCCTGGCTGATGTGGACCGCTCCGATAACAACGAGGCGTGGCGGCGGCAGATGCACATTCAGAAAAAAGGACCGGCCATCCACATCGGCAATTCCGGACCGGCCCGACAGGAATGCAGTTCGAACCGCGTGGCCCAGCGCACCGGCGACAGGATCGCCCTGACGGATCACCCGGTCCCGGCCATCCCCAATATCAGTCAAGAGGATCGCGGCCCGTCGTGCGCGGCGCTCTTCGTTGAGTTTCTTGAGGCAAAAGGGATCCACGATCAGCCCAGCCGCTCCACATAAACCCTAATGCGTCCGCCACAGGAAAGCCCGACCTGCCATGCCGTTTCATCGGCAACCCCGAACTCGAGCATGCGCGGCTGGCCGCTCTCGATCACCTCCATGGCCTCAGCGATAACCGCGCCTTCGACGCAGCCGCCCGATACCGAACCTTCGAAATTGCCGGAGCGATCGATGACCAGATGGCTGCCGACCGGCCTTGGCGCCGACCCCCACGTTTCGATGACAGTCGCGATGGCGACATCACGGCCATCGGACATCCAATCCTGCGCAGTCATCAAGGGATCAAGTGTTTGTTGATTGGATTCCAGCATCGTCATGCCCTCCAGCAGGCTCAATATGGGTGCGATCCCGGCGCATGGGAAGGGGTCGCCCGGTCAAGCCAGCGTTTCGGATCGTCGTTACGGTCGCGGGGCCGGCCGAGCGCCTTGCACAGATCGTCCAGCGCTTCAAGGTTATGCACGGCGCGAAAGTCATCGACATAGGGAAGCATTGCCCGAACGCCCCGGGCGCGCGGCTCGAAGCCTTCAAAGCGCAGCAAGGGATTGAGCCAGATCAGACGCCGGCACGATTTCGACAGCCGCTCCATCTCCGCTTCGAGTTCGCTTGTATCCTCCCGCTCAAGACCATCGGTAATGAGCAGGACCACGGCGCCCTGGGTCAGGACGCGGCGCGACCATTGCCTGTTGAATTCATGCAATGTCTCACCGATGCGCGTGCCACCGGACCAGTCTTTTACAACATCGGTGCACCGCGCAATGGCATCGTCAGGATCACGGTAGCGCAATGGCCGCGTGATATTGCTAAGACGCGTGCCGAAGACGAGGCAATGAACGCGCCGTCGCCTCTCCATGATCGCATGCATGAAATGCAGAAAGATGCGCGTGTACTGGCTCATCGAGCCGGAAATATCTGCAAGCACGACGAGCGGCGGGTGGACGACGCGGCGCGATCGAAACTTTGGCAGGATGAGATCGCCTCCCGTGCGCAGACTTGCCCGCATCATGGCCCGCGGATCGATGCGCCTCCCACGCGGATCGCTGCGGTAGCGCCTGGTTTCGACCTCATCGAGCGGCAGGGTTAGTTCGCGCATGGCGCGTCGCGCCTGACCGAGCTCAGCGGCGCTCATCTGCGCAAAATCCTTGGCCCGCAAGACTTCCTTGCCGGAAAATGTAAAGCGGGCGTCGATATCAATCTCCGGCGGGCGTTGACCCGGCTCCGGCTGACCATTGCCCCTGAGCAACGCCTTGGCGACCCGCGCTTCGGCTGCCCTTGCCCGTTCACGGTCCTGCGCCATCGCGACAGGGGAGAACATTGCCAGCATCTTTTCGATCAGTTCACGCGAGCGCCAATAAAGGCGGAACGCCTCATCGAATGTCGCATGGTCCTCGCGGCGCGTTACGAAAACGCTGTGCAGCGTCCAGTAGAAGTCATCCCTCGAGCCGATACCGCCGATGAGCACCGCCTGGATTGCATCCTGGACGGAGGCTGGACCGACGCGCATGCCTGCCTTGCGCAGGGTCCGGGCGAAATAGACGATATTGTCCGCAAGATGACTGCCCGAACCCGCCGCCTGCAGTGATGGTTCGAGCGCCGCCATGTCAGACGGCATTCAAGCTGGCGGCCGATTGGCGTATCTCCGACTTGACTTCGTCAAGGATGCGGCGCCCCTCGCCGCCGGCGATGCGGGCAATATCGTCCTGATATTTCAGGAGTACGCCGATCGTGTCGGATACGGCTTCAGGATCAAGGGCGAGCTTGTCCATCTCCGTCAGGGCCCCGGCCCAGTCGATGGTCTCGGCTACGCCAGGCAGCTTGAAGAGGTCGACTTCGCGCAGCTTTTGGACATAGCGGACGATCTCGTCCGAGAGGCGCTCATTGGCGGCCGGCACCTTGCGGCGGACGATTTCGAGCTCGCGTTCCGCCGAGGGGTAATCCACCCAGTGGTAGAGGCAGCGCCGCTTCAGCGCGTCATGGATTTCACGTGTACGATTGGTGGTTATGATGACAAGCGGCGGCTCGTTCGCCCGAATGGTGCCAAGCTCCGGGATCGTCACCTGATAATCCGACAGAACTTCAAGCAGGAAGGCTTCGAACGCCTCGTCCGTGCGGTCGAGTTCATCAATCAGGAAGACAGGCGCTTTGCCCTGCTCGCCCGAAAGCGCCTGCAGCACCGGCCTCCGGATCAGGTACTTTTCGGAAAACACGTTGCGCTCGATCGCATTCTTGTCGATGACGCCGCTCGCCTCGTCGAGCCGGATCTCGATCATCTGCGCCGCATAGTTCCACTCGTAGACGGCCGAGGATACGTCGAGGCCCTCATAGCACTGCAGCCGGATAAGAGGACGGCCGAGGGTGGTCGCCAGCACCTTGGCGATCTCCGTCTTGCCGACGCCCGCCTCGCCCTCAAGAAACAGCGGCCGCTTCATGCGCAAGCTCAGGAACAAGACGGTCGCCAAGGCCCGGTCCGCAACGTACCCGCCGGATTCGAGCAGGGCCAAGGTGGCCTCGATCGATTGCGGCAGGGACGAAACGGCTTGCTTGCCCATGCTGGTCCTAGTCTCCGGCGGAGTGGTAAGATCGGTTCAGGTAGATCAGGGATTTGGCCGGATCACCCATGTTGAGCGCCGTCACCTTGCCATAGATCACGTAGTGGGTGGCGACCTCGTGCGTGGCGACGATGCGGCAGTCAAAGCTTGCCAATGCATCGACGAGAACGGGCGCACCTGTCTGCAAGGTGTGCCAGTGGCCGAGGGAAAACCTGTCCTGCTGCGCAAGATCGCCCCTGCCGGAAAAGGCTTCGGACAGCGCCTGCTGGCCAAGCGAGAGGGTGTTCAGCGCAAAGACCTGGTTTTCGATAAAGAGATGATTGAGTTCATGCTCGCGGTTGAGGCAGACGAGCATCGTTGCAGGATTGTCGGAAACGGAACAGACAGCCGAAACCGTCACGCCACGACGTCCGGCCGGACCATCGGTCGCGATAATATGCACGGCTTCCGCGAAATGGCTCATCGCATTGCGGAACGCGAGCGGCTCGATCTTCTGATCCTTGGCTATAAGCAAATTTTCAATTCCGTATCTGCAGCATCAGTATCGCAACAATCGCCACAACCAAAGAGTGCGGACAAATTTTTGTTCGATCCTATTATTATATAGACCCCAATTGCGCGGAATGAAGGAAACAGTTACCGAAATAATGTAACTGGTTACCATACAACACGAAATGGCCCCCTCTTGATGAATCGCTTGCTACGCGCCGCAACATTCCTTGGCCTTCTGGTCTCGAGTGTCGCACATGCGGAGGACAGGATTGGCGTTATTGCGCCGCTTTCGGGTCCCTTTGCGCGCCTCGGCATGCAAGTGGTCGATGGTAGCACCGTAGCGGTGAATACTGTCGGAAAAGGCCAGGCGATATCGATCACCACCGCCGACGACAAATGCGACGCAGCCGGTGGTGAAGCGGCCGCGAGGCAGATGGTACAGGCCAACGTCATGATCGTCGTCGGTTTCCTTTGCGCCGACGCATTGGAGGCCGCCTTGCCGATCCTCAACCAGAAGGGCATTCCGGTCATTAGTCCGGGGGTGCGGTCGCGAACGCTGACCGAGCGGCGAGCCGAGCAACCCTATGCCGTTTTCCGGCTCGCGCCGTCCGAACAGAGCGAGGTAACGGAAACCGGCGATATTCTTGCGCAGCTATGGCATTCCACACCCTTCGCGATCATTGACGATGGCACCATCTTCGGCCGTGAACTTGCCTCCGGCGTGCGCGCGCGGCTTGAGGAGAAGGGTCTGAAGCCTGTTTTCGCCGATACGTATCGCCCCGGCCTCGACAATCAGAACGCACTGGTCGGCCGGCTCAAGCGCGCGGGCGCCACGCAGGTTTTCGTCGGCGGCGAGCGCGACGACGTTGCTGCCATCGGGCGCAGCGCCGTCGCCCTGTCCTACCCGCTCACCATCGTCAGCGGCGAGGCGCTCGGCACTGTCGGCAACGGCAGCGACCTTGCCGCCGGAACCCTGATGATAGCACCGCGCGACGCGGAAAAGCTCGACAGCGCCCGCAACGCGAAAAACGCTGTCGAACTTGCCGGGAAAGTCCCGGAAGGCTACGTCATACCGGCCTATGCCGCGACCGAGATCGCCTTGCAGGTTCTTGCCGGTGCGCAGGCGCAGCCGGGTTCCCTCAGCGAACTCCTGCACAAGAATGCTTTTGAGACAGCGCTGGGCACCGTCCAGTTTGACGCCCTGGGCGAGCGTATCGCGGATACTTACTGGGTGCAGAAGTTCGACGGAACGCAATTCGTCCTGGAGGCGAAGTGATGTCCAGCGTCAAGACAGGTCCCCGCAACCTCATCACCGATGTGGCTGGCCTGCGTGTCGGCAATGCGAGCGACGAAAAGGTAAAGTCCGGCACGACTGTGATCCTCTGCGATACGCCGGCGACCGCCGCCGTGCAGGTTCTCGGCGGTGCTCCGGGAACGCGTGAAACCGACCTTCTCGAACCGCACAATACGGTTGAATCGATCAACGCGCTCGTACTGTCGGGTGGCTCTGCTTTCGGGCTCGACGCAGCCTCGGGCGTTCAGGCGGCGCTGCGCGAAAGGGGTGTCGGCTTCGAGGTCGGCGGTCACCGCATCCCGATCGTTCCGGCTGCGATCCTCTTCGACATGATGAATGGGGGCGACAAGGATTGGGGACGCTTCCCGCCCTATCGCGAACTTGGCTACGCCGCCGTCCAGTCGGCATCGCCCGCATTCGAAATCGGAACCGCCGGAGCTGGTACCGGGGCCACTGTGGCCGGGTTGAAGGGCGGGCTCGGCTCAGCCTCTTCAATGCTGGCGAGCGGCGCGACCATCGGCGCGCTCGTTGCGGTCAACGCGCTTGGGTCGGTAACACTAGGACAAGGTAAGCATTTCTGGGCCGCGCCTTTTGAAATCGGTGAGGAGTTCGGCGGTCATGGCCTGCCCCATCCGCTTCCCACCAATACCAGTGAGATCAGAACCAAATTCAGCGAGGCAGCGGGCTCGAACACCACTATCGGCGTCATCGCGACCGATCTTGTGCTGACCAAGGCGCAGGCCAAGCGCCTGGCTATCGCCGCCCATGACGGATTTGCCCGTGCCATCTGGCCTTCCCATACGCCGTTTGACGGCGACCTCATATTCACACTGGCCACCGGCACGAGCGGCCGCATGCCGGAGGTTGGCGAATTCATCGATCTTTGCGCGGCAGCCGCTTCGACCATGTCACGGGCGATTGCCCGCGGCATATATGCCGCGGCGCCAGCCACGAACGATCCCTATCCAGTGTGGAAATCGCTGATCTAGACCGGTTTCGGTTGTGCCACCGGAACGCGCATGGTAACGGCGCGCAAGTTTTAAATTCCGGAGACTGAACATGAGCCGTCCGCTCGTCATTGCCCCATCCCTTCTCGCGTCGGATTTTTCCAAGCTCGGCGCGGAGGTAACGAGCGTCCTCGACGCGGGGGCCGATTGGGTGCACATTGATGTCATGGACGGGCACTTCGTTCCGAACATCACCTTTGGACCGGAAGTGGTCAAGGCCATCCGGCCGTTGACCGACGCGGTTTTCGATACGCACCTGATGATTGCACCCTGCGATCCATATCTTGAAGCCTTCGCCAAGGCCGGATCCGATATTCTGACCGTTCACGCCGAAGCCGGCCCGCACCTCCACCGTTCGCTGCAAACGATCCGCGCACTTGGCAAGAAGGCTGGCGTTGCGCTGAACCCCGCAACCCCGGAATCGGCCATTGAGTACGTCCTGGACGATATCGATCTCATCCTGGTCATGACGGTGAATCCCGGCTTCGGCGGCCAGAAATTTATCCACGAGACGCTGCAAAAGATACGCAAAATCAAGGCGATTATCGGAGATCGGCCGATCGATCTTGAAGTCGACGGCGGCGTCACCGCCGAAACCGCAGCGCTTGCCGCGGCGGCCGGCGCAAACGCCCTGGTTGCCGGGTCCTCAGTATTCAAGGGCGCATCTTACCGCGATAACATCGATCTCATTCGCAATGCCTGCGTGAACAGCGCGTGAGCCCGTATCGCCGCCTTGCCATTGGTTTGCTGCTCGGTCTGTTTCCAGGGGCAACTGCATCATATGCGGGCGATGCGGCGAAGCTCAATATTCTCGGTTTCTCCAAGGATGGCGGCGTTTTCGCCTTCGAGGAATACGGTATTCAGGACGGTTCCGGGTTTCCCTATGCCAACCGGTTCTACATCGATACCGCGAACGACAAGTTCCTCCCGAAGACGCCGGTGCGCGTCCGCCTCGACGATGAACATTCTTCGCTCGAGGAGGCGCGCGACAAGGCAGCGCGGGATGCGCAGGGCCTGACATCGCTCACCGACGTTGAGCTGCGGGCAAACATCGGCTTTACCGTAGGTTCGAATCCGGTAACCGAGCTTTCTGCCGATCCCTTTAAGGTAAGGGTGAACCCCCGGCCGATTTTTCCGGCGCTTGATCCAGCCCTCACCATCACGCTGGAGGAAATCGCCGCGCCGGCAAGCGAGATGTGCCAGAACATGGGAGATATCAAGGGGTTTCGCCTGACACTTGCCGAAGACAAGCCCGGCGCTCCGCCGCAGTTGCTCCATGCCGACGAAACGGTGCCGACAAGCCGGGGCTGTCCGCTCGGTTACAGCATCGGCGCCGTGCAAACCTATTATCCTCAAGGCGCATCGCCGGTTGTTGCCGTTCTTGTCGCCATTAGGGCGTTCGGCTTCGAAGGTCCCGATCACCGCTGGATGGCCGTGACCACGCGCCGCTAGCTGCGCCGACGACAAAAACCTGCGTTGAGCGATCGGCAAAGGTCTGATAGACCGCACTCAACTTTTAATTCTTCGCCGACAGGAACACATATGATCCCGCGCTATTCGCGGCCGGAAATGGTCGCCATCTGGTCCCCGGAAACGAAATTCCGCATCTGGTTCGAAATCGAGGCCCATGCCTGCGATGCGCTTGCCGAACTCGGCGTCATCCCCAAGGAAGCGGCGAAAACCATTTGGGAAAAGGGCGGCAAGGCAACGTTCGACATCGACCGCATCGACGATATCGAGCGGGAGACCAAGCACGATGTTATCGCGTTCCTGACCCACCTTGCCGAGATTGTCGGTCCGGATGCGCGCTTCGTCCATCAGGGCATGACGTCCTCGGACGTTCTCGACACCTGCTTCAACGTGCAGCTGATGCGCGCAAGCGATATCCTTCTCGCCGACCTCGACAAGCTTCTCGCCGCGCTGAAGACCCGTGCCTTCGAGCACAAGGATACCGTCACCATCGGGCGCAGCCATGGCATCCATGCCGAGCCGACCACCTTCGGCGTGAAGCTCGCCCAAGCCTATGCCGAGTTCGAACGCTGCCGCAGCCGCCTCGTCGCGGCGCGGGTTGAGATCGCCACCTGCGCCATATCCGGTGCGGTCGGGACATTTGCCAATATCGATCCATACGTTGAAGAACATGTGGCCAAGGCATTGGGAATGCAGCCGGAACCGGTTTCGACACAGGTCATTCCGCGCGACCGCCACGCCATGTACTTCGCCACGCTTGGCGTCATCGCTTCATCGATCGAACGGCTGTCCGTTGAAATCCGCCACCTCCAGCGCACCGAAGTCCTCGAAGCCGAAGAGTATTTCTCGCCGGGCCAGAAGGGTTCTTCGGCCATGCCGCACAAGCGCAATCCCGTCCTCACCGAGAACATGACCGGCCTTGCCCGCATGGTCCGCGCCTTCGCCCTGCCGGCGATGGAAAATGTTGCGCTTTGGCACGAACGCGACATCTCGCATTCGTCCGTCGAACGCATGATCGGTCCGGACGCGACAATTACGCTCGACTTCGCACTGGCCCGTCTCACCGGCGTCATCGAGAAGCTTCTCGTCTACCCGGACAACATGCTCAAGAACATGAACAAGTTCCGGGGCCTCATTCACTCGCAGCGCGTGCTGCTCGCCCTCACCCAGGCCGGCGTGTCGCGTGAGGATTCCTACCGTCTGGTGCAGCGCAACGCCATGAAGGTGTGGGAGCAGGGCAAGGATTTCCTCGAAGAACTTCTGGCCGATGCGGACGTGCGTGCCGCCCTGCCCGAAGAGACAATCCGCGAGAAGTTCGACCTCGGCTACCATACCAAGCATGTCGATACGATCTTCAAGCGCGTGTTCGGTAGCTGACGCAACAACGCTCGACCTTAAAGGCCGAGCGTTGCCGAAGTATCGGTGATCAGCCGCGTTTCGCAGGAACGATGCGGATCACATTGCCCCAGGGGTCGACGATTTCGCGTTCGTCATTGGCCGTAGCCGAGCTGAATTCCGCCCAGGCAAGCCCGGAGCGGTCATTGTCCCGACGGCCCGCGCCGCGGCTTTGCCATGAGTTTGCCGCGACGTGATGGTGGTAGCCGCCCGTCGACATGAATACGGCGCTGCCGCCGAAGCCTGCCACGGTTTCGAAACCAAGCTCCTTGTGCCACCATGCCTCCGCGTCCTTGGCATTGCCGACGCGCAAATGCAGGTGTCCGACCATCGTGCCGTCGGGAGCCGAGGACCAGGGCGTCTCGCTGCCGGGTTCCGCAACGAGGCTGCCTACATTGATCGCCTGTGTGCCCATTGCCACCGACGAACCGTTCCAGGTCCAGCTTTCATGCGGGCGATCCGCATAAATCTCGATGCCGTTGCCCTCGGGATCGGTCAGGTAGATCGCCTCGCTGACGAGATGGTCGGAAGCACCGACGATAGGCGTGCGCTTTTCGATGGCGCGCTTGGCCCAGCGCGCAAGATCAGCGCGGGCGGGCAAAAGGAATGCGGTGTGGTAAAGTCCGGCGCTGTGCGGATCGTCCGCGCGCACCGCATCTGCCTGCTCGATCTCAAGCAAGGGCGTTTCCCCCGCTCCGAGAGTGACCGATTGACCTTTGCGCGAAATCTCGCGCAGGCCCACGACCTCCTGATAATATTTTGCCAGCGTGTCGGCGTCCTTGGCCTTAATGCCGACCTTCGACACGTGGACCGGCGCCGTTGCTGCAAAGGATGTGTTCTCCATTCTCGTCTCCGCGCGGGCAGTTCCCGCTGTTGCGACGAAAGCAATAGACCCGCCAACCAGTTCCCGGCGTGTGATCGCGATGCTTTCCTCGAAAAAATCTCGTTCCCGGTAAGGTCGGATTTATCGGCACTTGATACAAGCCGAAAGCAGCGAACAGCTTGTTCACAAATATTGAACTTTAGAGCCATGATTGTTTACTAACAATGCGAGCCCGGTGAGGTGAAGCGGCGGCGCCATTATTCCTGAGATTTTGCGGAGGTGCTACACTTGCGCAATGTTGCGATCCCGAAGTGATTCTCCTAAATACGCCGCATGAAAGTCAAAGACGTCGATATTCTCATCGTTCCCGGTTACACCAATTCCGGCCCCGATCACTGGCAGACCCGCTGGGAAGCCAAGCTATCCACGGCGCGCCGCGTCGAGCAGGCGGAGTGGACGAAACCGGTGCGCGAGGACTGGGTGGCCGCGGTCGTCAAGGCGGTCGATGCGGCGACAAAACCCGTGGTGATCGTCGCGCATTCGCTTGGCGTTCCGACGTTCGTCCACGCAATTCCGGAGATCGGCGACAAGGTGAAGGGCGCGTTTCTCGTCACCCCGCCCGACGTTTCGAACCCGAAGATTCGGCCAAAGCACCTGATGACGTTCGGGCCCTACCCGCGCGAACCTTTCACCTTTCCTTCGATTGTGGTTGCCAGCCGCAACGATCACTATTGCGACTATGCGGTCGCCGAAGACCTTGCCGCCGCCTGGGGATCGCTTTTCATCGATGCCGGCGAATCCGGCCACCTGAACGCCGAATCCGGCCATGGCCCCTGGCCGGAAGGCTCCATGGTCTTTGCGCAGTTCCTGTCGCGGCTTTAGGGTTTCTTCAGCCCGTCAAGGATGCTTTGCACGCCGAGCGTCAGGTAGCCTGTATCAACGGCAAGCGCCAGGTAAGTATAGCCGAGCGCACTGAAGCGGTTGGCCATGTCGGCGTTCGCTGCATAGATCGCGGCGAACTTGCCGGCAGCCTTGGTCTTGGCGGCAATTTTAGTCAGTGGCTCAATGATTGCGTCCGAAGCTGCATTGACCTCGGCGCCCTTGCTCCAGGCGATGGAAAAATCCGACGGGCCGACGAAAATGCCGTCGATGCCTTCGACGCCGAGAATGTCGTCCAATACCTCGTAGGCGGCGATGGTTTCTATCATTGCAAAGGCGACCGTCGACTCATTTGACTCGCGCAGATAGGCGCCAGAGCCGCCCGCACCATAGCTCGCGGGCCGACCGCGCAATTGTCCCCACGACCGTTCGCCCAGCGGCGGATATTTCATCGAAGCAGCAAAAAGCCGTGCATCCTCGACGCTGTTGATCATTGGCGCCACCACGGCATCGACCCCGATGTCGAGCGCGCGGCTCGCCATATCGAAACGTCCGACCGGGATACGCACCAATGCCGGCTTCTGGTTTGCGCGCAGGACGCCGGTCAGCGCAACGACGCTCGCCGTGTCGTGGGCGCCGTGCTGCATGTCGAGAAGCACCGCATCGAGCGGGGTCCGGCACAAGGCTTCCATGAGCAGTGGGTCGGTCACGCTCGACCAGCCGGAATAGAGTGTCTCCCCAGCCCTTAGGCGCGACGCAAATGACATGTTTCTTATCCTTCTTCGATTTCGCGGCGGAGTATGGGAAACGCCGCCACGGCGGGTCAAGTCGCCGCCATAAAAAAAGCCCGGCGCTGTGGCCGGGCTTTTGGGTCATAAGGCTCGGTTCAGGAACCTTCGATCTGGCGGATCGCCTCGACCATCAGTTCTTCCATGGTGCGGCGGATACGATGGTCGGACGTGTCGATACCTGCCGTGTCGAAATCAGCGCGGATCTTGCGGAAGACATCGTCGTCACCAGCTTCCTGGAAATCCGCCTTGATGACTTCCTTTACATAGGCATCCGCTTCGTCACCGCTCTTGCCAAGCTTTTCGGCCGCCCATTGACCGAGGAGCTTGTTGCGGCGGGCCTCCGCCCTGAAACGCAGTTCTGCGTCATGCGCATACTTGTTTTCAAAGGCGTTTTTGCGATCTTCCATTGTCATCCTCAGTTGCTCCCGCAATATGATCGGTTGGTTCAATGCTTAAACTACATCCGGGCCTTGGGCGTTTTTCAGGCAGTTCCCCAATGTTTTCGCTTCTTGGGTTCATATAGCCATTTTGCACGAAATCGAAAGACCGAAATGAACCGCTGGAATCAATTTGTCGTAGATCGTTCATGGAGCACCTATATTCCACAAATCAGCGCACCTTAACAAAGGATCATTGTAGAATGCTTGCTTTTACGATAGTTAGCGCGCCAACATGACGGCGCTGCTAAGAACCGGGGCCGACCGATAACTCCAATACCGAGATTTGCAATGAACCGTCGCCGCCGTGTCTACGAAGGCAAAGCCAAAATCCTTTATGAAGGACCAGAGCCAGGCACACTCGTCCAGCACTTCAAAGACGACACCACCGTGCTGCATCCCAAGAAATCGGAAGTGATCGACGGCAAGGGCGTCCTCAACAACCGTATTTCCGAGTATATCTTCAGCCAGCTCAACCGCATGGGCATCCCGACGCATTTCATCCGCCGGCTCAACATGCGCGAACAGCTGATCAAGGAAGTCGAGATCATTCCGCTCCAGGTCGTCGTGCGCAATATCGCCGCGGGTTCGCTGGCCAAGCGGCTCGGCATCGAGGAAGGCACCGTCCTTCCACGGTCGATCATCGAGTTCTACTATAAGAATGACGAGCTCGACGATCCTATGGTTTCGGAAGAGCACATCACGGCGTTCGGCTGGGCTGCACCGCAGGAGATCGACGACATCATGGCGCTTGCCATCCGCGTCAATGATTTCCTGAGCGGCCTTTTCCTCGGTGTCGGCATCCAACTCGTCGATTTCAAGATCGAATGCGGCCGTCTCTACGAAGGCGATCTCATGCGGATCGTTCTCGCGGACGAGTTCTCGCCGGATTCGGCACGGCTCTGGGACAGCCAGACCGCCGAGAAACTCGACAAGGACCGCTTCCGCCGCGACATGGGCGGGCTTATCGAAGCCTACCAGGAAGTCGCGCGCCGTCTCGGCATCATGAATGAAAACGAGCCGACCCGCCCCGCGGGACCGGTTCTGGTCAAGTAAGCACTCATCCAATCAGCTCGGAGAAGACAAGTCGATGAAGGCACGTGTCACTGTAACCCTGAAGAATGGCGTTCTCGATCCGCAGGGCAAGGCGATTGTCGGCGCATTGGGCAGTCTCGGTTTCGATGGCGTTGGTTCCGTGCGCCAGGGCAAGGTGTTCGACGTCGAGCTCAACACTTCCGACCGCGCCGCGGCTGAGGCCAACCTCAAGGCGATGTGCGAGAAGCTTCTCGCAAATACGGTGATCGAAGATTATAGTGTGGCGATTGATTGATCACTTTTGAGGATTCGCCATGGACGGTATATCGCCCGATCTGATTTACGAAATTCTTCGGAAGATGCAGGGCGACATTGCGTCGTTGAAGGAAAACGGGCGCGAACAGCGCCAGGATAGTATTAGCGTCCGCAGTCATCTGCACCTGCTCGAGGGTGAGATGAACAATCTCAGGGCGTCGATGTCCTCGCTTCACGACCGTCTCGATCGCATCGAAAACCGTCTCGAACTTCGGGAACTCGCAGAAGCACAAGCAAGGTTTGAACCACACCCATGAAATCAGCAGTCGTTCTTCTCCCCGGCCTCAATCGTGACCGCGACATGATCGCGGCCTTGACCGACGTCTCCGGAGTCGCGCCCGAAACGGTGTGGCAGACGGACACCGAGATCCCCGATGTCGACCTTATCGTCATTCCTGGCGGGTTCTCCTATGGCGATTATCTGCGCTGCGGCGCGATTGCGGCGCGCATGCCGGTCATGCAGGCAATCCGCGAGAAGGCGAACAAGGGCGTCATGGTCATGGGCGTTTGCAACGGCTTCCAGATTCTCGTCGAGGCTGGCCTCCTGCCTGGCGCGCTTATGCGCAATGCGTCGCTGAAATTCGTCTGCCGCCAGGTGAAGCTCGAAGTCACCAATGCCAACACCGCATTTACGCGCGGCTATTCGCAGGGCCAGATCATCCGCACCCCCGTCGCCCATCATGACGGCAACTATTTTGCCGACGCGGAAACGCTTGCCCGTCTCGAAGGCAATGGCCAGGTTGTCTTCCGCTACGCCGAGGGCACCAATCCCAACGGCTCGATCAACGATATTGCAGGGGTCGTCAACGAAGCGGGCAATGTGCTCGGCCTCATGCCGCATCCGGAAAACCTTATCGCAGCTGCGCATGGCGGCACTGACGGACGCGCCCTTTTTGCCGGTATCCTCGGAGTGGCTGCCTAGCAATTATTGACGAACCCTCTGCCGGATATACAATCGACCTATATCCAGCGGGGTCGGGTCATATGCGTGTAGCAAAGTGGGGCAACAGTCTGGCGATTCGCCTTCCAGCCCACGTTGTCGATGCTCTCGAACTTCAGGAGGGCAGCGAAATCGAGATACGCATAGCGGGTGATCGCACCTTCGAAGTATCTTCCGATCAAACCCGTGAACGGGCGCTCGAGCGCATCCGCACCTTCCAGAAGAAGCTCCCACCTGATTGGAAGTTCGATCGCGACGACGCGAATGCCCGTTGAGTTCTCGGATACCGACGTTCTTGTTTATGCCTTCACCGACGATCCGAAAGGGCGGCGCGCTCAAGAACTTCTGAGCAAAGGCTGCGTCATCGGCGTCCAGATTCTGAACGAGTTCACGCATGTCGCCCGCCGCGAGCTGCGCATGGATTGGACAGAACCGAGGAGGCGCTTTCACTTGTACGCCGTCTGTGCCCCACTGTCGTGTCACTTGATGTAGCCATGCACGATGCTGCGATCAGGATTGCGCGTCGTTATAATCTTCAGCTCTTCGATTCCCTAGTTGTCGCTTGCGCCATCAATAGCGGCAGTTCGGCGCTCTGGTCCGAAGGTATGGGGGATGGAATCACCATAGATCGCCTGACAATCAGCAATCCGTTTGGTCGTCCTTGATATCGCCCGCCATTTCGTTAGGCTCCTACAGGAGCCCGGCAAATCACAGAAATAGCCGGCTCAAATGGAGGAACGTTCAATGAAGCTATATTCCCGGCCGCTATCTCCCTATTCCTCCATCATCCGTTGCATTGCCTATTACAAGCAGGCGCCGATCAAGATCGTTGCCCCGCCGCCCGGCTCGCCGATTCCGGAGGAATTCCGGGCGATTTCGCCTTTCAATCGAATCCCGGTCCTGATTACCGGCTCCGGCCTTACGGTGATCGAAGCCACCGTCATTGCCGAGTATCTGGAAGAGCATTTTCCCGAACCGCCGCTTTTGCCGGCGGACTCGCGCGACCGCGCTATTGTGCGGATGCTGGCGCGCGCGGCGGAGCTCGAGGTGCTCGCGCCCACCATGGAACTCCTTGAACTGCTGTTCATGAAGTCCAAGGACGAGGCGCGCATCAGCAAATTGTTCAAGCAGATGGAGATCGGTCTTGCGGAAGTAGAAAACCGGCTCGGCCATGGACCTTATGCACTCGGTGAAGAGATGACGCTCGCCGATGCATGGCTGACGCCGACCCGATTTGTCATGAACCCCTTCCGCCAATTGGCAAATCGTCCTGACCTGCTAGCTTCCTACCCGAGGTTCGACGCGCTTGAGCAACGGATTATTCAGGATCCGGTGCTATCGCTCGTCTGGTACGAGATGGTGGACGGCCTCAAAATATTCCTCGGGGAGCTCGAAACCGCCTGATCCCCATTCCCGCATAATCCCGGTGCCGAACAGTGGTTCCGGACAGCTTATGCATAGATGTCCTCTGCGCCCACGCGAAGTGGCGCAGTCGTGGAGAACGCCGCATGAAGACGCCGACGATCGGTATTGCCCTGATGATTTCGCTCGCTGCACTCGCCGGATGCCAATCCAAGAGCAAGCCCGGACCGGGCAGCCTTGCCTTCAATTCTGAGAAGGCCGCGCTGCCGACGATGGAACGCGTTGCGCTCGCCGCGAATGCTTGCTGGTTCAAGTCCGGCGATGCAACGTTCAAGCCCTACCGTCTTGCCCCTGAACTCGATTCCTATTCGGGAAGGCCGCGCATCCTCGTCGTACCGGCTAGCAATCCCGGCGGACGGCCTTTGCTCGTCGTTCATGCCGAGGGCAACCCTGCAAAGGTCGAGGCGTTTGGCCCGCTGATGATGCATTCTTCCGGCAACCGCATCGCAGCAGACGTTCGCCGCTGGGCGGGCGGACAATCGTCCTGCGCAGCGAGCGGCTAGAGTCGCCGTCATCGTCGCGTTGCCCGGACCTCCCTCTCCTCCGTCGTGCACGCGCCTCCCTCTCCACCGTCATCCTCGGGCCCTTGACCCGAGGACCCATTTTTCCTTTCGACGGTCAACAGCTTCCACGTGGATCCTCGGACCAAGGGCCCAGGGATGAGGGAAAGGGCGGTGAATATACCGCGAAATGGTTTTTCAGATGGGTCCTCAGACCTACAGTCCGAAGAACGTCGGTAGGACCGATAACGGCGAGGTTTATCCCGAGAAGTAGTTACCGAGATCGGCTTCGATGTGATCGCGCGTCAGGCCGAGGTCCTTAAGCCCGTCTTCGCCGAGGGAGCCAAGCTCAAGCCGCGACCGCCGCCGGTCGATTGCATTTCCCCCCAGCCGAATAGACGGCCGAAACGGTTGCTGTGCGCATGTACTGCCAAGCCTGGATGAACGGGCCTGGCGGGATCGATATAGGTCGTACCCATTACTGCCTCCAAATGTCATCACTTGCGCAATATCTCGTCATAAGCGTTGCGCCACACAAAAGCGTGCGGCGCCCGCAGGTTGCATCAATCCCAGAAGAAGCGCTTGACCTCGCGTCGCGCTTCGGCGGGTGCAATGCCAATGTCTTCGAGAAGATCGTTGCTCAGCTCGCTGAGATGGATGCGCGTACGCCGCTTCAGCATTGCACGACCAAACCAATTGACGAGCGCAACAATTGTCACGGTCCGCGAGGGTGTCGATAACCGACGAATTTCGCTCGTGCCAGCGCAATCCGCGCCTATTGTCTCTATTGTGCTCATAATTGGCTCCTTTAAGCCGGTCATTGACTCTTATTTTGTATGATTGTCTCTATGTATTGACTCAATTGGAAGCGCAATATATTAATTGTCACCATGACAAATTGGCTTCCGAATCTTGAACCTGGCAAAGGCCCGCTTTATTTACAGTTGGCCGAGCGTATTGAATCCGACATTGCCGAAGGCGTGCTCGCCCCCGGCACGAAGCTTCCGCCGCAGCGCAACCTTGCCTTCGATATCGGTGTCACGATTGGCACCGTCGGGCGTGCTTACAATCTCATTCGGGAGCGAGGCCTAGTCAGCGGCGAAGTCGGTCGCGGGACATATGTCACCGAGCGCAGGGAATCGGTACTTGAACACCCGTCCCCACGCACCGAGACGTTTGGCGGCACGCGCAACCAGGCGGTCGAACCTGGGAGAATACGGCTCGATAGCACGGCCGCCATCGACGTCGGCCAATCGGAAGCGATGGCAAGGTTGCTGGCCGGCGTAACCAAGCAATATCCCTCGGAAATCGCAAGCTACTCTCGCACCCTGCCCGCCTCCTGGCAGGCAGCCGGCAGCCGCTGGCTTTCAGCAGTTGGATGGGTGCCGGAGCCCGCGTCGATTGTCCCGACGCTCGGTGCTCACTCTGCGATTCTCGCAATCATCGCCGCTGTGACGGTTCCCGGCGACCGCATCGCTTTCGAGGAACTGACCTATTGCTCGGCTGCCCGCAGCGCCAACCTCATGGGACGGCGAAGCATCATCATACAGACCGAGAACGGCTCGCTCACCCCTGGCGATTTCGAACGGCATTGCGCCCAGCAGCACCCGAAGCTCGTCTTCCTGATGCCTTCGTTGCACAATCCAACGGCCGTCACCATGCCGGAAGACGACCGGCGCGCAATTGTCGATATTGCGCGGCGCTACAATGTCTGGCTCATCGAAGATGAGATCTACGGTTCGCTCACCCGCCACGATCACGTCAAATTTGCCGAACTCGCGCCGGAGCGGACATTTCACATCGGCGGGCTGTCGAAATCCGTGGCCGCCGGCATTCGCAGCGGCTGGGTCGCCTGCCCGCCTCACCTCTCGGCCCGCGTCCTCACGGCCCACAAGATGGTCAGCGGCGGCGTTCCCTTCATGATGATGGAACTCAGCGCCCAACTGGTCAATACCGGCGAAGCTGATAGTATCCGCAACGAGGTATGCGCCGAAGTGAACGCACGCGAGGCTTTGGCGCGCTCCGTCTTTACCGGCATGGAATTCGCGTCGCAGCCGCATTCTCCGTTCCTGTGGATGAAACTGCCTGATCCATGGCTCTCCGGCACTTTCAAGAACGCCGCGCTCAATGAGGGCGTAATGATTGACGACGAGGACGAGTTCAAGGCCGGACGCAGCGAAAAGGTGTTTCACCGTGTGCGCGTCGGCCTGACCGTCCCGACGACCCGCCAAGAGCTCGGCCAGGGTCTGTCGGTGTTGCGCCGCCTGATGGAGTCTGACAACGCGAGCTACGATAGCTATTCGTAGTGAGCGAGTGAGTAGTGAGTAGTCAAGCGAGGGCGTCTTTGGGTAGGTAGGTGGACACCTGTCGGTGCGTGCGTGACCTCTCCCTCCTCCGACCGACTGGCACCTTTACCCGCGCCCCTCCACCCTCGGACCAAATGGCACCTCGCCGTTACCCTCCCACTCTCCTTCATCCTCGGGCCTGACCCGAGGATCCACCTTCAACCCGTCACCAGCCCGGCAAAATCGAAGATCTTGCGGTCGAGCAGATGGCTCGGCCGGGTGTTGGCGAGGGCGCGGATCATCGTTTCCTTGCGGCCCGGCATGCGCCTTTCGATGTCGGCCAGCATGGCCTTCATGGCGTTGCGCTGCAGGCCCTCCTGGCTGCCGCACAGATCGCAAGGAATGATCGGAAACTGCATGGCGCCCGCAAACTTTTCCAGATCATCTTCCGCGCAATAACTCAACGGCCGCAGCACCATCAGGTCGCCTTCGTCGTTGAGAAGCTTTGGCGGCATTGCTGCGAGCCGTCCGCCGTGGAAGAGGTTCATGAAGAAGGTTTCGAGAATGTCCTCGCGGTGATGGCCGAGGACCAGCGCAGCGCAACCCTCTTCCCGCGCGACGCGGTAGAGATGTCCGCGACGCAGGCGCGAGCACAGCGAACAATAGGTCTGGTTTTCGGCGATCTTGTCCGTGACCACCGAATAGGTGTCCTGATATTCGATGCGGTGCTCGATACCGTTGGCTTTCAGGAAATCCGGCAGAATATTCTTGGGAAAATTCGGCTGCCCCTGGTCGAGATTGCAGGCGAGGAGTTCGACAGGCAGCAGACCGCGCCATTTGAGGTCGAGCAACAAGGCCAGCAGCCCATAGGAGTCCTTGCCGCCGGAAAGTCCGATCAGCCAGCGCTCGCCGGGCTTGACCATGGCGAAATCCTCGAACGCCTGGCGCGTTTGGCGCAGGAGCCGCTTGCGCAACTTGTTGAACTCGACGGAGGACGGCACGCCGAGAAACATCGGATGGCAGCCGCTTGCGTCGGTGAGGTCAAGCTCATGGATGGTCATGGAAGTATCCCGCTACGATCCGGTTCGTCGCCTTCATTGCATCGCAGGATCGCCGAAGGCAAGTCCTTCATTGTCCGAAGACGGACCAGCCGGTGCGCTGGGCCAGCAATTCGAGCGCGGCCGACCCGAGCAGCGAGTTGCCGTTCTCGTTCAGTCCCGGCGACCAGACGGCCATCGAGGCTTTGCCCGGCGCCACGGCAAGAATGCCGCCGCCAACACCGCTCTTGCCCGGCAGGCCGACGCGATAGGCAAAATCGCCGGAGCCGTCATAATGCCCGCACATCAGCATCAGCGCGTTGATACGCCGCGCCCGGCCCGGTGAAACGACGCTGCCGCCATTGAGCGGATTGCGGCCGGTCGACGCAAGATAAAGCCCGGCATGAGCGAGCTGGCGGCACGACATGGCGATAGCGCAATGGTGGAAATAGACCCCGAGGACATGCTCGACGGGATGATTGAGATTGCCGAAAGCGCGCATGAAATTGGCAAGCGCGATATTGCGATAGCCGGTCTGCGTTTCGGAACGCGCAACGTTCTCATCAATGGCGATAGTTTCATCATCGGCGACGTGGCGAATGAACTGCACGATTTCCCCGATCGCCTCCCTCGGTTGATGCCCGGCAAGAACCACGTCCGCAACGGCGATCGCACCCGCATTGATAAAGGGATTACGCGGCTTCCCCTTCTCCTGCTCAAGCTGGACAATGGAATTGAAGGCGTTGCCGGAAGGCTCACGGCCGACCCTCTTCCACAGCCCGTCGCCGATCTTGCCGAGCGCAAGCGTCAGCGTGAACACCTTGGAAATGCTCTGTATGGAGAAATTGGTTTCGGCATCGCCGGCGACGTGGACCTTCCCGTCAACCGTTATCATGGCGATGCCGAACTGTTTCGGGTCCACCGTCGCGAGTTCCGGAATGTAATCGGCAAGTTTGCCCTCGCCGATGCGGCCGGAAAGGTCGCTATAGACACTGTCGACGATAGCCTGAAGGTCGGTCATGGCCGGACTCCGGTTGAAAAAAAAGCCGCCGAGATTTCTCCGGGCGGCTTTTTCTGAAATTCAGAACTGATTAACGCGAATAGAATTCGACGACCAGGTTCGGTTCCATCTGTACAGCGTATGGCACGTCGGAGAAAGCCGGAACGCGGCTGTACTTGGCAACCATCTTGTTGTGATCGACTTCGAGATATTCGGGAACATCGCGTTCAGCGAGCTGAACCGATTCCAGAACGATCACGAGCTGCTTCGACTTTTCGCGAACTTCGATGACGTCGCCAGCCTTGCAGATATAGGACTGGATGTTCGTGCGGCGGCCGTTGACGTTGACGTGGCCGTGGTTGACGAACTGGCGCGCGGCGAAGATCGTCGGAACGAACTTGGCGCGATAAACGATCGCGTCGAGACGCGACTCGAGCAAACCGATCAGCTGTTCGCCGGTGTCACCCTTGCGGCGTGCAGCTTCCTCATAGGTCTTGCGGAACTGCTTTTCCGAAATGTCGCCGTAGAAACCTTTGAGCTTCTGCTTGGCGCGCAGCTGCACACCGAAGTCGGAAAGCTTGCTCTTGCGGCGCTGGCCATGCTGGCCCGGGCCGTATTCGCGGCGGTTTACCGGGGATTTCGGACGGCCCCAGATGTTTTCGCCAAGACGGCGGTCAATTTTATACTTGGACGATTCGCGCTTGCTCATCGCATTTCCTTTCAACAAATACGAACCGGAGCTCACGCGCCGGTTCAAGGAAACGCGCCCTCCTCTGCCTCCTTTGTGTGAAGACTGACAGAATGATTCACGCACGCATTGCGAAATCACTCACGGGACACGTCAAATGAAACGCAGAGCCGTTGGGCCCTGCGCTGGGTGGCTTCTAGTGGGAAGGGCCAGGGATGTCAAGCGGGGGCGCGCCTGTTTCAGCGGCTCACATTATTTGAAACCCATGGCCCGGTTGAGGCGTTAGGTTAGACGCTCAACAGGAGTAGAGCCGATAATGACCCTATTCTCGCAGCATTCTCGCAGGTCCGTACTTCTTTTATCCTTCACCGCCCTTATCGCAAGCACAATGATCATCACGACGTCCGACGACGCCGATGCACGGCGCCGGCGTCCACCCCGTCCGCTCACAACGGCAGCGCCACTGCCTGTCGTACCGCCGATCCCCGAATCCAACCCCCGGGCGGCACAATCGACCGAAGCGCCTAAACCGGAAGAAAAGCCCAAGGAGGAAATCCAGAAAGCGGATCCTGAAACGCCGGTTCCTTCGCAAAAACCTGCTGCAGGAGAAAGCAAGCCCGAACCAGCGTCGAACCCCGACGTGAAGGCTGGCGAGCAACTGGGGCCCAATCCGCTGCCAAAACCGGAAGAAGACGGCAAAAACACCGAGAAAGGCGATCAGGAAGAGAATGTCGAAAAAGTCGATCCTTCGATCTCGCCGGACCGTGTCTACCAGAACGCCTGTCCAGCGTTGATGAACGGGGAAGTCGAGGGCTCGCTCATTGCGCCATTGTCGGAGGGCATCTGCGGCGAACGTTCGCCTTTGAAGATTACGGCGATCGGCAAGGACAATCCGGTGAAATTTGCGGCCGCGATCACCACCAACTGCGCCATGGCGGGTTCACTGGCCAATTGGATCGTCGAGGTGCAGGCGGAAGCCCAAAAGGATTTCGGAGCGGAAATCGAAAGCATCACCACCGGCTCGGACTACCAGTGCCGCAAGGTAAACAACGGGCACAAGGGCCGTGTTTCGGAGCATGCCTTTGCCAACGCCCTCGATATCGTTGCGTTCAAATTCAAGAATGGCAAGAAGACGGAACTCGGTTCAGGCTGGAAAGGTTCGCCTGAGGAACAGACCTTCTGGCGCGCCTTGCACAAGGCAAGCTGCGACCGCTTCATGACCGTCATCGGCCCCGACGGCGATGCCGCACACCAAGGCAACCTGCACCTCGATCAGGGCTGTCACGGAAAGAAGTGCGAGGCGCGCATCTGTCAGTAAGAAACGCGCCTCGATCTATTACTCGCTGGTTTTCTTCTTCGGCAGGCCTTTGCGCTTGGTTTCGGCAAATTCTTCCAGCTGCTTTTCGCTCATCGAGTCATACATGCTCTTCGAGGCACCCTGGAGTTCGCTCTTCTTGGTTTCTCCGCGCTTGGCCGAAAGTGCAGCACCAGCGGCCTTTTGCTGGGCTTGGGATTTTGCGGGCATTGGATTTCTCCCTGTGGGTGGTTGCACAAGGAAAGAAACGCAAGCGCTATGGCTCGGTTCCACGTTCACATTTCCGCTGACTTGGAAAGTATGAAGGGGGCACGCTGGCCCCCTTCGTTCACCTCTGGCTAATCTGTTAGCTGCGATGCTTATGCTGCTTCTTAACCGGCTTGGCCGCTTCTACAGGCTCCAGCGACAGACTGCTGACACCGACGGCGACATTAAAACCTTGCGTGCCTTCGGTGCTGAACGGCTGCAGGCCGATATTCTTGTTGGATCCGCCGATAAGGGCGTTGGCGCCAAGGCCGAGCCCGACGGAAGCACCCGCCGACACGCCAACATACTTGCCGGCAAGCGCATCGGCGCCCGGCTTGTTGTCGGCTGTCGTCACAACGGTCCAACTCAGATACGTTTTTTGCGTTATACCCAGGTCAAGGCCGAGTTTACCGAGGCGGCCCCTGTAATTTTCAACCGAACCGTCGCGATGCTTGTAGGCACAGTTGATCGCCTTGTTCGACCCGAAAACCAGCCCGACGCCGCCATCGACCTGGCACGACAGGATTCCGATATGGGTTGCTTTCGCTGGTGTTTCGGCTTTCGTCGTCTTGGCAGTTGCTGCCATCGTGCCACCGGTAAGGGCGGTCGCCGCCACAATGAGCGCCGGAATGAATCGTACCATAATTGTCTTTCTCCGTTGATCTTAATGAAATCACTATCGGCACATGACGCGCCTCAATGAACCATTCCCCGGAAAATCCCGAGGGCTGCTTTAAACGTTCAAATGTTTGGATGGTTCCGGCGGGTGTGCAACCAATTTCGCAATTGCCGTGTGTCAGCCCATTGGCGCCGCGTCGAACACCTTGCGCGCGTCCCTAAGATTGTCACGGTTTTTTACCGCCCATTCGCCAAGCGAGCCGATCGGCACCGCAATCGAATGGCCCATCGGGGTAAGCGCGTAGGTAACTTCCGGCGGCGAGGTCGGCTTGACCGTCCGCAACACAAGCCCTTCGCGCTCGAGCGAACGCAACGTCACCGTCAGCATGCGCTGCGAAATACCCTCGATCATTCGCCGCAGCACATTGAAGCGACGCGGTCCCCCCTGGAGATTGATGATTGTAAGCAGGCTCCACGAATCGCCGATAATATCGAGCACCTCGCGCATCGGACATGAGCCACTGCCGTCCGATTCCATTGCCGCCATGGAAGCGAGAAGCGGCGTCTTGCCTTCGGTTTTCGCGTGAATGCTCATGCGCTCGATGTCCTTGCTGTGGCAGGCGGTTACCTGGATGTGCCCTGAAACGGAAAAAGTGCGTTCTTCCCAAGACACCTTTCCTAGCATAGGTAGTTATCAATCGTAACTACAAAACGATGCGTACCCGCATCAAAGGAGCATCCCATGAAAATCGCATTGATTGGCGCCACCGGTTTCGTCGGCACGCAGATACTGAACGAGGCTTCGTCGCGCGGTCATGACGTGACGGCGCTGGTACGCAACGTCGATAAGGTAGAGAAGCGCGATGGCATCACCGCTGTGGAAGCGGACGCGCTCAACACCGCCGATCTCGCAGCCAAGCTGAAGGGAAACGACATCGTCATATCAGCCTATAATCCCGGCTGGGGCAATCCCGATATCAAGGCTGTTCATATCGCTGGCAGCAAATCGATCACGGAAGCCACGAAAAAGGCCGGCATCAAGCGCCTGATCGTGGTCGGTGGTGCCGGTAGCCTGCGTGCGCCAGATGGTTCCCAGTTTGTCGATGGCGCCGCGTTCCCGGCAGAGTACAAGGAAGGCGCTTTGGGTGCACGCCAGGCACTCGAGGATCTTCGCAGCGAAACCGCACTTGACTGGACCTTTGTCTCGCCGCCCTTCGCGCTTGTTCCCGGCGAGCGGACGGGCAAATACCGCCAAGGCAAGGACGAGCCTGTCTTTGGTGCCGACGGCAAGAGCACGATCAGCACCAGCGACCTGGCGGTGGCAATTCTCGACGAGGCTGAAAAGCCGGCGCACGCGCGGGAGCGCTTTACCGTCGGCTATTGACCGCACGCGAGGTGCGTGGCGTTGCTTTCAGGCGCCACGCGGCCCGCCAGTATCCTTTTTGTGCCTCGGACACCGTGATGTGCGTTCTTCACAGAACCACTTTCTGTGCTTACCTGTGCGACAAGGTTTGAACGAGGCGTCAAAAATGGAACTTGGTCTTTATACATTTGCCGGGATGAGTCCCGACCCTGCAACCGGCGTCGCCATCAGCGCGCACCAGCGCATGCAGAATCTCCTCGAGGAGATGGAAGTGGCCGACCAGGTGGGGCTCGACGTCTTCGGCATCGGCGAACATCATCGGCCGGACTTCGTCATCTCGACACCGGCGGTTGCTCTCGCCGCCGGTGCGGCGCGCACCCGGAACATCCGCCTGACGAGTGCCGTCACGGTGCTGAGTTCCGACGACCCGGTCCGGGTATTTCAGGAGTATGCGACGCTTGATCTGATTTCCTCCGGGCGCGCCGAGATCATGGCCGGCCGGGGCTCCTTCATCGAATCCTTTCCGCTCTTCGGTTATGATCTCAATGACTACGATGAACTCTTTGCGGAGAAACTCGACCTTCTGCTCAAGCTGCGGGAAAGCGAGCGTATGACCTGGAAGGGCAATTTGCGCGCTTCTCTGAACGATCTCGGCGTCTATCCGCGCCCATTGCAAAATCCCCTGCCCGTGTGGATTGCCGTGGGCGGGACGCCGCAATCGGTGATCCGCGCGGGAACGCTCGGTCTCCCGCTTGCCGTCGCTATCATCGGCGGCGAGCCGCATCGTTTTGCGCCGCTGGTCGAGCTCTACCGCGAGGCGGGAGCCAAGGCCGGCCATTCCCCGGATAAGCTCAAAGTCAGCATCAACTCGCACGGTTATGTTGCTGCGACATCGCAGGCTGCCTCCGACGAGTACTGGCCGTCCTATGAAGTCGTGATGAACAAGATCGGCCGCGAACGCGGCTGGCCGCCGAGCAATCGCGCCCAGTATGAAGCCGGCCGCACAATGCGTGGTGCCTTGCTTGTCGGCTCGCCTCAGGAGGTGATCGACAAGATCATGCTGCAGCATACCTATTTCAAGCATGACCGTTTCATGCTGCAGATCGATCTCGGCAGCCTGCCGCACATAAACACCCTGAAGGCCATCGAACTTTACGGGACCGAAGTCGCACCGGTCATCCGCAAGGAGCTTGGCGGCGCGAAGCCATCTTGAGGAGGTTGCTTTAGCGATGCTCGATCGACAGTAGCGTTTCAACCGCCCATTGCTTTAAACCGAGGTCGTCCATCAGGATAAAAAGGTAGGTCACACCGTCGGTCGCGACGGCGCAGCCCTCGAGCCATTGATCGGTCTTACCGTTTTCCTGTTTCTTGTGGTTCCATATGCCGTAAAAGCTGAGCGTGTCCTTGACGACTGAAATGTCGAGCTTGCCGGTAAAACCTTCCGGCGGGCGGCGGTCATCATGTTCGATGGTCGTCGCGGCCGGCACGACGATGCAGCCGATACTCTTGAACACATTCTGTTTGAAACGATTGTCCCAGCCCAGAATGAAATGTCCGGGCAGCGTTATCCACCAATTATCGCCAAAGGCTTGCGGCCGTGGATAGCGCAGATAGCCCATGCCGGGCGGCCTCGGCCACGTCTTCGACCGGCTCGCAGTCTCAAATGCGGCGACATTCAACTTCTTGTTTGTCTCGAGGCGTGGTTCTTCCCTTGCGATCTTGATGAGTTCGGAGAGCACTTGAATGAAAAGCGCTTCATACTGGTCGATCGGGCCACGCCAGGGGAACGAGCGCCACAACATCGCCTCGGCCAGTCCAAAAGCAGCCCGCGCCGGCAGGCCGAAATCCCACCAGGGAAAAAAGTTGGCAGCCTCGCCCTTGAAGCCGAAGAAATCCACGTCGCGGGGCCCGCGAACTGTCATGATCCGGTCCTTGAAAACATCAAGCGCTTCGCGTGCTGACAGGGACAGCGACAGCGGGCCATGCTTGCTGGCGCTGCTGCGCTCGACGACGACTTTCGAGACCGAGTTGAAATAAACACTCATGTGAGTCTGGAGGACATCGTAATTTCGGTCAGTCCAATACTGGGTGTCGTCGCTGAAGTCCTCATCTTGCGTGACAACAAGTTTTTCCTGTTCGACCAGTTCGTCCAGCAATGCCACGAGATAATCATGATAACCCGGGCCGGTTGCCACCGTCGCCGCCGAGAAATTAACCTGAGCGCCGTCTTGGTAGAAATGCACATCCTCGTCCGTCGGCAAGATCGAGCAGCTTGACCTCGCCTTGCCGTCATCACCCTCGGCGGTGATGACAGCCAGCGGTCCCAAAGTCGGCTCCTTGCGCGCCAACAGGCAAAACTTGCGGGCGAGATCCTTGGCACTTGGCCGTTGCTTTAAAGATTTGATCTTTTCTTGGCGAGAGAAGACGAGTCCCAGGATAATGCTCACGAAAGCCCTCGGCGATATTGGAAAGCGTTGTATCTGATCGGCAGTCTCGGCGGCGGGGCGCGGCGCTGTCAAAAAGCCCGCCACACGCAGGTGCTATGAATATTGCAAATGAAGGATCGGCGTGCAGTGACCGATGGAACTGGAAGGTGTCGCGAAGGTCATGCCGTCCGGCATGAAACACTCGATCGCCACCGCTTCCAATCTGATCGCCACCATTTTCAGGCAGAGGGAGAATTGAGAAGGGGCCGCCTCATTGGCAGCCCCTGTTTATTCGATGATCTGGATTGGCGAATTATCCACCGGCTTTGGTGGCTCGGTGGTTTTCCCTTTTTTCTTCGGGGCAACGCTCGGCTCTGCAGTCCGCGCCACGGGGGAGCGGGCATCCATGAACGATTGGATTTCGTTGAGACCGACGGTATCGCCATTGCCTCGGCTGATTTCATCAAAGTGGTCAGCGATGAAGCCCCAACCGGCATCCTTTGCCTGTTGCGCGGTCAAGCGACCCGAGGGGCCGGCCGCCGCCTCGAACTGCCTCTTCAGGCGCTGATCGAGTTCCTTCTGAATGTTCTGCGGCGTCATCGGCGTACGCACCGTGCCAGGCGGATCGGGCGGTGGGAAGCCCAGTTTCTCGCCCGCACTCGCAGGCGACAAGAATAGGATGCTGGCGACAATTGCCAACATCATCCCCGATTGAAGTTCGACAAATCGCATAAAATACTCCCAGTCCAATGCAATAGATGGGCGCGGTATATGTACCGCCCAAATGGTATCACCAATCGCAACTCGATGAAATGCGAGCCTAGGAGCGGGGCGGCGCCGGGTCAATTATTCGAAAGTTCAACACGCCTGTTTTTTCAACGCCGCGCAACATCGCCTATGCTTTAGGCGAAAGTGGCGGAGTTGCCGTCCGAAACCAACTCCAATCCAGGATTGGTGTCGAGGCCGAATCCCTGCATCAGGCGGCGCGTGGAGAAATCTGGATTGCCCGATGTGAACATGGCAAAGTCGTCGCCATGTTCGGGTTCTTCGCCGGTACCGTTGACCTTGAGCAATGAAAGACCACGGCGAGCAATGGCCTCGGCGGGATCGAGCCAGTCGACCGGCCATGGAGCGAGCCGGCGAAAGACGTTGGCGAGGAAAGGATAATGGGTGCAGGCGAGGACGACGATGTCCGTCCGCTTGCCGTCCCGTTCGTAGAAGCAGGGGGCAATCTCCTGCCTGATTTCGGCATCGTCGACAAATTCCCCGCGAATATGGGCTTCGGCCAAACGGGCGAGGCTCTGGCTGCCAACAAGACGCACATGGCATTGCGAGGCAAACGACTGGATGAGGTCGCGTGTATAGGCGCGCCGAACCGTTCCAGGTGTTGCAAGAACGCTGACGAGGCCCGAAGAAGTCCGCTCGGCGGCTGGCTTGATGGCCGGTACCGTACCGACAAACGGGACGCCCGGATAGGCTCTGCGCAAATCGTCGAGCACGAGCGTCGATGCCGTATTGCAGGCTATGATTGCGATTTCGGGGTCGTATTTCGCGATCAGTCCACCGAAGAGTTCAACGATGCGCTCGCATAAGGCCGCCTCTTCCCAATCGCCATAGGGAAAGCCGGCATCGTCCGCGATATAGACGAAGCGCCGGTCTGGCATCAGAACTCTCGCCTCGCGCAGAACGGTAAGGCCGCCAATGCCGCTGTCGAAGACAAGGATCGGCCGGTCGGCGACCCGCTCATTCATCGTCTGTCGGCCTTTCATTAGCCGGCTCATCGATTGGCTTTGCCCGCTTGCGCCCTTCCGGCGCTCCGGCGCCGCGCGGCGTATCGGGGCGGAAGAAGTCGAGAGAGACAAGGACGCCGCGCAGGAGCTTCAGCTCCGAGTCCGAAAAACCCGGCCGGGTGAGGACGCCGCGCAGGTTATTGACCATGATCTCCTTGCGGGCCATCGGCCGGAAATATCCCCTCGCCTGCAGCGCTTCTTCCAGATGGTTGAAGAAGCCCTGCAATTGATCCTTTGGCGCCGGCGCAAGCTCGGGGCCGCGAAAGGCGGTATCCGTATGGTTCTCGAGGCCGGATTTCATCCATTCATAGGACATGAGCAGGACCGCCTGGGCAATGTTGAGTGACGAGAACGCCGGATTGACCGGAAACGTCACCAACTCATCGGCAAGGCTGACTTCGTCATTATTGAGGCCGATGCGCTCGCGCCCGAAAAGAATTCCGGTTCGTTCGCCGCTGTTGAAGCGCTGGCGGAGCACCACGCCCGCCTCCACCGGCCCACGCACCTGCTTGAATGCATCGCGCTCGCGCGCCGTCGTCGCATAAACGAAATTGAGGTCCTTGATGGCGGATGGCAGATCCTCGAAAACCTGCGCCGCATCAATGATATGGTCCGCCCTGCTCGCTGCGGAGCGCGCCTTCTCGTTGGGGAATTCCTCGCGCGGCTTGACGAGCCGCAGTTCGGCCAGGCCAAAATTGGCCATGGCGCGCGCCACCATGCCGATGTTCTCGGGCAATTGCGGTTCGACGAGGATAATTGCCGGGCCTTCGGCAATAAGCGTGCGTTGTCTATCTGTACCGGCCATCTCTTGTTCCTGCTGATATTGCCGCCGTCATAACGCGCGATCTTTTGATGGGCAATCCTGCCTTAAAATAACGGCATGGCTGGTCGGCAGCTTTGCGTTCGGCGATCCCGATGCTATAGGGGCGCGAACCCTCACTGAAAACCGATGCTGACATTCCCACACCCAGCAAAATAGAGGCTGACTATCCATGGCAAAGATCAAGGTTGCAAATCCGGTCGTCGAGCTTGACGGCGACGAGATGACCCGCATCATCTGGCAATATATCAAGGAAAAGCTGATCCATCCTTACCTGGATATCGATCTGAAATATTACGACCTCGGGATCGAGCACCGCGATGCCACCAATGATCAGGTGACGGTCGATGCGGCCAATGCCATCAAGGAGTATGGTGTCGGCGTCAAGTGCGCGACGATCACGCCGGATGAGCAGCGAGTCGAGGAATTCGGCCTGAAGAAGATGTGGAAATCGCCCAACGGCACGATCCGCAACATTCTCGGCGGCGTCATCTTCCGCGAGCCGATCATTGCCAAGAACGTTCCCCGCCTCGTTCCGGGCTGGACGCAGCCGATCATCGTCGGCCGTCATGCCTTCGGCGACCAGTACCGCGCGACCGACTTCAAGTTCCCGGGCAAGGGCAAGCTGACGATCAAGTTTGTCGGCGATGACGGCCAGACGATCGAGCACGAGGTCTATGACGCGCCCGGCGCCGGTGTTGCCATGGCGATGTACAATCTCGACGAATCGATCCGTGATTTCGCCCACGCTTCGTTCAACTATGCCTATAATCGCGGCGTTCCCTGCTATCTGTCGACCAAGAACACCATCCTCAAGGCCTATGACGGCCGCTTCAAGGACATCTTCCAGGAAGTTTACGAGGCAGAGTTCAAGGCGAAGTTTGCCGAAAAGAAGATCTTCTACGAGCATCGCCTGATCGACGACATGGTTGCTTCCGCGCTGAAGTGGTCCGGCGGCTATGTCTGGGCCTGCAAGAACTATGACGGCGACGTGCAGTCCGATATCGTCGCGCAGGGCTTCGGCTCGCTCGGCCTGATGACCTCGGTTCTGATGACGCCGGATGGCAAGACGGTCGAAGCGGAAGCCGCCCACGGCACCGTGACCCGCCACTATCGCCAGCACCAGAAGGGTGAAGAGACTTCGACCAACTCGATCGCTTCGATCTTCGCCTGGACGCGCGGCCTTGCGCATCGCGCCAAGCTCGATGGCAATGCCGAACTCGAGCGCTTCAGCCATACGCTGGAGAAGGTCTGCGTCGACACAGTCGAAGCCGGTTACATGACCAAGGACCTCGCACTCCTGATCGGCCCGGATCAGCCCTGGCTGTCGACCACGGGCTTCCTCGACAAGATCAATGAAAACCTGTCGAAGGCGATGGCTGCCTGAGCCATCTCAAAGCATCGATGCATGAAGCTCCGGTGAAAACCGGAGCTCTTTTTGTCTATGCGCATTGCGAATGAGCGATGCGAAAATGGCGCGCCAAAAAGCGCTGTTTTGGGTATTATGGGTGATGCTATGATCACCCGAGGGGACCGAAGATGAGCAAGCAGCAGTTCTTTTTCCGCCTGATCCCGCCACGCCCGACCTTTGCGGACGACATGGACGACGACGAGCAAGAGCTGATGCGCCAGCACGCAAGCTATGTGCAGGAATGTTTCAACGAGGGCTTCGTCCTTGCCTATGGCCCGGTGCATGAGCCCGACGGCAGCTTTGGGCTCGCTCTCCTTGAGGTAAACGATCATGCGGAAGCGGTGCGCTTCGGCGACAACGACCCGACCGTGCTCGCCGGCCTCAACAGCTATACGATAGCGCCCATGCATATTGCGGCTGCACAGGCGCCGCGCGAGGAGTAAGCACGCACTGCGCCAGCTTTCGTCGCCTGAACCCGCTTCCCCGGTCCCGACCGCGTTTCGCCGAGGTGGAGTATCCGCCGCTGTGGCAGAGTCGGAGCGGCAGTAAAGGTCGGAGCGGCAGCAACCTCAGCGAACCTGCTCTTTTGCTCCAGCACTGGAAGGCCGCTCCGGAAATTTTGCGTACAATCTTTGAACTCTTTCAAACACGATATGCGCGGCAAACATCTCCGGACCGATAAGCGGTAACCGCCCCCATACGCGCGTCCTTAACAACGCCCGCCGACTGGCATCCGTTTAGTGCGACAAGCACCGCCGCCAACACAAACGCGACACCCCCGTTTCATAGGGACCCGCCTCAAAACCATGTGTTAGATGTAAAGCAACGGTCGACCGTCACAACAAATAATAAAACTTCGCCAAGATCAGTCGGCGCTTCCGCAATAGCACTCGAATCTAGTGCTTATACCAAGCCAAAAACTTAACAATCAAAATACTATTCAAGCATTACGTCACGCAACGCTTGAAAGAGCAAGTACGTTCCAACGCAGCACTATTGACAATAAGTATAATGCGCACAGCGGCGAGTTGGCCCGGTCATACCGCAGCATGACCGGGCATGCGAACCTAGGCGCCGAGCGCCTGGCGCACGGCCGAAATCGCGTCTTCCGCTTTTGCGCCATCCGGGCCGCCGGCCTGGGCCATATCGGGCCGGCCGCCGCCGCCCGCGCCGCCGAGAGCTGCGGACGCAATGCGGACAAGATCGACGGCGCTGTACTTGCCGACAAGATCCTCGGTGACCCCGACAACCGCGCTCGCCTTGCCATCTTCGGAGACGCCGACGAAGGTCACGACCCCCGAGCCGACGCTCTTCTTGGCATCATCGGCGAGCGGCTTCAGGTCGCGCGGATTGACGCCGCTCACCACCTTGCCGATGAAGCCGATACCGTTGACCGTCTCCGGCGCGCTGCCCGCGGCTCCGGAAGAACCGCCGCCAAGAGCCAATTGCTTGCGGGCCTCGGTAAGCTCGCGTTCGAGCTTGCGGCGTTCATCGACCAGCGCCGTCACCCGGGCCAGCGCATCGGCCGGTGTCGCCTTCAGAACCGAAGCGATTGCCTTGACGCGGTCGTCCTGTTCCTCGAGATAGCGCCGCGCAGCTTCTCCGGTCAGTGCCTCAAGGCGGCGCACGCCAGCAGCGACAGCGCCTTCAGAAACCACGCGAATAAGCCCGATATCACCCGTGGCGCGTACATGCGTGCCGCCGCAAAGCTCGGTGGAGTAGCTTTTTCCGGCCTTCTCGCCCTGCACTGCCGTGCCCATGGAGACGACGCGAACCTCATCGCCGTATTTTTCACCGAAGAGCGCCATAGCGCCTTCGGCAATCGCATCGTCGACCGCCATGAGGCGCGTCGATACCGGCGCGTTCTGCAACACGATCTCATTGGCGATGTCTTCGATTGCCGCAAGTTCCTTGTCGGAAATCGGCTTGGGGTGTGAAAAATCGAAGCGCAGCCGATCCGGGGCAACAAGCGAGCCCTTCTGGGCAACATGTGTTCCGAGCGTTTCGCGCAGCGCCTCATGCAACAGGTGCGTTGCCGAATGGTTGGAGCGGATGCGGGTGCGGCGCGCCTTGTCGACGATAAGTTCGACCGGGGCACCGACCTTCGCCGTTCCCTTCGTCACCTTGCCGATATGGACGAAGACGCCGTCATTCTTCTTCTGCGTATCGCTGATCTCGATGACAAGGCCGTCGCCGGTGATCGTTCCGGTATCGCCCTGCTGTCCGCCGGATTCGCCATAGAAAGGCGTCTGGTTGACAACGACTGCCACAGCATCGCCTTCGCCCGCCGTTTCGACGCTGGCACCGTTCTCAACCAGCGCGGTTATGACGCCTTCAGCCTGCTCGGTCTCATAGCCGAGAAATTCGGTGGCACCGACCTTGTCGCGAACGGAGAACCAGACGGTCTCGGTCGCGGCATCGCCGGAACCCGCCCAGCTCGCGCGCGCCTCGGCTTTCTGCCTTTCCATGGCCGCATCAAAGGCTTCCGTGTCGACGCCGATGCCGCGCTGGCGCAGCGCATCCTGCGTCAGGTCGAGCGGGAAACCATAGGTGTCGTACAGCTTGAACGCGGTCTCGCCATCGAGCTTGTCGCCCTCGCCGAGGGATTCGGTCGCTTCGCCGAGGAGGCCGAGCCCGCGATCGAGGGTCTTGCGGAAGCGCTTTTCTTCAAGCTTGAGCGTTTCCGAGATCAGTGCTTCGGCGCGTACGAGTTCGGGATAGGCCTGGCCCATTTCGCGCACCAGCGCCGGTAACAGCCGCCACATCAGAGGCTCGCGTGCGCCAAGGAGCTGCGCATGACGCATGGCGCGGCGCATGATACGGCGCAGCACATAGCCGCGACCTTCGTTCGACGGCAATACCCCATCAGCGATAAGAAAGCTTGAGGAGCGCAGGTGATCAGCTATTACCCGGTGGCTGGCGCGGAACTTGCCCTCGGCCTTTACTCCCGTTGCCTCCTCGGATGCGTGGATCAGGGTCTGGAACAGGTCGATGTCGTAATTGTCGTGCTTGCCCTGAAGCACAGCGGCAAGGCGCTCTAGGCCCATGCCGGTATCGATCGACGGGCGCGGCAGATCGATGCGCTGCTCCTTCGTCACCTGCTCGAACTGCATGAAGACGAGGTTCCAGATTTCGATGAAACGGTCGCCGTCCTCATCGGCGCTCCCGGGAGGGCCGCCCCAGATTTCAGCACCGTGATCGTAGAAGATTTCCGAGCACGGACCGCACGGACCCGTATCGCCCATCGCCCAGAAATTATCGCTCGTGGCGATGCGGATGATTTTCTCTTCCGGAAGTCCGGCGATCTTCTTCCAGAACCCGGCTGCTGCATCGTCGGTGTGGTAGACGGTCACCGTCAGCTTGTCCTTTGGAAGCCCGAATTCCTTGGTAATCAGGTTCCACGCAAGCGAGATCGCCTCTTCCTTGAAGTAATCGCCAAAGGAAAAGTTGCCGAGCATTTCGAAGAACGTGTGGTGACGCGCCGTATAGCCGACATTGTCGAGGTCATTGTGCTTGCCGCCGGCGCGTACGCATTTCTGCGATGTCGTCGCCCGATTATAGGGACGGTGCTCGATGCCGGTGAAAACATTCTTGAATTGCACCATGCCCGCATTGGTGAACATCAGCGTCGGGTCATTGCGCGGCACGAGCGGGCTGGACGCCACGATCTCATGGCCGTTCTTCTTGAAATAGTTCAGAAATGTCGACCGGATCTCGTTGACGCCACTCATGCTGCTTGCCTTCTGACTTCTTATATCCAAATGGAATTAGCCCCATTCTATGCGAAGGAGCGGAACGAAACGCTTGTAGCGACAGGGCTGCGTGCTGTCCAGAAAATCCATATTGCCGTCAGGTGCGGACGGCCAGGGAATGGTCCAAGGCAAAGCGCGGCCGGCCTGGGAACTGGCCACAGCAAAATGCCAAGACCCGCAGCCGTCACCGGCCGCGGGTCTCAAATCCTCAGTCAATATCTGCGAGACGGCTCAGCCTTCGGCGGCGTCGGGCTCGTCATCCTCTACTTCCCCGACATTCTTGTCGAGCATCTGCTCGGCAATGAGACCGGCATTCTGGCGCAGCGCCAGTTCGATCTCATTGGCTATTTCCGGATTCTCCTTGAGGAACAGTTTCGCGTTGTCGCGGCCCTGGCCGAGACGCTGCGAATTATAGGAGAACCATGAACCAGACTTTTCGACGATGCCGGCCTTGACGCCAAGATCGACCAGCTCTCCCGTCTTGGAGACGCCCTCGCCATACATGATATCGAACTCGACCTGCTTGAAGGGCGGCGCCAGCTTGTTTTTGACGACCTTGACGCGCGTCTGGTTGCCAACGACCTCGTCACGCTCCTTGAGCGATCCGATGCGGCGGATATCGAGGCGAACAGATGCATAGAACTTCAGCGCATTGCCCCCCGTCGTCGTTTCGGGTGAACCGAACATCACGCCGATCTTCATGCGGATCTGGTTGATGAAGATGACCATGCAATTGGAACGGGAAATCGATGCGGTAAGCTTGCGCAGCGCCTGGCTCATCAGGCGGGCCTGCAGACCCGGCAGGGAATCGCCCATCTCGCCCTCGATTTCCGCCCGGGGCGTCAGCGCCGCAACGGAATCGACGACGAGAACGTCGATGGCGCCGGAACGCACCAGCGTATCGGTAATTTCAAGCGCCTGCTCGCCCGTATCCGGCTGCGAGATCAGAAGGTTCTCAAGATCAACGCCAAGCTTGCGGGCATAGACGGGGTCAAGCGCGTGCTCGGCATCGACAAAGGCGCAAATGCCGCCCTTCTTCTGGGCTTCTGCGATCGTATGCAGGGCAAGCGTGGTCTTGCCTGAGCTTTCAGGCCCGTAAATCTCGACGATGCGGCCTTTCGGCAATCCGCCGACGCCGAGGGCAATATCGAGCGACAGCGAGCCGGTCGGAACCGTTTCGATCTCCACAACCTGCTCGTTGCGGCCAAGCCGCATGATCGAGCCCTTTCCAAAGGCCCTCTCGATCTGGGACAATGCCGCATCCAGCGCTTTCGTTTTATCCACCGAATTACCCTCAACCAACCGCAATGAATTTTGAGCCATGTTACACTACCCCTGTGTTGTGCATGAAGTCCGGATGTCGCTTCTGATGAACTTATTTGTATCTGTTTTGTTCTCATTTTGCAATAGACATAAGTGATTGAAATAAATGCATAACTTTAAAATGTTCGTAAAATGTTCTTGTACGGGCGCGACATGCTGTCAGGCAAGCTTTCCGCTGTTCCCAGGCATTGCCGGACAAACCGGAGTTACGAAAATCGAATCGGCCGGATTATTGCGCCAGTCCGACTGACACTTTAGAGAGGTAGCGCAACGCCAGCCCTTCAATCCGTGGTTTTAATCGGACAAGCAATCACCCATGACGTCAGGCAACAAACCGCTGCTCTTTGCTGTTGGCGGCGCCCATCTCGACCGGCGCGGCCAAAGCACCGTACCGTTTGTGCCCGGCGCTTCAAACCCCGGCATCATGCGCGAAGAGCCGGGCGGCGGTGTCTTCAATGCGTTGAGGTTGGCGATGCAGCGCGGCATCGCCGCTGAACTCTTGTCCATACGCGGCGGCGACCGTATCGGCGAGACGATTGGCGCAGCGATCGAATCAGCCGGCATCATCGATAGCTCCGTCGTTTTCATGGACCGCGCGACGCCGAGCTATACGGCAATCCTCGACGAACATGGCGATGTCGTCGCCGCAATCGCCGACATGGCGCTTTATGAGGTTGCGCTCCCGCGGCAATTGCGCCGGCGCAAGGTGCGCGATGCCGTGGCGGCGGCCGACGCCATATTTTGCGATGCCAACCTTCCGGCCGATGCGCTGGAAAGGCTTGCGGGCCTTGCGGGACATCGGCCGATCTATGCCCTGGCGATATCCCCGGCAAAGGCGGTGCGCCTGCGCACGATCCTTGGCCATCTCAGCTGCCTTTTCATGAACCGCCGTGAAGCATTGGCGCTGACCGGCCTTGGCCAATCGGCACAGCTAAAGGAAATCTGCGCAGCGTTGCGCGCGGCGGGCCTTCAAGGCGCCGTCGTCAGCAATGGCGCCGGCCCCACCCTCGCCTACCATAATGATCTAGCCTATACACTCGAACCGCCTGGCGTCGACGGCATTGCCGATGTGACCGGCGCAGGTGACGCGCTTGCCGGCGGCACGATTGCGGGGCTGATGCAAGGTGTCGCGTTTCACGAGGCAGTCCGCCAAGGTATGACCGCGTCGATGCTGACATTGAAGACACATTCCGCCAGCCCGATCTTTACCCCCGAGGAATTCGACGCAGCGCTTTCCTTGATACCCCATGCGACCTTGCTGCGTTGATCAAAGGAGCCGACATGACCCTCAATCCCTTTACCGATATAGCCCCCGAGGTCGAACAGGCACTTGATGCGGGCAAACCGGTTGTCGCGCTGGAAAGCACGATCATCACTCATGGCATGCCTTACCCGGACAACAGCCGCATGGCCGCGGATGTCGAGGCCATCATCGCGGAAGAAGGCGCTGTTCCAGCGACGATTGCCATTGTCGACGGCCGCCTCAAGATCGGGCTCTCCGCCGATGAACGTGAAGCGCTCGCGCAGGTGAAAGGCGCCATGAAGCTGTCGCGCGCCGACCTTGCCTTTGCGCTTGCCGAAGGACGCACTGGCGGCACAACGGTTGCGGCCACCATGCTTGCCGCGCATCTTGCAGGCATCAAGGTCTTTGCCACGGGCGGCATCGGCGGCGTGCACAAGGGCGCAGAACTGAGTTTCGATATTTCGGCTGACCTTGAAGAGCTCGGTCGGACCTCGGTCATCGTCGTCTCGGCGGGGGCCAAGGCCATTCTCGATATCGAAAAGACGCTGGAAGTGCTTGAAACCAAGGGCGTTCCGGTCGTCGTCCATGGCGCCGATGTGCTTCCCGCCTTCTGGTCGCGCCAATCGCCAATCAAGGCGCCGCTGCGGCTCGAATCTGCCGAAGCCATCGCCGGGTTTCAACGGGCGCGCGAAGCCATCGGCGTCAACGGCGGCATGCTGATCGCCAATCCCATTCCGGCGGCGGACGAAATTCCGGCGGAGAGAATGGCAGGCTATATCGGCGAGGCGATCGTTCGCGCCACGAAAAATGGCGTCACCGGCAAGGCCGTGACGCCATATCTGCTCTCCGAAATTCTCGACATCACCAAGGGCGAGAGCCTCAAGGCGAACATCGCTCTCGTCGAGAACAATGCGCGCCTTGCAGCGAAGATCGCCGTGGCGCTCGCTATCAGGTAAGCGGCGCGATCTGGATTTCGACGCGGCGATTCTGGGCGCGCCCGGCTTCGGTCGCGTTGGTTGCCACCGGCTGCGAGGGGCCGAAGCCGCGTACGTCGAAGCGGCGGTTGTCGATGCCCTGCTGGGTCAGGTAGTTGGATACGGAAAGAGCCCGGCGCTCGGACAGAAGCTCGTTGTGCTGCAGGCTGCCGGTTGAATCCGTATGGCCGGCGACATCGACGATGGTCTGGTTGAATTTACGCAGGACCACAGCGACGGAACTGAGCGTCGGGTAGAACTCCGGCTTCACCTGATCCTGGTCGGTGTTGAAGGTAATGTTTGACGGCATGTTCAGAATGATCCGGTCGCCATTCCGGGTAACCGAGACGCCGGTCCCTTGAAGCTGCGCGCGCAACTCCGCTTCCTGGCGGTCCATGTAGTTGCCGATCGCGCCGCCACTGAGCGCACCGATGCCTGCACCGATCAGCGCGCCATTGCGACCCGACTTGCCGCTGCCGCCGCCAATGGCAAAACCGGCGAGCGCACCTGCTGCCGTCCCGATCAAGGCGCCGCCGGCGGTGTTCGACATCTTCTGGTCACCCGTATAGGGGTCCGTCGTCGTGCAGCCCGCCAGAAAGGTCGCTGCCAGGCAGCTGATGGCAAATTTCTTCATCATCGAATCAAGTCCCCGTTTGGATGTGGCGCGGACTATACAAGCGATTCGGGCAAAATATGGGAGGGCAAAATGCGTGCTAGACGCACCTATACTGCCATCCTCGCGACTGGGCTGGCGGCCTTAGACTAAGGTCGAACTGATTTTGTGAAGGCACGGTATGACGGCGCGTGGGGCTTAAAGCCGTGGCGTCGCCATCCACCAGTTCACCGATATCACGGCTACGCTCTGATCCGTGCCATCGCGAGACAATCGGCATATCGACCTTCCTTGAAGGCGTAGGCTTTATGCAACCCCTCGCGTTCAAAGCCAAACGTCTCATAGAGGTGAATGGCAGCCTCATTGTCGGTGAAAACCGTCAGCTCAACGCGCTTGATATCCAGCCAATTATCAGCCGCGTCGAGCAAGGCACCGAGGAGAGCACTGCCGATGCCCCTGCCGGTAAACGCATCGTGGACCCCTATGCCAAGGCCCGCCGCATGTTGGCGTCTGCCCTGGAATCGCGTGAGCCCCGCAAGTCCGACGATCTGGCTGTTGATCTCGGCAACGATGCTGAGCGTTGCGGTGCCATGGCCGGCGAGCCACGACCGCGTCTGCTCCAGGCTTTGATAAGGCAGGCGCAATGTTCCGGCGCGATAGCGGGGCAAATTCGAAAGCGCGGTGATCTGCTCGACATCTTCCGCCCGCGTGGCGCGGATCAGGAATTCTGGAGCAGATTGTGGTTTGGGTTCACTCATGAAGCTCTCCATCTTGTTTGAGAGAGCGGAGTTCCGGCCCTGCTCATCTCGGTGGCAGGGTTTGGTGGATTATCGCGGTCGATTCAGCGCAACAGGATCCCACCATCCCCGACAGGGATTCCGCGCGGCATCATGATGGTCGAACGAAGGGTCATTGCAGCGATTAAAACCTACTGAGCGGGGGAATTCAATGAAAGGTCGTCAGATGAGCTTCATCAGCGTTGCGAGTATGCCAAAGCCCACCGTCATCATCATACCGAGCCGCACTGTTTGAGCATGTAGCGCGGCTGCAAGATCGGACCTCGTAACGAGTTCTGACATGATGTAATCCCTCGCGGCTTCGGCATGGGTCTCTGCGTGCTGCTGGTCGACACCACCGGCACGCAATCGTTTTGAATATCCAAGCGTATCAAATGCTATCGCCATCGTCATGTCTTTTCCCATTGGAACTGCCATAAATTCGCATAACAACATCAGAGGTTTCAATTCGACTTTTGACTCATTTTCTCAACGTTCTTCAAAAAATTTGAAGGCCTTTGCATCCTGAATTCGTTTGCGTCCATCAGGACAATCAATGATGCTCCCCGCCATTCGAGAAGAAGGGCGAGAACCATGACGCAATCACAAGAAGCTCCTGTTGCAATCATTACCGGCGGAGGACGCGGCATGGGCGCCGCCATCGCGCGCGAACTGCATGGCCGCGGCTACCGCCTCGGCCTGATGTCGCCCTCAGGCAGCGCCGTCGAGCTTGCCGGCGAACTTGGCGCGATCGGCCTGAAAGGGTCCGCGGGCGAAGCCAGCGATCTCGAGGCGCTGGTCGCACAAACCGTGGAGGCCTATGGCCGTGTCGATGCGGTGGTCAACCACACGGGACATCCGCCGAAGGGCGATCTTCTCGACATCACCGACGACAAATGGGCGATTGGCAATGACCTGATGGTACTGAGCGTCGTGCGCATGGCGCGGCTGGTGACGCCCTACATGCTCAAGCAAGGCAAGGGCGCCTTCGTGAACATCACGACTTTCGCGGCCTTCGAGCCAAGCCTGGTCTTTCCGGTTTCCTGCGCCTATCGCGCCGCCGTAGGCGCCTATACCAAGCTTTATTCCGACCGTTATGCCGCCGATAACATCCGCATGAACGCGTTGCTTCCGGGCTTCATCGACAGTCTGGACCACAAGCCGGAGACGGCGGGCAAGGTCCCGATGAAGCGCGTCGGCACGATGAACGAAATCGCCAAGACGGCCGCTTTCCTGCTATCGGACGATGCAGGCTATATCACCGGTCAGAATATCCGTGTCGATGGCGGAATTACGCGGCACGTCTAGGCAAGGCTCACGCCGAACGTCTCACGCAGCTGCCTTTGCCCGTTCGGCGTGACGGTTACGGCCCGCGTCCCGTCCACGCGCCTGATCCAGCCGCGCTCGAAGCAATGGCTACACAGGGCCGCGCCGATGGCCCCGGCAAGATGCGGGCGTCTTTCGCTCCAGTCGAGGCAGGGCCGGCAGAGAATACGGCCACGGGCTGCGGTCAAGGCCGCCATGTCGATACCGGCGCGGTCAAGCAGCGCGCGCCCGCTCTCCGTCACTTCGCCGGCGTCGAGACCGAGCTCGAGGTGACCCGCGTCAACCAGCGCGTCGGTGATTGCGACGCCGAGATGGCCGGCCAGATGATCGTAACACGTTCGCCCTGCCCGCAAGGCGGCGTCGCGCGGCCCTGTTCGAACGGGCTTGGCAGCGACGCCCGGCGCGGCAATGCGCATGATGCTCTCGATCATCTGAGCCACGGCGGGCGATGCCAGGCGGTGGTAGCGGTGCCGGCCCTGTTTTTCCACCGCCAGCAATCCGGCGTCGGTCATGCGTGTCAGGTGGCTGCTCGCGGTCTGCGCGGTGATCCCGGCGAGTTGCGCGAGTTCCGATGCCGTCAGCGCGCGTCCGTCCATCAAGCCGTTGAGCATGCTTGCGCGTCCGGGATCTCCCGCCAGCGCTGCAATTTCGGCAAATTTCGCGTTGTTCGACATCGCATCTTCCTCACGCCATCTTGCCCTAAATTGCCTTGCCCCTGCCGACAATGCTTCGAAAACGGCCGAAGTATCAAGCCACCTTCGCGGCCTATGTTGATGGCCGGTTAGAAACGCGATGGAGCGAGAGAAATGGCGATCACCTGCATTATCAAATACGACATCGATCCCTATCAAAGGGGTGCATTCGAAGAATATGCCCGCAACTGGAATGAGGCCATCCCGCGCTGCGGCGCCGACCTGATCGGTTATTTCGCACCGCATGAAGGTTCTGCTACCCTGGCCTACGGCATCTACAATATAGAAAGCCTCGCAGCCTACGAGGCCTACCGTGCCAAGCTGCGCGACGATCCGGTCGGCCGTGCGAACTATGCGTTCTCAATGGAGAGGAAATTCATCCGCCGCGAGGACCGCACGTTTTTCACCCACGTTTCCGGATTGAACGGGAAGGAACTGATCCGATGATTGCAGTGATTTTCGAGGTTGAGCCGGCAGAGGGCCGCTCCGGGGATTATTTTGATCGGGCAGCGGATCTGCGTCCGCTGCTGGAGACGATGGACGGGTTCATCTCCGTGGAACGGTTTCGCAGCCTTGCCAACGAGAACCGCTACCTTTCCCTTTCCTTCTGGCGCGACGAAGCGTCAGTGGCGGCTTGGCGCCAGACCGAGGAACATCGCCTTGCCCAACGCGACGGCCGTGGTGGGATCTTTGCCGACTATCGGCTGCGGATTGCGTCCGTTATGCGTGACTATGGCCTCAGAGCCCGTGACGAGGCTCCGTCTGATGCGCGGGCTTACCATCATGCCTAGGCCCGTTGTCCGTGATTGCGCTCGGCGCATGCCGGTCCTGGACCACGCATATAGTGGCGTTCGGGCCGGTAGCTCGGCACAATGAACTCGCGGACGACGCGAAGCGTATCGCGCAGCTGGATAATCATGGTCATCATGTCTGGTCTCTTGCATTTGGCTGCCGGGCGAACCGGTAGCGATCAATTAGCTAAAATTTAACTCATAAATATGAACAGCTCCTGAACGCCATTGGTTAAAGACCGATAAATTCATCAATTATTAGCCTTAACCACTTGGGCAGAAAGACGTTTTCGCAACGGAGATTGCCGCGAGAATACCCCTTTTTAAAGCATTGCGACCGCTTCGGGCTTGTCCCTAGTTCGATCACGCATTGCCGATCAAGATACCCGTCGCGAGCACAAGGCTGCCTCCAAGGACCACCTGGATCGCCGCACGGAAGAAGGGCGTCTCCATGAAGCGATGCTGGATATAGGCAATGGCCCAAAGCTCAACGAAGACGACGAGGGCAGCGACAGTGGTGGCTGTCCAGAAATCGGGGATCAGGTAAGGCAAGGCATGACCGAGACCGCCGATCGCCGTCATCAACCCATTGGCAAGGCCGCGTTTCAGCGGCGATCCGCGGCCGGAGAGCTTGCCGTCATCGTGGGCGGCCTCGGTGAACCCCATGGAAATGCCGGCGCCAAGCGAGGCCGAGAGACCGACCAGAAAGGTCTGCCAGGTGTCCTGCGTGGCGAAGGCCGCCGCGAAGATCGGCGCCAGGGTTGAAACGGAACCATCCATCAGACCGGCAAGCCCGGGCTGGATATAGGTCAGTATCAACTGGCGGCGCTCGGTTTGCTTTTCCGCGTCCTGTACCGTGTCCGGCGTATGTCTGAGACCAAGCCGGTGCGCCAGCGATTCATGGGCCTTTTCCGCGATGGCAAGATCGCCAAGCAGCTTGCGCGTCGAGGCATCGCTGACGAGTTTCATCGCCTCGGTATAAAATCTGTAGGCTTGCTCCTCCATTTTCTCGGCCATCTCGCGCACCTTGTCGATACCAAGCGGACGCATCAGCCAATCGGGCCGGCGCTCGATATAACCGCGCACATGCTCCCGGCGAATGAGCGGAATCTGGTTGCCGAAGCGCTCCTGATGCAGCTCGATCAGCACTTGCCGGTGCCGGTTTTCCTCCTCGGCCATGTCTTCGAACACTTTGGCGCTGTCGGGAAAATTCTCGCGCAACCCATCCGCATAGGCGAGGTAAATTCGCGCATCGTCCTCTTCTGACGAAATGGCAAGCGCAAGAATCTCCTGTTCGGTGAGCGATTCGAGCGAATGGCGGCGATGGTAGAAGAACCGGCTGAGCATGACAACATCCTAATTTAGAATAATTCTAAACTATAGTTTTCAGCGTCATTGTTCAAGTCCGCGCGGGCCTTCGATGGACAGAAAGAAACCACGCGGATATGGTCCGCTCCGTCGCAATCACCCAGGAACTTAACATGACGCTTGCCGGTTTTGTCGCCTATTCGGGCGCTCTTGCCATCGCCGCGGCCATACCCGGCCCGGGCCTCACCGCACTGATCGCACGCGCGCTCGGTTCCGGCTTTCGCTCGGCGCTGTTCATGTCGATCGGGCTCATTATCGGCGACCTTACCTACCTTACCGCAGTGGTCCTAGGCCTCGCCGTGGTGGCGCAGACTTTTGCAACCGTCTTCCTCATCATCAAATGGGCTGGCGTTGCCTACCTCGCCTATCTTGCCTGGGGTCTCTGGTCCGCAGGTATTTCCGCAGAGAAGATCGAGGCGAAGAAAAGCCGCGGCGGGCCGGCTGCAAGCGTTCTTTCGGGCCTTACTGTCACGCTCGGCAATCCAAAGACGATGCTGTTCTATATCGCCCTCACGCCGACGCTGGTTGACCTTCATGCTGTCACCCTCGCCGACTATTCGATATTGGCAACGCTTACCGTGCTGGTGCTGCTGGTGGTGCTGATCCCTTACCTCGCCCTTGCAGCAAGGGCGCGCGGCCTCCTTGCATCGCCACGGGCGTTGAAGCGGCTAAACCGGACGGCCGCCGCCTTCATGGCCGGTGCAGCGCTTGCGATCGCGGGGCGTGCTTCCTGACTGGAATTATTTTCCAGTTTTCACGCGATAATGGCAGGATTTTCCAATGACGATGCGGCGACCGAACGGCTTCGACTAGGAAATTCCGCCGCTGCCCCATAAGATCGGCGCAACGACGCAATCCAGGATGGGAGTTCATCAATGAGCAACAATGACGCGCGCAAGCCGGGCCGTGGCCGCATCTACAATTCGATCGTGGATACGATTGGCGATACACCCATCATCCGGCTCGACAAGCTCGCCAAGGAAAAAGGCGTCGGCGCCAACCTTCTCGCCAAGCTCGAATTCTTCAACCCCATTGCCAGCGTCAAGGACCGTATCGGCGTCGCGCTCATTGAAGCGCTGGAGGCGCAGGGCAAGGCGACGCCGGGCAAGACGACATTCGTCGAGCCTACATCCGGCAATACCGGCATTGCGCTTGCCTTTGCCGCCGCCGCGAAGGGGTACCGCCTGATCCTGACCATGCCGGAAACCATGTCGGTCGAGCGGCGCAAGATGTTGAAGCTGCTTGGCGCCGAGCTGGTGCTTACCGAAGGCGCGAAGGGAATGAAGGGCGCGATTGCCAAGGCCAATGAGCTCGTCGAAACGACGCCCGATGCGATTATTCCGGGCCAGTTCGACAATCCGGCCAACCCTGAAATCCATCGTCGCACCACCGCCGAGGAAATCTGGAACGACACGGAGGGCAAGGTCGATATCTTCGTCGCCGGCATCGGCACAGGCGGCACGATCACGGGTGTCGGCCAGGTGCTGAAGCAGCGTAAGCCCGAAGTTCGAATCGTTGCGGTGGAGCCAAAGGATTCGCCGGTGCTTTCCGGCGGTAATCCCGGTCCGCACAAGATCCAGGGCATCGGCGCAGGGTTCGCCCCTGCTGTGCTTGACACACATATCTACGACGAGGTGATCCAGGTCTCGAATGAGGATTCCTTTGCCAATGCGCGTCTCGTGGCCCGGCTTGAGGGCGTTCCGGTCGGTATCTCCTCCGGCGCCGCGCTGACGGCGGCGATCGAGATCGGCAAGCGCCCGGAAAATGCAGGCAAGAACATCGTCGTGATAATCCCGTCCTTCGCCGAACGTTATCTTTCCACGGCGCTGTTCGACGGGCTGGATAGCTAGTTTCGCGCATCCGCGCGACTGTGCTACTTGGGCTCGTCCCGAGGAGGACGGCGGTGGTAGGTCGACGATAACGGTAGTGCTTTAAGGATAGGGAGGTTGTATCGGCAACGAGCGCATAGCCGGATAACGGAAATGGCTCAGCATCTCGAGCGGAGCCCTGCACGACCCCACCCACTCCGAATGCGCACGGCTTCCTCTACGACGTTCCGCTTTGGTCCCAATCGTCTTTTCCCACCGCCACCCTTTGGCCCCCGCCTCACCCACCGTCACCTTTGGGACCAAACACCTTTCCCGTTGCCGTCATCCGCGGGGCTTAGGAGGATCGTCTGGCCAGACTACTTCACTGCCGTTATCCTTGGGGATTGTCGTGATTGTCCCGACGGCGCATTGCCCATTCCAGAAACCACTCCCGCTGCCGTCATCCTCGGGCCCTTGTCCCGAGGATCCATCGTCGACGCTGTTTGCGCCGCAAAAGGAAGATGGATCCTCGGGACAAGGCCCGAGGATTGTTTCTTCGAGATGATGTAATTTTGGAATGCGGCTGCGGGCTCTGTTACAGCCCGCAGCCGCTGTCGCAGGCGACCGTCCGAGGAAAGGGTTGCACCCGTCGTCATCAGGGCTCCCTGCGGCATGCTGCCATCGCTT
>NZ_JBFTRH010000008.1:0-262401 GCF_056399405.1 Phyllobacterium sp. 01N428
AAACATCGGAAGCAATTCGCCGCACAGTTTCTTCGAATATCGACCCGCAGCACTCCTCAATCCGGCTTTTTGAGGTGTAGGGTGCGAACCCAACCCTTGCGGGAAAATCAGCAACCCTGGCCGATATCAGTCGGAACACCCAGAACTTCGCGGAGCATTCATGTTCGACCACGTCAAATTTGGCGTTACCGACTATTCGGCAAGCAAGGTATTCTTCCTCAAGGCGCTCGAACCGCTCGGCGTAGCGGTTGTTTCGGAGGGGCCGCCGACATATGGCGTCGAAATGAGCTCAAACGGCAAGGCATCGCTTTGCCTGTACCAATCGGATGAGAAGCCAGCACATCTTCACCTGGCATTTACGGCTGAGAGTCGAAAGCAGGTCGAAGCTTTCTATCGCGCCGCTCTCGAGGCCGGCGGCAAAGACAATGGTGCGCCCGGTCTTCGCCCGCACTACCACGCGAACTATTATGCTGCTTTTGTCATTGGTCCGGACGGGCACAACATCGAAGCGGTTTGTCACACAGCCGAAGCCTGAACAGTCACTTCATGTCGACGGTTTCGCCGGCAGTGTAGAAAACCATGGGAGGGCCGTACTCGTCCCCTTGCTTCACGTCCTGGCTCCAGGCAATGACGCCTGCATGCTTTGACGCCAAATCATCGGCAGCCGTCTGCGCTTCTTCCTCACCGTCGAACCGTTGCGGTTCGCCGGATCGAAACAATTCTCCAGCTTCACCCTGATCATAAACCGCTACAAAATAAATCTGTTTCATCCCATCTCCTAAAGGCACTGGACGATTTCGCCGAAATCGATTCCCAGTCCATGACAATTTCTCGTTGTTTGTCAGACTGAAACGCCCAAGCCACATGTGTGTTCCAAAGGATCGGTCGACCGACTCAGCCAAAAGACGTCCGATTTTGGAGGCAATGCCTCGTTCACGACTGTCGGATCGCTGCGACGGCTTTTCAGATGACATCATCCAGGATTTTCGGCGGGCCATGGGCTTCGTTCTGGATGGATACCGCTGCGATTCTCTCATCCTCTGCCATCCACGCGTCCAGGAGCGTGTAGGCAACCGCAAGCAGGGTCGGTCCCACGAATATTCCGAGAATTCCGAATGAGATCAGGCCACCGATGACGCCTGCGAAGATCAGCAACAGCGGCAGGTCCGCGCCCTTTCGGATCAAGAAGGGCCGCAGGAACCCGTCCATTGTCCCGGCGATGATGGCAAACAGCAAAAGGACTGTCGCCCAGAGGGTGTCGCCGCTGTAGTACATCCAGAAAACGGCGGGCGCCAACACCAAGGCAGGGCCGATCTGCATCAGGCAAAGGACAAAGACCAGGGCCGTCAATACGCCAGCCAATGGTATGCCGACGACGAGAAGCCCGATCGCGCTTACGGCGGTCTGCGCGACTGCCGTGACGACCACGCCGAGAGCAACGCCGCGGATGGCCCGGCCAGCGAGACGTACCGCCATTTCGCCCCGGTCACCTCCAAGCCGATGCCCGAACCGGACCGCTGTCGCGGCGCCCTGCTCACCCTTTGCGTACATGATGGCGGCTATCGCGGTCGTCAAAAGAAACTCGAGGACCATGCCGCCAAGACTTCCCGCTGCCGCCGCGAACCAGTGCGCAAAGGAGCCGGCGTAGGGCTGGAGCCTTGGCCCGAGTTCATTCACGCCAAGGCGCCCAAGCCGTTCCCAGCTGTCGTGCAGCCGCTCTCCGACCAGCGGAATTTCATTAAGCCAGATTGGCGGCTCGGGTAATTTGAGCGCAAGCGCGGTCTGGATGTTGTCCGTGATGCGATCCATGTTGTCCATGATGAGACTGATTGCCAGCAGGAACGGCACGATAAGGACAAGGAGAAGGACGACGGTCATGACGAACACGGCAACGCCGCGGCGGTTGCCCGTGTGACGCTGCACCCAGATCATCAGCGGCCACGTGGCGATGACCAGGGTCAAGGCCCAGATGATTGCCGCAAGAAATGGCAGCATGATCCAGATCGAGCTGACAAGCAGGCCGCCAATAAAGAGGACCGCGAGTGTCACGCGGGTAATATCCTGGTTTCGAACACCGGTCGAAGGAGCAGTTCCCATCAGCTGATCGTCTCCCGTCCGCTTTGGCCCGGAGCCAGCCTTGCCATCGCCAGGACCTGGTTTGAGTACCTGTACTCGCCTGTTATCTCGATGCCCAACCAAACAGGACGCGGAAACAGGTCGCTTTCGCTTTGCAACTCGACTTCTGCGACCGTCAGTCCCTGGTGGATGCCGTGGTATACATCAATTTCCCAACGCTGGCCTGCATCGACGAGTTCATAACGGGTCTTCTCAACAACGACGCCGATGCAGTGGCGAAATATCTGGAGAGCGTCCGCGTAGGGGATCTCATATTGGAATTCTTCGCGTCGAAGTGGGCCGAGACGAACCTTTACCGTGAGTGTCGCACGTAAGTCATCGATGGTCCGAACCCGCACCGATCGCTGTGCGGCTGCCAGCAGATAGGCCTGGCGCAAAGTTGAACCGTTGGAGGCATATTTCCTCCAGCGTTTGTCCTTGACGAGGTATTTGCGTTCGATCTCTATAGCCAATTTTGCAAGTCCGGTACGTTGTGGTTCAGTCCGTTGAATTTCGGTCGGGACCAGCCTTAAGGATAGCCCTTGGACCCGAGCGCTTCAGCGATCTCCTTCGCGAGACTGTCGGCCATCTCCGCGAATTCGTCGCGCCGTTTCTCACGAATATGAACAGGCAGGTATTGAGAATTTTCAAGCGCGCGTTCGGCTGCCGCGAGGTCGGAGCATAGCTCCTCAAATGCTTCGTTTCCCAGCATGAGTTGTCGAATACGAAATGCGGATTCCGGAAATCTGCGAAGAGCCGCAGCCAATCCATCTTCCCGCTCCGTGTTCCAGGATCGCGGCGTCATCGGTGCCTCCGCTGACTGCTCTCGTTTGTCGTCCCATAGTATTGGAATAACTTCAGTTAGAGGCGTAAGATACTGTACCATACAGCCGTGGAAGACGGTTGCTTGTTCGGGGAAACAAGGGGTGAGCGTTGCCGCAGACGGCGTGCCGGTAGACAAGCAAGCTCTGCCGACGGATGCCGATGTCCTTGCGCAACTTGATCGCATTCGATCAAGTGCCGAATTTGATGTGCCTGAGCGCGCCCGCAGATTCCTGACCTATGTTGTTGAAGAGGCAATTGCGGGTCGCGGCAACCGGATCAAGGCCTACTCGATCGCCATGGAAGTCTTTGGGCGCGATTCATCGTTTGACGCGCAATTGGACCCCGTGGTCCGAATCCAGGCGGGTCTCATCAGGCGCGGCCTCGAACATTATTATCTCGTTGCCGGCAACGACGATCCAGTCGTTATCACCATGCCGAAGGGCGGCTACATTCCCAACTTCTCGCGCAAGGATCCGGTAACGGCGCCCGAGAGCTATTTTAAGCCGATTCATGGAAAAAACCTCGGCCGCCTCTTGGAGCGCGCGTCTCCTGGCAAATGGTCAGTACTGGTCTTGACCGCTATTGTCATTGGCTCAGTCATGTTTGCTGGCGGCTATCTGTTTCGCCTGGACCCGCTGGACCTTACGGGCGGAAATAATAACAGGCAGGCTGGACCCGACATACAGAAAGTTCTGGTCGAACCAATCGAGGACCTTTCGGGGACACAGCGCTCTGCAAATATTGCGCAGGATTTGACTGATGAAGTCATCAGTCAGCTTGCGAAATTCAAGGAAGTCGTCGTCGTGGCAGGACACTCATCCGACCCTTCCAGCACGTTGTTTAGGATCAACGACACGCGGCCAAGCTTTGCGCTGCAAGGGCGTGTCCGCATCGAGGGGGAGAAGCTTCGGTTGAGCACGCGGCTCATGAATCGCGCCGACAGTTCCATTGTTTGGACCGGCAACTACGAGAACGACCTAAAAGCCGAGGGTCTGGTCCAACTTCAAGGCGACATAGCTCGCTCCGTGGCCACCGCGCTGGCGCAACCTTACGGCATTCTCTTTCAGAAGGATTCGGCTCAGCTCGCACAATCACCGCCAAATAATATCGAGGCCTATACCTGCACTTTGGCCTATTATCGCTACCGCGCAAACCTTATTCCGCAAACCCACGCTTCGGTGCAGAATTGCTTGAAGCGGGCCGTCGAGCGTTATCCGGGCTATGCAACTGCCTGGGCACTTCTTTCATTGACCTATCTCGATGAGGTCCGCTTTCGATACCGCCTGGACTCGCTCACTGCCCCGTCGCTGGAGCTTGCGGCCTCGGCTGCAAAGCGGGCCACCGAACTCGATCCGCAAAACGTACGCGGTCTGCAGGCGGAGATGCTGACGTACTTCTTCCGGGGTCAAGTCCAGGAGTCACTGCAGATCGGCGCGCGCGCCTACGCGATCAACCCCAACGACACGGAACTATCGGGCGAGTATGGGTTTCGCCTCGCATTATCGGGAAAATGGGACGAAGGTTGCAAGCTGATCGCCTCGGCGGTTTCGCGCAATCCGGGACCGTCCGGATATTTCGAAGCAGCGCTTGCCGTCTGCTCATACATGGCGGGCGACTATGTTGCGGCCGAACAATGGTCGCAATTGTCGGACCTTGGCCCCAATCCCATCTTTCATATCATACGCATGGCGATCCTCGGAAAACTCGGCAAGCGCGAGGAAGCCGACATCGAACGGAAGTGGCTTGAACAAAATGCTCCGGCTTTTCTCCCGGATATCAGGAATGTCGTCGCCACGCGCATCCTTCGACCGGAAGACCAGTTGATCTTTATCGATGGACTGAGAAAAGCGGGCCTTACGATCCCGGGAAACTAGCCGCTTTGCTGCCCGCTCTGTAAGCGGGCGCCGTATATTACACGATGCTACACGTATTGGCGTTCGCATCGGTCTACACTCTAACCACATGAAACGGGCACAGCGCCCGCTCGAGGGAGGTAGCCGTGTTTCTCGATTACTCCGCGTTGGGTGTGCTCTTGTTCATGGCCTTGACCCCGATGGATGGGATCATCGCCATTCACAATATCGATTAAAATGGCCGCGGCAACGCACCCCTGGCCTGTTTTTAAGAGCCTGGCGGGCTATCGGGCCAATTGGCTGGGACGCGACATCGGTGCGGGTCTTGCGGTTGCCGCCGTTGGATTGCCCAGCGCTATAGCTTATCCGGCAATTGTCGGCCTGCCCCCGGAAACAGGTATTTACGCCAGTATCGCTGCACCCATCGCCTATGCACTATTGGGGCCGTCTCAAAGGCTCGTACTCGGGCCCGATGCGGCTACGATGACGGTGCTCGGCGCCGCCATCGCGTCAATCACAGCGTCGATGCCGGCGGACGCAGCGGTTGACCGTGTAACCATAGCTTCGGCATTGGGGCTCGCGGTAGGGGGCGTCTGCCTGGCAGCCCGGCTGTTGCGGCTCGGGGTCGTTGCGACGTTTCTGTCCCGCCCCATTCTGGTCGGCTTTTTCGCCGGCATCGCGATATCCATAGTCGTCGGTCAGATCGGCCGGCTGACGGGAGTGAAAATACAATCCGAAGGGCTTGTCGCGCCAGTACTCGAACTGATCGGCAAAAGCACCGAAATCCATTGGCCGTCCCTGCTGCTCGGTGCCAGCATGTTCGTTCTCCTGCAAGCGGCAAACAGATTACGGCTCCCCATTCCCGGGCCAGTCCTTGTCGTCGTCCTTGCCATGGTCCTCTCGGCGCTTTTTGGATTTCGCGAAATGGGCGTGAAGGTGGTGGGAGACATTCCCCTCGGGCTCCCATCGTTTTCTATTCCCTCGTTTCGTGGGCTGCCATTGGACAAGATGTTGCTCGGTGCTGCCGCGGTTTTTCTTGTGAGCTTTGGCGCGGGTATTATTACGGCGCGCAGTTTCGCGGCGCGCTCGGGTGAAGCGGTCGACGCCAATGGTGAACTGATTGGGCTCTCGGCCGGCAATATTGCTGCCGGTCTCTTCGGCGCATTTCCGATCAGCATGTCGGACTCACGGACGGCGATCGCGTTCGCGGCGGGCGGCAGATCGCAAATTGTCGGGCTCGTCTCGGCAGCTACCTTGATCGCCACACTGCTCTTCCTCGGAGAGGCATTGCGAATTTTGCCATTGCCAGCGCTTGGAGCGATCCTCGTATCAGCGGCCATCGGCCTGATCGATATCGGCGAGCTGAAACGCATCTGGCAAATCAGCCGGCCCGAATTCGTGTTCGCCATGATTACGATGTGGGGCGCGATAAGCTTTGGCGTGCTCAATGGGGTGGTCATAGCTATCGCCGCGACCCTGGTCTATTTGTTACGCAAGTCGATGTACCCCCGCGACGCGCAGCTCGGCCGCATTCCTGGCCGCGACGGACTTTATAAGCTGCATCGCTCGCCCGAGGCCGTGCCGATACAAGGTCTCGTGCTCTACGTAGTCCAGGGTAGCCTGCTCTTCGTCAACGCCGATTACGTTGCGGAGCGCATCAAGACCACGGTTCGCAAATTGGCGCCGGGATGCCGCTGGTTCGTCATAGACGCCAGCGCAATCGTCCAGGTCGACAGCACGGCTGCTGCCATGCTCGATGAAGTCAGGGAGGAACTTGCTGCCAGGAACATCAGGCTGTGCCTTGCGGAGGTCCACACCGAGGTGAGGGAAATACTCGAACGCAGCGGCGTGATCGAGCGTATCGGCACGCAATATGTCTTCGATGATTTGGAAGACGCTGTCGCTGCTTTTCAGACTGAAGCAGGGCAGCCTCGCGCCCAAGAAGGATTGTTGTCATCGGCATTGCCGATCCACGTTTCGGAGGTGAAAAGATGAGTAAGGACAATCACAAATCTGCTGCCACGGAAGTTGACGACAAGAAGGGTTTCAAGGACCGCTACAACAAGGAGATGAGGAAGCTTCAGATCGAGCTTGCTCACCTGCAGGCGTGGGTAAAGAAATCTGGGGCCCGTGTCGTCATCCTGTTCGAGGGGCGCGATGCAGCCGGCAAGGGGGGCATGATCAAACGGATTACCGAGCGCGTGAGCCCGCGGGTTTTTCGTGTCATCGCCCTGCCAGCGCCAAGTGATCGGGAAAAATCCCAGATCTTCATGCAGCGCTACATCGGATACCTGCCCGCTGCCGGGGAGATCGTGATCTTCGACCGTAGCTGGTACAACCGGGCAGGCGTCGATCGCGTAATGGGCTTTTGCAGTGAAAAAAAGGCCCGCCGCTTTCTTGAGCTGGCTCCCCGTTTTGAAGCAGCCATCGTCGAGAGCGGCATCATTCTGCTGAAGTATTTCCTGACAGTCAGCGAGGAGGAGCAAGACCGCCGCTTCCGTCGTCGCATTGACGATCCATTGCGGCAATGGAAGCTCAGTCCGATGGACATAACATCCTATCAGCGGTGGTGGGACTATACGCGCGCTTATGACGAAATGCTCAAGATGACGGACAGCCAACACGCGCCGTGGTGGATCGTGCCATCCGACGACAAGGAGCGCGCGCGTATAAATTGCATTTCCCACATCCTCAAATCGATCCCTTATGAAAGGGTCAAGTTTGACGAACCCGATCTTGGCAAACGCCAAAAGCGACCCGGCGACTACATCGACCCCGAGATGACGTTGAACGTGGTTCCGAGGATTCTCTAAGCGACGAGGTGCTGGCCTCATATTCTCGACGAAGTGGAGGAAAAGAGATGTCTGACAAAAAAGAACTTGATGTGAACGCGATGCCTCCGAGTGCGACGGAGCTTCGCCAGGAAGTTAAGAAGCGGGAGTCGGAGGAGGCAAAAAAGCAGGCGAAAGCCAAGTCCGTCCAAGAACAGAAGATCGCCGATTTCGCCGAAGACTTTCTCAAGAACCATGTCGGCGAGGCGGACATTCTCGCTGTACGCCGCGCCGTGGCGGCTGCGGTCGAAAACGGCAAATTCGAAGCCATGGTCTATACCTTCTCCTCGGACCTTTGTTCGGACAGCGGTCGTGCGATCAACAGTGGCGACAAGAGCTGGCCCGAGACCCTTCAGGGAAAGGCGAAGGAATTTTACGATCGCTACCAGAAATTCGGTAAGCCGCAAGGGTTCAGGCTCAAGGCAATGATCATCAGTTTCCCCAATGGAATGCCCGGCGACGTCGGCTTCTTCTTAAATTGGGGCTCCGATCTAGGCAGCTGAGCAGCAAGTTACTCAAAAGGAAGCCGAAACATGAAGTTAGCGCTTTTGCTGGTCTTGCTTTCTGTGTCGCCGGTCAACGCAATGAGTGCAGCCGAACTCTTGAAAGCCGATAAGGGATTCGCCTCAGGCTACATTTTTGGTGCGATCGAATATCAGATTGCCGTCGCATGCGATGACGATGTCTCGGTGCGCCGTCAGGAAATTCGCAAGTGTCTGGTCGACGGCAAATTCATGTCCCAACAGCTCTATGGGACAGTCATCAGCTTCATCCAAACTCATCCTGAACAAACGAGCGCGGTGGGTGCGATCGTGCACGCGGTGGACGAAATTTGCCCGCGCTCCGGGAGATAAGCAACAATGACAGCCACGAACGCCTGTGTGTTGAAATCAGCGATTGCCATGCGCCAGATCTCGTTGGCATTGGCAATCTCCTGCCTCAGCGTGTCCGCCCTCGCAGAGGCGCCATCCTTCACAAAACTTCAAGCGATGTGCGGCAATGTGAAGGACCCCTTGGACCATGGATATTGTGTAGGATTTCTTGAAGCGGTTGCGCTTCGTATTGTCCACGACAACAAGCACTGCACGGTCCTTCAAGAATATATCGACCACCCCAACTCAAGCCTCGCATTCCCGGATTTGATCGCAGACGTGGATCCCAAGGAATATTCGGGGAGCGCTCTCGAAGGCGTCGAGAAGTATTTCCTCAACAAAGGGTGCATGTAGGTCATCGGTCAGGCAATGAGCGCGAAATCCAGGGAAACACGGCGCATTTTCTTCAGAGAGTTCTTTCGCCAGCTCGGCGTTGTTTGGCCAATCCTGTCCGGAATTCTTTTGTTGATGGTGGGGTTTGGGCTCGTAATTGGCAGAATAGAAGATTGGCAGGCCATGGACACGCTCTACTTCACCTTCGTTACCGGGCTGACAATAGGCTATGGTGATCTCGCGCCGACCCACACTTCATCGCGCTTGCTGGCTGTCGGAATTGGTTTTTGTGGAATCGTCCTGACCGGGCTTATTGCGGCGGTCAGCGTGCAAGCGCTTGTAGCAGCAGCCACAGCCGGGAAGCCATGACTATCGCATTCAGTGGATTTCAGTTTCGCATAATTTTAAATCAAAACAGAGCACAGGAGAAGATCATGCATTTATTCGCTTGGACTACCCTAGCAGTCGCTGTCCTCGCCGTTCCATGTGAGGCCGCCGTCACAAAATATGGTTCGGCGGCGGGCTGGGACATATATGTCGACGACACCATGGGACCTGGTTGTCTTATCATGCGGGATAATCCCGACGGTGAAACACAGGCGCAGATCGGTATCGATGCGACCGCGGCCCCCCGCGGCTTTCTCGCGCTTTATACCAAGACACCCACAAAAATTACCGCGGGTGAAAAGCTTGATGTCGTTTTCGATGTCGATGGTCAGAAATACACGGGCGTAGCCAAGGGACAGCAGATGCAAGGATATGACGGCGCTTATGTTCCGTTCGACAACCTCGATTTCATCTACGATCTCGCCAAGAAGAAGGCGTTGACGATCACCGCGAAAGGACGCAAAACCGTGGTGGTAAATCTCACTGGCACCGATGACGCGTTCAAGGCGTTGCGGGCTTGTCAGGCCGCCCAGAAATAGCCGGAAACCGGGTTCCTGACGGGAGGGGGCCGATTGTCTTATACCCGTGACATGGGACCGACCCATGTCGCGGGCAATATCGTGGCGAGGGATTAGAGGTTCTGAGGTCGCTTTTTGCTCGTTGTCGCTACTCTGGAACTGCCTCCCATGTCTTGTCCGGGTTGAAGGAATTGATATCCTTCACCAGTTTCGCGGTTCCGGCCCCAAGGTCTTTTTGGTAGACAGTGCCGTGCTGACTGACGGCGAACGTCATCACCCCGGTCTCGCCATAGATTGCCGGCCAGGCGATCAAGGCGTGCCCGGCAATCATATTGCCGTTGATGACGAAATCGTATTTGCCACCGGCAATATTGCTGCCTTGCGACTTGAGGATCCGATAGCGATAGCCGAAATATCCGTGGTCCGATGCCGCCGCACCCTGAACCTTGGCGGGATCCGCAAAACGTCCCGCCGGACTTTCTTCGCCGCCATCAGACGTCCAATAGAGGCCATCGTGCGCGTCCTTTTGGCTGATAAGCTTCTGCGCGAACTCCAGAACGCCATCACCATCGTGATCTTCTTCCGCGTAAGCAGCCTGTGCTACGAGTTCGTCGCGGCAGGTCTGGATCGCCTGCAACTCATTCTCGCCTATGCGGCGCGCGAGCACTTCCTCAAGGCCGGCTACGGTATCGAACTGCCAGCCGGCATCGTGCTTCACCAGTGGAAACGGGAATGGCCAGACCCGGTTGCCGAGGACCACTTCCTTCGAGCCGTCGTTGCGGTCTTGCAACGTAGTTCGTTCCTTGGCCGCCTGCTGCAGTTCCGAGAGCCGATCGCCGATGTCTTCGGACTTTCCAGCTTGTTCTTCGTTCAGTCCGAGTAACTTTGCCAAAGCGGTGATGTCCTTTGCCTCAAGTTCCTTCCTGAGCGCGTCCACTGCTTCGTTGGGCTCCTTGAAAATCTGGGAATCGGAGCCAACGAAGCGCTGGAGCGATGCCTCCGCCGCGAATGATGCAGGCGCGGACAGCGTTGCGAGGACGGCGGCGGTAATAAGCATTTCCATGGTTGTGCGGAACATTTGGAATTCCCTTCAAACTGTTGCATCAACGGCGACCGCCGCCGCCTCGTCCACCCCCTCCTCGGCCGCCGCCACCACCACCTCGGCCGCCGCCGCCGTGGGATATACGTGGTCCTCCACCGCCGTGTCCCATTCTTGCGCCACCGCCGACGTTGCGACTGATGTTGCCGCGCTGCGACGCGATGCGCGTGTCACGGCCGGGTCCATAATTGCCGAGCGCGCTTGGCTGCCGCGGACGGTTGTCGATACGGCCCGCCGCCTTTTTGGTCGGACGATTGGTGTTCTTGATCTGGCCCGCCGCTTTGCGCGGTCGGTCAAGATTGGCGGCCTGGCCCTTGTTGGGACGGTTGGCTATCGCCTTTTGCCCCGCATCGCGTTTGGCGATCTGACCCTGTAACTTTTCTCCGGACATGCCGCCCGCTTTTTGTTTAAGGCCCTGCTGCACGTCGCGCCGAATATCGCTGCTTTGAACTTTCGCCCGTGCTCCTGCAAGGTTGCCAGGGGCGTTTTTGGCCTGCAGATTGTTTTTCAGATCAACGCGGTTTGCCTTGTTCTGCCGAATATTGCTGGCGACTGAATCGCGATCGAACTTGAATTTGTCTCGATCGAAGTTGATGTTGCCGATGTTGTTCCTGTCAAAGTGGAAATCGTCGCGGTTGATGTTGTCGATGTCGATATCGATATCGTCCCCACCCCAGGAGTCCCAGTTGTCCCAATCAACCGCTGCGCCAAAAACTGCACCGGTCACGAAGCCGGGCCAATAGGGCGCATAGGGGTAGTAGTATGACGGATACGGGTCGCCGTAGACGATTGGCTCCGTCGCAACGTAAGCCGGGTTTGTCAGGATCCCCGGGTCATAGGTCGGAACATAAGTGACTTCCTTTTGCGCGGGGCGAATAATGACATTGTCGTTCTTCGTTTCGACGACCACCTTGCTGTCCGATTTGATCGTCCCGTCTGCCACCGCCTGGTCGCGCAACTGCTGTATCGCGACCAGGACGTCCTTCTGCTGGTCGGTAATCGCACGGCCAAGCTGTTGGGTCCATTGGAGATCGTCATTCATCATCGTCAGGACAGTGGGATAGTTGAGCAGAGCAATGATGCTGCCGTCCAGGGCTGGATCAGGCTTGAGGTCAGGTTTGCTTTTTACTTGATCCATGAATCGGGCGGCCTGCACGATCTGCAACGGGTTAATGCTGGCGGACAACACCAGTGCCACAAGGTCGTCGGGGTAGAGGGCAATGCGGGCAACGAGCGTTTCGAGCTCGTCCTCCGTCAACAATGTTTGTTCCTCGGCTGCAGGGGTAGCTGCCGTCGTGTTCGGGGATTGTGCGGATGCGCTGCCCATCCATGGGCCCGCAGACAGCACAAATCCCGCGAGGATTACGAGGGCGACTTTATTCGCGTGGAGCAACATCACGGTTCTCCTCCCGTGTTTACATATACAGCGTCTCTCGGCATTCCCCGGTTCCGGTCGAACTCACGGGATTGATGAGATCAATAGAAATCACCAACAAGATGGGGCTGGGCCAATCCGACGTCCCGGATCACCCTGGTCAGGCCAGCAACATCACCAGCACCATGCCCCAGATGGTCAGCAGCGTATTCCCCACCGCATAGGTAACCGTATAGCCGAGGCCAGGGATCGTGCTCTTTGCCCGGTCGTTGATCATGCCAAGGGAAGCGGTGGTCGTGCGAGCGCCTGAACAGCACCCCAAGAGGATGGCGGGATGGAACCGGAACACGTATTTCCCGACATACATGGCGAGGACGAGCGGAATGGTGGTCACGACAATGCCCCAGAGGAAGAGGCTGAAACCGAGCTGCTTCAACCCCGCGACAAAGCCCGGCCCGGAAGAAATTCCGACCACCGCGATGAAAATATTGAGGCCGACAGAATTCATGAACCAGACGGTCGATGAGGGAATGCGGCCAAACGTTGGATGTACCGAGCGCAGCCAGCCGAAGAAGAGCCCTGAAATCAGCGCACCGCCTGACGTCGACAGAGTGAGCGGAACGCTGCCGATCTTGAAGACAAAGGCGCCAACGAGCGCACCGATAGCGATAGCCCCGCCTATGAAAGCGACATCGGCGATGTCGGTCTGCCGGTCGGGTACTCCGAGAGCCTTGGTCGCTGCTGTGGTATCCTGGGTCCGCCCCACGATTGTGACGATATCGCCGCGGTTGATTTGGGTGTTCGGCAGGATTGGAATCGATATTGCGGTGGCGCCCCGCGTTATCTTTCGCAGAAACACACCACGCGCCGACGGCATTTTTGCGAGTTCAGCCAGGGTCTTTCCATCGACCTCCTTATTGGTCACAAATACGTCAACACCTTCAGCCGGAACCGCCAAAAGCTGCGGATCGTCGATTTCTTCGGCGGTGTGGCCAATGACGTTTACGAGGACTTCGCGGCGCCCGGCGACGGCGACGATGTCGCCCGCCTGGATCACAGTGTCGGCGGTGGCGTCCAAGAGCTTGCCGCCGCGGCGTATGCGCTCGATGAAAACCCGTTGCTCCGGAAGGAGTGCTTCGGCTTCCTGCGCCGTCTTGCCGATGATTGGGCCGCCTTCGCGCACGCGGTAGGCACGCAATTCGTAGTGGTGCCAGGCCGTGCCCGCGCCGCCGATTTCCTTGTCGCCGCCGCCTTGTTCCTGCTCGTAGCGCTTGCACTCCGCCTCAAGATCGATCCCCAGCAAGGCGGGTCCGAGAAGCGCGAGCACAATAGCTGAGCCTACGGTGCCGAAGATATAAGTAACGGCATAAGCAACGGGCATTGCATCAAGCAAGGCCTTCGTCTGGTCGGGCGGCAGCGCCAGGCGATTGATTGCATCGGTGGCAAGCCCCATGGAAGCCGAAATAGTCTGCGAACCCGCGTAGAGGCCGACAGCGGAGCCGACGTCATAGCCCGCGAGAATTGCGCCAAAATAAGCGGTCACCAGACAGAACAGGCAGACAACGACCGCAAACAGAGCCTGAGGAATCCCGTCTTTGGCGATGCCCCTCACGAATTGTGGGCCAACGCCGTAGCCAATGGCGAACAGAAACATCAGGAAAAATGTTGCCTTCAACGGCGGCGAGATGGTGATGCCGAGCTGCCCTATGAGGACGGCGGCAATGAGGGTGGCCGTAACCGCGCCTAGTCCAAGGCCCTTATAGGTGAAGGACCCGAAATAGTAACCGAGCGCAAGAGACAGGAAGATGGCGATTTCGGGATAGCTACGCAGCACATTAACGAACCAGTCAATCATCATGCCCCTCCCAGAAAGCTTAAAGAAACGCCCCGCCATCCAACAATTTGGAACGGGCCATCGTTGTCAGCCAGAACAGGTCAATCACACGAGCTTTACACTGCTGAGCCCAGGGAAAAAGTAGTATCCTGTATCATACTGTATGGTACGTGCTGCAAACCTATTGTGTTTGCTAGTCTCAACTGTGACGCCTTCAAGTACTTTGAAGAGTTGCACTATGGCTTACCAGCTTCCCGATTCTGCTCGCCGAAGTGAAAGCCGGAATGATTTTTCCAAAACTGCCGTGGCTACTTTGTATTACCGGGGAGGAAGACCCTATGACAGTCATCGATTACCGCGACTACGAGAAGATGAGCCCGTTTGAAATAAAGGACGGCTTGATCAAGCTCGCCAAACGCAGTTCACAGAAATCGGCAAAGGTGCTGCTCAATGCAGGCCGCGGCAATCCGAACTGGATTGCGACCAGGCCTCGCGAGGGGTTCTTCCTGTTCGGCCAGTTCGCCTTGTCCGAATGCCGCCGTACGATGGACAATCCCACCGCTGGCGTTGCCGGCATGCCGCAGCAGAAGGACATTGCCGAGCGCTTCAAGGCCTGGATCGAGAAGCATGCCGATATGCCGGGCGCAGACTTCCTGACGAAGATGGTTGAACATGCCGTCACGGCTTTCGGATTTGACGCGGACGCCTTTGTCTTCGAGCTAACGGATTCGATCATTGGCGATAATTACCCTGTGCCTGATCGCATGCTGGTCCATGCCGAACAGGTGGCGCACCGCTACCTCATGTGGGCAATGTGCGGCGACAAGGTTCCACCCGGCAAATTCGACCTCTACGCGGTGGAGGGCGGCACTGCCGCGATGTGTTACATCTTCAAGTCATTGATCGCCAACCGCATTCTGAAGAAGGGCGATACGATCGCGCTGGGGACGCCCATATTCACGCCTTACATCGAAATCGCGGAACTTGAAGACTATGCGTTCAAGGCCGTCCACATCAAGGCAACGCAAGAGCATCGCTTCCAATACTCGGACGAGGAGATAAAGAAACTCGAGGATCCGAAGATAAAGGCCTTCTTCGTCGTCAACCCCGGTAACCCCACTTCTATGGCGATCGATGCGCCTACGCTCAAGAAGATCGTGGATCTCGTCAAGAAGAAGCGGCCCGACTTGCTGCTGCTGACCGACGATGTCTATGGCACCTTCGTGCCGGGCTTCCGCTCATTGATCGCCGAGCTGCCGGAAAATACCATCGGCGTCTACTCGTTCTCGAAATACTTTGGTTGCACCGGCTGGCGGCTTGGCCTTATCGCCATCCATGAGAAGAACATCCTGGACGAGATGACAAAGAAGCTGCCGCAAAAGGAACTGGAGGCCGTCGACAAGCGCTACATCTCGATCACGCTCGAGCCCCGCAAGCTCAAGATGATTGACCGAATAGTTGCTGATAGTCGCGACGTCGCTCTCAATCACACCGCAGGGCTGTCCCTGCCGCAACAGGTGATGATGACCATGTTTTCGCTCAGCGAATTGATGGACACCGAAAAGCTTTACCAGAAGGCGTGCATGGATATCTGTCACAGCCGCGTCGATAGTCTTCTTGAAGGCCTGCCGCTTGATGTCCAGCCTAATCCGAACTTTGCCTACTATTACGGCACGATCGACTTCGAATTCTGGCTGCGCAGATATGTCGGCGACGACATGGTAAAGTGGCTGAAAAAGCATGTCCATCCGCTCGACCTCGTCTATCGCCTGGCGGAAGACCATTCGATCGTGCTTCTCAATGGCGGTGGTTTCGATGCGCCGAACTGGAGCGTCCGCGTCTCCTTCGCCAATCTTTCCGATGATGTCTATGACGATATCGGTAGAGGCGTTCGTGCTGTCGCACGCGGATATATTGATACGTTCAACGCATCGAAAAAAGGAAAATAGCTAGGCGCGTGCAATTAGCCGGCAAAGTCACGAGCGATCGTGAGGCTGACGGACGATAGACAGAGGGCAGCGTTCGGAGGGCAACATGTACAGGGTTCGAGTAGCGCTTTTGGTCACGCTGTTTGCCACAGCGACCGGATATGGTGCGCAAGCGGCCACAATAAAGGATCTCCAGGGTGCCTGGGCGATGAAAGGTAGCAAATGCGAAGAGATCTTTCAGAAGGTCGGCAGTAAAATCGAATTCAAGGATAGGATCGCTTCAACCACTACCGGCCTCCTTTTCGCTGGCAACAAGGTTGCGGGGCCGATGGCGGTCTGTACGGTCACGAAGATTCGAAAGAAGTCCTCGCATCTTTCAGCCCAGCTATCCTGTGAGACGTCGATGATCGTTGAAAACGTTTCCGTCGGGTTCGACATTCCCAACCCGTCGGAGCTTAAGCGGTTCGATCCTTTCGGCGAGAACACATATGTAACTTACCGGAAGTGCGATTTGTAGCGGCAGCAGGCGGCATGTATTGACAGAACGAATTGTCTGACCTAAGTCAGATAAATGCCTTACGACCCAGTTTTTCGCGTCCGTCGCTTCAACCGTGCCGTCACCGCCGAAGTCGGAGCTCTCGATACCTCGTTCCTCGGACGTGGCCGTCCGCTTGGCGCGGCACGCGTGCTTAATTTGATCGGCCAAGGGCAATCGGATGTTGCGGCTATCCGCGATGATCTCGATCTCGACTCGGGTCTCATGAGCCGTCTGCTGCGCAGCCTTGAAGAAGAAGGTCTCATTGAGACTGTATCCAATCCGCAGGATGCGCGTCGGCGCATCGCCAGGTTGACCGAAACCGGCCGCTCCGAGTTTCAGGCATACGAAGCGCTTTCCAATGCGCAGGCGACGGCATTTCTGGCGCGCCATTCCCAGCCGGAGGAACTTCTGCACGCCATGGATATTGTGGCTTCCGCGCTGAGGCGCAGCCACATCGCGGTCGAGGAGAAAGATCCGCGACACGCGGACGCCACCTATTGTCTCGGCGAATACTACGCCGAGCTTGGGCGCCGTTTCGAGAAGGGTTTCGACGTTTCGCTGTCGCGGGATCCGGACGCCGCAGATATGATCCGCCCGCGCGGCGTATTCCTGGTAGCCACATCGGATTCTCTGCCCATAGGCTGTGTCGGGTTGAAGGGCAGTGGCGGCGACGTTGCGGAGATCAAAAGGCTTTGGGTCGCGCCATCGGCACGCGGACTTGGGCTGGCAAAACGGCTTATGGCTGCCGCCGAAAATTGCGCTCGTGAGCTATCCATAGAGGTCCTGCGTCTGGATACGAATAGTGCACTGACCGAAGCGCAGCAGCTTTATCGCAGGACTGGTTGGACTGAGATCGCACGTTTCAATGACGACCCCTACCCTGACACCTTCTTTGAGAAGCGCCTCTAAAGCGGCGGCGGCCCAGACCGTCGTTGGTCGATCGTGCGTGGTTTGATCCCGTCTACCCATTATACGGCCAGCCATACCCTCCTGATTAATGGATGAGCGAACCTATGCTTTGGTATCGCTGCCCAATGCTGCAGGGCCATCAGCTTTACCAGCGCGTGTAACATATGCCCTCGCACGCCGAATGGTGCGCTTGAAGGCAACCCCATTTCTGATGCCGCCAAAGGCTGCTCGAAACGCCGTTTTGGCGGCATTATAGCCCGTTTCCGCTGCGTTGGTTCACCGGTCCGCCTTGGTAGCCGGACCTATACGACCGTATGGCCCGGTCTGTCCCTGACCCCAATTGTCCGCAAACAGGCCGCGAAATAACGTCAACCATGCCGTGCACAAGACGGCGGTCAGCAGGCGAAGAAACAGGAGAACTGATATGAACTTACAGACCTCACACCCCGCCGTTAAACCTGCGCCCGACGAGCTGGTCCCGTCGCGCTACGCACTGAAGATCGGCGAGATTGACGTAATGATTGTAAGCGATGGTGTACTGCCGTTGCCAGGCAAGATGTTGGGCCACAACGCCGATGCTGCCGACCGGGCCGCTTGGCTCAGCTACAATTTCCTGCCGACGGATAAGCTCGACTGGGGGCTGAACGTGGTTGTGGTGCGTAGTGGCGGCAAGACCATCCTCATCGACGCCGGGCTGGGGGACGACCCCAACTTGAACTTGCCGCGGGCCGGGCAGCTGGCCCATCGGCTGCAGGCCGCCGGCATCGAGCTTGCGTCGGTGACCGACGTGATCCTGACACACATGCACATGGACCACATTGGCATGTTTCTCGTCGACGGGGTGAAGGAGCAGTTGCGTAAGGACCTGCGGATCCACGTGGCGGAAGCCGAAGTCAAGTTCTGGACACACCCGGATTTTTCCCACGTCTCCATGCCAGAGGGGTTTCCGGATGCGCTTCGTGCGGCGGCCAAGCGGTTCGCTGAAGAGTACAAGAGCAATTTGCAGACATTCAAGGAGGAGTACGAGGTTGCGCCCGGAGTGGTCGCCACCCGCACCGGCGGTCATACCCCGGGGCACAGCGTGGTGCGCCTCGCCTCCGGCAACGACCGGTTGATGTTCGCCGGCGACGCAGTGTTCGCGGTGGGTTTCGAGCATCCTGACTGGTTCAACGGCTTCGAACACGACCCCGAGGAAGCGGCCCGCGTACGCGTTCGTCTTTTGAAGGAGCTGGCAGCGACCGGCGAGCTGCTGGTAGCAACGCACCTGCCGTTCCCATCCATCGGCCATGTGGCGGTCGAGGGGGATGCCTTTCGCTGGGTTCCCATATTCTGGGATTACTGACCGGACCGGGGCGTGAACCACTACGTCGAGTGGTCCACGCCCTGGCTCAGTCTGCATTACTACAGTCGTCCGTACCTACGTGCCCGCGTCACGGGCTGCTTTGAGCATGAGATCGATAATTGATGGCTTAGTGAAAGAATCGGCCAAGGACCACGGAGAACCCCATCCGCTGCTTGGTCCGCGATGAATAAACTGGCGTGCCCGCGTGTTTAGTTTGAATGGCCTTGTCCGAGGAGGGCATTGAATGCCTGGAACAGCATAGGCAGGACTGGAACATCCAAAACACAATGGAGCGAGCCGCTGACGACGACATTCGCCAAATCCGCTCCGCCAGCTGAAACGGCCGAATTATTCGGTGGAATGACGCTTGCCCGTCAGTTCATCCTCGCTGCGAGCGCCGTGTTGATTGTAGGCATGGCCATCATTGCCTTCTGGGTCACCTCCCGCATTGAGGAGTCCGTTACCCGCAATGCGGCATCCGCCACCGCGCTCTATGTCGATAGCATCATCGCCCCCCTCACCCAGGAGCTGGCCGACTCCGACACTCTTGGGGAAGGTGCGCGCCTGGCATTGACGGAGACACTTGGACAGGGCGTGCTTGGCGACAAGATTGTGTCCTTCAAAGTGTGGAAGCCGGATGGGAGCGTAGTGTTCAGCAATCAACCTGAAATCGTAGGTCGCCGTTTTCCAATCAGCGATCGTTTGCAGGGAGCTTTCGCGGGCACGGTTCAGGCGGAGTTCGACAAACTCGACAGCGCTGAAAATGCGCCGGAACGCGCCAAGGGAATTCCGCTCCTCGAAATCTACAGCCCTATCCGGCAACCATGGTCCGGCAGGGTGATCGGCGTTGCGGAGTTTTATGAGATCGCCACGGACCTGAAAGCCGATCTAAACCGCGCCCGCCTGCGCAGCTGGATTGTCGTCGGTCTGGTCACACTTGCCATGCTCGGGGTGCTTTTCGGGATCGTGGCGCGCGGCAGCAAGCTGATCACACGGCAAGCCGCGATCTTGAGAGACAGGTTCGACGAACTCAATCGTCTCCTGAATTCAAATCGGGCGCTTCGATTGCGGGCCGAGCAGGCCGCGCACCGCACCGCGGCGCTCAATGAGCGATATCTTCGCCGCATCTCTGCCGATCTGCACGACGGTCCCGCCCAACTCATCGCTTTCGCCTGTCTGCGGCTCGAAACTGCAACAAAGGGATCGGTGATGGGTCCTGATCTCGAAACAGTCACGACTTCGCTCGAGGAAGCACTGCAGGAGGTTCGCAATATCTGTCATGGACTGATGCTGCCGGAACTCGATGATCTAGAAACACGGGAGATTTGTATGCGCGTGATCAAGGCGCATGAAAGCAGAACCAGAACGAGCGTTGAATTCCAGTGCGGTGACAACCTCCCGGAATTGAACCAGGCCGAGAAGATCGGCCTATATCGATTTATCCAGGAAAGCCTCAACAATGCGTTTCGCCATGCGAACGGGATAGGCCAGAAGGTCACCGTCGTATCGTCAAATGACGGGCTAAGCGCGACTGTAGCCGATCGAGGCAAGGGCTTTGATCCAGCCAAGGCAGACAAGGGCCTCGGACTGACCGGACTTGAGGAGCGATTTGCAGGTTTGGGTGGGACATTCGTCGTCAACTCATCGCCGGGGCACGGCACGATCGTTACAATGCATCTACCGGGAGGGCGGGACGCATGACCACGGCAAGCATCAGGATTATCATCGTTGACGATCATCCATTCTTTCGCCAAGGCGTTGCAGTCAGTCTTTCCGAGCAGGGATTCACAGTTGTGGGCGAAGGTTCGAGTGCCGATGACGCCGTCCGCCTGGTCAACGAGCTGCGACCCGACGTAGCGCTTCTCGACCTGTCGATGCCGGGCGGCGGACTGAGTGCGCTCCTTACTATTCTGGAAGCTAGCCCGGAGTTGAAGGTCGTCATCCTCACCGTCTCGGAGAGCGACGAGGATGTGTTGCAGGCACTACGGAGGGGGGCCCACGGCTATGTTCTGAAGGGTGTCCGGGCAGCAGGCCTTTGCGAAATCATCCAGAATGTCGTGGCCGGCGAACGCTATGTTTCACCGGCGCTCGCGGCGCGCATCCTGACGGAAATGCGCGGTTCGGGCGCTGCGGTAGCGCCGAGCCAGCCTGTTTCGGACATTTCCGATGCCATTCACTCCCTTACGCCGCGCGAGGAACAAATCCTTACGCTCGTCTCCAACGGCAAAAGCAACAAGGAAGTCGCACGCGAAATTGGACTGCAGGAAAAAACCATCAAACATCACATGACCAGCATTCTGCAGAAACTGCAGGTGCGCAATCGCACCGAAGCTGCCTTGTTGCTGCGCGAGGCGCGTTGGCAATCCTGAAACGGCCTAGCGGGAGCTGCTCTTGTCGATGCGGAGCGCATCGGCAGGGATCGCCTTCCTGTTGATGACCGAACGGCCCTGTGGGTCGAAGATTTCATAACGGCCGTTACGGATGCGCTCGGTCCATCCTCCCTGGTAGACGCGTTCCTGCCCCGCGGAACGGGAGGGTGTTGCATGCGATTCGCTGTCACTTGAGTTTGCGCGCGAACTCTCTGAACCGGATCCCGAACTACTGGATCCTCGCGAACCGCCCGATCCGGAGCCTGAATTGCTCGAGCCGGAGCCTGAATTGCTCGATCCGGAGCCTGAATTGTCCGAATCCCCACCTGACCCGGAATTCGACCCCGATCCCTTGTCGCCCCAGGCATAGCTCGTCGGGCCAATAACCCCCGACAACAGGGCAACGGCAAGCAAGGAGACACGGATTGCAGAGGCTGCTCTGCAATCTGTCGCGATGGAACGGATACCTGCCCGATTCAAAACTCACCTCATAAGACTCTGTCCGACCAGATTCTGTGCCGCCGCTTCGTACGGCGCGACGACACAGTGTTTCGCCAGCGTCGGTCAGCCACTGTCAACAAACGCCTATTCCGGCCTCACCTGTAAGCATAACACGTTGATCGCTGACTTTCCTGCGTTGATGCAATCCACGATCGTCGTTCTGGTCGTGAAGACCCCTGTGGATGCCATGATCGTCATTCTGGTCGTGGAGACCCCGGTGGATGCCATGATCATCGTTCTGATCGTGGACGCCTTGGTGGACGCCGTGATCGTCCCCTGGCGCATCGTCAGCGCCGCGTCCGTGCCTGGCTTCACCGCGACCGCCATGATCGTCGCCTGCGGGATCATCGGCCCCGCGACCATGATGGCCTCCGTCATCATTGCCCCGGTCTCCGTGATCATCGCCGCCGCCGTTGTCACCGCGGCCGCCGTGGTCATCGCCACCGCCATCATGATCGCTGCCCCGGCCACTATTGTCCGAGCCACTGCGGGCCATCAGGATCATGTTGGTCGTGCCGGATTTGGTCAGATGTGAATCGAACTGAGTGGAAGCGCTGGTACTGGCAGTCAGTCCGAGAAAGCTTAGTGCGATCACTCCGGCACCGGTCATAATGGATTGAGCGATTTTCATGGGTCAAATCTCCCTAAGGAGGCCGCGGCCCGCCTTGGCGGGAAGGGCCGGCGAGCCACGGTGGCCCGTCTTCTTCCGCAACTAAACCGCCGGCCATCAGGAAATTATACGTCCTACAGACCTATACGCGACCAGTTCGGACCTTAGTCCTACCAGACCGACCTGGCGCGCCAAGTCGAGGTTTCTTCATCCTCGAACAGTTTTCAACGAGCGCCGCCCCCGCAGCAGCATGACTGTTTTACGAAACGCGCGAATCTTGAAAAGAATAGTCTACCAACTTGGTAGACATTGTGGAAACCTTTCGTCGGGTCCTCGCCACTTTGGCTGATGGGTAAATAGAGAGGGTACAACCGTGCGCATCAAAACAGTTCTCGGAGCTTTCGGTCTGATTGCTTCGCTTATCGCCTCGGCGCATGCAGAGGATACGAAAAAAGTCGTCATCGCATATCAGACCGGCGCGGTTCCATATCTTGTCGGCATTGCCAATGGCGAACTTGCCAAGGGGACCGGATGGGATATCGAGTTCCGCCGCTTCAACTCCGGCGCCGATATTTTTGCGGCGATCGCTTCGGGCGACGTCCAGATCGGCGACGTCGGTTCCAGCCCCTATGCGGCGTCGGTCAGCAAGGACCTCGACGTCAAGGGAATCTACATTACGGCGGGTGCTGGCGACAGCGAAGCCCTGGTCGTTCGGCCGGAGATCAAGTCGGCGGCTGATCTCAAGGGCAAGAAGTTTTCAGCAGCTCCGGTCTCCACCGACCACTATCAGTTGTTGGCCTATTTGAAGCAGGAAGGCCTGACCGAAAATGATGCTCAGGTCATTGCGATGCCTCAGCCACAGATCGTCGCCGCATGGAAGCGTGGCGACATCGACGGCGCGTTCGTCTGGGATCCGGCGCTTTCCGAGCTGAAAAAGGATGGCAAAGTCTTGATCACGTCTGGCGAAGTCTCCAAGCGCGGCGCGCCCGTGTTCAGCTCGCTCGTCGTAACCGGCGACTTCTCGAAGAAGAACCCCGACTTCCTCGCCAAATATGTCGGTCTCATCGACAAGTATTATGTCGACTTTGCCAACCACCCTGATGCCTGGGGGCCGGCGTCCGACAATATCAAGCTGATCGCCAAGCTTCAGGGCGGCACACCCGAAGAAAACGCTGGCTGGCTTAACACCACCGTGGTTGTTCCGCTGGAGCAGCAGGTCACCGATGCATGGCTTGGCGGCGGGGACAAGGGGAGCGTCGCCAAGACGCTGAAGGACACGGCTGCATTCCTCAAGGAGCAGAAGAAGATAACGGCGGTCAAAGACGGCTACGGCGACTTCGTCGACCCGCAGTTTGCAGCGGCCGCACTTGCTTCCAACTGAAATCTTGCAACCGCCTGGCGGCCGCCCCTTGCCGGCCGCCATCCTCATTGGAACTCGACAATGCTTTCAATCCGCAACGCCACCGTAAAATTCGAAGCCGCTGACGGAACAGAAATCCACGCGCTCGATCGGGTTTCGTTCGACATTCCGCCTGACTCCATCGTTGTCGCACTCGGTGCGTCGGGATGTGGAAAGTCAACCCTGCTCAATGCCATTGCCGGCTTTCAATCGCTGACCGAGGGACAGATTCTTATCGATGGGCTCCCCGTCGACAAGCCCGGCGGGGATCGCGGTGTCGTCTTCCAGAAGGATACGCTCCTGCCCTGGTCGAATGTCCTCGACAATGTCGCGCTTGGCTTGCGCTACCGCGGAGTGCCCAAGCTTGAAAGGTATCGTCAGGCGCGCGAACTCCTGCAACTAGTCGGCCTGTCGGATTTCGAGACCAAGCCCCCTTATGAACTCTCTGGCGGCATGCGTCAGAGGGTCGGCATAGCGCGTGCACTCGCCACCGACCCCAAGATACTGCTGATGGACGAGCCCTTCGGCGCGCTTGACAGCCTCACCAGGGAAAACATGCAACAGCTTCTGGCGACGGTCTGGGCCAAGACGAGAAAGCAGGTCTTCTTCATCACGCACTCGATCGAAGAAGCCCTGGCGCTCGGCACCCATATTCTGGTGATGTCCCCACGGCCGGGGCGTATCGTCGCTCGCTACGAGGCCGATTTTGTCCGGACGTTTGCAGCAACCGGTGACCTAGGGCCCATCCTCGCCCACCCCCGATTCGTGTCGCTGCGTGAAGAAATACGCTCGATCATCCATACGCCCGCCAGCCACAACGAGCGACACGCGGCCTGATAACTACGCCGCGAATGCAGAGAGGAGCTCATGATGAGCGCAGTGATTGACCCCGCAGTGGCCATATCGGAAGTCAAGAGGCAACCGACGCAGCAGCCGCGTCGCATTAAAAAGACGCATGGGACCGCCGTGATCAGTTTTGCGACCCTGATCGGATTGCTGGCCTTGTGGATCATCGCAACGAAGTATCACTTCGCCTCAGCGTTATTCCTGCCCTCACCATCAGATGTCGCTGTGCAGGCCGTCGCCATCGCTTCGGAAGGCTATGCGAACGGAACCCTCCTCGATCACATCCTTGCCAGCCTTGGACGCATAGGCGTCGCCCTCGCTTTCGGGATCGGCCTCGGCATTCCGGTTGGCCTGCTCATGGGCCTCAACCGTTGGGCCAAGGGCATCCTCGGTGTTCCCATCGATATCTACTGGGGCCTTCCGCCGCTCGCTTACCTGCCGCTCATGATTATATGGCTCGGAATCGGTGAGGCGTCGAAGATTGTTCTGCTCAGTCTGGCGGCGTTCGCCCCCATTTGTTTCGCGGCTCAGGCGGGCGTCCGCTCGGTACCGCAGGAACGCATCAACGCTGCCCGATCGCTCGGCGCAACATCTTATCAGGTATTCACCTCGATCATTTTTCCTTCGGCGCTTCCGGAGATCTTCACCGGCGTGCGCATTGCAATCGGTGCGACCCTGTCAACGCTGGTGGCGGCGGAGCTCATCGCTGCGCAGTCCGGCGTCGGCTATATGATCATGTCGGCTGCCAACTTCCTTGCGACAGACGTCGTCTTTGTCGGGCTCATCGTCATCGCAATCTTCGCCTTCGCGTTCGCCACGGGGATGCGCTTTCTCGAAAATCGTATCGCGCCCTGGAAGGGCAAACTCTAATTTAAGGTTTGAAACCATGACTGCATCTGCTGGTCCACTGGACATATACTGGTATCTTCCGACCCACGGTGACGGACCCTACCTTGGTAGCGACGAACGTCATCGCCCACCAACCTTCGGCTATATGCGCGACATCGCCCAGGCGGCGGACCGTTTGGGCTTCAAGGGCGTGCTCCTGCCAACGGGACCGTACTGCGAAGACGCCTGGATCACGTCAGCGGCGCTCGTGCCGCTGACGGAACGTCTTCGCTTTCTCGTTGCGCTTCGCCCCGGGAGCGGGACCCCTGCAATGTTCGCACGTCACGCTGCCGCGCTTGACCGGATCTCCAACGGACGGGCGCTGTTCAATGTCGTGACTGGAGCCGATCCCAAGGATCTCGCGGGCGACGGCAACAAACTCGGCCATGGTGAACGCTACGAACAGACCGACGAGTTTCTCACGATCTGGCGACGGATACTTTCTGGGGAAGCAGCGGATTTCGAAGGCAAATATCTTTCTTCCCACGGCCGCGGCCTCTCCTTCCCTCCAGTCCAGTCGCCGCATCCACCAATTTGGTTCGGCGGCTCTTCAGACGCTGGCATCGACGTTGCCGCGCGGCATGCGGATGTCTATCTGAGCTGGGGAGAACCCGTACACCAGCTTGGAGAAAAGCTCGGCCGCGTACGGGCACGCGCTCTTTCCCAGGGCCGCAGGATTCGTTTCGGCCTGCGCGTTCATCTGATCGTACGTGAGACCGAGGAAAAGGCCTGGGCTGCCGCGGACGACCTTATCAGCCGGATCACAGACGATCAGATCGCGGCAGCCCAGAACGAGTTCCTCAATGTTTCGCAATCCGTGGGGCAAAAGCGGATGTCGGCGCTGCATGGCGGACGCCGTGACAAGCTGGTCGTCGGCCCGAACCTATGGGCCGGTCTTGGTCTGGTGCGGGGCGGCGCCGGCACTGCGCTCGTCGGAAGCCCAGAGAATGTCGCTGCCCGCCTCAGGGAATACCAGGCAATCGGGATCGACACGATTATCGGCTCGGGATATCCGCATCTTGAAGAGGCCTTCAGTGTCGCGGAATTGCTTTTCCCCCAACTCGGGGTCACAGGCGAAAGCGCACACACTGTCGGTACTGACAACCAGACCTTCGAGAGCGGTGTCAGACCCAAGCGCACGGCCTGAAACCATGAATGGTGTCGACGACCTTTGACGGAACCGATGCACGGGCCGGCAAAGGGGTCGCATCGTTTATGCGGCTGTTGACAGCGTGGCAGCCCTCGATCAGCCTTGGCTAACGCCGATTGCGATTTGAACTTCAAGCCTTGCTCGGGTTGGTCGCGGGCGTGTTGCTGGGCTGGAGGAGTCGATGGCAAAACACAGGATTTATACGACCAGCTTCGCCAGCGTCTATCCTCTTTATGTTGCCAAAGCCGAGAAAAAGGGACGCACAAAGGCAGAGGTCGACCAGATCATCTCTTGGTTGACCGGTTATGACGCGCCTGCGTTGCGCGCTCAGCTTGATCGACAAACCGATTTTGAAACATTCTTTGCCGAGGCCCCGCATCCCAATCCTTTGAGAACCTTGATCACGGGCGTGGTTTGCGGTGTCCGCGTGGAGAATATCGAGGAGCCGACCATGCGGGAAATCCGCTACCTCGATAAGCTCATTGACGAATTGGCTCGCGGAAAAGCCATGGATCGCATTTTGCGAGAGAATTAATTCCGGGCGATCTTGGCCTGTCCGTTTGGGCGCCACGCCGCTGCATCGCCGCAGACTCCTCTCAGCCGCTTCTATCAGCTCAATACCCTGTGGTGCCGCACCAACTGCGGCGGGAACGCGGGCGGCTTCCGCACGGTGTCTGCGAACACAAGAAGTTCATCGCACCATAAAATAGTAATCTGTTGACAGTCTTCAATTTGCTGCCTACCTTCCCTGCAGTGGCCAAAGGAGCGGCAACACGTTGCCGCCAACACTTGGGAGGTGTGATGGCATTTCTGGAACTCGACGGTTTGACGAAGAGCTACGGTAGTCTGACAGTCGTAAAAGGCGTGAATTTGTCAGTCGATCAGGGCAAGCTGGTTTGCCTGCTTGGCCCATCCGGCTGCGGCAAAACCACAACCTTGCGGCTCATCGCAGGATTTGCTCCAGCGAATGGCGGAGAAATACGCGTCGGCGGCAAGGTCGTCTCTTCATCGCGCGGTACCGTCCCGCCTGAAGCCCGCAACATGTCTATGATCTTCCAGAGCTATGCGCTCTGGCCGCACATGACAGTCTTTGAAAACGTGGCTTACGGCTTGAAATTGCGCCGGATGCCGCAATCTCAAGTCACCGAACTCGTCCGCACCATCCTCACCGCCACTCAGCTTATTCAGCTTGCGGACCGCTATCCGGGCGAATTGTCCGGGGGGCAGCAGCAACGTGTGTCGCTGGCGCGGGCGTTGGTGATAAAACCCGAAATACTGCTGCTCGACGAGCCCCTGTCCAATCTCGACGCCAATTTACGCGAAGAGATGCGCTTCGAAATCCGCAGGCTCCATGACGAATTCCGCTACACGACCGTCTACGTTACCCACGATCAGGCCGAAGCAATGACCACGGCAGACATTATCGTGGTGATGAATGACGGGCGCATAGAGCAGTCAGGGTCGCCTGAGGACATCTACGAGCGGCCCGCGACTGAATTTGTGGCGAGGTTTATCGGCGGGACCAACATCCTCAGCGGAACGCGAAACGACAAAGAAAGCGTCCTGTGTCAGTCCGGCCTTGTGCTGCGCTGTGGCAACGGCACGGCTGACGGCACCACAAAGACAGCGGTTTCGATCCGCCACCACGACATTGAACTCTCGACCAAGCCGAACGGTGCCAACACGAACACGACAATTGGCACGGTTACTCGGCAGATCTATCTCGGTTCGCACCGGGATTACCTCGTTTCCATCGCCGGTGGAGAAATGGTGCGCACCGTCGCACCAGTCAACGTCGCGATCCCGGTCGGCCAGGAGGTATGGCTGCATTTCCCGCCAGAGAAATGCCGGGCGCTCGCGCAATAAGGGAGGAACTACGCATGTGGAAGAAAGCGCTGTCTGCCGCGCTGTTCGCTTCGGGGCTCGCGGTATCGTCCGCGGCCTTTGCCGAGGCGCCAGCCCCCTATCAGATTACGCCAGAACTGGAGGCTGCCGCTAAAGCTGAGGGCAAGGTCGTGTTCTATACGGCCACCGACGTTGCGGTCGCCGAGAAATTGGCTGAGCAATTCAAGACGAAATACCCGGGCATCGATGTCCAGGTGGAACGCGCCGGATCGGAACGGGTCTTCCAGCGCATCGGCCAGGAATATTCGACCGGCATCTACAATGCCGACGTGATCGAAACATCCGACGCTGTGCATTTCGAATATTTCAAACGCCAGGGCTGGCTCACCCCCATGGTGCCGCAGGAAGTCGCGGATAAATGGCCGGCGGACGAACGTGACCCCGATGGCAATTTTGCCGCCTATCGCGCGCATCTTTCCGTCCTTGCATACCGCTCCGACCTTATGAAAGAGGAAGAGGCGCCGAAAACGTGGGAAGACCTGCTCGACCCGCGCTTCAAGGACAAGATGGTGAAGGCGCATCCGGGCTATAGCGGCACTGTGATGACCTCAACCTTCGTACTCAGCCAGCTTCTCGGCTGGGAATATTTCGAGAAGCTTGGCAAGCAGAACATCATGCAAGTCCAGTCCTCGACCGAGCCGCCGAAGAAGCTTGCGCAGGGCGAACGTGCTCTCGAGGTGGACGGCAACGAGTACAACGTCTTTCGTCTGATCGATGAAGGCAAGCCGATCAAGATCATCTATCCGGACGAGGGCACGCCGCTGGCAGTCGGAAATGCGGCCGTTCTCAAGCAGGCACCGCATCCCAATGCTGCCAAGCTGTTCTATGCCTATCTTTTCTCGCTCGATGCGCAGCAGCTCAACAGCGATTTCGGCGGCTTGAGGTCCTTCCATCCCGATGTGAAGGAAAAGGAGGGGCGCACCCCGCTTTCCAAGATCAAGATCCTTCATTCTGATCCGGCAAAACTCGAGCCTGAGATCCAGACCATCAAATCCAACTACGAAAAGTATTTCGGGACATAATTGATCATGACCAGTATCGCTCAGGTTCAGGGTCGGCGCAGCGGCATCGACCTTTCATGGCCAACTTTCGCTCTGTTATCCCTCATCCTGAGCGTTCTGGTACTCCTGCCATTGTTCTGGCTCGCCTTCTACAGCTTTCGTAGCGATACGGGTGGAGGGGCGACTCTCGACAATTTCATCGCACTCGTCGCCGATCCGACCTTGCTGCGGGCATATGGACTGGCGATTGCCATGGCGCTCGGCGTGGGACTGCTGTCCTGCGTCGTTGCCACGCCAATGGCCTGGCTGGTGGCCAGAACGGACCTGCCCGGCCGACGCATCATCCGCATGCTGGTGACTGCATCGTTCGTTACACCGCCCTTTCTCGGCGCCATCGCCTATGAGATTCTTGCCGCGCCCAATAGCGGGCTTGTGAACATCATCTACCGCAGTGTGTTCCGCCTCGATTCATCCCAGTACCTGGTGAACATCTACACGTTCGGCGGCCTGATCTTCGCCATTGCATGTTTCACTTTCCCATACGTTTTTACCCTTGTTGCCAACGCGCTCGACAAGGTCCCGTCGGATCTCGAGGATGCGTCCTCGATCCTTGGCGGCAAATCGATGACCACATTGCGCAAGGTGACGATACCACTGGTATTGCCTGCAATGCTCGCGGGGACATTGATCGCCATCCTGCAAGCGCTGACCATGTTCGGGTCGCCGGCCATCCTGGCGCTTCCCGCCGGATTTCACGTGATCACCACCAAGATCTGGAGTCTGTTTCAGTTTCCGCCCCGTCTCGGTCTCGCAGCTGCGGCGGCATTGCCGCTGCTGATCATCACCATCATCCTTTTGCGCGCGCAGAAGTCGATTCTCGGCCGGAAGGGATACACCGTTCTCGGCGGCAAGAGCGGAACCCCGCGGGTAACGGAACTCGGGCGCTGGAAATGGGCCGCCATTTTATTCGTGTTCTCGATCCTCAGCCTGACGATCCTCCTGCCCTACCTTGCCATCCTCAAGACGGCCTTTACGGGCACGGTTGGCGACCCGATCAATCTCTCCACGCTGACCCTTAGTCACTGGAGATTCGTGCTGTTCGAGTTTTCGGCGACGCAGCTTGCTCTGCGCAACACCTTCCTTCTTGGCTTCCTGACGGCGACGGCGGTCACCGCCATCGCTCTGATCGTGTCGTACCTCGTTACGCGCCGTTCGGTGCCGGGTTCCCGCTTCCTGGGCGTCCTTGCGACGGCGCCGGTGGCGATCCCGGGGATCGTGCTTGGCGTCGGCCTTTTCCTTAGCTATGCCAACCCGACATTCCAGCTTTATGGGACCATCTGGATCCTGTTGATCGCCTTCATGACCATCGAATTGCCCGCAGGATACCAGCAGATGTCATCTGCCTTTTCGGGAGTTCACCCGGAGCTCGAGGAAGCCGGCCGCATCATGGGCGCTTCACGGTTGCGCACCCTGTGGGACATCACGGCACCGTTGCTGCGTACGAGCGTGGTGGCTGCATGGTGTTTCGTTTTCGTCGGCACCATTCGCGAACTCTCGGCGACGATTTTGCTGACCACTGCTAATACCAAGCTGGTTTCGGTCATCATCTACGATCTCAACGAGAGCGGTGATCTCGGAGCGATCTGCGTTCTCGGCATTATCCTGCTCGCCGCCTCCTTCGCCGTCGTTTTCGTGGCCAACCGGGTGCCAGTGCTCGGAGGATCGCAAATGAATGCGCGGGGTTAAGGCATATCGTGTGCTAAAATCGCGGTGGACCCCGCCATCGAGCAGGGTCGCCAACCTAAGCATTTGCTGCTAAACGAAAGCTTGGGAGCAAAACTCGAAAGGACTGAGTTTGGACCCGTTTCATAGACCCGTCACGATGGCTTGCTCATGACCGACACAACGAACGCACCACAGAATTTGTCCGCGATCGATTTTCTCCGCACCCGCTCGCTTGCAAATGTGGTCCAGGCCGAGATCGAGCGGATGATCATCGACGGCGAACTCAAGCCCAACGAACGGGTCAACGAAAACGGTCTCTCCCAACGCCTGGGCGTAAGCCGGGGGCCAATTCGCGAAGCATGCAGCGCGCTCGCGGCGATGGGGCTCATCGAAATCATCCCCAATCGGGGGTTCTTCATTCGGGCGCTGACCAATGACGAAGCGCAGGACCTTTCGGAGGCGCGCGCCGGGGTTTTCGGATGCATGGCGATGATCCTTGCCGAGCGCATAACCGACGCCCAGATCGGGATTCTGAGAGCGCTCCTTGCCCGGATGGACGAGATCGTCAAACTTGGCGACGTTCACGTCTATTATCCGGTCAACCTCGAATTTCACAAGCAGATCACCCACATGGCCGGCAATAACCGGCTGGAGCTCATTTATCAGAGCTTTGTGCGCGAATTGCACATTCAGCGGTATCGTGCGCTCTCGAGCCACGATGTGTTGCATATTTCAAACGAGGAGCATCGCGCTATCGTCGATGCGCTCGAAGCACGCGACCCGATACGCAGCCTGATTGCGGCGCGTACGCATATTCTGAACGGCATCGTCCGCACCCGCCGCGCCGGCCAGCCGACAGGCACCTAAGGACCGCGTTTCTCAAAAATCCCTTCCCAGACCGCACGTTTGGTCACGTGAACGCTTGCTTAGCTTTTTGTCCGATTTCTCAACTATCTTGCCAACATAAAACTGTTGACAATTAACAATCTCACCAGCATGGTCAAAACTCGAATTGCCGCAAGGCAGCGCCAAAAGAGGATTGAGCATGAACCAGAATAATCAGGCAGATGCCGAACTGACGAAGTACGTTGCCAATTTTGTTGTCGAGACGAAATTTGACGACCTTTCGAGCGAAGTTATCGAGCTCGGCAAGAAATCGATACTTGATGGTTTTGGCCTCGCCCTCTCCGGTTCAGTCGCGAGGAGCGGCGAATTGGTTCGCCAACACCTGGATGACCTTGGCCTCGCCGATGGTGCGGCAACCGTGATCGGTGGCGGCCGGAAGGTCGCACCTCGCTTTGCGGCCTTCGCCAATGGCGTCGGCATCCATGCCGACGACTATGACGACACGCAGCTCGCCGTGGCCAAGGATCGCGTCTACGGTCTGTTGACGCATCCCACCGCACCGGCATTGCCGGCGGCACTCGCGGTAGCCGAACTCGTCAATGGCACGGGCAAGGATCTGATGCTCGCCTATCATCTCGGCGTGGAAGTCGAATGCAAGATCGCAGAGGCGATCGCTCCCCGGCACTATCAGACGGGGTTTCACGCCACTGCGACCTGCGGAACCTTTGCGGCGGCTGCCGCAAGCGCGCGGCTTATGGGCTTCGACGTGCCGACCACGCAACGCGCCCTATCGATCGCAGGTAGCCAGTCCGCCGGACTGCGCGAGAATTTCGGGACCATGACCAAGCCCTTCCACGCGGGCCGTTCCTCCGAAAGCGGCGTAGCGGCGGCGCAGTTTGCGTCCTATGGCTGGACGGCCGCTGCGCGTATTCTCGAGGCGCCCCGGGGGTTCTTCTCAGCTGCCGGCGGCGGGTATGACCCGAATGCGATCCTAAACAAGCTCGGTGCCCCGTGGACATTCGCGAACCCGGGCATTTCCATCAAGCCGCATCCTTCAGGCTCGCTCACCCATCCCGGAATGACTGAGATGCTACGGCTCATCAAGGAGCATGACATCCGGGCCGAAGATGTGGAACGCGTTCGTGTCGGCACGAATTCCAACATGCCGAACGCCCTTATCCACCATCGCCCGAAGGACGAATTGCAGGCAAAATTCTCGATGGAATTCTGCATGGCAATCCTCTTGCTCGACGGTCGTGCTGGTCTTAACGAGTTCACAGATGCAGCCGTCGAACGCGACGACGTCAAGGCAATGATTGAGAAGGTCGATTTCGTCATCGATGACGAGGCCGAGGCAGCGGGCTACCATCTGATGACGACATTGATCGACATCCATCTCAAGGACGGACGCAAAATTTCCGGACGCGCGGATTTCGGCAAGGGCAGCCCTGCTTTCCCCATGAGCTACGACGAAGTCGCCGATAAATTCCGCGAGAACGCCGAGTTTGCCGGCATGGCACGGGCAAGGGCTGACGAGATCGTTGAACTTGTCCGCGGCCTCGAACGGCTGACGTCATTGGACGATCTGACATCGCGCCTGATTTCGGTCGGCTGACAAACGGCCCGGAATGCCCGATTCAGGAACCCTTTGGCGTGGGCAAGGTCCAAAACTCTTCGACCGCGCTCCCGCCCGGGTCGCTCTGGCGCTGCTTATCGGCGTATTGGGGGCAATCGCTGCCAGGGTGGTTGCGATGCCCCTGCCCTATCTTCTCGGTCCGCTGCTGACGTGCGCCAGCGCGTCGATACTCAGCGCGCCGATTTCGCCCGTACCCTATGGCCGCGAACTTGGACAGGTTGCTGTGGGACTTGCCATCGGCTTGCGGTTCATCCCTACGGTCGTCATCGCCATCATCGCCATGCTGCCATTCATGCTGGCGGCAACGATCCTGATGATCATCGCGACCATGATTGCCGCCTTCATGATCAGCAAACTTGCCGCGCTCGACCTTAGAACTTCATTCTTTGCTACCGCCGCTGCGGGCTTGGCCGAGATGGCCGTGGTTGCCCATCAGAAGGGCGCCGACAGCGACACGGTGGCGGTCGTCCACCTTATTCGCGTGACATCGATCGTAACGGTCGTGCCGTTCCTCGTCACCATTTTCGGGGAAGATGGTGGCATCACCGCGGTGCCAATACCCTTCCGGGCCGAGGCAATGCCACTTGTTGCGCTCTACGTCCTGGCGGCCGTTGCGGGGTATTTGGCGAGCCCCTGGAAGATCCCCAATACCTGGCTGCTCGTTCCTGCGCTCGTCGGCGGGCTCGTGGCCGGCTTCGGGTTCGGCCCCTTTGCCGTCCCTTCGACTGTCCTGGTGGTCGCTCAAGTCGTCATCGGAATCTGGCTGGGCTGCCGTTTTCGCCGTTCCTTGCTAGGGCGCTTGTCGAGGGTGACGTTCTCTGCATTTGCAACTACGGCATTTCTGCTTGCGGTCGCCATGGGGTTGGCCTGGCTGCTTTCGGCTGCAACGGGCCTTTCCTTTGTCACCAGCCTCCTCGCAGTTGCACCCGCGGGCGTCACCGAAATGGTGCTGACGGCAACGGCAATGCACCTCGACACGACAACCGTGACAGCATTCCAGATCACGCGAATAGCGGTCGTCATGACCACGATCCTCATCAGCTTTCGAATATTTGAACACCTTGCGCGTCGCTTCGGCGCCGCATCTGAATGAAAGGACTGCACAGATGACTGCCCATCTCGTAATCGGGATACTGAACGGTGATGATATCGGCCATGAAATCGTCCCGGCAGCGGTCGAAGTCACCCGCGCCGCTGCCGCGAGGACCGGCCTCGAGATCGACTGGCGTCCGATGCCAATCGGACGCAGCGCGCTGGATACGCACGGCTCGACCTTTCCCGAAGGTACCATGGAGACCCTCGCCAAGATGGATGGCTTCATTCTGGGTCCGATCGGACACCAGGCCTATCCGAAGGTTCCGGGGGCGATCAATCCGCATCCGATCATGCGCAAGGGGTTCAATCTGTTTGCCAATGTCCGGCCTACAAAATCCTTCCCAGGGCTGGGCGCCATTCACGAGGGCATCGACCTTGTTATCGTGCGGGAAAACAATGAAGGTTTCCAGCCGGACCGAAATGTGGTGGCAGGTTCCGGCGAATTCCGGCCGACCGAAGATGTCACCATTTCGGTCCGGGTTATCACGCGTGTCGGTTCAGCACGGGTGGCCCGCGCGGCATTGGAGATTGCGCAGCAGCGCAAGAAGCGCCTGACGCTCGTTCACAAGAACACCGTGTTCAAACTTGGCTGCGGGATGTTCGTCGAGGAATGCCATCGGGTGGCCAAGGAATTTCCGGACGTCACAGTCGACGAGGTCATCGTCGACACGATGGCAATGCGTCTTATTCGCGATCCGCAGAGCTTTGATGTAATCGTCACGACAAACATGTTCGGTGACATCCTGACGGATGAAGCGGCCGGTCTCGTCGGCGGTCTCGGCATGGCGCCCGGCCTTTGCATTGGCGAAGGCAATCTGGCCATGGCGCAGGCTACTCACGGGTCCGCGCCAGACATCGCCGGAAAGGGCATTGCCAATCCCTTTGCCATGATCGAATCCGCCCGCATGATGATCGAATGGCTCGGGCACAACCGCGGTATAGCGAAGGCTGTCGAGGCGGCGGCGATCATGGAGCGGGCAATAGCCGTTGCGCTGGCCGATCCCGCCACCCGCACACGCGATATCCGGGGAACTGCCGATACCGCCGGCATGACCCGAGGCATACTGGCGGCAATCGGTTAAGGGTCGCCCGCCCTCACCGCTCACCTAAGGTGGGCGGGAGGGCGGTGATGCTCAGGCGGCAAAAGGCAGCGGCTCTTCCCCGGTAAAGAATTTGCCGAACGCATCATAGACAATGTCCGGCCGTTGCTCGGCGGGATAATGTCCGGTCGGGATTGCCCAGCCGCGCAAATCAGGGGCCCAAGGTTTCCAGGCTTCAAGCGGTTTGAAGTGTCGCCCGCAATGGCTGTTTGAGCCCCATAGCACCAGAACAGGGCAATCGATCGTCTTCTTGCCGAAATCGGCGGTATCCATTGCAAGGTCAACACTGACCGTGGCCCGATAATCCTCACAGACAGCATGTATCTGTTCAGGCGTGGTGCAGCGCTTGTACTCGGCCATTGCTTCGGGGGAGAATATTTCGAGGCCCACCCCCTTCTTGTTCAGTTTGTAATCGATGTAATAGGCGAGATCGGCCGTCAGCAGCTTTTCGGGAAATGGCGCCTTCTGCGCCATGAAAAACCAATGATAGGCCTCGATACCCCACCCCAGCGTCACATTTGTCAGCGCATGATGGGTTGGCACGATATCGAGGGCGGCGAGGCGCTCGATACGATCGGGATAGTCCAGGCCCATTCGAAAAGCGACACGAGCGCCGCGGTCGTGACCGGCCACCTGAAACCTGTCGAACCCCAGCTTCGACATAATTTCCGCATTATCGTCGCCCATTGCCCTGAACGAATAGCCAGAGTGGTCCTCACCCCCATCCGGTTTCGAGCTGTCGCCGTAGCCGCGCAGGTCGGGAGCCACAACGGTAAACCGCCTGGCAAGTGCCGGTGCTATCCTGTGCCAGCTCACATGAGTCAGCGGATTGCCGTGCAGGAGCAGCAGCGGCGGACCCTCACCGCCAATCGCGACGTTGATTTCGGCGCCGGCCGTTGGGATGCGCTCATAGCGAAAGCCGTGCATGAGCTTTCCCTTTTCTTCAGCGAATGGCGGCATTGCGGATATCGGTTCGATCGGCGCCATAATATGTCTCCTTGCTTTGGTCCAGACGAGCATATGCTTTCAGGTACAGGAACTCATGCCCTTTTTGGTAAATTGTCAACAGTTTGTAATTGACAATCTTGCGAATATTCGGCATCGGAGTATCTTGGGAGCGCAGCAGCGGGAGTTATTTTCATGAGGACACATCAGATAGCGGCCATTCCTGGGGACGGAATTGGCAAGGAAGTGGTCGCTGCCGGCCTGCGCGTTCTCGATGCAAGTGCCCGTCGCGACGGCAACTTCCAGGCCGCGATCACAGAATTTCCTTGGGGATCGGACTTCTACAAACAACATGGTCATCTCATGCCTGATGACGGCATCGAGCAGTTGAAGAGATACGACGCTATTTATTTCGGGGCTGTCGGTGCCCCTGACGTGCCGGATCACCTGACCCTATGGGGTCTGCGCCTCGCCATATGCCAGCCGTTCGACCAATATGCCAACGTCCGTCCGACGAGGATCCTGCCGGGCATCGAAAGTCCGTTGCGTGGCGTAACAGCCAAGGACCTCGACTGGGTCATCGTCCGCGAAAACTCGGAAGGCGAATATGCCGGCCAGGGCGGTCGCTCGCATCGGGGGCTGCCGGAAGAAATCGCTACGGAAGTCTCGATCTTCACCCGCGTCGGCGTTACCCGCATCATGCGCTTTGCTTTCCAACTCGCGCAGTCGCGGCCGCGAAAGCTGCTCACCGTCGTCACCAAATCAAATGCACAGCGACACGGCATGGTATTGTGGGACGAAATCGCCAAGGACGTTTCAGCCGAATTTCCCGACGTGACCTGGGACAAGATGCTCGTCGATGCAATGACGGTGCGCATGACGCTCAATCCTGCCTCTCTCGATACGATCGTCGCGACCAATCTTCATGCCGATATTCTTTCCGATCTTGCAGCGGCCCTTGCCGGATCGATCGGCATTGCACCTACGGCAAACCTCAATCCGGAACGGCAATACCCCTCGATGTTCGAGCCGATCCATGGTTCGGCGTTCGATATCACCGGCAAGGGGATCGCCAATCCGGTTGGAACCTTCTGGTCAGCCGTGATGATGCTCGAACACCTTGGCGAAACGGCAGCAGCTGCGCGCCTGATGCGGGCAATCGAGCGCGTGACCGCCGACCCGTCATTGCATACACCGGACCTGCGCGGCAGCGCCACCACGGACATGGTCACGGAAGCGGTCTGCGCTGCCATCCTCGGCGACAACGAATAAGGACGCATTCTCATGACTGCAAACAGCTTCAGGATTGCCGTTATCGCCGGCGACGGCATCGGCAAGGAAGTCATGCCGGAGGGACTACGCGTCCTTAAGGCGGTCGCTGAAAGGTTCGACCTCGATCTCAGATTTGACAGCTTTGACTTCGCCTCGTGCGACTATTACGCCGAGCATGGCCGCATGATGCCGGAGAACTGGAAGGATCTCATTGGCGGGCACGATGCCATTTACTTCGGTGCTGTTGGCTGGCCTGAGACGGTTCCCGATCATATCTCTCTATGGGGCTCGCTTTTGCAGTTTCGCCGGGAGTTCGACCAGTATGTGAATTTGCGGCCCGTCCGCCTGATGCCCGGCGTGCCGTCGCCGCTGGCGGGACGCGAGCCCGGCGATATTGACTTCTTCGTGGTTCGCGAGAACACCGAGGGCGAGTATTCCTCCATCGGCGGCAAGATGTATCCGGGAACCGAGCGCGAGATCGTCGTGCAGGAAACGGTGATGAGCCGGGTCGGCATCGACCGCATTCTCCGTTTTGCCTTTGAGCTTGCCCAAAGCCGCACCAAGAAGCATCTGACGTCCGCTACAAAATCCAATGGCATTTCGATCACCATGCCCTACTGGGATGAGCGCGTCGAAGAGATGGCCAAGAGCTATGGGGATGTGCGCTGGGACAAGTATCACATCGATATCCTTTGCGCGCATTTCGTGCTCAATCCGGATCGCTTCGATGTGGTCGTGGCCTCCAATCTATTCGGCGACATTCTCTCAGATCTCGGTCCCGCCTGTACGGGTACGATTGGAATTGCGCCGTCCGGCAACATCAATCCGGAACGCCTGTTCCCCTCGCTCTTCGAACCTGTCCATGGCTCGGCACCGGATATCGCCGGCAAGGGCATCGCCAATCCGATCGGCCAGATATGGGCGGGCGCCATGATGCTCGATCATCTGGGTCATCCACAGGCGGCAGCGGCAATCGTGTCGGCAATAGAAAGCATCCTGATGGATCCGGCGCTGCGTACGGGAGATCTGGGCGGACGAGCCGACACCATCACCTGCGGTCGTGCGATCGCCGAGGCCATCCGGCTGCCCGAAGAACAGATGAGGAAATCATGAACAGCGAACGTCCAATCATCGCGCTCACCGCCGGCGATTGTACCGGCATCGGACCCGAGCAGACCGCCCGCATCCTGCATGACCAGCGCATGGCCGATGTGGCCCGCATCGTTGTCGTGGGCGACGCTCGCACCCTCGATCTCGGAAAACGCCAGGCCGGCGTATCGTTTGCATATCGAACCTACCAGTCTCCGGCTTCCGTCGACTGGTCCGATAGCGCCGTGCCGCTGATCGACCTCGGCAACACCGATCCCTCGCTCTATGAGCCGGGCGTAGCAAGCGCCGAATCTGGCCGATTGACCGGAGACACGCTGGCGCGTGCGATCGACTTCGCCCTGGCAGGCGAGGTCGATGCGGTAACCTTTGCTCCCCTGAACAAGCGGGCCATGTACGATGGCGGCTGGAAATTCCCTGACGAACACAAGATGTTCGCCCATCTCCTCGGTCATCACAGCTATTTCAGCGAGATGAACGTGCTCGACGGTCAATGGATGTCGCGCGTTACCTCGCACGTCTCGTTGCGCCAGGCCGTCGACCAGATCACGCGACCGGCCATCGAGGAGGCGATCGTCCTTGCCACGACCATGATGCGCAAGGCCGGTATAGCAAAACCCCGCCTTGCCGTCGCAGCGCTCAATCCGCATGCCGGAGAGAACGGTCTTTTCGGTACGGACGAGATCGAACTTATCCGTCCAGCCGTAGATGCCATGGCCGCCAAGGGTATTGACTGCAAAGGGCCGTTTCCATCCGATACGGTCTATCTGAAGGCCTTTGCCGGGGAATTTGATGGGGTTCTCGCCATGTATCACGATCAGGGGCAGATCGCGACGAAGATGCGAGGCTTCAACCGGGGCGTAACGGTAACGGCGGGGCTCGATACGGTGTTTACGACGCCTGCGCATGGCACGGCATTCGATATCGTCGGCAAGGGAATTGCCGATACCGGCGCTTTTGAAAACGCGATCAAGCTCGCAAGCCAATTGGTGCGCTTCAAGCAGCTTGATTCCTAAGGTTCAAAAGCCGGTTGCGGCGAGCGCAGCGACCAAGCCGCCGAGAACCAGCACGCCGAGCACCGGAAATCTCGGCATCCACAGGAAGATGGCGGCGGCGAGGCCAATGATGGCAATGGCCGATGGTCCGCCGTGCGACAGCCGGAACAGCGATATGATTCCGGCGATGATCAGTCCAATGCCCACAGGAGCCAGTCCTTCGCGCATGGCACGGTGCCAGCGCTTCTGACGATGGTTGTTGGTCAATTTGAACACCGCATAGCACAGCATCGAAGACGGCACGAACAGCGCGAGCGTCGCTATTGCTGCGCCCAGCCAACCCGCCACCCGCCAGCCGATGACGGTTGCCAGCATCATACCCGGACCCGGTGCCGCCCGCGACACGGCAAAAAGATCGAGGAACTCCCGGGAACTCACCCAACCATGAACGGTCACGGCCTCGTGCTGGATACCCGCCACGATTGCGCTGCCGCCCCCGATTGAAGTCAGGGAAAACGGAATGAACACGAGGGCTATGGCAATGAGTGTGTCGAACCGCACGATCACGCCCTGCGCCAAGACAGAGCGACGCTGATTGGCGCCAGCACAAGCACCACCGGTATCAGCGGCATCTCAAGCACTCCAACGAGGAATGCGGTGACAACAACGATGGCGACCGAGGGAGGAAAGCGCATTGCCCGCCGAAGGCCATGGATGCACATGACGACCAGCAAACCCATCGCCGCAAAGGCCACGCCGTCGGAGATGGCGGGAAGCAATGCAAAGCCTGCCAAAGCATCGAACACCTGACAAAGCGCAATGACGGCGAAGAATGGGCCAACGAGGAAGCCAACGACGCAACTAAGCGCTCCGATGGGGCCCCGAAGTTGTTCGCCCATGCAAATGACCAGATTGACCACATTCGCGCCAGGCAACATCTGTGAGATAGCAAGACTGCTGGCGAAGTCATCTTCATCGATCCAGCGATGTTGGAGCACGAACCCCTGATACAGCCAGCCGGTCAGGCCGCCGCCAAAGCTCAATATGCCTATCTTGAAGCAGAGCAGGAAAAGCGAACGCAGGCGCGGCGGCGGCAAGGAATGGGAAAGATCTGACACGGGCAATGCCGTCCTTTCACTGAGACCCTCAGGAGGGTGCACCGCCTATGGATCAAGCCTGTATTCGAATCCAACACACCCCTGGCGGATCAGGGCAGGAAAGCGCCGCCATTGACGTGCAGGGTCTGGCCGGTCACAAACCGGGCCGGCTCGCTCGCGAAATACATGACCGCAGCTGCAACTTCTTCAGGAGTACCGCGCCTTCCCACAAGCGTGCGCGTGGTGTTGTGGTGCGCGGGCTCACCGCCCGACGAGGCATGCACCCGGTTCGTATCGATCATTCCCGGAGAAACCAGGTTCACCGTTACTCCACGCGGTCCAAGTTCATGGGCCAGCGCCTTGGTGAAACCGTCGAGCCCAGCCTTGGCCGATATGACATGGGCGCGGTGCACCGCGCCCGTATAGGCCGTCAACCCGCCGATGTTTATGATGGTGCCCCGTCCGCCGGAGAGTAAATGGGGGATCGCCGCGCGGCTCATGAGGAACGCGCCATCGAGCGTCACGCTCATCACTTCCCGCCAATCCTCGAACGACAAGGCTTCAATGGGAGCCTCGCGCCGTATGGCGGCATTGTTGACGAGGATGTCGAGGCGCCCGAGTTGTGCGGCCGCAAGCCCGACAAGGCGGTCGGCATCGGCTTCATTCGCCACATCACCAAGAAGGACGACGGCGCGGCTGCCCCGTTGCTCGACCTCGCGCGCGACAGCCTCCGCCGCCCCCTGATCCGATCTGGCCACAATCGCGATCCCGGCACCGGCGTCAGCCAGGGCAAGGGCGATCGCCCGACCGATGTTGCGCGAGGCGCCGGTTACCAGCGCCACCTGTCCGTCGAGTTCCCGGTGCGTTGCATGATCCGCGTTCATGCGCGTGCTCCCGCCAGATCGATAGGGCCGCCAGCCGCGATTTGTTCGAGGGATGCGCGCAGCGCCGTAATGCTGCGCTCCCGCAGGCCACCAAAGCGCAAATTCGCTTCGAACTTGCTTTCCATTTCGGCGTCAGGCAAGGGTTCGCGCGCTCCGCCGCGCATATAGGGCTGGTGGAATTCATGAACCGTGCCGTCTTTCAAAATCGCCTTGAGATGGCCGGTAAAGTTGGACGGATAGGGATCGGCCGGATTGATTTCATACGAGATCTTGGCTGCCAGCGCTCGGATCGCGGCATCGCGGACCCGCTCATCGGTAAACTGCCCCAGCCCGGCCTCCCCGTCCAGGAATCCGACTGCCATGCAATAGGGTGTCGAAAACTTGCCGGCATAACCATTCGGCGGCCTTTGTTTTTCGGCCAATGGCTCCCATAGACGATGAACTGTGCCCTCCCCTACCTTGCAGACGATGGATGCAATGTCCTCGGCGCCGATACCGAGCGCCGCCAGCTTCTTGGCGCAGTCGATGAAGGGTTGGGTCATGGTTCCGCAGGCGTATGGTTTGAACGCCAGCGTCTCGACGATCCACTGCTTGCCCAGCCCCTCGAGCAACGGCATGAAATCGGGTGCCTTAGACGGAGCAAAGGCCCTGTACATTCCATGTGAACCTTCGAAAACACTTATGGGACCTGTGAAGCCGGCTTCTGCGAGCAGGGCGGCTCGCACGCCGGCCTGCGCTGCAGCGCCCGCATGCAGACGCTTTGTCGAGCTGCCATCTGCAAGATACTCGATGATGCCGGAAGCAAGGCTGCCCGAAATTCCGAGGGCCCTGCCAATCACGTCGGGCCCTAGCCCCAGCGCTGCACCGACAGCCGCCGCCGCTGCCGGCGCGCCAAATATGGCAGTCGGATGAAAGCCCGCCTTGTGCGTTGCCTGCGGTGCTACCAGGCTCATTCGGCACATGAGTTCCGCGCCCACCGCGATGCCGCGCATGGCGGCGCGACCGTCAAGTCCGCGCCTTTCGGCGATCGCAAGGACCGCGGAGACAACCACTGCGCCCGCGTGGATCGGGCCACCTTCGAAGGTGTCGTCGAAATCTTCGCCGTGTGCGGCTGTGCCGTTGACGAGCGCGGCATCGTAAAGCCCAAGCTGGCGTTCATGACCGAAAGCGGTGCAGCTTCCGGCATCCACGGCACTTGCCAGTGCTGCTCCGACATAGTCGGTGCCCCGGGCAGCAACGGCCAGACCGACAATATCGAAGAGGAGCCGCCGGCTGACTGCCTCGACGGCGGCCGGCGGTGTGCATTCCGCGGCAAAATTCGCCAGTCTTGCCGCGACGGGCAACACTGGGGGAACGGTCTGGTTCATGAACGGGCTTCCTCTATTCTGGTCTTGCGGGCGTCGCGCACCTCGCGGCTAAGCGAGAAAACGACGAATATGAGCGCGATGGAAAGCAGCGCCACGGCGATGGGATCCTGAAGAAAGATCATGTGGTCACCCCCCGAAAGCACCAGCGAGCGGCGATAACTCGATTCAACCATGTGGCCAAGCACGACGCCAAGAATCATCGGCAGGACCGGGAATCCGGCGATGCGCATAAGGAAGCCGACAAGGCCAAGCGCGAGTGCGATGCCAAGGTCGAACAGGCTGTTGTTCAGCGTGAAAATGCCCGACAGGATAAGCGCGAAGATGAAGCCAGCGCGGTAGGGGCGCGGACGATTGACCAGCCAAATGCAGGCCGGAAGGATGATGATACCGACACCGATTTGCGCAATGATCGCGATGAACGAGCCGACGTAAATGCTGTCGATCACCTGGGCGCTCTGTTCGAACAGGCGCGGTCCAGGAATCAGCCCGTGCATCAATAGGCCGCCAAGCAAGACCGCCGTCGAGTTGGAACTCGGGATGCCGAAGCTGAGAAGCGGGATCAGCGCGGTGCTTGCCACCGTGTTATTGGCGGCCTCAGGCGCAGCGACGCCCTCCTCGGACCCCTTGCCAAACAAATGCGGTGTCTTCGACCAGCGCTTTGCCTCGTTATAGGACATGAACGCTGCAATCGAACCGCCGCCGCCGGGGGTGAGCCCCTCGAACAAGCCCAGGACACAGCCGATGAATTGCGAACGCTTGAGCTTGTTCATGACAGCAAGGCTTGGCAGCTTGATCTTGATTTTCTGATTGAGCTGCGCCGTGTTGGTCGATCCCGATTGGCTCATCAACTCGGTCAACGCAAAGAGGCCGACCATCACCAGCACCGGTTCGACGCCGCCCAAGAGGTCGGGTATGTCGAAGGTAAAGCGTGTCACGCCGGATATCGGATCGGTGCCGACTGTTGCGATCATCAGGCCGACAGTTGCAGCCGCAAGACCCTTGATCAGCGAGCCTCCGCTCATCGATGCAATAACGCTAAGGCCAAGGATACCGAGCCCGAAATAGGAGGCAGGCGTAAATGCCAGCGCCAGCCACGACAGTGGCTCCGTCAGCATTATCAGCATTGCGAGGCCGAACAGGCTGCCGATCACCCCTGACATCAGGGAAATGCCCAGCGCTTCGCCGGCGCGACCCTGGCGATTGAGTTCGTAACCGTCGATCACAGTGGCCGCGGAAGAATTGGTGCCTGGCGTCCTGATCAGGATCGCCGGGATCGAGCCGCCATACTCGGCGCCGATATAGACGCAGGCGAGCAAGGCGATCGCCTGCGCAGGATCCATCGTATAGGTGAACGGCAAAACCAGGGCCATGGTGATGGAAGCCGAAATACCCGGCAGGGCGCCGCCGAGAATGCCCCAGGTGAGGCCGGCGATGGAAACGAAAATGAGCGGCGTTTCCGTCAGAAGCCTGATTATGTCCATAATCGTCGTCATCAGAATAACCCCTGTACCAGCGAACCTGCCGGCTGGTGGACCCCGAGCAGTTTGACGAAGACGGCCCAGTAGAAAATGCCGCCGCCAATGGCCGCCACCGGGACGACCCAGGTGCGCGGCGCGCCTTCATAAAGCGCGACCCCCCCGATGAGGAGGGCGGTACCGATGACGTAGCCGACGAAAGGCAAAAGGATCACATAGGCAGCCCCGAACAACAGGAAGCCGACGGCACGCGGAAGACGCGCGTCTCCTTCATCGTCATCCGCACCCGCCGTCACCGGGCGCGCCTGGCTTGCGAGCAACGTCCGCCCGATAAGCAGTATTCCGAGGATGGCAAGTACGATGGCAAGCACATGCGGCAGTCCGGCCGCGCCAACCTCATCCGACAAAGTGCTGTCGGCGATTTCACCTGCCCAGGCATAGTAGGTAGCTGCGCCAGCAAGGAGAACGAGGCCGCTGATAAGGTCTTTTCTCATGGGATCAACCCTTAACGATGATCGACGAGGGGCCAGCCTTTTCGCCAGCCCCCGCGATCAATCTCACTTGATGGCGCCCGTCGATTTCAGGAATTCCTCGGTCGACGTGGCAAAATTGTTGATGAATGCCGGATAGTCCTTTTCGCCGATCAACTGGGGAACGAGCACTTCGGCCGTATAGGCTTTCTTGTATTCCGGATCGGCCAGCAGGTTCTTTATCGCCTCGTCCCAGACCGCCTTGGTGGCATCCGGAACGCCCTTGGGGCCAGCGAGGCCACGGAATTTCACCAGGCTGACGTCGTAGCCCAATTCCTTTACCGTAGGCACATCGGGCTTTTCGGTGATGCGTTCAGGATTGAATGTAGCGAGCAACGTAATCTTGCCGGCATCGAGCTGCGATCGAAGCTCCTGGATCTCGCCAATGCCGATGTCGAGCGTGCCGTTGAGAACATTGAGCATCATGTCGCCGCCGCCCTCATGGGTGACGATCGCAGGTGTCACGCCTGCGGCGCGCTTCAGCTGCTCGGCCGCCTGCCGTTCCAGGGATGCCGGATTGGCTGCCCCCCACCGACCGCGTTCTTTCTTGGCATGTTCGATCACGTCCTTCAGCGACTTGTAGGGCCCATCCGTACGCGTGTAGATCACTTCGCTGTCGGCGAAGATGTTAACCAGCGGATCCATGTCCTTGTAGGTGCTCTGCGGCTTGCTCATCAAGGATGTATAGATGTACGTCGGCGTCGTCGCGTAGAAGACGCTCCCGTCGGCTGGCCCGCTTGCAACCCGAGCCATGGCCTTGGCGCCGCTGCCACCCTGGACATTTTCCACGATGAAGGTGGCGTCGATGTACTTGCCGAGATATTTGGTCATTTCGCGCAGGAACACGTCGCTGCCACCGCCGGGACTTGAGTGCGTCACCAGCGTCACCACCTTGTTCGGGTATGGCAGAGGTTCAGCTTGGGCATTTGCGCCGGAAACAATCGCTAGCGTGGCAAGGCCAAGCACTGCCTGGCCGATAGACTTGATGAATGTCATTTCTCTCTCCCATTTAGCTACCGTTTCTCCAGAACGGCTTCCTCAAACTCAGTTCACGGGGCTTTTCCTTCCCCGCTGATCAATTCCATGCAGCGACCGACGTCGGCGCCGGCATCGATATTTCGGACCAGCGCCAGCAATTCTTCCTGCGCTTCACGATCAATGACGCCCTCGGCACACATGCGGAACTTGTCGTCCAGACCGGCATCGCTGATCGGGTTGGACGGGCCGCCCCGATAGCGCTCGTCCGCCTCCTGCACCAATGTCCGGCCGTCCTTCGTAACCACTTCGATGCGCGACCGTATGCGGTCGTACCCCGCCGCGTCGATAGCCGGATCGTTTATAACGTCGGTTCGTGCCTGAAGATCCTGCATAGCCTCGCCGGCAACAAAGCTGTCCTCGAATTCATGATGGCTTGCCCGCCGGCACAGGATGATCATGGCGAGCAGTGCGGGCATGGAGAACTTCGCCTGAAGATGGTTCTGCGCAATCGGATAGCGGATCGGTTCGATGATATTTTTGCCGGCAAAGAACCTGATGCGCTCTACCTCTTCAGGCTTGAGATCATGGTCTATAACCAGCTTCAACATCGCATCCATTGATTGATGCGTGAGAATGCCCGACGGGTACGGCTTTATGCTGACGCCGGGCTCGATGATCGTCAAAGGCGCGGCAAATCCCGCAGCTGCCTTGTCCGGATCGAGACCCTCGCCCATCACCGAGAAGAAACCCCACTGACCGTCGAGGACTGAAGGGTCCGCCTCAAAGCCGCGTGCGGCAAGCAGGGCTGCGGTTACGCCATTCTCGCAGGCTCGGCCGACATGGAGCGGCTTCGTCATGGTGCCGAAATTGGCGCGTATGCCAGCGGCAAAACTTGCGGCCAATCCGAGCGCGTGTGCGAGCGCGTCGCCTTTCAAGCCGAGGAGTTTCGCAGCCGCCGCCGTCGCCCCGAACGTGCCGACGGTACCGCTGGTGTGGTGACCGCGTCGATAGTGGCGTGGTTTCATCCATTCCGCGATCTTGCATTCGACTTCGAAACCCACCTGGAAAGCGAGCATCAGTTCACGCCCATCCACGATCCCTTCGCGGCTGGCAATGATAAGCGCGGCGGTCAGGGGTGGAACAGACGGATGCGTGAGCAGGCCGTAGACATGGGCCGGATCGTGCGAAACCTGCGTATCATCCCAATCGTGGGCGTGTCCGGCGGTGCCCCAGACGCGCGCGGCCAGGGGGGCCGGAACCTTCTGCGTCCCGGCGCCTGGCAGGGGCGCATCCTCGCGCCCAGCCTGATCCAGTGCATCGCCAATAAGGATTTCAACCGAAGCTTCGCGGCTGCCGGCCAGATACAGGCCCGCCGTATCGACCATGCAACGCCGGCCAATAATGAGCGCCTCTTCCGGCAAATCCGCATAGGTCGTGCGTTCTATGAAACGTATGGCCTGGGCCGTAATGTCGAGTGAGGGAGTCACAAATATCTCCAGTGCTATGCAAGGGGGTTTGTCGCCGCCATGAGCCGGCCCTTCGCCGTCTCGACGTGGTTGGCGTGAGCTTTGAAGGCCTGCACCGGGTCGCGAGCGGCGATGGCATCGACCATCATGTGATGTTCCAGGTTGGAAGCGTGGGTCGCGTCGCCGTGCATCAGGCTGTGGGCCCGGTGGAGCCTGAGCTGCTTGACCAGCGTCAGATACTGCTGCGCCAGAACTTCGTTTCCTGATTGAACGACAATGAATTCATGCAAGGCGAAATTAAGCGAGATATAGCGGGCATGGTCATCCGCGCCGATGGCTTCGTCCATGTCATCGACGAAGCGCCTCAGCCTTGCAATATCATCGTCGCTTGCGCGTTCTGCCAGAACCTTTCCGGCAAGGCCGAAGAGCACCGTGCGCACGTCATAAACGTCGGATGCTTCCGCTGCGCTGAGCCGGCGGACGAAGAAGCCCCGGTTGGGGACCTGCTCGATGAGACCTGACGACTCGAGCGATCGGAGTGCTTCGCGGACGGGTCCGCGGCTGATGCCGAACCGGAACGCAATCTCCTTTTCATTCAAATGACCGCCAGGCGCTACCTCGCCGTCGAGAATGAATCGTTCGATCTCCTGTTCCAACAGTCCCGGAAGGGACGTGGACCTGAGAATTTCGAAGGCTGTCTGATTCATCCGCCTATTCCTGTTTCAACAGGAGATAGATTGCAGATTGCTTATTGTCAACAATTTATTGCAAACCGCTGCTTCTTGGCATCTTCACGGATAGCGCAACGTGAAACGTTGACCCAGCCGGATGCTGGGTCTGATCTCGTCTGCGTATTGGAGCTTTACCTGCGGCGTTTCACCGTTCGCGGTCGTTGATCCTCACAATCGCATCGGTGTCGTATAACGCCTGTCGCAGCGGGAACCTAGAGGAACCGGAGAGCGCCTTTATTAGCCGGCAAAACGCATCTCAGGAACGCCCCTGATGCCAAGCCCAGTAATCGCAAACAGGCTACCACGTAGAACCCCATCTCCCGGAAAGCGCGGCAGCGGTGGCTTTGCCATGGAGGTTACATAAAGAATGTCGAGGTTCGGTCCGCCGAACATGACACTGGTCACTTTTTTCACCGGCATATCAATGACCCGGTCCACCGTTCCGTCCGGCCTGTAGCGGATCACCTTCCCGTCATAGACTTGAGCGTTCCACAAGCATCCCTCGGCATCCACCGTGGAACCGTCGGCAGCGCCGCCCGTCGATGTGTCGAGTTTCACGAACGTCCGGCGATTGGAGACTGTCCCTTTGGCCTGGTCGTAATCATAGGCCCAGATCTCGCCCGACCAGGAATCCGCGAAGTAGAATGTATTTCCGTCCGGGCTCCAGCACGGACCGTTCGAAACAATGATGCCGTCATCGAGGGTATGAACGCTCAAATCGGAATCGACCCGGTAAAGCGCGCCATTGGGACCGCTCTCCATCGTGTCCATCGAGCCCGCAACGAAGCGGCCCTGCTTGTCCACCTTGCCGTCATTGATGCGATTTTCGTGCTTATCGGGTTCAGGATCGTGAATCAGGTCGACGTCGCCTGTCTTGAAGTCGAGGAGATGAAAGCCCCGGGCGAGTGAGACGATTGCCCCGTTTCCATCCTTGCGCAGCGCCATGGAGCCGATTTTCATCGGCACATCCCAGGCGCGCAGTTCACGCCCGTCGGCGGTAGCCCGGAAAACGCGTCCGTCGAAACTGTCGATCCAGTAGAGTCGTTCCTGGTCCACGTCCCATAGCGGACCCTCGCCGAGGGTTGTCTTGACGTCTACCACCACTTCTATTTTCATGTCGCTCCCCTATCCTTTGAAACGCGGTTCCGGCAATCCGCGGACACCCAGCCCATGAACCGCAAACATGCAGCCCGCTTCGCGCTCGCGATGGTATTGGTTGTTGAACGGCCGGGCCATCGACGTTACGAACGCAATGTCAAGTTCCGGCCCGCCGAACGTGATGCTTGTGGTCGATTGGACCGGCAGGCCAACGATGCGATCGATAACTCCATTCGGGTCGAAGCGGATCAGGCGCCCGGAATACACTTCGACACTCCACACGTACCCTTCCGCATCCACCGTCGCGCCATCCGGAAAGCCGCGCAGACCCTCGAAACTCGTGAAGATGCGGCGCGAGCCTACAGCGCCGGTCGCCGTGTCATAGGCATATGCATGGATCTTCCGTGTGCCGGTGTCGGCGAAATAAAGGGTTGCGCCGTCGGGACTGAAGCACGGGCCATTCGAGCAGACGATGCCGGTATCGAGGGTGTGAAGCGACAGATCGGGGTCAAGGCGGTAAAGCGTGCCGACCGGATCGCGTTCCTCGAAATCCATCGAGCCGGCTATGAAGCGGCCCTGGCGATCAACTTTCCCGTCATTCAGCCGCGGACGAAGTTCTCCCGGATGCGTTTCGTGGAGGAGTTCCACTGACCCCGTTGCAAAGTCCAGCGTGTAAAACCCGTTTCTCAGTGAAACGATCGCTCCGCCCCTGGAGCGCAAGGCCATCGACCCAATTGGCTCCGGCATTTTCCAGGTCTTGCGATCCCCGCCATTTGCATCGCAGGAATAAACGGCCGGCGCGTATGAGTCGATCCAGTAAAGCCGTTGCTGTTCGACATCCCATAGAGGACCCTCACCGAGCTCATTCCGGTCGCTGCTGAAAACTTCGATGCGCAACATGGCTCTCTCCTAGAACGCGACCTTGTCGCCTCCCTTGAGTTGAAGAATCTCGCGAGCCTCATCGGGGGTTGCCACCTCCATGCCGAGGCCTTCGATGATCTTGCGTGCGAGCAACACCTGTTCGGCATTCGACTTGGCGAGTTTACCCTTCCCCGCCCACAGGCTGTCTTCAAGGCCAACCCTGATATTGCCTCCGAGAGCCGCGGCCTGAGCAGCGATGCGCAACTGGCTCGAGCCCGCGCCAAGAACGGACCACCGGAAACTATCGCCGAAGAGCCGATCTGCCGTGCGTTTCATGTGGGCCACGTCTTCCGGATGCGTCCCGATTGCGCCGAGCAGCCCGAACACCGACTGCACGAAGAACGGTGCCTTGACGAGACCGCGATCCGCGAAATGCGCGAGGTTGTAGAGATGCGCAATGTCGTAGCACTCGAATTCAAAGCGTGTGCCATTGTCGTAGCAGGTTGCCAGAATGTACTCTATATCCTTGAAACTGTTGCGAAAAACGAGGTCCCGGGTGGCTTCCAGATGCGGCTTTTCCCAGTCGAACTTGAATTCCTTGTATTTGTCGACAAGGTGATAAAGTCCGAAATTGATCGAACCCATATTGAGCGAAGCCACCTCGGGCTTGAATGTCGCTGCCGGTTTGACCCGCTCCTCGACCTTCATATAGGGACTGCCACCCGTCGTAATGTTTATCGCGGCCTTCGTGTTCTGCTTGATCCGGGGCAGAAACCTGGCGAAAGCTTCAGGCGTTTGGTCCGGTTTGCCAGTTTCAGGGTCACGCGCGTGCAGATGCAGGATCGCAGCCCCGGCATCTGCTGCCGCCAGCGCTTCCTTGGCGATTTCGTCGGGTGTGATCGGCAAATAAGGGGACATCGTCGGCGTGTGGATCGCACCCGTGATGGCGCAGGTGATGATGACCTTGCCCTTGATCGTTGATCCTCCGGTCACTCTCGCTGTCTCGCTCATCGTCCGAACTCCTGCGTTGATTTTTGCTTGTGTGCCGCGAGTGCCATCAGGCGGCGGTCACGCCAGACCTGGCGTTCCACCAACTTTTCCTTGGGCAGCTTCTCGCGCCGGCCGGATTCCACGGTCTCCAGCACGTCGCCGGCCCAGTCGACGCGGCGCTGCATCTGCGGGAACAACCGCTCGTAGATAATCTGATATCTTTCCACATAGTCGCGAACGCCGCCGGGAGCATTCAAGTCGATCGTCTCGAACGGCCCCATGAACGACCAGCGCAAGGCAAGACCGTCTCTGATGCCTATATCGACGTCCTCGACCGTGGCGTAGCCGTCAGCGACAAGCCGAAAAGCTTCCTCGAGCAATGCGCCCTGCATTCTGTTCATGATGAACCCATCCAGTTCGCGTTTCATCACAAGCGGTGCATGACCGGCAGCGACCAGGAATGCACGCGTCCGCTCCACCACGTCTGGCGATGTCCATGGTGCGGGCACGACCTCCGCCGCTGGTATCAGGTAGGGTGGATTGATCGGATGGACGACCAGGCAGCGATGGCGGTTGGCCAGATGTTCGGTAAATTTCGACGGCAACAGCGCCGACGTTGAACTGGCGATCACCGCAGAAGGACTGGCCGCCTCGTCGAGCTGGGAGAAAACCTTGATCTTGATCTTGACGTCTTCGGGCGTGTTTTCCTGGATGTGGATCGCACCGTCCAGGGCCCTTGCCAAATCTGCTTCGGGGGTAATCCTTTCCAGCACCGCTTCCGGTGTATGCCCGTTCAGAAGATCATTTCGCTCAAGGTCAGTGAGGACCTCGGCAACATAATCGCGGGCCTTGGCAACGGCCTCGGACGACTGATCCCACAGGGCGACCTCATAGCCTGCCCTGGCGAAGCTTATCGCCCAGGCCCTGCCGATAAAGCCGCTACCGATAATCGCTGTTTTCTCCGTCATTTTTCCCTCACAAGGTCTCGACATTGCCGTCGACGCCGAGGGACTGGCCAGAAATATTGACCCCGGCATTGGAAAGCAGAAATGCGACCATATTCGCCACGTCATAGGGGCTGACCATCCGGCGAAGCGAGACGTTCTGCAGATAGCGTTCCGTCATCTCGTCGTGAGATATGCCCAACTGTTTCGCACGGTTGTTGATGACGTTTTCAATCCTTGGTCCCTCAACGATACCGGGCAGGATGGCGTTCACTCTGATCGCATGGGGTCCGAGTTCCTTGGCAAGGCTTTGGGTAAAACCGACGACGCCGAACTTGGCCGCCGAATAGGGCGAGCGGAACGCATAACCGTGCCTGCCTGCGGCTGACGACATGTTGACGATCGATCCGCCACCGGCGGCCTTGAGCAGGGGGGTTGCACGCCGGGCGCAGAGAAACTGTCCGGTCAGGCAGATGTCGATACATCGCCGCCAGTCTTCGGTGCTGATCTCGTCAACGCCTCCGGTCGGTCCGGCAATTCCAGCATTGTTGATCAGAGCGTCGAGCCCGCCCAAAGAAGCCGACACGTCATCGAACATGCGGTCGACATCGGCCTCGCTCGAAACGTCGGCAACGGTTGCGAGAGCCGGCTTCATCGAAGCGCTCGCTTCTTCAAGCAAAGCCTGTGAAATGTCGCAGATTGCCACGCGCGCACCGAGCGCCGATAGCGTTGAAGCGATAGCAAATCCGATACCCGAACCGCCTGCGGTAACCAGTACGCGCTGGCCGCGCACGCCGCCCAAGAACTCTTCCGCCGATGCTGGAGCCACCCTATTCATCATTCATCCTCTCTTAAGATCGCTTCTCGCGAAGCGCCATGACCGCGCCGAGCACGACAAGTCCAAACAGGATCGCGCGTGTGGCGTAAGGCAACGTTGTTCCGGCGAGGAACATCTGCAGTGCCGTAAGCAGGAGTACGCCTCCGAGCATGCCGAGATAATGCCCGCGCCCGCCGGTTATCAAAGCGCCACCGACCACCACCACGGCAATGGACGGCAGCAGGTAATCATCGCCCATGCCAAGGCTCGCCTGGCCGGAAAACCCGGTGAGCAATACGCCAACGAGACCAGCGCAAAAACCGGAAAGGACATAGACGAGAATGAGCGTGCGCCCGACCGCGATCCCGGAAAGCTGTGCGGCGCGCAGGCCATTGCCGATACCGTAGACCTTGCGGCCGAAGGCGGTTCTTCCGAGGAGGAGCACCGACACTATGACGAACAGCACCATGAAAGGGACAACGGGCGTCACAGTCCATATCTTGCCGGTCATGAACCAGCGAAGCATGGGCGAGGAGAAGCCGGCTGGCGTCCCTTGCGAATAGACCAGCGCAAAACCTTGCAGGATCCCGTTCATTGCCAGCGTCATCACGATCGGCGAAATGCCAAGGATTACGATACCGACGCCATTTATGAAGCCTATCGCTGCAGCGATCAAAAGGACGGCAGGCAAGGCATAGGTCAAGGCAGCGTCCGAGCCATTGACGATCCCTGCGAGCAGGATGCCCGAAATGCCGATCGTCCAAGGCACCGAAAGGTCAAGGCCGCCGGTGAGGATCACCGTTCCCTGTCCAAGCGCCAGGATGGCTAGGAAGGTGGAGAGAACCGCCAATGAGTTCCAATAGGTCGGATTTAAGACGGCTCGGCCAAGCCAGAGCTGCGTGACGATGACGACGAGGAGAAGGCAAACATAGGCAGGAAGCGCATAGCGGATGGTCTCGCGGTTGCGCGACAGAAATGATGCCGACACCGGCTTGAAACGCGTTGGGCCGGCAAGTTTTAATCTCCGGTCGGTCCGGTCGAGCTGCGATGGCAGCAAGCCGTTTCGCCAGGCTGAAAACTGGGCGCCCGCGCTGCGGATCTGCTTGGCAAGGGTGGAACTGTACGAGATCGATCCCGCAAGGACCGCCAGAATCAGGATCGTCCCCTCGGCAATGGTGGAGTAGTAAGCGGATACATTGAGCACCAGCAGGATATTCACGACCATCATCAGGATATAGGCCCCGAATACAGTGCCCAGCGGGCCGCCGCGCCCGCCTCCGAGACGCGTTCCGCCAACGACCACAGCCGCAAACATCGAAAGCAGCAGCGGATTTCCAACCAGCGGATCAGCACTTCCTGTTTGGGCGCTAATGAAGACGCCCGCCAGGCCATAGCAGCCGCCGGCAATGACATAGACCAGGAATTTTGTCAGCTTGACGCGGATGCCGATGGCCGCGGCAGCGTCCGGATCACTACCGACAGCATATATGGCTGTTCCGAGGCGCGTATTCTTCAACCAGAGCCAGGCGAGAAGAACGATGCCGATTACCACGAGCGGCATCGGAAGCCATCCGGTAACGGCATCCCCGAGATAAAACGTACCGAGATCAGGAGCGACGAAGCCGCCCGGCTTGTCCATGACGAGCAAAGTCAGACCCTGGATGATGAACATGGTGGACAGGGTGACGACGATGGGTTGCAGGCGGAAGAAAGCGATAAAAATGCCGTTGAACGCGCCGGTCAACATTCCGACACCGATCCCGACGCATGTCCAATAGAACACGCTCGTCTCAGCGGCCGCCGGATCCATGCTCTGCGCAAGAACGACGTTGACGAGCGATATGACCGCGCCGGCCGAAAGGTCAAACCCGCCAGACAATACAACGATGGTCTGGCCGATGGCGGCGAGTGCCGAAGTCGCACCACCGCTCGAAAGGAATGAAATATCGAAGTAGCTGAGTGGCCCCGTGCTGACGAGATCGACAATGCCAAGCAGACCAAGAAATACCACGATCGCAATGACCACACTGCGACGCTCCGGCGACATGGCGAGAAACCGAAGCCTGTCGCGTCTGGGGGCCGCCATACTGGTCATCGTCATTCGGCTGCCTCCTGCGTCGGTGTTTCGTGACCGAGGGCCGGGCGCATGATCGAGGTTTCCGTCAACTGGTCACGCGTCAGGAACGCCGCAACGCGACCATCGTAGAGGACAAGGACGCGGTCGCATAAATGCACGAGTTCCGGGATTTCGGTCGAGTGCAGCAAGACGGAACCGCCGGAATCGGTAAAATTTCGCATCATCACATAAAGCTCATGTTTCGTGCCGACATCGATGCCGCGGGTCGGATCGAACAAAAGCAGGATGCGGCTCTGCGCCACGAGCCACTTGGCAATCGCAATCTTTTGTTGATTGCCGCCGGAAAAAGACCCCGCCCTCGTCCAAAGAGCGCGTTCGTCCACTTCGACTGTGCCGAAGGCGGTGCGGACCGCCTCTTGCTCAAGTCCGGTTTGAATCAAGCCGAATCGTGAAAATCGCTGGATTACCGGGAGGGACGCATTGACCGTGCCGTTGAGTTTCAGAAACAGGCCTTCGGTCTTGCGATCTTCGGGGACGAGCCCGATGGCAATGTTGGGTTTCAGGGCGTCCGCCGGCGAGCCAAACCGGACCTTGCGGCCGTCGACGAGGATGTCGCCGCGCACGACCTCCGTCATCCCGAAGCAGGCCAGAAAAAGGTCGAGCTGACCCATGCCCTGCAACCCCGCGACGCCGAGAATCTCGCCCTTTCGCAAATCAAAGCTGGCATCTTGCAGTTTTTTACCTGCAACGAGATTGCGCACCCCAAGTACCGGTGCGCCAAAAGCAGAGTCATTTTTCGGTCGTTCGGGGAAAGTCTGCGCGATACTGCGGCCAACGATGCTCTCTATGACCTGTGCATCGGTGATGGATTCCACCGAGCATGTCATTATATGCTGACCGTTGCGCAATATCGTCAGCGTGTCGCAAAATGCCCGGACCTCGCGCATGCGGTGTGTGATGAAGACGATGGTCGTTCCTGCCGACTTCAATTTGGCAATGATACGGCCGAGCCACTCGACGTCACCGCCGGCGAGCGTCGATGTCGGCTCGTCGAGAAGCAGTATGCGGGGCTTGCGGTAGATCGCGCGCGCGATCTCGATTTTCTGCTGGACGGCCAAATCCAGTGTCCCGACTTCGGCATCGAGATCGACCGAAAAGTCGAGTTCCTTCAAATGCTCGACAATGGCGCGTCGCGCCGAGGCGCGGCGGATCATGCCTGTAACCCCCATCGGCGCATAGGGCATAAGCAGGTTATCAAGGACAGTGAGGTCGCGGGCCAGAGTCATTTCCTGGAACGCAGTTTGCACGCCACGTGCATGGGCATATCGCGGCGCCTTCAGTGTCACCTTCTCTCCGAATACCGATATCTGACCCTCATCCGGGCGCAGGAGGCCCGACAGGAGCTTCACGATCGTCGACTTGCCAGCACCGTTTTCGCCAAGCAGCGCGTGGGTGCTTCCGGGAGCGATCGCGAATGACACGCCGTTCACCGCAACCGTCGCACCGAATGCCTTGCGAAGGTCCGCAACTTCTATCGCGGCTTGTTCAACTGCTGATTTCATCCCGGAGGGTCCTGCCTTTATTATGATAATTGGGCCGGCAAGCGTGGAGCGGCCAATCCGCTCCACGCTCTGTCCTCTAGTTTTCGGGTTGGCCTACGAGTGCCGCGTTCAGACCAATTTCTGGTGTCTGATCGGAAAAGATCGAGGCGAACCAACCGGGATTCGAGACGATCGCGGGCTTGAAGGCATTGCAGCCTTCCTTCATTTCCTGCCAGGTGCCTTCCTGGCACAGCTTGATCGTTTCGTTCGTTACCAAAGGCAGTGGCAATACCGTCTTTTTCGGCACATCCTTGCCTTCGATCGCCTCAACAGCGAGCTTCAGGGCCAGAGCACCGGAATAAGGCGGCGAGGCATAGGAAATGCGTGGGGCACCGAGCGGTGCATAGGGCGAAGTGGCCCCTTCGACTTCAGTGCCGGCGGGAAGCATCTGTATACGCCCGCCATTCGATCCCTCGCCTGCGCATGGGAGCAATTGTTCCGGCTTCTTGCCGGCTTCAAGCTGCATGGAGTTTGCCGTGAAGCAACCCACCTGCATCCAGAGCCCGTTGATCTCGTCCCAGTTGCGGGTTGCCAAAATCTTGGACAGTTCGGTACGGGCAACCGCCTGACTCCACATGCCGACGGCTTCACCGACGATCTTGATGTCTGGATATTTGGCGAAAACTTCCTTTGCCGCCTTGGTGCGCAGATTATCGACAGAAGTCCCGGGCACGCCCGTAATCGCAATAATGTTGCCCTTGCCGTTGAGCTTCTTCACCAGCCATTCCGCCGTCACGCGGCCAGCCTCTTCCTGATCGATCGCTATATTATAAGCGCATGGCTCGGTGATTTCGCCGTCATAGGCAAATACCTTTACGCCCTTGTCGCAAGCATTCTTGACGACCTGGTTGAGCGCAGTCGGAGAGATCGGAAACACGACGATCGCCTCGGCGCCTGCCTGCACCATCGCGTTGATTTGCTGAATCTGGCGTTGAGCATTGGGCCCGGCCACCTGAACTTGCAGATCGACCTTGTCGGCGAGACTCTTATGGGCTGCCATCGCCTTGACCATGTTGGCGGCTTCCGCCTGCCAGTCATTGCCGATGAAGCTCATGCTCAGGAAGATTTTATGCTTTTCAGCAGCGTCCGCATGCCCGCCAGCCAGAGTAGCCCCGGCGGCAATCCCAGCGCATACGACAAGGCGCTGGATTCTCGATATGACATCCATCGTTTAACTCCTCCCCTTTGTACGAAACACCTCCCAAGACGCTTCCTCAAACGTCCTGCCGTTCCGCTGCAAGGACCGTATCACCATTTGATCAAAGATCAATGATAAATTAATATAACAAAGGCCGATGCGTGTGATAAACAGACATGGCTTGACGCGCTCCTGCAGAGGTTGCATTGCGAGCAGACAACACGGGGACAACCGCCCCGACACAGAAGGCATAGCAAATGGCTGAGGCTGGTTTTAAACGGCCAGGAGTTGAGATAGTCCCGCTTTCAAGGGAGACCTTGCAGGACCGCGTATACCGTCAAGTCACAGGGCTCATCCTGGAGGGTGGCATTGTGCCGGGCGAGATGGTTCCGGTGCAGAGCCTCGCGGATGCTTTCGGCGTGAGTGCCATGCCTGTACGCGAGGCTTTAAGGCGGTTGACGGCTGCCAACGCCTTGACGGTCGTCTCGGGCCGATCGATCGGCATACCGCGCTTGAGCCGCGCCAAGCTGACGGATCTGCGGAATGTGCGCATTGAGATTGAAGCCTTGGCAGGAAAATGGGCTGCTGAACGCATACAGCAGGACGAGCTGGATTCCCTGCGTGTCGTGCTGGAGTCGCTTGAGGCAGGGAATGCGTCTGGAAACATAAAATCCTATCTACGCGCGAATTATGCCTTCCATTTTTCCATTTACCGCGCTGCCGGCTCCGAAAGCATCCTCAACATCATCGAAAATCTGTGGTTGCAGGTGAGCCCATACTTCAACATGCTGCATGATTCCGGCAACTACACCAAGGCCAATGAACATCACCGGGCGATGTTCGCTGCCCTGAGCGCCCATGACGGGGATCGGGTCAAACTGGCAATACAATCCGATATCGACGCGGCTTATGAAGTTCTTTTGGAACTTGTGACCTGACACCGATATCCACCGTCCCTTGATTTGTCAGTCTACGGCCGGACTTCAATTTCCGTAGACGCTGCCGATAGTTTACATCGAATTCCGTAATTGGATCTCGGCCACGACCATGCAAAGCTCCTGATAATAAAAACAAACCACCGATCGAATAGATCGGAATGGCCCGGGGGCGAAATGTCCAAATTTTCGATCGCATTTGTCGACGATCATCCCATTCTTCTAGAAGGTATCGCCAGTATCTTTGCGAGCGACAACGCCTATCACGTTGTCGGGAAAGGCGGCACAGCGGCGGATGCCCTCGATATTACCAATCGCTTGAAGCCGAATGTCCTTATCGTCGACCTGAATATGCCGGGTGACACGCTCGAGGCAATGACATCCATTTCACAAACTATGCCGGAAACGAAGATCGTGGCTTTCACCTCCGCCGTCGGTGTCGACAGCGCGGTAGAGGCCTTCGAAGCCGGCGCCAGCGGCTACGTGCTGAAGGGCAGCAGCGCCGACGACCTTCGTCAGGCGGTCCGGGCCGTTCTTGGCGGCGAAACCTACATCACGCAAAGCCTTGCAGCGCAGGTCATCCTCGCGCTCCGCCGTGTCTCAATGCAAAAGAACAAGAGCGAGGCCATACGCTTGAGCGTTCGCGAAGAGCAAATCGTAAACCTGCTTCTCGAAGGGCGGACCAACAAGGAAATTGGCGAACAACTCGACATCAGCGTAAAGACCGTCAAACACTACATGACCGTCCTCATGCAGAAGCTGCATGCGCGCAACCGGCTGGAAGTCGTGCTTGCGGCGCAGAAACGCCTGCCTGGCTCCGTGGGGAGCCAGACCCGGCAACTCCTCAACTAACCGATTGTTCTGACGGGAAGGCTGCTTCATTCCTCACGGAATGCGCGTCGAAACTGATCCATAAGGGGCTTTGACAGGAACGACAAAGCGGTGCGGTTCTCCGTTGATATGAACGCCTCGACAGGCATTCCCGGCTTCAGCTCATTTCCCGCCAACCCTTCCATTTCCTCCTCGCTCACTTCGATCTCGGCCAGGTAGTAGACCTGACCGGTGGTCGTATCGGTCGACGTGGAAGGCGAAACAAATGCGACCGTACCCGAGACTTCGGGCGTGGTCCGTTGATTGAACGCGGAAAAGCGAAGCTTGGCTTTTTGTCCGGTCGACACCTGGTCGATATCGGTCGGCTGGATGCGCGCGACGATCTTCAGCTTCGCGTTGTCGGGAACGAGCGTGATCAATTGTGCGGCGGGCGTCACCACGCCTCCGATCGTATGCACGGCAAGCTCGTTGATAGTGCCCGCGAGCGGCGCACGAATATCGGTGCGGGAAAGCCGGTCTTCGACGGCAACACGGCGTTCGTTGAGTTCGGCGATCTTCGGTTCGATGGTGGTCAGTTCGCGCTGAGCCTCGTTTCGGGCCGTCTCGTCGACGGAAAGTATCTGCAATTGCAATTCGCTGCAGCGCGACCTAGCCCTTGCAATACCGGCTTCCGCTTCAGCGCGGGTGGCGCGAAGGCTCGCCAACTCGCGTTCGATCACATAGATGCGGTTGCCTTCGATCAGCTTCTTGTCGGCAAGTCCCTTGATCTTTCCATGTTCGAGCTCGACGAGGCGGATCTCTTCGTTCTTGGCGGCACGCTGTGCTTCAAGCCCTTTGATCTCTTCGCCTAGCTGGGCGATGCCAAGATCGAGTTGCCTTTTCTGGCTGTTGCGGTGCCCGCGATTGCCGCGCAGCAGGCGTTCTTCGCCGGCAAGCGTCATTGCGGAATGCTGATCGCTGTCAAGCGTCCGTTCCGGCAATATGAGATGATCAAGATCATCGCGCTCGGAAACGAGGCGGCCTTTCCTCACCGTCAATTCGACCAGCTGCGAGCGGATGATCGCAAGTTCAGCGCGCGTTTGGGCATCGTCGAGCCGTAGCATGACCTGGCCCTTTTCAACGAAATCACCCTCGCGCACTGCTATTTCGGAAACAATGCCGCCATCCCGGTGCTGAATGGCCTTGAGGTTACGGTCGACTTTGACAGAACCTGACGCGATGACTGCGCCGGTAAGCTGGGCGGTGGCTGCCCATCCGCCGGCACCGGCCAGCAGCAAGAATCCGAACGCCAGGCCGCAAATTATCCTGGCACGCAGCCGAAAATGTTCGTCGTCGGCTACGGCTATCGCCGCAACACTGTTTTGCAAGGCTTGCCGATTTTTCATGGTTCTCGTTCCCCCGTTCTATAATTGCATTCAAACGTTCTCGACGAACATCAGCATGTGATGGCCGTCGAGGCTGATCGTCAGTTCCTGATAGCCGTCGCCATCCAGATCCGCTTCGATCAAAGTACGGTTCATATTCTCGGTCTGTGCATGGCTGATACGTATCGGAAGATCAGGTCGTTCTGTTTCGCCGTAGATGTTTTCGAAGCGGTCTTCGATTGCGTCCATCACTTCATTGAAGATGTCGTATTGCGAGATGCGAATACGGTCGCCGACCATGAAGTCCAGTATCTCGTGGATGATGGCTGCGCCATCACCTTTTGCCCTGAACTCGAACACGTCATTGCCATTTCCGCCGGTAAGCGAAACGGTGTCGCTCGCGGCGATGAGGTGATCGTTGCCCTCGCCGCCAATGACGCGTTCAAAGCCGTCAATAGTGTCGGAACCGACCATGACGCCGGTCGCGGTGCCATTGTCCATGTCGATGACGACCCCGGCTCCCGATTGGGCATAGCTGATCGTATCGATGCCCGCCGAACCGATAAACCTGTCATTGGCGCCGTCGGCGGCAACAAGGATTGTATCATTGCCGCCTCCTGCGTCGATTGTATCGCAACCGCCGCCATCCACTATGGTGTCGTCGCCTTCGTTCGTGAAGATCGCATCGTCGAGGAGGCTGCCTATGACTGTGTCGTCGCCAGCTCCGGTTCTGTATATCTCGAAACCCGAGATCGTATCCTCCCCGATCTCGACGCCCGTAGCGCACCCGGCCGCGGCATCGAGGGCAATATCGCGCCGCGCGGAAGAATAGTCGATCGCATCGATCCCGGCATCGCCGGAGTAGCTGTCGGCAACGGCATCCATGTCGCCCGCAACCACATCATTGCCCTGGCCGCCAGCCACCGTATCCGAACCTTCTCCGCCCGCGAGAAAATCATTCCCGCAGCCGCCATCGAGTTTGTCTGCGCCGCTTGCGCCGAGAAGACGGTCGTTTCCATCACCTCCGAAAACACTGTCGTCGCCGTCTCCTCCGTCCAGAACGTCATCGCCGGTTTCGCCCAGCAAGATGTCATTGCCGCTGCCGCCGAAGATCAGATCACTGCCTTCGCCGCCGGAAATCCAATCGTCGCCATCGTCGCCGAACGCGATGTCGTTGCCGGAGCCGGCAGACACGCGATCTTTGCCCGCACCGCCCGAGATCCAGTCATTGCCGTTTCCACCAAAGAGAATATCGTTGCCGGCACCTCCGTAGATTGTATCGTCGCCGGAACCGCCCACGACATTGTCATCGCCATCGCTGGCGAAAATGCTGTCCTTTCCAGCGCGTGCGTCGATCATATCGTCGCCGCTCGTGCCGCTGATGTCGTCGGCCAAATCGGTGCCGACAAAAACACCGCCGGTGCCGGCTAAAGGTTCGGCCACTACGGCGAAATATGCGGTCTGCCAGATGCTAAGTGCGCCATCGGTGATCTGGTAGCTGATCGTGACGGGCCCAAGCTCCATCGCCTCGAACATCCATCCGCCCGACGAATGCGTGATGGTGCCGGATGACGTGCTGACAGTGCTTATCGAGAGAACATCACCGTCGGGATCGGTCGTGTTGCGCAGCAGATCTGCCAGGGTGATATAGGCCAAACCGCAGCCGACAACGTCGTGAAGCTGGACCGGACCTGCGGTTCGCGGCGCACGGTTCTGGTGCGGCTTTTCCGTCGTGGATTCGTCATCCTCGTCAGGATCCTGGTCCTGCTCGAACGCAACCGCGCCATCGTTCTGACCCCACTCGTCAGGCCCGCCAACTGCACCCGCCGCCGGCGACCGGGCCGCAAAATCCGGCGGGTTGTCGTTGGCTGCGCGCAGCGACAGGGAAACGGGTCCAAAGCCCCGAACGAAGTCCTCGATCGAAAAATCAATCTTTTGCGGCGGCGCGACCATTGTTGCCGCGACGGAGTTCGACACGACACCGACGTCGAAGCTGGAGTTCCGCGTCGGGGTCAGGATTGGCGCGTCGCGGTCGCGTACTGCCAAACCGGCCACGTCGGACACATCATCCGCCCAAGTATCATAATTTCCGACGAGCTTCAGAACGGGCGGGGTCGGATCCTGCACGTCGGCTTCAGGTTCGCTTTCCTCGCTTGCCGCCGTTTTCTGATCATCCGGCCAGAAGCTCTTCAGATACAGCATTATGCCGGTCAGCACGATGATGACATAACGCGGCAAGGAGGATCGCTTTTTCTCCGAAAGAAGATAACGGGCCTGCGGATCGGCCTCCACACCATCGACTTTGGTTGATTTGACGTCGATGATCATGCCGGTACCCTTTCCGCTTGCTCGGCGCGGACCGGTCGCTTTTCGACTGGCTGAGCCGGGGCCCCAAGTATTTCGTTTCTCTCGCCAAATGCCGTCAATTTGCCGGCCTGAACGACGGCGATGAGATTGACTGCAGCAAGAGCGCTCGGCCGATGGGCGATCACGATCGCGATGCCGCCGCGGGCACGGATGTCCTGGATGGCGCGCGTCAGCGCCGCTTCCCCTTCCGCATCGAGATTGGAATTGGGTTCGTCGAGCAGCACAACGAATGGATTGCCGTAAAGTGATCGGGCAAGGCCGATGCGCTGCCTCTGTCCGGCCGAAAGAGCCGTGCCTTGTGGTCCCAGTTGCGTATGGTAGCCGTCCGGCATGCGCACGATCATTTCGTGAATCCCGGCATTGCGCGCAGCTTCGACGATAGCGCGCGGATCGGGCTGCGGCGCAAGCCGGCAGATATTTTCCTCGATCGTACCATCGAGCAATCCCACATCCTGGGGCAGATAGCCGATGTGGTCGCCAATGACATCGCTGCGCCATTGGGTGAGTTCCGCATCATCAAGCCGCACGCTGCCGCGTAGCACGGGCCAGATGCCGGTCAGGGCCCGGATCAGCGTGGTCTTGCCGCCGCCGCTCGGGCCTATGATACCGAGTGCGTCGCCGGCCTTGATCTCAAAGCTGACGTCGCTCAGGAGAACGCGACCCGTCCCGGGAGCGGCAACGGTAATCTTTTCTACCTTGAGGCTCATGCACGGTGTCGGAAGGTCCATCGGGAGGTCGGCATTGCTGAGCGCGATGACCGTTTCCCTGATGCGGTGCCATGCACCACGGGCAGCAACGACGCCTTTCCAGTTCGATATGGCCAGGTCAACCGGGGCCATCGCCCGCGCCGACGCTACCGACGCCGCGATAATGGCTCCGGACGAGAGTTCGCCTTGGATCGTGAGATAGGCACCGAGGCCGAGAATGGCCGATTGCAGGATCATCCGTAGCACGCGGGAGATCGCGCCGAAGGTCCCGCTGATGTCATTTGTGCGGGTCTGAAGCTGCAAATGCTGCGCATTGGCTTCGGTGAAGCGGGCGATGGCGCGGTGGGCAAAACCCATTGCACACAGGATATCGGCGTTGCGGGCATTGGAGTCGGCAATGGCATTGCGGGCAATCGCGGACTGGTGCGAGGCGCCTGCCAGCCGGCGCGTCATGAGTTCGGTGGCGACCGTCAGACAGACAAGGATGAATGCCCCGCCCAGGGTCAAGGCGCCAAGCATCGGATGCAGGAGGTAGACGAAGACGAGGTAGAGCGGCATCCAGGGCAGATCGAACAGCGCAATCGGTCCCTGGCTTCCCAGAAAGCCGCGGACCGTGTCGACGTCGCGGCCACGCTCGAGTGCTTCCGCGGTCGAAAAGCCGAAGCGCGGCATGTCGATTGCAACCTGATGAGCAAGGGGAGCAAGCTTCTTGTCAAGCCGCGCTCCCACCCGGACGAGGATCTGGGAGCGAATGACGTCAAACAGGCCCTGGAACAGATAGAGTCCAATTGCCAGGAGCGAGAGGGCGACGAGTGTCGGTATGCTTCCGCTGGTCAATGCCCGATCGTAGATCTGCAGCATGTAGAACGAGCCGGTCAGAGCAAGGATGTTGATGACGCCTGACAGCGAGAAAACAAAGAAAAATACGCTGCGCAGGCCTTTGACAAATTGTTGGGTCGCGTCGCTGTTTTTGGCGGTCCGGTTGTTGCTCTTGGCCATTACTGATCCCCGATCTTTGCGATTTCTTATGGAGGGCTGGCGGGCCGGCATGGCCCGGCATCAAGCAATTACAGTTCGAAGTCCGATGCGGTCAGCGTGTGTGTTCCCTTGATGCTGATCTTGAACTCCGCGCCGCTTCCACCATCCTGATTGCCGTGAACCACGGTGTAGTCGCCGTCGCCGCGCACTTCATGCGTAACCTTCAGCGCACCCTCGGCGTTGAAGCCCGATCCTGTCACCAACGTAAAGGCCTGATTTCCGGCAATGGAACCCTTGGCATCAATGCCGCTGAGGTCGATTTTGTCGCCGGGCTGGAAGCCATGGATGGTATCGCCGTCGGCATCGTCGGCGGAAAGGAAGCGGAATGTATCATTGCCCGAGCCTCCGTCCATGATGTTGACGGCCGCGCTTGCAACTATCGTGTCATTGCCGCTACCGGTGATGACATTCTCGATGCCCCAGAGCGTGTCGCTGCCGGTGAGGCTGCTCGTTGCGCTACCCCGGCCCATGAAACCTGAGCCGAGATCGACATTGATGTTGGCGGTAATCGCCGCCATATCCAATGTGTCGCTGCCGACAGAGCAGGCGGACGATTCATCGCCGTAGTAGACATCGTTGCCGTCATTGGCGGACGCTACGAAATGGTCGTTTCCCGCGCCGCCATGAGCAATATCGTCGCCTGCCCCGCCATCAATGATATCGCGACCATCGCCACCGAAGATCCGGTCGGCGCCCGCGTCTCCGTAGAGCATATCGTCGTCGCCGCCGCCAAAGAGATCGTCGTTCCCCGCGCCGCCGAACAGCATGTCCCGGCCACCTTCGCCGCTAAGATAATCATCGCCATCCGCGCCGCGTAATATGTCCCGGCCGGAACCGCCAAGAGCACTGTCATTGCCGGCAAGGCCGAGGATCGTATCGTCATTGGCAGTTCCGACGAGAACATCGTCGCCGGCAGTACCGACACCCGTGTGCTGCCCAGTCGATTCGCCTGGGGCATCGACGTCATCATCATCGTGACCGTCGCTGTCATCGTCGTCGTCATCGTCATCGCCGGGGAGATGCGGATAGTCGTCGTCATCGCCGTCCGGATCATAGCCCTCATCGGCAAACTGCGGCATGCCCTCGAGCGCTGTGAAAGTGATGCTGTAGTCGTCGCCGACAAGCGTGGTCTGCCCTGTTTCGCTGATCGAAACTTCATAATCCGCGATCGTCGTTCCAGCCGGGAGTGCGATCACATCCTGCGGACGGAGGGAACCCACGATCGTGTCATTGCCACCATTCGACCGGAAGACAATGCGATGTGCAGACCCGAGCGAGGTGATATCGACCATGTCGTCCCCGATCGTACCCTCGATCGTGATCGTATTGGGACGGAGGCTCGTAGCGGAGAAATCCCCGATGATTTCGATGGTGTCTCCACCGGACGTACCTGAAGCTGCCGGATCAACTCCGTTGATGCGGATTTCCTCGATATCCGTCAGTTCCGCAATGACATTGGCAAAGCCGGTTCCATTGCGCGTTATGACTATTTCGGGCGTGCGCCCATTGAAGCTGGAAAGGTTATTTCCAGGAACGGCATCCCATGCAGCAAGCGTATAGATCCGATATGTCTCGGCCGAGGCATTGCCGTTGATCACGAATGTATCGCCGGCTGTCCCTTCGGTGCCGCCATTGACGATATCCCGTCCATCGGTGGCTCCCGAGGCATTGGCATTCCAGATGATGATGTCGTCGCCGCCGAGCGCGTTGATGATGTCATTGCCGAGATTGCCATCGAGCGTATTGTTACCGTTGGTCCCCGTGATTGTTGTGCCGAAATCATTGCCTGTCACGGGCGTGGACGGGGTCGTAAAGATGAAGTCGGCAGCGGTGATGGTGCTGTTGTCGACCTCCTCCAGCCTGATCGAGCCGATGACGTTACTGCCCGCATCACGGATCGTGATCAGCGTATCGTCGACTGCACCGTCTTCGATATCCTCGATCTGTATGCGGGACGCACTTGTCATTCCGATGTCGGATGCGGACAGGCCGAAAGCGCTGAGATCGATACGATCCTGACCCTGCGCCGCATTGGCATCGAAGCCATTGATAATATCGGCGCCGAAGTTGCTGGCGGTATAGCGGATAATATCGTCGGTGCCGTTCGAAGTGGTCAGGTTGATGATATCGTTGCCGTCGCCGCCGACAATGACGTTGTCGCCGGTTCCGGCATTGATCGTATCATTTCCCGTGCCGCCATCGATGAAATCGTTGCCGCCACCGCCATTGATCGTGTCGTTGCCGCCCGCACCGAAGAGCTGGTTGTCGCCGCCATTGCCGTTGATGACATTGGCTTCCGAATTGCCGGTGCCGTTGATGTCGCCATTGCCGCCAAGGGTGAGATTTTCGACAAATGCGCCGAGCTGGTAACTCTGGTCGGTCTGCACGGTATCCGTGCCGCCCGTCGCAGTTTCTACGATCACGTCGCCGGCCGTAACGATATAGGTATCGTTGCCATCGAGGCCGATCAGGGTATCGATTCCGTCACCGCCTTCGATACGATTGGCGAGCTGATTGCCTGTGCCGGCAAAGGCGCCTGCGCCGGTAAAGGTTAGATTATCGACATTTGCGCCGAGGGTGTAGGCGGCAAGTGTGGTTTCAACCGTATCTGTTCCTTCGTTCAACGCTTCTATGACGACATCCCCAGCGTCATCGACCTGGTAAACATCATTGTTGGTACCCCCGACCATCGTGTCGGCTCCAAGACCGCCAATAAGTTCGTCATTGCCTGATCCACCGACCAGAAGGTCGTCCCCGGCACCGCCATCAAGATCGTCATCGCCGGCATTGCCAAACAGCAGGTCGTTGCCGTCATTACCCAGCAGGTCATCGCCGCCGGACGTTCCGGCAAGCACCGTGTTTACCCCCGCTGCTGCGGTGCGGGTCCCGTTGTCGTCGGTGCTGATGGCGAAATCGCCATCAAGCGCATAACCCTCATAGGTACCGCCGTTGAAGTTGACGAACTCCACCGCCTCGCCCGGTTGGTCGAAATGATCGACCACCGTAATTTGCTGGCCGTTGAACTGGATCAGGAGATTGTCATTGGCGCTGGCGGGTGACGTGAGTTCGCTGAAGGCCAGGCCCGTAAGGGCCCCAGCCGCGATGGAGATGCGGTCGGTACCGCTGGCCTCGGTGATTGTGTCACTGCCATCGCCAAGGCCGAAAACATAGGTGTCGTCGCCGCTGCCGCCGTTCAGCGTATCGTTGCCCGTCCCTCCCAATAGAATATCGTTCCCGGCAAGGCCGTTGAGTATGTCGTTGCCGCCCTTGCCAACAATGAGATCGTCGTCGCCGGTACCATTCAGTGTTTCCGATGCTGCCGTACCTTCGATCACGTTGAGCACGCCGTCAGTGAAGCGCAGCTTCTCGATACCACGCACGGTATCGCGACCATCCGATACGGGGTTTGGATTGGCCTCGTTCTCGCCTGCATCATCGTCCTGCTGCGGCTCGACAAAACCGCTATGGTCGATATAGAGGCTCGCATCAGTGTTCAGCCCGAACGTATAGTTGGCGCGAACGTCGGTATAAACTGCCGTGTCGATATCACCCGCGACATTACCGTCCAGTATTTCGCGGACGATCGACAATTGTCCCGGCTTGATTTCTCCAGAAAGCATGCGCGGGGCAAGTTCCGTCATGCTGTCGACGCTGAACGCTGTCCAGGCCTGGCCCGGCAGCGGCGTCACCAGAATGCGTACATTGAGCCACTTGTCGCCGTCGATTACATCATTGCCGGCGAGACCTTTGATGATGTCGTCGCCCCCACCGCCAAGAAGAATGTCGGAGGCGTCGGCCGTGTCCATGACAACCTGTTCGACCACCCCGTTGTTGCCGGTTTGCGATGTACGCGCAATGTGGGCCACGAGAGCCCGAAGGCCTGTGATGAGATCCACGTTCTTTTCAAGAAGTGCATTGGAATAGGAGTCGAGCGCGGCGTCAGTGCCGGGGATTGCCGCTGTACCAGTGGCTTCGGCACGCGTATTCACCGCTTCCCGGCGACCCGTGAGGGTGTCGTCATGGATCCAGCCGGACAAGCCCTCGACCAGATCGAAGCGATCGCGGAGAATGAAGGCTTCCTGGGTTGCAAAGAGCGGTATGCCGAGATCGGAATTGGCCGCATTGACATCGCCCTTGTGGATGGCCCAGTCAAATCCGGCCATCCCGTTGCTGCGCTGGATACCCTCGCTCTGGAACATGATGTCATCGCCGGATTCACCATCGTAGTCGGTGTCGCCGCTGCCGCCGTTGAGGACATCGTGACCAATGATGGCGGAGTTGAAAAACAGTTCCGAGTTTTCGCCCGCAAGCGTATCGAAGCGTTGGCCGCCTTCGAGCCAGTCATCGCCCTCATTGCCCAGAAGGAAGTCGCCGCCGGTGCCGCCTAGGATGAAATCGTTGCCAGTACCGCCGAACGCTTCCTTGCCGTCTGGACCGGTGATGATGAAGTCGTTGCCCTCGTTGCCGAAGATCAGCGACAGGCCGGAACCGCCATGGATGACGTCATTGCCCGCATTGCCATGAAGGAAATCGGCTTCGCCGATGTCGGTGCCGGCATTGGTGATGATGTCATCGCCATCACCGCCAAAAACCTTGTCGACACCGTAGCCCGCCTCGATCCGGTCATTGCCGCCCCGTCCCCAGATGGCATCGTCACCGCCGCCGGAAATGATCGTGTCATCGTTTTCGGTGCCGCCGATGGTAAAATGCTCATTGCTGTTGACGCGGATGTAGCTAGCATCGGTCACCGTGTCGTTGATCAGGTTGCCATTGGCGTCACGACGCTCCACCAGCCGCGAGAAGGCCTGCAGGGTGGGATCGTCCTGGACCGGGTCGGCGCCTAGCTGCTTGCTGATGTCCATTTCGAGCGTCGGCATCTGGAACGCGGAGAACACGTTTCCAGGGAGTGCCGTCGATCCCGGCTCGCCGAGATCGGTATTGCGCATGACGATCTCTGCAAACGTGTTGTTCTCAAGCTCGTTGAGAAGATTGAGACCCTGGGTACGCGACAGATAATAGAACCGGTCGGCGTCCTGCAGGTTCTCCATCGTCATCTGGAATACAAAACTGAAGGTCGAGCCGAGCATGCCGCCGAACGACATCTTCTTCTCGGCAAGACCACCTATCCAGAAGTCGACATTGTTGAGGCCGCCCAGGACCCCGCCCGCGTAACTTCCCGAAGCATTGAGGAAATCGAGCCGGTCGGCTGGAGCGCCAGCGCCCCCAAGCACGAGGAGCGTTGCAGCTGAGCGCTTAGCTTCGACCGTCAAGGCCTGGGTGATGCTGTCATGTGTGCCATAGGCAGCGATGAAGTTGATGATCGAGGCGGGGTTCTTGAGATTGAGCGCAAAGTCCGCCCAACTCTGATAGGGCTTGAGCAGCGTATCGCCCGTTCCGTCATAAAATTTCTGGCGTGCTGCATTCAGTGGCGGGGTTCCCACATCACGTCCGCGGGCGATGTTGATCGTGGCAAGATCGAGCGGTACGCCGAGCAATTGGTTGCGCAGCACGTCGGTGACGAATTCATCGATCTCATTGCCCGTCTGCCGTGTCATGCCGCGGATAATCGCTCCAGCCGCCGTATCGGCATCGCCGGCATTGGCAAAGGCAACCGGATTGAGGAAGCCATCGAAGAGCGCGAGATCGTCGACGACGGGATCGCCATTCTCATCGAGGGAAATGCGGGCAATATCCTCGCGCAGCATCGAATGGCCGAACCGGTAGACAACGTGCGCAAATTCGGCCGCGATGCTCGGGTTGATATCGGCTGAAGGTTCGAACACGAAGGCATCGATATCCGGCTGCATCATGCGGCCGAATTCCTCGAAGACCAGATGCTGATATTCCATTTCGTTGGTGAAGCGTCCCGCCTGAAACAGGCGCTCGCCATCCCAGACAAGCGCAGCCAGTTCCTCCGGAGTTGCCGGCATGGCAGCAACATCGACGAGCAGCCAGTCGTTGAGAAAATCGAGATCACCAGACGCAAGCGCGATCTCCTTGGTCTGGTCGATGAGGCGATTGTGCTCGGAATGGAAAACGTGATGGACGGCGGTCAGTGCGATGTTTTCATTGGCTCTGCCGTCGCCTGCCACATAATGAGCGTCAAGCATTTCATTGTCGTAAGCCAATTGACCGCCGCGGGTGTTGAAGCCGCCGGCAGTACCATCTGCATTGAAATATCCTAGGCCGGAGTCGGTATCGGCCTGCAGGGCTCCCAACGCGTCAAGGATGGGAACTGCTGCATGAGCGATGTCGTCGAGGAACGCATGGCCCGTCAGAATGGCGCCTTGGGTGCTGACGGGTTCGGCCGGGTTACCCTCGCGCAGCACATCGTCCGCCGTTCCCAATTGCCCATCGGGGCCAAGCCCGACGACGAGTTGCGGATAGCCATTGGGTCCAGGTATGAAATTGCCGTATTCGTCCGCCGCTATCAGCGGAATTTTGCCGACATCAGCGTCGGTGAGACGAATACCGAGAACGTTGGCGGCTTGCGCCTTGATGTCCGCCCAGGTTGCAAGGCCCCCCGCGGCGCCTTCCAGCAAGTAACCCGTGGCAATCGGCTTGCCATCTGGACCTGCAATATACTCGCGCATGAAAACCTGCTTGGAGGCAGTTGAGCCATAGGTCTGGTTCTGATCGACCCACGGCGTCGTGAGGTTGACCGGATGCGCGGGACCATCGTCGGCTGTATTGGCAATGCCATCGAGGCCAAGTCCGTCATCGGCCGTACCGATCAGGCCGTCACGGCCGGCATCAACGGTCACGCGGGTCAATGCCATGAAATTGGTGTGACTGCCGGGAACGTAGAGCGGATCGTCCGGCTGTAGCGGCACATAGACTGTGCCATTGCCGCCCTTGGCGACCAGATCGAGACCATGGTCGAAAAACTGGCCGAAGATGGTCATCCAACCATTATAGGGCGAGGAAAGACCATCGTCGGGAGACACATTCGGAAGAAGAACGCTCTTGCCGTCCATCTCGATGCCATGCTCCTGCAACAAGCCATCGAGCACGCCCTTGGCAAGTGTATAGGCATTCGACGGTGTCTGGCCTGGTCCCGGAGCCGGAATGGCTTTGAGAATGGTATGAGCGTTGACGATTTCGGTGAGTGCCGTCGTCAGTGCGGCGCCTCTCACCCCTGCATGCATCAGGGCCGCACTGATCGCGGCTGGATTGTTGAGGGTCTGATCGACGATCAGATTGGAGATAAGGCGGGGATCGGCATCGATCACCGTTCCGCTGCCTGGGGCATAGGTCTGGCCAGGGCCCGTCCCGCTTGCGGGCCGGCCGTCACCACCGCCGCTGCCGCCAACGCCATAATCGTTGTTGTCATAGATCATGCCAGGGCCAAAGACGAGACTGTCGCCGTCAGCATCGTTCATGTAGTTCGGGTCAAAGATGCCGGGGAAGCTCTGGTCGGCTGCACCCCAATTCTCCCGGCCAGGGATCAGGTTATTATAGCTGCCATCAACGGTGCGAAGACCATAGGGAAGCAGGTGCGCCTGGGTAAGGCCATCATTGCCATTATAGCCTGCCACCAGTTCGGCCAGGTCACCGCCGGCTGCGTGCGCTTCCGCTATCTTGATCTGCTTGAGGATAAACTCGAGATCGTGCTTTACCAACGTTACCATGACAGTCTCCCACGGAACTATGCTGTTGTCCTCGCCTCTGCTTCAAAGACGAAGCGGGCATTGTGGGAAGCATCTCTCGAACGGGTCACGGATGTAACGGAACAAGGTCTGCCCAATTCCACTGTTCCAGGTCGTAAATCGCATTGTCGCAAGGTCGGAAAATGAATCAGACCTAAGGCTGATGGTCGATTGGACCAACGGCCTATGGAACACATGTCCTAATCTCCTAGCGGTCGCGCGTTCCTGCCGTATATTAGGGTCTGATCGGCTGGCTTCGGGAGGAATGCTTGCAAGCTAAATGGAGGCAAGAAATCAAGACGTGGTTTGGCGAGAAAAGCCTGTCGACGCAATTTGCCCTTGCCGGCGGCGTGTTCATGCTGGGAGCCATGTTTCTTGCAGGGTCCGTTGTTTCGAATATCGTATCGAAGGTTACTATCGAAGACACCGCCAGTGCGACCGCCCTGTTTCTCCAAAGCTTGATCACCCCTCTCGTTCACGACCTCGCAACGGTTGAATCTCTGTCGGCAGAACAGATCCAAAGGCTGGACGCTTTGCTGGGCGGCGATGAATTCAGCAAAAGGTTTCCTCACCTCGAGATCTGGAAGGATGACGGCCTGATCGTCTATTCCAGATCGGCGGAGATTATCGGGCGAAGATTTACGGCACCGCATGGCCTCGTCGACGCTCTTGCCGGAGAAGTATCGGCGCAGTATGCGGACCTGTCGGCCGCCGAACACACGGTGCGGGAATTCAACAAATCCTATCTCGAAATTTACGTCCCTATCCGCGAACTTCTTTCAGGCGATATCATTGCCGTTGCCGAGATCCACGAGGTGCCCAGCCAACTTGAGGAAAAGCTGACCCTTGTGCAACGACGCACTTGGCTGGCCATTGTGGCGGCGACCCTCCTTATCGTTCTCGGGCTGTTCGGAATCGTCTATCGCGGCAGCCGGTTGATCGATGTGCAGAAAGCCGGCCTCGTGCAGCGCCTTAGAAAGATCGAACAGATTTCGGAGCACAATCGTCGCCTGCGCGAACGATCGCAACAAGCCTCAAGCCGCGTTGCAGAGTTCAATGAAAGGGCGCTTCGCAACATCGGCGCCGATCTGCATGATGGTCCGGCGCAATTGATAACGCTGGCGGCACTAAAACTGGATGAGGTACACCGTGCCCCGAATGGAGCCGCGCGGAAAATTGAGCTCAAGAAAATCGGCGGGGCGCTTTCGGAAGCACTGGATGAGATACGTTCGATCTCGAAAGGCCTGATGTTGCCGGATATCGAGAAGCTGGCACTTTCCGATTTGATTTTTCGCGTTGCGCGAAGTCACGAGCAGCGAACGAATACCAAAGTGGACGTAGACTGCCTGCCAATCACGGAGCCCCTCCCCCTTGCCATCAAAATCTGCGTCTATCGCTTCGTTCAGGAAGGCCTGACGAACGCCTTCCGCCATGCGCGCGGTCACGAACAATCAGTCATATGTACCTTTGACGGCATGCAGCTCAACGTTTCAGTTAAAAGCGGAAACAACCTTCAAGACAGGGAGCCCCCGGTCTGGCGCGAAGGCATGGGTCTCAACGGGCTGCGGGATCGCGTCGAAAGCCTGGGAGGATCATTCCAGGTGTATTCGGGCCAGAACAGCGCCAACCGAATCGAGATGACCCTTGATTTCAGGAATTAGCCAAGCACCCTTAAGCACGCTGCGCGAGCATCTGGCATGTTCTCACCATTGACGCCATAGCTGGCCTGGTGACGAAGCGGCCAACAATCTTTCGACCCTGGCCGCATTATGGTTAACAAATTGTTTTGTTGGAATATATTCGTGATAATTGAACCTAACGAGACATTCGTTTCTGTGTCTTGGATGTTACGCTGGACGAATGCATTTTGAGTCAACCAATCGCCTTTTGTCGAATTAATCATCCGACGGTCATCTAAAGTACGCGGCGCGGATCGTGCGCGCGGCTGTTTCCTCGGTCAAACATGTGCTCCACCGGGAAAGGAAACTCGGCCTTCGGGCATAAACTAAGGCAACCTCCATCCTCATTCCCGTGCCACCAATGTGGGGCGTATCCCATTGGCTTTGAGCGCCGCCATCAGCATGGGGCCGACAGTGAACTCCCCTGCCCGCGCCTTCTCGGTCAAGGCCCGCAGATAGCCGCCGGCGGAATTGATGTGCTGGGCCCGTTCGAGGATCAGGGCGATGACGATGGCGGTGTTTTCTTCGCCAAAGACGTCGAGCGCCTCCGCATAGGCCGAGGGCGAAATGCCAAGGTAACCTCGCACCTGCGCCGCAGTCGCCATGAAGCCGCGCCAGTTGTCGATGCCGGCCGCCGCATAGTCGGCAATTTCCGGACAGGCCTTCATCACCAGCCCCAAGGGATAGGTCTTGGTGACATCCTCGGCCTTCTGCCGGATGGGCTCGGATTTCGCACCTTGGCTCTTTCTTGAGCCGGGTTCAAAGTCAGATTGAGAGTCGGTATTTGAATTCTGTTGCTGCGGCTCAGTCTGAGACTCATTGCCGCTCGTTTTTCTGGTATTAATGTTGTTTTCCAGAAGGATAGCGACTTCCTCATGCAAATCGGCCAATGCGGCGAGGATTGGCTCCAGCGCGGCGAGGACTGCCTGGCGCGGAATAGCCTCGACCAGGGTGCGCAGACGCTGCCACAGCGTCGCCCAGTCGCCTGGGATGGCTTCGGCAACGGCAACCTCGATCAGCTTGGCTATATCGCGGCGATGCAGGGTAATACGCTCGCGCACGAGCTTCAGCGCCCGTTTTTCAGCGCGCACACTTTCTGCTGCGGCCTCGATCTCCCCGGCGCGGGCAAGCAGGGGCGCCAGCGAAAAGCCGAAAGCGTCGGTAATCTCCCCTCCCCTGCCCTTGCGCGAATAGCGCTTGCCGTTGGGGCTGTCCTTGCGGGTGATGAGGCCGCATTCGACCAGCGCTGCCAGATGCCGGCGCAGGGTCGCGCTCGCCATGCCGTGCGCGCGCATTGAGAGCTGAGCGTTGGAGGGAAAGACGACGAGCCCGTTAGCGCTGGAAAGTTCATTGTCCGGCAGGAAAGATAGCAGCGCATTGAGAACGGCAAGCGCCCGATCGCCGATGCCGATGATGTCCTTGCCTTCGCACAGCCAACGATAGATCTGCCATTTGTCGGCCGTCTTGTCCTGATCGATCGTCTGCGCCTGCCGCTGGGCCTCCAACTGGCCAAGCGACATCGCCCGCCGCCCGAAGGGCGTCGTTATGAGATTTCGAAGCATCTCGTTTCACCTTTTCAAAAAGGCAAAAGAACTCAACTCGCCAAAACGACGCCAATGACTCTTGACAGTGATTCGGGGAAATGCGATTCTCAAGTTGCTACAGATGAGAAGGGCTTCCACGACGGCAACGTTTGGGGGCCTTTTTCTTTTGCGGTTTAGTCTCCCGTTGTTTCCTTGGCTGACTTCCGGAAAGCCTCATAGAGATCTCCCAGATTGTCGGCGATCCATTCGGCAAAGCGTGGGCCGTTGCTCGCCTCGAGCGTAACCGTGGCCCTCTTTGCCGTTGTTTTCAGCGTAACGCTGACAGACTTGTCACTTGGAACCCAGACCTTGGCCCCGGTGGCTGCTTGCGCCTTGTCAGGCCTTCGGCTCAATATCTCGACGGCCTTTTGAAAGCGCTGGTCACTGGACATGGCCCTGCAGTTGTCCGCGGACAACAACGCCAATAAGTCCTTGAGCCTTGATTTCGGCGCCAGCTCAGCAAACTCCATCCACCGCCGCCTCCCGACCTCCGGTGCCGCGCCGATTGCCTCAATAAGTTCGACCGGAATTTGACGTACAACCGAGATCATCTTCGAAAGAGCCGCCTTGTCCACGCCAAGCGCAGCCATGATCGTATCGCGCGAGAACGACCGTTCTTCGAGACGAACCGCAAAGAGGGCCCGCTCTATATAGGATAGGTTGGTTCGCGCATTATTCTCCTGGCCCTGACTGACAACCAGCTGGTCATCAGAAAGCTCCCGGATGACGGCGCGAACCCTGGTGCCCAATTGCCTGACCGCCGCCAGCCGGCGGTGACCGTAGGCGACCTGATAGCGGCCCTTATCTTGCGGATGCGGACGCACGAGGATCGGCACTTGCTGGCCGTGGCTCTTGATCTGTTCAACGAGTTCGGCAAGTTCCGCCGCATCGATGCCAAGCCGATCGCTGATGAAAGACCCGTCAACGATGGCAGGATCGAGCTCGACGATCGTCTGCCCTTCGGCCAGCTGTTTCTCGATATCCTGCGCACGCTCGAACTTCTGCGTGATGCTACCGAGCGTCTTCGTGATGCCGCCAATGGGCGTGCTGCGCACAGTAGGCGCGACAAAGCCAGCGAGCGGTCTCGTGGCCGTCATTGGCGTTGCCGGTTCCGGTGCGGGACTCTCGGCGGCGGAAACCTCGATGAGGTTCTTGCGGGCCATTATTTCCTCCCCCACGTAGCGTTGAGGAGGCCTTCGATTTCGGAATTGACCGCGTTCAGCGACTCCATCGCCCGGTCGTAGGTGCCCCGCGTAAACTGGCTCCGCTCGACCTCGTAGAGCGTCTGCTTGGTCACGCCCGCATCGGAAATCGCAGTCGATTTCAGCATGGGATTGTGTAGCATTCGATTGCCGAAAATCGCCCGCATGAATCCGGTCATCTGGTTTTGCGGCCCATCATTGGGCTCGTAGCGCGTCACGAGATAGCGCATCCAGTCATAGCTTGTGCGGCCACCTGCCCGCTCGACCACGGCCATCATCTCGCTGGTCATGGCCAGAAACTGCGACATGGACATCACGTCGAGCATTTGCGGATGCACGGTAATCAAAACCGACGTTGCTGCGCACAATGCCGACATCGTCAGGAAGCCGAGCTGTGGCGGGCAATCGATGATAACGACGTCGTAAAGGCTTTCAATGTCGGCGAGCACCTCGCCTATGCGCGCGAAGAACATCGTCTCCGCCGATCCCGATGTGATCGCCCGTGGCGTTTCGTGCTCGAACTCCATGAGTTCCAGATTGCCCGGCACGATATGGAGGTTTTGTGTATAGGTCGCCCGAACGATCTCTGCGATCGGTCGCGGGTCCTCGTAGCGTATCGCACCGTAGAGCGTTTCGCCCTCGCCTACGTCGAGTTCCGGTTGATGGCCGAAGAGCGCCGACAGCGAAGCCTGCGGATCGAGATCCACCGCCAGAACACGCTGGCCGCGCAGCGCGAGATACTGTGCCAGATGCGCAGAGGTCGTCGTCTTGGCCGATCCACCCTTGAAGTTCATCACCGCGATGACCTGCAGCTTTTCTCCAGACCGCCGGTTGGGTACGTATTTTTGCGATCCGTTCTTTTCGTCGAGGGAGCGCCGGATCCGCTCCATATCGGCTGGCGTATACATCCGCCTGCCGTTTGCAAGGGGTTCCGGTCCATGTCCTTCCGATGCCACCTGCCGCAGATAGCCTTCACCTATGCCAATATAGTAGGCGGCCTCAGCCGGCGTGAACTGCCGGATGCTTTTCTGAGACGTTGGCGGGAATATCTTCTGCTGATGAAGCTGGAGCTGGCGTGACAATTCCAGCGAATCCGCGGACAACATCGATGGCAGGTGCTCCTGCTCGCCGCTTTGGATTGGTGTCTGTAACATCGGTAATCCTCGAACTGCGCAATTGACGAAACTTTAGCTCAAACTGCGCAGTTACAATATGGCCCGATTCGTAAAGAATTCACAAACATTTAACCATGGCGCGAATTGGCGGTCGAGCGGCTGTTGTCCGCGGACAACTTTAGCAATCTACAGCCATCAGTATTTCTTCGAAGCGGGGCCAGGAGCCTGTCGCAGCCTTACGGTAAGGGAAGGGGAGATCGCTATAACCACAGCGCTTGGGATAGGACAACGTCCTCGTTTCCCACGCTGGAAGCAGGGTACCAGCCAGCCACACGGACAGCCACGGTCTCACCTGTAGAAATATTACCGGAAATGCATTTTTGCCGCCTGACAATTGCGATTTCCTTCACTAAGTTGCTCACAGGGCCTGAAGGTGCGCCTGCCGTCCGCACTCCAGAAATGGAGCATGGTGAACGCCTTCGCATAATGTTTCCTGACCTTCCAAACGTCGGGCGGAATTATCTGCAAGGCGGGCACGGGTATGAATTTCGCCGGATGAAAGGAAACGTTATGCGTGATTACCGCAATGCGAAAGCTATGGCGAAAGTGCTGAGAGATGCATTCGCCGAACGCGAACAGGCCATCAAACAAAGCGAAGCACTCGAGATTGTGGCCCGGCAGTTTGGCCTGGCGAACTGGAACATCCTCGCCGCGCGGATCGATGGCGTGGCGGAGAACAGTGCCATCGCCTTTGAACAGGCTGTCCCAATCGTCAGAATATTCGACGTGGCGAAGGCGCACGAGTTCTATCTGGGGTTCCTGGGCTTCAAGGTCGATTGGGAACATCGCTACGGCGACAACTTTCCGCTTTACACGCAAATCTCCCGCGGCGCCCTGCGGCTGCACCTGTCCGAACATGCAGGCGATGCAACGCCGGGTGGCAACATGGTCATCTATATGAAGGGAATACGAACGTTCCACGCAGAGCTTTCAGCAAAAAACTACCGCTACATGAAGCCTGGACTTCATGACGAGGGCACTCGGCTTGAACTCGAGGTGACCGACCCCTTCAACAATCACATGCGATTCATGGAAGTAACGGACGCGTAATCCACTTAACCGCCAAAGGCGAGGGGAACGTCAAACGCCCAGCTCGAGCGTTTGGCGTCGGCGGGGATCGGAGGGAAGGGCGCAGCACGCCTGACTGTCTCAATCCCCGCCCGATCGACGGCGGGATTGCCAGAACTGCGGCCGACCGCAACGCTCGATACGCTGCCATTATTGGCGACGACGAAGGAAACGATCAACTCACCGCGCAATCGCCCCTGGCGGCGCAAAGCGCGCCGAAGCTTCGACGTCACCGTACCCGGATAGTTTGATACCGCCGCATTTCCCTCAACGGTGGACTTTCCTTTGGCGTTGCCATCAGAACTTTTGTCGCCATCGTTCTTGCCGTCGGCAACGCCGACGCGCGCTGTGCGCTCATTCGAGCCCTTACGCCCCTGTGCTGCTAGCGGCTTGGCGGGCTTAGCCGGCTTTGCTTCGCTCTCTATCTTTGCCGTTCGCTGCACGGGTTTTTGAACGGGGGGAGGGTCGGTCTTCTCGACGATGCGCGGCGCTTCGGCCAGACTCTCGGCAGGCTCTTCAACCGGCTGGACTGCAGCGGTCTTAACATCCGCCGCCTGCGTTACCGGGGTGACGCTGCCGTGTTCAGACGGAACCTGCACCGCAAGCACTTCAAATGCGTCAGCGGGTGCAACGATTGCTGGCGTCTCCTCGACAGCCGTGACATTTTCTGCCGGTTCAACAGGCATAATCGCTTCCGCAGGTACCGGTGTCTCAATTGGGGCGTCGCTAGCGGCAGGGGAGGGCGGTACTTCGACATTTTCCACCGGTATCAGGATTGGTGCCTGCATCGATATCAGTGTGACGTTGGTCGCATCAGGAAGTTGATCCGGCTCACCTGAGCTGTTCATGTCGACCGCGCCGTCGCCAAGCAAAGACGCCATGGTCTGCTGGCTTCCCGCGATCAGGACTTCGTCTGCGATGAAGCCCACCATGAAGAGTGCCAGCGCGGCATGAAAGCCGCACGACAGAAGGAGCTTGCGATACCAGCTTGTAGCGGCCGGCCTAAGCGTGCTTGACAGGCTTTCGCCTGCGTTGGCATCCGGTGAAAGTTCCATCGCCGACGCGCCCGGTAGTTGCTGATGCTCTTCGGGATGCGCGTAGGAGAGGAGCAGACTGGTATCGGAGACAAGATGCAGCGCTGGCGGTTCCGCCAGCCTGACAGGCTGGGGCTCGGAACGAAATGCCAGCGCGTAGGCCATCACTCAGCTCCCGAACTGCACCGATGATTTGGTGATGGGCTTCAACTGCCGGATGCAGGCTTTCGGGTCGATCCCGGCGCCGGAGCACTCAGTAGCATCGTTGATGAGGACACGCGTCACCTTGGCACAGTCCGTGTCGCCGAGATCGAAGCGCCGCACCTTGGTTTTGCCTTCGGGGAGGTCCTTGAAGTCAAGCACCGTGATGCGGTCTACGACGTTCGCTTCGTTGAACAGCGCGATCTCGAACGCCGCCTTGTCGAGCGGTGCTTTGAGGTTATTGCTGACGACGAAGGTAAGGCGGCAGCCCTTTTCGGAGGGCTGCAGCGCATTCAATTCGAGAGTCAGGGCTGGCGCCGGGGTGGACTCTTCCCCCGACGCCAGCCCCGTTGCGGCAAGAAGTGATATGGCTGTAACAGCGGTCATGCTAAAGCCAAGACTTGCTGCAAATTTCATGGTTACCATCCAAATTGTTTGGCCAAGGTGAGTTTGAAGGTCCGGCCCTTGGCATCTGTGCCGGACAGATTCTCGCGATATTGCCGATCGAAGATGTTCTCGACAGCGAAGCGGGCTTCGAAACCGGCATATTTGCCGTCCGCGGGCTTCCAGCTTGTGAAGATGTCGTGAACGCCGTAGCCCGGTGTCGGCTGGCCGGTGAAGCCTGTATCGGTGTGGGCGGCGAATTGGCCGCGCCAGCCATACTCCACGCCGTAATCGACCATCCGGCCGCCAACAGTCATCGTCAGTTGCTGCGCGGGGATCGTTGTCAGCGGAGTACCCGTCTGCTCGTCCTCGCCCTTTATGTTGCTGTAGGCGAGGCGAGTGAAGAAGACCTCAGCGTCATAGGACCCTTCGACTTCAACGCCATAAATTTTCGCTTCGGCGATGTTAACGTAGTAGGTGACGGGCAAGCGGCTGCGGTTGTTCGGATTGGTGCTGATGAGGTTGCGGATCTGGTTGTAGAAACCGGTGGTCTTCAGTTGCAACGTATCGCCGGCCCGCATCAGATCGTAACCGGCGACAGAAAAGCCGGCTTCGTAATTGTTCGACGTCTCCTTCTCGAGATCCAGGCTGGCAGTGCGACCGCCAGGATAGGTCCCGCGTCCAGGACCCGACGTTGAGTAGAACTCATCAATGGTCGGGAACCGTTCCGTGTGGGCCACCGACCCGAACACCGAGAAGCTGTCGTTGAACTTGTAAAGCGCTGCAAGCTTCGGCGAAATTGCATCATCCGAGGTGTCTTCGGCACTGGCGATACCTTCGCCCGGCGATGTGTCGCGGTAGTCATAACGGATGCCGGGGATCAAGGTCAGCTTTTCCCGCCACACGAATTCGTCCTGAGCGTAGAACCCGTACTTGTTCTCGGTTCCCTCAGGATGGAACAGAATCGGCCCAGGCTTGATACCGCCGAGCGATTCGGCGTCGCGATCCTGACGGCTGATTTGCGTGCCGATCGTCAGGTAGTTCTCGAAATCGTCAGCCTTGTACTCAAAGGTATTCTCGAGACGAGCCTGCAACGTCTGGTACGAATAATCCGAATCGTCGAACAGCTGGTCGGGCATCCCTATTCCCGAAGCATTGGTCTGTTCGTTCGCCGTGTCCGAATAGGAGAGTTCGAACTTGAGATTGAGCCATGGATTGTCGCTGGCGGGATTCTCGTAGCTGAAGACGGCCGTCTGGTCGGTCACCTTGCGATCGACTGTTCCAAAATCAAAATTGTCGGTCTGTGAATAGGCCTGGTCGTCGCCGCTGCCCTGCCAGCGCTGATAGGAGAGGCGGATGGTCTGTTCGTTACCATCGCCGAAACGATAGGTGCCTTTCGCCAGACCCGACCAGGATTCGAAATTCGAACCCTGGATCGTGTCGCCATCGCCGTCCTTGTAATCGTCGCCCTGGCGATAATTGCCCATTCCGAGGAACTCGAAATTCTCGTTCAGGCGGGTCGCATAGATGGTTGAGCCGAGAATGCCCGTACCATTGGAATCATAGGCGCTCTTTACGCGCACGGAATTGTTCTGACCGTTTACAAGAAAATCTGCCGCGTCTTTCGTCGTCAGATTGATGACGCCGCCGAGGGCTCCGGAACCGTAGAGGGTAGACGAAGCCGGGCCGCGCAGGACTTCGACCTGCTTGTAAAGCTCGGGATCGCTGAAAAAGGATCCCATGCGGTACTGCTCGTAGAATTTGGGCGTGCCATCGACATTGATGATGATCTTCGATTCGTCCGCCGCCGCAGCTCCGCCGATACCGCGGATGTTGAACGCCTCGCCAAAAATGCGGTCGCTGCCGATGGCGGTGACACCGGGCACGTCGCGCAGCGTATCGCCGATCGTCGTCGGCTGGTCCTGATCCATCTGTTCCTGATCGACCACGGTAACAGCCTGCGGCGTATCGATCGCGATCTTGTCGACGCCGGCGCCGATCACCAGTCGCTGCAGCAGCGTCACGCGCCCCTTCTTTGCAGCTTCACCCTCGGGCTGTTGCGCCCCCGGTTGTGCATTTGGAGTGACCTGCTGCGCCCCCGCAACCGCCGAGCCAATCATTACCATCAGCGCCGCTCCGCCGAGCAGAGCAGCCGTATTCCGTGCAATAAGCCCCATAATTACCCATTCTCTCCAGAGTCTGAATGCTGGCTGGCTTAAAGGCGCTCTTAGAAAAGCTCATTGCTCGCTTGCAAACGATTGTTTCTAGAAGGTCATTTCAAATCTTGACTGGTTGACTCTTCTTTGTGTTGAGTAATAAAGGTGACTATCAGAGTCAAGTTTGAAAAATGGCATTTTTGCCCGCTTCAGACTTTCATTCGAGAACAAAACACCAAGGGGCGCTCGCCATGGCTGAACCAGTAAAATCTACTCCCGAAACCATTCGGCAAGCTCGTGCTGAAAATCCTAAAATGCGCGAGCGCGACCTTGCACAGCAGCTCGGCGTCTCGGAAGCCGATCTCGTCGCTGCTTACTGCGGAATCAGCGTCGTGCGCATCAGCCCGCGCATCGAGACGTTTCTGACCGACATTGCTTCACTCGGCGAAGTAATGGCGCTTACCCGTAACGAAAGCGCCGTTCACGAGAAGATCGGAACTTACGAAAACGCCCATGTCAGCAAACATGCCAGTATGGTTCTCGGCGAACAGATCGACATGCGAATCTTCCAGGGCCATTGGGCCCATGGTTTTGCAGTTGCCAAAGAAGACGAGGATGGCAGCGTGCGCCGCAGCCTGCAATTCTTCGACGCAGCAGGCGAGGCAATACACAAGATTCATTTGCGGCCTGCTTCCAGCCTCGAGGCGTATGAAGAACTGGTCGCCAAGCTGCGCCTCGACGACCAATCGCAGACGATCGAACTGACTTCATTGCCCGAAATCGAGGAAAAGAAACTGGCAATCGAAGAGCTCGACGCAGCCAGCCTGCGTGATCGCTGGGAGAAAATGCGCGACGTCCACGAATTCTTCGGCATATTGCGGTCGTTGAGCATGACGCGCCACCAGGCGGTGCAAGTCATCGGCGACGATTTCGCTTGGCGTCTCGACGCGCAGACGGTGACCACGATGCTGCACCAGGCGGCCGAGCGCGAAATGCCGATCATGTGCTTTATCGGCAATCGCGGTTGCATTCAGATTCACAGCGGACCGATCCAGGCGGTGAAGCCCATGGGACCCTGGATCAACATCCTCGACGAGACGTTCCATATGCATCTGCGAACCGATCACATCGCCGAAGTATGGGCCGTACGTAAGCCGACTAAAGATGGCCACGTAACATCCCTGGAGGCTTACGATGCGAAAGGCGCGTTGATCGTGCAGTTTTTCGGCAAGCGGGCCGAAGGATCGGGCGAACGCAGCGACTGGCGCGACCTCGTAGAAAATCTTCCCAACCTCATGCATGCGGCGGCGTGAGGCGACCATGACACTCAGGACAATTGTCTGCGCCGGCTTCCTGTTGGCGACGCTTGGCGTGCCAAGTCAGGCCGAAGAGGTTACTGGAGCGCTGCCCGATGCGAGCCGTATTGTGTCGATCGGCGATTCGATAACCGAGATCATCTATGCGCTGGGCGAAGAGTCGCGGCTCGTCGGCAGGGACTCGACGAGTACGTTCCCTGATGCAGCGACCAAGCTTCCCGACATCGGTTATATGCGCGCACTGTCTCCCGAGGGTGTGCTCTCGATCAATCCGACGGCAATTATCACCGTCGAAGGCAGTGGACCGAAAGAGACGATCGATGTCCTGAAGAAGGCGAGCGTTCCCATGGTCACCGTGCCGGAGAGCTATTCGGGCCCGGGCATTGTCGCGAAAGTCGAGGTCGTCGGCAAAGCCCTCGGAGCCGAGGCTAAAGCGAAAGCGCTTGCCGGCGAACTCGAAAAGCAGTTCGCATCAGCCGCGGCGGAGACCAAGGATATTCAGGAGCGCAAACGCGTCCTGTTCATCCTCAGCGCGCAGGGCGGCAAGATCATGAGTTCCGGCTCCAAGACGGCTGCCAACGGGATCATCGAACTTGCCGGGGCCGAGAATGCGATCAGCGGCTTCGAGGGCTACAAGCCGCTCACCGACGAGGCGATCATTACCGCAAAACCGGATGTCATTCTCGTCATGGACAGGGGAGGGGATCATGCGGCCGCCAACGCTGACCTGCTTGCCAACAAGGCCATTGCCGCGACACCGGCTGGCGCTTCCAAATCGATAATACGCATGAACGGGCAATATCTCCTCGGTTTCGGTCCACGCACACCCAACGCCGTGCATGACCTTGCCAAGGCAATTTATGGCGACAAACTCAGCCAATGAGTGAAGCCTTGACCACAAAACTCATGGGGCGGCGCCAGACACCGACGAGGCACCTCGCCGATGGCGATCGGTCACATCTGGCAAAGGCAGTCATCGTCATCCTGTGTGGTTGCCTTCTGGCTTCCATGGCGTTCAGCCTTACGGCCGGCGCATCGGATGCGTCCGCTCTTTCCGTGCTCTCGGGTTTGTTCTCCGCTTCGCAGGAAAATCTGGACGCAGTCTCGCTCCGCGACCGGATCATCGTCTACGACATCAGATTGCCGCGGGTCATCCTTGGCGCACTGATCGGTGCTTCGCTGGCGGTGTCAGGGGCGGTGATGCAGGGCCTCTTCCGCAATCCGCTCGCCGATCCCGGCATCGTCGGGGTCTCGGCTGGCGCAGGACTTGGCGCGGTGAGCATGATCGTGCTTGGCGGCACGGCGCTCGCGCCCCTGATCGCATTCTTCGGCAGGTACGCCCTGCCCCTTGCGGCGTTTGCCGGCGCCTTGAGTTTCACCGCGATTCTTTACCGGGTTGCGACCCGGCGCGGACAAACGTCGATTGCGACGATGCTGCTGGCCGGCATCGCGCTCGGCGCCATGGCCGGCGCCTATATGGGCATACTGGTCTATGTCGCCGATGACAGGCAGTTGCGTGATCTCACCTTCTGGGGGCTTGGTTCCCTTGCCGGCGCCAGTTGGATCAAGATCGCGGCAGCCGGACCGTTCATCATCGCCTCGCTGCTTGCCTCCCCGTTCCTCGCGCAAGGCCTGAACGGGCTCGCCCTCGGTGAAGCATCCGCCGGCCACCTCGGCATTCCGGTGCAAAGGCTGAAGTATATTGCCATCGTTACAGTCGCTGCGGCGACCGGCGCATCCGTTGCAGTCAGCGGCGGCATCGGCTTTGTGGGGATTGTCGTACCGCATCTCCTGCGCATCGTTATCGGCCCGGATCACCGCTACCTCCTGCCAGCCGCGGCGCTGCTCGGCGCATGCATGCTGCTGCTTGCCGATACGGTGAGCCGGACGATCGTAGCACCCTCGGAACTGCCGATAGGCATTGTCACCGCCGCTGTTGGAGCACCGTTCTTCCTCTGGATATTGCTGCGCAGACGCGGCATCCTCGATCTCTAGGACCCGTACAATGGCGAATTCCCATTGCATTGACGTGAGCGACGTAACTGTCTTCCTTGGCCGCAAAAAGATCATCGACGGCGCTACTTTCACGGCTGAAGCCGGAAAATTCACCGTCGTCGTGGGGCCGAACGGATCGGGCAAGACGACTTTGCTTCGGGCAATGGCGGGCGACCTGCCATTTACGGGCCGCATCAGCCTCAACGGTACACCGATCGACAGGATGAAACCCTGGCAGATGGCGGCTGCGCGAGCGATCCTGCCGCAAGCCACCTCGCTCTCATTTCCGTTCACCGTCCGGGAAATCGTCAAGCTGGGAGTGATCGCCGGTCGTACCGATGCGGGGTCGGCAAGGGATCTGCCGGATCTTGCGCTGGACCTTGTAGACCTTGCCGACTTCGGCGGCCGGTTCTACCAGGAGCTTTCAGGCGGCGAGCAACAGCGCGTGCAACTTGCCCGCGTTCTCTGTCAGGTCTGGCAACCCGTGCTTGACGGACAGCCGCGTTTTCTTTTCCTCGATGAGCCGGTCTCGAGCCTGGACATCAAGCATCAGTTGATCATCATGCGGATCGCGCGCGACTTTGCTGAACGCGGGGGAGGGGTCGTTGCGATCCTGCATGATCTCAATCTCACCGCGATGTACGGCGACAAGGTTGTTATCATGAATCGCGGTCATACCGATTGCGTCGGCACGCCGGCCGAGGTGCTCACGGACGAGCGCATCTTACGGGTCTATGATTGTGCGCTGAAGGTCGGCGCATTTCCGGCGCCGGGCACGCCGTTTGTCCTGCCGCATTCCGTATTGTCCTGAATAGTAGCCGCACGCAAGACGGAACCTTGGGCTCAGGCAGCACCCGGGCAAAACCGTCCCCGCCGCAAAAAGCAGACATTTCACAGCATAATTTATTTCTGGTTGCATGAAGCGGAGACTCGCTCTCCCTTCGATGCCGAATTCTATCGCGCCCCGCCTATGCTAACCGGCATCCCGAGGATAAAAGGGGCGAAAGCGGCGCACTATTCGTGCTTCGAGAAGGTTCAAATGGCTCAGAAACCAGCGACGTTGAAGGATGTGGCAGCTTTTGCGAACGTCTCCCGTGCGACGGCTGCCCGTGCGCTCAACAGCTATGGTTACGTTGGCGACGAGACCGCGCAGCGCGTCCAGGAAGCGGCGGAAAAGCTCGGTTACAGGGGCAATCGCCTGGCACAGGCCCTGCGCAACGGCCAATTGCCAATCATCGGCTGCATTCTCGGTGACATTCAGAATCCATTTTTCGCCCGGATCGCGCATGATATCGAGGCTTTGGCGCGCCAAAGCCGGTACAATCTCATTATCGGCAGCAGCGAAGAACAACTGGAACAGGAAGTCTCCTTGCTGGCGAGCCTGCAGTCCCTGAGCATACGCGGCTTCATCGTCGCGCCGACATCGGACGAGAACAACATCCATCTTAAGCGCCTGATCGAGGAAAACGTCCCGCTGGTGCTGATCGACCGTGTCGTGCAAGGTATCGATTGCGACAGTGTCGTCGTCGATAATGAAGGCGGAGCGCGCAAGGCCATCGAATACCTGATCGCCATGGGCCACCGACGTATCGGCCTTCTACAGGACGATACGCGCATCTTCACGTCGCGGGCACGCTTGAGCGGCTATCAAAGCGCGCTTGTTGCCGCGGGCATAAACCCGGACGACAGGATGATTTCCGTATCCCAATCGACCGTCGAACACGCGATCGATGCGACCATTCGACTGTTCAGCCAGAAATCGCCACCGACCGCACTCTTCACCGTCGACAGTTTGATGACCCAAGGCGCGCTGTTGGCCTTTCGTTCGATGGGAATCTCGATCCCGCATGACGTGTCGCTCATCGGATTCGACGACTTCAACCTGGCGACATTTACCGATCCGCAGATCACAGTCGTTGCACAGCCGGTGTCGGAAATCGGCCTTGCTGCGGCCCGGCTCCTTTTTGAACGGCTCTCGGGACCTAACCGCCAGACAAGACAAATTCGCTTTGAAACCAAGCTGTTGGTCAGAGGTTCGGTGAGCCGTCGACAGGACGTTTGAGCCACACCGCGCATCTCAGCAAAAAAATACTCCAACCCCCTTGTCAGCGTGAAATTCTTGTGCGCTAAATATGTGTGAGATCGATCTCACATTGTCTTAACGAACATTCGCGCAAGACGGTACCTCGCTCTCCAGCGGTGTTGATATGCGCAAACGGGAAAGGTTCTAATGCTCAACTTCGATAAAGATCGCTTTGTGAAGATACAAAGTGGCGCAGTCGCAATCGCCGATGACGTGCGCGCCCTGGTGCGCAAGCTGCTCGACGATGGCCTCGAACGGATTTTCTTCATGGGCACGGGCGGCGTGCAGTTTCTGACGCAGCCGGCGATCGAGCTTGCCCGGAACGGAACTGTTTTCCCGGTCTCGGCGGCATTTCCGGCGCAGGTCGTTCTCGAAGCGCCGGCTGGCCTTGATGAACGGGCGCTCGTCATTCTTCCGTCGCTATCGGGAACAACCAAGGAAAGCGTCCAGCTTATGGCTTTCCTGAAGGAGCGGGGCGTCAAGACGCTTTCCCTCACCGGGCATAAGAACACGCCTTTGGGCCTCGATGCGGACTACAATTTCACCAACTTCGCCGAAGACGATACATCCTCGGAATCGTTCTACCTGCAAACTCTCCTGATCGTTCTTGCCCTGCTGGCTGAGCGTGGTGAATTTGCGGACTTCGATGCGACTGTGGCAGAGCTTAAGAAGCTGCCGGAATTGCTCGTATCGGTGAAGGAAGATTACGAGGCTGGCGCTGCCGCGCTCGCCCAGGAAATCAAGGACGAGACCTATCACATCTTCACCGGCGCAGGTTCGGTCTGGCCGGAAGCGCATTATTACGGGATGTGCATTCTTGAGGAAATGCAGTGGATCCGCACACGTCCGGTTCATGCGTCCGATTTCTTCCACGGCACGCTCGAATTGGTCGAGCCCGGTGTCAGCCTGTTCATCTTCAAGGGTGAGGATGCCTGCCGCCCACTGACCGATCGCGTCGAAAACTTCGCAAAACGCTATACCGACAAGGTTCGGGTTCTGGACGCAGCCGCTGTCAAGCTGCCGGGAATTTCCGAGAATACGCGCAAGCTGATCTCTCCGATTATCCTCGCCACCATGCTGGAGCGTCTGAGCGCCCATCTCGAAGTTTTGCGCGACCATCCGCTGACAACGCGCCGCTACTACAAGCGCGTCGAATACTGAGATTGTCCCGATCCGATCATGTCGGATCGGGATTGATTCATTCACAGAAACGAAAGATCAAAAAAGAGAGGAACTGCGAAATGAAAAGCACCACGTTTTTAAGCACGACGAGTCTCGCTTCTTTCATGGCGGCCGGATTGATTGCCGGCAGCGCAAATGTCGCGCTGGCAAAAGACCCGGTCGTAGCGGATCCGGATGCAAAAGTTGAATATTCGGGCACGCTCAGCATTCTCACCAAGTTCGGCCTGCAGCAGCTTTCTCCGTTTTTCGTCGATGCCGCCAAGGAATACGAAAAGCTTCATCCCGGCGTCAAAGTCGAGCTCATCCAGGAGAGCGATGACAGCGTGAAGGGCAAGACAAAGGCTCTTGTTGCGTCCAATTCCTTGCCTGATATCTATTTCTCCTGGACCGGCAGCTGGGGCGAAAACTTCGTCCGCGGCAATCGCGCTGTCGATCTGAGCAAGGTGATCGGTCCCGATACCGCCTGGGGCAAGCAACTTGCCGGCGCCGCAGTCAGCGCCTTCCAGTACAATGGCAAGCTCTATGGCATCCCGCTCTATCTCGATGCCAAGTTCATGGGCTACAGCAAGCCGCTGTTCGAAAAAGCCGGCGTTTCCGAACCCAAGACGTTCGATGAATTGCTGAGCGCCTGCGCGGCGCTGCGCAAGTCGGGCGTTACACCGATCTCCTTCGGCAACAAGGAAGGCTGGCCGGCGGTTCATTATGCCGGGCAACTGCTCTCCTATAACGTGCCGCAGGCGACGCTCGAGAAGGATTTCACGCCAGCCACGGCCGACTACTCCGATCCGGGCTATGTGCTGAGCCTGACCCAGTTCAAGCAGTTGATTGATGAATGTTCGGATGGTTCCGGGACGAATGGCTCGTCCTATGCATCGGCGCTGCAGCAGTTCTCCAATGCCAAGTCGGCCATGTATTATCAGGAAATCATCGAGTTCGATCAGAGCACTGCCGACGGCGCCTTGAAGCGGGACGATTTCGGCTACTTCAAACTGCCGGCACCGAAGGACGCAAAGGGCGACGTGAAGTCGATCGAAGGCGCGCCGGAAGGTTACATGATCAATGCCGCTTCGAAGAACATTCCGCTTGCCATCGACTTCATGAAGTTCGTCACTTCTGCAGATAATGGCAAGGTTCTGTCCGCTCCGCCTTATGGCCAGCCCAGTGCGACAGTCGGAGGATATTCCGCCGATACGATGAATCCAGCGGTCGTCGGCGGCCTGAAGGTTATCGCGGACTCTTCCTATCTCATGCCCTGGCTCGATACGGCCAACCCACCGCGCGTGGCGGCTGCCTGGCTTTCGGGCCTGCAGGCACTCATCGGCGGCTCGCAGACTCCCGAGCAGGTCATGGAACAGGTGAAGAAAGCTGCGGCTTCTTCAAAGTAAGAAAGCTCTCAGACAATGACTGTCGTGAAGCATGACTATAAGGGTGAAGCCGCCGCGATCGGCTTCACCCTGCGGAGCAAAGCCGGGAATGATCGGGCCAGCCCCTTGTCCGGCTTGCTGTCGTTCCGCTGGGTGCTGGTCGCATTCGTTCTGATCCTTTGGTTCGTCTATTATCCAATCATCGACAACTTCATAGTCAGCACGAAGAACCAGGATATTTTCACCGGCGAAACCGCCTTTGTCGGCCTCGACAACTATCGCCGGCTCCAGAGCGATCCGATCGTCTGGACCGCGATCCTCAACAACACGCTTTATGCGGTCATCTCGATTGTTTTTCAGGTATTTGGCGCATTCGTGCTCGCTGCGCTCATCGAGGGTCTCGACAACGAAAGATGGCGCAGGTTCTGGCGCGCCGTCTATTTCATCCCCTCGGCGATTTCGATCACAGTGACCGGCCTGCTGTTCTACTTCATCTACCAGCCGGACATCGGTTTGCTTGACTCCTTTCTCACACAGATTGGCCTCGGGAATTGGTCGCGGGCGTGGCTCGGCGAAGAGCACACGGCGATCTATGCGATCATAGCCATGAGCCAATGGCAGGGTTTCGGCTATTCGACGCTGCTGTTCGGCATTGCGATCCAGAAGATACCGCGCGAACTCTACGATGCAGCGATCATGGACGGGGCTGGCACCTGGCGGCGGCTGTGGAACATCACCATGCCTCTGACACGCGAAATGACGGGCCTGATGGTCATTGTCACGATCACCGGCGCCTTCCAGGTTTTCAACGAGGTCATGGTCATGACGGCCGGCGGTCCGAACAATTCCAGCCAAGTGCTTGGAACCTGGCTCTATCAACAGGGCTTCATCGAAAACGACTTTGGCTATGGCGCCGCCGTGGCAACCGTGATCTTCGTCATCACCTTGCTGACCGGCTTCGCCCAACTCTGGTACACTAGGAAGCGGAGGGTGCATCTGTGAGCGTTACCCTTCAATCCCGTGAGAGGGAACCGGTTGATTTCGTGTCGGCGCTGGCAAAGGTCTGCCTCGTTACCTTTCTTGTCAGCCTCGGTGTCATCGTCATCTATCCATTGATCTGGATGGCCCTGAACGGCTTCAAGAGCAACTCGGAGATCTTCGGCAATCCGTTTGCGCTTCCGACCAGCTTTACGATCGGAAACTATATTTCTGCCTGGAACCAGGGCATCCGCAATTACATTGCGACGAGCATAATCGTGACGCTTGGTTCCGCCATCTGCACCGTTCTCGTAAGCGCGTGGACCGCATACGGCCTGACGCGGTCAAGCTTGCCAGGGAAGCCTTATTTCGTAGGCATCGTGCTTGGCGGTCTCATGCTCAGCCCGACTGTCGCGGTAATCCCGCTGGTGCGCATGATGCAGGATCTCGGCCTCTACAATACCTATTGGGCGCTGATCATTCTCTATACAGCCTTCCGCATCCCGTTCACGACCTTTCTCATTCGCGCCTACATGCTCGGACTGCCACGCGATCTCGATGAAGCAGCCATCATGGATGGCGCGACTGAGGGACAGATCTTCTGGAAGGTGATCCTGCCGCTGTGCAAGCCGATACTTGTATCCTGTGTCATCCTGCATGTGCTTTTCGCCTGGAATGAATATCTCTTCGCGATGATTTTCACGAGCGGCGCAGACTTGCAGACACTGCCTGTCGGCCTGACATCGATCATGGCGAAACACGGAACCAATTACGCCATCGTCTTCGCTGCGATGACATTATCGGCACTTCCCATCGTCATTGTTTTCTTCGCCGCGCAGCGCTTCTTCATCCGAGGCCTTGCCGAAGGCATCGGCAAGTAAGGGGAGCTGGAAATGTTGAGACGTGAACAACTCATCGGAGCGAATTTCTCCTTTCAGCACCACCCGTTCCGGTGGGTCGCGGAGCAGCTGCGCCGGATGGGATTCAGCCGCATGGAGCTTTGGGGAATTGCTCCCCACCTCGACCTCTTCAACGATAGCAATTCGCGCCTGAGGGAAGTGAAGGCCGTCCTGGTCGACAATCAGTTGTCGGTTCACTGCTTCACGCCGGAACAGGTGCTCTATCCCATAAACATCGCATCGGGCGACGACACCTATCGCGCAAAGAGCGTGGAGCGCTTTCTCCACGCTGCCGATATTTGTGCTGAACTTGGTGCGAAATACCTGTTTCTGACACCGGGCCGCGGGTTCGAAAGTGAAAGCCGCGAGCGCGCATGGGCTCGTTCGATCGAGTCAGTCAACACGATTGCCCGGCACGCCAGGAGCAACGGGGTTGCCTGTCTTCTGGAACCGCTGCAACGAACCGAGAGCAATATCGTCAACAACGCGGATGAGCTCTTTGCCTTCTGGCGCGAGCTCGACGCAGATAATGTCGACGTCGTTCTCGATCTTGTGGCAATGGCAACGGCGAAGGACAGCGTCGGCGCCTATGTCGATAAGTTTGGCGAGCGCCTTTCCCATGTTCATATCGTTGACGGGACGCCGGCCGGCCACCTGGTCTGGGGCGATGGCAACCTGCCATTGCACGACTATCTCGCCGAACTCGATGCGAGTTCCTTTACGGGGACCCTTACCTTCGAACCCTTCGGCAATGGATCTTATGCGCTCGATCCCGTCGCGGCCTGGCAACGCTGTCTGACCGCGATTGCTCCTCTTCTTGACCGTGCGGAGCAATGATGCAGAACGCCAGTCCAACGCTGATTGCTGTCGGCGACAATTGCCTTGATGCCTACCTGACCAAAGGCTTCGTCACGGTAGGAGGAAATGCGCTCAATGTCGCGGTTCAATGGCAACGACACGGCCACAATGCGCGCTATTTCGGCGCCCTCGGCCATGATGAAGAAGCCGGGATCATGCTCGACGAGATCGAGCGTGTCGGCCTCGCTCCGGGTGACGTGGAATTGCTGACAGGGAGTTCCGCGGTAACCCTCCTTGCCGACGATGCCGGCGAGCGGCGCTTCCTGCTCGAGTCCCTCGGCGTCGGGGCAGGCTATATTCCGAAAGGCGAACATTATGATGCGATGCTGCGGGCCGACTGGGTCCATCTCGGCACAAATGCGAGCGAAGAGCTGGTGCGCCGGCTTGTAGCGGATGGCGTAAAGTTCAGCGTCGACGTGTCGACACGACACTTCGATTTGCCGCTGGATAATGTACCGCTGGTTTTTGCGTCAGGTCCAGACGATCCGGACGAACCGGTCAAGCCGCTCATCGAAAAGTTCAAGCGAGCAGGGGCCCGCGAAGTCGTGGTCACATGCGGCAAGCGCGGCTCCTTCTACGATAATGGCAGCGCTCTGTTCTTCGCGGATTCCGTCCCGGTAGCTGTCGTTGATACCTGCGGCGCCGGCGACAGCTTCATCGCAACATTCATCGTTAGCCGCTTTCTAGAAGGCTGCTCGGAGGAAACCGCGCTCAATCGTTCGGCCGTGCGGGCTGCGGAAACCTGTACGCATCTTGGCGGGTTTCTGCAGGCGATCCTGCCTATACCGCAATGGCTTCTCGACAAATACGACAGCGTCATCCGTACGGCACAAAGGGCTTGAGCATGAGCAGCATCAAAATGAGACCGCCGGTTGCGGCCCCAAGAGAAGACCGGTCCTTTTGGCTGCAGAGCATTGCCGCCGATGCCGCTACAACACCGCTCAAGGGAAGCGAGACGTGCGATATTGCGATCGTCGGCGGTGGTTACGCCGGCCTGTGGACCGCGCTGCGGATAAAGGAGCATGCGCCCGAGACGCGCGTTACAATCCTCGAAGCTGATTTTTGCGGGTCGGGCGCTTCGGGCAGGAATGGGGGACAAGTCCACACCTGGTTCGCCGAGATCGACATGCTACGGGAACTCGTGGGTACTGAAGACGCGCTCATGTTGTGCCGCGCTACTGCCGACGCCATCGATGAACTCAAGACCCTCCAGGATTCCGGCACGATCGACATGGATTTGCGACTGGACGGCTGGTTGTGGACGGCAAGTTCCGCCGCCCAGGAAGGGGCGTGGTCGAAGGCCTATGAGCTCACCCGAGCGTTAGGCGAGAAGCGATTTCGGACCCTTGACCGGGCCGACATGCTGAAGCGGACCGGTTCTTCCGCGTCCTACCTTGGCATCGTGGAAGACCGGGCAGGGACGGTCCAGCCGGCAAAGCTGGCGCTGGGTTTGCGCCAGCTTGCAATCTCGAAAGGCGTCATTATTCACGAACAGAGTCCGGTTCTGGAGATCGTACCTGGGGCACAACCGCAATTGCGCACGGCCCAGGGTACGTTGTCTGCCAAGAAGATCGTCCTCGCAGCCAACGCATGGCTTTCGGCGATTCCGGAACTGCACCACTATCTTTATGTAGTCAGCAGTCAGCTCATCGCCACCGCGCCTGCTGCCGACATTCTGGATGAGATCGGTTGGGTCGACGGCGCATCGATCTGCGATGCCCAACACCACGTGCTCTACTACCAGCGCACCCCTTCAGGCCGTGTGATTTTCGGCCGGGGAACCGGCGGCATTGCGTATCAGGACCGCATCGGCTCCACCTTCAACCGGAGCGGAGACAAGGGTTTGGACAATATCCGCGAGCTGCACCGCGTCTATCCGCAGCTTAAAGAAGTTGAGGTACAATATGATTGGAGCGGACCAATCGACTGCACTGCCCAGCATCTGCCGGTTTTCGATCATCTGAAAGAGCATCGGAACATCTTCTACGCTGTCGGTTTCAACGGCACCGGGATTGCTCAGACGCCCGTTGCCGGCCGCATCATGGCAAGTCTCGTTTTGGGACGCGACGACAAGTGGAGCAGATGCGGGCTGGTCGGCATCGGTCGCCGGACGAAGCTCCCGCCCGAACCGTTGCGCTATGTCGGTGCGAAGATCGTCAGGAGCGCCATTCGCCGCAAGAATGACGTGGAAATTCTCAATCAGAAGCCGGATCGGATCACGCGATTCCTGGCCAATCTTGCTCCCTGAGTGATGGGAAGCAAATATAAGGAACGGAACGATGGCTGACTTGTCGCTGAGAAACATACGTAAGTCATACTCCAATCTGGAGGTCCTTCACGGCATCGATCTCGACATCAAATCCGGTGAGTTCATCGTTTTTGTGGGCCCTTCGGGCTGTGGAAAATCGACACTGCTTCGCTCGATTGCCGGGTTGGAAACGATTACCTCCGGCGACCTCATCATTGATGGCGAGCGGATCAACAATGTGGCGCCGTCCAAGCGCGGCATTTCAATGGTGTTCCAGTCCTACGCCCTATACCCGCACATGACTGTCTTCGAGAATATGGCCTTCGGTCTGCGCATAGCCGGCCTGCCCAAAGCCGAAATCGATAAACGTGTGCGCAATGCGGCGAACATCCTCCAGCTCGACAGTTATCTGCAGCGGCTGCCGAAGGCTCTTTCCGGCGGACAGAGGCAGCGTGTAGCCATCGGCCGCGCCATCGTACGCGATCCGCGCGTGTTTCTCTTCGATGAACCATTGTCCAATCTCGATGCGGCGCTGCGCGTGGCGACCCGGATCGAGATTGCGAAGCTGAAGCAGAGCATGCCGGACGTCACCATGATCTACGTGACACATGACCAAGTCGAGGCCATGACTTTGGCCGACCGCATCGTCGTCTTCAAAGACGGAAACATCGAGCAGGTTGGAACGCCGATCGAGCTCTACAAAAATCCAGCCAATCTTTTCGTTGCGCAGTTCATCGGGTCGCCTTCGATGAACATATTGGAGGGAAAACTCGAAAAAGACTTGTCGGGCTCCGCGAAATGCAAGCTGGATTGCGGGGTCGCTCTCGATCTTGGTGTGCTGCCCGCTGGCGTTTCTGCTGGGGATCGGCTCAGCATCGGTATTCGACCCGAGAATACACAGATCGCGGATGCAAAAACGAATGGCCCCGTGTTTACCGGTACCATCGATTTTGTCGAACACCTCGGCGAAGTACAAATTCTTTATGTCGATATGCCGGGCTCTGATCGAAAATATCTCACCAAGGTAGACGGCACCGGCACCTACGCCAGGACGGACAAGATCCGCTTTACCGCGCGACCGCAAGACGTCCACATTTTCGATGCCAATGGCGCTGCGATCGCACGCTTGTCACAAGCCGGCGTTCAAAAGCAAAGTGAATACGGGATGCAATGAAACCTCGCTATTGACGCGAGCGACTGATGGCAGGAAAGGGTGTTCCGCCGCCATTAGACTTAAATATGATTGTGAAACTCCTCTTTGCGGTTTATGAAAAATTCAAACCAGCAAGGAGGCTTTCGTGGCAGGGATCTTATTCAAGCGTGCGCGCGCGCTCGGTATCGTGGCATTATTGGCTTCAGGCAGCGCTTTCGCTGCCGATCCGGGCAAGGTGTCGATTGTCGATGATCGCGGCGTCACGGTCGAAGTTCCTGCACAACCGAAGCGCATCGCCTCGATATCCTACTTCGCCGATGACATCGCGCTAGCCCTCGGCGTCAAGCCGATCGCAAGCACATATATGACAGCGGGCCGTGAGCCGGATTTCTTGCTTGGCCTGACCTCGCAGATGAAGCGGATCGGACAGCGGGCCAAACCAAACCTTGAACTACTTTCCGAAGCAAAGCCCGACCTCATCATCGCAATCCGCCGCTATACCGTCGGCAACGCTGCGCAGTTGCAGGGCATCGCACCCTATGTGGCTTACAACATGGAGTTGCTCGACGAAAGCTATAAGGAAGTTGCCGAGATTTCGAAGCTGCTCGGCCAGCCCGAGCGGGGTGAGAAGCTGAATGCCGACTTCCGCAAGAACCTTGCCAACTTTGCAGCCAAGGCACCGAAGGATGTCCACCCGCGTTTCATGATCATGTGGGGTGGAGCAACGCCGTTTGCGTTCCATACCGAAAACACATCCGCCTCCATCGTGGCGGCTATAGGGGGCGACAATATCGCTGGTCCGAAGTCGCCGGGCGGCGAGTTCGGTATCGATCTCAGTCTCGAGACCATGCTGGAGAAAGATCCGGAGGTCATCTTCGTCTACGATTCCGGGCCGGACCGCCCCCACGAAAGCAATCCGATCTGGTCGCAGCTCTCAGCCGTGAAGAACAACCGGGTCTTCTATGTCGGTGATCAGTGGGTCGAAACAAATGGTCCGATCGCCCGCGAGATCGTTCTGAGGGAAGCGGCGCACTATCTCTATCCGGACACCTTCCCCGCCGTCGATGTCCGTGCGGAAGCGGCAAAGATCATTCCCGCGACCGTTCAGGACTGACGGCCAGTTCGACGAATGAGCCCAAGCCGATCATTCCTGCTCATTGGGCTTATCGTGCTGGCCTGCCTGGCGACGATCGCCGTCGGTTTGCTGGTTGGCGCAAAAACACTATCGGTCGCGACCATTTTCCATGTTCTTGTCGCGCCCGATGGCAAGATCGATTCAATCCTTGTGTGGACGCTGCGGCTGCCGCGGAGCCTGACCGCTGCCGCAGGCGGTGCGGGGCTCGCCGTTTCAGGCTACCTCTTGCAAACGCTGACGCGCAATCCGCTGGCCGATCCCGGCATTACCGGCGCGACGGCCGGAGCCGTTGCGCCGATCGTTTGTTGCTTTGTGTTCGTGCCGTGGCTCTCCCCGGTTTATTACCCGGTCATCGGGCTGCTGGGCGGGCTCGCGGCTTCTTCCGTGACGTTCTGGGTTTCACGCGGCGGGCAGGGGCGTCCGCTGCAACTGGCACTTGGCGGTGTCAGCGTTTCCCTGTTTCTCGGCGCGATAATTACATATGTCCTGTTGCAGACGGGGCCGCAGGCCGCGTCACTGCTGTTCTGGCTATCGGGCGGTTTTCAGGGAAGGACTTGGACACATCTCATGCATATGCTTCCCTGGACGGTAACAGGTGTCGTCGGGGCGCTCGTTTTTCGTCGTGTAATCGGAATGTTCATGCTGAGCGACCATGCCGCTGCCGGAATGGGCCTGCAGCTTGGGCTGTGGAAGCCGGTCATTCTCATTCTGGCGATTATCCCGGTCGCGGGTATCGCGCCGATCGCCGGTCCAGTTGCCTTTGTCGGCCTTGCAGCACCCCACATTGCGCGCCTTCTCAGACCAGGCGGGACTGGCTGGGACATCGGGTTGAGCGCGGTCATCGGTGCGCTCATCGTCACCTTTGCCGATGTTGTTGGACGCAGCATCGCCGTCCCGCGGGAATTGCCGGTCGGGATAATCACGGCGCTGATCGGCGGCCCTATCTTCATCTACCTTGTCCAGCGCGGCCGGCTCAATCTTTCGGGCGCTGAGCGATGAGTGCAGTTGCCTCAACGCGAGCGGGCTCGAACGCCGGCTGGATCGTTTTCGCTCTGGTCGCCGTTACCGCAGCTTCGATCCTCGCAGCGGCGTTGCTGGGCGTCGCCGATATTTCCCGCAACGACATCCTGGCTGTCCTGAAGGGCAACGGATCCGATGAGGCCCGGGCGATCATCCTCGATATCAGGCTTCCGCGCATCGTAACCGGCGTATTGGCAGGAATTCATTTTGCATTGGCTGGGTTCCTTCTACAGGTAATCACACGCAACCCGCTTGCGGACCCATCGCTCATGGGGATCTCGCAAGGGGCTACGCTGTCGGTAACGACTTTCCTGATGTTCACCGTCTATATCTTCCAACCGGGGTCGAACACGCTCGCAGAGTTGCCGGTCGCTTGGCTTCCGGCGGCGGGGCTCGCCGGGGGACTGCTTGCGGGCGGCATCATCTACCTGCTGGCGTTTCGCCTCGGTCTCAGCGCCATGCGGATCACGCTCTGCGGCGTGGCGGTCGGCGCAGTGCTGCATGCGATAGCCATCGGCCTTATTGCAGGATGGGGCTCGGCACGCATCGAGATCATTCTGGAATGGTTGTCCGGAAGCCTTTATGCCCGAACCTGGGACCATGCGCTCTTCCTGCTGCCCTTTACGATTGCCGGCCTGTTAATGCTTCCAGTCATCTATCGGCCGCTGCGCCTCCTGCATTTCGATGCAACGGTGGCGCAATCGTTCGGGCTTGCCTATCGCCGCCAGTTTTCCATCGTTCTCGTCGTTGCCTGCATGCTCGCTTCAAGCGCCGTCGGAGCGGTCGGGCCGCTTGTCTTCGTTGGCCTGATAGTGCCTCATATGGCAAAATTCATTGCCGGCCGAAACTTCGTGCTGTCGCTGGCGCTAATGATAGGCCTCGGCGCCATTGTCGTCACGCTTGGCGATCTGATCGGGCGTTTGCTCGGACAGGCCGAGGAAATTCCCATCGGGATTGTGACCGCCATTTTCGGCGTCCCCCTACTTCTAGCATTGTTGCGCAAAACCACGTGAGACCGCTCATGCCACTCTCCTGTTCCAACGTGTCGGTTGCCTACGGGGAGCGCACGGCGCTCAACCAGTTCGGCCTTTCGCTGGAGCAGGGAGAGATACGCGCGCTCATTGGTCCTAACGGCTCGGGCAAAAGCACTGCCCTTCATGCTTTGGCCGGATTGATCCGACCCGTCGAGGGCAGGGTGCTCCTTGGCGAAACGCCGGTCGCAACCTTGTCACGGCGAGCGCTTGCCAAGAAGCTCGCATTCCTGCCGCAACAGCCGGCAGCGCCGGACGAAATGACCGTGGCCCAGCTCGTCCGGCAAGGGCGCTATCCGCATGTGGGATTATACCGCTCCTACGACAGCACGGACGAAAAGGCCATCGAATGGGCGCTGGAAAGCACTGGATTGAGCAGTCTCGCCGACCGCAGCCTCAACGAGCTTTCGGGCGGCGAGCGCCAGCGGGCCTGGATATCGGCCGCTTTGGCGCAGGAAGCAGCCATTCTTCTCCTCGATGAACCGACATCCTTCCTCGATATCGGCTACCAGGTGGAAGTCCTTGACCTTATCCACCGCCTCAGCCGCGAAAAAGGCGTCACCATCGTCATGGCAATCCACGACATCAACCAGGCGATCGCCGTTAGCGACCGCATTTCATTGTTGGAGAAGGGCAGGCTTCGATTTGACGGCTTGCCGGAAGACCTGGCCGGCAGCGGGTTGATCCAGGATATTTTTCGCGTGAGAGGCCGTTTCGTTCAAGTCGCCGCCGACAGCCCGCCGCACTTTGACGTCGAGCTTGCCAGGTTGCAGCGGCCTATGGTTTGACCAATCGGAAGACGATCTTGGTCTGCGTATAATATTCCAGCGCGTCGGCGAAATTCGGGGTCCAACCATCGGCCACAAAGGGTATGAAACCGTTGAATTCGAGCTTGCGCGCCGAAACCTCGAAACCCGCCTTCTCGAAGGCGCGCCCGTAATCCGTGATCGAGCGTTCCTGTACGATCGTATTGGTCCGCTTCGCCACAAGCTCGCGCCATTTCGGCCATAGCGGATTGTCCGTATGACAGCCGGTTACCGCATAATAGACGCCGCCACGCTTCAGCGCCTGCCAGATGTCCGCGGCATGAGCATCGATATCGGGAATGAGGTAAATTACTTCGTGACTGATCGCGACATCGAATTGATCCGCCCAACCTGCAAGACTGCTGGTCGCCTGATGCTGGACCGGCAGGCTGCCTTTCAGGGCCTCGGCCTTGGCGACGGACGTGTCGGCGATATCGACGCCAAGAGCTTTGTGAAAGGGCCGGATGGCATAGAGATGCCTCAGAAGGCCGCCTTGATTGCAACCGAAATCAAGCACGCTCTTGGCGGTAAGGTCCTTCTCGACGATAAGGTCGATAAGGTGCCGCCAGATCGGCGCATGACCATCGGCCATCTTGTCTTCTGCATCGGGATCGATATACCACGTGCCGATATTTGCTGATTGAGTTTGAGCCATACCTGTCTCGTTCACCGGGATCGGAGCGCGGTTTTACAATGGCTTGTCTCGCTTGGCCAGCGCCTCAAACGTGTAAAGCCGCAAGACGGCAACCATATGTCGCGGTCATGGAACCTCAGGTCGCGTATGATGCTTGACAGCAAGGAGGTCCCCGCATGGTTCACATCGATCGCATAGGCATCATTGGAGGGTCGGGTTGGCTGGGAACAGCCATAGCGAAAGCTCTTGTCGGTTCGGGAACAGTCGCGTCTGAACGGCTCACTTGCTCGTTCCGCAGCGGACGACCAGAAAAATCGCTCGGCTGTCATTGGACGTCTGACAACACGCAACTCGTAAAGAATTCTGATGTCATTGTGCTCTCGGTGCGGCCGAACGACTGGAATGCTGTCGATATCGACGCCGCGGGAAAATTGGTGGTGTCGGTAATGGCCGGTGTGACGATCAAGGGCATCAAGCAACGAACCGGCAGCAATAGGGTAGCCCGCGCACTGCCCAATGCGGCAGCAGAACTCGGCTATTCCTATACCCCCTTCTTCATCGATTCGCCTGAACCCGGAGATAGCGATACGATAGCGAGGCTGTTCCGCAGTTGCGGCGTGGTCGACGCGGTCAGCGAGGAGGAGCACATTGATTACTTCACCGCCATGTCGGGTTCGGGCGCTGCATTCCCGGCCTTGCTCGCCGAAGCGATGATGAACCATGCGGTGGCCCGGGGTGTTCCCGCTGACGTCGCGCGCCGCGCCGCAGAGCAGATGATCATTGGCGCTGGCCGGCTTCAGGAGTTCAACGGCGCATCGCCATCCGAGACGGTCAAATCGTTCGTGGACTATAAGGGGACGACGGCGGCAGGCATCATTGCCATGCGGCAAGGGGGCTTTGACGCCGCGGTGGACGCCGGTCTTGACGCCGCTTACCGCAAGGCCAAGGCATTATCGACGACGCCATAGAAGGACTGACGGATGAATGCGAGACCCCTGACCTCCGAGACGGCGCGATTGAAAATCGGCTTCGTCCTCGCGCGTTCCTTCACGCTGTCGGCCTTTGCCATGTTCGTCGATACGTTGCGGCTGGCAAGCGATGAACTCGACCGTTCTGGACGGGTGCATGCCGACTGGCAGGTGCTCGGCAGCACCCGGCATCTGATCACGTCAAGTTGCGGCGTCGAGGTGGCTCCGACGTCGGATTTCGTTGATCCCGGTCAGTTTAACTACATCGTGGTGGTCGGGGGGCTGTTGACCGTGGAACGCCCCATCGACAACGACACGATCGCTTTCCTCAAGCGGGCAGATCTGCAAAAGGTGCCTCTGATCGGCGTGTGCACCGGTTCGTTCATTCTGGCGGAAGCCGGATTGATGGATCATCATGAGACGTGCGTCAGCTGGCTGCACTACCAGGCATTCAGGGAACGCTTTCCTGATCTGGCGGTACGTTCCGATCGATTGTACAACCTCGACAAGGCGCGCGGTTCCTGTGCTGGCGGCACCAGTGCCGCCGATCTGGCGGCGTCGATCGTGCGCCAGTCGATCAGCAGGGACGCCGAACGCAACGCGCTCGAAGTGCTGCAAATAGAACGGGCACGAACTGCGCTCGATATTCAGCCGCGCAGGCCGCTGGATATCGACTGCAGCGACGATCGCCTGAAGTCGATCCTGATCACCATGGAACGGCACGTCGAGGACATTATCAGCATCCCCGACCTCGCAGCGTCTGTCGGCATCTCGCGTCGCCAATTGGAGCGTCTCTTCCATGAAAAGACAGGCCGCTCGCCCGCTCAGGCCTATATGGCGTTGAGACTGCATCGCGCGCGGGCGCTGCTCCTGCAGACCAAGGCGCCGCTGATCGAGATCGCCATTGAGGTAGGCTTCGAGACCGCCGGGCACTTCATAAAGGCCTTCAAAAAGGCTTACGGGGAGACGCCGGGGCGGGTACGGGGCGCAACGACGCACTGATACGCAGAGTGCGCAGGTCTGTACCAAACGATTGCGTGCGATCCATTCAGCGGGCCTCGTGCCTCGCTACAGGCAACCTGCCGCCAGAAACAAATGCGCCCGCCGCTGCCAGGGGTTTGCAGCAGCGGCGGGCCAAGTTTCAAGTCTAGAGAGGGGAACTTGAGATATCGACAATATTGACGGGATCAGCCCGCCGCAATCAGCACTAACCCTAGGCTCTGCCGAGAAAACTACGTAGACCAGCCAATGATTGACTTGGATCGGAATATTTCCCCGATAAGTTGTGCCTAGATGGCATTTGCTTTCGAGCGCGGCTGCAATACCCTCCGTCCCGTCCAATTCAAACCGTCAGGAGAGAGCGATATGCCAACGATCAATACAAAGGATGGGGTCGAGATTTTCTACAAGGACTGGGGAGCAGGGCAGCCGATCGTCTTCAGCCATGGATGGCCGCTATCGGCGGACGATTGGGATGCGCAGATGATGTTCTTCGCCAACAACGGTTTTCGCGTCATCGCCCACGATCGGCGCGGTCACGGGCGTTCAAGTCAGGTAAGCGACGGCCACGACATGGATCATTATGCCGATGATCTTGCTGCATTGACCGAAAAGCTCGACCTGAAGAACGCCATTCACGTCGGCCATTCCACCGGCGGCGGGGAAGTCGTGCACTATATTGCGCGTCATGGCGAAAGCCGGGTAGCCAAGGCGGCGATCCTGAGTGCAGTGCCGCCGCTCATGGTCAAGACCGACTCTAACCCCGGCGGACTGCCGAAGGATGTATTCGACGACTTCCAGAAGCAGCTCGCCGCAGGCCGCAGTGATTTCTATCGTGCGATAGCGGCCGGCCCGTTCTATGGCTACAACAGGCCCGGCGCCAATGTGTCGGAGGCCGTGATACAGAACTGGTGGCGTCAGGGCATGATGGGCGGCGCCAAGGCGCATTATGACGGCATCGTCGCCTTCTCGCAGACCGATTTCACCGAAGATCTGAAGAAGATCAAGGTCCCGGTACTCGTGATGCACGGCGACGACGACCAGATCGTTCCTTATGCCGATTCCGCTCCTTTGTCGGCAAAGCTTTTGCAGAATGGAACGCTCAAGACCTACAAGGGCTTCCCGCACGGCATGCCGACGACCCACGCAGAGACAATCAACGCGGACCTTCTCGCGTTCATCCGTAGCTGATTGAAGCGGCGGGGCCGACCAATGGCCCCGCTTCCTCTTTTACAAGGCGCAAGGCCTTACCCATGATTGATCATGATGTGGCGCACGGCCGTATAGTCCTCCAGCGCGTAGACAGACATGTCCTTGCCGTAGCCTGACTGCTTGACGCCGCCATGCGGCATCTCGTTGGTGAGCATGAAATGCGTGTTGATCCAGGTGCAGCCATATTGCAGGCGTGATGCTGCCTGCATCGCCTTGGTGATGTCACGGGTCCAGACCGACGACGCCAGACCGTAATCGCTGTCATTGGCCCAATTAACCGCCTGCTGGTCCTCTTTGAACCGTGTCACGGAAACGACCGGTCCGAACACTTCCCTGCGCACGATTTCGTCTTCCTGCATGGCGCCGGCGACCACCGTCGGCTGAAAGAAAAATCCATTGGTGCTGCCGGGGCCGCCGCCCGTCGTGATCTCGATATGCTTCTGTTCCGTTGCCCGTTCGACGAAGCTCGCAACCCGGTCGCGCTGGCGTCCCGAGATCAGCGGCCCGATCTCATTGACCGTGTCGTCAGGGTCGTTATAGCGGATCGTCGACACTGCCGAAGACAGGTCGGCCACCAGGCGCTCATAAATGCTGTCTTGCGCGTAGATGCGGCAGGCCGCAGTGCAGTCCTGGCCGGCATTGTAGTAGCCGAACGTGCGGATGCCATTGACGACGGCTTCAAGGTCGGCGTCTCCATATACGATTACCGGCGCTTTGCCGCCAAGCTCGAGATGGGTGCGCTTGACGGTCTTCGCCGCCGCCTGCAAGACTTTCTTGCCTGTCGCAATGTCACCGGTAATGGAAACCATGGCGATCTTCGGATGGTTGATAAGGGCGTTGCCGACGGTCTCGCCGCGGCCAAGGATGATGTTCACGACACCTTCAGGCAATATTCCGGCGAGCAGGCGCGCCATTTTCAAGGCTGTAAGCGGTGTCTGCTCCGATGGCTTGAACACGACTGTGTTGCCGCCCGCGATCGCTGGCGCCAGCTTCCAGGCCATCATCATCAACGGATAATTCCATGGGGCAATCGAGCCGACGATGCCGATCGCATCGCGGCGGATCATGGAGGTATGTCCGGGCAGATATTCTCCGGCAACAGGGGAGGTCAATGTGCGAACTGCTCCGGCAAAAAACCGCCAGCAGTCGATAATGGCCGGCAGTTCATCGTTGCGCACCGCATTGATCGGCTTGCCGCAATTCAGTGCTTCGAGCGCGGCAAAACCGTCTGCCTCCGCTTCGATGGCGTCCGCAATCTTCAGAAGATACCCCGCGCGCTCGGCCGGCGTTGTGCGCGACCAGCCCAGGAAAGCTCCTTCGGCAGCATCTACCGCCGCGTCGATCTGGCTGTGGGAAGCTTCGGCGAGATCGATAATCCTGGCGCCGGTCTTGGGATTGAGGATCTGTTCCTCCGTTTCCGTTCCGGCTTCGAACCTTGACCCGATGAGCAATTGCGTATCCATGACATGTTCTCCCATAGTCTTATTATTTGCCTGAACCGGCGATCTGGTCGCCGTCGCGTGTAAGGTAATAGGCGGCAAGGATCGGCAGGAACGTCACGAGCACCACTACCATTGCCACGACGTTGGTGACGGGCCTTTGGCGCGGACGAATAAGCTCCTGCAGCATCCAGATCGGCAGTGTCGATTGCTGGCCACCGGTAAAGGTGGTGACGATCACCTCGTCGAACGACAGGGCGAAGGCGAGCATGCCCCCGGCCAACAGGGCGGTTCCGATGTTCGGCAGGATGATGTAGCGGAACGTCTGGAAGCCGTTGGCGCCGAGGTCCATCGATGCTTCCATTAGCGAGCCGGAAACGCGGCGGAAGCGGGCCACTGCATTGTTGTAGACGACGACGATGCAGAAGGTCGCGTGACCAAGGACGATGGTCCAGAACGAGAAGGGTATATCGGCCAGGCTGAAGGCGGACCGCAGCGCAATGCCTGTGATGATGCCGGGCAGCGCGATCGGCAGGATGACGAGGAGCGATATCGTCTCGCGGCCGAAGAAGCGCGTCTGGCTCACGGCGGCGGCGCAAAGCGTACCGAGAATTAGCGCCAGTATAGTCGATACCGTCGCGACACGCACGGAGAGAAACAGCGCCTGCCAGACATCGGGCCGCTCCCAGGTGACAGCGAACCATTGGAGGGTCAGGCCGGGCGGCGGGAACTGGTAGCTCTTGTCTTCGGTCGTGAAGGCATAGAGAAAGATCAGAAGCAGCGGCACATGCAGGAAGAGGAGGCCGCAACCGGCAGCGATCTTCAGTCCGAGCGGGGCAGAGCGATCAGAGCGCATCGAATGCCCCCATGCGCCGCGCCATCCAGAGATAGAAGCCCATGATCACGATAGGGACAACGGTGAACGCCGCTGCCAGCGGTATGTTGCCCGCCGTGCCCTGCTGCGCATAGACCGCCTGTCCAATAAACAGGCGCGACGAACCAATGATCTGCGGAATGATGTAGTCGCCGAGCGTCAGCGAGAAGGTGAAGATCGAGCCTGCCACGATTCCGGGCAGGGCAAGCGGGAAAAGGACATGGCGGAAGGTTTGTTGTGGCGTGGCCCCAAGGTCGGAAGAGGCTTCGATGAGGTTGCCGGGGACCCGTTCGAGCGCTGCCTGGATCGGGAGTATCATGAACGGCATCCAGACATAGACGAAGACGATGAACGTCCCCGTATAGCTGACCGAGAGGGAATTGCCTCCGATGACCGGGAGGGAGAGCCAGGCGTCGAGCAGCCACATCAGATTGAGCTTGGTCAGAAACCAGGTGAGGATGCCTTCCTTGGCGAGGATCAGTTTCCAGGCATAGATCTTCACCAGGTAGCTCGACCAGAGCGGCAACATCACGCCGAGGTAGAAAAAGGCCTTCCATTTTCCTTGCGCATAGCGCGCGGCGAAATAGGCGATGGGAAAAGCAATGACCGCCGAAACCAGCGTCACGATCGAAGCCATGAGAACCGTCCGGAGGATGATGTCCAAATTGGCTTCGTTGAGCAACTGGCCATACGTGGCAAGTGTAAACTGGTAGTTGATAAGCCCTGAATAGTCGTCAATGGAAAAGAAGCTCTGCAGCAGGAGCGCAAAGAGGGAACCGAGATAGATTATGCCGAGCCACAGCAGCGGCGGGGCGAGCAGGAGCATGAGCAAAATATGCGGATGCTTCCACAGGAAGTCCGAGAGCCGCCCGCTCAAGCTGCCGCGATCGGTGAGGGTTGATCGTTGTTGCGCGATGGCGCTCATGACGCCTGATCCATCAGGTGGAGATCGGCCCGGTCGAAACTCAATGTCACGCGCCCGCCTTCGGCCGGGACCGTCGCTGCGGCCGGGCTCATCACGTGGATGCGCGTGCCATTGACGCTGACGAGGATGCGGTTGGTCGCACCAAGGAAGCTGCGCGACACGACGGTGCCGTCAAGCACCAGCTTGCCGTCGCCAGCGTGGCCGAGCGTGATAGCCTCGGGGCGCAGGCTTGCATAGCGATTGGCAGCGCCAAACTGGCTGACGAATTCCGGCGGCAACACGTTCGATGAACCGACGAAGTCGGCGACGAAGCGCGTCTGCGGTCGCTTGTACACCTCCTCCGGTGTGCCAAGCTGTTGAATTTTTCCATCATTGAACACCGCAATGCGGTCGGCCATCGACAAGGCCTCGCCCTGGTCGTGGGTAACGAAGACAAAGGTGATGCCGAGCGACTTCTGCAGGGACTTCAGTTCCTCCTGCATCTGCTCGCGCAACTTCAGATCGAGCGCGCCGAGCGGCTCGTCAAGCAGAAGTACCTTCGGTTTGTTGACGAGCGCACGCGCGAGCGCCACGCGCTGGCGCTGGCCGCCCGACAACTGACCCGGACGCCGCGAGCCATAGCCGGGAAGCTTCACCATGGCGAGGGCGTCCTCCGCGGCCTTGCGCCGCTCGTCCTTGCCTGCGCCCTTCACCATGAGCCCGTAGGCAACGTTGTCGAGAATATTGAGGTGCGGAAACAGTGCGTAGTCCTGAAACACCGTGTTGACGCTGCGCTTGTAAGGGGGAACGCCCTCGGCGGTTTCTCCGAAGATCTCGATGTGACCACTCGTCGGTTGTTCGAACCCGGCCATCAGCCGCAGGCATGTCGTCTTGCCCGATCCCGATGGGCCAAGCATTGCGAAGAACTCGCCTTCAGCGACTGCCAGATCAACTGCATCTACCGCACGAACGGCACCGAAATGGCGGGATACGTTCTGGAATAGAACAGCAGGTGTCATGGCCTTTGCTCCAGTAAGTTGGGTTACTATTGGCCCGGGCCTAACCTATGCGGTTTGCGATCGACCGGCGTCCATGGCCGGTCGACAAATCTGCAAACATTAAGCGGCGCAGCGGCAGTGACCGGTCTCAGCGTCCGCCAATGACGGCGATATAGTCCGAGACCCAGCGGTTGTAGGGAATGCATTGGCCCTGTGATTCACACTTGGCAACCGGCGTCTTCCAGAACTTGATCTTGGCGAAGTCGTTATAGCCGTTGGCGGCGCAGCCCTCCTCCGTCAGCAGCTCATTGCCCTTGCAGGCAGCACCGACCGAAGGATTGGCCCCGAACCAAGCGGAAACGTCACCCTGCACCTTGGGCGAAAGTGAATGTTCCATCCACATGTAGGCGCAGTTGGGGTGCTTACTGTCAGCATGCAGCATGGTCGTATCGGCCCAGCCCGTCGTTCCCTCCTCCGGGAAAACCGATGCCACCGGCTGCTTCTCGCCTTTCAGGAGATTGACCTGGAACGGCCAGGATCCCGATGCGACAACACCCTCATTCTTGAAATCGTCAACCTGTACCATCGCATCGTGCCAGTAACGACCGGCGAGCGTGCGCTGCACGCGCAAGATGTCGAGCGCCGCCTTGTACTGATCCTCATTCAATTCATAGGGATCCTTGATGCCAAGCTCGGGCTTGTGGAACATCAGGTAGTTGGCAGCGTCGGCAATGTGGATTGGACCGTCGTAAGCCTGAATCCGGCCCTTGTTGGACTTCCCGTCCGGCAGATTCATTTCCTCGAACACCACGCTCCAGCTCGTCGGCGCCTTGTCCTTGAAAACATCCGTATTGTACATGAGGATATTCGGGCCCCAGACATAGGGGACGCCGTAATGGACGCCATCGATTGTATGCCATGGCGCATTTTGCATGCGCTCGTCGATGGTCTTCCAGCTAGGGATGAGGTCCGTGTTAATTGGTTGGACCCGCTTGCCTGCGATCAGGCGCCGTGTCGAATCTCCGGATGCGGTCACAAGATCGAAGCCGCCTTCGTTCATCAGCGCTACCATCTCGTCGGATGTGGCCGCCGTCTTGACGGTGACCTTGCAGCCGGTTTCCTTTTCGAAGCCGGTCACCCAGTCGTAGTTCTTGTCTGTGTCGCCCCGTTCGATATAACCCGGCCAGGCGACGATCGAAACTTCACCTTCACCTTTGCCGAGTTCCTTCAGCGCTTCCTGCGCCATGACCTGTGTCGCGAACACCAACGAAAGCGTTAGCGCAGTGCAGGATTTGAGTAGCTGCTTCATGTTCGAATCTCCCCGATTCGGCCGCGATTTTGCGAGCCATGTTCCCTGAGAAGAGACTGCCTCTGTTTCGCTGCATTCGCAAATTCATTTATGAGAAGGTAGGTATCGGAATTTCCGATATCTACCGAAGTTAACGGGTGCGCCCGCTGCGAAGTGCTTCTGCTATGCCGACGAAATCCCGCGCCGCCTGCGGCAGGCTCGATCCTTTGCGCCAGACCATGCCGACCTGGACGACGGGAGGGCGCCTGAAACGTCGCGGCTTTCGATGCGGTCGCCTTCCAGCGACCACGGGCGGTACACAAGATCGGGAAGAAGGGCGATGCCGGCACCGGTCGCCACGAGACTGCGTACGGCTTCCACCGAGCGCGTGCGAAAGGCCACGTGCGGGCGCGCACCAAGAGCGGTCAAAAGCTTGCCGGTATTCTCCTCGATCTCGTCGACGGTCAGCATGATCAACGGCTCTTTCGCGATATCGTTGATCGAAATGATGTCGGCGCTGACCAGCGGATGCCCGAGGGGCAGCCACAGGCGATAGGGCGAGGTCTCGATAATTTCAGCCTGTAGCGCCATCCGATCGCGCAGGTTGGAGATCACCATGACGGCGACGTCGAGTTCGCCTCCGACGAGCAGATGTTCGAGATATGAACCATTGTCCTCGATGGCGCTCACTTCGACACCGGGACTTGCACGGCGAAACCTGGCAAGCAGGTCGGACAGCACATACCCTGCCACCAGCGAGGTCACGCCGAGGTGCAGCTTTCCACCCATAACCGGCGCATCGTTGGAAAAAGAACGGCGCGCATCCGAGACGTCGGCGAGGATCTTCGTCGCGTGTCGCAGGAACTGGTGCCCGTTATAGGTGATATCAAGCCCGCGCGGATGCCTCTCGAAAAGTTCGACGCCAAGGTCGTTTTCAAGTTCCTTCACTGCTTCGGTGATGGATGACTGCGAAATGGAAAGATTCTGTGCTGCTCTGGTGACGGAGCCTTGCTCCGCCACCGCTACGAAATATTGCAGTTGCCGCAGTGTAAATGCCATGCCACGAGTTAATGGCCCTGCGCAAAATTGGCAAGGCGCGAGGTATTGAGAGCCTCAGTGTGCGCCGGCCGCCGCAGCGCCTTTCGGCTTTTCGGCGAACAATAGGGCAATTGCCGCAATAGCAAGCAGGACGCCAATAACCGCAAAGGTGTCGCCGAAGCCGAGGATCAATGCCTGTCGCTTGACAAGCCGACCAAGGACGACGACGGCCTGTTGGGCGGCCAGGGCGTGATCGGAAACGCCGTGGGCGATGAAATAACCCGTCAACTGGTCGAGACGCTGATGGACCTCGTCGCGGGCCAAAGTCACAGACTGGCCGATGATGTTCGAGTGGAATTGTTCCCGCTTGGTCAGAACAGTTCCGAGCGTTGCCGTACCGACCGCGCCGCCGAGATTGCGCAGCATGTTCGTCAAACCCGATGCTGCAGCGGCGTCGGCGGCGGCGATCCCGGCCGTGGTGATGGCAGTTATCGGAGTTAGGACAAGCGCCTGCCCGCTTGCACGAACAATGTTCGGGATCCAGAACTGATCGCCGGCATTGTCGGGTGAAAGCATGACGTTCATGAAACAGCTGGCAGCAAAGATGCTGATGCCGAGAAAGCCGATGTAACGGGCGTCGAAACGCTTCATCAGCATCGGTACCAGCGGGATCAGCAACAATTGCGGCAGACCGGTCCAGGCAAGCACATTGCCGATCTGCTCGGCATTGTAACGCTGCACCTGCCCAAGGTATTGGGGCAGGATATAGACGGTGCCAAACAGGGCGACGCCAACCAGCACGTTGACAACGACACCGATGGCGAAGTTGCGCTGCTTCAAGAGGCTGAGTTTCACCAGGGGCTTGTCAACGGTCAATTCAATCCAGATGAAAGTTACCAGAAAGACGACGGCGACAGCGCTGAGCTTCAGGATGAAGGGCGAAGAGAACCAGTCATCCTTGTTGCCCTCTTCGAGCACGGTTTGCAGAGCCGAAAGGCCGATAGCCATGGTGAAAATGCCGGCCCAGTCGCCCTCCTTCAGCAGATGAAGCTGCATCGGCGCCTTGTCCAGCGTTGCCGCCAGGGCAACCGCCATGACGGCGCTTGGAACCGCGTTGATGAAGAAGATCGTTTGCCAACCGTATTTCTCGGTAAGGTAGCCGCCGATCGTCGGGCCAATCGCCGGAGCGAAAGTGACGGACAGGGCGAACAGCGCAAGGCCCACCGGCTGTTGTGCCTTTGGCAGCTTCGTCAGCACCATGGTGAAGGCCATGGGGATAAGCACGCCGCCGGCAAAACCCTGCAGGCCGCGCATGACTATCATCGAGCCGAGATCATGCGTGAAGGCACAGGCTATCGAAAACAGCGGGAACAGTATCGTGTTCACAAGCATGTAGCGACGAAATGAAAACACGCTGCTGAAATAGGCCGTAAGCGGAATTACGACGATTTCGCCGATGAGGTAGGACGTCGAGATCCAGGCGCCATTATCGACGCCGGTGCCGATGCCGCCTTCGATATCGAGCAGCGATGCATTGGTAATCTGGATGTTGAGGATTGCCATGAACGCGCCGATCATGCCGGCGAGTACGGCTATCCACTCCTTTGTGCTTGCGCGCGGCTGCGGCACGGCTGGGGCGTTGAATGTGACGGCAGACATGACACGATCCTCCTGCCGGCCATCAACGGCTCTGACGCTGGGCAGCGTCGGGCTTGGTGTCGATGCTTGGTTGAACGGACATGCCGGGCCGCAGGTCCCCGGCCGCGGCACTATCGGCGTCGAGGACGATCTTCACGGGAATGCGCTGCACGACCTTGGTGAAATTGCCGGTCGCATTGTCCGGCGGCAGGAGCGCAAATTCCTGTCCACTCGCCGGAGCAAGGCTATCGACGTGACCGTGATAGACCCGGTCCGGAAACATATCGACGTCGATATCGACCGCCTGGCCCGCATGGACATCGGTAAGCTGCGTTTCCTTGTAATTGGCAATGACGTAGACCGAAGCTGTCGGCACCACCGTCATGAGCTGCGTTCCAGCCTGGACATATTGTCCGACACGCAGCGTACGGTTGCCCACGACTCCATCGACAGGCGCAATTATCGTGGCATAGGACAGGTTGAGTTCGGCCTGATGTTGAACAGCAAGATCATGCTCCAGAGCCGCCTTTGCCTGCGCAAGTTCGGCCTTGAGCAGGTCAACCTGCTTGGTCGCAGCGTCCAGGGCAGCGCTATCGCGAACGACCGTGGCCTTTGCCGCCGCGATCTGCGAGGCGGCCTGCTGTGCATTCTGGATGTTGCCATAGCCGCTGGTTGCGAGCGTCGCATAACGCTTGTTGTTCTGTTCGGCGAAGATTGCATTGGCCTGATCGACATCGACAGTGGCGCGCGCAGCCGCAATGACCGACTCCTGAATCTCGAGCGAAGCTTGCTTTGCTTCGATCGTCGCCTCGGCGGCAGCGACATCGCCCTTTGCTTGTTCGAGCGCGGTCTTGAAATCGCGATCGTCGATGCGGGCGAGGGGCTGACGGGCCTTCACCGTTTCGTTGTCCTTGACCAGAACTTCGGCGATATAGCCCGAGATTTTGGGAGCGACCGAACTATTGTCCGCCTTGACATAGGCGTCGTCGGTTTCGACGTTGAAACGGCCAACCGTCCAGTAATTGTGGCCGTAGTAGACGCTGCCAGCCAGCAGGACGATCGCCGCGGTCCCGAACAGCAGACGTCGGCCGCGTTTTCGGGCCGGCTTTGCGTCGGCCGCGGGTGCCGGCATCACGTCTGGCACGAGTACGGGCCTGCCGGCTTCCGCGGTTGGTGCAGTTTCGTCGGGCTTGGCGACATTATTGTTCAAGGCATGCAGCTTGCTCATTTTTGATCTCCGAATTTACGGGTCGCCGTCACTTCGGGCTGCGGCCTTTGTCGATAATTTCCATTTAGGAAACTTGATGTTTTCCAAAATACGCTCTATAAATGACTTGTCAATAATATTTTGGAAAATGATGATGGTCCTAATTCACAAAATCGAGAAGCGCCCCCGAGGACGCCCGCAAATCCGTTGCGACGATGATACGAAGAGCCTCATCATCGAAGCTGCCAATGCGCAGTTTCATGAGAGCGGCTACGCCGCTGCGAGCATTAGCGCGATCGCGCAAAACGCCGGCGTTTCAACCAAGACCCTCTATCGGCTTTTTCCCACCAAGGCGGATCTGTTTGCCTGCATGATTTCCGATCGCATCGGTCGCTTTTTCCTTGCGGTCAATCCCGATGCCCACGCAAACGAGGATATGAGAGAAGGTCTCGAACGCATGCTGACGGCCTATGGCATGCTGACGCTGTCGCACGATACGATTGATATTATACGGCTTGTCATTGGCGAATCCGACCGGTTTCCCGAGCTCGCGGCATCGTTCTATGAGCGGGCAATCGTCAAAACGAATACGGTGATGGAGGCCTGGCTCCGCGATCAGATCAAGCGGGGGCGAATAGCGCTCACCGATCCGCATGCTGCCAGCGGTATGCTGCGCGGAATGATGGTGATGGAGCCGCAGCGGGCAGCGATGCTGCGCCAGGAACCCGCGCCGCAGAGCGAAGAAATTGTCGCGCGGGCAAAAATGTGCGCCGAAATCTTTCTCAAGGGTTGCGCAATCTAGCACCTCCAAAGCCCATTTGCTGCGCTCGGAAATTACTGAACCTGAAGCCGCATTTTGGATCGGGTCAGGCCGACAATCGGGAAATCCGCCGCATGGCCTGCGGAGGCTGGCCGAAAGCGCGTAGAAACGCGCGGCGCATCCGTTCGCGGTCGGCAAAGCCGGTCTCATTTGCGATCATATCCATGGAGAGACGGCCTTGCTCCATCAGCAGGCGCGCAGTTTCCACACGCAGATTTTCGACTGCCTTCGCAGGCGACTGACCGGTTTCCGCGCGAAATGCCCGGCTGAACTGGCGCGGACTCAAGTTCGCGGCATCCGCCAGGTCCTCGACCGAAAGATCTGTCTTGAGGTTCTGCTTGGCGAAATCGACAGCCTTCTGGATGCGATCAGATTTCGGATCAAGCTCGAGCAAAGCGGAAAACTGCGACTGGCCCCCGGCACGGCGATGATACACGACAAGTTTTCGGGCGACTGTACGCGCTACCTCAGCACCGAGATCCTTCTCCACCATCGCTAATGCCAGATCGATGCCAGCGGTCATGCCGGCAGAGGTCCAGACAGGGCCATCGATGATGAAAATCCGGTCCTCTTCCACCTTCACCCGGGGAAAGCGGTTATGAAGTTCGCGGGCGAAGGCCCAATGCGTCGTCGCCCGCCGATCATCCAGGATGCCTGCCTCGGCAAGCGTAAAGGCGCCGAGGCATGGCGCGGCAACCCGGCGCGATGTCCGCGTCGATTTCTGCACAAAGTCGAGGAGCCCTGGGGTTGCCGGTTGCAATGACGTCCCGGCACCGAAGATGACCGTGTCGAATGTCGACTTGCCGAAGGGCTCCGTCTCTACATTGAAGCCGGCCGAGGCACGCACCATCCCGCCGGTCTCTGAGAGCAGGCTAATGGTGTACACCGGCTCGTTGACCGTGAGATTGGCGATCTCGAATGCAGTGAGCGCAGCAAATCCCATGACTTGAAAGTCCGGGAAGACGACGAAACCAATGGTATGCATATCGATGTCCTGAAACTTTGATGTCTTGATATGCAGCATATTGCAGTTTTCGGACAAACAACAGTGTTTTCGCTGACGCTCGCATTCAGGCCGGGAACGCCGGGTTGGCCCCAAGAAAAACGGCCCCAAACGGGGCCGTCTCCAATTCATCGACATTCGAGCGTTAGAAGTTGCGCTGGAAACGGATGGTTCCGCCGAGCGCGTCGTCGCCGCCGCCATTGGCCTCGGAGAATGCCCGGCGCGCGCCGTCGAACTTCGTGTAGTTGATTTCCGGCGTGATGACCAAGCCGGGGACCAGCGTGTATTCGACGTTGGCGGCCAGCGCCCAGGTCCCTTCCGATTCATATGCAGCCTGGCCGTTGAGGTTTGCCTTGTCCGTGAGAGCTGCGGTAACGCCGGCCCAGGCAGCCCAATCGCCTTCCCAGGTGCCGAACCAGTTGCGATTGTTGGGATCGACGTCGCCCGTATCCGGGTCGAAATTGTCATCATAATCTGACTGGTAGCCGCCCATGACAAAAGCTGAGAACGTCTCGCTGAACTTTACATCAAGACGCAACTTGCCCGCAAACTCCTCGACGTTGGAATCATAGCCAGCGACGCCGGAAATGCCGCCCCAGTTCTGTTCCCATTTTGCGCCCGCCAGGACATGCGGCATATAATCTTCAATGACGTAGTTGCCGCCGAGACCGGTGACGTCATCCTGGCCCTGTTCGGCGCCGATCATGGCGGAGAAGCCGTTGCCGCCCGTAAACGTGTAGCTGACCTGATTGCTCTCGCCGGACTGATAGTTGATCACATCGTCATTGATGATGTTGCCGGCATAATTGGTCCATGAACCGAAGAGTTCGTCGGCCGTGCCGATGCGAAAGCCACCGAGTTCGATGAAGGCCTGGGAAAGCGTCGCGCCGATATCCGATCCGTTTTCGAACTCGACACGTGTTTCCGCATAGGAACGCAAGGTGCCGAGTTCGGTTTCGGAACGGGCATCAAACCTAATTTCGGCACGTGTCTTCTTGTACCAGGTTTCGTTGTCGTCGGCGCCGACATTGGTGCCGTCATATGGATCATCGCCGACGGCGGCATCGTAGCGGACATAGCCGTCGATCTTCAGGCAGGTCTCTGTTCCAGGTATATAGAAAAACCCGGCGCCATAGGCGTCGCAAACACGGACATATTCGACCGGTTCCGGTTCGGCGACCACGACAGCATCGGCGGCATAGGCGCCCGATGCACTTATGAGGGCGGCGGCTGAGCCGAGAAGCAAGCTCTTTATATTCATGCGAAAGTTCCCCTTTCCATCAGTCCTGGTCCCAGAGTGTCAGTTGCCCCGTGACGAACTCCCGTCACGGAAGTATTTCGATATGCTTGATGAATGCAATTGCCTTGTCTCAGTTTGAACGCCTCTTGCTTGATATTTTCTCGATGAGTGACATTAATACTACTGATATGCTTCATTGAGCCTGTTGAGCCAGGCGATGCCTACATGCTGGGATTTCAAAACGGCAATCGGGTCTTCACCATCCATCCGCGCGCAAATCCGGTATATCTCGAGGGCCTCATCACTCAATTCACCGCGTTTGTTGAAATACATGGCGGCAGCGTAGCGGGTGCGGCCTGACCATTTGTGTCCGAGCGGCGTATTGAGCAGGGCAAATTGCTCGCGGGCCTCCTCGCCAGACCCATGCATCAGAAATCCCCGGGCGGATTGGCCGTGCGCCGGTCAAGCTTTATGAACGGCCTCGCCACGACCCTGGCACGCTTCATCATCTTTTCGTAGCGCAGTTCGCGCATCGCATAGATCTCGACCCAAAGATCATCGGTGACCGTATCGCCACAAGGCCGTTCGAGACTCGCGATCGCAATATTGCGCTTGGCAAGGGGTGACCAGATGGCGGCACTGACAAGACCGACTTCACGCTTGCCCTTGTGATAGACGATTGCATGTTCGGCCGGGATGTTGCCTTCGATTTCCAGCCCAACGAGGACATGGCGCAACTGCTTCTTGAACCGCGCTCGCTCGATTGCCTTGCGGCCGTTGAAGTGGCCCTTCTTAAAGTCGATCATGAAGCCGAGGCCGATCTCGTCCGGCATGCGCGTGCGATCAGCGCGCAGCGCGTGGTCGGCGGTGATGAAGTCGGCATTGGCAACGATCAAGCCCGCTTCGATGCGCGCACGATTGAGCGCCGCATAGCCTATCGCTCGAAGGCCCCGTCGCTCGCCGGCACGGAACAGCCGGTCCCAGAGGCTGAGCGCCGCCTTAGCCTCGATGAAGAGTTCGTAGCCAAGATCGCCGGTGAATCCGGTGCGCGATATAGTGACAGTACCGGTCTCGTGGGCGAATTCGGCAAGATCAAAAACCTTGAGCGCTCCGACCCCGTCGAAACCTGCGTCGCGCAACACCGCGAACGAAGCAGGGCCCTGCAAGGCCAGTGCCGCCACCGCTTCCGTCTCCTCGGCAACGGTGACATCGAAGCCGATCGCGCTATCGAGGAGCCAGGGCAGGTGTCGCTCCTGACAGCAAAGGCGGATCCGGTTTTGCGCCAGCCGGAAAAGAGTGCCATCGTCCAGCACATGTCCCTCGTCGTCGCACCAGGCGGTATAGTGGACGCGCCCCGGCTTGAGCCTGGTCACATCGCGCAACGTCAGGCGATTGAGATAGGCCTCCGCATCTGGGCCATCGATGCGGTATTTCACCATCGGCGAAATATCGAACAATGCGGCCTGGCTGCGGATCGCGAAATATTCGAGTTCCTCGTCCCACAGCGACATGGGCGCCTTGTAGCCGCCCCAGGCGTACCATTCCTCGCTCTGCATCAGGGCTTCGAGGCGCGGCTGGTATGGCGTTGTAATCAGCGGCTTGCGAAAATGTCCCTGTTTGCGCGTGCGGGCTGGCAAGAGCTTGCTCAAAGGTGCGTGTTCCATGGTCTCAGCCCTTCATTGCAATGATGCGGCGTGCGGCGTTGAGGCCCGGAACTCCGGATATGCCGCCGCCCGGATGCGAGCCTGCACCGGCGAGGTAAAGCCCATCGATGGGGGTGTCGTAACCCTCGGCGCCGAAGACGGGACGCGACATCAGCATCTGGTCGGCCTGCAATTCACCATGGTGCCAATGACCGCCGGGAATACGATAGCGCTGTTCGATATCAACCGGGGTCAGCAGTTCGGCATGGCGGATCGAGCCGCCGATGCCGGGGGCGTGACGCTCCAGCTGCGCGATGATGGCCGCCTGGAGTTTTGGCTTGCCAGCGGCCCAGCCCTCTTTCAGGGCGTAGGGCGCATATTGCACAATCGCCGACAATGTGCAGGCGCCCTCCGGTGCGAGCGAGGCATCGACGAGGCTCGGCAAGGTGATTTCCATGACCGGCTCGGGGGAAAACTCACCGTATTTCGACGGGTTGAAAGAACGCTCGACATGATCGACCGAAGGAGCAATGACGAGACGGCCGCGATGGCCGGCCTCATCGACGCCGAGAAACTTTGGCAATTCGTCGAGCGCAAGGTGGAGTTTGGCGGCATTTCCGTGGGTACGGATATTGCTGACGCGGCGAACGAAGCCCGTATCGAGATTGGGGGTTCCCACGAGGTTGAGGAAAGTCGTCTTCGCGCTGATCGCCGAGACAACCGTATTGGCGCGCAGGACCTTACCGTTTTCGAGGACCGCGCCGACGGCCTTGCCGCGTTCGACCAATATGCTGCCGACCGGCGCATTGGAGCGCACGCGAACGCCGGCTTTCTCTGCGGCAGAGCGGATTGCGGCGATGACAGCATCAGCCCCACCCGCAGCGCCGACCTGGGCGCCCGAGGCGCCGGCGACTTCGCCGGTCAACCGATAATAGAGCCCGAGCAGCGAGGTGGGGGAGCGAGGGCCAAGGTGGCTGCCGAGCGTTGCGTCAAAGGCGAGGAGGCCCTTCAGCCGGTCATCCTCAAGATGCTCGTCGAGGACGTCCGAGACGTTCATCAGCAGCATGCGCAGGAAGTCCCGCATCCCCTCCTTGCCAAGTCGTTTCAAGGAAACGCCGAGCATTGCGAGGGCTGCGGTTTCCGACAATGCCATATTGCCGCGAAGGTCGGGAGGACGGCGGATCAGCATCGGCTTCAGGATCCCGGCGAACTGCAAAACCTGTTCGCGCAATCCCCGCCACGCAGCGGTTTCGGAGGGCGCAGCACCTTGAATGCCTTCCCCGTAGGCGCCGGTCAGCACAAGCGGTTGCCCCGTGGCAGAAAGCGCAATGCTTGGCATGAAGTCGCTCTGCGCAACGCGCAGGCCGTTGCGTTCGAGCTCTAGCGAACTCACCACTTCGGGATGGAGACGGTTGATGACATGGGCAAGGGTGGAGACGGAAAACCCAGGTGCGAATTCCTCGGTCCGCGTGCCGCCGCCGGCATCGCTTCCTGCCTCTAGGACCAGCACCTTGCGCCCCGATCGGCCCAGCGTTGCCGCTGCGACCAGTCCGTTATGGCCGCCGCCGATTACGATTGCATCAAATGACGTCATGGGCAGGGCTCATATGTTTGGTGCCGCGCTTCAGGTCGCGGAGGATTTCGGCTGCAGCATTTCGTCCGGGGGCGCCCATCACGCCGCCGCCCGGATGGGTCGACGAACCGCACATGTAAAGACCGCCAATCGGAGACCGGTACTGCGCGTATCCAGGCACCGGTCGATTGAAGAGCAATTGGTCGAAGGTGAGTTCACCCTGGAAGATATTGCCTTCGGTCAGGCCGACTTCCGCTTCGATCTCGCGCGGGGTACGGATTTCCATGTGCACGATGCGATCGCGAAACCCGGGCGAATAGTCGGCGATCTGCGCGATGACCGTTTCGCCAAAGGCGTCCCGGTCGGCATCGGTCCATTCCCGGCCCTCGACCTTGGGCGGACAATATTGCACGAAGCAGCTCATGAAATGCTTGCCGGACGGCGCCATGGTGGGGTCGAGCGTCGTCGGGATCACCATGTCGAGGAACGGATCGGCCGACCAGCGTCCAGCTTTCCAGTCGTCATAGCCCCGCTCCATGCGCTCCACGGTGTCGGTAAAGTGCATGTCGCCGCGATAGACGGGAGAGTCCTTCGGCAATGCCGGAAATTCCGGCATGGAGTCGAGGGCTATATTCACCTTGCCTGACGATCCGCGCATCTTGAAGTTCTTCACGCGGCGCAGGAACGGGGAGGGGAGTTCCTTTTCCTCCACAAGCTTCAGGAAGGTTCGTTTGACGTCGGCATTGGAGATGACCATCTTGCCGTGAATTTCGTCGCCATTGGCGAGGACGATCCCTTTGGCGATGCCATTGCGGACGAGCACCCGGTCCACTTCGGCTCCGGTGCGGATCGTACCGCCGGATGCTTCGAACGACGCGGCGAGCGCTTTCGTGACGGCTCCCATGCCGCCGCGCGCATAACCCCATGCGCCGACCGAACCATCGACTTCCCCCATATAGTGATGCAGGAGCACATAGGCCGTGCCGGGCGACATAGGACCAAGCGCTGTACCTATGATACCTGACAGGGCGAAATTCGCCTTGATCACGTCGGTCTCGAAATATTCGTCGAGGAAGTCCGAAATCGACATCGTCCAGAAACGCAGCGTGTCCGCCATCTCCTTTGCTCCAAGACCGGAGAATTTCTTGGCGAGAAACATGAGTTCGGAAATGTCGCGCGGGCGCAGGCTCGTCGGATCGGCAGCCGTGCGCATCAAGAGCGGCTGAATGAATCGGCACTGGCGCGTCACGTCGCGGGCATAGCGGTCATAGGCCTCGGCGTCGCGCGGCGAAAAGCGGGCAAACTCGCGCCGATGCGCATTATGATCACGGTAATTGGCAAGATAATCGCCGTCCTGAGTGAAGACCGCGCCGCCTTCGTACGAAATGACCTGAAGTCCGAAGCGGGGTAGCTCGAGATCGCGCATGATCTCCGGGCGGAACAGCGAACACACGTATGAACAGTTGGAGTAGAGGTAGCCGGGCGTCAGCGAACGGCTCGTCGCGGCGCCGCCGATCCAGTCGTTCTTTTCGACGACCAGCACATCAAGGCCGGCGCGCTGCAGGTAGCAGGCATTTACGAGGCCGTTATGCCCGGCGCCGATGACAATTGCATCCCAGCTTTTCATGCGATTTCATTCCACCTTATTTTCTTATTGCATAATTTCACACGGAAAATTGTCTTCTGTCCAGCAGATATTGAATGAATGTTCAACAAATTTGATTGCGTTTTGAAGACAGTCGGTTAATCTTGGCCCGATCGCGTGGATCGCGACGATAGCTACCTTGGAGTTCCTGGCGCCCAATATGATGCAGACCAAGCTTGACAATGCATCCCATCGCTTCACTCATCCGTTGACCGGGTGCAGCTGCAAGCCGGCGCGATGCAGGAAGGGTCAAGCATGAAGGTCACACCAATCAAGGAAGCAGAGCCAGGTAAACGCGGCCGAAAGGCCTCGAAGGAGACGCGGCAGCTTCAGCTCATCGAGGCGACGATCGATTCGCTGGCCAAGCGCGGCTATTCGGAAACAACGATGGCAGATGTTGCCGATGGTGCGGGCCTGTCGCGCGGCATCGTCAACTTCCACTTCGAGAGCAAGGAAAAACTCCTCGTCGCGACACTGCAGTACATGTCCGAGGAATATGCGGTTCACTGGCGCAATGCGCTCGCCAAGGGAGGGGACGACCCGGCCCGGCAATTGGCAAGCGTCGTTGCCGCCGATTTCGATCGTGCGATCTGCAACAAGCGCAAGCTTGCCGCCTGGTGCGCCTTCTGGGGTGAGGCCAAGTCTCGGCCTACCTACCAAAGTCTCTGCGGCGCACGTGATGAGGACTACCAGAATGTCATCATCGATATCTGCACGGCACTGAAGTCGAGCGGAGATTATGACTTCGACCCGATATCTGCGGCGCTGGCGCTGAGCGCAATGCTGGAAGGCCTGTGGTTGCGACTGCTGATGGGAACGGAAAATGTCACGCGCGCGACCGCCTATGCGGCGGCATGCGATCACCTCGTTTCGGTGTTTCCGAAGCACTTTTCCAGGGAAGAGCTGCGCGCAAGAAAAATTGCCTAACAATCAAAAATGGGGAATGAACCATGACAGGACTTGGCAGAAGCGTAAGCGTATTTTTGGGAATTGCCGCACTATCGGCAACGGCGGCGACAATCGCCCTTGCGGCCGACGGCGATCTGATCGTCTTCGACTGGGCGGGCTACGAGGAGCCGTCTTTCCATCCGGGCTACACTGCCAAGAATGGCGATTCGCCGACCTTCGCCTTCTTCGGCGACGAGGACGAGGCGTTCGAGAAGGTTCGTTCAGGCTTCAAGGCCGATCTCGGTCATCCATGCTCGCAAAGTGTCGCCAAATGGCGTGATGCCGGTCTGCTGCAGCCGCTGGACACATCGAAGATTGCCGGCTGGAATGATCTCCTCCCCGACATCATGGCCATGAAGGATCTGGCCACCACCGCCGACGGCAAGGCCTGGTTCATGCCGTGGGACTGGGGCAATACCTCGCTCACCTATAATACCGAGAAGGTGGATGCAAAGGACGTCCAATCGCTCAAGGCCTTTGCCGATCCGAAGTTCAAGGGGCGCGTGTCGATCGACGACAATGTCGACGATGCCTATGCCCTCGCCAGCCTTGCCATCGGCCTGCACGACTGGACGAAAATGACCGACGAACAGTTCAAGGAGGCATCAGACTTCCTGCGCGCCGTGCACAAGAATGTCCGGCTCTACTGGACCGATACGACCGAGATCGTACAGGCCATGGGCGGCGGTGAAGTCGATCTTGCCTGGGCATGGAACGATGCCGCCACCCAGCTCGGCATGAATGGCACGCCGGTCGCACGCAAGCCCGATACTGATGAAGGCATCTCGACCTGGGTCTGCGGCTATGTCCGCTTCAAGGATGCACCGGGCTCCGAGCAAAAGGCTTACGATTTTCTCAATGCGGTAAATGATCCGGCCATTGCCAATTACATGGTCAAGGATTGGGGTTACGGTATGGCCAACGGCAAAGGCATGGCTTCCGTCGATCCGAAACTCCTCGAAGAAAAGGGCTATGCCAATAACCAGGAAACGACGAAGAACGTTCTGTTCCAATCGCCGCTTCCCAATGAGCTCAAGGCGAAGATGATTGCCGAGTTCGAGAAGATCAAGGCGGGCTATTGAACCCAAAGGTCACAGAGACCGATGTCGTCGTCGTGGGGGCCGGCTTTGCCGGTCTTTCCGCCGCCCGCGAATTGCAGAGCGCCGGCGTCGATTACGTTGTTCTGGAGGCACGTGACCGCGTCGGGGGTCGGGTCGAGGCCAAGAGCAACGGGCTCGGAGAATTGCTTGACGTCGGCGGCCAGTTCTTCTGCGAGGACATGAAGGAAATCACTGGCCTTGCTCGAGCCTACGGCAAGACGTTTCTTGAGCCGCCAAAGGGCGGTGATACCATGGCCCAGCCCCCGCCGCATGGCAGGCATGATGCAGCGCATATTTCTGCAGGTTCCGCAGCCATTCGCCGACGCCTGCGCCAGCTCGATCCGCGCGATCCGTCGCTCGCTGGCCTGAGCGTGGCAGAATGGCTGCAGCGTCAAGGCGACCCACCGGACGCAAAATTAATGTTCCTGTCGCTCGTTGAAGGCCTGTGGTGCCGCGCGGCCGAGGGCATGCCGCTCTGGTTCCTTGTCGACAATGATGAGCGGATCACCAACAAGGTCTCGGAGCTTCAGTATTTCCTGAAGGAGACGATGCATTCGCTCGCCGCAAACCTTGGTCGGGAACTGGGGAGGAGATTGAAGCTGGGGCACGCGGTCGAGCGGATAATACGGCAGGGATCGGGCTTTGAGGTGGACACGGCGCGCCAGCGCTTCGCTACGCAGCACGTCATTCTCACTGTCCCGCCGACCATGGTGCGCAAGATAGCGTTTGAACCGGCGCTACCCGGACCGATCTCCCACGCTCTTGCTGCCTGGAAGAGTGGGACCGTCGCCAAGCTGCTGCTTCGCTACAGAACGCCATTCTGGCGCACTGCAAATTTGAGCGGAAGCGTGATTTTCCTGGAACCACATGGACTGTTCGCTTGCGACATCAGTCAGGATCAGGAACATCCCACCCTCGTGGTGTTCGTAGGCGGACGCTGCGCCGTTGAATGGCCTGCCTTGGGAGAAAATGGTCTGAGGGATGAAGTGCTGTTGCGGCTGAGTAGGGCCCTTGGACCGGAGGCAGGCAAGCCGCTGGACATCCTTTTAAGGAACTGGTCGCATGATGCGTGGAGCGGTGGCGGTTATTCCGATGTCATTGACGTTGGAACATCCGACACTGAAACGGAGAATGTGCTGAGACAAGGCTTGCCGGGTATCACCTTCGGCGCATCGGAACTTTCGCTGTCCTTTCCCGGCTACATCGAAGGCGCGATCGTCGCCGGCAGGTCAGCTGCCGCCCAAGCCATCGTTTCGCTTCAGTCCGCAAGCGCGACGAGCGCATCCGGATCGTAGGCCAGCCTGATCGGCGCGCCGACAGGAATATCGTCCGCGCCGAAATTATTCGTCTCGGTGACGGACAGGGGCTTTTCGAAGCCGGGGATCTCGATGACCAGGTGCGTGATTTCCCCGAAATAGTGCCGGTCCACCACCTTCCCCGCCACCTCATGCTTGTCGGTTGCGTCGTCCCACAGGACACGCAGCCGTTCCGGGCGAATGCCGAGCGTCGCCGCATTGCCATTGCGGGCAAACGCGACCGGCTTGTCGGTCTTGACGCGCCCGAACACCGGGGTATCGAGCGTGATGGTGCTGCCATTTTCTTCGACGATGTTGGCCTTGACGAAATTCATGCCGCCAAGAAAATCCGCGACCTGGCAATTGGTAGGCCGCTGGTAGATTTCCTTCGGCGTCGCCACCTGTGCAATCCTGCCACCGAACATGACGGCGATGCGATCGGACATGGCGAGCGCCTCATACTGGTCGTGCGTGACGAGGATGAAGGTAATGCCCACCGCCTGCTGCAGCCGCCGCAACTCCACCTGCATCTGCTCACGCAGTTTCTTGTCGAGCGCCGAGAGCGGCTCATCGAGCAGCAGCACCTTTGGCCGCATGACAAGCGCCCGCGCCAGCGCAACGCGTTGCCGCTGGCCGCCTGAGAGTTCGGTGGCGCCGCGTTTGCCGAGCCCCCCGAGCGAAACCTGGGCAAGCGCTTCCTCGACGCGCCGTTTTTCTTCGGAAGGATCGAGACGGAGCCGCTTCAGGCCATAGCTGACATTTTGCTCGACGTTCAGATGCGGAAAGATTGCGTAGCTTTGAAACACCATGTTGGTAGGCCGTCGATTGGCCGGGATCCCGTCCATTGGCTGACCGTCGACGGAGATCGTGCCACTCGTGGGCGTATCGAAACCGGCTATCATGCGCAGCAAGGTGGTCTTGCCGCAGCCGGACGGTCCGAGCAGTGAAAAGAATTCACCCTCGCGGATCGAGAGCGACGTCTCGTCGAGCGCCTTGAAGGCGCCGTAGCTGCGCGTCACGCGCGAGATTTCGATCATCGTACGTTCAGGCAATCAAGCCTCCCATGTTCTGGGTGCGGCGGCTGGCACGGCGGCGCACAGTTTCGGCAATGGTCAGTAGAATGACAGAGGCGATCAGCAGCAGCGTACCGAGCGCAAGGACACCGGGGAGCTTGGCGGCAAATCTGAGCTGGCCCCAGATATAGACGGGTAGCGTTGCATCAGTTCCGGTGAGGAAAAACGCCATGATGAATTCATCGAGCGATATGGTGAAGGAGACGAGCAGGCTCGAAATGATCGCCGGGGCGACCATCGGCAAGGTTACGCGGCGGAATGTACCGAAGGGCGATTCCCCGAGATCGGCAGATGCTTCCTCAAGGCTTCTGTCGAAGCCCTCAAATCCGGAGGTGAGTACGCTGAGCGAATAGGGAATGCAGATCAGCACATGTCCGAACACCACTGTGATCAAGGACAGATTGAGCCCAAGCTGCAGCATGACCAGCAGCATCGAAACGGCAATAATGATTTCCGGCAGGACAAGCGGCGCCATGAGCAGGCCGTTAATGCTGCGGCGGGCGGGAAAGCGATAGCGCGTAATCGCCCGGGCCGCGCAAATGCCGAACATCGTGGCGAGAAGTGACGCCGAAACTGCAACCATAAGGCTGTTCCAGGCGGCGTCCGTCAGGGCGGGCGTCGTGGCGAGGTCGCGGTACCATTTCAGCGTATAGCCGCTCAGCGGGAATTTCGGCGTCGCTGCAGTATTGATGGAGAAGATCGGCAGGAAGATCACCGGCAGATAGAGGAAGCCGATATAGAGCACGGCGTAGGCTGTCAGCCAACTCGGAAGCATTTTGCGCAAAGCCGTCATCTTATGCGCCTCGCAGCCGTGCGGATGGTGAGGACGACGGCCGCAGCAATTGCCGTCACAACCGCCATGGTCGTAACCGAAAGCGCGGCGCCGAGCGGCCAGTTGGCAGCCTTGCCGAACTGTGCCTGAATGGCATTGGCGATCATCACGCCGTCCTTGCCGCCGACAAGCTTCGGTGTCACGAAATCGCCCACGGTCGGGATCATCACGATGAGCACCGCCGAAATAATGCCGGGCGCTGAAAGCGGCAATGTTATGCGCAGGAAGCGCCGCACCGGACCATCGCCGAGATCGGTCGCGGCCTCGATCAGCGTGCGGTCGATCTTTTCCAGCGACACGAAGATCGGCAAGACCGCAAACGTCGCCCATGCATGGGTGAGCGTGATGACCACTGCACTCGTATTGTAGAGAAAAGCATCCGACGGCTGGTCGGTGATGCCGAGCCCCATGAGGGTGGCGTTGAGGACGCCGTTATAGCCAAGGATGACCTTCCACGACATGACGCGCAGCAAATAGCTGGTCCAGAACGGGACGGTGATCAGGAACAACCACAGCCCCTTGTGCCTGCCGCCATGAAAGGAAATGAAAAACGCGATAGGGTAGGCGAGGACCACCGTGAAGAAGCTGACCAGAAGCGAGATCCACAGCGATCGCATGAGAAGATCGCGGTATATCGGATCCGTCAGTGCGATCCGGTAGTTTTCGAGGGTGAAGGTTCTGTCGACAACCAGATAGTGCTGGGTCCAGAAGCTGTTGGCGATGACGAGAAGAATCGGCACCAAGAGGAAGATCAGGGCGTAAATGAGTGTCGGACTAATGAGGCCGAGGCCCGTCGCAGATTCGGATTGCAGCCACTTTCTTTTTCGGCCTCTGTCAGGAGGCATGGCGACAATGGTTTCTGCAGGTACCGTCATTGGCACGGTCCATACAGATTTGCGAGCTTACAACAACAATGAAGCATTCTATCCCATTCCGAAATGTGGCGCGTTCCCGTTAGTCGCCATCTTTCCTCCATCATGCGCTCAATCGACGGTTGAAATCAAGAACTATTTCTGACATATTGATTGAACGAACATTCAATATATTCGAGAAATATGTTTTATTTCCGATAATTGGTATCGAAAGTATGTGGGGATACCGGAAAGCGAGGACAGCGTGGCTGCTGCGAAGCAAATGACGGACGCAATCAGGGAAACGGCCCAATCCAACGCTCAGGACGTGGTTGAGCTCGCAAAGCGCCACCTCGTCCAACCCTGGCCCACGGCCGGCGAAGTCGGCGCGGAAGCACGCCCGCTTATTTGTGGCGGCGAGGGGATCTACATCACCGATGGCGCGGGAAAGCGGCTCATCGACGGTCCGGCAGGCATGTGGTGCGTCAATGCCGGTCATCGCCGCGAGGAACTGGCAAGCGTCATGTACGAGCAGGCAATGCAGCTCTCCTACAATACGCCGTGGTATACGATGAGCGAACCCTCGGCGGTTCTGGCGAAGCGTATCGCCGACTATGCTCCGGGCGATCTCAATCATGTGTTCTTCACGACAGGCGGCTCGTCAGCTGTCGAAAGTGCACTACGCTTCATGCAGTTTTACAATAATGTGCGTGGCCGTCCGGAAAAGAAGCTCATTTTGTCGCGCGGCGGCGCCTATCACGGATCCACCTATCTCTCCGCTTCGCTGAACGGACGTCCGCGTGACCGCGACTGGATGGATGGAGCCGATGATCTCGTCGTCAAGCTGTCGTCGCCCAACCCTTTCCGCAGGCCAGAGGGTATGAGCCTTGCGATCTTCTCCAACATGCTTGTTGCCGAGTTCGAGGAAACGGTGAGCCGCATCGGCGCCGACAAGATCGGCGCCTTCATTGGCGAGCCGATCCAGGCGTCCGGCGGCGTGATCGTGCCGCCCGATGACTATCTGCCGCGCATCCGCAAGATTTGCCGCGACAATGACATCCTGTTCATCGCCGACGAAGTCGTAACCGCCTTTGGCCGCCTCGGCCACGTGTTCTCGTCCGGTGAGGAATTCGGCCTTGACCCGGATATCATCACCTTCGCCAAGGGCGTCACCTCCGGCTATTTTCCTTTGGGTGGCATGGTCGTATCGGAGCGCCTGCTGGCGGAACTTCGCCGCTCCAATCACCCGACCGCGATGTACGCCCATGGGCTCACCTATACCAGCCACCCGGTCGGCTGCGCCGTGGCTCTCGCCAATCTCGATCTGCTCGAAGGCGGCATCCTGGCGCATGCTAGGGCCATCGCGCCGTATTTCCAGGAACAGCTCCGCACACTAGAGGAATTGCCGCTCGTCGGCGAGGTGCGCGGCACCGGTCTCATGGCCTGCGTAGAATGCGTTGCCGACCGCGAAAGCAAGAACCCGCTTGAACTCGACACCAGTGTCGGCATGCGTATCGATGCACATTGCCATGACCTTGGGCTGCTGGTGCGACCGCTCATCAACATGTGTGTGATGTCGCCGCCGCTTGTAATAACCCGTGATCAGATCGACGACATGGTAACGATCCTGCGCGAAGGCATCTCGCGCACCATGGACGATTTGAGAAGCGAGGGCGTCTGGCAGGGCTGAATTCGATCAAAGAGCTCAAATGAATTCGGCCCGGCAAGCTACTTGCCGGGCCGTTCTCATTTGCTGATCGCTTCGTTTAATGGCGGGCGCAGAGACTTTCGTTAAGGGCCGAGACCTCGCGTTCATCCGGCGCCTTGTCGACGTTCAGGACCGGCAGAACCTTGCGCAGATGGTCGTGGTGCGAACGCACCGTATATTCAAGATCGGACAGGTAGAAGCCGGAGAAGGATTTCGACATCATCGACTCGTTCGACCATTTGGTCAGTTGGATATCCTCGGAGTTCGTCTCCCGGTCGATGCGCGAGGCAAGATAGCGAGCGGCGGCCTGCTCGCGGCTTTCGTCCCTGTAACGGAAGACCGCGCCACGCAGCAGCGTCTCGCCCGTGGAGAGCGGAAACTCCTGGTAGTATTGCGCGCCTTCAGGGGTCACCGCGATGACTGCATTCGGGAAGAACCCGTAATAGATCCAGGCCTTGCGCAAATGCTCGGGGAGATGCGTCGCTTCCGGCGCAATCTTGATGTAGTTGCGCACGCTCCAGCGACGCCCCGCATGCGGGTTGTAACGGGCAAAGGAACGCGAGACGCCATCAATGAAGGGCTCGTCGTAATATGTCGAGCCGTAAAGATCCTGCAGGGCAGGGTGCGCCATGGCGACATGGTATCCTTCGTTGTCGACGTCGCGCACTGATTTCCAGTTGACCGGGGACTTCTGCTTCCAAAAACCGGCGGGCACCATTTCGGCAATGCGGTAATGTGAGAGTTCCTGCTCGAAAGGCTGCATCAACGTGGCGACCGCCGGCTGATTGCCCTTGCGGAAGCGAACGAAGATAAATCCCATCCAGATTTCGAGGTCGAGCGGCAGCAGCCCGAATTCAGTCTTGTCGAGATCAGGGAACGAGCGCGGACGGGCGGCGCCGCGCAGCGTGCCGTCGAGATTGTAGACCCAGCCATGGAAAGGGCAAACCAGCGCATTGTTGCAGGTCCCCTTGTTGTCCGTGACAACGCGCGAGCCCCGATGGCGGCAGATGTTGTGAAAGCCGCGCACTTCACCGTCCTTGCCGCGCACAATAAGCGCCCGCTCGCCGACGACGTCGAGTGTTACGTAATCTCCGACATTCGGCACATCAGAAATGTGACCGGCGATCTGCCAATGGCTGCGGAAAATATGTTCCTTCTCGAGTTCCAGGAGCGCCGGGCTGTTATAGCACCAGGCCGGCAGTCCCCGCCGGTCCCAACCTTTCGGAATCGTCAAGTCCCGCGCTTGCATAAATTCACCCGTATTTATTGAACGTTCATTCAATATAATCATGAACAATGTTTATTTGCAAGCTATTAGCCACGGCCAATCGAAAATGTTCACTGCGAATGTTCGGATGCCCAGCGAATATTCAAAGGTCTGTTACGAGGCATAAAATCAAAGCCGCACGCCGAGTTGGCGTGCGGTTCATCTCTATCCAAGGGGGGCTCCGTTCCGCGGCGGCAGACCCCTGGGAGCCTTAAAAACTCCTCAACATGCGGCGAAAGCTCAGTTTTCCCTAAGCTCGGCTAAACGCAGCCCATCGATCCAATGCGTTTTTTGATCCGGGTCGCCGTAGATGTAGGATTCCGACAGTTCCACCGTCCAATCAGGATCATTCTTGCTGAACTCTGCCATTATGGTCTTCGCGTCATCAATGTTCCCACGCCGGGCTTCACTGGCGGCCAAAATCAGGAGAACGTCATTGGGCTTTTTGGCGGGGTCGATGCTGTTGATTTCATTGATCGCTTCAGTATAGTTCCCAAGCTGATAGTGCGCGCGGGCCGCAAGCCATTTCAACCACCATGGATAGTCGGGATAAGCAGCTTCTGCCCCGAGGATCAGGTCCAGAGCCGCGCCTGGATTGCCGTAGTAGATCAGGGCCTCGGCCTTGTCGGCATCAAGCTCGGCGGTGTTTTTAATCTTCCAGACGGGATCCGTTATACGCGAGCGTGCCGCATCATATTCGTCGAAGCTTCGCTTGAAATCGCCTGCGTTCCACGACACCATCGCGCGGTACCAGAGCCCCCTGAAATCAAGGTGCCAGTCACTGTCGGGATCGTTGCTCAATGCGACTGCTTTATCGGCCAGGTTCGCTGCTTCAGTAATCGAATCATTCGTTCGGAGCTTGGGCGGCCAGTTGTTCTGAAAGGCGCGCAGGTGCACATAGGAACACTCCGCGTAAGCGGGCAAATAGCCTTCGTCTTCCTTGATCGCGAGGCCGTAAAGCCTTGCCGCTTCTATGTTTCCTGCAGGCGTTAGTTCCTGCTGACGTGCGTCGTGGCAATATTGTTTAGCGGTTGGCATGATATTCCCCCTTTTGATGTTACATTGAAAGCTCATACGCTCGTTTGAACGCCGGCTTGGTTACTCAATTCAATGCTTAACTCATAAGACAGGGTACCAATGGTAGGTGCCACCCAGGCGGAACTGTCCGAACCGGGGGGCACTGTCAGTCTGAGATCAGCTCAAGTACAAATTTGAAAGAGCTCTCTCAGCTTCATTCGCCAAGAAAAGACATCCACCGAAGTGGGCAATAATCACAAGTTACGATGCAATTTTGCCGCTCTGTTTCGAGGAATGTCAACGTTTGTCCAAAGTATCCATATGCTTGTCAGGGGCTATTTCTCCTTCAATCCGGCCTTGCGCAATCCCTCCAGCCAATGCTGACGATCGCTGTCGTTTCGGTAGTAGTATTCGGCCGATTTTTCGATCGACCAATCCGGGTCGATCTTGCTGAATTCGGCCATGATCGCCTTGGCGCCAGCAATGTCGCCGAGTTGGGCTTTGCTTGCAGCGGTGATTAGGCGAACATCGTTTGGCGGCGAGGCAATCTTGTTGATGGCGTCAATGGCCTGCTGGTATTGGCCCGCCATGTATCTGGCTTTGCCCTCGTTCCAAAAGTACCAGAACGGGACCCTTACGTTGCGCTTCTTGGCTTCTTCGATCTGCTCAATGGCCCTCAGCGGTTCTCCACCATAGATAAGCGCCTCCGCCATATCCGCGGCGAGATCCGGATCGTTCGGATTTATCTGTCGCGCGGCCTCATACTCGCTGAAACTCTTATCGAAGTTGCCTTTATTCCAGGCGACGATGGCAAGATACCAATGGCTATTGGCATTATCACTGAGTGCGAGGGCCTTCTCCGCCAAAGCTTCCGCCTTGTCGAGATTCGCCTTGCCGCCATCGTCGAGGCCGCTCTGATAGGCACGCACATAGACATAGGATAGTTCCGCATAGGGCGCCGAATAGTTCGGGTCCAGTTCGATGGCCTTCTCAAAGAGTTGACGTGCTTCCTCATTGCCTTCCGCCGTGACTTTGGTCGGGTCGGCCCATATCTGCTTGCCTTTGAGGTAGTAGTCGTAGGCATCCATGTTTGCCGGAGGCTTCAGGCGGGTACGGCGCTCCTCGGCGTCGGTCACTTTGACCGCAAGCGTCGTCACTATATTTTTCGTAATGCCTTCCTGCACCGCAAAAGTGTCTCCGAGCGGCTGATCGTAGCGGTCGGCCCACACGTGATAACCGGTCTCGGCATCGATAAGTTGGGCATTGATGCGGAGCCGCTCGGCCGTCTTCTGAACGGTGCCCTCAAGGACGTAGCGCACACCCAGAGCCTTCCCGATATCCTGTATCTTGGCAGGCTTGTTCTTGAAGGTCGACGACGAATTGTACGCGGCGACGAGAAGGCCGGAGAACTTGGAAAGATCGCTGGTAATGTCATTGGTGACGCCATCGCTATAATATTCCTGCGAGGGGTCGCCGCTTATATTGTCCAGCGGCAACACTGCGATCGAAGGCTGCGAGGAAGCCACGATTTGCGTCCCGGTAGTCTGATTGCCTGAAACGCCCGGTACGTACTTCCACCAGATCGGCAGCGCGATGACGGCAAGCAAGGCTGTCGTTGCCGCCGCCAGTCCCCACATAGGCAGGCGTTTGCGGGAGCGCTTTGAATGGATGCTCTTGACAGAGTAGGCATGGACCGGCAGCGGGATATTTTTCAGTCTCTTTGTGCCGAGATCTTGAAACCCGACATCCGGAAGGTGCTTCACCTGTTCATAGAGGCTCCCCGAAACGCAAATTCCGCCGGGCTCGGACAAGCCTTCAAGGCGGGCGGCAACGTTTACTGCTTCTCCGAGTAGATTGTCCTGTTCGACAACAGCATCGCCAAGATTGAGGCCGACGCGAAACAGCATGCGCCAATCTTCGGAGAGTTTTTCATCCAGGTGCGCTATCTGGTTCTGAATTTCGATGGCGCAACGCATTGCTTCAACAGGGCTTGGAAATTCCGCGACAACGCTATCGCCGGCGCCGCCAAATATGCGGCCGTTATGGGCCCGAACCCGCTCGTCGATGATTGTCGCACATTCCTTGAAGAGCTTGAGGGCCGCATCTTCATCCTTGCCGACGAGACGACTGTACCCGACGGCGTCAGCGGCTAGTATCGTGACAAGCCTGCGCTGCATCTTTGCTTCCCCCAGCACTCCCATCATACCATGAGTAGGGTAGGCACAGGAAGGATGGCCAAAGGCATTAGAACGGCGCTGGAAGCGCTGAAAATCGCCGATTTTATAGGGGATTGCGCTGCCCGGATTGGAATGCATGTCGGGTTGAAGCGGAGCGTATGATCTGCTCGATCAACCCCTGATATGACATCCCTTTCATGCGGCCGAGCAGGGGCAAATCCGAATCTCTCGGATGCATGCCGGGAAGCGGATTTGCTTCGAGGAAATGGGCCTTGCCAGCGTGGTCGCAGCGTATGTCTATGCGACCTGCATCGCGGCATCCTAGGTGTTTCCATGCTGCGAGCGCAAGCCGCGTCGCTTCTGCGCCTGCCGCATCGTCCACGAGCCTGACAGTGACCCTGTCGTCAAAGTTCTTCTTGTTCTGATAGGAGTAGATTTCGGGCTCGGGCCCATCTTTCACCATTATTTCCATGATCCCAAGCACACGGGCATGATCGCCGGTTCCGAGGATTCCAACCGTGAATTCACGGCCTGGCAAATAAACTTCAACCAATACCGGCTGCTTGTGTCGTGAAAGCAGCCTTTCGCACCCCTTTCGGAGCTCTGCCAAGTCATGGACCTTTGATGAAGCCGAGATCCCCTTGCTCGTGCCCTCCGCAATGGGTTTTATGAACAGAGGATATGGCAATGCAATACGTTCAACATCGCCCGGCGTTTCCACAACGGCGAAATCCGGAATGGGAATGCCACAGTCGCGAACGACGTGTTTCGCAGTGGCTTTGTGCAGCGTTACCGTCAGGGTAAGGGGATCGGAAAAGGCGTAAGGAACGCCATAGGAGTCCAACAAGGCGGGAGCCAGGGCCTCGCGTCCGAAGCCATGCATTCCCTCAGCCGAATTGTAGACCAGATCCCATCGATCACCATTTTGCAGCCGCTGTGCGAGCTTCAACGCAGAACCGATGCGTTCCGTATTGTGACCAAGCGAGAGCAGGGCTGCTTCAATAGCCTCGATGGTCTCGATGCTATCGAACTCGACAATGTCCTCCTCGTCATATCCGGCACGCGCGTAATCATCACGAAGATCGAATGCAATGCCGATTCTCATCGCGTGCCCCCATCACCGGACCCCAATTCGGTCGCGCCAAATCTACCCCCGGCAGGCGAATGCAGCAATGGCAGCCATCTGGCCACAGAGTTGGTTCTTCAGCCGTGAAGTCGGCGCAGGAGAATGCCGAGCCGGTCTTCGGGAGCGCTTGTCATTACATCGGAGGAGGGATGGATCGAGGGACGTTCCTTACCGCGAAGGCGTGCCTCGCTCGGTGTGTATCCGAACTCACGCTTGAAGGCGCGGCTGAATTCAGCTCCGTCACTGAAACAGCGTTGCTCGGCTATCTCGATGATGCGCCGGCCATCGTTCGGATCGGCGAGCGCGGCATGTGCATCAAGAAGCCGCCGATGCTGGACATAGTGCATCACGCCGCCAAAGGGTTCGAACATCCGGTAAAGGCCGGTGCGCGAGATGGCGAGCTCGCGCCTGAGGGCTTCAGCGCTGAACGTCGGATCAAACAGTCGCGACTGAATGACGCCCCGTGCGCGTTCGAGCAACACGCGCACGACAGGGCCCTGCGCCTCTTCGACATTGTCGCTGGATGGCAGGACGCACGCGCGGATCATGGCTCGCGTGGCGGCGACAAGTTCCGGCAGGTTTGCTGCGTCGATGATGGGCAACCGCTTGGCGAGACCAACGAAATAATCCGACAGGAGCCGCCCCATCGCTGTATCCATGGCCGAAAACTCTGCTCCCCTCAAGGCATGGGCAACCTCGCTGCAAAAATCGCGCGGGATGAACAGGGTCAACATTTCGCCGGCAGCCATATGGCACTCGAACGGGTCGCCAAGTGCGTGAACCTGGATGACGCCGGCGCCGCCGCCAAAGACGCCGGATGTGCAGGCGGTGTTGATCCTGCCGTCGAGGGGCAGCGTCATGGCCCAGTGGTTGATCGGCGTTTTGGGCGTGTCGGCACTTACAAGACGCAGCGGATCAGTATTGATACGAGCAAATACAAGAGATCCGAGATCCCATATCAATTGCCGGCCCTTGAAGCCCGATGCGCGGTCATCGGGCTCGTCGATGGTAAATATGGATGAGAAGCTCCTGCGCCAGGCCTCGAACTGGAGTTCTACCGGAAGATCGCGCGTGTCAAATTCGAAGGTCGGGATGCCGTTGTGGTCCGATTGGCCGAAGTCGGTGAGCGGCGATTGCGACAGGCCGGCAATCACATTGGCGGATATGGTTTCCGCCAGCGTATGGGAATTCAGAGCATTCTCGTATCCCATTGCGCCATTCCCCTTTCTAACGCAGTTCCCTGGGCAATTCTTCCCCTCGTTGGGACCGGAATTGTCAGCGTGGGAGCGGGTCGGGTAAAGACGGGTTGGAAAATTCGATACATCGCCGTGCCAAATTGCAACGTCTGCCACCGCGACTAATGGAATGACTTTCCAGCAGTTTCAGGAATGCGAAGGACCACCAGCAGGCTGGCGAGTGACGCGGATACCACGTAGAGCGCAGGGGCGTACGGACTCCCCGTCGCGTTGATCAGCCAGTCGGCAATAAAGGGCGCAAAGCCTCCAAACAGGGCGGCCGCGAAGGCATAGGATGTCGCCGCCAGCCTTGCGCGATTTTGCGTTGGAAAGAGTTCAGCCATGAGTGCCGGGGCGGGGCCCGAATAAAGAGCAATGGCCAGTCCGAAGACAATCTGTACGGGGACAATGACCGCGAAGCTTTGCGTCGCAAGAATCAGCCAGAGTGCCGGAAGGGTCATCAATGCAATTGCCAGACACGACGTAATGAGGAACGGCCGTCGTCCGTGCCGGTCCGACAAGAGCCCGACAATTGGAACGAGGATGACGATCGTCAGCAGGCATATGGTGTTTGACCACGCGGCCAACGCCGGAGCGATACCGGCCTGCACCCGCGCATAGGTCGGAAGATAGACGAGGAACATATAGAAACAGACCGTCCAGTGAATGGTAAGGCCGAATGCAAGCAGGCCGCGCACAAGGTCCGATCTTGGGATTGGAGCACTGCTGTTTTCCGGACGTGTGCGTTGCAGTTGCCGGTAAGCGGGCGTCTCATCGACGCTGGCCCGCATCCACCGGCCGATCAGCCCGAGCAATCCCCCAATCAGAAAGGGTATACGCCATCCCCAGGCCGCCATGTCTTCAGGTTGCAGGAATGAAATAAGGATGGCGGCAATTCCGCTGGCAAGAAGGCTGCCGAGCGCCACTGTCATTGAAAGAAAGCTGCTGAAAAAGCCCCGTCTTCCGGGCGGTGACCACTCCGAAAGAAAGGAAATCGCAACACCAAGTTCTCCGCCGGCCGAAAATCCCTGCAGGAGACGCGCCAAGAGCAATAGGAGCGGAGCCGTCATACCGATCATCGCGTAGGTCGGCAGGAACGCGATCATCAATGTGCCGGCCGTCATGGTGATGATGGTCAAAAGAAATGCGGGTTTTCGACCGTAGCTATCGCCGACCCAACCGATCACGATCGCCCCCAAAGGCCGCAACACGAAACCGACGCCAAAGACCGCGAACGTCTCCAGCAATGCGGTATTACCGTTGTCGGCGCGGAAAAAAGCCCGTGCGATATAAGTCGCAAGGATGCCGTATGTTACAAAATCGAACCACTCGAGCGTATTGCCGAAGAAGGTCGCAACGAGGGCGCTCATTCGAGCGCGGTCGATTGAAGTACCGGGTTCCGCTAGAGCCTCGTCCGCCTCAGTTGCCATGCCGGGCATCGATCCCGATTGCGGATGCATGGGAACCGGCAATCGGCCTTTCACCCTCATCCTTGACGGCCGACGGCGCATGGCCGAAGTGCTCGCTGAAGGCGCGCGAAAAGCTCGCATAGCCGCCATACCCGACACGGCGTGCGATCTCGCTGATCGACAGATTGCTGTTGCGCAGAAAATTCTGCGCCTCCTCCATGCGCAGGTTGAGTGAGAAGGCGTGCGGCGTTACTCCGAAATTTTCCAGAAAACCGCTCACGAGCGCATTGCGATTCACGCCCACACGGATCGCGAGTTGCTCCAGTGTCGGTGGCCGGTGCAACTCGCGTCTGTAAATCGCTGCCGCGGCTTCGATGGCGTGAAACACGCTCGGTGCCTGCGCGATCCGCGACCGTGAAGGAAGCATGCTGTTGAGTTGATAAACGATGTCGCAGATGATTTCCGTGGTCTTGTTGACGAAATAGATACTTCGCAACGGCTCCTGATATTTGCACGAGAGGATTTGCTCCGCGGATATGCGAACCGAACTGACTGCCGGAATTTTCATGGCCTGCACCATGCCCACATCCGACGCAAAGATGGGCCTGTAGGCAACCGGGATCCGATCCAGGTTGACGCCGAAATGCTCGAGCAGATGGGACCGCTCCACGACAATCAGGATGCCTCGCAGCCTTTCGCCGGCACGCGCTTCGCTGACCGATCGCGGGAAGTTGGTGATCTGTACCGACGCCGAATTGACAGTGTCGACATAATCGCTGGCCAGGCGACTATAGGTACCGGTAAGAATAATCTGGATGCACACCAGATTTTTTCGCGATGTATCTATCGCGTAGGGCTGCACGACTTGGAAATCCATAACATGCAATACGGTCGAATCGTCTATTCGCCGGTATTGATGATGCCGTGTTGCAAAGATGTCTTCTGTCGGACCCCACGCTTCGCTGCTGCGGATGATGGGCCTGTTGCGCAATTCGGCCTGAATGGCTTTAAAATCCAGTTGTAGCGACTTCCGCATGCGCCCCCTGAGGAAAAGTCTCTGGTCGTTTTCTTATGATCACCTGAACTCAACTAGAAATATCATCTGGTTGTTATTGATACGGCGACACGCAAAGCGATAAATCAAGGATTTTCTGCATGCTCGCTTGAATATGTCGGCCTTTGCAGCCTTCCAGCCCGGTGCAACAGGCTACGTGGAAGCTTCGTCGTCGATTGGATTTTGCCTGAACAGTTCACCGACCAGCCAACTATCGAGATAAGCGCGCACTTCGACGATTTTGGCGTCAGCAAAACGGCACAGCCAGCAATAGCGGTTGTCAAACCGCAGGCCGCTATGGGCCGTCGCCATCGACCGGAGTTCGACCACCGCCCATGCGCCATCAATCAGGACATTCTCAACAGTGAGCTGTACGCCGTCGGGCAGCACCTTCGCCAGTTTTTGAAACGTGCCGGCGATGAAATCCTTCTTGCTGTGATAGTGACCCGCAAGCGGGTGGGTGCCCTCTACGATCCAATCGACATCATCGGCAACATGCGCGAAGAAATTTGCGCCGTCGCCGTGCTCGAGATGCGCGAAGAGCGCAATGACATCCTGCTTGTTCATGGCGATGTCCCCGTGTTGTCGCCACTATATACGGACAACGCTTAAACGCGAAGATGTGAGCTTCCAGGCCTCGCAGCAAGGCGCAGCCACGTCGGCAGATGGAAGACGCTCATAAGCAGATACATAATAGCCATATCATTGAGCGGGGACATGCTTTGAACGGAGCCGCACATGCTTTCCGCCGTGCCACTTGCCGTCAGCACCGCCATCAAAGCAAAGGCAGGCGTCGCTGCGTAGCTCAGTCCGTCCGCAATACGCAGCAGCAGATTAAGCTTCGGCGAGCGTGCAGTGACCTTGGATGCAGTCATTCTCCTTCTCCTGCTTTTATCGTAGCATCGACATTGCGGGCGGTTGCCGGTGATGGGCAGACTAGGATGGCGGTGGAAATGCCGAGAGTTACAAGTTTGACGGGATCTGCATGGACTCGATGATTACCGCCGCCGCACGGCTGCTCGCGACCGGAGATCTCCTCGGCGCATTGAAGCGGGTCGCGCTTCGTGACGACGCACCGGCACTGGCGCTACGCGGCATCGCAATGGCGCAGCTCGGTGAACTTGCTCGCGCCAGAGCGCTGTTAAAGTCTGCCGCGCGCGCATTCGGGCCGCGCGAAGCCGTCGCCAGGGCGCGCTGCATCGTCGCCGAGGCGGAGATTGCGCTCGTCTCTCGTGACCTTGCGGGACCCGTCAAAACATTGGCCGGCGCCCGGGCCGTGCTCGAGGCGCATGGAGACCGATTGAATGCCGCGCATGCTCGCCACGTGGAAGCTCGGCGGCTGGTTTTGATCGGCCATGTCGATCAAGCGGAGCAATTGCTCGGCGATCGCGATGCCACGAGGCTTCCCCCGCCCTTGCGCGCCGCCTACGAGTTGGTGATTGCCGGAATTGCCATCCGGCGCTTGCAGACCGAAGCTGCGCGCGTCGCCCTGCAGCACGCGGCCGATGCGGCAATGCAGGCCCGTATCCCGGCACTTGTTGCGGAAGTTGAAAGCGCGTCGCGCGTGATGGAAATGCCCGCCGCGCGCCTCATCGCGGGCAGCCATGAGCGGCTTGTAAGGCTCGAAGACGTCGAGGCGCTTTACGCGTCGGACACTCTCGTCGTCGATGCCTGCCGCTACGTGGTACGGGATTCAAGCGCCTGCGTTTCGCTGGCCAGCCGCCCGGTCTTGTTCACACTTGTCCGCGCCCTCTGCGAGAACTGGCCAGGCGATGCATCGCGACGTGACCTTATTGCCAGCGCCTTTGGCGGCAAGGAAGCCGATGAATCGCACCGTGCTCGCCTGCGCGTCGAGATCGGCCGGCTCCGCAGTGAGCTTCGTGCAATAGCGGATATCAAGGCGACCGGCGAAGGTTTTGCACTGCATCCGCTGCATTCTCAAGCCGCGGTCATCCTCGCTCCGCCTGTCGAAGAGCAGCATGGCTCGCTGCTCGCCTTGCTTGCCGATGGCGAAGCATGGTCGAGTTCCGCCCTGGCCATCGCTCTTGGAACTGGCCCTCGCACCGTTCAGAGGTCGCTCGAAGCCTTGGCGTCTGCTGGCAAAGTACAGGCCTTCGGTCGCGGGCCGGCGCGCAGATGGATGATCCCGTCCATGCCGGGATTTCCGTCAACTTTGTTACTCCCCGGTCCATTGATGAACGGCTAGGATATAGCAATGAAACACTCCCAAGCTGAAATTCTCCGCGAGTATGGACCGTTTCCCGGCGTGGAACGCGTCCATGGCGTCACCTATGACGGTCATCACGTGTGGTTTGCATCTGGCGAGAGGATCAATGCTCTCGACCCCGCCGCCGGAAAGGTCGTGCGGTCGATCGATGTCCCCGCGGATGCCGGAACAGCCTTCAACGGCAAATATATCTATCAAATCGCCGAAGATCGCATCCAGAAGATAGATCCCGAGACTGGTGAAGTCGTCGCGACTATCCCGGCGCCAGGCAATGGCGGCGATTCCGGCTTGGCCTGGGCCGAGGATACGCTGTGGGTTGGGCAACATCGCGGCCGAAAAATCTACCAGATCGATCCCGAAAGTGGTGCAATCCTGCGGACAATCGAGTCCACCCGCTTCGTAACGGGCGTTACCTGGGTGGACGGTGAGCTTTGGCACGGAACCTGGGAAGGCAACCATAGCGATGTCCGGCGCATCGATCCGAAGACCGGAGAAGTCCTGCAACGCATCGACATGCCGGAGGGCTCGGGCGTGTCAGGCCTCGAGTCCGATGGGAAAGATCGGTTTTTCTGCGGCGATGGCAGTGAAAGCAAGGTCAGAGCCATCCGCAAGCCGAAGTAAGCAAGTTATTCGCCGACCCGTCTCGTACACCTGCGTGCGAATTTCTGGCTCCCACTTGCCAAGCTTGCTGCACTGCAGCATAGTTCAACCCAAATAGCCGGATTTGCTCGCTTGAGTTGCAACGGCATGCTGCCCTTGTAGCGTTTTGGCTTCGCAAGTTTTCCGGCGGGGTAGGGGTCCATGAGCGCGGCAAGTGACAACAGGTCTGAAGCTTCCAACGCTAAAGCGCGAAATCCTCTGCCAATAGACCTCGCCCTGCAAGGCGGCGGGGCCCACGGCGCCTTCACATGGGGCGTCATCGAGCGACTGCTCGATGAGCCATGGCTGACGATCGAAAGCGTGACAGGAACGTCGGCCGGAGCAATGAACGCCGCTGCGCTCGTGTCAGGCTACGCCTTGAATGGTGCTGAAGGCGCAAAGACCGCGCTGGAAGTGTTTTGGCGCCGCGTCAGCGATGCAGCAAAATACAGTCCGATCCAGCGGACGCCGTTAGACAAGATGGTCGGCAACTGGTCTCTCGATAATTCGCCAGGCTATCTGTTCTACGATATCTTCAGCCGGCTGTTCTCGCCCTATCAAACCAATCCGGCCAACCTCAATCCTCTTCGCGACGTTCTTGAGGAATGTATTGATTTCGATCGGCTGAAGCAGTCTGAAATCAAGATCTTCGTGAATGCGACCAATGTGCGGACCGGTCTGCCCCGCGTGTTCCGCAATGCCGAAATGCATGTCGATGTCCTTTTGGCCTCGTCCTGCCTGCCCCTCATTCATCAGGCTGTCGAGATCGACGGCGATCCATATTGGGATGGCGGCTTTTCCGGCAATCCTTTGCTGACGCCGATCATTCGCGAGAGTAAGGCGCGCGACACGTTGCTCATCCAGATCAATCCTATCGAGCGGCCAGGCGTGCCAAAGACGGCCCCGGACATTCTCAACCGGCTCAACGAAATCTCCTTCAATTCCAGCCTCAAGAAAGAGCTTCGCGGCCTTGCAATGTTTCAGCGCCTCATCGCAGAGGAGGGCGGGCTCGAACACGCCGAATGGGTCGAACAATGGGCCGACATGCGTATCCATCGCATAACAAGCCCGAAGATGGTCGAACTCGGCGTGTCCTCAAAGCTCAATGCGGAATGGGAGTTCCTGACGATGCTGCGGCTCGAAGGTCACGCCTGCGCCGAAATATTCCTCAAGGATCATGGCACTGACCTCGGCGTTCGATCTTCCTTCGACATCGACAGCCTTCTTGATACCATCCTCGAACAGGTGTGACGTCCGATGGGCATTCTTGGCATCCTGATCGCGCTCGGTCTGCTCATCTGGCTTGCTTATCGCGGCTGGAGCATCTTGCTCCTTGCTCCGCTTGGTGCGCTTCTGGCGGCCTTGCTTGCCGGCGAACCGCTGCTTGCAAACTGGACGCAGACATTCATGAGCAACGCCGCCCAGTTCGTTGCACAGTTCTTTCCCATCTTTTTGCTCGGCGCCCTTTTCGGCAAGCTTATGGAATCAAGCGGCTCGGTCGAAGCGATCGCCGCCTATATGACCGAGAAACTGGGAACGCAGCGCGCAATCCTTGCGATTGTTCTCGCGGGAGCCTTCATCACCTATGGCGGCGTCAGCCTGTTTGTCGCCTTCTTCGTGCTGGCGCCCATGGGACACGCCTTGTTCAAGGTCGCCAATATACCGCATCGGCTGATGCCCGCCGCCATCGCGCTCGGAACCTCCACCTTCACCATGTCGGCCATGCCGGGAACCCCTGCCATCCAGAACGCAATTCCCATGCCCTTTTTTGGCACCAACCCCTTTGCCGCACCGGGACTGGGGCTGATTGCTTCGGCCATAATGCTGGCATTCGGGATGTGGTGGCTCAGCCGGGCCGAAGCCAGAGCAAGGCTGAAAGGGGAGGGCTACAGTTACGCCGGCTCCATCAACCCCAACGATGCTGCCGAGGATGAACTTGTTCGCGAGCGCGCAACCACCGCCCGGGAGTTCGATCCCGGCGAGATCAAGCGTGGCGGCCATGCGAGCAGCCTGCCGTCGTTCAGGGTGGCCGCCCTGCCGCTGGTGGTCGTGGTCCTGACCAATTTGATCATGTCCTTCGTGGTCCTTCCAAGGATGGACGTGTCCTTTCTGCAGGACGCCCGATGGGGAAACACATCGCTTGCCGCCGTTGGCGGCGTATGGTCCGTGATCGTGGCGCTGGCGACGGCCATCCTTGTCCTGATCGCAACCAGCCACAGGCGTTTGCCCAGCCTGCGCGCGACGATGGATGCCGGCGCCAATGCTTCGGTACTGCCGATCCTCAGCGTTGCCAGCCTCGTCGGGTTCGGCGCCGTCGTTGCCGGACTGCCGGCATTCGAAGTCGTCAAGAACTGGGTGCTCGGCATCGAAGGCGGCCCGCTGGTGTCGCTGGCGCTCGCAACCAATATCCTCGCCGCTCTGACCGGGTCCGCGTCGGGCGGATTGACGATAGCGCTCGATGCGCTCGGACCCGCCTATATGACGATCGCCAAGGAGATCGGCCTCGATCCGGGTCTGATGCATCGCGTGGCGGTCATCGGCGCGGGTACGCTCGACAGTCTGCCGCATAATGGTGCTGTCGTGACGTTGCTCGCTGTATGCGGTTCGTCGCACAAGGAGAGCTATCTCGATATCGTCATGGCTGCAATTGTCGGCGCGCTCATCGCCCTGGTTGCCGTTATCGGACTTGGAACGGTTTTCGGGTCGTTCTAGGCCGGTTATTCGACAGGCATGTCCGGTCCAGGGTCGCCTCCGGCCGCTGCGATGGCAAGCCGGTCCAGATAATGGTTCCAGCCCTTTTCGTGGCTCGCTCTTTCCTTTTCGTCCGGCAGGCCGCCATGGGTGAAACGCACCAAAGTGCCGCCTTCCTTTTCGATAAGGTCGATCTCGATGAGACCGGACTCAGGCGGCACGGTCTCGCTTCCCTCCCAGCCAAAGCTGTAGGCAAGGCGATGCACAGGGATGACTTCCGTAAAATGGCCACGGGCCGTATGTGCATCATCCATGCTGACGAGATAGATGCCGCCTGGCTGCGGGTCGACCGTCGCCTTGGTGCCCATCCAGCGCAGGATCTTGTCCGGATCGGTAAAGAAGGCGAAAACTGTTGCCTGCGGCGCTGCTATCTCGATTTCCCGTTGAAGCGTCTCGGTCATCGTCGGCTTCCCTCAATGGCACATTTCATTCAACCTTGGGTGGTAATTTAAGCCAATCACGGCCCGAGACAAGGATCAAATCCCATGACAGGGGCGCAATGCCGTTCCATAGTGACAGGCATGGGAATGCCATCTTCACTTTCCTTCCTGATCGACAACGCAATTCAGTTCCAGGATGGCGCTGCCTTGCTGAAGGAACTCGCCGCACAGATTGCCGCCGACAATATACCGCTGGCCGGCGGTACGCTTACGCTATCGGCACCGCACCCGATCATCAAACAACGCACCTTCCTGTGGCGCGCCGACACGGGAGAGGTCATCGAGGCGCTCGGCCTGGCTGGCCCAGCCGACCCCGCCGAACTCGCGCGCAACTGGCTGACGGGTATCGGCACGCATGTGCAGGTGGATTTTACCGGCGGCTCCATTGACGGTGCGATACTGGGCTGGGCCGCCAAGCAGCCGTTCAGCCCAGCCGAGTCGGCGTTGCTGCGGGAAGTGGCGCGCTTTGCCGCTACGCCCCTGGCGCTACTGGCAACGCGTTCGACCCTTGCCGTGTTGCTGACAGCCTATCTTGGCAAGCGCAGCGCTGCGCGGGTCTTGGCGGGCCGCTCGCGGCGGGAACGCGGCGAAACGATCCGGGCGGTGCTGCTTTATGCCGATCTGCGCGGATTCACCGAGCTCTCAGAGACCTTCGAACCCAAGGATGTAATTGCTGCCCTCGACGCCTGGTTCGATCGGATTGCGGGAGCCGTCCACGCCTTTGACGGCGAGGTTCTGAAGTTTATCGGCGACGGTGTCCTTGCTGTCTTTCCTATCGGAACGCGAAACGCCGCTGCCTCCTGCGAGGCAGCGCTGAGTGCCGTCGTCGCCGCACGTGCGGGCATGGACCACCTGAACCGATCCCGTAGCGCCAAAGGATTGCAGCCCTTGTCCTTCGGCACCGCGCTGCATCTGGGCGACATGCTTTGGGGAAATATCGGGACCGCCGACCGGCTTGATTTCACCGCGATCGGCTCCGCCGTAAATCTTGTGAGCCGCCTGGAGGGCCTGTGCCGTCCGCTCGGCCATAAGGTATTGTTGTCAGGGGCGTTCGCCGCGGAAACGACAAGGCCGCTCGTGCCGCTGGGGGAGCACAAATTGCGCGGCATTGCCATGCCGTGCCCAGTGTTCGCCCTGCCGGAGTGACCGGGCCTGCGCCATTCTGCCTGATTCCTGACTGATCGCGAGTTTGACCGGTTGCAATACAACCTTTCCGCGTATTCAAAGCGCAAATCCTTGCTGGCTTGCACACCTGGCTCAAAATCCGGATCAGGGATGCACGACAGGGAGCGGATAGCAGTTGTGCAACTGCCGAACGGGAAATTTGTTTGGCTTTTGCCATGCCAACAGGCTTTTTCGGAATATTGTTCCTTGATGCGAAATCGGAAATAAACTGTATTAGGGGTGGCGAAAGGTTGTGGCTACCTGTGGCTCAACTCAGCTAGCTAGCTGTTTCTACGGGTATTTTTTTGTCGAGATCGGCCGCCAGATCGCTGCATTATTCTAAAGTATGCATATATTGTGGGAGATTGATCCTTGACAGAATAGAACCGCATATATTTTATTCGCATCACTGACGGACTATTTTTTAATCACATTTCATCGCGCCGTTTGGCGTATCCAATTTTAGATATGGCCTCGGCCGCATTTTTTTATTCATTGCTGTTTTAATTGTTCAGCTTTTTTAAGGAATGCGATCCGTTCGGCCAAGATCACCAGAGGGGATTATGGCTGGGCTGAGCTTCAATTTTGGTCGCGTTGCGAGGAGCAGCAATCGGCAACTTCTAGCACTTTCGGTGTCGGTACTGGTCCTCGCCGGTTGTGGTCTGACGAGCACCGCATGGGCCGAGGAACTTTCTGCCAAACAGGTGGAAAAAAAGGCGGTGCCCAACCCTGAGGGCAACGCGGATGCTCTTCCGACGATTACCGTGACAGACACGTCCGGCGCGGCTTCCGGAGAAACCGACACGGGATTTGTCGCGGCGGAATCGAGGTCGGCCACCGGCACCGATACGCCGCTGAGCAATATTCCGCAATCGGTGCAGGTCATCACCAAGGACGTGATGAAAAGCCAGCAGTCGCAGAGCATTATTGATGTATTGCACAATGTCAGCGGCACGTCCCCGTCCGGCTTTGGCAAGGTAGAGGTGCGGGGCTTTGAGGCACCTGTCATGATTGACGGACACGCGGGCTCGGGGAGTTCACAAACCCTGCCACCAGCGGCGGGCTATGCACGCGTTGACGTACTTAAGGGAGCGGATTCGATACTGGCCGGCAGAATGGCGCCTGGCGGTTCAATCAACCTCGTCCGCAAGCGCCCGCAAAGTGAAGCAGTGCGGGAAGTTACCGTTGAGACTGGATCGTTCGGGCATCTTCAAAACACCTGGGACATGACCGGACCGCTCACTCCAGAAAAAGAACTGACCTATCGCCTGATCGTCATGGGTCAATACGATGCAAAAAATTCGTTTGGATACGACGGCACCAAAGACGGCTACCTGGCGCCTTCCATGCGCTGGACGCACGGCGGAACCGACATTGTTTTCGGCGGCGAGTTTCAGTCTCAGCGTGTCCCAGCAACGCCGCTCACTTTCATTGGCGTGGACGGGCCAATCCCTCTTTCCTCCTTGACCGGAAATCCGGCTGACGGCCACGAGGAAAACAGCAAGACCGCCTACTTCGACGTCGAGCATGAATTCGACAACGACCTGACATTACACGCCAAGGGACAATACCAACAACTGGATCTGTCCGGTAGGCTCAACATGCTGCAATCCATGCCGGCTATGGGCGAACTGATAAATCTAGCAACGCCTTATTCAACGGACATACAGCAAGCCACATGGAACCTCGAAGCCACTCTTGCCGGCAAGGCGAATACCGGAGTGCTTCAGCACGAGATGCTGGCAGGATGGAGATACAAGAACACGTCCTCTGCAATGTCCGTAGGCATGGGTGAGCCCATCTTTCTACTGGCACCCGATGAGAGACTGCCACCTGTTGAACATATCGAGATGTTTCAGATGCCGGATGAAGCGGGCAGCGACAGCGGCCTGTTCATCCAGGATCAGATAGATTGGAACAGGCTGCACGTGCTCGCCAATGTCACCTACAACACCGCCGGGAGCGAGGGTGCCGACAGCGTCAATGCCTGGACGCCCAACGTCGGCGTCGCCTATCAGGTCACTGACAGCATTTCGGTCTATGCCAACTGGCAGAACAGTTTCGAAAGCAATATCGGAAGTATCCTTGCCAATGGAGACGCCGCGCCTTCAACAAAAGGCACTTCAATTGAAAGCGGCGTCAAGCTCAATCTCCTACCTGTTCAAGAAGGCTTCCACGGAAGAACGCGCCGCTTCGCTCAAGTTGATCCGCTATCTGACCGCGCCGGAGCGCGCCGCCCAGTGGTCGATCGAGACTGGCTATGTCGGCGTCAGCCCGGCTGCCTACGAGACGGAAAAGCTCAAGACCTATGGCAAGGAGTTTCCGCAGGCCCTGGTCGCCCGTGACCAGCTCAAGGTTGCAATTCCGGAGTTCTCCACCTGGAAGACGGCGCGCGTTCGCGAAGCCCTGAACAATGCCGTCCAGGCTGCCCTGACGGGCACGCAAAGCTCGGCCGACGCGTTGAAGGCAGCGCAGGCGACTGCCAACAACCTGCTCAAGCCTTACCAGAAGTAATCCATGCCAGGCTGGAACGGAGGGGTGCCTCCGTTCCAGCAACTTCAGACACCAGTACTCAAGAGCGGTCGCATGGATCAAATAACCGTCTACCAAAAACGCAGGCAATCACTCTATGGATGGATGCTGGCGGCTCCCGCGCTGATCCTGCTCACGATCTTCGCATTCATTCCGACGATCACCACAGTGTGGTCGAGTTTCTATTCGTCGGGAACGGCGAGACTTCCGGCGGCATTCAACGGCCTCGGAAACTATGCCGACCTGATCAATGACCCCGCCTTCTGGACCGTCGTTCGCAACAATGCGGTTTATGCCGGAGTCACGATTCCCTTTTCGATTGCGATCGCCCTTGCCATGGCTCTCTGGGCCAATGCCAGCATTCCGCTGCGCGGTATCGTGCGCGGCGCCTATTTCACCCCGACCATGCTGCCGATGATCGCCGCCGCGAATATCTGGCTCTTCTTCTATACGCCGGGCCTTGGCGTGATTGACAGCATCACGAGCCTCTTCGGCATTGCACCGACGAACTGGCTGGGCCAGCCGGGCACGGCGCTGTGGGCGGTAATCGTCGTCACGATCTGGAAGGAAGCCGGCTTCTTCATGATCTTCTATCTCGCCGCCCTGCAGACGATCCCCCCCGATCTCAAGGAAGCCGCAGCCATTGAGGGCGCGGGCCGGATCACCTATGCGAGGCGCGTGCTGTTTCCCCTATTGATGCCAACGACCGCTTTCATCTTCATCAACGCGCTGATCAACTCGGTCAAACTGATCGACCATCTCTTCATTCTCACCAAGGGCGGACCGAACAACGCCACCAAGCTGGTGCTCTACTGGATTTGGGAAATGGCATTTGCCTATTTCGACCGTTCGCACGCCGCCGCCATGACGGCCCTGGTCCTGCTCGCGCTCGGCGCAGTGGCGGTCTTTCAGTTCCGCGTCCTCGACCGCCGGATCCATTACCGATGACCATTGCTATTCCCACCGCCCGTCGCGGCCTGCGGCTCGATGGTCTCCTTGATGCCGCCGGGGCATGGCTCCTGGCCCTGATCTGGATCGCGCCGCTGCTTTTTGCGGTTTGGGCGTCGTTGATGCCCTCCGGCCATGCGCTCGACTTCAGCGGCAGCGTCATGCCGACGCTGGACAACTATCAAAACGCCTGGAATGCCGCGCCCTGGGGGCTCTACTTCCGCAACACGCTGCTCCTGGTCAGCTTCACATTGGTCGGCCAGCTTATCCTCTGCACCCTTGCCGGCTATGCATTCGCACGCTTCGAATTCGTCGGGCGGGAACTCGTTTTCATGCTCGTTCTCATACAGCTATTCATCCTGCCGGAAGTGCTGATCGTCGAAAACTATGCGATGATTTCGCGCCTTTCCCTCTTCGACACGATTGCAGGCATGGGCTTGCCCTACATCGCCAGCGCCTTTGGCATCTTCCTTCTGCGCCAGGCGTTCAAATCGGTTCCGGTAGAACTCGAGGAAGCAGCGCGCATTGAAGGCTGCAGCTGGCTTGGCGTGCTCTGGCGAGTTTATGTTCCTGCCGCGAAGCCGGTTTACCTCGCCTATGCGCTGGTTTCGGTGGCGACGCACTGGAACAACTTCCTGTGGCCATTGATCGTCACCAATTCCGCCGAAACGCGGCCCGTTACCGTTGGGCTTTCGCTGTTTGGCGCACCAGAGAGCGGCGTCAATATCTCGACGATCAGCGCGGCTACGATCATGGTCGTCGCTCCGCTGATGATCGCCTTCCTGATCTTTCAGAGACAATTCATCCAGGCATTCCTGCGCGCCGGCATTCGTTAGGCGAGGGTCGTCACGTCGGCACTTGCCGACAGCCTGCCGCGCCTCTGTTTCGATTAGCGCTGCCGGTTGAAGGACCGGGCGACGATGATCTCACCGGTCGTCTTGCGCTCGGTATGATAGGTCCCACGCAGTTTGTTTCTGTCTTCATCAAAACAGAGGTCGAGATAGCACACGCCCTCATGCGGCATGCTGCGGCTGCGAAACTGCGCCTGGGGATCGGTATCGTAGATATACCAGATACGAAACTTGCCGATCTGGTAGAACGGCTTCAGGAAGCATTGCGTCGTTTGCGACTTCGTCTCTCCGGACTTGAACGTAACCGACGTGGAGAAGAATCCTTGCCGTATGGCGATCGCAACTGGAATAGGTGGCACCTGAATTCCTGTCGCAGGATCCGAATAGGTCGAGACCACTTGGCCGGTCCATGTGCCATTGAGATTAGGGAAGGTATGCCGCTGCAGCGAGGGAAGCCAATGCCAGGCGAGGCTCCAAATCAACTGCCCGAGACCAGCAAGGATCGCCGCTGACACCAGAAATAAGAGCGACCACTTTTCAGGGGTCGCGGGCATGTCACCGAACACATATCCATATGCATTCTGGGCAAGATAAAAGCTTAGCACCACGCCAGCGAGAACCAGGCCGAACTGATACTTCGTTGGGACTAGCCGCCACATCTACACATCTCCCAAAGAAAAGGATTGGCAAGAATGCCTCATGGCGTTGTGTCTGATGTCGCCGCTGGACGCTCTTCTTCATGGTCAAGGTTCATCAACAGCCCGGTCATCGATTCCCCCAAATCAGTCCCCCACAAACTCTATGGAGGACCGATAAATGACAAGACCGTTTGTTGCGATCGGACTTGATATGGAAAACGTCGTTACCAGTCGGTGTATTCGTTAAATTGGCACCGGTGTCGATAACGCGCCGGCGGAATTCGATATGGGAGAGAGGTTGATTTGGGTATGCGGTAGGAACAGATAAATTTAATGGGTTTCAAGCGACGTCCACAATGACAATATTGACGGCCCGCTTCGGCAATCTTGTCACGGTTACACCGGAGAGAATTAAATGAAGCTGATTCGGAGTGGACTTGAGAAAAAATATCGTGATGAACTTCAGAGCGGTCACCATGCGCTTTTCAACGACAGCGCTAATCGTCGTCTGCTTAACTCAATTAGACGCGCGTTTCCGAAAATGTATTCGGCGTATGTCTTGGATTGGATACCAGAGCAAGGGGAAGACATCTTTACCGTTCTGGTCGATGACAACACTGTTGTTACGTTCGAACTGTCGAAATTGGATTGTGAATTGGCAGAAGCACAAAATGTTCGGATGACCAAAGACTATCAACGTGCTCTCAAAAAGCACAAGATGATCAAACTTCTAATCGCTCTGGAGTTGGCCGCAGAGAACGCTGCGTAAGCATGATTGCAAAGGAAGACTTTAAGAAACTTTGTGTGGTCGCAGCGAGCGACAAGGGCGATTGAAGTCCCGGCTCTCGTAAATAGGCTTGAGTACGGTCGGCGTAATATTGAACATGTGAGTTCTCACTGAAGTGCGGCGTTGGAGCAACGGCAGGCTAACGTCTTCATCTTGGCCTTGCCATGACCTTTTGGCGGAAGACTTCGGCAGGGGTCCGTCACCCAGACATTTGCGCGGCCTCGCATTGAGATAATCGCAGCTGCTCATGGGCGAGTCCTTTGGTGCGATAAGCCATTGTCGTCGCCGCAAAGTCGCACTTCAAATTGGGAACCCACCCCGCTACAACACTTTGTGGCATAAGGATCATTATGGAACTAACGCGAGTGCAACGTATATGGCATTTGCTGGCGGAGACGTGCTTCGGGTAATTGATAAGCATCATGCCCGTATTTCTCACGTTCCACACGAAAGCCGTGCGCCTGCCCGTCATCAATACGCTGGACAGAAGCAAAGAGAGTTTTTTGGATGCGGTCATCAAAGGGGCCTGCACGGTCCCTGGTGACGGTGGCCTTGATTTCGAAGCCATCTAAGCGCGCTAAGTCTCACACTTAAGAGAACGACCCTCATCGGCCGCTCGCTCCGTTACACATAACCGTTCGAGAGGTCCGGTTCGAACAAAGTATCAACTACGACGGACCATCGGCTGCGTCCATTCCGCCGGTCTCACCCGTGCCAAGCTGGCTGCGAAGCCCTCTTCGTCGGTGGGTGCCCCGAATAGGTAGCCTTGGCCGACCGGACAGCCCAGTTCGCCAAGCATTGCGCGCTGGGCCTCGGTCTCCACGCCCTCTGCGACTACCGTCAGGCCAAGGGCGTGCCCCAGGTCGATAACGGCGCGGACAATCACTCTCCTGGAGGGCCGCGTCGCAAGTTCGCTGACAAAGGTGCGGTCTATCTTGATCTCGGTAACCGGAAACGTTTCGAGCGAGCGCAGGTTCGAATAGCCGGTGCCGAAGTCGTCGACCGAAAGTCCGACCCCGATCTGTCGCAGCCGCGCCAATGCGTCCATCACGCCGGACGTGTCGCTGAGGAACATGCTTTCGGTGATCTCAAGGGTGAGCCATGCGGGGTCTGCACTGGTCAGACGCAGGACTCGCTCCAGCATTTCTGCCATGTCATGCTGGAGGAATTCTCCCGCAGACACGTTTACCGAAAAGCGTAGTGCCTTGTCGCGGTTCGCGTTGACGCGCCGGGCAAACGTCGCGACGGTGGTGAGGCTTCGTTCGGTCAGATCAAGCAGCAGGCCTGATCGCTCGGCGGTCTCAATAAATCTGCCGGGGAGCTGGTTGCCGAACAGGGGATGGTTCCAGCGGATCAGGGCCTCCGTGCCTAGCCATTCACCGGTAAGGAGATCCACCTGGGGTTGGTAGTGATAGACAAACTCGTCGTTCGCGACAGCGACCTTTAACTCGCGTGTCATTCGCACATGTCGGCGGGCTTGCTCGTGGTCTATGTCTCGAAACCGGCGCGGACCACCCAGCGGGTCGGACTTGGATGCCCACAGGGCAGTACCGGCATTCCGGATCAGTGAAAGGGTGCTGCCCACAGGCTTTCCAATAGCATAGCCGATGGCGAAGCGCAGTGACACATTGGCGCCTGCCACCACGAAGTCCGCTGCGAGCGCGGTGGACACCAGGCTTACGATCGCGTCGGCACTTTGTTCATCCGGCAACTCGAAGGCCAGAGCGAACTCATTCGCGCCCATTCGGGCCACCAGCGCAGCGCCCAAGTCTCGCAGCCGCCGCCCTGTTTCACAAAGAAGGGCATCCCCGACTTCGAAACCGTACCCGGTGTTGAGATGGTGAAAGCCGATCACGTCCAGCTTCACAACCAGAAGTGTGGCCGCGGCGTGCTTTGCAAAGCGTTCTTCGGCAGCCAGGAGAAACGATTGACGGTTCAGGCAGCCCGTGGTGCCGTCCATGTTCGCGACGCGATCCAGGGCGATGTGCGCCTGGCGAAGCGCCGAGACGTCACGCAGTATGCCGACGTAGAGTAGGTCTTCGCCCACCCAGGCAGGCCTGAGACTGAGGCTGTTCCAGAACGCCGACCCGTCCTTCCTATAGTTGCGCAGTGTTGCGTCCACAGGCTCCCCCGCCTCGATCGCTGCGCGAATACGGGCGATCTCCGGTTGGTCACGCTCATTGCTTGCAGGTAGCGGCAGTCCTTTCCGATGACCTCATTCCGAGCGTATCCCGTCAGGTGCTCGAAGGCCTTATTGACGTAGAGCAAAGGCGCATTGGCGCCCAAACGCTGCGCGATCGCGATCCCATCGGTTAGTTCCTCGACCAGCGCCGGAAGGATTGGCCTGACCGCGTCGGAGCCGAGAAACCCAGTATCGGCCATGCCTGGCACGCGCTTTGTGAGGTCCGACTGCACGCGTTTTTTGAATTCGTCCATGATAAAAACCATGGACGGCGACCCCAAATGGCGCAACCTGCAGCCGAGACGATTCCAGGACAACCGTCAGCCGTTTTCGGACAAACTGTGTCTTGCTCCGTCTCCAGACGTCCTGAAGCGATCGCGGTAGTCGGACGGCGTCACTCCGACATGCGAAAGGAAGGCACGGCGCATCGCGCGTGCCGATCCAAAGCCACTTCTCTCTGCGATCAATGCGATCGACAGCCGGCTCCCTTCCAGCAGAAAGCGTGCAACGTCGATACGTGTCAGGTCGACATAGTCGGATGGCGATATCCCGACCTCCTGTGAAAAAACGCGCGTGAAATTCCGCGCGCTCATCGCGGCGATCTTCGCCAAAGCGGTGACCGAAAGGTCCGCTGCGGGATGGTTCAGAACATATTGCTGGACATCGTATACACGGCTGCGGTCGATCGCCTGCGCCGCCAGATGCACGCTGAACTGTGACTGGTCACCTGGTCGCTTCAGGAACACGACGAGCCGGCGGGCGACGTAGAGCGCCACCTCTCGGCCGAGGTCCTCCTCGACGAGGGAAAGCCCAAGATCGATCGCCGCGCTGGATCCCGCCGACGTGATCATAACGCCGTCACGGACAAAAACCCGGTCGCCTTCCACCCGCGCCTCGGGAAAGCGCTCGGCAAGCAGAGATGCGAACTGCCAGTGGGTGGTAACGCGCCGGCCCTTGAGTAGACCTGCTTCGCCGAGCACGAACGCCCCTGTGCATACGGAGCCGTTGCGCCGCGTCTGCGGGGCAATATTAATCAACCAGTCGATAACCAACCTGCCCGGGCGATAAGGAACTCCGACGCTCCCGGCCACGAGCAAGGTGTCGGGAACGCTTGGGTACGCATCGAAAGCGCAGTCAGGCAGGACTCTGAGCCCAGATGCGCAGCGGATCGTGCGACTGTCTTCCGCCACGATCGCAACCTCGTAGAACATCTTGCCGACCCGCGCGTTCGGTTCGGCGAACACGTCCATGAGCCCGGCAAGTTCCAGAGAATGCACGTCCGCAGGCACGAAGATGACGATCCGCATGAGGATATCTCTCACCCACAAAGGACTCAAAACTCTCGAAGAGGATTTATTTGCCAAGGCGGGTCCCTGCCGGCGACGGTCGCACAGTGCAGCCAATCCGTCAAAGTAAAACGCATCGGGCTGTAACCGGCGGAAATACCGTCCGGAGGCCTTGATATTGCTTGAGCCGTCGACCAAGGAATTGAGAGTTTTGAATTTCCGTAAGTAACTCGCGAGACCGCCCATGGCGATAGCCGTGGCAGTTCACGAGAAGGGACGCCAGCGCCGGCATAGGGTCAGCGGGGCAGAAGTCTTATCCGCTTTGCGCCCAGAGCTGCATTGCGATCAACCAGCGAGCGCCAACCGGCCGTGACCGATGTCCCTCTCGATTTCTCCAACCAAGCTGTCGAGAGCCGGATTTCTCGACTTGCGCGCACGCCTAACGATATAAGCTAGGGATGGAGGCCGAGGCAGACGCTCCGTAATTATCTGCATGTCACCTCGGATATGGCGGTCGCTTAGCAACGCTACACCCATCGCCGCATTGACCGCCGACACAATACCAGCGGCGCTAGAACACTCGAAGACGGTTTCGAGAACCACATCCTCCTGACCAATGTCGAGCGCCCATTGTCGATAAAAACACTCGTCATCGAACGACAAGAACGGGACCGGACCCTCCTGTCCGATCATCAGCTCAGGATGCTTCACCCAGTGAAGGTTTTCCCTGTAGAGGACCACGTCACTCGGCCGCACATCGTGGTTGAAGAGCTGAACGATTGCAGCATCAAGTTCGCCCCGCTCCAGCATGGCCCGCAGGACCAAGCTCATGCGCACCTTTGTTCGGACCGTGACGTTTGGATGGAGCCGCTTAAAGCGACCCAAGACCCGTGCGAGGTCGGTGCATGCGGTGTCTTCGGTGAGTCCGAGTGCAAGTCTTCCCGCGAGCGGCGTCTTGGAAAGGCTCAACAGCGCCTCGTCATGTAGCGCAAGAATGCGACCAGCGTATTCCAGCAAGTCTTCACCCGCAGCCGTGAACATTGATCCGCCGGATTTTCGTCCGAGCAGCTCGCAATCAAGGCTGACTTCCAGTCTCTTGATCTTATGGCTCACGGCGGACTGTGAGAGGCCCAGAGCGACCGAGGCTCTGGTAATGCCGCCATGCTGGCGGATAGCGGAAAGCGCTCTCAAAGCGTCGATCTCGAGCCGCCGACTGTGCAATTCATTCATGGCCATGTCCGTTTCCTTCTCTGCATCGGACAACGTATCACGAACGAAAGTCCCCATGACATTTATTTGCATAATGTCATGCGGTCATCGAAATTTGTCATATGCGTCAGGGGCGCGATCCGACTATGGGTGGATCGCATTCCTCGTGAAAGAGCCCTCAATGACCGATGCCTCTCTTGCTTCCGCCACCGCAAGCCGTCGTCCTCTGCTATGGCCTTTACTCGCCACTCTCCTGATCATCGGATGGAGCTCCGGTTTCGTCGGCATCCGGTATGCCAACCAGGAGGCAAGCGTCATGCTTCTGCTCTTCTGGCGCACATTGCTTTCAGGTTTGATTCTTTTGCCGTTCGCGTTAGGGCCAAAAATATCCATGCGTGCGCTCAGAGACCAGGCCCTGTTCGGCATCATGGCCGTGTTTCTGTATCTGGGAGGCTTCGCCCTGGCTATCGAGCAAAAAGTGCCTACTGGGCTGGTCGCGCTCATCGCCGACCTTCTGCCGCTGGCGATTGTCGCCCTTTCACAACCCGTCCTCGGTGAGCGGCTGACCGGACGGCAGTGGCTGGGCACTATAATTGCCGTCATCGGTGTATTGATCGTGTCCTTCGACAGCATAAGTTTCGGTAGGGCCCCGCTCTGGGCATACGGATTGACGGTGGGATCGATGCTGATATTCGCTGTCGCTTCAGTCTTGCACCGGAAACGCAAGACGCTGCATATGCCTGTGCATCAGAGTCTTTGCATACATACCCTGACAGGTGCAGTTCTCTTCGGAGTGTGTGCATTGACACAAGGTAGCCTTGCTCCGCCAATGACCCGCAATTTCGCTATCGGGATGATCTGGTTGGTCCTGATCGCGACGTTCCTCGCCTACGGGGTCTACTATACCAGTCTGCGGCTGTTCCCCGTTGCCCAGGTGAGCGCAGCGATCTACCTCAGCCCGCCCGTGACGATGCTGTGGGCGTGGATGATGTTTTCAGAGCCGCTGACAGGCGCGATGTTCGCTGGGCTGGCGGTGACGTTGGTTGGCGTATGGATGACCTCACGGGCTTGAGCGATGCGGAACCGCCGTTCAAGCTTAAACAAGTTGCGACGAAGCGATCCTCAGGTTCGCACTCTAAGGGCCGCTTCTATACTGTCCGCACTGTGAGTGACGAAGTAGGCGATTATCATGTAGATCGCGACGGCAACCAAAAAGGCCTCCAGGTAATAAAAGTTGAGAGCGGCGGTCAACTGGGACTGTGCAAAGATATCGACAACCTCAATGGCAAACCCAAGAGATAACGCCTTCATGATCACCATGAACGAGTTGGCGAGATCCGGAATCGCGGCAACGATCACTTGGGGCAGCATGACCCGTCGAAACAGTTGGCTGCGTCTGTAGCCCAACGAATAGGCTGCGTCTGCCTGGCCCGTGTCGAAGGAGTTCAGCGCTCCCTTAACGACCTCCGCCTGGAATGCTGCGATGCAAGCGGTCAACGCAACGATGAGCGTCACCCAGTTCGGCGTCGAGTGACCATTGAACTCCATCCCGACCAGCGACGAAAGGAACTGGAGGGTCGGAGGGAGGCCGTAATATGCGAGGAAGATGACAATCACCATCGGCACGCCCTTGAAGACGACCTTATAGGCTACGACTAGTTCGCGTAGGACTGATATTTGACGATATTCGATCATAGCGAACAGGCTGCCGATGATCGTGGAGAACACAAAAATCACCAGGGCCATGGCGAGCGTCATCGGCACTGCGCCCAAGATGCTCCAAAGATCCGGTAGCAAGACTTCAATATCGAACATAAGAACCTTTCTCCGATCAGACGCTCGCCATGATGGTAGTCTTCAGCGGCGCGACCTTCGGTGCGAACTTTGAAAAACGAAGTTCGAAGAAGCGCACAACAAGCCACGCGATCAGGCAAAGCGCGGCATAGATCACCGCCAGAACGAGATAGGTTTCGAACTGGTACTGATTATAGTCCCGCTCCATGACGAGATGCGCCGTCGCCATCACATCGGCTGCGCCGATGTACATGACAAGCGCGACATTGTGGATCAGGTAGATGATGGCGTTCCCGTAGCCCGGCAGTGCAATGTGCACAGCCTGCGGGCCGACGACACGCACGAGCTTCTGTCGGAACGTGTATCCGAGACTGTCGGCTGCATCATGCTGACCCCGTTCGACTGCGAGATATGCCGGTCGCATGACCTCGGACAGATACCCCCCATGATAAAGGCTGAGACCGACCATCGCCGCTACGTTGGGCGAGACAAAGTCTTCGACTTCAAGCAGACCCACCGCGAGGGGAAGTCCGTAGAAGGCAACGAACAACTGGAGCACGACAGGGACGCTCCGTGCGTAGGAAACGTAGAGATCAGCCAGTTGGCTAATCACAGGTATCCTTCGAACCCGGAACGCCGTCGCTAACAGAGCCAGACAAAAGCCGACGACCATGGCTGTGAAAGTGATCGCGAGCGTCAGCGGCAATGCCTTGAGAAGCTCGGATATCATTATGGAAAAGTCCAACGCGGAACGCTCCTTCTTACAATGTCAGCCTTGAACGTAAGCCCTGCAATGGTATTACTTTATGTATGTCGTGACGTCCTCGCCGAACCATTTCTGCGAAATTTTGCCCAGCGTGCCGTCGTCCTTCAACTCCTTGAGCACCTTGTTGATGTCGTCGGCCAAGGTCTTGTTTTCCTCCGAACGGTGGATCAGGAGGTAGGTATTATTGATGGCGACAGGTTCGCTCGCCTTTACGTCGAGCTTCTGGTTGTCGATCACGGTCTGCTCCCCAAGATTCGACGGCAGAACCAGCGCGTCATACTTGCCGTTCTGAACCTCTTTCAGGCGGTCTGGGTAAGGAACCCCGGCGCTCGATGCGGTAATCTCGATTTTGTGGTCGGGATTCTTTTCCTGCCACTGAGTAGCAAACTTGTAGATACCGCCGCCAGCCGTCACAGGCACGATCTTCTTGCCGACCAAATCCTTCATCTCATTGATATTACTGTCCTTACGGCTATAGATTTTGATCAAGCTCGCACCCATCGGGTTGTCCGGGATGATGAACTGTTTTTCGCGCGCCGGCGCCTTATAGTAGCCGCCGGAAGCCATATCGTACTTCCCGGTGGCGAGGCCGGTCTCCTGCGCGATGTCCGCAGCGCCTTCCATTTCGAACTTGTACTGGGGCAGCTTTGCGTTGATGGCCTTCAGCACGTCAGGCTCATATCCTTGCGGCTCGACACCGATAGCGCCCCACGACAGCGGCTTGGATTCCGCGGCTGTCGCGATCTTTATTGTCCGGACCGTATCCTGACCATAAGATCCCCCTGCCGTTGCAAGGGCGATTGTGATGGCACCTGCGATGGCGAAGCCGGACCGGGCGAAAGTTTGGAATGCAGACATTTTGGAATCCCTTTTTACTGGAGTGTGTGTTCGGAATTGAGGAATTGAGAAAGGCGCGGACTGGAGGGAGTATCGAACATCTCGGTCGGGCTACCCTCGGCAGCCACGACGCCCCGGTCCATGAAGACGATCCGGTTGGAGATGTTCTTGGCAAATTGCATCTCGTGGGTAACAAGGAGCGAGGTAATTCCCGACGACGTAACGTCCTTGATCACCTTCAGAACCTCGCCGACAAGTTCAGGGTCCAGCGATGAAGTGGGTTCGTCGAAAAGCATCACATCCGGTCGAACCGCTAGCGCACGCGCGATGCCGGTGCGCTGGAGCTGACCGCCGGAGAGCTGGGACGGATAGTTGTCCAGCTTGTCGGAGAGACCCACGCGTTCAAGTTCCCGTTGGGCGATTTCGCGCGCTTCGTCCTTCGACTTGCGCTGAACTACAACAAGCGGATCCATTACGTTCTGAATGACCGTCATGTTCTTAAAGACGTTGAACTGCTGGAAGACCATGGCTGTCCGCAGCCGGATTGCCTGGATCGCGTTCTTGTCGGGGCGCTGGTAGTCCATCTTGATCTGATCGAACGTGATGGTCCCCGACGACGGCTTGGCGAGATGGTTTATGCATTTCAGAAGCGTCGTCTTGCCGGTGCCGCTGGGACCGATAATCGAAACCACGTCGCCACGTTTCACCGTCAGATTGACGCCGTTCAATATCCGCGTGTTTCCGTAGGACAGCTTCAAATCTTTGAACTCAAGCATTTCAGGTCGATGTCCTTTCGGAAGAGGGTTCAGGAAGCGTCTGGCCGTGGTTCGCATCGGTCTCGTCGTCGCTCCACTCGTCGCCAAGGAGCTCGGGTGTGTCGAACGCCTTGAGATCTGCGAAATGGCGCTCGCGGTCAGCGACAAAGAGCGCCCTTACGATGCCGCGTACGAGCCGGTCGGCCCCTTCGCTGATAGCGGGAATGTCGCCAGTGAGCTTGCCGTGGCTCAGCGTGGCCGGAAAATTGAAGCAGTGTATTTTGGCCAGCGCCGGGCATTCACCGGGCTGGGCTTCGAGAAACTCGAACGCATCTCCGAGGTCTGGTGAGCCCTCGAGTTCGCCGTTCGGCATGTCAGGCGGCACTGGGAAGCGGTCGCGCCAGAACCGTATGTGAGACGCTACGGCGGCGAGTTCCGGCCGGCTTGTCAGATCGACCTTGAAGCCGGTGCCGAAGATCAGAAAGTCGACCGGATAGCTATCCTTTGGCGTCGTCACCACCAGATGATTGTCGTCCTGCGCCAGCGCGATGATCGGGCTTGCCAAGTGAAGGTGCGCCTGAGGGAATGCGCTGACACGCAGAACGCTAGCGCGGGGCGGCGGCGTCTGGGCGCGCATCGCGTAATCGAGAAACCGCCACTTCCACTCGTCGGGCAGGCCCGCGAACCCGTGCACCACGCCCTGGCTGCCGATGCCGGTAAACTTGTTGATCCGTGGCAATTCCTTCCGGCGTACAAACATATCGAGCCGAGCTGCTCCTGCCTCCAGGGCTGTGGCGGCGTTGTCCATTGCGGAAGCCCCGGCCCCGACGACCGCAACGCGTTTGCCGCGCAGGTCCGTGAAATCGATGGCATCGGCGGAATGGGCCCAGAATTTTGGATCTATCTCGTCGGCGAGAGGTGGGACGAAAGGAGCACCGAGACCGTCGCGACCAGTGGCAAGTACGGCGTGGCGGGCGATCATCGTTTCGGTCCGTTCTTCCTGGCGGCAAATGACGTCGAGCAGACCGTCGCTGCGTGGGAGGATCGTGTCGACCGTCGTCCCATTGCGCACCGGCAGGTCGAGGACGCGCCGATACCAGATCAGGTAATCCATCCAGGTTTCGCGGGGCGCCCTTTCGAGAGCGACCCAGGCGTCACGTCCATGCAGCGCTTCGTAGTAGGCGCGGAAGGTGAGCGCCGGGAGCCCCATCGCCGGCCCGGTCAGTTGCTTGGGAGAGCGAAGGGTCCGCATCCGTGCGAAGGTGACCCACGGGCCCTCACGACCGGCGGGTGCCTTGTCGAGGACGATGTGGTTGGCGACGCCAGATCGCTTCAGCATGGCCGAAGCGACAAGCCCAGCCATGCCCGCGCCAATGATGACGACATCGACAACGCGCTTGCCGTCGACTATGCGTGGCGGTACCCAAGCTTTGGCCGGAAGTTCCAGCCAGGCGAGATCCTGTCGCAAGCGCTCCTCGAGAGCCTCGAGCCCCTTCGGAAACGTGGACATGTCGGTCATGATTGCGCTCCCGCGGGCAGCGAGGCTTTTCCGTATACGGTGTTCGCTAATGCCTCTGCACCGCTCGAGTCATGCAGGCGGCAACCCGGCATCGCCAAGGCTGCGGCGCGCGCCGCTTCGATCACCGCAGCGACGGTCGGTGTAAGCGGGCGAGCGGCCGACGAAATTGCCCCGAAAAGGAAGGGGATCGTGTGGTCGAGCACCCGCATCACGATGCCTTCCAAGGGAATACCGCAGACTGTCGCGGGCTCGACGATGGCGGCGCCAAGTCCGGCCCGTGCCATCGCCAGAGCTGTCATCGAGGCGTTGACATCGATAATCCGTTGCGGCGTCACGCCCGCTCGTTCAAGAGCCTCGTCCACACGGTGTCGCAAGCGATACGGATTCGCCAGGGTGATGATACGGCGTTCAGCCAGATCGGCGAGCCGCACAACGTCTTGCGCGGCGAGCGGATCGCTCGCGCCCAACGCGACAACGCACGGGGCATCGGCTACCCAGTGCACATCAAGGCCCGGATGTTCCAGCGGCAGGCTTGCGATGCCGAAGTCTGCCGAGCGAGCGAGTACGGCCTGCACAACGTTCTCGGCTGCCAGCGCCTGCACATGTAGATGGCGCGGAATCAGGATTGTGGCGATGGCAGCGATCGCCTGCGGCAGAATACCGGCAGCGAGCGATGGCGTTGCCGCAATCGTCAGCGTCGGTGGTTCACCGAGACCAATGGCGGTGGCCCGCTCACGGATGTGAGCCAGGCCCGCGAGATGGCGCTCTACTTCGGCGTGAAAGAGTACGCCGCGAGAGGTCGGAGTGATGCGCGGGCCGCTCCGATGCAACAGCGAATAGCCGATGTCGGCTTCCAGATCTTGAATGAGCCTGCTGACCGCGGGTTGAGAGCGGCCGAGCAGCCGTGCCGCACCTGTCACGCTGCCCGCGGACATCACCGCGGCAAAGGCTTCTAGTTGTCGGATATCAATAGAGTCTGAATGCATAACAAACATCAAACACTCTCCTTAATGTCAGTAAAGCATGATATTTCTCAATTGGCGACGATGAATAGATGATTATTCCGCATCATTCCGGATCTATCATTCTTAATTGACATGATACCCCGGCGCGCCTACCTAGGTTGCACACCACTAAAACCGAGGAGTTTGTTTTTGACACTCATCGAAACCCTAGTCTCCGCACGGCCGGGCTCCGCGCTCGCCCAAGCCATGGAAAAACGCGCTGAGATCTTGCGTCTCAGCCAAGCGGCGCATGACGCCGTCCTTCTGCCGCGTGATCCAGGTGGTCTGGCTCACGGCCTAAGGGCCGCGCTTGCAGCGCGCATGGCGCGTCTTAACCGCAACGAGGCGCTCGCAAGCCACTATGATAGCTTAGTCGCCAGAGCCAACGAACCGGCGACGGCCTTGCTGGCTAGACCCGGCACAAACGCAACGGGCCCGCGTATAGCGGAGATCGTGCGTCATGCGGATCGACTCACGGTCGCACCAAGGGAGGCCACACGGGGCCATGTGGAAGCGCTGCGCGAGGTTGGTGTCTCCGACGCTGACATAGTCCGGCTCTCGGAGCTCGCCGCCTTCGTCAACTATCAGGTGCGGGTCATTGCGGGTATGGCGCTGATCGGAGGAATCCAATGAGCGAGATGGTCCATACCTTCACGACTACCGTACCACGCTGGCAGCCCTACGTTGTTCCGGTTGATATTGCGACTGCCACCGATGAACAGCGTGCGGCAATGCAGGTGACGCCATCCAACAGGGGCATCTCCACCTACGTCCTCACGCTCGCCCACGACCCGGAGTCGCTCGCGGTGCGCTCGCCCCTCTTCAACCTGATCATGTACGGTAAAGACGGGCTGGCAGCGAGCGAGCGTGAACTTGGGGCTGTCGCGGCATCCGTCGTCAACCGCTGCATCTACTGCGCCGCCGTGCATGCCTCACGCTTCAACAACCTGACGAAACGAACGGATGTCATCGAAGCCGTGTTCGCAGACGGCCTCGAGGCAACGCTCGACGAGCACCTCCAGGCAATCTTCGATTTCTCCGCACGACTGTCGACCACCCCTCCCGAGGCGACTTCAGCGGATGTGCAGGCGTTGGCCGACGTCGGGCTCGACGAACTGGAGCGTCTCGACCTTGTCCTGTCCTCTGCCATTTTCGGCTGGGCCAACCGTCTCATGCATACGCTTGGAGAGCCAATGACGGACTGAGACAATCCAAGCGGTGTCCAGCTCCGTGGCAGGTTGTAGCTGGGGCTGGATTCGTTTTGTTTGCAATGTCCGCTTTGCGCCAAGAGTAGACATCTGCGCCGGGTGAGATGAGTGTCCGCTTTGGGGATAGCTGCCGTTTGTTGTCTTCTGCCTGATCTGGTAGCAAGGGTCGAAAGCGTTAGGTAACGAAGTAGGTTCCTTTTGCGCCAGAACTGGCGCGCCTCCTTAGCTCAACCGCCGGTACATTCGGACGGCACGGCCCGGCCAACGCCCCACGATAGCTTCCCCTGCACGATACTCAGCGTCTGTCGGCCATTCGAAAAAGTCGTTCCTTCTGGCCCCATGGAGGGCAGCTCGACCGCTGTCGCACCGTTGACGGATACCGAAGCCCGATCGCCAAGGAGACGTACTGCCAGATGCGTGCCGTCCTCGCACTTGTAGTTGCTGACCGGATAGGGGTTGCCCACGCCCACCGACGCTCCAGGCGGGGATGGCTCATTGCTTACAAGCATCAAGGCGCTGATTGCCGCGATCGATAGATGACCCAACATCGTAGTTCTCCAAACTGGATCGAGAGTAGATGAAATAGAGAATGATGTCTTCTCCGGAGGGACGAGCGGCGCAGAGATTCACCCACGGCCTCACCAAAAAGATCAAGCAACCTACTCGATCGCTCTCTGGCAGTGGCTCAGCCGGTCCTTGCGCCGGCGGGTTGGCGTCGCCTTTCGATCGCCATGGGAAGCGCTACCATCGTCCGCTACGTAGTTTTCTCGCACGCTGGGCTAGTTTCCGCTCGCGATGCAAACGATCTCCACAGCATGGTTTTTACTGGCATCAACGCGAGGCAAAGAAGCTCATGATCGTGCCGATGCGCGAGATCGTGCTCGCGATCGTCAATCGACGATTATGAATCGAACATCTAATCTCGAAGTACGATACAAGCCAGGGGCCGATCCACTGTACGCCAATCCGTCAAAGTACAACGCATGGGGGGTGAAACCGGCGGAAGTGGCGGCTTGCGGTTTGTTTAGTCAAGAAACACGCGCGGGCCCGTCTAGGTCTTCATTATGTGCAGCACTGTAACTATGGACGTAGCACCACCTTGATTACGCCATCCTCTTTGTCGCGGAATTTTTTGTACATTTCAGGCGCATCTTCAAGTGCCGCGGGATGTGTGACGACAAAGCTCGGATCTATTTCGCCAGCCTCGATCTTCTCCAGCAACGGTTTCGTATATTTCTGAACGTGTGTCTGCCCCATCTTGAAGGTCAACCCTTTGTTCATCGCGGCACCAAGTGGAATCTTGTCGCCCATACCGACATACACACCCGGTATCGACACGGTTCCGCCCTTGCGGCAGCTCATGATGGCTTCTCGAAGGACGTGGACCCGATCAGTAGCAAGGTAGGTCGCGGCCTTGACCTTGTCGATTATTGCGTCCGTCGCACCATGGCCGGAAGCCTCGCAGCCGACAGCATCAATACAGCTATCAGGTCCGCGCTTGTCGGTCCTTGCCATCAACTCGTCGTAGACATCCGTTTTCGAAAAATCGATCGTCTCGGCGCCACCCTCTTCGGCCATCGCAAGCCTTTCCGGAACTTCGTCGATCGCAATAACCCGCCCAGCGCCCATCATGAGCGCGGAGCGGATGGCGAACTGACCAACCGGTCCGCATCCCCAGATCGCAACCGTATCACCCGGCTCGATCTGCGCATTTTCAGCGGCCATGTATCCGGTCGGAAAAATATCGGATAAAAACAGGGCCTGTTCATCCGTCACGCTGTCAGGAATCTTGATAGGCCCGATATCTGCCATCGGCACGCGCAGATATTCCGCCTGGCCGCCACTATACCCACCAAGCATGTGACTGAACCCGAATAGGCCGGCGGGCGAGTGCCCCATAGCTTTGACAGCCATTTCAGCGTTGGGATTGGTGCGATCGCAACACGAGAACATTCCATGCTTGCAAAACCAGCATTCGCCGCAGCTGATTGTAAAAGGTACAACAACGCGATCGCCAATTTTCAGATTGGTGACGTCAGAACCAAGTTCAATCACCTCACCCATGTTCTCGTGGCCGAGAATATCGCCTTTTTCCATTGTGGGCTGGTAGCCGTCCAGCAGATGCAGATCGGACCCGCATATCGCACAACAGGTTATCTTGATGATTGCATCGCGAGGATGTTCAATCTTGGGATCGGGAACAGTGTCAATTCGGACATCGCCCTTTCCATGCCAGCAAAGTGCACGCATGTCGGTAGCTCCTGTTTAAGAGCTAACCTTCTCAAACAGAAGTCGTTCCGCCTCGTGATTAATTTTACGCGGCGCTCAGTCACGCCTTGGCGGTCGTTAGCCGGTTGGGAGCCCTTCTTGCTATTCAGTGGAGAGAATCTAAACACCTCCTGCCCGCTCACGACAGCGGCGCATTTGCCTCGCACGTTAGTCTCAACTACATCGAAGGGTGTTGCTATCGACCAGACATCATTTTCACCACTTCACTCTGAAGCCGGCCGTTCCATTCAACGCGTAGCTGTCGCCGAAACTTTCAAGGCTGGTATTGCCGGAGACCTCGCCATAAAGTGAGTATTTGTCGTCGTTCCAGTTGTAGGAACCACCGACGCCGACGCCGCCCCAGAACTTTTCCGGACGCGTCTCGAACCTTGTTCCCGATACGTCGACGTTCGTTTCACCGAGGAACTCGTAGTACAGATTGGCAATGCCGTAGACGTGGCTTCGCTTCGTTTTGCCCGCTTCACCTTTCCAGATTTGATCGCGGTCCGCCGAAATGCCCAGCCGTCCAAGGAGGCTGTCGCCGCTGCCGAGCGAAACATCAGCCCCGAACGGATCGGTGAAGCCATCAAAATCGACATTGGCGTAGACAAGTTGAGCCTGCGGCGTGACTGTCCAGCTATCGCTGACATCGACCTTCTTGCCGGTTTCAACCGACAGGGCATAACCGAAGCCGTCATTGCCGTCGGCAAGATTACGATGGGCGGTGTCGGAATCCAAATCACTGTTGAACCACGTCAGCGAGGCCTGACCGTCGACATAAAATCCGTTCTGACCCAGCCACGCCAAAGTACCGCCGAAGCCATAGCCGTCAGTATCGATGCTGCCTTCGCCATAGATGGAACTGACGTCACTATTGGCCTGACCGTAGTGGAGGGTGAGGCCGCCAATAAGGCGGCTGCCGTCGGTCGCTTCGTATAGCAACCCGTCAAACCCTGCCTGCAGTTTCCAGAGATTGGTATCATAGTCGGTGCCGCTGGTGCTCTCGGCCGGTTCGATGCTGAGGTGCGATCCTTCAAGCCGTGTCCATATGCCGTTGCCTTCGATGACATTCTGGCCACCAAGTCCATAATACTGCGCCTGTTCTGCGGTGACCTTGCAGCGATAGTTCTGATCGGGATCCTTGCAGAATACCTCCTCCACCGGGGCCGGCTCCTGCCAGTAGCGGTTGCCGACGCGCTGCTGCATGGTCGGGACGCCACCCAGCGCCAGAAGGTTCTGCGCATAGGCTTCGTAGAGCGGCACGCCCGCCTGATAGAGCGGGTCTGGCGGCGGGGTTGGGCCTGGAGGTGTGGGTCCCGGAGGGGTCGGTGTCGGTTCCAGCTGGGAGCGCAAATACCAGTTGTTGTCTGTCGCGTTGGCTCCCACGCCGCCATAATTGAGCGTATAGGCAAAGGCTCCGCCGACAACCGCCTGTCGGCCTTGCGGTGTCACGTAGTCCCCAATGAGATTGAAAGCCGTGGGTGTCGAGGTCGCGCCGTTGATGGTGTCAACGACGAGGATGCCATCGGCTACCGTCAGCGCGCCGGGACCTGTGGTGTTTCTGACGATGACACCTGTGGTGCCTGTTGCCGTGCCCCCGTCAATGATCAGCCGGTCGGAGGGCGATCCGTCCGCGCCCAAATAGGTGTTGAAGGCGATCTGCCCTCCTTCGCCTACATAGTTGACCGCCGTGAGCGTCTTATAGCTCGACAAAAGGGTGGGATCGCCGACGGGCGGCGAAAAGTCGATGAGGCTCGGATCGTTGATCAGGTTCGTCAGATTGGAGTTTCCAGTAAGATGCCACTTAGTGTCGATAAGGGTAACATTGGCAATGTTTCCAGGTTCTGTGATGGCCGCCCCTGTCAGGTCCGAATTGGTCGCGGTAATCTCGGCGATACCCGCAGCCCCTGCTTGGAGCGCGGGCGGAGCGGCACTGCCGACACTGACGACGTTACCTAAATCATCAACATTCTGGAGGTCGAGGGTCCGCGAAGGAAGGGCCCTGGAGGGCGTGGAGTTGCCGACCTGCAACCAGTTCGGTCCCTGTACGGTGGTCCCGTCAAGTGTCAACAAGCCTGTGCCGCCGGCGACCTGAATGGCCGGACCCACATTGCTGATGATGGTCCCGCCTGTAAACGACGCCGTCTGGGTGGTGGTCGCATCTCCAATGAGCAGCAGTCCCGCCGCAGTAGCGCCTTGCGCCAGAACGTCCGTGTCGGTTGACGTCGCCGATGCACCTAATGCGACGACGATGCCGTGCCCTCCGGTACCGCTGGTTGTTACCGTCGAGTTTGTCGTAACGACACTGCTGTCCACGTCCTCCACCAGAATGCCAAATGCGTCGGTACCGCTCGTTTCGATATCAGTGTTTCCAAGACGCGCATGTCCTTGGGCTATATAGACGCCGTTGCTCCGATCACCCGATGTGCCGATCGACGAACGCGATCCGTTGGCGTCCGCTTCGATGATCAGCCGGTCGATGTCGGGATTGCCTATAAGCAACGCACCATTACTGTCGTTGCCCGAGGTTGTTATTGTTGTTGTACCCAGGAGTTCGGTCCGACCTGTGAGGATTGTATAAAGTCCGTCCGATGAGTTGTTGGATCGTGTGGTGATCGCGACGAGTGATCCTGGATCAGATGTAAAGATCCCGCCCAATGTGCTGTTCACGTGGTAGGAAACGAGGATTCCTCTGGCGAAACGGCCTCCACCGGCGACGTCGACCAGCAACTGACTGCCCGAATCAAGATGGAGCGATCCGGCACCACTCATGGTGACCCCTTGGAACGCAGTGCCCCCACCCTGCGGTACGGCATGGATGTCGACGACCGATCCGTCCTGCAACACCATTGTATTGTTGCGTGCCGGAAAAGCCTGGTCGACCGGTCCGAGATTAATGCCGAGGTAGGCATTGATGTTCGTCGTCGATCCCGGCGAAAAGACCGCGTGTGCCCCCACGCCGTTGCCGAGAAAAATTCCCGAGCTTTGGTTGCCGTTTGTTGAAATATTCGTGGTCACTCCCGGACCGAACGTAAGCGTTGAGCCCGTGATAACTACGGTTCCGTCTGTCGCAGCCCAAATTCCGTGACCATTGAAACCATTTCCATTGATAGTAATGGGGCCGCTTTGAAGACCGAGCGTGTCGTTTCGGGAGAGCTTAAGTGCGACGCCCGTTGTCCCGGTCACGGTGTCGTTGCTATTAAGGGTGAAAGACGAGTTCTGAGGAACCACAACATTCGTGTAATCGATGGCGACCGACGGTCGTGCTGCAAACAAAACCAGCGCCATAGCCGTCCCGGTGGCCAGAGCTACCTTTCGAGAATTCGTGAACGCGCCGCCAGCTTGTTTTGAAAAGTCACATGAGTTCACCTTCATGCTTATCCTCCAGTGTCCAATACAATCTCGCCGACATCAGGATGTTAATCGCCACTCCGCAGCCATGTCTCGTACGTCTGTTGTTAACGCAGTTACGATTGGACCTCGGTTGGCCATGTCCGGTCCTACCATTTCACCCGGAAACCGGCCGTTCCGTTTAAGGCATAGCTGTCGCCAAAGCTTTCAAGGCTGGTATTGGCGGAGACCTCGCCATAAAGTGAGTATTTGTCGTCGTTCCAGTTGTAGGAACCACCGACGCCGATGCCGCCCCAGAACTTTTCCGGACGCGTCTCGAACCTTGTTCCCGATACGTCGACGTTCGTTTCACCGAGGAATTCGTAGTAGAGATTGGCAATGCCGTAGACGTGGCTGCGCTTCATTTTGCCCGCCTCGTCTTTCCAAATTTGATCGCGGTCCGCCGAAATGCCGAGCCGCCCAAGCAGGCTCTCGCCGCTGCCCAACGAAACATCAGCCCCGAACGGATCGGTGAAGTCATCAAAGTCGACATTGGCATAGACAAGTTGCGCTTGCGGCGTGACTGTCCAGCTCTCGCTGACATCGACCTTCTTGCCGGTTTCAACCGACAGCGCATAACCGAAGCCGTCATTGCCGTCGGCAAGATTACGATGGGCGGTGTCGGAATCGAGATCGCTGTTGAACCAGGTCAGCGAGGCCTGACCGTCGACATAAAATCCGTTTTGCGATAGCCACGTCAAAGTACCGCCAAAACCATAGCCGTCTGTGTCGATGCTGCCCTCGCCATAGATGGAACTGACGTCGCTATTGGCCTGACCGTAGTGGAGAGTGACACCGCCAATAAGGCGGCTGCCGTCCGTCGCTTCGTATAGCAACCCGTCAAACCCTGCCTGCAGCTTCCAAAGATTGGTGTCGTAGTCGGTGCCGCTGGTGCTCTCCGCCGGATCGATGTTGAGGTGCGATCCTTCAAGCCGTGTCCACATGCCGTTGCCTTCGATGACATTCTGGCCACCAAGTCCATAATACTGCGCCTGTTCCGCGGTGACCTTGCAGCGATAGTTCTGATCGGGATCCTTACAGAATACCTCTCCCACCGGGGCCGGCTCCTGCCAGTAGCGGTTGCCGACACGCTGCTGCATGGTCGGCAAGCCGCCCAGTGCCAAAAGGTTTTGTGCATAGGCTTCGTAGAGCGGCACGCCAGCCTGGTACAACGGCACCGGTGGATCGGGTGTCGGTCCAGGTGGCGTCGGCTCAAGGACGGAGCGGAGATACCAGTTGTTGTCGGCGACGTTGGCACCAACGCCGCCATAGTTGAGTGTATAGGCGTAGGCACCGCCGACAACCGCCTGCTCGCCCTGCCTGGTGACGTAATCGCCGATAAGGGAAAAGGCAGTTGGTGTCGAGGTCGCGCCGTTGATGGTATCAACGATTAGGATGCCATCGGCTACCGTCAGCGCGCCCGGACCCGTGGTGTTCCTGACGATCACCCCGGTGCTGCCTGTTGCTGTGCCGCCATCGATGATCAGGATGTCCGAGGGTGAGCCATCCGCGCCGAGATAGGTGTTGAAGGCGATCTGGCCGTCCTCGCCGACATAGTTGACCGTTGTCAGCGTCTTATAGCTGGACAAGAGGGTGGTATCGCCGACCGGCGGCGAAAAGTCGATGAGGCTCGGATCGTTAAGCAGAAAAGTCACGTTGGAATTGCCCGTGACGTTCCAAAGACTGTTGTTGCGCATAATCACATTGGAGACGCTGCCGGGAGCGGTGAAAGCCGACCCCGTCACCGTGGAACCGTCGAGGAGAATATTGGCAAGACCCGGGATCGCAGCAGGCGCGGCGGGAGCGGGAAAAGCACCCAGCGGCGGCGGCAAGGGCGAGTCAGGATCGAGCGGGTCTGGTATTCCGGTCAGAGGAGGCTCAGGCGCTGCGAGCAGAGGAAAGTCGTCGATCGTACCCACTCGCAGCCATTCGCCACTGCCGCCAGCAACCGAGCCGGTCAGGGAGGCATCTCCCACACCAGCCACGCCAATCGTGGGCCCGCTGACATTGCGCAATTGGCTGTTTGTAAAGATCGCTGTCGACACAGGGGCTGCTTCGCCAACCAGGAACAGCGCGGCAGCATCGGCCCCGATCGCGGTCACGCTTGCATTGTTGCCCACGATAAGGCCGCCGGCTTGCGCCACCGATCCGTGCGCGACTGCGCCTGTGGCGAGAACCGAGGTATCGTTCATGGTAACCGAAGTCGGATTATCGCGCGACAACGCACCATGTGCGCCCGCGCCCTCGGTCAAAATGGTACTTCGGTTGGCGATCACGGCGGCTTCACCCCGGCCCGAGATCGGGCGGGTCCCATAGTCGCCGAGCGTTGCGCGCAAACCAACAGCTCCGCCGCCATGAGTTGTTATGCTGCTGTCATTGACAGTGAGTGTAGCCTTCTCCACCGCGACGTCATTGCGCGCCTGCGCTGCTGCGCCATGCGCGAATTCGCCGGACGTATCGACAGTTACAGCGCTCGCCGTCAGGTTTGCCGGAAACTGCGCGCCGACCTGTTCGGTGATCGAGTACAGGCCAATACTGCGGAAGCCGAGTGTCGTGATCTGATTTCCGGTCAGGAACATCGTGCCGCCGTCGTCGGCAACCGCGCCCATCGCGGTAATGCCGGTGGTCAGGACCGTGGTGTCCGTTGAAGTTAGAATGCCGCCCGGGTTGCGCGCGCCGAGTGCATGCGGGAAAGAGGCTTGCCTGACCGCATTTCCGGTTGTTGTGACTGTCCCGCCATTAAGAGTGATCTGACCGCCAAGATCGGCAAGCACGCCCATGGCATTGTCCGGCCCGGAGGTCGTTACCGCCACATCGGTGGCCGAAATGGTTCCGTTGGCGGCGTACAGGCCGGGAGAATCGCGACCTGCCGTCGCCGCCGAGCCCCCGACCATCGTGGCGGCCCCTCCGGATTGCACCCGCAACCCGTAGCCTATTACCGCCGGTGACGTACTGCCCTGAATCGAAGTATCGGTCAGATTGATCGTCGAACCCGCATCTTGCACAAGGACGCCGTGCTGGTTGCTAGAAACCAGGCTGCTGCTGGTGAAGCTTGCCTGACCGCCGTTAAAGATGAACACTGCCGGGGCGCGGGTGCCGGTGACCGTAATATTGGAATTCGAAACGATTGCTTGCGAGCCCGCGTCCTGAACCGAGATCCCCACGCCCCGAAGTCCCGTTGCGTTGATCGTCACACCCCCGAGTTGAACAATGCCGCCAGATAGCGCCCGCGCCGCCGACGACGGATCCGTGTCGGCGACTGCTGTACTGCTCGTCTCAATGGTGGAGCTGACAAGAGAGACCTTGCCGCCGTTTTCCGCCCGCGCGCCGCTGGCCATCAGGCCGGAGGTGTTGACAGCAATTCCGGTGCCGTTGATCTCGCTGCCGGCACCCGTCGCAAACAGGGCATGACTTCCGGCAACCGTGGCTGAACCGACGCCGGTTGTCGAGACCTGGGCGGCGTTGCCGAGGGTGACGACGCCCCCGTTTTGCGCCAAGACACCGTACGAGGTCCTGGATCGCGTCGCTATCTTCCACCGAGAAAGCTGACCGTGCTTCCCGTTCCTGTTGCAACCACGCCGTGATTGTTGATGCCCGCTGCTCCGCCCAGCATCGTAATCGGTGTGTTAGTAAGAAAGAGGGCAGCACCGCCCTCTGCGACAGCCCCGGTCATGCCGTTGGCCGTCGTCGTTCCGTTGGCCGGCCCCATTGTAATCGACGATCCGGAAGCATTGATCGTGCTGCCGCTGCCCAAAGCACGCAATCCGATCTGCCCCGCCGACGTCGCCGTGGTTGTCGCGGTGGTAACGAGCGTACTGCCATTGAAAACGATCGATGCAGCGGCCTGGGCCAAGGCTCCCGTTGTGGTTGCGGCCCCGAGGTTCACTGTGACGCCGTTGCTGGTGATCTCTGCTCCCGCAGATGCATTCTCACCGACGCTGTTGGCTGGCGCGACGGTGATTGTCGTTCCGGGTGGCACCGTGCATTCCGTTCCGGACGCGGTTACAGGAGTAGGACAGGTTGTCTGGGCGAAGCTCACGGGGATGGCCAGCGCGGTCATAATAAAAGTTAGAGCGGCTGGCAGCCAACAGTAGTTCAGGCGGCCCCTCGGCAAGGTTTTAAGCGCTTGGGTCATGCTCATCGCGTCCTCCCCCCGAGGTACCAAACGATTCCGACCAAAATAGATAATGATTGAATTTCAGCGATCAGTCAAAATTATTAGGCATACGATACAATTGATGTAGCGCAATCCTTCCGCAAAGCGCCGGGCGCCAGTCAATTTGGTTGGCTGTTCTTTCTTATTGTGCCCGCTCCACCAACTGCTTGGGCCCTCCCGCACAGCCCCACAGAAATAGCAACTTTGCGAGTAGCTGGTTGTGGTCTAGGTTGCTGAAGATACCTGTGACCACGTGTACGTAGTTGTTCTTACGCAGTTTCTCAGATGACAAAGGACGATTCCTCATGTCGGACAAATCGAAAGGCCGCCTCGATCGCCGCGATTTCATGATCGCATCCATTGCCACAGTCGGCGCGTCGGCTGCGCTCGCCGGCAACGCTGGCACTGCGAATGCTCAAGCCCAAGCGACACCCCCTGCCAATCCGACATCCGGAACCGTCTACGCTGGCGATGTTATCGAAGGCAAAAAGGTCGTCAGTTCGCTCGACGTCAATGACCTGGAGCCAGGCAAGAAGCACCTTTTATATTTTCAGGGCGTTGAGATGCCGACTGGACAGCATTGGTATGTGTCTGTGACGGTGGCCAAGGGAGCAAAACCCGGGAAGCGCGGCATCCTGACAAGTGGCGTGCACGGGGATGAGATGAGTTCTGTGCATACGGTCCAGACAGTGATGAACCAGCTCAATCCTGCGGAAATGTCGGGTACCGTGATGGCGGTCACAGATATCTCCCGCCCCGCCCTCGAAAGCATGCAGCGGAGATGGCCTAATCAGGGCAGGGGCATCGATCTCATCGATATGAATCGCGAGTGGCCCGGCAACGAGAACGGCGCCACCGCACCCAGCCGGCACGCCGGGCTTTTGTTCAACCGGCTGTTGCGGCCGAATGCCGACTTCGCGATCGATTTCCACACCGGAACAACTGGATTTGAAGTCACTGCATTTAACCTCGGCGGCATGGATGTGCCGGAGGTCAAGGCGATGGTGGAGCTCTATCCCGTCGGTCAGATTTTCGACAATCACGTTTATCCCGGCGTTCTGCACAACGCGTTCATGGACGTGGGCATTCCGTCGTTTACGCCGGAAATCGGTGCTGCGCGCCACCTCGATATCGAGATGAGCTCCCTCTTCGTCGAAGGGACGATGAACGTCCTCAAGCATCATGGCATCATCGCCGGGCCAATGGGGCGTACAGGCAAGGACGTGACTGTCTTTGTCGGTAACAGCGCCTTCCCGGTCCTGGCGACCGCAGGCGGACTAGTTGAGCATTTGGTCAAACTTAACGACAAAGTTGAAGCCGGACAAAAAGTTGCCATCCAGCGCAATAGCTTCGGCGAGATTGTTGCGGAGTATACGAGCAGCGTTGCCGGGGAGGTAACAGGCCAGCGCAGCGATGCAATGTCAGAGCCCGGAAACCCCTTGGTATTCATTCTTTTCAATAAGTCGGTGCCCGAGGGCGTTGAGTCCTATCCCGAGTAATCGAGCCGGTCGGCAAGTTACCTTGCGTATAGTCAACTATGACGTGCCACCTTCCGCTTTCCCCAACAATGCCCCAATCCCGAGCACGGGCAGATCTTTCGCAATAAAAGTCAATTCGTTGACGGCATCGGAAATTCGCCCATTCCATTTGAGCGAGGCCGATCCATTGCAAAAGCCTTTCGCTCCATGGGAGCTGATGTTTACGCAGTCATTTTCGAAACCTAAAGCACGGTTGCACACCGACAATATCACGCAGGTCTAAAATTACTGTTGAATTAAAAGACTTAGAAAATCCTGCTTAAGGGTAATCCAACACTTGTGTCGCGACGTAATTAAAGCGTTCGAAATCAGCGTGGCCCAAATACTTTGGACAATGCCGATGACTACACCCGTACCCAATTCGTCGCTGCTGAAGGGTTTTGCAAATGGTTGTACGTCTCAAAACTTCTGTTCTCCCGTCGGCGCTTATCGTCTTGGCGCTGGTCCATCCGACATGGGCACAAAGCTTGTCCGGAGCCGACATCAGAGAGCTGATTAGCGGCCAAAGAGTTTATCTTTCAACACCGTTTGGAGTCGAGCTTCCGCTGATTTATCAATCCAACGGAACAGTCATCGGCAACATTTCAGGGATAACGATTGCACGGATGTTCGCGCCGCGGGAAGCGGGAAAATGGTGGATCCAAGGCAATGTGCTGTGCCAGAAATGGCCGACATGGTACGACGGAAAGCAATTCTGTTTTGCAGTGCGCAAGATCGGCATCAATAGGATTGCGTGGCTGCGGGACGACGGGACGGCCGGCACAGCCCGCATAGGCGGATGACAAATTCATTGAGGCCGTTAGCACTGGGTCGGTACATCGCCTATGCCTTGCCGGCCATTCCCATCGCCGCTCTTACACTGCCGCTCTATATCATTGTGCCCACGTTTTACAGCGAGGTTACGGGCATATCCCTTGCGACGCTCGGTTCGGTGCTGCTTCTAATACGGCTCTTCGATGCTGCAAGCGATCCAATCATCGGGTGGTTTTCGGATCGCTATACCCCGGCTTTCGGGCGAAGGCGCAGCCTGTTTGTCCTGTCGATACCCGTTACCACAACCGCAGCGCTCATGGTCTTCTGGCCGCCGACAGACGCCGGCGTGTACTATCTGTTCGGGTGGGGCATCGTTCTGTCGGTTGGACATACCGCCACAATCCTTCCCTATACGGCTTGGGGCGCCGAACTCGCAACCGATTACAGCGGCCGCTCGACAGTTGCCGCGTTTCGTGAAAGCGCGACACTCGCCGGCACCTTGCTCGCGATAGTGTTACCCTTCGCCGTCGGGCTCGATCCCACCCTCACCTTCCACGGACTTGCGGCTGTCGGGGTCCTCGTCGCGGTGTTGCTACCGGTTGCCGGCTTAATTGCGGTGTGGTGCGTGGCCGAGCCGCGCAATCGATCCACAAGAAGCGTGACCTTGATGCAAGGCGTGCAAGCGCTAATCGGCAACTATGCATTCCTGCGCCTCCTGCTGGCATTCGTCCTCAATGGTCTTGCCAACGCCATTCCCGCCACCCTGTTTCTCTATTTCGTATCGGACCGCCTGGACGCACCGAGTATGCGCGGTCCGTTGCTTTTTCTGTATTTTATCTGCGGGATTGTGGGCGTCCCGCTTGCCGCATGGGCGGCAAAGATCGTCGGCAAACATAGGGCATGGTGTTATGCCATGGGCGTCGCATGTCTGGTGTTTACCTTCAGCGGCTTTCTTGACCGGGGAGATGTCGGCCCATTTGCGATAATTTGCGGCTTCACCGGACTGCTTCTCGGATTTGACCTCGCCCTGCCCGCTTCGATCCAGGCGGACGTCGTTGACATCGATACAGCCACCTCCGGCAGTCAAAGGACGGGGATATATTTTGCGGCCTGGAGTCTGGCCACCAAGTTTTCACTGGCTCTTGCGGTCGGGCTGGTGTTTCCGATCCTGCAGTGGTCCGGTTTTAATGCACAGGCTCAGGGCCAATCCGGGGCATTCGCTCTTGATGTGTTGAGCATGCTCTATGCTTGGCTACCGATCGCCTTCAAACTGGCAGCGATCGGCATCATGTGGAACTTCCCGCTTGACGAGGCAGCTCAGCACAAGCTGCGCCAGAACATCGAACGATCCCAGAAATCGCGCTCGTCATCCAAAACCGAGCGCTTTGCGTATACAGACGTATCCGAATAGCGAAGGAGAAAACCTTGCGCCAGTGTTTGACGATTGCCATTGCCTTCATTGCCAGCAGCCTTCTCACCGCCGCTTCGGCAAACGACCTTGTGCTGGAGAAGTACTTCACCGGGCATACTCGCGCGGACGGACAATTCAGTGCCATCAACGGCGTTAAAAAAAGCTTCAAAGTTCGGCTGACCGGCCGGTGGAACGGCAAGCGTCTGCTTCTCCGAGAGGATTTCACCTATGCGGACGGTCAGACGGACCGCAAGACCTGGCAATTCGTCAAGACAAGCCCCACGACATACCTTGGCACCCGAGAAGACGTGGTCGGGCGTGCGCTTGTAAGCGTGAACGGTGACACGGCGCGCTTCAGCTACGACGTCTATCTTGACGGCAACACCCGTAAAAATCGCGTCCGGTTTCATGACAAGATGACGTTGCAAAGCAATGGGTTGTTGATCAACGATGCATGGGTGAGCAAGTACGGGTTTCCGGTGGCGCGAACCCACGTCGAATTTCGCAAGTGAGGCCCGCGCGTTCTTTGTCTTCCAATTGCCGGCGACATCAATGAATAGCCTTCGAGAAAATTATAACGCGGTCGTCATAGGCTCATCTGCGGCTGGTCTTGATACTCGATCCTATGACATTCTCGGCTGGTATCCCATAGGGGATTTTAATGGGGTGGAGCGCGGGCGAATTTCGCGGGGATAGCGCGGCGATAAGCTCGCCGTGTGGCAGTTTCCTGCGAGTAGTGGTCACTGCCACTCAGCCGGTATCTCGCGCTTGTAAATTGTCCGGAAGAGGGTTGCGGCCTGCGCCCTGGCGGCTGCCATCCCCGGCGCGCCGATTTGATCTATGCACAACTTGAGGAAGACTGTGTCTGATTCCCTCGAGCTTCCCGACGCCAGGATGACGATCCGCCAGGCGCAGCCAAGGACCGGGTTCTTGCCTATTGCATTGCGGCAGCCAGAATAAATGCAATAGGAGACGTTCCTCTGGGCATCGTTGTCCTTGTTGTAAGCGGCCTTGTGATATTTCAACACATTAGCCTGGAGTAATAGGCACTGGATTCCATCGCCACAAAAACCCAGCGGAAGAACATAGCCGTCGGGCATGGCTTCTCCCTTGTGTTTTGCAATAAAGGCGTTGATCTCTTCCATACTGTTGAAATCAGTGGGGGAAATGTCAGGGCAAGCAAGAAAACAAATATAGAACCATAACGCATGGGAACCCCAAGAATCAAACTGATCTAAAAATCGAAACAAGAAAATGAAGGCGGCGGCAATTAGAGTTAATTTGTCTTTGAAATTGCCCCATCTTTCAAGCGCGTGACAGCGAAAATATCGTTTGCCCCCGATCGTCCGCTGGAAGTTGGTGTCCGCCCCTCCCTGCCGCGCATCACGCCTCCTCAACATCGGCGACCAAATCCGGCGAAAGGCCATGGGGAGATATTGCAATCCGCCTATCGAACTCATTCCGGCCCAGCGTGACGGTGCAAGTCAAAGACGGCGAGTTGGTCCACGGGTCAAATATCGCCTTGCCGGCACGCGGCTCATGAAACGGATGGCGAGAATGACGGCCTTTTCTATTAGCTGGTTCGTGAACTCTCAGGCGCCGCGAACGCCATGACGACCAGATGGTCCGGCGCGAGGAACATTGTGTGCACCCGGTAGCGGTCGCGAAACCTGACGTTGGCAAATCGCCAAGGCGACAGGGGCGGATCACGGTCTAGCAGCCCGGCAGCAAACAACCGCGGGCGGCTCGATGCCGCCCGCGGTTTGCCGGGACAATCTCCAGAGAGAAGAAACATTAATAGATGCGCGCTAGCGCGTGTGATCAATCCACCCGTCTTCTGCTTTATCCGTGCCCCAGATGCCCGCGGATATCTACCGTTGAACGATAGATATCGCTATTTCCAGCTGACGATTTCCTTATTCGATTTTCTGAATCGTCTGCTTTTGCTGTTGTTGCATTTTGCGCGCCTGCATCAGCTTTTGCGGGCTGCGCGCAGCGGCGAAAAGCTGCAGATCGTCGAATTTGATAAATCCGTCCTTGTCACGGTCGATGCTACTGAAATTGTCGCTGACAAATCCCCATCCGGCAGCCTTGGCCTGCGCCTGTGACAGGAGCCTGCCTTCTCCTCCCGCCGCCTTGGCAAAGCGACCGCGCAATTGCTTGGTCACTGCGGCAGTGACCGTTTGCTCCGTCTGTGGCGGCGCCACCGTGAGACCGGCGCTTTCCGGTGGGCGCGGTAGCTCATCGAAAGCCGCGGCCAGATTAATGCCGGTGAGCAGCGATACGATGACAAGAGATGATACATGGAATAATCTGTTGGTCTTCATCATAATCCCCTTTACCGCATGGCCTGGACAGCGGTGGCAACGGCTGCAGAGGTCGATGAATCGGCTCCGTTGACATATTCTTCCGCCGGTGTCGTATAGAATTTGTTGATTGTCTCCTTCAGGGGCGCCCGCGATGCTTCGGTATTATAAGTCATATGGCCGCCTTCGAACCATTTGACCGGAATGCGTTCCTTAAGATTGGCGCGCTCCAGATCAAGCTCCGTCTGAAAGCCGGGTGTGGCTATATCCTCATAGCCGTGCAGGACCAGCATCTTTGCATTCGGATTGGCTGTCAGCACACTTTGAATGTCGGTCACACTTTGCGGGAACCCTTTTCCGGCGTCTGCACGCGCCCACTTCCAAAACACAATACTGAAGATGTTTAACGGCTCATAACGTGTTTCCGTCTTGTAATTCGTAAAATCGGGGAAATATGTTAGTAACTGACTGGCGAAAGCCTCGTCGAGATAGGCATCGGCATCAAAATAATTGCCTTTCGGAACCATCATACGCGCATCGTAGCGACCGAGTATAAAGCCTGGAATCAAATTTTCTCGAAAATCTTCGGGTACATACGTGAGATTGTCGACCGTAGGCTCAAGTGGAATCCCGATATAAGAGCTTAACGTAGTGAGATAAGATGTGCCCTCATCAGTAAGAGCCGGTGATCGCAAGGAGGTGTCGATCATGTTCTCGTATTCGTCGTTCGCTTTGCGTGCGAACTGGCGCAGCTCATCCAGATATTGTTCCTGGCTTTTGTTGCCGCGTTTGGTCGACTTCTTCAATGCATCAGCCGTCATCGCATACGAAGGAAAGTAGCCGGCGCAAGACCTATATTTTATATAACTCCCCGCGAGAGCAGCCATAACTGGATTTTTCGCCATACTACAGTTTGAATTGTAGTCGACCAAAGGCGAGTTGAGAATGAAACCGTTCAGGACCTGAGCCGGCTTGCCGGAAGGGTCTGTCGCATAACCGCTCGTGCCGGCCTGTTCAAGCAGATTGGCCACGATGGGCGTGCGAATGCCGCCATAGGATTCCCCGTAGAGATATTTGGGCGAACTTTGCCGGTTATATGTGTTGATATAGCTGGTGATAAAATTGGCCACAACCGAGGCATCGATATCGGTACCCCACAGGTCGCGATTTTCGAGAGGGGCGATTGCTGTCGAAAAACCGGTGCCTGGAGGATCGACAAAGACAATGTCCGATACTTCGAGCAGCGAGACGTCATTGTCGACAAAGGGAAAACTTTCCGGCATTATGGTTCTATCGGGCATGTTGGGCGCATCCGATTTCAGCCGCTTTGGTCCCCACGATCCCAGATGCAGCCAGATCGAAGACGAACCTGGCCCGCCATTCCATATAAAGGTTACCGGCCGCTTGCCCTTGTCCAAGCCATCACGTGTGTAGGCCGTGTAGAAAATGGCGGCTTGCGGCACTTTGCCTGGCTCAACGGTTCCATCCGGAAGCGTGGTAGCGCTCTCGCCCGTCTGATCAACCTCATAGGCAATCAGATGCCCCGCCCGCGCAACAAAGGGCACATCCTGACCATTGATATTGATGACATGCCGTTTGACCGATGCCTCTTCCGTCACGTCGGCAAGTCCGATCTGTCCTAGAAAACTCGTCTGATATGTATTGGGGTCTTCGAACACCTTGTCGGCGGGCGCCAGCCGTTCAAATGCAGCCGTTTCCGTCTCTTCCGATGGAACGGTAACAACCGCAGGAACCGCAGTAGATACGCCCTGCGTACCTCGCGCCGAAGTCTCGGCCATCACCCGTGAGGCAGGCGTTTCAAATGCAGCCGTTTCCGTCGCTTCCGGTGGAACGGCAACAACCGCAGGAACCGCAGTAGATAAGCCTTGCGTGCCTCGCGCCGAAGTCTCGGCTACCACCCGTGCGGCAGGCGTTTCAAATGCAGCCGTTTCCGTCGCTTCCGGTGGAACGGCAACAACCGCAGTAGATACACCCTGTGTACCTTGCGCCGAAGTCTCGGCCACGGGTGCGGCAGGCGTTTCAGATGTCGAGATAGCGGCAGGCGTTTCAAACGTCGAGGTGGTGGAAGGCGGAGCCTTTGCAGATTTTTCGTCATCGTTGCAGGCTGCCAGCAACGCGAGTGCGCTAACGGCAAACAATTTAAATTTCATGAATATATTCCTCTTTTAAAAAAGCTACCAGGCGGGCGCCGAAGATAGCGGGGAGAAATTGAAATCAATCAAAAAAATGTCATTTGTCTTACGTCCCACACGTCCCACAAAAAAGTAAGTTACGCAATATCAAACTTCCAATTAAGTTTTTGATTTCAGCATTTTACAGTGATGTGGCCTAGCGACCTTTGTTAGATCGAATTGAAACGAGCGCTCGGCTATGTCGTAGTTACATTCGTGAAGCGCAATCCCGCCGCGCTTGTGATCGCGCACCCGTCGCGGCGAAGTTCCAGGGTCGGGATTTCGAGGGCAACTTGGTCCCTATGCGGCGGCGTTCCTGAAATCGGCAAATAGATCATGTGATGAACCGCCTGCCGGTCATCCCAAATCTATAGCGCAAGCAGACCGGCCGGTGTTTCTCGGCATGCTCGCGGCCTTTCTCGGCCTGCCAGCGCCAAAGATAGGGATATTCGACAATGGTGCCGGAGGGATAGCGCGGCTCAGTCATGATCGTTTGCTAGCTCGGTGTCGAACCGGTCGAGTTCGTCAAGGATCATGGTGCGCAGTTCGGGCGGCGTTTCGTCGATGTCGTAGGCGCGGCGAGGATCGTTGCTCTGCATCAACTTTTCAAAGGTCTCGACAGAGACGACAACGACGCTTTCGCGTCCGTGCTTGGTCAGGATGACTGGCTCTTTTCGCGCCTGATCGTGGAACCGGCCAAAATGGCGGATGAATTCGGCGATGGTGACTTTCATCGTAATGGGGCGAACCTTTCCTGAATAACTCGTATTATACATATAATTCAGTGTTAGCCAGTAAAGTGAAGAGAGGCTTCTGCCTACCCGCCACTGGCCGGCCCCAAGGTGCACTTTCCTGTCTGGCTCGCGGCTTGACAAACTTTCTCGGGTAATCACGAACGGGATGCGGCCACGTGCACCGTGTGCTATGGGTCTATCAATACGGGGCCAGAACACGGATTGTTCACATGTCCGAGATTGAGGGGTTCTCGACGCTGGTCGGCGAAATTTATGATGCCGCGCTAAACCCTGACCTGTGGCCAAGAGTGTTTGATCTCGCCTGCGGGTTCATCGGCGGGAGCTCGGCCAATCTTATTTCGCACAGTGCGGTTGGAAAAAACCCTGATTTTTACTTCGCTGCCAATCAAGATCCTCAGTATATTCAACTCTATTCTGAAAAATACTTTAAGATTAACCCGATCTTTCCAACCGTGATATTTTTCGATGTCGAAGAGACACACTGGGTTCCTGATGTCCTCCCGCGCCAAGAGTTCTGCCGCACACGGTTTTTTCAGGAATTCCTGCTGCCCCAGGGCTACATGGATGGTCTGTTCACGAACCTCGAAAAAACGCCGACGGGTTGCGCACTTTTCACCGTATTCCGCCGCATGAGCGACGGTATGGTCGACGACCGGATGCGCCAACGGTTCGATCTCGTCGTCCCGCATGTGCGGCGGGCGCTTCTGATCGGAAGAGTGATCGATCTCAAGAAGGTCGAGGCCGCGGCTCTTGCTGACAGCCTCGATACGCTTGCGTCCGCGATGTTCATGGTCGATGGCACCGGCCGCGTCGTCCACGCCAATGTCAGCGGCCACATCATGGTGGCCGAAGCGAGTGTCGTGCGAGCGCGCAACGGCCGACTTGGGGCGATCGACCAGGCGGCTGACCGAGCGTTGCTGGATAGCTTCAACGCTTCGGGCGGCGGCGATGCGACGTTGGGCCGGAGGGGTATCGCAGTGCCGCTGCGGGCGCACAATGGTGAGCGGTTTGTCGCCAACGTGCTAACCCTGACCTCCGGTGCGCGGCGTCGGGCGGGTATCTCCTACGAGGCCGTGGCAACTGTCTTCATTCACAAAGCTGCACTGGATTTGCCATCGCCGCCAGAGGCGGTCGCGCAGGAGTTTCACCTGACGCCGGCGGAATTACGGGTTCTCTTTGCGATCATCGAGGTCGGCGGCGTTGCGGACGTGGCAGCGGTGCTTGGACTTTCCGAGGCGACGGTGAAGACGCACCTCCAACGCCTATTCCACAAGACTGGCAGCGCCCGGCAGTCCGATCTGGTGAAACTGGTTGCCGGGTATTCAAACGCCCTCGTCGGCTAATCCCCTCGGATCATACGGATCTGGCCCGCATCAACCGAACGGTTGACGCGAACAAGATGTGTCGCTGCTAGAACAAGACCATAGCGAACAGTCCGAGACATAAAGGAGGTTCCCCCATGAGCGCTTTGGCTCGCAGCGTCGGCTTAATTTTCTTCGCCCTGACAACGGTTGCCCATGGCGCAAGCCAGACAACGCAAGTCGGCGGCTCCGGGGGTAGCCCCTTCAAGATCTTGTGTCCCCCAAATCATGTCCTGATCGGATTCAACATGAGAACGGGTAGTGCACTCGACGCAATTGCACCGGCCTGCAAAAGACTTAAGGCAGACGGTACGACACTGATGCCGATCAGCAATCCAGGCGCAACCGGCGGCAATGGTGGTCACTCGAACCGCGTGAACTGTATGGGCGCCAACACCTTCGTTGCGCGTTTGAATGTCTTCGTCGACCGTTTCGAGATCGTCAATCACATTGAAATTCAATGCCGCACATTGGCGAACAGTGCACCATCCGGCATATTCCGCCCGCAAGAAGGCATCGGCGGGCAAGCCGTGCGCAGTTTCACTGTCGAATGCCAGACAGGCCATATACCGAACGGAATCATTGGCCGGAGTGGCGCCCTTATCGATAGGCTCGGCCTGCGCTGCGACGCCTCAAGTGTGATCGCCCCGCGACAACTCCAGGCTGTCCGCCGGTATTGGCCCTATTGACCTCGCCATTTGGAGACCGCCGCGACACCGATACGCGGGCGCAAAGCGAAAATCATTCCCGCAGTGGGTACCGTTGCGCGCCGTTGCCGTTCGGCTGGTTGCTGATAGGATGTGAGGAGGCTCGGAGTGATGTTTAAATTCACGAACGTGCGCGTAGCGGCGCCGAGATGCCCCGCCACGAGGCAGCACCATTCAGGTCTGGAGGCAAATCCATGAAACAGGGTGCTGGGATCGGGCGTCGGGCGCTGGTCGGCGTGATGGCCGGAGCACTTCTTGTGCTCCCATTCAACGGTGCGCCGCCGGCCCGCGCCGCCAATCTGCCGGTGATTGCGTTCTTCAGGAGTTCGCCTGCCGGACCCTTCGCTTCCCTTGTAGAGGCCTTCCGCAAGGGGGTGGCCGAAGAAGGGCTGGTTGAGGGCGAGACCGTCGTGATCGAATATCGCTGGGCCGACAACAAGCCGGAACTGCTGCCGCAGATCGCAGCGGAACTGGTGTCTGCCAAAGTCTCAGTGATCGTGGGCAACAGCGTCGCTGTGGAAGCGGCACGAGCCGCTACATCCGACATTCCCATCGTTTTCGTGTCGGCCGACGATCCGGTCAAGGCGGGCCTCGTCGATAATCTGGCCCGGCCGAACGCCAATTTGACAGGTGTCACGTTCTTCGGCGGCGGCGAGCTTGCGGGTAAGCGAACCGAAATCCTGATGGAACTGGCGCCCGCCGCAGTCGATGTCGCCTTGCTGATCGACACGAAATATCCCGGGTTCGAAGCAAATCGCGCCAAGGCCGAGTCCGCAATCACCTCGATTGGACGGCGGCTGATTGTTGCAGAAGTCAGTGGAGTCGAGGAACTTGAAGCTGCCTTCGACCGGATATCCGCAGCGGGAGCCGATGCCGTCGTTATCGGCGGCAGTCCCTTCCTGACGAGCCAGCGCGCTACGATCGTCAAACTAGCGGCCAAGCATAAGCTCCCCGCCATCTATGACCAGAAGGACTATGTGATCGATGGCGGTCTAATCAGTTACGCCTCGAGCTTCTCGGAGGCTTATCGCCAGGCGGGCGTCTATGCCGCGCGAATGGTCAAGGGCGCGGCTGCTTCTGAATTGCCGGTCATCCAGCCGACCGTCTTTGAACTTGCGATCAACCTTTCCACAGCAAAAGCCCTCGGAATAGAAGTGCCGCGCTCCATTTTACTGATGGCGGACGAGGTGATTGAGTAAGCTCATCTATTCGCACACCCGTCGCTCTTTCATCTTGATGGCGAATACGCGGGTGTCTGCCTCGAACCCTTTCAACAAGCGCTCTCCAAGGTCATCCAGTGGAAAAGCAGGTCCGATCTGCCGTGCGGTGGCAGCGTCGATGAGGATCTGCCCATCTTTCGCCGCGGAGCAAAGGCGCGACGCCAGATTGACCACGGGTCCGATAGCCGTGTATTCGAGCCGCCCCTCATAGCCGATACGCCCTACCGTCGCGGCACCCGCTGCCATCCCCATCCCGAACCCAATCCTGTAGCCGACGGAAGTCCAGTGGAAGACGAGTTCCTGAACCGCCTCCTGTATATCCACCGCCATCCGCGCTGCACGCCCTACTGGATCGTCACAGGGCACGGGGGCGTTCAATAGCAGCATAAAACCATCACCAGAAAAGCCGGTTTGCGTCGCTTCGTGCCTCTGCACCAGCTGACCGAGCACGGTGAAGAACTCTTCCAGTACCGCCATGATTTCGCCCGGCTCCGCTTTCGCCGAGAAGGCTGTAAAATTGCGCAGGTCCCCGAACACCACTACGACATCGGCCTGCTTGCTCTCCAGCAGTTTCTCGGAGCCCTCGATCTCAATCAACTCCGCCACTTGCGGCGCAAGAAACTGCCTCAGTCGGGCGATGCGCTCTGAACGCTCTTTCGAAAGCGCGATTTCATCCGCCATTATGTTAAATCGTTCCGCCAGTTCCTGGAGTTCATCGCCGCTGTCGATGCGAACGCGATGATCGAACTGTCCCGCACCAATTTTGGTGGCGCCCTGTTCCAGCAAGCGGATGGGACCGGTGATTCTGCCTGCGAGCACGTAAGCGAGTGCAGCCGACACCCCGATGCCTGCGATGAGGAGGAGGCCGGTCCGCCACAACGCGGCATAGATCGGAGCGAACGCCTCCGATAGGGGTTGCTCGACATACACGGTCCAGTTCGGTCCGGGAACGATGGCGCTGCCGGCGATCACCCACGCCCCGCTATCCCCGCGCCGGACAATCACCGGGTCCGATCGGACCGGCACCTGCGTTATATCATCGGCCACAGCCTGCCGTTCGGGAACTGCCATAAGGTCTCCCGGGTCCTCGCCACGAAGCACCCGGACAATTTCGGGGTGCGCGATCAGCCGCCCTATGCGGTCGCGGACATGGGCGTGGCCCTTCTGGCCGACCCTGATGTTGGCGATCACGCTCCAGATCAGCTTCAGGTTGACTTCCGCGATCGCCACCCCGGTGCTGCTCTTCTCGCCGGCAATCGCGATAGCCATATAGGGCTCCGATCCTCGCGAGAAATGGACCGACCCAAACCGGCTCCCGTTTTCCATCAATTCCTGAAAGCTGGCTTCGTTCGACAGATCACGCCCGCTGTCCATGATGTCCGGCACGACGCGGGAGACGCGCAGGAGTTCCTTGCCCTGGCGGTCGGCCTGCGCGAACTCGGTGATGGCGGGCGCTTGGCGCAGCAGGCGAAGGGCGTCGAACCGCCGTTCTTCAGGGCTCACAGAGGCGACGGGCAACTGGACGGTCCATCCCATCTGGTCAATGATTGAGTTCAGGAAACTGCTGATGCGTTCCGACGATGCGCGCGCCTCAGACAAGAGCCTGGAATCAATGGAGGCGCGCTGGTCGCGATACCCAAGCCATGCCTCGATCGTTCCGCTAACAATGATGGGCAGCAGAACTGCAGCAAAAATCGTCGTGAAGTATTTCCTGAATAAGCTACGCCTCAATGGTCCGGCAGCTGTTGTCACTGCTGATCGCCTATGCCTGTTGGCTGTCTGAAACGCGGTTTTCCAATGCGGATTGAATATGTGAGGCTTTCAGCCGTTGCAGGGCGAGAGCAATTGTGGCCCTGTCCGTTCGACGGAGAGCATCACAGCCGCCTCCGCCCACGGCCGCTGCGTATCTCTGCACTTTTAAGTTGATCCAGAATTGCGCGACGGTCAATGCGCACGATTCCCCAGGCAGACGGGTTGGAGCCTCACCTCGCTACGCGATGGCTGCGGCAGGTTCGGCTAGGCGCTATATTTGTTGCCGGGTCCCAACATCACGCGCTTAAGGTCGGCCGAGGGCGCAAAGCCGTCGTGGAATGCATTCGCCTGGAAAGGCTGACAAGTCCGCCGACTACTCCTTCGCCGGATCTCGCCAGGCACGCTCGAACGGCAGGCGCCAAGCATGAGGCGCGATGAGCTGGTGGATCGATTTCGGGCCCCAGCCGCCCTGATCATAGAGGCGCACCGGTGGCGGGTTTTCCAAGAGCGGTTGCGAGATTTCCCAGAGCCGCTCGATACCCTCGGCGGTGGTAAACAGCGTGTGATCGCCACGCATGGCGTCGAGGATCAGGCGCTCGTAGGCCTCGAGCACTTCGCCGATCAGACCGGTTTCGCTCATTGCGAACTGCAACGACAGTTTGTCGAGCCTGAACCCTGGGCCGGGTCGCTTGCCATAGAAGGACAACGAGACCTTTGAGGCATCCGCAAGGTCGAACGTGAGGTGGTCCGGTCCTTGCGCCCCAACACCCGAGCCGGCCGGAAACATCGACTTGGGAGGCTCTCGGAAGGCGATCGAGATGATGCGCTGGCCCTCCGCAAGACGCTTTCCCGTGCGCAGGAAGAAGGGCACGCCCGCCCAGCGCCAATTGTCGATGGCACATTTGAGGGCGATGAAGGTATCGGTGTCACTCTCCGGATCAACTCCCGGCTCCTTGCGGTAGCCGATATATTGGCCGCGCACGACATCGCGTGGCTCAATCGGCAGCATGGAGCGGAACACTTTGTTCTTTTCCTCCGAGATTGGCGCCGGCTCCAAGGCCGTGGGCGGTTCCATCGCCATAAAGGCCAGGATTTGAAAGAGGTGGGTCACCACCATGTCGCGATAGGCGCCCGTCGTCTCGTAGAAAGCCGCGCGGGTGGAAAGCCCCAGCGTCTCCGGAACGTCGATCTGCACATGGTTTATGAAGTTGCGGTTCCAGATTGGCTCGAAAAGTCCGTTGGCGAAGCGGAAAGCGAGGATATTCTGCGCGGGTTCCTTGCCGAGGAAGTGGTCGATACGGAAAATCTGCTTTTCGTCGAAAACCTCGTGCAGTCTCTTGTTCAGTTCCATCGCACTGACAAGGTCCGTGCCGAACGGCTTTTCCATTATGATGCGGCAACCCTCAACGAGTTTCGCCTCAGCAAGGAGTTGCACGGCCGAAAGCGCCGCCCTTGGCGGCACTGAGAGATAATGCACGCGCCGCGTTTCCGGCCCAAGCGCCTCCTCGGCCCTGTTCACCGCTTCCTTTAATAAGCCCGCGCCGGCAGAAAGCGGGACATAGTCAAGCGATGAAGAGAAATCTTCCCATTCGGTCTCGGTGAATTTGCGGGTCAGGAAAGTGCTGAGCGACTCGCGTGCGATGGCGCGGAAACCGTCTGCATCGATCTCATCAAGCGAGACACCGACGATGCGGCACCCGGGTATAAAGCCAGCCCTAACGAGATGGAACAGGCCCGGCAGAAGCTTGCGCCGGGAGAGATCGCCCGTTGCCCCGAAGAGGACGACGACCTGCGGATAGCCGGGTCCGACCCGAGTCAAATTCTTTTGCACAGTGCCCGCTCCACTTTCTTCTGTTGCCCAGTCCTGCACCTATTTGGCTGGCTGCCCTGATGCTTGCCGCCCGCAGCATGCCTCGCCCGATCGAAGGCTGAATAGAGACATGAATAACCCTGTCGATCAAGGATTTACGGGTTTCTGCATCCCTCAGGCGTTCGCATCAACCGGACAGTTGAAGCGGACAAGATATCCTGCCCACGTCGGGGCATACCAAACTTTCGTTCGTTTTTTTGAGTGGGCCCTGTCGGTATGGTAGCTCCAGCTTCGTCCTGCGGACAGAGTTCCATTCAACAGGAGGATGCACGATGAAGGTTACGCAACATCTTTGGTTCGAGAAAGACATGGAGGCGGCAATCCGCTTCTACACCTCGCTGATTGGCGGCTCTTCCGTCGAATGGGTCTCGACCATTCCGGCAGATACGCCAAGCGGACCGGCGGGGAGCGTTAAACTCGCAGGCTTTACCCTCGGCGATCAGCGTTACATGGCTATCGAAGCCGGACCGCTCGATCCATTCAATCACAGTTTTTCGATCATCGTCGAGTGCGAGACCCAAGGCGAGATAGACCGCCTGTGGGAAGCGTTGCAAGATGGAGGCTCGACCGAGCAATGCGGATGGTTGCGCGATCGCTGGGGGTTGTCCTGGCAAATCACCCCCAAGCTTCTCGGTGAATTGATGAGCGACCCTGACCCGGCGAAGGCCAAGCGTGTCACCGAGGCCATGCTCAAGATGAAGAAATTCGACATTGCCGGACTGGAAGCTGCAGCAAAGGGCTGACCCTTAAGGAAAAGCCGAGGCATCGACGGAACTCTTCCAAGACTTCGCGGCACAATGGGGCGGCCGCACATTGCCGCCGCCCCGTTGATTGCTGGTTAGCGCAGCGACTGGAGCCCCGTTCTAAGTTCCGTAGTGAACAGCGCCGGCTGTTCCCAGGCGGCGAAGTGGCCTCCCTTGTCGAGCTTGTTGTAGTGGATCAGCTTGGGATAGGCCTTCTCCACCCAACTCCGCGGCGCCGTATAGATCTCGTCGGGGAAAGCGCTTACGGCTACCGGGATGGTGACGTTCTTCGGCGCGAAGAATGGAAGCTTGTTTTCCCAATAGAGGCGAGCCGAAGACACACCCGTATTCGTCAGCCAGTAGAGCGTAATGTTGTCGAGAATGTCGTCGCGCGTAAGGCCCTCGGTTTTACCGTCGAAGACACGCGTTATGAGTTCATAACTGCGGATGTCGTGATCGAGTATCCAGGCGGCGAGGCCGACCGGCGAATCCTCGATCGCATAGAGGGTCTGGGGTCGGTTCCCCATCTCCTGCGCGTAAGCCAGCCCGTGCTTGTAGAAAAAGGCAAGCTGGTCATAGGCGTTCTTCTCCTCAGGCGAGAGTCCTTCGGGAGGCGGCGCTCCCGCGAAAGCCGCCTTGTCAATTTCAGGCGGAACCGCGCCGGCCATATTGGTATGAAGGCCGATCAGTTCCGGCGGCGCCTGAACGCCCATCTGATCGACAATAAGCGCGCCCCAATCACCGCCCTGCGCGACAAATTTCGTGTAGCCGAGGCGCTTCATCAACGCGGTCCAGGCGGCTGCGATGCGGACTGCGTCCCAGCCCGTGGTGGTCGGCTTACCGGAAAAGCCGTAGCCGGGCATCGACGGTATGACGACATGAAAGGCGTCCTTTTCGGTGCCGCCGTATGCTGTCGGATTTGTGAGCGGGTCAATGATCTTCAATTGCTCGATGATCGAGCCGGGCCACCCATGTGTGACGATGAGCGGCAATGCGTTCTCATGTTTCGAACGGGCGTGGATAAAGTGAATCTCCAGCCCGTCAATCTCGGTCGTAAATTGCGGCAAGGCGTTGAGCCGGGCCTCGACTTTGCGCCAGTCGTAATCCGTTCCCCAATAGCCGGCGAGTGCCTTGATCGTCGCGAGTTGCACACCTTGTGTTGCATCCGTCACCACTTCTTGCGGCGGCAGTTTGGTAGCGGCGATGCGCCGACGCAGATCTTCGAGTTGGGCGTCCGGAATGTTCACCGTGAACGGGCGGATTTCTTCCGTCGCGGCCATAGCGTCCGGTCCGGCAAAAAGGCTCGCCGTGGTTGCCGCCGCAATCCCCAGGGCGGCAGTGCTCAAGAACTCGCGCCGGCTTTGTCGGATAGGTCTGACCGCCGGCACAGATGAATGCTCGTTGGGATATTCTGTGTCTGCCATTGTAGTGCTCCCGTTGGTCGGGCCCAAACAGAGAGACATGTCCTGCAGGTGATACGCTTAAGGTTACGCCGGTAGCATCTCATGCACTCTGTAGATGTGGCCCGTGCGAAAAACACCACGCCGCGATGCCAACAACAGGAGTGAACGGCGTGCGTGCGGGACCGATGATCCTTTGCAAACATATCCACCGACAAGTACGTTACGGTAACATCGCTTGCCTTGGCGCTTTTATCGACGCGCGGCTGGCGGTCGTCCCAACCCGGTGACTAACCCCTGCCCGATGTTGACGTTTCACGGCGCTCAGCTGCTTCAAGCATCTGCGCCGCCTTGGTATAGCCCCCGCCCAATCCGTCGAGGAAATGCAAATGCGAATTGGGCTGTCCCGATGGTACCAGACAGGTCATCAGGGCATGCGACTGTCGATGCAGTCCGAAGTTGATTTCGCCGTGCGCCCTTGCCTCGATGAGCAGGGCTTCCACTGTCTCGATTTGTTCGGTCGTGCAATCCAGCGTCAGGCGCAACCCATCGTCAAACTTGCGGAAATCGGAATTGGAAGCGATCTCCGTCCACATTTTCGCATCGATGTATTTCTTGCTGTCCCTTGGGATGCCGATCTCCTCGGGAAGCGGATGAGAGCGGCGCGAACCGGTATCGAAGACTGCAAGGACCGCTCGCGCGACCTTGGCGAAGGCTTCGGGGTGCGTATTTTCCGACGGCTCTACCAGAAGTGACAGGATCTCCCCTCGCCGGCTGGGAAAGGGTGTCCAGTCGCAGGTAAGTCCAGACAGGTCAGGCTTGGTCTTGTCTGTACCCTGCTCGACGAGAAAACGCCCGCCCTTGATCTGCTGCTCGGCCCATTTCACCCCGCCTCCGGTAAACATAGCATAGGTGGCCTGTTCCGACGCCGCGTAGCGGGCGATTCTGACATCGCGTCCAGCGGCGCGAATGTCTCCAATGGGCACCAGGCCAGTTCGCAACTTGAGATTGAGATCGCTTTGCGCAAATCTTGAGACCTGCCGCATCACCGATGTTGCGATCCTATGGCCGTGTGGCGGCAACGCGAACGCGGCGCCGTCGCCGCGAAACACAAACGGAAAATCGAACGACCCCCAAGCATTGCCGAGCGCGGCTATGATCGTCGCCCCGGCGTAGTTTACGTCTTCATATCGCCCTGCCTCGATAGCAGAGGTTGAATCGATGACGTCCGTTATTCCGATGATCCAATCGTCCGGTAAAGCCTCATAAATGGCGGGGTCGAGCACGCGCGAAAACTCGCTGTAGGCCGGGCTTGACCTTCCATTGTCATCGATCATCGAACGCGCTCCTGTTGGGATGTCACTTTTACCAAAGTGGTCGGCCTGCCATGTTTGAACAGACCGACCGATCTGGCCTCATATGAGTTTGGTCGCGACTTCAATATTGCCGTGCACCGCCTTGGAATACGGGCAAATCGCATGAGCCGCTTCGAGCAACTCTTCGGCCAGAGCGCGGTCGATTCCCGGCACGCTTACACTGAGTCGCGCCCGGAGAAAATAGGAGCCCTCGTCGACATTCAGGTCGATTTCGGCGTCGACTTCGGTTGCTGCTGGAAGCTTGATATTCCTCTGGGCCGCAGCGACCTCAATCGCTCCCATGTAGCAAGCGGACCAAGCGGCGCCGAACAGATTTTCGGCGGCAGGATGCGGCTGCGGAACCTTGAGGTCCAGCTTGCCGTCGCTGCTGCGCGTCCTGCCGTCGCGCCCGCTCGTGTTATGCGTCTTTCCAGTAAAAAGGAGCTTCTCGGTCATCGTCAAATCCTCGCGCTATTATCTCGTATCCGATCCTTTCGGATGCGACGTAAATAGTCAGATGCAACCCTAATGTCAATACCATTGCGATTTAATCGTATGCGATCTATATAGGAGCAATCTAAATTATGTCCCAGGAGGCGTCATGTCTGTTTCGAAAGCCAAAGGCACGGACTTAGCCGCGCCTTCTTCTACGGTGCCCGCCAACGAGCGCCGACAGCTGTCGAATTTTCTGTGTTTCGCGGTTTACTCGGCGAATTTGGCGTTTGGTCGAGCGTACAAACCCATACTCGATAAGCTTGGCCTGACCTATACCCAATATATCACTCTGGTCGCGCTTTCCGAAGGGGACGATCTGACCGTTGGCGCGCTTGGTGAAAAACTATTCCTCGAATCCAATACGCTGACGCCTATTCTCAAGAAACTCGAGACAACAGGCTATCTGCAGCGTCGCCGCGATCCAGCGGACGAACGGCAGGTGCGCGTGAGCCTACTGCCTGCCGGACGGAAACTTCTCGATAAAATCCCTGCCGCGTCGGTTGTTGACGCCACCGGTCTTGGTGAGGATTTTCCGGAAGTGCAGAAATCGGTGACGAAACTGCGCGACAACCTTTTGCGGGCGACGCAAGGCCGCAGCGGCGCGGCTTCAACGGACGATGACCGTAAATCCGGCACATAGAGCGTTATGTCGATGATTCGTACGTGGCGCGTGGTGCCATAGGCTCCACTGACCGCTTGAATCCCCTGCCCAAAAGTAATACCTTCTGCGACATGAGCATTACCAGAGGCATAAAATGACCACCACCGTGACGACGAAAGGGCAAGTGACGATCCCCAAGCCCGTGCGCGACTTTCTGGGAATCGGGCCCGGCAGCAAGGTCGATTTCCACCGGGCGGTCGATGGCAGCGTCGTCATTACCCGCGCCGACAACAAGCAGCCAAAGAGCCGTTTTGGGAGCCTGCGCGGCCACGCTGGTGCCGGTCTCGATACGGATGCGATCCTTGCCCTCACCCGCGGTGAGAAGTGATCCTCGTTGATACCAATGTGTTGCTCGATCTTGTCACCAACGACCCGAAATGGGCCGACTGGTCGATCGCGCAGTTGGAGGCCGCGTCGTTGCGGGGCCCCCTGCTGATCAACGACGTTGTCTACGCCGAACTTGCGGTTCGCTACAATCGCATCGAACACCTCGACGCGTTCATTGATGAGGCCGGACTGGAAATAATACCGATCCCGAGAGAAGCACTCTTCCTTGCCGGTAAAGTCTTTATGCAATATCGCAAGGCAGGTGGGGCCCGCACAGGCGTGCTGCCTGACTTTTTCATAGGAGCCCAGGCGGCCGTGGCCCGGTTGACTTTGCTTACGCGTGACGTCGGACGATACCGTACCTACTTTCCAACACTGACGCTGGTGACACCCGGCAGCTAGATCACTCCTATAATTAGGCATGATGCTGCTAACCAATGCGGTTAGGTCGCTACGCCCCGCGTATTATAGAATGATTTTGTCTCTCCATTCATTGTCGAAAACGCCGACAACGAAGGAGATAAGTCATGAAAATTGTCATTATTGGTGGGACCGGGCTCATAGGGTCGAAGACCGCGCTACGCCTGCGCAACAAGGGACACGAGGTGCTCGCTGTGTCGCCAAACACCGGTGTAAACACCATCACAGGTGAAGGCCTGGCGGAGGCGCTCGTCGGCGCCGAGGTCGTCGTCGATCTGGCAAACGCGCCTTCATGGGAAGACAAGGCTGTGCTTGAATTCTTCGAAACGTCGGGCCGCAACCTTCTCGCCGCCGCAGCCAAGGCCGGCGTAAAACACCACGTCGCCCTGTCGATCGTCGGAACGGAACGGCTGCCCGAAAATGGCTATTTCAGGGCCAAACTTGCCCAGGAAAAACTCATCAAGGAATCGCCAATTCCATACACGATCGTCCATTCCACCCAGTTTTTTGAATTCCTGAAGGGAATCGCCGATGAGGCGACAGTCGGCACCGTCGCTCGTCTTTCTCCTGCTGCCTTCCAGCCAATCGCCTCGGACGACGTTGCCGATGTGATGGCCGATGTAGCCACAGGCAAGCCGCTCAACGGAACGATGGAAATTGCCGGCCCCGAGCGCGCCCCCATGAACGCGATCATTGCCCGGTATCTGCAAGCCGCCGACGATCCTCGAACGGTCGAGGCAGATCAGCATGCGCGCTATTTTGGGTCTGAGCTCAACGACCAGTCGATCGTGCCTGGCGAGGGTGCACGGATCGGCAAGATCACCTTCCAGGACTGGTTCCGCCAGGCCCAACAGCCGAAGTAAGCCATCCATCTATTTGCGTTCAACAACCTAAGGGATCACGACAATGAAATCAGCTTTGTTGAGGCTTTTTGTATCCGCCGCCATTTGTCTCGTTGGCACCTTGCCGTCGGTCGCCGCTGGCGACACTGCAAAAGTCACGCCGCTCATGAAAAAGGACCTCCCGAACTATCCCGGCAAGGAGGGCTTGATGATCTCGGTCGAATATGGCCCGGGTGGCTCGTCACCTATTCACAAACACGAAGCTAACGCGTTCGTCTATGTGCTCGAGGGTTCCATCGTGATGCAGGTCAAGGGAGAAAAGGAAGTCACCGTGTCACCGGGCGAGACCTTCTACGAGAGTCCTGACGACATTCACCTGATCAGCCGCAATGCCAGCAAGACCAAACCGGCGAAATTCATCGTCGTGCTGCTGAAGAAAAAGGATGCCCCGGTTGTCATGCCGGTGAAATAAACTGCGCGAGACACAACGCTGAAGGTCAAGGTAACGGGAGAAATGCGATGCGGGGTGTGGGTTCGCCGTATACGCCAAAGACAGGCATTGAGCGCTGGCTGGATGCCCGCATGCCGCTGCCCCGACTGGTGTATGATTCGTTCATCGTCTACCCGGTCCCGCGCAATCTGAACTACGCCTATTCCTTCGGCGGCATTCTCACCGTCATGCTGGTTTCGCAGATCCTGACCGGCGTCGTCCTGGCGATGCATTATGCTCCCAATACTGTACTGGCCTTCGATTCAGTCGAAAAGATCATGCGTGACGTGAATTCCGGCTGGCTGTTGCGCTATCTGCATTCGAACGGTGCGTCGTTCTTCTTCATCGCAGTCTATATCCACATCGGCAGGGGTCTTTACTATGGCTCCTTCAAGTCGCCCCGCGAGCTTCTGTGGGTCCTCGGCTGCACCAACTTCCTGTTGATGATGGCGACGGCCTTCATGGGCTACGTGCTGCCCTGGGGACAGATGTCGTTCTGGGGCGCCACCGTCATCACCAACTTCTTCACCGCCATACCGGTGGCAGGCCAGTGGATACAGCAACTGTTGTTGGGAGGTTTCGCCGTCGACAATCCCACCCTCAACCGGTTCTTTGCGCTGCACTACTTGCTGCCATTCATGCTTGTCGGCGTGGTGACCTTGCATATCTGGGCATTGCATGTGGTCGGCCAAAACAATCCGATCGGCATTGACGTAAAGTCGAGCGCCGACGTCGTTGATTTTACGCCCCACGCAACGGTTAAGGACGCGCTTGGAATTGTCGTTTTCTCGCTCGTATTGGCCTATTTCGTCTTCTATATGCCGAACTTTCTCGGCCATCCTGACAATTACACGGTTGCCGAACCACTGAAGACGCCGGCACATATCGTACCTGAATGGTACTTCCTCCCGTTCTACGCCATCTTGCGTGCCATCACCTTCAGCATTGGACCGATCGATTCCAAGCTGGGCGGCGTACTGGCCATGTTTGCCGCGATCGCCGTGTTGTTTTTCGTACCGTGGCTCGACACGTCAAAGGTGCGCTCGGCGGTGTACCGTCCTTGGTACAGGCTGTTCTTTGCGCTCTTCGTCGCCAACGGCCTCTTCCTCGGCTGGCTGGGCTCACGGCCGCCGGAAGGCGTTTACGTCATCCTGTCCCAGTTCGCGACGCTCTACTATTTCGCATTCTTCATCGTCATCATGCCGCTGCTGGGGCTCATCGAGACACCGCGTCGACTGCCGAATTCGATAACCGAAGCTGTCCTTGAGCAAACCAAGACAGCTGCAGATCCGGGCGGAAGACACAAATCGCAATAGACCTTGGCGACATGCGCCAACCGGGCGCATGTCGCGGGCGGCAGGCCTGTCAAGTTTACGGTGACTTTGCCGAGAATCCGTAGACTAGGCCTGGCGTCCATTTCTTCGGTATGCGTGGCTCGGGGAAAGCGATCCTTGTTGACGTTGGCGCTTCCTGAACATTGAACTCACTGGCGAGCGAAACGAATTTGTCGAGGAGGTCGTCATGAAATCGTTGAATGTGGCCATTCTTGTTGTAAGCGCAACTGCATTGCTTTCGGCCTGTGCCACGAACGAACAGGATCGGCGTGCAGGAACTGGCGCGGTGGTCGGTGCGGGCGTCGGCGCCGTTGCCGGTCAAGCGATCGGCAACAATACGCGCAGCACCGTGGGTGGCGCTGCTGGTGGTGCCCTCCTTGGCGCTGTCGTCGGTACAGCATCGACGCCGAGCCAGGACCGGAGCAAGTGCCGTTATCGGCGCAGCGACGGCACGATCTTCATCGCGCCCTGCTGAGCGCAGATCGGCGCTAGTGGCCGATCGTCCCGACCGCAATAATAACGATGACATACCAAAGGACGCATAGGCAGTAGGTCTGGCCGTTTCCGGTATAGACCTTTCTGACCCGGTCCGCGGCGCCTAGCGTTAACGCCGACACACCGCGCCAGAATGCGATCGCGACCGGCTTCAGCAAGTGCGCAAGCGTCGGCTGATAGAATGCGTAAAAGACCGCGACGCCCGTCGTCGGGGTCCTGCGGTAGCCGTATACGTAGCGCAGCCAGACCACGAAGAAGAGGACCGCGGCAAGCGCGACCGTTATCGCCATGACAGGTAGCGGATTCCAGTAACCGTAAATCGTTTCGAGCGACATGCCTTCCCACACCAGCGTCGATGCAAATGTCGGGTCGATCGCCGCGGATACTGGCTCCATGAAGATCTTCGGGAAAAAGGTCAAAGCCAGTATGGCTGCGACCAGCACATACTGCGGCATCAGCAACGCCAGGGGCGCTTCCTGAACAGCGTCAAGTCCGGCCCTTCGCTCCCCGAGAAAAACCGAATAGGCCAGGCGGAACATGTAGAGGAAGCCGACGAACGTCGCGACGACAGCCATCGCTGCCAGTCCGTACCAGCCCTTCTCCACCAGGGCGCTGAGCAGCAGCCATTTTCCCCCGAAACCGGCAAGCGGCGGCAGGCCTGACATTGAGATGAGCGCCGTGGCGACGGCCGCAAAAGTGAAAGGCATGTTGCGCACCAATCCGCCGCTTCCATCGATCAGACGCGTTCCGGTTCGCAGGATGATGCCGGCTGCAGCGAGGAACAAGATGCCTTTCACCATCAGGTGGTTGGCGACGAGATAAAGCGCTGTGACCCAGCCGAGATGGCTCATCAGTGCGATGGCAGTGACAATATAGCCGAGCTGACTCATGCTCGAATAGGCCAGCATGCGTTTCACGTCATTCTGCTGCAACGCCATTAGAGCGCCGAATACGGTTGTCAGCAGGCCGACCCAACCCACGACATGCGCCATGTCGAGCCCGATCTGCGAGCGAATGGCGAGATAGGTGACTGAAAACAGTCCAAAGATGGCGACCTTGCTGACGACAGCAGACAACATAGCCGAAAGGTCGTCGTCGGCTTCCGCATAGGCGCCCGGTAACCAGACATGGACACCAGCAGCACCCGCCTTGATGAGAAAGCCGATTGCCAGCAGGACGAATGCCCGCCAGGCATCGTTTCCGGCTGCGCCAAACGCAGCAAGATCCATCGTACCATTGGCGGCAGCGGCAATGGCGAAGCCAGTGAGCAGGCAGAAGGCCGAGGCAATGGAGAACAACAGGAATGGCAGCGCGTAAGCATGTGCGCCGCGCGCCTGGGCGATCAGGAAATAGGACGCGAGCGTGATCATCTCCCAGCTGAAGAAGAATTCGAGGCTGGTCTTCGTCCGCAGAAGCGCTGCAATGGAAAGTAGCAGGAGCGCCATGAGTGGGTAATAACCCGGGCGAGGATCGGTGCGATAAAGACTTGCCGCAGCGACGACCAGACCGCCTGCAAGAAGCAGCACCGCAAACAGCCGGCTTATGCCCTCTGCGGGAGAAATGATCCAGGCGCCAACGACAAGAACGAGGACGAGCATCAACACGGATTTCAATCGGCCCGGAAGCCGGTCGAGCAGACAAAGAAAGCCCGCCCCGCCAAGCGGCGCAAACAGCCAGAGAGAGGCGGCACCCGAAAGGCTCGCCGCGATATAGCCGGAAACGCAGAGAAGCAGGGCGCACATTCCCGCCGGTACGAGATGACCGGGAGAGACCTCCACGATCTGCACTTCAGGCGCGGCGCGGGTCGCCTCCTTGAACCAGCGGAACATATACGCGATCTCGAAAAGCGACCCGACCAGAATGACGGCGATCCATCCATACTGTCCGGCATCGGCCACTCTCATGACCAGTTCCCATTTGGACCAGAACCCTGGAAAAGGCGGAAGGCCGCCAATGGCAAGAAGCAGCATGGCGAAGACCAGCAGGAGTAGCGGACGTCCGGCGATGGTAGCCCAGCCATCGACCTTATGCCGGTCGACAGCGCCTGCCAGAAAGAAGAGACCGGCCTTTGCCAAGAGGTGATTGACGAAGAGACCGCCAACCACAAGCGGCATCGACGCGTCAGAGCCAAGCTGCCGCATCAGCGCAAGCGCGAGCGTCAGTAATCCCATTTGTGCCATCGACGAATAGCCGAGGATGCGCTGAACATTCGTCTGGCGCAGCCCTGCAAGGTTGGAGAACAGAAACGTGGCGCCGCCCGAAACCGCAATGATTGTGAGAAAATCGTCAAAAAGCGGGAGCAATTTGAACAGGGCAAAGAACACGCCTGCCGAGACCACACCGGAAACGAGCGCTGCAATGCCGCTCGACGCTGACTCGTACACATCGAGGCCCCAGCCATTGGCTGGAAACGGCTTCAATTCGATAAGAAGGCAGGCGAGCACGAACAGGAGTGCCGTCGTTCCGATCGGGCCCGCTATCTGGTCACGGTGAACGATCAGATCATCGATGTTGAGTGTGCCGGTCACATGATAAAGCAGCACGGTGCCAAGCAGGAAAAAGGTCGATGCAAGCACAGTCGCCAGAATGTATTTGAAGCCGGCGGCGAGCGCGGCGGGGGTCCCGTCGAAGCCCAAGAGGCCGTAGGTCGCAATCGATACAATTTCGAGGAACACGAATAAGTTGAACAGATCACGCGTCATCACCATGCCGTTCACGCCCATGATCAGCAGCAGAAAGAGCAACAGGGCTGCGTAACTTTGACGGAGCTGGCCCCACAGGTGCCAGGCAGCCAGAAGCCCGACAATGTTGATGCTGAAGGCACAGATGGCTTCCCAAGGGCCAATGCGTAGATTGATCGAATAGGGTGGTACGCTGCCGGCCGTAAAACTCTCCAGCGCAGGCTGCCCATGATAAACCGCCCACAGGCAGGCAGCGCTGATGGCTGTCATCCCAACAAGTGCAAGGCCGAACGCGACCGCGGGCAAAGGCTTGGCGATCCGGTAAAGCAGCGGGATAAGAAAGCTGCCGCCAAGGCCGAACAGGAAAATGTTCAGCGGTTGCAACAACGCCTCTACCATTTCGACTCCGTGAAGGCGTCGATATCAAGCGTCTTCTTTGCGTCGTACAGGCGTATTGCGAAGGACAGCATGATCGCAGTGACGGAAAAGCCGATGACAATGGCGGTGACAACCAGCGCCGACGGAACAGGATCCACAGCTTTCGCCGCAGCGTGCGCCTTTTCCAATGCGGCATCAATGATTGGCGCAGTACCACCGGTCACATAGCCGGTTGCCACCATGACGATGTGAATGCCGGTGTCGATCAGCGAAAACCCGATGATGATGCGCAGGATATTGCGGTGGGCAAAGATTCCCCAAAATCCGATCAGGATCAAAAGAAACCCCGTAACGAGCAAGATTTGCGAAACCGGCAGTCCCATCAACGTACCTCGCCTGCCATGTCAGCTTCGGAACCGATCGATGACGACACTCAGTTCCGCGCCGACCTTGATGCCAAGCAGTGCCGATATGACCGGGATCGCCCCAGCGCTGGGGAACGTGCCGAATTTGCCGAGCGGGAGAATGTGGCTGTCGAGAAATCCTCCAGCAAAAACAATTCCGAGGACGCCGATCGAGACATAGATAACCCCTGCCAGCGACTCCGTCACGCTGAGGAAGCCGTGATGGAGTTGGCTGGCCGGGCTCGCCAGCATCAGCAACATGACGCCGGATGCCACCACAGCGCCGCCTTGAAAACCACCGCCCGCTGAAAGATGGCCGTTCATGATCACATAGGCGCCGAAAAGGAAAATGAGCGGCAGGATGACCTCAGCTCCGGTGCGAACGAGCTCGCTCGGTTCGCGCCTTCCGGCACCACTTGGCGCATCTTGCCCAGTGTTGCTTTTGAGGAGCACGCCAACACTCGCAGCCACCATGAAAAGTACGGCCACTTCCCCGAGCGTGTCGAAGCCACGATAGGTGATCAGGATCCCGGTCACCACATTCGGCGCGCCAAGTTCGCGCGGGACCTGCGTGAGATAATATTCAGCAAGCGGCGATATCGTCTGGCGTTCGGTATACCCTGTAATCAGGCCGAAAAAGATCACCCCGAACATGATGACAGCGAGAATGGCGAAGCTTCGCTTCATTGGGCGCCCCTCCCTTTCTGTTCGTTTTCCGCGTCACGCAATGCGTCGGTGAAGGTCGACGCTGCCATTGGAATGCCGATCCTGTGCGCGGCACGCGAAAGTGCGTGGGATGACAGGGGATTCGTCATCAGCACGAAATAGGCAACGATCAGCAGCTTCAGGCTCCAATCGGGGTGGTAAAAGCCCAGCCCGACAAGAACGAGAATGTTGCCGAGTGTCGACGCCTTGGTGCCGGCCTGTATACGGGTGAAAGCATCGGGCATGCGCAAAAGACCGAGCCCGGCGGAAAAGAGAAAGAATGCACCGGCAAGGATTATGATACTGCCGGTCAGTTCCGTCATGGCTCTCTCCCGCCATCGGTCTTGCGCATCGTATAGAGGAAGATCAGGGTCGCCAGGCCAGAACCGATCGCCGCCTCTGCCATCGCCACATCGGGAGCCGCAAGCAAAACATAGGAGACGGCTGCAAAAAGGCTGGCAAGACTCGCGCTGATCATCGCGGCGAGCAGGTTGCTGAGCCAAACGGCAAGGACGCCGCTCACAAGGATGCCGGCACAAACGAGGATGACCAGCAGTTCCAGCATGGCGCTACGACCTCCGCTCGAGGTAACGCGCGATCGCAAGCACTGCAAGAAAGCTGAGAAGGCCATAGACGAGCGACACGTCGATATAGACGAAACGGCCCGACAAGTGGGCGTAAAGGGCGATAAGCGAGATTGAGACAACCGTCAGCATGTCGATGGCAACGACCCTGTCGACGATCGTGCGCCCGATGACGAGCCGGATGATACCGCATGTGATGCTCAGGAAGATCAGGGCACCGGCAATCTTCAGGATGATATCAGCCAAAGACCGCTCCCAGATGTTTCTCGAAGGGCGCTGCGATCATTTCAGTCGCAAGCCCTGGCTCGACGGTCTTGACGTCCAGCCAGTGAATGAAAATCACATCGCCTTGGATATCCATGACCAGGGATCCGGGAGTGAGCGCAATTGAGTTGGCAAGAGCCAGACGTCCTATCGGCGATTTGAGCCCCGTATTGATCTTGACGATGCCGGGGTGAATGTCGATGCGCGGCGAATAAACATAGCGCAGCATATTCAAATTGGCCTTCACCAACTCTACAAAGAAAACACCGGTATAGGCAATGAAATGGACCACGCTTTTCGGGGTCAGTATCACCTGCCACCAGGTGCCGCTGCGACGCATGAAGATCCAGTCGATGACGAGTGCGATCACGGCGCCAGTGAGGACGACCGGAAGCTCGATACTGGCATTCATGATCAGCCAAAGCGCAAACAGCAGCAGCCAGAGGCTGATCGAGCCCAAGGGCGAAGGTGCGACGCCATTGTGAGCTGTCCCACGGTCTGAAGCCATCGAAGCGACCCTCGTAGAAAATCGGGATGATGCAACCGGCTGGCAGTAGTTATGCCACGCAATAACCGGTTCTATTATAAGCGAATTTCTAGGAAGAATGCTTTCGAATTGTTGCTGGCTTTTTGGTTTTTATTTGCCGGAGGGACTGCTTTTGTTCTGGCGAATAGTATCCGGTGCAAAGGTTTGGGACTGGATGCCAATCACACCGTCGCGGCCGAAAGTTAAAGTGGTTGCGGGGCCGTCTGGCGGCCGGCACGATTCGGCGAAATCAGCATCTGCTTGTGGGGCGAAATGGCATCGACATCCGAGATAAAATTCTCCGTATGGGCACTGATGGCCATGGTGGTCGGATCGATGGTCGGCGCCGGCATCTTCTCCCTGCCCCAAGGCTTCGGCCGCGTCACAGGGCCTTTCGGCGCACTGATCGCCTGGTCGATCGCCGGCGTCGGAATGCTCATGCTGGCCTTCGTGTTCCAGGTCCTTTCCCGCCGAAAACCGGACCTTGATGCCGGCATCTACGCATATGCCAAGGCCGGCTTCGGCAATTATCTCGGCTTCCTGTCGGCCCTCGGCTACTGGTCGGCAGCGTGCCTCGGCAATGTGTCGTATTTCGTGCTGATCAAATCGACGCTCGGCCTGTTCTTTCCGGTCTTCGGCGATGGCAATACGGTCATCGCCGTCGTCGCCTCATCCGTCATCCTGTGGAGTTTTCACACGCTGATCCTGAAGGGTGTGAAGGGGGCGGCGTCGATCAATACGATCGTCACCTTCGCCAAGATCATACCGATCCTTCTATTCATCGTCTTCGTCATCTACGGCTTCAAGGCAGACGTGTTTGCCCTCAATTTCTGGGGCGGCGAAGACGTCAGTTTCAGCAACATCGCCAGTCAGGTGCGCGGCACTATGTTGGTCACGGTCTTCGTGTTCGTCGGCATCGAAGGCGCAAGCGTTTACTCCCGCTACGCGCGCAACCGCAATGATGTCGGCGTGGCCACGGTTGTTGGCTTCCTCGGCGTGCTTTGCCTTCTCGTCCTCGTTACCATCCTGTCCTATGGCGTGATGTTGCGCACCGATCTTGCCCAGTTGCGCAACCCGTCGATGGCGGGCGTGCTCGAGGCGGTGGTCGGACCCTGGGGCGCGATATTCGTCAGCTTCGGCCTGCTGATTTCGGTTCTCGGCGCGTATCTGTCGTGGGTGCTTCTGGCCGCAGAAATTCTCTTCTCTGCCTCGAAATACGAGACGATGCCGCGGTTTCTCTCCCATGAAAACAAGAATGGTGTGCCGTCGCACGCACTCTGGCTGACCAATATCATCGTGCAGTCGTTTCTGATCATCACGCTTTTCACTGAATATGCGTTTCGCCTCGCGATCGAATTGACGAGTTCGATGATCCTTATCCCCTATCTGCTCGTGGCAGCCTATGGGTTCAAGCTTGCCTGGACAGAAGAAACCTATGACCGCGATCCCGCCGGCCACCGGACGGACCTGATCAGGGGCTTGGTTGCGCTCGTCTATACTTCAGGTCTCATCTATGCCGCCGGCGCCAAGCATCTTCTGCTCTCGCTTGTACTCTACGGCCCGGGCACGATCCTTTTCATCATGGCCCGGCGCGAGCAGGGCAGGAAGGTCTTTACACCAACAGAAATGATCATGTTCGCCATTGCGGCTCTCGGGGCGGCTATCGCGATTTTCGGCATTGCCACGGGCCGCATCACCATCTGAACCATCTAAAAGGGCCGCTCCAAGCGGCCCCAGGGATAGTTCAGATAGATCCGGCTAATCAATAGTCGACCGGATCGCGGGCGATCGGGCAAGTCATGCAATGGCCGCCGCCCCGGCCACGGCCGAGTTCGGCGCCACTGATGGTGATCACTTCGATGCCTTCCTTGCGCAGCAAGGTATTGGTGTAGGTGTTGCGGTCATAGGCATAAACGACACCCGGCGAAGCGCAAACGAGATTGGCGCCGCTGTCCCACTGCGTGCGTTCACGCATATAGTCGTTGCCGCCCGTCTCGACGACGCGCATCTTCTTGAGGCCGAGCGCATCGCGTACGGTCTCAACGAACGTGCCCTTGTCTTTGTGAAGTTCGACAGTTCCTTCTTTGTCACCGGGGCGATAGGAGAAAGCGTCGATACCATTGACAATATCCGGATAGAGCAGCACGCAATCGCGGTCGGCAAAGGTGAACACCGTATCGAGGTGCATTGCTGCTCGCAGCTTCGGCATGGCCGCAACGATCACGCGCTCGGCCGCACCCTTTTCGAAAAGCTTGGCCGCGAGTTGGCTAATAGCCTGGCGTGAGGTGCGCTCGCTCATACCGATAAGAACATTGCCCTTGCCGATGGGCATGACATCGCCGCCTTCGAGCGTGGCGAGACCCCAATCCTCAGTCGGATCGCCCCACCAGACATTGACCTTGCCGGCAAAGCTCGGATGGAACTTGTAGATCGAGGTCGTTAGAATCGTCTCCTCATGGCGCGCAGGCCAGTAGAGCGGGTTCAAGGTAACGCCGCCATAGATCCAGCAGGTCGTATCACGGGTATAGAGCGTATTGGGCAGCGGCGGCAGCAGATACTCATTGACGCCTGCCGCGTCCCTGACAAGCTTCAGCATCTCGCCGCCATGGGTCTCCGGAAACTCATAGGTGGAAAGGCCGCCGATGAGGGTCTCGGCCAGTTCGCGGTTGGAAAGTCCCTCGAGATAGCTGCGGATCTCGTCCACCAAGCCCAACCCAACCTGATTGACGACAACCTGATTGTCGAGAATCCACTTCTTGCCTTCAGGAACCGCCACGGTTTCAGTAAGGAGATTATGCATTTCCAGCACTTCGATACCCCGATCGCGCATCTTGGTGATGAAATCGAAGTGATCGCGCTTGGCGGTATCGACCCAGAGCACGTCGTCGAAGAGCAAGCTGTCGCAATTACTGGGTGTGAGCCTTTGATGCGCCCGCCCCGGTGCGCATACCATGACCTTACGCAGCTGCCCGACCTCGGAATGGACCCCGAAGTCGCTGGATTGAGTATTTGGAGAAGCTGACATGGTTGTACCTCCCGAGGTAGCTTAAATTGTGATGTAGCCGGATATGAGCCCGATCAGGGCGGCGACGCAGCCAATTGCTGCTGCAGCGAAAATCAGCCAATCGACAGTTGTGTTGAATATTGGCTTGCCGCGCTCACGGCGGGCCCAGAAATAGAGAATGGTTCCCGGCGCGTAGAGCAGCGCCGAAAGGAGAACGAATTTCAGTCCGCCCGCCGCAATCATGAACAGGGTGTAGACAGCGGCTACGCCGGCAATGATCAGATCGCGCTGGCGCTCCTCAGGCTTCTTTTCGTAGCTCTCCCCTCGCCGCGCCAGCATGACGCCATAGGCGGCCACGAAGAGATAGGGTATCAGCGACATGGCGCTGGTCAGGCTCAGCATCAGCGCGAAGGCGTCCCGCGACCAGTAGGTGCTGATGACGAAAAGCTGAACCACGATGTTCGTCAGCCACAGCGCAGCCGCAGGAACCTTGTTTGAATTTTCGGTCCCGAACACCCTTGGCATGTCTTCCTTCTGCGCGGCGATGTAGAGAACTTCCGCACAGACCAGCGACCAGGCGAGATAGGCGCCGAGCACCGAAATGATCACGCCGACGCTGATGAAGATCGCCCCCCAGTGGCCGACGACGGCTTCGAGAACGCCGGCCATCGAGGGCTGTCCCAGAGCCGCGATATCGGCGCGGGCCATGACCGAATAGGGGAGCAGCGACACCAGCACCATAAGGGTGGTGACGCCGATGAAGCCGAGGATGGTGGCTGTACCGACATCCGACCGTTTTGAGGCGTAGCGTGAGTAGTTGCTCGCGCCTTCGATACCGAGGAACACGAAGACGGTGACCAGCATTGTCGCCCGCACCTGATCGAAGATGCGCGAGTCGGGCATGCCGACGCCGCCCCAGAAGTTGGCGCTGAACATGTCGCCCTTGAACATGACGATGAGGATCAGAATGAAGGTGAGGATGGGCACGATCTTCGCGACGGTGACGACCGTGTTGATGAACGCGGCCTGCTGGACGCCTCTCAGGATCGTAAAATGAAACAGCCAGATGCCGATCGATGCGACGACGATGGCGACCACCGTATTGCCATCTCCGAAGACCGGGAAGAACAGGCCAAGCGTGGACTTGATCAGCACCCAGTAGGAGACGTTGCCGATGCAGCTGCCGATCCAGTAACCGAACGCCGAAAGGAAGCCCGGATAATCGCCGAAGCCCGCCTTGGCATAGGCGAAGACACCAGCATCGAGTTCGGGCTTGCGCTCGGCAAGCGACTGGAAAACGCGGGCAAGCATATACATGCCAGTCCCGGCAATGCACCAGGCGATGATCGCCCCGAAGGGACCCGTTGCGTTACCAAACGTGCGCGGTAGCGAGAAAATGCCGGCGCCCACCATCGACCCCACGACCATGGCAGTCAGCGCGAACAATGAGAACTTTTGAGTAGAACCTGAGGCCATGAGTTACCCCCCAAGAATTGGTCAGGTTAGGGGAGCGCAAGGTGTGGCTCCGGCAAAGATTATAGGAGGTTTCAATTCTCTATGTGATCAGCACAGAATCCCACAAATAGGCTGCGCGTCTCTAATTTTGCTGCCGTGCGCGGCTACGTCGGAGTATTGCGTACAAACGCCAGCAAATGCGATCGCGACAACATAAGGATCCCAGCTTCAATGTGCCGGTTTCTGTCGCGCCGAGCATTACCCGGCCCAACGCAGCGCCTTTAAATCTCTGATCTTCATGCAAACTTCCGGTGGGCGAAAATCCCGCATGGTCCTGGGCCACGCTGAGCACTTTACGAGTGCACGTCAACGCCAACCATTCGGACGATAGCTGGAGGCCGCTTCTCGCACTGCGGAAATTGGGATTCCGGGCGGGCATTTGGGATTTCTGACCAATCACAAACGATTGGCAGACGTTATAGTCGAATTGCCCCGCAGACCCATGCTTTGTCCCATTTCACGAGAGTTTCCTGGAGTCCATGAGAAATGCTGGTTTCAGTGAATAAATCGATGCGAAGGGTGCGCGCGCTGGGCGCGTTCATGGGCCTTCTGATGGCAGGTCCAATGCTTGCAGGATGCCGGGACGAAGCCAAGGATGAGCCTCCGGTCATTCGCCCGGTGCGAACGGTTACGGTTGAACAGCGCAAGCTTGGCGACAGCGTCAGCCTTACCGGACATGTAGAGGCCGAGAACCAGGTCTCCTTCGCGTTTCGCCTTGGAGGCCGCATGATCGAACGCCTTGCCAACGTCGGTGACCCGGTCGAACCCGGGAAGATTCTTGCGCGCATGGACCCGCAAAATGAAATCAGCGCGCTGCGCACCGCACAGGCAACCCTCGTCGCCGCCGAGGGGCAACTCGTCAAGACGAGCAATGCATTCGCACGGCAGGAAACGCTGCTTAGGCAGGGCTTCACCACGCGCGCGCAATATGATGCGGCACAGCAGGCGATGCGCGCGGCGCAATCGCAGGTCGACAGTTCGCAGGCGCAGCTGGAAAATGCCGAGGATCGCGTGGGCTTCACCGAGCTCTACGCAGATGCGGCGGGCACCGTGACCGCTGTCGGCGCCGAGCCCGGCGAGGTCGTACAGGCAGGGCAAATGGTGCTGCAGGTTGCGCGCCAAGATGGGCGCGATGCGATATTCGACGTGCCGGCTCAGTTGCTGCGACAGGCGCACGACACAGCGATTGTCGAGGTTGCGCTGACCGACGATCCGACGGTAAAGGCCACCGGACGAGTGCGCGAAGTGGCGCCGCAGGCCGATCCGACGACGCGGACCTTCAGGGTGCGCGTCGGCCTCAGCGACACGCCCGCTGCCATGCGCCTTGGATCGACCGTGACGGGCCGTGTGACGGTGGATTCATCGCCTGAGATCGCGATACCAGCAACGGCCCTCACCAAGTTCAACAGCCAGCCTGCGGTCTGGATTGTCGACCAGGAGAAGAAGACTGTGTCGACGCGCAATGTCGAAGTGGTTCGCTTCGATCCCGCTACCGTCATCATTTCGCAGGGCCTCACCCCCGGTGAGGTCGTCGTGACGGCCGGCGTCCAGGCTTTGCATGACGGCCAGGAAGTGCGTCTACTCGGATCCACCCAATGAACGGCTTCAATCTTTCCGCCTGGGCGCTGAAGAGCCGCTCGCTCGTGATCTATGCGATGATTGCCGTCGTCGTTGCCGGCGTATTCGCCTTCATCAATCTTGGCCGCAACGAGGACCCAGCCTTTACCATCAAGACCATGGTCGTCAGGGCCGGCTGGCCCGGGGCAACCCTCGACGATACGCTGAAACAGGTGACCGAACGGCTCGAGCGCAAGCTGCAGGAAATACCCGAAGTCGATTTCCTGCGCAGCTTTACCAATGCGGGCGTCACGACCATCTTCGTCAACCTCAAGGACGCAACGACGGCGGCCGAAGTTCCCGATGTCTGGTATCAGGTACGAAAGAGCATCGGCGACATTCGCCCGACCTTGCCGGCGGGTATCGTCGGCCCCGGATTCGACGATGATTTCGGCGATACGTTCGGCATCATCTACGGTTTCACGGCAGACGGCTTTACCCAGCGCGAACTCGCCGACTATGTCGATGAGGCGCGCTCGCGCCTGCTGCATGTGCCGGACGTATCCAAGATCGACGTGCTCGGCGCACAGCCTGAACGCATCTTCATCGAGTTTTCCACCGAACAAATGGCCGGCCTCGGCATCGACAGGACCGCCGTGATCGCTGCCTTGCAGGCGCAAAATGTGGTCAGTCCTTCGGGTACCCTGCGAACCGCCGACGAGCGCTTGAGCCTGCGCGTCAGCGGCGCCTTTGATTCCGAAGAGGACCTTCGCAACCTGAATTTCGTCGCAAATGGCAGGCTGATCCGGCTGCGCGACATCGCTGAAATTCACCGCGCATATGCGGACCCGCCGCAGCCGATGTTCCGGGTGAACGGCAAGCCTGCCATGGGTCTTGCGATATCGATGCGCGAAGGAGGCGATATTCTCGCGCTCGGCCACAACATTACCGCGGCGATGAAAGAGATCACCGCGAACATGCCGATCGGCATCGAAACGACGCTCGTCGCCAATCAACCGCAGGTGGTCGATGACGCAATCGGGGAGTTCACGGAATCGCTCTGGCAGGCGATCGTCATCATAATGGCCGTCAGTTTCATCAGCTTGGGCATACGGGCGGGAACCGTCGTCGCCCTCGCGATACCGCTATCGCTGGCGATGGTCTTTGCGGTGATGCAGATCCTCGGGATCGATCTGCAGCGCGTCTCCCTTGGCGCCCTGATCATCGCGCTCAGCCTGCTCGTCGACGATGCCATGACGACGGTCGATTCCATGACGACGCGGCTCGCACTCGGCGATGAAAAGGAAGAGGCCGCGAGCTTCACGTTCCGGACGCTCGCTGCCGCCATGCTTGCCGGCACCCTGGTCACCGCAACCGGCTTCGTGCCGATCGGCTTTGCGCGCAGTTCAGCCGGCGAATATACATTCTCGATCTTTGCCGTCGTGAGTATCGCACTGGTCGTATCCTGGCTTGGCGCCGTGATCTTCTCTCCGCTCCTCGGCGTTGCGTTGCTGAAGAAGCCCAACAAGATCGAGACCGGAAAGCCCTCCATCATTCTTCGCTTCTTCCGCAGCCTGCTTGTCGGCGCGCTGCGTATGCGCTGGCTGACGATCGGCATCACGCTTGCATGTTTCGTGCTCGCCCTTTTGGCGCTTCCGCTGGTGCCGCGGCAGTTCTTTCCTTCGTCCGACCGTCCTGAGCTGCTTGTCGATATAAGGCTGCCGCAGAACGCGTCCATCGAGGCGAGCCAGAAGGCATCGGACCAACTTGACGCGCTCCTCAGGGACGATCCGGACGTGGCACATTGGAGCACCAATGTCGGGCGCGGCGCGATCCGCTTTTACCTGCCGCTCAACGTCGAATTGCCCAATGAATTTTTCTCGCAAGCGGTTGTCGTTGCGAAGGACGTTCCGGGCCGTGAGCGGCTGCGCGCGCGACTTGAACAGGAATTGGCTGAAAAGGTGCCAAGCGCCATTTCGCGTGTCTCGCTGCTCGAACTCGGTCCGCCAGTTGGTTGGCCGGTGCAATATCGCGTGAGCGGCCCTGATGCCAACGAGGTCCGAGAGATTGCTCAGCGCCTGGCACAGGTCATGGGCGCCAATTCGCAGCTCAACCGCATCAATTTCGACTGGATCGAACCCGCCCGCTCCATCCGCGTCCATATCGATCAGGATCAGGCGCGCCTCCTGGGCCTGAGTTCGCAGGCGCTGGCGACGGCGCTCAATACCGTCGTGTCCGGAATGGCGGTCACGCAGGTGCGCGATGATATCTATCTGGTCGACGTCGTCGTGCGCTCGACCGACGAGCAGCGCGTATCGCTCGACAATCTGCGCACGTTGCAGTTCCCGCTTCCCAATGGCCGTACTGTACCGCTCAGCCAGTTCGCGACCTTTGAAGTCGACCAGGAGTTCCCGGTGATCTGGCGGCGCGACCGCGTGCCGACACTCACCGTGCAGGCGGATGTAACGGCGGGCGGTTCGCCGGAGGCGATCGTCCAGGCCATGGAACCGGAAATCGACAAACTCAACGCCACCTTGCCGGTTCCATATCGCATCGTCGCAGGCGGCACCGTGGAGGAAAGCGCCAAGTCGCAGGCGTCCGTGATTGCCGTTGTACCGATCATGCTGTTCCTGATGATCACCATACTCATGGTGCAACTGAAGAGCTTTAGCCGCCTGTTCCTAGTGATGAGCGTTGTTCCGATGGGATTGATCGGTGTCGTCGGTTCGCTCTTCATCTTCAACCGGCCCTTAGGCTTTGTCGCCATTCTTGGTATCCTGTCGCTGCTCGGGCTTATCGCCAAGAATGCCGTCATACTCATCGAACAGATCGAGACGGAGCGGGCCAAGGGAACGGATGTGTGGAATGCCGTCATCGACGCCACGGTGTCGCGCTTCCGCCCGATCATGCTCACCGCGATATCCACCGTGCTCGGCATGATTCCGATTGCCTGGACCATCTTCTGGGGGCCGATGGCAATTGCGATTATGGGCGGCTTGCTGGTGGCGACCGTTCTTACCTTGATCTTCCTGCCGGCCCTCTATGTGGCCTCGTTCCGCGTCAAGGAACCGACAACCGATCAACCTTCTCGCCAACCTGCCCCAAGCCCAGCATAGATCGCATGAAAGGATGCGGTCATGGATGGCCGTATTGTGGTCGGCAAAGTTCTTTGACAACTCCGGCAAAGCTTTGGCTAACAACCGACACTTGTCGGGAGGAGATCGTCAGTCGTGCAACCCGTTTGGTAACAGTTACGTACTGAACAGACGATAGAGGTTGTGCCATACTATTCAAGACGAGCATTCGTAACTGCGTGATTTGTCACTTCGGGGAATTTTTGGGGTAGCAATGCCAGCATTTTCTTCAGCAAGAACGGATCGAACCAGTTTGCCCGGTACGGATAGCGATGCATGGGCAAAGGTTTTCACTCGATTGTTGCGGCGCATGGTGACGGCATGAACGCCCATGACCACACCACACCGTCTGAAGCGTCGCTTGATCACAACTTTGCCCAAGCGGCCGCGATATCTCCTATCGACTGCCCTCCATTGCCTTCGAAGCGGCCTCCCTACCCGACGACGATACCCGCGTTCAAGTTCGACACCCGGGGCGTGCCGCTTGACGATCAATATGAATCCTGGCGCAAGAGTTTCTCCTCCATGCTGGAGTTCGGCGACCGCAGGGACACGTCGAACGGCTTTGACGGCAGGCAAACCGTCTGGGATCTCGGCAATCTCGCCTTTTCCAGGATCAGGACCAACGCACTCGAATTTGCGAGCGTTCCCGGTCATACGAGGCGGGAAGCGCTCGATCACTGGACAATGACACTTCCGCTCGACGGAGCGATAAGCACCCTCGGTCCGGCAGGCAGTTTTGCAGGCGGCGCGGGCATCGTGCAGATCCATTCGCTCGGACGTTGGTTCGAAGGCAATGTAACGGACAGCGATATGCTGATGCTTTTCGTTCCGCGCGACTTCGACCCGGACGTCGCCCATGCGCTCAGCGCCGCGGAATTTTCCTCCGTCGACACAGCGATGGGCCGGTTGCTCGCCGATTACTTCATTGGCCTGGCCAAGCGGCTGCCGGGGGTCGAGGCGGAGAATATTCCAGAACTGGTGGGCGCTACGCGCGCGATGATCAGGGCTTGCGTCATGCCTTCGCCCGGAACAATCGAGGAGGCGCAGGCGCCGATCACGCGCGTTCTTCTCGAAAAGGCGCGCAGTATCGTAAACGCCAGATTGTTTGACCCGTCGTTCAATGCCGAAGCACTGCGGCGCGATCTCGCAATCTCGCGGACCGGGCTTTACCGGATGTTCGAACCTTTCGGCGGCGTCATGCACTACGTCCAGCACCAACGGCTGCTCGATGCGCATGCGGCACTGGCGGATCCGAATGACAAGCGCCGCATCGTCGAAATTGCGGAGCAGCGTTGCTTCAGCGACGGCGCGGAATTCAGCCGGGCATTCAAGCGGGAATTCGGTTACACACCCACGGAGGTGCGCGCCGGACGCAAGAGCGGGATACCGCGCAGGTCGGCAAGCGAAATCACCAGTGCTGCTCCCGAAGAACGTCTCGGTCTTCTCCTGCGCAAGCTCCACGGTTGATCTGCAACAATTGATGAGGTTTTCGATGCGTCATGAAGATGTGGACGAACGATTGAGAAAACTCGGCGTGAATGTCGGTCCCTTCACCTTCACTGTATTGTTCCTGATCGGCGTCATCGTTGCGGCGGGTCTTGGCTGGCTCTTGTACTAGTCTCGCCCGCTGGCTGGAGGTATTGACTACGATGTTTGATAGCGACGACTGGAAACTGGCGATTGAGGATACGCGGTTTCGGCAAAATGCCATCGTCGCCCTCATTCATTCGAGCAACAATCAGGCCTTGGGGCTTCTGCGGCTGTTTTCCGTCATTGCCCTTGCCACCGCGACCGGGGCGGTTACGTCACTTGCCGCAGGCGAATTCTCACCGGCGGTTGGCTGGGAGCTTGCATCCCTGACATTGGTTCTTGTCTGGTCGTCATGGCAGTGTTTCCGGGCCCTCGAAGTCGGGGATATCGACCTGCCGGGTCGCGATGCCGAATTCTGGTTGCGTGCGGCGGATGCGGGAGACGACCGGCCTGCCTTTTCACGGCACTATCTCGAAGGGTTCAGGGAACGCTACCGGACCAACCGGAGGGTAAGCGAGCGTCAGGCACGCGCGCTGAGGAGAGCAAAACTTGGAGGAATAATTGCGCCCCTCATCGGCATCGCCGTGGGCTTGATCCTCGCCTTCTTCCAAATACACTATGCTTGAACTCTCGCGCGCTCACTGTGTCATGGTCGTGATGGCGAATTGGATACCCACTCAGTGCTCAGTCGAAGCGTATTGATCCTCCGTGCAATCCTGCTGATGCTCGTCGCCGGCGGCATTGCGGCATGCGCCTCGCCGGCACGCGGTGTTCTCGCGCCCGTGGCTGCGCCATCGCCCGACACGGCAAAGGTTGATATCCTTGTGGCCACGACCCGCGCGCCAACGACGCAGAAAGGGGTCTTCTTCAGCGGCGAGCGCGGCAGCGATTTGAGCCTGGCCAATGTCGTGGTTTCAATTCCGCCGAACCGTCAACCCGGCACAATCCAGTGGCCGCGCCGGCTTCCTGGCGATCCTGAGCGGAGTTTTGTAACGACAGCGGTGAACCCGATCAAGATCGGAGATATTCGTACCTGGTACCGATCGCATGCGGTAAGCGACAGGCGCGTATTGATCTTCGTTCACGGCTTCAACACCCGGTTCGAGGATTCGGTGTTTCGCTTCGCGCAGATTGTTCACGACTCGCGCGCGGAGGTCACCCCGGTCCTGTTTTCCTGGCCATCGCGCGGGGCTCTGCTCGATTACAATTACGATCGAGAAAGTACCAATTTTTCCCGCTCCGAACTGGTCTATGTCATTCAGCAGGCGGTAAAAAGCCCCGATGTCTCCGAAATCACGATCGTCGGTCATTCGATGGGAAGTTGGCCGGTGATGGAAGCACTGCGCGATATATCGATGCAGAACAAGCGCATATCGCCCAAGATCACCGACGTCATCCTTGCCTCGCCGGATCTCGATATCGACGTTTTCCGCAAGCAGCTCACGGATATCGGCCAGGAACGGCCGCATATCTCAATATTCGTTTCGGCGAACGACAGGGCTCTGCGCCTTTCGAGGTTGATATCCGGCCAGGTCACGCGCGTAGGGGGCGTGGATCTTACCGACGCGGCCTACAAGGCCCAGCTGGAAAAGGCGACCGGCATTACGGTCTATGACCTTACTCAACTGCGCGACGGCGACAGTCTCAACCACACCCAGTTTGCAACGAGCCCCGAGGTCGTCCGCCTCTTCGGCGAACGGCTGTTGCGAGGACAATCGCTTTCCGATGCCGACCCGAATGGGTCCGGAAATTTTGGCGCCACCGCAATCGAGGCCGGCCAGACCATCGGCACCGTGACAGGCGCTGCGCTGAGCGCGCCCATCCGCATTTTCGAGAGCGCCGTGCGGCGCTGACACGCGGCTATCGGCTGTCGGTAGTTTAATCCGGCACTATCGCCGAAGCCATTCCTTCTTGATCGCCAATACCCGTCCGGGTCCGTGCGCTGCCGCAAAGAGCAGACCGGCAGCAAACGTGAAATGGTCGATGAAGAATCCGAACTCGGCCTGGTTTCCCGCCCAGTGTGACGGTCCGTGAAATGCAAATGCCAGAAACAGAACGTAGGCGGCAGCTACAAGTGCTGCTTCGGAGAAATAGGCGCCGGTCAGGAAGCATGCGACGAGAGCAAGCTCAAGCAGCGCAGCAAGCCACGCCAACAGGGTGGGAAACGGAAATCCGGCCCCCGCGATATACGTGGCCGTTCCGCCGATATCCATCAACTTGAAGCTCACGGCCATGATGAAGACGAGCGCGAAGATAAGTCGCCCCACCAGAATCGCCGCCGTCGTCCATCCCGCATTGCCTGTTGCCGTTGTCATACTGGTCCTCCTGAAGCAAAGTCTCGAAGCTTTCGCTGCAAGGACGAGTGCTGCGGACCATTTCCGACACCACGCGGGCAATTTTCTTTTTTGAAGCCGATCTGTACCTGAATGGGATCCGGCAGCTTATGGACCTTGACGATCAGAAGCTGTTGCGCTCGTGATAAGTACGCAGGAAAGACTGGATACGCGCATCCTGGGGATGATGCAGGATGCGGTCGGGGCTATCGACGCCCACGAGTTCGCCCTTTTCCATGAATCCGACCTGATCGGCGACGTGTGCGGCGAAACCCATTTCGTGGGTAACGACCACCATCGTCATCCCCTCCCCAGCCAGTGTCCTCATGACGCTCAGCACCTCGCCCACCAGCTCCGGGTCGAGTGCGGACGTCGGCTCGTCGAAGAGCATGAGCCTCGGTTCCATGGCGATGGCGCGGGCAATTGCAACGCGTTGTTGCTGTCCGCCGGAGAGCCGCGAAGGATGGTTTGCCATCTTGTCCGCCAGCCCCACCTTGGCCAACGCCTCCACGGCGCGCCGCTCGGCGTCGGCCTTGGACATGCGGCGCACGCGGATCAGCCCCTCGGCGACGTTCTCCTTGGCAGTCATATGCGGCCAGAGATTGAACTGCTGGAACACCATGCCGATCGAGCGGCGCATCTCGCGGAGCTTGCGGCCCGACATCTTCTTGTTGGGCGCCTCATAGCCAATCAACTGGCCGTCAATGCGGACTTCGCCGGAATCGTATTCTTCAAGGAAATTGATGCAGCGGAGCAGCGTCGACTTGCCGGAACCGGAAGGTCCGATGAGACAGGTGACCTTGCCGGGCATAATCGACAGGTCGACATCCTTCAGCGCCTGAAACTTGCCGTAGAATTTGTTGACCTTACGCATTTCGACGGATGACGCTGCAAGCATCTTACGTCCTTTCAATCAGATGTTTCGTGATACGCGCTTCCAGTCTGTGGCCGACGCGCGAGATCGTCTCTACTAAGCCCCAGAAGAACAGCGCCAGCACCAGGTTTGCCTCGACATACCGGAAGGTTTCCGCGGACATGCGCTGCACCTGGTACAGCAATTCGGGAACCGTGATGATCGACAGAATCACGGTTTCCTTGGTCAGGATGATCGAAAAGTTCACCAGCGCCGGCAAGGCGGAGACCAAGCCGAGGGGCAGCAGGATACGCCGCACAATATGGCCTTCGGCCATGCCGATGGCGCGGGCGGCTTCGATCTGCCCATCGGGCACTGCCCGGAATCCCGAACGGAATATTTCCGCGAAATAGGGGCTGCCATAGATTGTCAGCCCAAGCAGGCCGGCCGGCAGGGCATCGAGGCGCAGGCCGATGAGTGGGCCACCGTAATAAAGCACGAATAATTGCACAAGGAACGGTGTGCCGCGGATAACTTCGATATAGACCTGGATGATCCACGTCACCCAGCGCGGTGCATAGCGTTGAATGAGCGCAATGACGAGGCCAAGCGCCATGCCGAAGACGGTGCCAAGCGCCCAGCAGACGATGGTATTGGCGAACCCCTTGAGCAGCGACGGGCCATATTGCTGCAACATGCTCCAATCCATCAGACGGCCGTCCTGTGTTCGAGGTAACGTCCGAGCGCCGCGAGGCACAAATTGATCACGAGATAAATGCAGGCGGCGGCGATGTAGACCTCAAGCGGCCGGAAGGTGGTAGCGGCCTGCGCCTGGCTGGCGCGGGTAATTTCAAGAATACCGACAACCGAGACCAGCGAGGACGCCTTCACCAGAAGAATAAGTTCGTTGATCAATGCCGGCAGCGAAAGCGTCACGGCTTGCGGGAGAATGACCCGGATCCATACGTCGAATGGCGTCATGCCGATGGCGACCGCCGCCTCTGCCTGTCCCCTCGGCAGCGCCGCAATCGCGCCGCGCCAGATTTCGGAGATATAGGCGCTGGCGCAGATACCGACGGTCACGACGGCAGCGACCATTGCAGGAACGTCGAGGCCAATGACCGGCAACGCGTAGTAGAACACCAGCAATTGCACCAGGAGCGGCACGCCGCGCAGGAAACTGACCCAGATGGCTGCAAAGCGGCGCAGCATCGGGTAAGGCGACAGGCGAGCTGCGCAGACCAGCGTGCCGATCACAAGACCCAGTCCGATACCGAGTATAGAGATCAGCAGCGTGTATCGCGCCGCCCACAACAACGGCTCGAAGCTTTGAAGGAAAACCGCTAAGGAAAACATCCGCCCTCACTTGACCCAAGATGTGCGGGCGGAGCTGACTCCGCCCGCCGCAAATTACTTGGTCGGAACCTCACGCGGCAGTTCGGTGTAGGTGCCGAGCCACTTCTCCTGGATCGCCTTGACGCGGCCGTCATCGGTCATCTTGAGCACCGCATCGTTGATGGCCTTGTTGAAGCTTTCGCTGTCGGCATCCTTGCGCAGCACCCATGCGAAATACTTCGGCTCACCGAACTGGGCAGGAGTGAAGAGAGCAAAACTCTCAGGACGGCTCTTCACGAGATAGGTAAGGTTCGGAAGCGAGCCCGCAACCGCATCGAGACGGCCGGCAGCGAGGTCGGCATAGGCTTCGTCGGTGGTGCCGTATTCCTTGATCGTTACACCGCCAAGCTTCTGGCCATAGGCTTCAAGCTGCTTGAATTGCGCGGTACCCTGCTGGACGCCGACGGTCTTGCCCTTGATGTCTTCCGGCTTGGTGAGTTCGGTGTTGCTCGCAGCCTTCAGCAGCGAAACGGTGGCATCGGCAATAGGTAGGGTGAAGCCGTAGCGCTCGAGCCGCTCCGGGGTGATGGTAACGGGGGCGATCACGATGTCGAACTTCTTGACTTCAAGACCCGGGAGCTCGGCGGTCCACGGGATATCCTGGTAGACCGGCTCGACCCCGATTTCCTTGGCAACCTGGTCGAACAGGTCCTTGGTCATGCCCTCATACGTGCCGTTGTTGAGCATGTCGAAGGGTGCATAGTGCATGTCGGTGGCGGTGACGATCTTGCCCGCGGCCTTGACGTCCGCAAGCTGGTCCGCCTCGGCGGCGCTGGCAAGACAGAGTGCGGCCAAGCCGACAAGCGCCCCTTTGAAGGTGATGTGAATGCTCATTTAAGTTCTCCTAGTTGTTCCCACGGGATTGACACGGCGGGCACTTATTGTGTCGCCGTATTTTTTAGATCAGAGAAATGCCTCGCCGATCGAGGCCCTATGTCGCTCCTTGACCGGCTGTTATGTTCACGTTGGCCAAAGCGCAACGGATCACGCTTTTCGCCAGATTATTCCACAGCGCAGGAGTCCACCGCCGCCCGGTATCTTCCGCTTCGCTGCGCAACCTTACCATGCCAGAATGCAACGAAAAGTACTCAATAAGCGGATTCGGCAAAGCAGCAGGACCGCCGTCTGGCCCGTCACCACCGGATAGGAACCGGCCGTTCGGCGCGACGAGCGGAGGCATTACACTCCGCCGGTTCTTGCCGCTTCTTCCCATGGCGCTCGCTGGGAAAACATTGGATGCATTGCGCTTTGACTGATGCACGGGTCGCCTTCGGTCAGTTCAGCATATGGCCGGAAATGATAATGCGCTGGATTTCACTCGAGCCTTCGTAGATCCGCATGATCCGAAGATCGCGATTGATCCGTTCGATGGGGAAATCACGCGTATATCCATAACCTCCATGCAGTTGCAGCGCGATATCCGCAATGCGGCCCGCAGCTTCTGATGCGTGCAACTTGGCCATGGAGGCTGCGAGCGAAAACCGCCCGCCGCCTGCATGCGCCAGATCCCGTTGTCGCGCCGCGTCCTGCGCAACGAGCAACGCCGAGCGATAGGCCAAACCCATATCGGCGATCATCCAGCGTATGCCCTGCCGGTCACTCAGTGGCTGCCCACCGATGACACGCTCCTTAGCGTAAGCGATCGCAGCTTGCATTGCAGCCTCGGCCATGCCGAGGCATTGCGCGGCAACCTCGATACGGCCATTGTCAAGCACTTGCATGGCCGTGCGAAAACCCTTGCCTTCCTCCCCCAACAGCGCATCGGACGGCAGCTCGCAGTCGATGTTCAGTGTGAAGACATGGCCGCCCTTGAGACCCATTGTCCTTTCAGCCACACCAGCTTCAAGCCCCGGCGTCCCCTTGGGGAGGATAAAGGCTGAAATGCCGCGATGTCCCTTTTCCGGATCGGTCACGGCATAGAGAACAATGAAATCTGCAACGCCGCCATTGGAGATGAAGCATTTCGTGCCTTTGACATGCCAACCCGCACTCGTGCGGCGCGCCCGAGTCTTCATGTCGGCAGGATCGGATCCGGCAGTGGGTTCGGTCAGCGCGAACGATCCCAAAGCCTCGCCCGTTGCCGCCTTGGGCAGCCATTTCTGTTTTTGCGCTTCCGTTCCGCCGATGAGGATGGAGTCGGTCGCCAGATAGTGCGCGGTCAGCGCCGAAGCAGTGGAACCGCAGGCTCCGGCGACGATCGCCACTGCCCGCAGCAGCGCAGTTGCCGAGATGGAACTCCCGCCATAGGCTTCCGGCAGATTTGCGCCCAGCATTCCGGCTTCGGCCAGAACCGCGAGTTGTTCATGCACGAAGGTAGAGGCTTCGTCGGTTGCCGCCGCTTTCGTCGCAATGCGTTCCGCACACAGCCGCCCAAGCACGTCGCAGAACAGCCGCTCCTCGTCGGACAGCATGTACCATTCATCCGTCATGCGCGCTTCTCCAACCCGAACTCCCGCAGAATTGTTTCGCGATCGCCGCCGAGCCGGGGCGCCGAAGCTGCTGCTAACGGCTTTTCGCCGTCGAAACGAACGGGCTGACCGACTGTCGGCGCCTCCCCCAGCACCGGATGCTGCAGTAGGCTGACCAAGCCACGCGCCGCCGAATGCTCATTCGAAATTGCCTGCGCAATGTCCCAGATCGGGGCAGCCGGCAGACCGGCTGCAGAGAGTGCGGCAATGGCTTCCTCGGTGGTCAGCTCGCGCGACCAGTTTTCGATCAAGGCCTTCAAGGCTGGTTCATGTTCGGTGCGGCTCTCATCTGTAGCAAAACGCTGGTCGTCGACGGCCTGAGGGGCGCCGACAAGTTGAGCAAGCGCGCTAAACTGCCTGGGGTTCAGAACGGTTATCACCACCTGCCCATCGCTGGTGGCAAAGCAGCCAAAGGGCGTCGAGAGCGGATGGCGATTGCCGACGCGTTGCGGCAATAGGCCAGCATAGAGGTGCAGTGCATGGCTGGTCGTCAACACTGAAAACAGGGCGTCATACATGGCGACGTCAAGCGTGGCACCCTTCCCTGTCGAATTGCGTTGCACCAGCGCGGCCATGATGGACCAGCTGGCAAACAATCCGGCGAGCAGATCCGCAATGCTTTCACCGGTTTTGAGCGGACCGCCTCCCTCCTCGCCGGTGCTCGCCATCAGGCCGGACATGGCCTGCACGATGAGGTCATAGGCCGGCAAATCCTTGAATGGTCCCTCCTGGCCAAAGCCGGAGATCGAGCAATAGATAAGCCTGGGGTTCGCCGCCCGCAGCGCCGCGGCGCCCAGCCCCAAGCGCTCGGCCACGCCGGGACGGAAATTCTCGACCACCACGTCTACGCGCTCGGCGAGCATTTGTGCCAGCGCCTGGTCTTCCGGAACCTTGAGGTCCAGAACGATGCTGCGCTTGCCCCGATTGTTGAGAGTAAAAAGTGCGCTTTCACCTTGGCTGAACGGGCCTACATGGCGATAATCATCGCCTGCCGGCGGTTCAAGCTTGATGACCTCGGCGCCAAGATCCGCGAGGAGCGCCGTGCAGTAAGGACCCGCCAACACACGCGACAGATCCAGCACCTTGATCCCCGCCAGCGGCCGGTTCATGCCCGCGCCTCCGACATTGGACGCGCGGCAAAATTGCTGGCTGCCGTATAACGGGAACGGTACATCTGCACTCCTCCATAGCGCGCTGTGACGGAATATGTCTACACATAAGCCCGCAAATATGTCTATACTTATTTTATGGATATGTCTAAACTTGCTCGCATTCCGCTGGATATTCATCGGCGGTAGCAGCCATAGGCGGCAACCATGCGCAAGGCCCAAAGCATCGCTGACGAGGTACGTCGTCGCATTGTCGAACTGAAGTGGCGTGAAGGCGAACGCATACCGGACGAGGCGGATCTGGCGGTCGAGTTCAGCGCCGCGCGGGCGACGGTCAACAAGGCGTTACAAGTGCTCGCCGATGAAGGCCTTCTCGATCGCCGGCGTCGCGCGGGCACGCGGGTGGTGGTCAATCCGGTGCGCAAGGCCACTTTCTCGATTCCCATCGTGCGTGAGCAGGTCGAGGACGCGGGCCTCACCTACAGCCACCGTGTCGTTGCGCAGCGGCTCAGTCCGATTCCCGTACACATCGCGGCACGCCTCGGTCTTCCGGAAGGGGAACGGCTGGTCCATCTCAGGGCGGTGCATTACGCCGACGGCAAACCCTACCAGCTCGAAGACCGCTGGATTAATCCGCACGTCGTGCCAGGACTTGAGCACGCCGGCTTCCGGGATTTGAATGCGAATGAATGGCTGGTGCGCAACGCACCCTACCTGCGGGCTGAGTTCTCGTTTTCAGCTGAGAATGCCGACCGGCGCGATGCGCGATTATTGCAGACGAGGCAGGGCCAGGCATTGTTGATCCTGCATCGCACAACCTGGAATGATCTTGGACCCATTACTACCGTCCGGGTGGCCTTCCAGCCGGACCATAGTTTCAGTGCCGACGAAGGCCGCGATCAAGCGGCCAAAATCTGAGAGACAGCCGGAAGGCTTTCGCAGGCGCTATGCCCGATCCGAATCGGGCTGACTGTGTGTGGGTGGCTGTTAAAAACCAACTGTGGCACGCAACGCGGCTCCTTCGATCTCCCTTGGAGATAGATGGAAGTTTCGGCAGAAGGTTCCGCGATTGCGAGTATTAGCTGCCAGACGGATGGATTAGCGAAGTAGACGAGGGCCAGGACTATCAAATTGCGAAGATCCACGTTGAAAATAAAGCTAAGGTGCGACGGACAGTTCTGCGGGACATGCCGTTCTTCAATTTTTAGGTGTAACCATCGGGCAACTGTTGATGTGAGAAGTTTGAACTTTCCCAACGACGTAGAGCATTTCCTTTGTACGAATCAATTCAATCGCCTAGTTTTCCCAAATGTTGAAGAGGACTTCCTGTCTGATCTTGCTACTTCTGGTTGGCGGCTGCGCGTCCGGGGGGCCGCCGCAGATCCTGGCATCGACGCGAACAGTCGACGCGCAGCAGGCCTATGCGCTACCGCCGCCTGGCGGTCCATCCATCGTCAGTGTCGTCGAACGATCCTACAACAATGCCGTTCAACAGGAAATTCTGTTGGCGACGTCCGCGCGCACGCCTGGGCAGAATGTCCTGCGCGTACAGCTGTTCGGACCGGTGAAGGCAAACCTTTCGGGTGGTGATACGCTGCGCGACCGTCAGCTTGGGACAACGAATATCGATCGCGAGCTCCGAGGCACGTTGCCGGGTGTTCCAATGCATCGTTCTCCCAACTTCGTGCAGAACCGCTACGGTGCCTTCGGTTTCGCCAGCGGGCATTCACGCTCCGGCGATACCTGCGTCTATGCCTGGCAGCGCATCCGGCCACCTGAAACACAATCGCGCTGGTTTACCGGGCGCGGCTCGATCCAGATCCGGCTGCGTCTTTGCGACTCGCGCTTGACCGAAGAACAATTGCTGGCGTTCATGTATGGGTTCACCATCAACGCAGCCTTCAACAATTACAGCTGGAACCCTTATGGCGAACCGGCTGGCGTGCCGGACAATCTTGGCCGCCCGGGCGCCAATGTCTTTCCGGCTGGCCCTGATATGCCGCCATCTGCCGCATTGATGCCGCCTCCGGCGCCGCAACCCGTTGCAGCGGCGCCAAAACGGCGCGCACGGCTCCCCGCCGCGCCGGCTGTCGAGACCCGTCCGGCAAGACCTGCGCCGATCGGACCCATCGTACCGCCGCCGCCTGTATCGGGTGCGGCCCCGCCCATGCCTGCACCGACCCAGATCAATCGGGCCGTCGTTCCACCCCCGCCACCCGCCGCCCAATAAACCGGAGCCAAAACGCAGTTACATTCATTGGGGAATGACCCTCCCATTAACCCACCGCCAGGACATGAGATGAATTCTTCGCCCGCCCGCCCATCGAAAAGCACGGCCGTCCATGCGTAAGTTCCTCATCATCCTGATGTGGCTCGTAACGTCGATCAGCGTTCTGCTCCTGGTCACGCTCCCGGTAAATCTGCAGACGCAGCTGATCGCCGGCGCCTCGGTACTGTTCCTCATGATGGTGTTGAAGACGCTGAATGCCGGCGGTATCTGGCGGCTGATCGCCCTTGCCTTCGGTACGGCCATCGTCATGCGCTATGTCTACTGGCGTACGACGAGCACGCTGCCTCCGGTCAACCAGCTCGAAAACTTCATCCCCGGTTTCCTGCTGTATCTCGCCGAGATTTACAGTGTGATGATGTTGGCGCTCAGCCTTTTTGTCGTCTCGATGCCACTGCCGCACCGCACGACACGGCCGGCAACCAAAGGTGAATTGCCAAGCGTTGACGTGTTCATCCCGACCTATAACGAGGACATCGAACTGCTTGCAAACACCATGGCCGCAGCCAAGGCCATGGACTATCCGGCTGACAAGCTCACCGTATGGATACTCGATGACGGCGGTACGCTGCAAAAGCGCAATGCCGACAAGATTGTCGAATCCCACATCGCTGAAAAGCGTTTCAAGGATCTCTCGGTGCTCTGCGAGGCTTTGGGCGTTCACTACCTGACGCGTGAGAAGAACGTCCATGCCAAGGCTGGCAATCTCAATAATGGCCTTGAACATTCAACCGGCGAATTGATCGCCGTGTTCGATGCGGATCACGCGCCAACACGCGATTTCCTGCTCGAAACGGTCGGCTATTTCGATGAGGACGACAAACTGTTTCTCGTGCAGACGCCGCACTTCTTCCTCAACCCGGATCCGCTCGAGCGCAATCTGCGTACGTTCGAGGAAATGCCATCCGAAAACGAAATGTTCTACGGCATCATCCAGCGCGGGCTCGATAAATGGAACGCTGCTTTCTTTTGCGGCTCGGCCGCCGTGCTCCGCCGCGAGGCCCTGAATGTTACCGGCGGGTTCAGCGGCATCAGCATCACGGAAGATTGCGAGACTGCCATCGCGCTCCATTCAAAGGGCTGGAACAGCGTCTATCTCGACAAGCCCCTCATTGCAGGTTTGCAACCCGCCACGTTCGCGAGTTTCATCGGCCAGCGCAGCCGCTGGGCGCAGGGTATGATGCAAATCCTGCGGTTCCGCTTTCCTTTATTCAATGGCGGGCTCACGATCCCGCAACGCCTTTGCTACCTCTCTTCGACGTTGTTCTGGCTCTTTCCATTCCCGCGGGCAATCTTTCTGGTCGCGCCGCTGTTCTATCTGTTCTTCGGGCTTGAGATCTTCACGGCATCAGGCGGCGAATTCCTCGCCTATACGCTCATCTATATGGTCGTGAACCTGATGATGCAGAACTATCTTTACGGCGCATTCCGCTGGCCCTGGATTTCCGAGCTCTACGAATATGTCCAGACCGTGCATCTCCTGCCGGCAGTCGTGTCGGTTGCCCTGAACCCGCGCAAGCCGACATTCAAGGTCACCGCGAAGGACGAGCGTATCGACCGAAGCCGCCTTTCGGAATTGAGCACGCCATTCTTTGTCATCTTCCTGGTGCTGCTAGTCGGCGTGGGGGTGACGATCTATCGAATTTACACCGAGCCATACAAAGCGGATGTCACGCTTGTCGTGGGTGCGTGGAACCTTCTCAATCTGGTTTTCGCGGGCTGTGCGCTTGGGGTTGTATCCGAGCGCGGTGACAAGCGGCCTTCGCGACGCGTGAAGGTGAGCCGCCGCTGCGAATTTCGCGTGGGCGAGCGCTGGCTGCAAGGGACGATCGACGATGTGTCGGTCAATGGTCTGCGCGTTCAGGTGCTGGGCGATGTGGCCGAGGCGGTTTCCGTCGGCATGCTGACCGACGTCCGCTTCAAGACATTCGCAACGGGAGATCTCGGCGATCTTCCATTGCAGGTCCGCAATGTCAGAAAGCAAGCTGGAGAAACGTCGGTCGGCTGCATGTTCATGCCTGACCAGCCCTCCGATCACTCGTTGATCGCCGACCTGATCTTTGCCAATTCGGCTCAGTGGACCAAATTCCAGCTGGATCGGCGTGGTAATCCCGGCCTGTTCAAGGGTACGATCTGGTTTTTCGGGGTGGCGATATTCCAGACATACCGGGGTTTTTCCTATCTTTTCCGCCACTTGACTGGAAGAGGCAAAAGGGAATGGGAGGGCACGCTATGAAGCGGCTGCTTGGCGCCTGCCTGTTTCTCGGCCTTTCCACCCTGAGTTCTTATGCGCAGGTCGCGCCTTTCGACATGTCGCCCGAGCGCCCCGCCGAACCCGCACCGGCCGAGAAGCCGGCCGCGCCGTTCTCGCCACTGCCCGGCCAGCAGGCACCGGCCGCACCCGCCCCCGCTCCCAAATTGGCGCCGGCGCCGATCAGGGCCGACGGACAATGGCGACGCTATATCGTGCCTCAGGACAGCCTTTCGTTCAACGGTGAGAACGGTGACAAGACGTGGGCCGTTTTCATTACTGCGGATCAGGCGGCAGCTCCTGCCACTCTGACGCTGGCCTATCAGAGCAGCCTCGTCGTGGCGCCGGAGTGGTCCACCATGACCGTTTCCATCAACAACGCCCGCATCATCAGCGAGCCGGTACAGTCGCCGGAGGGCCGGAAGACTTTGACGGCGAAGATACCGGCCGGCGTCCTGAAAGAGGGGCTCAACACATTCCGCATAAACACCAGCCTTCGCCACCGCACCGACTGCACGGTGCAATCGACCTACGAATTGTGGACTGAAGTCGATCCGTCAAAGACTTATCTTTCTTTCACCGGGGACAATCCGCGCAGGCTCAAGAAGCTGGACGACATACGTGCAATCGGTGTCGACGGGACCGGACGAACGGCGTTCAACATTGTCGTTCCCGCCATTGACCGCACCCAAGCGACGGCTCCCATGCTTCACACAGCCCAGGGTTTGGCGATCCTTGCCAATATGCCGAACCAGACGGTGACGGTCTCGTCCACCCTGCCGGCAGAGCAGTCGCCCGGCGCGCTGACGGTCCTTCTTGGTACCGACGAGGAACTGCAATCCCTCGCGCCGTGGGCAGGAGACAGTCGAACGGCACCCGGCGTGGCATTTGTGGACGACCCTGCAACCGGCAGTTCGATCCTCCGCTTTCGCGGCGCCGATTGGCAATCTGTCACCAATGCGGTTGCCGGCTTTGTCGACCCGCTGAAGCGCGATCTCAGCGTGCCGCGGACGTTCATTTCTACCCAGACATGGCGGTCACCCGACGTGCCGCTTTTCATTTCTTCATCGCGGGTAAAGCTCAGCGAACTTGGGGTGGATACGAAGAATTTCACCGGACGCCGGCTGCGAACTGAATTTGCAATTGGCGTTCCTTCGGATTTCTACGCGAACGAGTATGGAAAGGCGACCATTCTCCTCGACGCCGCCTACTCGGAAGACGTCTTGCCGGGCAGTCAGATCAATATTTACGTCAACGACAATATTGCCGCCACGCTACCGATAACCACTTCAGGCGGCGAAATCCTGCGGCATTTTCCGATCAGCTTCACCATGCGGCACTTCCGGCCCGGCGTGAACCTGATCACCATCGAGGCAGCGCTTACCACCAAGACGGATTCCATCTGCGCGCCTGGATCCAACGCATCCTCGACGACGCGGTTCGCGCTCTTCGATTCGTCTGAGTTCGTCATTCCAAGTTTTGCCAGGATCGGTACCCTCCCCAACCTTGCCGGCTTGAGCGGAACGAGCTTCCCCTATAATCGTTCGGACAAACCGTTGCCTGTCGTGATGAACAATGCCGGGGAAAAAAGCCTGTCGGCGGCCGCAACGCTGCTTGCCCGCATGGCCGTGGCTGCCGGGCGGCCGATGGAGGTCGATCCGAGGGCAACCGCGAATTCCGCCATGAATTCAAATGCCCTGTTTATCGGCGCCATCCCGCAAATCGAATCGAGCGTTCTGACGCAGACCGGGATTTCCGAGAACACTCGGACGATCTGGAGTGCCGTCAAAGGCAATGTCGAACCGGCACCCGAGGAAAATACGCAGAGCGACTTCAACGAGTGGCGCGAGCGGCTTTCCGGAAGAGGTTGGCGCGGCCAGATTTCCTCGTTTGACGACTGGCTGAACCGCACGTTCAACATTTCCCTGGCGAGCCTCATGACCTCCGATGAGAGCGATGCGCCCTATACGCCGGAACCTGCCGCTACGCTGCTTGTTGCCCAGCGGCCAAATCCGAACGGCGATGGCGTTTGGACGGTGGCAACGTCGGCAACTGACGACAATCTCATCGAGGGCGTCCGCGCCCTGACGCGGCAGGATCACTGGCCGGAACTCCAGGGCCATATTTCCATCTACAAAGCCGGCACCGACGAAATGCAGATGGTACCAGTGGGTAACTACACCTTTGTTCAGTCACAGCCGCTGTCATTTTCGAATATGAGACTGGTCATCGCCAATTGGCTCTCCGGCAATATATTGTGGTTTTCATTGATCCTTGTTGTCCTTGCCTGCTTGCTTGGCATCACGACCTCGCGGATGCTGGCAAATCTCGGGAGGCGCATATGAGAGCCTATGCCTGCCTCCTTTGTCTTTTGCTCGCCTGGGCCGGCGGCGGAGTTGCGATGGCACAAACCTTGTCGGGAACCGTGAAACCAGCGGATTGGGCCGCCTATAAATCACGCTTCATCGATGCAGGTGGACGGGTGATCGATGATGCGAACGGCAATATCAGCCATAGTGAAGGCCAGGGTTATGGGTTGCTGCTCGCATACCTTGCCAACAGCAAGGCGGATTTCGATCTGATCTGGTCATTTACAAAAACCGAGCTTTTGTTGCGCGACGACGGTCTCGCCATGTGGAAATGGGATCCCTCGGCAAAACCGCACATTACCGACAGCAATAATGCCTCCGATGGCGATATTCTGATCGCCTATGCGCTGTTGCTGGCGGGAGGCGAGTGGGAGCGCAACGATTTCATCAGCGCCGCAAAAACGATTATCGGCGGAATCGGCAAATCGAACGTTGTCAAATGGCAGGACCGCCTGCTCCTGCTGCCTGGTGCCAAGGGATTTTCCGAATCCGACCGCACTGACGGTCCGATCATCAACCTGTCCTATTGGGTCTTCGAGGCCTTTCCGAAATTTGCCTCGATCGACAAGACGACTGACTGGATGCAATTGAGCATGACCGGCGTCGGGCTACTCAATAAGGCCAGTGCCGGCCCGCGGTCGCTGCCCACGGACTGGATGTCAGCCAAGACACAGTTAAAGCCTGCCAAGGGATTTCCCGCGGAATTTGGGTACAATGCCTTGCGCATTCCTCTCTACCTTATGCGCGCCCGCATCTACGACCGGGAATTGCTTACGAGATTGCGCAAGGGCATGACCTCGGAAAGCGGCCAGGTGGTCATTACCGACAGCGACAGCGGAAACGTGAAGGAAACGCTCTCCGATGCGGGGTATGCGATCATTCCGGCACTCGTCGCTTGCGTGCTGGACAAGGTAAAATTGCCGGAGGCCGTACGCTCGTTCGAACCGTCTCTATACTACCCGTCAACGCTGCATTTATTATCGCTTTCGTTCGCCCATAGTCAGCATCCGGAATGTTTATGAAGAAGCCGGTCCTCATCATCGCACCCCTGATGGTCGCTTGCGCCGCAGCCTTTGCGCTTCAGCAAAGCTATCTGCCGGAGTCGGCGACGGCCGGAGAGACGATCCGGTCGGCGCTGTTGGGAGGCGCAAAAGGCAGTTCGGCCCAAGCGGATTCAGCCGGTGAATATGTCGTCGCGCAGTCCGGCCGAACGCCTGCCCGCCGCACGCAGCCTGCACCGGAGCAGCCGCCTGCTCCCACGACGACGCCGAAAGTCGATGAAACCGCGCTGCGTTATTTTGCCCGCCAGGGCGATCAGCGCCGGCTGGCGGCGGAGATCGCGCGGTTGAGGGCGCTCTACCCCGATTGGACGCCCCCCGCCGATCCCCTAGCCGTGCCAGTTCAGACCGATGCATCGCTCGATGCCATGTGGAAGCTATATGCCGACGGGAAACTCGCCGAATTGCGCAAGGCCGTGCAGGATAGGCAGAGTACAGAACAAGGCTGGACACCGCCCGCCGATCTGATGGACCGATTGGACCTTGCCGAAGCGCGCGAGCAACTGATCAATGCCTCCGACCTGAAACAGTACGATACGGTGATCCGCGTCGGCGCGGCCCATAACAGTCTGATGACCTGCAGCGAGATCGACGTGCTGTGGCGGACGGCCGAAGCTTTCGCCAAAACCGATCGCGAGGCCCGGGCGAAAGCTGCCTACGCATACATCCTCGATACCTGTACCGATCCGGCTGAACGGCTTGCGACGGTGCAGAAGGCGCTGCCGCTGCTGACGCGGCCCGATCTCGACACCTTGTTGGCAAAGGCCAAAATCCTGCCCGACGGGAAGAGCGAATTCGATTCGATACGCGACGACCTCGCGCGCAAAGCCGTCGCCGACGCAGGGTCCGATCCGAAACTTGTCGTACCCCAGCCTGATGTCGAGCGGGTGGAGAAACTTGCGACCGCTACAACGGGCCCTTCCGATCCGCTTATCCTCGGTTGGTATTATCTGCGCCGCAATAATTTCGAGGCGGCGGAAAAATGGTTCAAGCTTTCATATGATCGCGAAAGCGCGCCGTCATCCGCGCAAGGCCTCGCACTTGCGATGATCGCGCGCTCGCGCCCAGCAGAAGCCGAAGCAGTCATGTACGAATGGCGCGACAGCTCGGACGACACGAAGGCGGTCTACATGGCTGCCGTGGCAAATCTTCTGGCGCAGGACCCGCCGGTGGAGATTGCGCCTGCGATCCTGCAACGCATGGTGCCGGAGGTCGTGGAAGCAAAGGAGGCCAATGCCGCGCAGCAGCTCGGGTGGTACGCTTATCTGCTCAATCAGTTCGAGACCGCTTCAGGCTGGTTCTCGATGGCCCTGCAGTGGAAGCCGGACGACGAACCATCGTCGTACGGGCTCGTACTGACGCGCCAACAGCTCGGTGATGCGGCAGGCGTAGCCGCGATCCAGCGGCGCTGGGCTGGTCGCTCGGAGCGCATCGCGCGGCTCGGTGAACAGCGCAAGACGCGGCAACCCGGGCTAGCGCCCTCGCCCGAGCGGTTCGGCGACACGCTGGAGCAAACGCAACTGCGGCCGACCCTGACCACGCCGCTTGCGCTGCAGGATATGCCGGCGCCGACTTCCCCCGCCCCTTCGTCTGGGGAGCCTCGGACCCTGGCGGACCAAGTCGCCGAGACCATTTCCCGCCAGCGAGCGGAGCCATACGAGCAGCCTGCCGTCCAAACCGAGCAGGCGCCCCGGCCAAGATCGCCGGAAGCGCGTCCGCGTCAAGCGCCCCGCGCGGCCACCAACAATGCCGGCGCGCGTTCGGTCCGCGGCTGCACGACAACGATCGACCCGCAGGCTCTTTCACCCGAGAACGCGTTGTCGCGTGGCTGGTGCCTGATGGATATCAATCGCCCACTCGAGGCAGCCGCAGCATTCGAACGCGGCCTCCTGAGCCGGTCTGAGGCACAGCGGAGCGACGCAGCCTACGGCCAAAGCCTTGCCTATCTGCGTGCCGGTCTCAGCGACAAGGCCGCGGTGGCCGCCTCAAAGGCTCGCCAGCAGCAATCCCGCCAGATCGAACTCGACATCGCGCTGCTTTCGTCCCGGGCAACGGAGGCCTTCAACGCCGGCCGTCCGAACGAGGCCATCCTCGCACTCGACCAGCGGGCGCGGATCGCTCCCGAACGCACCGATCTCATGATCCTGCGCGGCTATTCCTACATGAAGTTGAACCGGCTCGCCGATGCCTTGCGCATTTTTGAGGCGGTCGCGGCGACGGGCAACAAGGAAGGCTTGCGGGGTATCGCCACGATAAGGGCGATAAGGAACAAAGAGTACTGAGTCAGAGATAATCAGGCAGCTTGCCGCGAATGCCAAAGGATCACGAACGTCCCAGTATTTGTTCGACAAGGCGAACTGCTTCGTCGGCGACCGCCAATATGATGCCAGACTTGCGTGTCGAGCCGAAATCCAGTCCCGCGAAGTAGAGGCCCGGGAGGACCCCGACGCCATCCTTGTGAATCGGCTGTCCGGCAGCGTCGAGCGCATCGGCAAGTTTCACATAGCTGAAGTCGCCCTTGAAGCCGGTGCACCACACCACACTCGTAATACCGGACCCGGAAAGATCGAGCGAATTGATGGCGGGATCCGGCCGATGCCACTGGACCGTCTCGGTTGGGTCAGGAGCCGGAACCGGTGCATCGATGCCGGCTCGAGCGATATATTCATCGATAAAGCGTTTGGCACTATCCGAGGCTTCGTCTCCAAAGCGAACATTTGCTTCGACATCGTCGGCGAAAGCGAGGCGGCCATCCACAACGCCGGTCAACCGCCCGAGAAGCACAATCCCCTGGGCGGCGAGCGCCTGAAGGCTTATCGTGTGCTCCGACCCGAGCACACCACGCGCCGGGATGCGTCCCGCCGACCGAATGATCTCCTCGCGCCGCAGGTCGAGAAATCCGCTTTCATCAAGCCAGATCATGACATCGCGCCCGCGGTAACGCCGTGGGAGCCGCCCGACGCGGCTCGTCGCAAGGAACACCGCCCGACCCGCTTGCGCCAGTTCCTCGGCGATCTGGGCCCCGGATTGGCCGCTTCCAACCACCAGAACCGCTCCACGCGGCAGACCGGCAGCATTGCGGTAGCCGGAAGCGTCTAGCTGATAAATGTCAGGTGGCATCGCAGTTGACGAGAGCGGACGCAGCGGACGATTGAGGCTGCCGCTTGCGATAATCACGTTGCGCGCCCGAAGTGTTCCGTGTGAGGTGTGCAGCCGATAGGCCCCATTCTGGTGCGTAAGTTCGCTCACTGCTGTATCGGGCTCGATCGGCAGCCCGTTTCTCCCGGCGAAATCCTCAAGCAGGGCGACGAACTGGTCGCGCGTCAGGGCGCCGTACGGATCCGTACCCTCGTAGCGATCGCCGGGCATGACGGTTAGCACGTTGGGTGTATTCATATGAAAAGCATCCCACCGCTGCGTGCGCCACGTCTCTCCTATGCGACCGCGCTCCAGCACGCTATGGCGCAGGCCCCGTCGTGCCAGCCAATAGCTTACACCGAGGCCTGCCCAGCCGGCCCCGATGACAACAGCGTCGAGAACATCGCCACTACCATCCATTTGCTGCGGTGATTTCACGATCGGCATCCCCCCGAGCCATCCCCACTCGGTATTAAGCCTTGTTGACCGCAACGAGTCCAGCGCCGCCGCTCTCTTCGCGAGGAGCTATCCGCTTGGTCCGCTAGGAGACGCCGGCGGGAACCAAAAGCAACGGTCGTAAGTTGCTGCTCAAAGGAGATACCGATGTCAAACACTGCCAAGAACCGCGATTCCGACAAGACCTTAAAAGCGGACGCCAAGGGACAGTTTGCCCGCACGGGCCACGGCTCGGACAATGACGGCGTTGTAAGCGCCAACCCCCGCGTGCTTTCGGGCAAGTCGGATGGTGACGCGACATTCAAGACAGATGCAAAAGCGAATGAACGTGACAGGCGTGCACCGGCGAAATAATCGGCGGTGCTTGCTGGCCGATCGCGATCACCGGCTGCAACGATCTCGGCATAAAGCCACCATGCGATGCTATTTTCGTTCAACCGAAGACCGTCTCAGCAGAAAACCGCTGAAATTCTGGAGGCCCGGTACTGCGCTTCCCGTCCGGCTTCCGCCATGTCCGGTGCGGAACGTTCCAGGAATTGTGTCGTTAGGGTCTGAGACAATACACGTCGACGTTTAAGGTCGGTCGGAGAGGTTGAATGCGTTTCCTGCGAAACAATGGGCTGACAATTGCGCTTTTTCTGGCCTTTGCCGGGAGCGTGGTCGGCATGATCTGGTCCGGTTTTCGGCAACAAAACCATGAGTTGAGTCTTCATGGGCAAGCGCTCCTGTCTCTGACCAGCTACCTGTCCGACGAGGCATTCTGGTCCGCTTTGTTTGAAAACTGGGAAAGCGAGTGGTTGCAGATGGCAACCTACGTTGTCTTGACGGCTTATCTTTTTCAAAAGGGCTCTTCTGAATCGCGCGATCCCGACAAGCCTGAAAAAAAGCAGGACTCCGGCAGCGGAAGCTGGATTTATGATCATTCGCTAGGATTGGCACTGTTGAGTTTGTTCGGCTTGTCCTTTGCCGGGCATTTCTTCGCAAGCCTCGCCACTTACAACTCTGAGGCCGCCTTGCACGGGGAGGCGGCGCTAACGCCGTTGAGCTATATGGGCAATGCCCAGTTCTGGTTCGAGTCGTTTCAAAATTGGCAATCGGAGTTCTTCTCGACTGCCATGCTCGTCGTTCTGTCCATCTTTCTGCGGTATCGTGGGTCCCCGGAATCCAAGAAAGTTATGGCGGCTAATCAACAGACCGGAGACTAGCGGCGGCGCGATATCTGAGATCGCGGTCCTTGTGACCGGATATCGGCAAGTCATCGCGCGGTGTTACGGAACGCTAGTGTATCTCCCGCGTTGGAAGCCTGTAGATATCCCACTAGGAGAACACACTGATGGCCGACAAAACACTCGAAACACTGTTTCATGAAACGTTGAAAGACGTCTACTACGCCGAGCGCAAGATTTTGAAGGCATTGCCCAAGATGGCACGTGGCGCAACCTCGCCCGACCTAAAAGCCGCTTTTGAGAAGCACCGCGGCGAGACCGAAATCCATGTCGAACGTCTCCAGGAGGTATTCGAGATTTTGGGCAAGCCGGCACGTGGCAAGACTTGCGACGCTATCGAAGGTATCCTCGCCGAAGGCGACGAAATCCTCGAAGATTTCAAGGGACAGCCAGCTCTCGATGCGGGCCTGGCCTCGGCCGCGCAAGCCGTCGAACATTACGAAATGGCCCGCTATGGGACATTGGCCCGCTGGGCCGGCGAGCTTGGCTTAAAGGACGCGCAGAAGCTTCTCGTCACCACTTTACAGGAAGAAACGAAAACCGACGAAGCTTTGACCGCATTGGCGGAAGGCGCTTTGAACCCGGCAGCGATGGCTGCCTGATTCGACAGGGAGCGCTTTATTCAAAGGCGCTCCCCTCTTCTCCAGCGTCACTGTTCCATGTTGTCACCGGACAGGCCTCATGCGCTGGGCGATATCGATTTCCCATAGCGGTCGAGCAGGACCGCGACATCCTTCATGATAGCGGTCAGGAGTCTGGTCCGAATAATAGCGATCGTCAGGTCCGGACGCTCAAACAGCGCTATGCAGATCTCGCCTGGATCGTGTCGCGATTGATAGGCCAGTCCGTCAGGCTGGTCGGGATGATCCCATAGTGCGTCAGCCCACTGCCCGCATGGCTCATATGGCCCTGTGGAAATCGCGTTGTCCGTGCCCAGCTCCTGCAACCCCGTTCCGTGCACCCGCACGATACGAAGATCGCGTTGCGATCTGAGTTCGGTTGCGGCTCGACTGGTAATTTCGGACGCGGGCACCATCAGCCGTTGCGGGTTACGCAGAATCGTTTCCGCCAGTGCGCCGCTTAGTGACATTCCCACATAGAGCACTCCGAAGCGGCCGCCGGCGCTGTCGAAGCGATTTGTTGGCGCGCCGCCTTTTCCAGGTCCGAAGAAGACGGGGGCAAGTGTGGAACGGTGGATGCGATGCAGCACCGTTCCGGCAGGCAGTAGGTCGATTGGCAAGGGCTTTGTGTCGAGCCAGGCAGGCGGTGGCGGCGCGGCCCCGGAAGGGCCACGCGGGTCAATGCTTGCCGCCGCCATCAGGCAAAGCCATCCGATCCATCAGCTCGGACAAGCCGTAAAATGGCGTCCGCTTCTCCGTGCCGCAGCGCCTCAAGTGGCGATCGCCCGCCAAGCACCGTGTCGGGAGCAAGCAAGAAGTCGAGCGTCGCCCACGGACCTGCCGACGCAAGGCCCCGCACGACATCGGCGACCCCGTCAATCACCTCACCCTCATTGAATTGGCAGGCTGGATAACGCCAGTCACCGCCCTCACGAACAGCCAGCATTGTATTCGACCGCCGTCTCTTGTCGACCGCCTGTCTGGTGATGCCAAGGATTCGGCCCGCTTCGTCTGCGGACAACACGCCGCCCGCAAGCTTGAGCAGCCGCTGGCGATGTTCGACATTCCGGGCGAGCGCCGGTACCAGCGGATCGAGATCGGTCACCGCCGATCCCAATATATCCGAGCGGCTGAGTAGCTGGGCAAGCGAGCCGGCATCGGTCGGGGCGGCAAGCGCATCTGTCAACGTCTTCGCCGACGCATTTGCGGAGATGCGCTCCAGCGCTGACATTGCCCGTCGCAGGAACGCCGCCTGGACGGAATTCGGATCAGCATGAATATTGAGCGTCAGGCTCGGCGCAGCATGTTCGCGGGCCATCATGACCTCCAGTGGTTGTCTTTGTATTTATATGGTTCAAGAATATACAAAGTCAACCTACTCTACTACGAGGCACCGCGCACGAGATCGATGCCGTTTGCGCTTGCCCATTGTCCGATGTCCTGCCGCGTCAAGGCGCATGCCATCATATCCGGAAACTGATCCGGCGTGCAGGCAAAGACCGGACAATCCATCGCGGCGATCGCACCGGCATTGCGCACGTCGTAGCTCGGCCGGCCGTCGTCGGACAGCGCCAGCAGCACGATGACGTTGACACCCGCCTGCTTGAATGCCGCTACGCGCGCGAGCATCGACGCTGTGTGTCCGCCCTCGCAGAGATCCGTGACGAGAACGAGGTGCGTCTTGCCTGGCCGGTCGATTTTGGTCTCACAATAGGCAAGCGCCGCATTGATGTCGGTGCCACCACCCAGTTGAACCCCGAAAAGCACCTTTACCGGGTCCGCCAAATCCTCGGTCAGGTCGACGATAGCCGTATCGAAGCAGATGAGTTTCGTCGAAAGAACCGGCAGGGACGCCATGACTGCCGCAAAGATCGACGCATAGACGACGGATGTCGCCATCGAGCCCGATTGATCGACGCACAACATGACGTGATCGAGATCGGCTCTCGTGCGGGTCTTGCGGGCGAAACCGATCAGAGTCTCCGGCACCACGGTGTTGTAGCGCTCCTGGTAGTGGCGAAGATTGGCACGGATCGTTCGCGGCCAGTCGATATCGCCGTGCCGCGGCCGACGTGTCCGCCGCGCCCGGTTGAGAGCGCCGGACAGTTTCTCAACGGTCTTTGCCCGGAGCCGCTGCATCAGGTCCTCAACGACCTTGTCGACCACCATACGGGCGGTCTCCAGCGTCCTTTCGGGCATCGCGCCACGCAGCGAGACGAGGTCGGCGACGAGATGCACATCTGCTTCCAGTGTCGCAAGGAATTCCGGCTCCAGCATCAGTGCCTTCAAATTGAGACGTTCGAAGGCGTCCTTCTGGATGACCTGCACGACCGGTGCGGGGAAGAATTCGCGGATATCGCCGAGCCAGCGCGAGACCTTCGGCGAAGAAGCACCGAGCCCGCCGCGCTTCCCCCGCGTCTCCGACGCGTAGAGAGCAGACAGCGCGTGGCCTAATCGCAGGTCGCGTTCGCCAAGTCCGTCCATGTCGTCATCGCCAAGTGCCAGTTTCCAGCGGCGGATTTGTTCCGAAGTCATACGCTTATTCCCAGGATTTGCTTTAGCAGCGGCAGCGCGCGTTCGAAGGCGGGATTCTCTTCAGTCGCGGATCGCACTGGCCTCCGCTCCTTTCTGCCGCCCGCGATGCGTTCAAGCACTCGCTTTCGGCCGACGGAATCAAGGCCGGCAAGAGCGCGTCGGAAGAGCGGCAGGCTCTCGACGAAAGTCTCCTCGTCCAGTCCGCAAAGCCATTCGTCGATCAGAAAGAGCAGCGTCTGGTCCTGGATAAGCACGTCCGCGGACCCGGCAACGAAAGCTTCGATGAAAGCGCCGGCGCGGGATGGCGTTTCACCAAGCACATGCCGCGAGAAGGCAGCCGACACCTGCAACTCATCCCACAGGCCAAGATCATGCAGGCGGCGCAGGCTGAAACCAATGAGAGGCGCAAGGGATTGCGCATCATCGACCATAAGCGCGAGTTGACGCCGCCATTCCTCGAGCAGTCCTGAATCTCCAAAAAAGGCGAGAGCTTCGTCATAGGCGCGCATTGCGTTCAAGCGCTGCAAGGTTGCCTCGTCGTCGAGCTGACGCGATCCGACGCGGACACCGGCATTGGCTTCTGCACTAAGCGCCGTGATCAGTGCACGCAATTCCAGCTCCGGCAGCTTGCGGGCGGTGCCGTAGCGTACGATACGCACGAGCGGAGCGACGGCGTTCATCACGTCGGTAATATCGTTGTTATGCACCGCGGTCGCCTGCAATAGGTTGATGCAGGTGTTGGCGGCTTGCGGAAGATCCGCAACCAGTGTGTAGCGGACAAGTTCGGCAAGTTGCGCAATGCCATCCGTTTTGTGAGCGCGTTCGACGGTTGCGGAGGCCGCGGCCTGCTCAATGGTAAGCCCCCAGACCAGGGCTTCTGCCAGGCGGACAGACATGTCGGGAGACCAGGACACGCTCCAGATCTCGCGATAAGTCCCCCGGCCTGCCTCGGCGTCAATCAGGCGGCCCCAATTAACGCGGATAAGATTGAGACGGTGCAGCAAGGTCGATTTGAGGAGGCCTGCCTCGCTACGAAGATCGAGCTTTATTTCGCTCGGCTGTTCGTCCGGCTTGAGCCGCGTCTTGCGGCACCAAAGCTCGAAATCCTTCGCCAGCGGCATTTGCGGAACCGCCTTATCGATCTTGCCTATACGGCTGTCGATATAAAGTTTCCGCTCGATCATCGCCAACTGGATATCGTCTCCGTGGCAAAGGCTCGAAAGGGATGCATCCCGCATTTCGGCGAGGCCAGGCATGCCGATCCCGCGCATGCTTGCAAGTGCGAGTGCGAGCCGCGCGGCCTCGATAGCGGAGGCCGTCGAAGCGTCGAACCCCTCCTGCCGCAAAAGCGCCGCCGTCCGGGCCTGCCAGCCCGCCGCAAAGGCCTCTGGTCCATCGTGACGGTCGCCCGAATAAAGGTCCCAGAGATGGCGATACCATCCGGGAGAAACCACGCCTGCGCCGTATCCGGAGGCACGGCTCAGCCGCCCATCGCTCCAGGGCGCCCAGGTCGCTTCGACCTTTATTTTTGGAAGATCCTTTATGATTGCACGGTCCTCGGCAGCGGTCGTGGCGGTGCGCAGACCGCCGATGTGCCAGGCGCCTACCACCACCGCGACTTCGCCATCGTGCTGCTTCAGCGCGTCCCTTACATGGATCCGCATGAAAGCTTCGCGACGCTCTTCGCGCAGCCGCTCCGCCGCGCTCCTGTCATCGTGGCCGCCGCGATACTTTCGCAGTTCCATCATGGCCGTTTCAATCGCGGCGAAGATGTCGAGGGGCGACTGGCCGCCACCATATTGTTCGATCAAACCATTCCAGAAGGTTTCCCCGTCACTGTATCCGGCTGTGCCGGCGAGCATATCGAGAGGATCGAGGCGCGCTGCGTGAAAGGCCTCGCTACCGCTTTCGTCCGCTTCAGCGTCAGCGTCTGCCGCTACGTCCTCTTCGCGCCCGGCCTTGACGAGCGCCAGCGAAACAGCGGCGGGCCAATCGATGAACCGCACCGGACGGGCGCGCGCGAGGGCCCATTGCATCGCAACCCACTCCGGCGAGAACTCGGCAAACGGGGCAAAAGCCGCATTGGCAGCTTCTTCGGCTGCGTAGAACAACATCGCCAGCGGCGGCTTCATGCCGGGGAGCGCCGCATATTGGATCAACGCATCGCCCTCGGGCGGGCCCTCGATCAGCACACAGGCGGGATCGAGCGCATCCAGCGCACCCTTCAACAGGGCCGCCGAGCCCGGGCCGTGGTGGCGAATTCCAAAAAGATGCGCCTGGCGCTTCACGGCTCAGACCACTTCGCGAATAGCTTCGTAGAGGTCGCTCCAGCCATCGCGCGTACGCAGGACGGTTTCGAGATACTCAGACAGCGCGACGCCGTCCTGCACCGGATCCTTGACAACTGCACCGACGATGTTGGCAGCAAGGGCATTTGCATCGATACGGCCATCGCCAAAATGCGCAGCTTCCGCCCATGCCGACACGCCCACGGAATCGCCTCCGCGGTTGAAAGCGTGCCGGTCGAGGTCTTGAGCTTGATCTTGCCATTCAACGTCTTGCCGTCGCGGATCTCCCGGAACAGGACAACGATGCGGGCAAGTTCTTTGTCCGCCGGCTGGATCGCCGGCAGTCTTAGATTGTTGCCGATCTCGTTGACGCGTTTGACGACGATCTGCGTCTCCTCCTCCAACGTGCCCGGCGACGGCAATACCACGACGTTGAAGCGGCGCTTCAAAGCCGAGGACAGATCGTTGACACCCTTGTCGCGATTGTTGGCGGTGGCGATGATGTTGAAGCCGCGTTCAGCATTGATTGCAATGTCGAGCTCCGGCACCGGCAGGGTCTTTTCCGAAAGGACGGTGATCAGCGTATCCTGCACCTCGGACCCCATGCGGGTCAGTTCTTCAAGCCGAAGGAGCGTGCCCTCTTCCATCGCCCGAACCAGAGGCGTCTTGACCAGGGCCTCCGGCGACGGCCCTTTGGCGAGGAGCAGCGCATAGTTCCAGCCGTAGCGGATCTGGTTCTCGTCCGTCCCTGCGGTACATTGAATCAAACGTTGCGACGAACCGGAAATCGCGGCGGCGAGATGTTCGGAGACCCAGGATTTCGCGGTGCCCGGCAAGCCGAGTAGCAGCAGCGCCCGATCGGTCGCGAGCGTCGCGATCGCTGTTTCGATCAGCCGTCGACTACCGACATATTTGGCCGAAATCGGCGTTCCGTCGGCAGCATCGCCGCCCAGTAGATAGGTAGCGACCGCCTGAGGTGAGAGCTTCCAATTTGTGGGACGGGGACGATCGTCGCCCTTTGCGAGCGCCTCCAGTTCGGCCGAGTAAATCTCTTCCGCAGGACGACGAAGTAAAGCTTCAGACATCTGTGGTCTCCAGTTTGTCCATGAGATCGAGAAAAAGGATGGCGTTGCCGCACTCCGCCGGATCGAAGGCGGCAAGTTGGGTGCGAAGCAGGGAGCGCATCGGTGCCGGGCACATGATGGCCATACTGTTTGCAATATCGGCATCAAGGTACGTCTTTTCATTGCCGAACGATCGCCATTGCTTGGATCGCAGCAGGTCACTGAAGAGGGCTTGTGTCGCCTCGCCGCCGAGAAAACGCGCCATCTGGCCTATGATCCACCGTGCAGTGTCGTTCGTCCACCTGTCCGGGCGGAAGACATAGGCGGCCCATACCTGACGCATCTCGGGCGGATATTGCGCGAGCAGATCAGCCTCCAGCCGCATGAAGGGCTCCCAACTGGCATGGAGATGACCATCGGTGATCAATTTCACGATGTCGAGGCGCTTGTCCTGTGTGGCCATGAACAGCAAGGCGACCAGAAGTTCGTCTTGCTTGGTTGCTGCAACCATCGCCTCCACCGAGAGTGACAGGGCGTTGGCGAGTTTATCCAGTCCGACCGGGCCGAAGGTTTCGTTGAGCCAGGCCATCACGGTGTTTTCCCTGACCGTTGCGGGCAACTCCAGCGTGAGGCTTTTCTTCTTGAAAAGGATGCCGGACGTCGTGACCTTGATGCGCTCCAGTGCAGCGCGCAGGGGCGGATCGTCCCCTTCAAAGCCAGGCAACCGAACCAGCAGTCTTGCAGCAAGGTCGCGCACGCGGGGCGCGCGATCCTTGTCGAGACCCTTGAGGAAAGGCGCGTCGGCTCCCGACAGGTTCTCCCGCAAAGCTTCGAGAAGTCGTACGCGGCTTTCGGCGCTTTCAGCCTGCCAGATCGCTGTCACCAGGCCGCGCGCCGCTTCCGGGTCCGACATGCGGCGTTTCTGGATGTATCCCGCTTTCACCGCGGGCGTCGCATGCATCCAGTTGCCATCATTCAGGCTGTCGGGTGCGAAGTAGTTCTGCTGTTGCGTGACAGGGACCTCCCGTTGCGAAAAGGCAAGGGCTTCGGCGCCGAGATGCTCCGCATATGCCCTCACCATGGTCTCGAGCTTTGGCAGGTCGAACGGATGCAACCGAAGCCTTCTCTCGGTCAGTTTGCGAACTATGGCCGCTGTCAGCCGGCTCAATGCCTGGTTCTTGGCGGTGAGGAGCCGCAGCAGAAGCTTTCTTGCTGCGTCCGGCACGATCGTCGCATTATCAACGACAGCGTTACCGGCATCAAACTTTTCCGGCGATACGGGACGCTCAAATCGCATCGCCTGGCCCGCCAGCGCGAGAGCCTGCAGGGCGTCGCTAACACCTGCGGCGTCGAGCGGCAGACCGTCCTTTGCGCCCGAGAGAAGACGCGGCACGATCACATCTGTCAGACTGGATACGTTCACGCTGTCCACCGCCCGAGTATTGTTTCCGCCCAGAACAACGTGAACTCATTGCCATCCCAAAGACCTGCACCATCGATGTTTTCGAGTTGCAGAAGCGGCCAGACGGCATCGGCTTGCGATTTCGCCACCGGCAGGCAGATCGTTTCATCATCGAGATAGATGTTCTCCCCCGAGGTCCGGAGCCGGGCCGCGCGAAACATCACTGGAAACTCGCCAAGCCAGGGCTTTGCAATCAACGCATCCGCGTAACGGCCGTAGGCCGATGCGAGGTCTTCGGCGGGAAGGTTCAACGGTGCGTCGGACGGCAGGGTACTCCCGGTCTGGACCGCGATCTGTGCCCGCAACGGAACGCTAGACGGATAGAAGACGAGCTCTGCATCGAATGTGTCGCCGATGGCATAGACGCCCGCGGACACACCTGCCCCAACCGGGACGTATTCGATGAGAACGGCGGGCCGGTCGCTGCCCAGGAGCCAGGTTTCGATACGCCGCAGCTTGTCAGGCTGGGTCTCGCTGCGGGTAGCCCAGACGCGCCAGGTATCCGATATGCGGAGCGCCTCCTCGTCATCGAGCAATGCGGCACGCGTGATATTCCAACCAACCATCTGGCGGACGTCCTGACGCAGCGGATCGGCGAGGTCGGCCTGACGGCGATAGGCGGCGGCCAGAAGATGCAGCATGGCAAGTTCGGTGATTGCCGCAGTGGGACGGGCCGGTGCGGGAAGCACAAAAAGGCGCGTCGGCAGGGTATCCACACGCAGCGCCAGGCCGGGCGCCTTGGCATCAAACAGGCGTTGTGCCATCACCCGGCATGCGGCCGAAGCTTTGGCCGGAAAGGCGGCAAGACCGCCATCCAGTTGATCGCCAAGCCAGATATCCAGCTCATCGAGGCCATTGGCGATGGAAGCCTCACGCTCGATCCGGCTTCGCTCGCGGGCAGCGGCGGCGCGGGCATCCGTTTTTGGATCCGCCTGGGCCGCGGCATCGTCAATCGCCTCGATCGAGACACGAGATTTATCAGCAGCGTCCGTGGCGGGCCCGGCAGAAGGGCCACGGCGGCGCGATACCCATTCGGCTGCCCACTCGGGAGCCGCTGCGGTCGCAAATTCTGCCTCGCCTTCAGCGCGTAGCCACATGAGCGCGAGGCCGTGCTTGCAAGGAAACTTTCGGCTTGGACAACTACATTTATACCCGGCGTCGATTTCCGAGACGACGGTCCGGTAAGGCGTGGAGCCCGACCCCTGGCACTCGCCCCAAACCAGGCCAAAGCCGTCCTGGGCGAGCGCCGGCCAATTTGAGCGGTTAAGGAGTTTCTTCGCAGCGGCAAGCGATGCTTGATCCGGCGCAAGCGCTTCGAGCCTTGCCAGGGTCAGGCTCAATGAACCCTCCGGCACCGTTGCATCTGCCTGGAGCTATTCGTTTTCGCGCTGCTTTCCGAAGTTTCAGTCCGATCTAACATAGGCTTTGATTACATATTCTTGCGTAAAATTCGTCTAATACAAGCTAATAGTCGCAATCTTACGTTACGTCCCCTCCCCTAGTAAAGCAGCCCGAAGTTGTCTTTGGATGTGTTCGGGCGGAACGCTTGAGCGAGTTGCTATCAGCTCGACCGGATCACGTATTCCGCCAATTCCTAGGCGCCTTGCGCCTCAGCCACGAGACGCAGGTCGGCGTGAAACCTCTTGATTTCCAACTGCTGGTGATCGAGGTCCGGCAGGCGCAGCAGGTAGGAGGGATGAACCGTCGCAAGAAGCGATCGTGTACCATCGAGCGGCATCAGGACGCCTCGAACATCGGTCAAGCGTCCTTGCCGTCCGGTCAGCGAACCCAATGCGGTCGCCCCTAGAGCAACCACGAGTTGCGGCTTCACAAGATCGATCTCCTGCCGCAGCCACCATTTGCAAGCCTCGATCTCGCCGGCATTGGGCTTTTGATGAATGCGTCGCTTGCCTCGCGGCACATATTTGAAATGCTTGACGGCGTTGGTAACGTAGACGTTTCTGCGATCGATGCCGACTTCCGCCAATGCATTGTCGAATACTTTGCCAGCCGGACCGACAAAGGGGCGTCCCGCCAAATCCTCCTGATCGCCCGGCTGTTCCCCGACAAACATTATCCTCGCATCGGCCGGGCCTTCGCCGAATACGGTTTGCGTGGCGTTGCAGTGAAGCGGGCAGCGGGTACACCGCCGCGCTTCTGATCCAAGCTCCTCGAGCGAGCCCGGGACAGGGGTTTCGTGGTCCCCGGAAATTCGAAGCGTCGTCGCTTCCTGCAAGCGATCGTGGAAAAGCGGTGGCATGGTGGGCTGCCGCTGCCGCATTTCCATTACGCTTCGTTCGGCGTTCCCCACGAGCTCAGGTATCAAAACTGCCTCGGGAAGATTCTTCCAGTACTTTTTCGGCATTTCCGCCCGCATTGCCTTTAGCTTCAAACGTGCCGGATTGAAGATGCTCGCGTAATAGGTACGCCAGAGATCGTCAGTTGTATCGGAGGCAGTCGACTTTCCCGCAGGCTCGCGTGACGTGACAAGATTTTGGCCGTCCCACATCATCGACCCCCGGGGTGTGGCGATGATCCAATCCATATCCGTGAAACGCCGCTGAAAAAACGGCGCCACACGCTCCACGATAAAGTGATCGGGTTCAAACCACGCCACGAACTGTCTTCGTGCGCGGGCCTCCTGGTGGACGACCTCCTTGAAGCGCACAAACGCCTTCATCTTGTGACTGTCACGCCGCACCGATTTTTCCAGTTTCAGCGCTGCCGCCACGTCCTCGTCAGAAGCCACGTTCAACAGGCCCTTGTCACTCTGCATCCGCGACAGGATACGGTACAACAGGCCAAACCGTGCGGGGCTGCTATGGCAGATAATGGTTTCGGCGAGGGCGATGAATCTTTCAGTTGCAGTGACGGCATGGGACCCGTTCGCCGCTTCGCTCGCGTCGGGGATCGAAAGGCCGAGCATGTCTGATGCCCCTGCGGCATCGCTCCACATGACGTCGTTGGGTTCAATGCCGTGCGACAGCAGGCGCCGCGCGGCATCGCGCCATTCGATGAAATTTCCCCTGCCCTCCAGAATGACGCTTCGCATCAGAGCAGTGCGAGTTGTTCGGGTTTTCTTTGGAACATGTGGTTGAGGTCGGCGCTGTCAATCAGCCGGTGCGGCGACCAGCCGTCAGCGACAATGAACGCCTTGACCTTTTTCAACGACACGCCAAGCCGTTGCAGATCTTCGAGGCGTAGGCGGCGATGCCGCCGCCCCGAAAGGATCGCCTTGACCGTCTTCGTTCCAAGCCCGGGAATGCGCAGCAGGATTTCGCGCGCCGACCGGTTGATATCCACGGGAAATCGCTCACGATGCGCAAGAGCCCAGGCGAGCTTTGGGTCCATGTCCAGATCCAGCATTCCGTCCGGCCGCGCCGATGTGATTTCCTCGATGTCGAAACCATAGAATCGATACAGCCAATCTGCCTGATAGAGCCTGTGCTCGCGTTCGAGCGGCGGCCGGATCAGCGGCAGGTTCTTCGACGCGTCCGGTATGGGACTGAACGCGGAATAATATACCCGGCGCAGCTGGTATCCACCGTAAAGGTGCGAGCTGGCGCGCAGGATCGTCGCATCGCTAGCCCCATCTGCGCCAACGATCATCTGCGTGCTCTGCCCTGCAGGAACGAAACGCTTCCGCCGCTTTGTCTGCAGCGTCGGCTCGTTTGCCGCCTCGATTTTTAGCCGCAGATCGGCCATTGATTTTCGTATTTCGCCCGGCCGCTTGTCCGGTGCAAAACGGGCAATACCCGAATCCGTAGGCAACTCGATGTTGATCGAAAGGCGATCGGCATAAAGCCCGGCCTCCTCGATCAAATGCGGCGAAGCGTCGGGTATCGTCTTCAAATGAATATAGCCGCGAAAGCCGTGGGTCGTGCGCAGTTCGCGGGCAACGCGGACCATTTGTTCCATCGTGTTGTCCGATGAGCGGATTATGCCCGATGAAAGGAACAGGCCTTCGATATAATTGCGCCGGTAGAATTCGAGCGTGAGCCAGACAACTTCCTCTACCGTAAAGCGGGCCCGCTCCACATTGCTCGAAGATCGGTTGATGCAGTAGGCGCAGTCGAAAATGCAGAAGTTCGTGAGGAGAATTTTGAGGAGCGATATACAGCGCCCATCCGGTGCGTAAGCGTGGCATATGCCTGCGCCCTCGGTCGATCCCAATCCGCCCGATCTGGACGAGTCGCGCTTCACTGTTCCGCTGGAGGCACATGAAGCGTCATACTTTGCTGCATCCGACAAGATTGCCAACCGGTGTTTCAAGCTCTTCTTCATAATGTTCATGATATGTTCTTGGTGCGACCAGGTCAAGACCTCCCTAGATCGCAAGGACTGCGCCAATCGGAAGCCAACAACCGAAATAACGCGCAACCATGGAACGTTAGGAAAGCGGTTCTCCGCCGACCTGCCTTGTTTATCCAGCCAACTTGAATTTTGCGCCGGCGGTTTTTGTGGATCAGGGCAAGTGCCGGCGCGCTTTGCTTAAGCCTTGTCGATTTTATGTTGCGGTTGAAACTTAGCGTTTGACGCCGCCTGCCAATGGTTCTCTAACTGGGGACAGCGCTGGGTCTTCTGACGGCATGCCAGCGCTTGCGAGCGTTCAATGCTCCCGCCATCACGAGCAGGAGAGCGATATGGCCAAAGGTCAACAACGTAGCAACAAGGAAGTTCGAAAACCCAAACAGGCGAAGGCGCAGGAAGTGAAAGCGGCGCCTGCGGCCTTTAGCACGACGGCGAAGCGCCTGGAGAATCCGAAAGGGCGCTGACGAAAGGCTAATTCGACTATCCCCTCTCGCGGCGCAGCGCGAGAATATGCCGGATCTTGCGGGCGAGTGCCTCACGCTGATAGGGCTTGGAGAGAAGTTCCACGCCCGGGTCGAGCCGCCCGCCATGGACGATGGCATTTTCCGTATAGCCAGATGTGAAGAGCACTGCGATCTGCGGCAGGCGCTGGCGGGCCTGGCGCGCAAGCTCGGGGCTTCCCAGCGGTCCAGGCATGACGACATCGGTAAAGAGCACGTCGATCGGAACACCGCTCTCGATGATCGATAGCGCGCTCGCCGCGTCCTTGGCCTTGAGCACGCGATAACCGAGATCGCCCAGCATTTCGACGACGGTCGCCCTTACCTCCTCGTCGTCCTCGGCAACGAGGATCGTCTCCGTGCCGCCGATCGTCGGGCCAAGATCGGTCTCGATCAACTCGTCTTCGTTCTGCTGCGCGCGCGGCAGATAGAGTTTTACCGTCGTGCCCTGGCCAACTTCCGAATAGATCTTGACGTGACCGCCTGACTGCCTGACGAAACCATAGACCATGGAGAGGCCAAGCCCAGTGCCGCGACCGACCGATTTCGTCGAGAAGAACGGTTCGAACGCCTGGGCGAGGACGGCGGGCGTCATGCCTGTCCCCGTATCCGTAACCGCCAGCATCACGAACTGACCGGCTTCCGCCTCCGGATTACGCCGCACATAGGCATCGTCGAGCGAAGCATTGCCGACCTCGATCGTCAGCTTGCCGCCATCGGGCATGGCATCCCTCGCGTTGATTGCGAGGTTGAGCAGCGCGTTCTCGATCTGCGCCGGGTCAATCAGGGTATTCCATAGCCCGCCGGAGCGAACGATCTCAATCTCGATCGATTCACCGATGGTCCGTCGCATCATGTCGCCCATACCGGCGATGAAACGGCCGATATTGACGACCTTGGGTTCGAGTGCCTGCCTGCGTCCGAACGCAAGAAGCTGGCTCGCCAGCTTCGATCCGCGGCTTACCCCCGCCAGGGCGTTTTCGATCCGCCGTTCGCCCCGCGCATTGCCGGCCATGTCCTTGGCCAGGAGTTGGAGATTGCCCGATATGATCTGCAGGAGATTGTTGAAATCGTGGGCAACGCCGCCGGTGAGCTGGCCCAATGCTTCCATCTTTTGCGACTGGCGCAGTTGTTCTTCCGTTTTCGAGCGCTCGGCGATTTCGTCGAGAACCCGCTGTTCCAGCGTGGCGTTAAGCCGTTGCAGCGCCTCTTCCGCGTTGCGCCGGACGGTGAGTTCGCGATCGGCCGCCTGAAACAGCCTGGCGTTGTCGATGGCTGTCGCCGCCTGTCCAGCTACGCCGACGAGGAGCGTTTCATGATCAGGCTGGAACTTGCCAGGTTCGTTATGTCCGAAGAACAACCCGCCGAGTACCTCGCCGGTGCGCGAAGTCACGGGTACCGCGAGATAGCTTCGAACCGGCAGATGACCCTTTGGCATGCCCTTGTGAGGAGCATTTCGGCCATAGCGCGGATCTGCGATAATATCGTGCGAGAGGACGACGCCCTCGCCCTTGAACGTCGGCTCGAATACCGCCGTATTGCGCGGCATTGGAAATTTCGAAAAGGCATCCTTGTCGACGCCGGAGAGCGCGTAGAGCATGTAGCTCTCGCCCTCCTTGTTGAGAACATTGTAAAAGAATGCGCCAAACTGCGCGCCCGTCAGCTCGACGCCTGCGTCAGTCACCATCTGCACCACTTTGCCGAGGTCAAGCTCGGCGGCAATATTGGCGCCGGTACGATTCAATATCTGAAGCAGGCGCGTTTCATTGCGAAGGGCTTCTTCGGCTTTGATCTTCGCAGTCGTCTCAACAACGATCGCCATGACGCCGCAGGGCACACCGTCCTCGTTGATCAGCGGCGAATAGTCCAGATTCATCCAGACCCGTTCGGGCTTGCCGCTGCGATGAAGGACGAGCTCCTGATCCAGATAGGCGAGCGTTTTTCCCTCCAGCCCGACCTTCATGACATTGTCGTTGAAATCGGCGACCTCCGGCCAGCCTTTTCTCACCTCGCTGCCAAGCAGCTGTGGGTGTCGTCCGCCGGCAAAGAGCGAGTAGGCGTCGTTATAGATCATAATGCCGAGTTCGCCCCATAGCGTCACGATCGGAACTGGTGAATGAAGAATGAGCGAGATCGTCGACTTCAGACTTTGCGGCCAGGCGTCAATTGGGCCGAGCGGCGTCAAGGTCCAGTCATAGGCTGCGATCAGCCGGGCAAGTTCGCCGTCGACGCGCAGGAATGTGTGATCGTTGACAAGTGACACTCCTTCTTCAGCGCGCATATTGGCTCCCACAGCTCCAGGCGTTGATCAATTGCATGGCTAAGGACGTTAAATCTTTGCAACTCCCCTGCAAAACGCACTAACGCAGAGGTGTGAAAGGTTGTTCCCCGCGCTCTCATGCCGATCCCTCCTGCCGCCTCATTTCGCGAGCGCCTTGGCGATCTGTGATGCAAGTTCCGCTTGCGTATACGGTTTGCCAAGCCGCGGCAGATCAATTCCCGAACCGGGCGGCAGGTCCGCATAGCCGGTTGCAACAAGGATCGGCAGCTGCGGATTTAGCGACAATGCGCTTTCCGCAAGTTCAGCACCGGTCATGTGCGGCATGGAGTAGTCTGTGATCAAAAGGTCGATTTCCTTGCCACTTTCGAGGAATTTCAGCGCATCGGCGCCGGAATTCGCCTCGTAGACCTCGTGGCCGAGGTCCTCAAGCATGTCCACGGTGCTCATGGCGATCAGAGCGTCGTCATCGACAACCAGTATGCGCGCCCTGACGCCGCTGCCGGCGGTGCTGGCCTCTTCACTGACAGGTTCTGCTTGCTTCACGGCACCGGTAACCGGTAGCCAAAGTTCTGCGGTGGTCCCTTTACCGAGCCGACTTGTCATACGGAGCGCGCCCTTGAGTTGGAGAGCAAGGCCGTGAATCATGGAAAGGCCCAGTCCTGTTCCCTTGCCGAGTTCCTTGGTTGAAAAAAACGGGTCAATCGCGCGCTTCAGCGTTTCCGGCGCCATGCCCAGACCAGTATCGCTGACGCCCAGAATGATATAGTCGCCGGCACCGAGGTCATCGGTTGTCGCAGCGATGTCGGCACGCCTGAGGCTGACGACGACGGCGCCGCCATCCGACATCGCGTCGCGTGAGTTGACCACGAGGTTGAGCAGCGCAAGCTCGATCTGGTTGGCATCGGCGAGCACCGGCGGCAGGGCATCGGGAACGTCGTAGCTGATGTGAACTCCGTTCCCGACGGATTTCGCGAGGAGGTCGTGCATGCCGCCGACAAGCGCCACCAAATCGGTGGGTTCGAGCTGCAGGTCCTGACGGCGCGCGAAGGCAAGCAGACGCTGCGTCAGGGCGGCGCCTCGTTGCGCCCCTTGCAAAGCGCCGTCGACAAGCCGCGCCGCCTTTGAATTGTCGGCAACCGACTTGCGCAACAGGTCGAGATTGCCCAGCACCGCCATCAGCAGATTGTTGAAATCGTGCGCAACGCCGCCGGTCAACTGGCCGATCGCTTCCATCTTTTGCGCTTGCCGCAACTGGTCTTCGGCGACCTCGCGCTGGCGGATTTCGTCAAGCAGCGTGCGGTGAGCTTGTTCGAGTTCACGCGTTCGCTTGAAAACCCGATCCTCGAGAGTCTCGTTCAGCTGGACAAGTTCGGCCTCGGCAATTTTTCTATTGGTGATATCGGAACATACCCCGACCAGTCGCTCGGGCTGGCCGAGCCTGTCGGAAACGACGCGTGCCCTTGCGTCGGCCCAGTGGGCGCTGCCGTCCGGCCACACCGTTCGGTGTTCGACCTGGAAATCGCGTCCGGTGCCTTTCGTCGTCGCAATGGCCGTGAGGACACGTTGCCTGTCGTCAGGATCGATGCTCGCAATGAGATCGTCATAAGTCAGTGCCTGATCGCCGCTTCGACCGAAGATGCCCCTGAACACATCGGATGTGATCAGTCCGTTGTTGGTAAAATCGAGTTCCCACGTGCCGAGATTGCCGGCGAGAAGCGCCGTTTGCAGGCGCTCTTCGCCCTCGCGAAGTTCTTCGAGGCGGCTGAGGGCCTCATATTGCCGCCCGCGCGCCTTGAGCGCCGTCTTGGCGACACTGACAAAGGTGGTGGCATGAAACGGACGCTCGAGAAACGTCACGTTGCCGAGAACCTCGGACAAGCGCGCGGCCGCTGGATTGCGCTCAGGACCGCCGCCGCGATGCGTCACGATTATGAACGGCAGATCCGACCAACTCGGCTGAACTTCAACCCATGCCGCGAGCGGCTTCAGGTCGGCGTTCCTTATGGCTTCCTCGGTAATCACCACAAAGCTGGCGCTCTCGCCAAGTAGGGAGGTCAGCACGTCGAGGCTCGGACAAACCTCTGACGCAATTGACGCTTCCGCGAGAATGGCCGCAGCAACAGCCGCGTCGCGGCCCATCGGAGCGTGTATAAGCGCCCGAGTGACATGATCGTTAAGAATTTTCATCCACTACGCCCAACGCCAGCAGCGGTTCGGCCTTGCCGACGAATGTGGGAACGCCGCGCAAAACACCTTGGAATTCATCAAGAGGCTGGCCGAGAGAAAGGCCATTTTTCGTTATCCGGAATTCGCGGATGGTATCCTCATGATTTCCAGTGCGTTTCTTTATGACAGAGACCGCTCGCCGCACCTTGCCGCGCGCCTCAAAATAGCGAAGCAGCACTACCGTATCAGCAAGGTACGTAACGTCGACGGGCGCCTTCATGTCGCCGACAAGCCCGTGCTGCGCCACCGTGAGAATGGTGGTCGTACCCTGGCGGTTCAGATATTGCAGCAATTCGTGCATGTGCAGGACCAGGGCGTTTTCCTCGGGCATCGATGCCTGATAGCCGTTGAGGCTGTCGATGATCACGGTCCTTAGGTTGGCGCTATCGACGCGCTCCCTCACCCTATGTGCAAATTCACCCGGCGAAAGTTCCGCTGCGTCCACCTGCTCGATGTGAAGGTAGCCTTCGTCGCGCATTTTTTCGAGGTCTATGCCAATGGCGCGGGTGCGATCGAAGAGAAGGCCCAACTCTTCATCAAAGACGAAGATTGCCGCTTTCTCGCCGCGCCGGATCGCAGAAACCACGAATTGCAGCCCAAAGGTGGTCTTGCCCGTTCCGGCAGGACCGAGAACGAGGCAACTCGATCCCCGCTCGAGCCCGCCGCCGAGAAGATCGTCTAACTCTCCGATGCCGCTCGAGAGGCGGTCGCGTGTAAACTGTTTGCGATGTTCGAGAGCGACGAGGCGCGGAAAGGCGACGACGCCTCCCGTTTGAATGATGAAATCGTGATAGCCACCGCGAAACGCCTGACCGCGATATTTGACAATGCGCAGACGCCGGCGCTCGGAACCATAGTTCGGTGCCAATTCTTCAAGCTTGATGACGCCGTGGACGACGCTGTGCACCGTCTTGTCGAGCACGTCAGAGGTCAGATCATCGAGCAGCAGGACCGTTGCGTTACGCTTGGCGAAATAGTGCTTCAGCGCCAGTATCTGCCGACGATAGCGCAGCGAACCTTGCGCCAGCAGGCGGATTTCCGAAAGGCTGTCGAGAACAACGCGCTTCGGCTGGAGGCGCTCGAAAGTCTCGAAGATTGCCTTTGTCGTTTCCCCAAGTTCAAGGTCGGATGAATATAGCAGACTTTGCTGTTGATCGGCGTCCAACAGGCTTTCGGGGGGTACCAGTTCGTAAACGTCGATATTTTCATCGATAATCAAGCCGTGGGAGAGAGCACCCTCCCGAAGTTCGTCCTCGGTTTCGGACAATGTGACGTAGAGGCCTTTCTCGCCCGCCGCAGCCCCTTCGAGCAGAAAGCGCAAGGCTATGGTCGTCTTGCCTGTGCCCGGATTGCCTTCGAGCAAGAAAACCCGCCCTTCGCTCAAGCCACCCGACAAAATGTCATCCAGTCCCGGTACGCCCGTGCGCGCTTTTTTCGAAGTCGTGGGTGCAACCATGCTTTGCTTCGTTCCCTTTGCCATCCAATAAGCACACGCAATTGCACTCGCTCCCTAGCGTAGCAATTGAATGAAGGGCGGAATAGAGAAGTGCGCCCCCTGCGCTGTCTGAGAGCCAATAACGTCATGGCGCGCCAATCGTTCCACGCGGCTCGAAATTATATACAATCAGTATCATGCAGCCAGGCGGCAGGCCTGACCTTTTGCTATGCTATTTCGGATTGACGAAGCCTCCCGGTTTGGCATCGTGCGGCAGCGACCAGCCGAAATAGACTTCAACCGCGGCAATCTTGCCATCGCGGATTGTCAGTATCTCGGTATTGCGAAACCTGTGCCCATCAGACCGTTTGCCCTCATAGGTGACGAATACCTCGTTGCCTTGCGCCACAAGGTGGATGAAGCTAAATGCCTCTATGCTATAACTCGTCGGCCAGCAGCGCTCAAAATAGGTCTGCCGGTCGATGCCGTTGTCGAGCGGACTGGTGAAATGAAAATCCTCTGCGACGAGGCGCTCCATAGCGTCTCTGTCCTTCGCCACATAGGCGTCGTAACTCGCGCGGGCGACGGCGATATTATTGTCCACCATCACGATCTCCCTGAGGCAATCGTTTGACTACTGCGTTCCATTCGGTTTGGCCGGCTGTTGATCGCCTCCCGAACCCGTCTGCGGCGTGGGATTGGTCTGCGCCGGAGTGTTTACCGTGGGCTCGTTTGTCGCCGGAGCTGATGGCGATGCGGTCGTGCTGTTGTCAGCTTTTGGCGTGTTATCGGTGGTTCGGCCGTACAATTCCGCAGCGCCCCAAGCAACGATGGCAAGGAGCAGGCCCCCGATGAGAATCTTGAGAACCGGGCGACCGGGCGGTCCCTGACGGGCCTCGTTGGCAGTCTCCTGAACCGGAGCTTTCGTCGTATCATTGTCCATGACGACATCCTTTTCATTTAGATAGGAACCGACGAAGCAGCGGGAAGTTCCGTTGCGCCCGACTTTCCCCAAGTGCAAAGACGCTCCCCCGACGATGCCGGGGGAGCGCTCAAAATTCATGCGTTCATCAGAGCGGGCGGTATTCACGCGCTCGCTCGCGTTCGCGGACGAGCTCTTCTTCCGTAAGATCCGGGTTACGTTCGTCAAACCCCTGCCAACCCTCTTCACGATACATTGCGCGGCGCGCGTTGACATCGACCGGAGTGTTGTCGTCAAGGATCGAGCGGACGAGGTCGGTCTGGCTCTCTTCGGCCTGGACCGTGACGAGCGTCCCGCCTCGGCGAACGCCCTCGGCGTAGACGTGGGCATCTTCCTCACTGACACCAGCGCCTGTCATCGAGCCGATGATTCCGCCCGCGGCGCCGCCCGCAACTGCGCCTGCTGCTGCACCGGCTGCCGTTGCAGCAAGCCATCCGGCCGCCACCACGGGTCCAACGCCCGGAATGGCAAGCATTCCAAGACCGGCAAGAAGGCCACCGGCACCGCCTACAACAGCGCCCACGCCTGCGCCGGCCGCCGCACCTTCGCCCGCATTGCTTTCACCATCACCCGCGCCGCCGCGGCGCACGATGCTTATGTCTGAAGACGCGACACCCGCATCTTCCAGGGCGTTTACGGCCGCACGCGCATCATCATAATCGTCAAACAGTCCAGTAACTATCGTCATTAGGATTCTCCCTTGATATCTTTATTTGGCGGATGCTGTGATATTGCCCTGGAAGTCGAGCTTTACCTCGACCGACTTTCCGTCCTTCATGGCAGTACCAGTCCAGATCCCGTCCTCGCCCTTCGTCAGGCCACTAACATCGGTGTAACCTTGCCCTTCGATGCGTTCCTTGGCCTGACCTTCGGTGAAGCTGTTTGCGCCTGGAACGGGAGCCGCAGGATTGTTTGTGTCCGGCGTTGCAACCGCCGGCGTCTGCGCGTCCGGCTTTGTTGTTGTGTCCTGGGCATAAGCTGCCGAAAGAATGGAAAGTGCGCCAAGCGCAAGTGCGATACGTTTCATGGTTTCTCCTTTTTATGATCGGCGATCATGCAAGAACTAACCCATAGATCAGCGCGAAGTTCCGCGCTGTCACACGGCGCGAGGGCAGTTTATTTTTTCGCCATTGCGGAACTTTTGGGCCAGTGCTGTCTTGGTTGCACGGCTGCTGGGCCCCACTTTAGGCTGATGTTTCAGATATTCGTTGCCCCAAGGATCTAGGCCATGCTCCACACGACTGGGGCAGTGTCACCTTCGCGCTGAGGATCGCGGCAGGTGCCTCTTTCTAGATTTGAACCGGTTTGACGTTGTCTATTCTAATGTTTCCACTGATAATTCCGCGCGCAAGGTCGGTTCGATCGCGCTCTATTTCGATGACCGAATAGAGTTTGTCGTCTCGGAAGGCGCTTGCATTTATGGTGGTAACATCGTCGGCCGGCGCCGCGTCGATCTCCATGAAGTCAAGTTCGCCGCCCGCAGCGACAATCCTGGCGTCGCCTGTTGTTCGGGCAGCGACCGTTACTTCGCCCTGATAGGGCGAGTTTTGCCATCGCGGATCATCCGCCGACGCGGTGGGAACCAGTCGGTAAACGTTGAGCGCCTCGCCACTTCCAACTTCTGACGAGGACCGGCTTTCGGCATCGGCAATTTGCGCTTGGCTCTCCACGGACTGGCCAAAGCTGGTGGGACTGCTTCTTCCTGTTTTATCTTCGTGACCGATGGACATAGCGAACCTCCTGTTGAAAGTTCGCCAACGCCACCCCGCCGGGATTGTTCCACACCCGGGTCGTCCCGGAATTGTAAGCGGCGTGCGACCCACAGTCGATATCAACTGCCGTTCGGGATGGGCGAGCTGCATCAGGAAGGAAGCCTAGCCGATTTTATCTTCCCACATCGTCGAGCGGAGAAGCGCCTGCGTGTGCTCAGCCAGGTCCAGTTCGCCTCGCGCCTCGATTTCCAAAAGATATCGAGCCTTGGCCTTACGATCCGCTTTGCCAACCGCAGGATAGGCGCAGACAGCCAGCAGCGCCTTTTCTTCAGCTCGGCTGGCACTTTCGTGGTCGCGGCTGCTTCTCACGATTTTTTGGAATGCCGCGTACATGGCCTTGTGCGCCGCGATCAGCGCCTGCAGATCGCGGGACAATGGCAGATTCCGGTCTCTCGATGCGGTGGCGGGCACCGGACCCGCAACCGTCGAGGCGATGATTGCACCGCCGGAATTGAGAAAGAAAGCGCGGCGATTGATCCTGGCCATGACGTCTCCACTTTACTTCAACGCAGTCGCGCGATCGTAGCACGCCCGACGGCACGTTCATGTCAGGAGAGGTCGGAACACAAGTGTCTCGCTTCTTTCTTACCCTTCACAACGCCTCCGGTTCGTAATCTCGCAGGCCCTGCTCTTTTGCGAATAGCACACAAGCGCCATAGGATCCCCGCGGGTCATAAGCGAAGCCTTTTGCGGCGAGCGCCTGCGTGATCTCACGGATGCCCGACAATCCGTAGAGATGATCGTGCAGTTCAAGAAAGACCCGATCAATGCCGGCAAGCTCAGACTTGCAAAGCAAATCTTGTTCTGCGCCCTCAATATCCATGACGAGAACGTTGATGGCGTGGTGCGCGATGAAATCATCGATATTCGTTGAAGTCAGCGATATTTCGCGTTCGTAAGGACCCTGGTTTTTATCCATGGAAGACATCCAGAGATCCTTTCGAACATAGAACGGGATGGTGTGCGGTTCGCCCGCTGCCAGCAATCCTTGGGACAAAACCACGTTGCCGACGCTGTTCGCACTGATCACGCGTTGAGCAAGTGCTGCTGTCGATGGATTTGCTTCAAACGACCACACCTGGACACCTGAAATCTTTGCGATCAGCGAAGTGATCACTCCGATCCCTGCCCCCAACTCCAGCACCCGGTCATTCGCCCTGACGGCCTTGAACACCCACTTGGCTTCCTTTGCCTCGTAGCATCCGCTGGTAAGCGCCTGCCAGATAACGGGTGATACTTCATCTGATGCCAGTGGCACCGTAATTCCGTGGACGGTCAGCAATTCGAACTCAAACTCCCTTGTTGCCTGAGGATGGCAGGCGTTGCCAAGCGGCTAGCTACCCCTGCCCGACACTGCCTTCACATCAACAAGACCTTCATATTCAGCCAAGCTTACGCCATTGCTGGCCTGGCGGAGATGGTCCAGTTGCGTCGCGGGTACGGGCCTGCCGATCAAGAAGCCTTGCACCTGTTCGCATCCAACCTGTTTGACGCAAGCGAACTGCTCCTCGGTCTCAATACCTTCCGCTATTGTCGTCATCCCCAGGCTTCGTCCAACGCCCGTCACCAGTTCCACGATGGCGAAGGCATCTGCCCGGGTGGTGACGTCGCGGATGAAAGAACGATCGATCTTGATCTTGTCGAAGGGGAAGCTCCTGAGACTGCCAAGCGAGGAATATCCCGTGCCAAAATCGTCCATCGCAATCTGGATGCCGACTGCCTTTAGTTGCGTCAAGGTCTCGAGCGTCTGTTCATTCTTGTCAAGGAGAACGGACTCGGTAATCTCCAGCTCGAGCCGGTCCGGGTCGAGGCCGCTCTGAGTGACGATGGTGACGACGCTCTGAATGAGATTTCGGCTGCGAAACTGAACCGGCGACAGGTTGACCGCGACTTTGAGTGAACGTGGCCAACGGGCGGCTTCCGTGCAGGCCGTCCTTAAGACCCAATCACCCAATTCATGGATCAACCCGATGTTTTCTGCCACCGGGATGAATTCGGATGGGGGAACTTGCCCACGTATCGGATGAAACCACCGCAGGAGGGCTTCATAGCCACAAATCTCACGGGTAATCGTGTTGACTTGCGGTTGGTAGAATATCTCAAGTTCGCCCTTCCGCAGCGCCTGTTTGAGATCGGCTTCGAACGACTTCTTTTCCGTCAGTCTTGTTTGCATCTGTGACTGGAAGACACACGCATGCCCGGAGCCGAGAGACTTTGCTTCGTAGAGCGCAAGGTCTGCCTGTTTGAACAATTCGTCAGTACCGGACCCGATCACCGACAGGGCAACGCCGACACAGGTGCCAATCTTTATCTCACGCTCGCTGACAAGATAGGGAAAGCTGATTTCATCCATGACATCGCGGGCAAAATCAAAAGCCTGCTGCTCGTTCAGCCCCGCGGTCAGGATGGCGAACTCATCTCCGCCCAACCGGCAGACGAGGTCGCCTTCGCCACCAAGCTTTGTAAGGCGGCTTGCCACACCCTGGAGCAGGCCATCACCGACGTCGTGGCCCAGCGTATCGTTCACATCCTTGAAGCCGTCGAGGTCAAGGAGAAAGATCACAGCGGTTGGTCCACCGGCTGTCGCTGTTTTCAACCGGTTTTCCAGATCCTGCCGGAACAGCACACGATTGGGAAGTCCGGTCAGGGCGTCATGGTGGGCCACATGTTTCAGCCGGTAGTTCTGCAGCTTCAATTCACCTGAAGCCTCGCGGAGATTGTCTGTCAGGTCCTTCATCTTGCGGTGAGCACCGTCAAGAAGGCTGTTGTGGCGCAAAAGGAGAACAACGAGCCCCACCCCGCAGAGTATGAGCCCACCCGCAAGGCCCGTATAGATCAGATGGAGCTGTCGCAATTCCGCCTGGGCGGCGTCTATCAGACCGACATCATATTCAACCGCGGTGGATGCAAGCGCTGTCATCGACGCATCGAGGGCGGTCATGGTTCTCAGCGTCGCTTTGAGGCCCTCGGTATCGAGGGTCTCGAACCGCTGATCAAGCACATCGAGCACCTTGGTCAGCTCTGACAGCAGTTCGCGGCGCTGCGTGTCATCCTCGATAAAGCTATGGAGACTACCCTGCTTGAGCAGCTGTAACCGACCGATCATGATATCAAGTCGGAGGCGAACCTCATCGCGATCGGCGTCGTCCATACCCATGGCATAGGCCGCCACTCGATGTTCGAGCCTCATATATTCGGAGACAGTCTGTCCGATGGCCCAGGAGTCATTATAGCGGGCAAACTTCTGCAGCGCAGTTTGGCGCTCCGCAATGACATAGGCGATGTAGGCCGTCGCCACGACAAAGCAACAGATAATGATCCCTAGAAACCGTTTCACTGCGTCTCTACTCGATGATCAGTTTGGCCACCTGCCACGCGGATCGTGTGTAATAAGTCTGACTTTGCAGCTGCGGATCGCTTTCGTAAGGATAGACAATAAACAACGGACCCTTATCGCGGACCGGCATATATTCTCCATCGCGCTTGAGGGCGAGCACGACCTTGAATTTCTTGAAATCATCCAGCGGGATCGTCGTCACATAGTCGTTGAGCGCAACGGCGGTCACTTTCGTTCCGGTGGCGCCGACCAGTTCCATCAGCTTGTCGAGCGGCACACCCTCGAAGCGTACGCGCTTGTCATACCAAGGCGTTGTCGTTTCAATGGTCTGCAAGCCGATAGCTTCCAGCATCGCACGGTCGAATTCGGCCGTGGAACCCTTGTTTGTGTTTTCAATTTTCCCGGAAATAACCAGAATAGGCTTGCCATCAGGCTTGGCAAGTGAGCCAGCAGACGCGCCCGAAATCGTCGCAATCGACAAGGCCAGGTAGATGATTAGGCGGATTAGGCTCATTACATTTCTCCATGATCCATTAGTTTAATAGAGCAAATGAGCTAGACCAGCATCAAAAATAAACATCGGAAGCAATTCGCCGCACAGTTTCTTCGAATATCGACCCGCAGCACTCCTCAATCCGGCTTTTTGAGGTGTAGGGTGCGAACCCAACCCTTGCGGGAAAATCAGCAACCCTGGCCGATATCAGTCGGAACACCCAGAACTTC
>NZ_JBFTRH010000009.1:0-219985 GCF_056399405.1 Phyllobacterium sp. 01N428
TGGTGGTTACAGCGGGGTGGCCGCACCCGATCCCATTCCGAACTCGGCCGTGAAACGCCCCTGCGCCAATGGTACTTCGTCTCAAGACGCGGGAGAGTAGGTCGCTGCCAGGTCTGCCAAACGCAACAAACAAAGCTTCTCGACAAACAACACAACAACAAACACAAGCGCCGCACCAAACGGCCCTTTCCATGCAAGCGCAAGCCCGCGCAACAAAGGAAAGCGCAAGCGCATACCGCACACAATTGACGCGGGGTGGAGCAGCCCGGTAGCTCGTCAGGCTCATAACCTGAAGGTCACAGGTTCAAATCCTGTCCCCGCAACCAAAATCACATAACACCAATCCACACGAAAGCCCGGCACCCCCGGGCTTGCGTGCGTTCAAGCGGCAAGTTCAATCGAAGCCAACCGCTGCCGTGTTGGATCCACAAACGAGGACGACGACACGCTCATCTTTTTCGGGGACATAGCGGCCCGAAAGCAGGGCGGCCATTGCCGCAGCTCCGCCAGGTTCGGCAACGATCCGGACTGTGTCCCACAGGGCCTGCTGCGCCTTGCGAATGTCGTCATCCGCTACCAGCACTGATGTGCCGACAAAGGCTTGCGCGATTGGAAACATGAGATTGCCGACGCGACGCGGCGCCAGCGAATCGGCGGCGATCCCGCCGGCGGGTGCATCGACGGGCTTACCGGCCGCGAGCGCATGATTGAGGGTTGGAGCGCTTTCGGGCTCGACCGCAACAATGTTGATGCGGCCACGCAGCCATGAGGCGATACCGCCAATGAGACCACCGCCTCCGACTGCTACCAGCAGCGTGGTTGTTTCCGGGAGGTCCATTTCGATTTCACGCCCGAGCGTCGCCTGGCCGAGCAGCGTCTCGACCTGATCATAGGCGTGGATGGCCAGAGCGCGTCTGTCTCGGCAACGAATCGTTCGCTCGCCTCGAGGGCATCGGCGTAGCGCTCGCCGCCGATCACGAGCCTTGCACCATAGCTGCGAATCTTGTCGGCCTTCGCCGGCGAGGTGACGCTTGGCACGAAGATGGTGCCCGGCACGCCGAGCCGCATGGCGGCATAGGCGACCGCCGCGCCATGATTGCCGCCCGAGGCGGCAACGACACCGGCCGCGGGAACCGTCCGTGTCAAAAGATTGGTAAAGGCACCGCGCGCTTTGAATGACCCCGAGTGCTGCAAACATTCAAGTTTGAGCGCTACGGGGAGACCTGCCATGCCGAAATCGTCAAGATCCACATTGAGCACGGGCGTGTGCCGGATATGCGGCCGGATGATTTCTTCGACAGCAGTGATACGTTCAGGCGTGATATCGATGGGCATGATCGCACCATATTTCGCGGCTAGGCACAAAAGCAAGATCGATCGAGCGACGACAACGGCCTATCGATGATGATCTTGGCCATGGAAAGAGCAATGAACAGAAATTCGATCGTTTTTTGGATCTTCAGTCTTATGGCCGCAGCAGCCAGCGGCGTGTTCTACGGCTACTTCTACAACGGAAAAATATCGGCGATTGGCGCGATCTTCGCCCTGTTCCTTTGCATTCCCCCGCTGCTCTTCGAACGGGGAAACCTGTTCCCCCGACTTTTCGACCGAATAAACACGCTGCCGACCCCGAGCTATATTTTTTGTTCGCTCCTTGCCAATTACCTGCTCATCGGTATGGGCTACTTCGCATGCGGCACCCTGCTCTGGGCCCTCGGTTTTATTCCCGGTGCCTGGTGGCAGGAGGCGCTCCTGCCGACAAGCATATGGATTTACACGCTTGTCATTCTGGCGGTCCTGAGCTTTGTTTCGCGCGTACGCGAGCTTCTCGGGCGCGACATCTTTGCCAACCTCCTGATCGGGCGCTATCGCAAACCGATCGAGGAGGAGCGCATCTTTCTCTTTGTCGATCTGGTCGGGTCCACAACCTTTGCCGAAGAATTCGGCGATCTGCGGGCGCAGCAGTTCCTTGGTGCGCTCTTTGCCGCGTTTGCCGGACCCGTCCGGCGGCACAACGGAACCATCGATGACTACGTCGGCGATGCTGCGATCATTACCTGGCCTATGCAGCGGGGCCTGCGCAATGCCGATTGCGTCGCATGTCTCTTCGACATCATCGATGTGATCGAGTCAAACTCGGAAAAGTGGCTGAGTGAATTCGGCCGCGTGCCGCGTCTGCGCGCCGCCTTGCATGGCGGGCCGGTGGTTACTGCCGAGATCGGCGTGGACCACCACAAGATCACCTATTTCGGCGATACGGTAAACACGACGGCACGGCTCGAACAGTTTTGCCGAAGTTTGAACACGCCGGTGCTGATCTCAAGCGATCTTGCCGCGCGGCTGACGCTGCCCGACGGTATTCGCAGCAACAATCTCGGTACTCATGCGGTTCGGGGAAAGGGCCAGAGCCTCGGCGTCATGGCTCTTGTGCGGCCGCGCGGGGAGCAGTCAGAACTCGTGGCGCAGCGAGCTTAGAACCTCGATATTTCTGCACGGCCCGCAGTTGCAAGGCGCCTATCCAGCGTGGCAAGGGGCAGGTTTTGATTGATCGCCAGTGCGAGATGGCTTGAGGCCATCGACGCATCGACAATCAAAACCACTCTCAGCGGCGCCCTTCTTCGATCCAGGCCTTGTTTTCCAGCTGTAAAGAAGTCGGGGGGCCAGCTTGGTCAAGCCATGGCCAAGCAGAATGTTCTCATACAGACAAATTCTGTCCGTAAAGCGTCAAATCTGCTTTTAGGGCGATGACAGGCCATGTGCGGTGCGATATGTTCGGAACGTCGAGGGCCTTGTGATTTGCAAGAAGGCAAGGCCCTGTCAGCTTGCGGGAGAGTGGCCAGTGTGCGAATGCGCCGGTCCACCGAAGGGGAAATCGCCCGAAATCTCTCAGGTACCAGGAACCGCAAGCCGATAAGGCAACTCTGGAAAGTCGGGGGAGACCCCGCGCCGAAGGTGTAAGTTCAGCCGGTGCCAAGGCGCCGCGAGCGAGTCTCTCAGGCTTCCGACAGAGGGGTAAAGCATCATTCCGTCGCTGTGGCGGAGGTCTTTGCATGTCTCTGGAGTGAAAATGGGCGCTGAAGTCAATTCTGAAACCGACGAACTGAAATCGCTGCCGCTTGGCGACCTGCACGAGGCGGCAAATGCGCGCTTCGGCGGCTTTGCCGGCTGGTCGATGCCGATCACCTATCCACTCGGCGTGATGAAGGAACACCTGCATACGCGCGAAAAGGCGGGCTTGTTCGATATCTCGCATATGCAGCTTTTCGAGATTGCCGGGCAGGGTGCCGCGGCGCTCCTCTCCCGTGCCTGTCCGCTCGACGCGGGCTCGCTCGCGACCGGCCAGTCCAAATATACGTTCTTTCTCAATGAACAGGCTGGGATTATCGACGACCTGATCGTCACGCGGCTCGGCGATGAACGCTTCATGGTTGTCGCCAATGCCGGCAATGCCGCCGTGGATGAGGCGCACTTGCGCGAACTCGGCAAGGATTTCAATGCCGACATCGATGCACTTGACCGCGTGTTTCTGGCAATCCAGGGCCCGCAAGCGGCAGATGTTTTGCAGAAGGCAGGCATTATTGCTGGCACCGATCTTGAGTTCATGCGCGGGTACGAGCCTCAGCCTGGCTGGTTCATGAGCCGCTCGGGTTATACGGGCGAGGACGGCTTTGAGATCGGCCTTCCGGAAGCGGACGCCCGCGCACTTGTCGCCAAGCTTCTCGCAGACGACCGCGTGACATGGGTTGGGCTCGCCGCGCGCGACAGCCTGCGGCTCGAGGCTGGCCTTTGCCTGCATGGCCAGGACATTACGCCGGAGATCGATCCGGTCGATGCCGGGCTCACCTGGGCCATATCGAAGCAAGTTCGTGGTGAGGGCGGCTTTATTGGCGCTACAGCGCTACAGGCCAAGCTCGCCGCCGGGTCAGGGCGCAAGCGCGTCGGCTTGAAGCCCGAGGGGCGCCAACCTGTCAGATCCGGTGCGACGCTTGTCGACGCCCGCGGCAACCCTGTCGGCATCGTTACCTCCGGTGGGTTTGGTCCCTCTGCGGGCCACCCGGTTGCCATCGGCTATGTCGAGAAGGCGCTCGCGCCGACTGGCTCACAGGTATTTGCCGAGATACGCGGCAGCCGCATCGCGCTGCATGTCCACCCGCTTCCCTTCGTTACACATCGTTACCACAAAGGATAATTGAAATGGCTGTCACTTATTTCACCGAAGATCATGAATGGCTGCGCGTTGAAGACGGGATTGCGACAGTCGGCATTACCGACCATGCGCAGGACCAGTTGGGCGATCTCGTTTTCGTGCAATTGCCGGAAGTCGGGCAAACGCTTGCAAAGGGCGATGCTGCCGTCGTCGTCGAGTCGGTCAAGGCCGCTTCGGACGTCTACGCGCCGGTCGATGGCGAAGTGACAGAGGTCAATGAGGCGGCAGCCAGCGACCCAGCCCTGATCAATTCTTCGGCGGCCGGCGATGGCTGGCTGTGGAAAATGAAGCTTGCGGATACCAACCAATTGACCGGCCTTCTCGACGAAGCCGGCTACAAAGCAATTATCGGCTGATTATCATGCAGAACAAGGGCATCTTTCCGTTCACCGACCGCCACATCGGGCCAAGCCTTCAGGGCTCGCGTGCCATGCTGGCGGCAGTTGGCATTCCCTCCCTCGAAACGCTCATCTCCCAGGCGGTACCGAAATCCATCCGGCTCGAACGTCCCCTCGACATTCCCGAAGCAGTGAACGAGGCTGAAGCGCTCGCTGAACTCTCGGCAAAGATGGCGCAGAACAAGACCCACAAGAGCTTCATCGGGCAAGGCTATCACGGGACGCACGTGCCCGCGGTTATCCAGCGCAACCTTTTCGAAAACCCTGCCTGGTACACGGCCTATACGCCGTACCAATCAGAAATAAGTCAGGGCAGGCTGGAGCTTCTATTCCATTTCCAGACCCTCGTGACCGAATTGACCGGCTTGCCGGTCGCGTCGGCGTCTTTGCTTGACGAGGCGACGGCCGTGGCAGAGGCGGTCGGCATCGCCTACCGGCATCATCGTGAGAAGCGTACCCGCATTGTGCTCGCCGGTGATGTGCATCCGCAGATTCTCGACGTGGTTCGCACCCGCGCCGAGCCACTCGGGATGAGCGTCAACGGCGGCGCGATCAACGCTGAAGTCGCAGCAATCATCGTTCCTTGGCCGGATACATATGGCGTCTACAGGGATCATTCCACCGCCATTCGGGACGCAAAGGCATCCGGCACTCTGGTGATAGCGGTCGCTGATCCTTTGGCGTTGACGGTCACCGCGCCTCCGGCATCGCTCGGCGCCGATATCGCCGCGGGATCGATGCAACGCTTCGGCGTGCCCGTCGGTTATGGCGGTCCGCACGCCGCCTATCTCGCGGTAACGGATGCACTTACGCGTCTTATTCCGGGCAGGCTGGTCGGCCAGTCCGTGGACAGCAAGGGCCGCCCCGGTTATCGGCTTGCTCTGCAAACCCGTGAACAGCACATCCGCCGTGACAAGGCGACGTCGAACATCTGCACGGCGCAGGCATTGCTGGCGAACATGGCAGTATCCTTCGCGATCTGGCATGGACCACAGGGGCTGCAAGCGATTGCTTCGCGTTTACATGGCCAGGCGGTCCGCCTTGCCGCCGCTTTGGAGGCCGCAGGCATCGCTCTTGCCGGCAAGCGCTTCTTCGACACGCTTACCGTCGATGTGCCGGGCAGGGCGGGGGAGATTGCCGCCACTGCGGAAAAGGATGGACGCCTGCTTCGGATCATCGATCAGGACCGGCTTGGCCTCACGCTTGACGAAACCACGACCGAGGCGGATTTGCAGGCTCTCGCCGCCCTGTTCGGCGCGATCTTGCCTGATGATACGGACATGCGCCTGCCGAGCGAACGCCGCGCAGAGGGGTTCATGACCCAGGAGGTGTTCCATCAGCAGCGCTCCGAGACGGAAATGATGCGGTTCCTGCGTCGCCTCGCCGACAAGGATCTTGCGCTCGACCGGGCCATGATCCCGCTGGGCTCCTGCACGATGAAGCTCAATGCGGCGGCCGAGATGCTGCCTGTGACCTGGCAGAGCGTCGCCAATGTTCACCCGTTTGCCCCGGTCGATCACGCGCTCGGCTATAAGGTGCTCACGGATGACCTCGAAACATGGCTCGCGGAAATCACGGGCTTCGATGCGGTGTCCCTGCAGCCGAATGCTGGCAGTCAGGGCGAATATGCCGGTCTCCTTGCCATTCGCCGTTATCATCTCGATCGCGGCGATACGCATCGCGACATATGCCTCATTCCGGAATCGGCGCATGGCACCAATCCCGCCAGCGCCCATATGGCGGGAATGCGCGTCGTCGTCGTCGCCTGCGAGGAAGCGGGCGACATCGACCTCGACGACCTGAAGGCCAAGGCGGAACTGCATGGTGCCAATCTGGCGGCGCTGATGATCACCTATCCCTCGACGCATGGCGTCTTCGAGGAGGGTGTCAAGGACATCTGCGCCATCATTCATGCGCATGGCGGGCAGGTCTATTTCGACGGCGCCAATCTCAACGCACTCGTCGGGCTGGCGCGTCCTGGGGATATCGGCGCGGACGTATGCCACATGAACCTGCACAAGACCTTCTGCATTCCCCATGGCGGCGGCGGACCGGGCGTTGGCCCGATCGGTGTCAAGAGCCACCTTGCTCCCTTCCTGCCGGGGCATGTCGAGCTCAATACGGGCCACGCTGTTTCAGCCGCGCCCTTCGGCAGCGCATCGATCTTGCCGATCACCTGGATGTACATCCGGATGATGGGCGCAAACGGGCTGAAACGCGCGACGGAGATGGCAATCCTCAATGCCAACTACATTGCAGGCCGGCTCGAGAACCACTATCCGGTGCTGTTCAAGGGCCGCAACGGCCGCGTCGCGCATGAATGCATCCTTGATACACGGGTGCTGAAGGAGAGCGCCGGGGTGACCGTCGAAGACATCGCAAAACGGCTCATCGACTACGGCTTCCATGCGCCGACCATGTCCTGGCCAATTCCGGGGACACTGATGGTCGAGCCGACGGAATCGGAATCGAAACGCGAGATCGACCGGTTCTGCGATGCCATGATCGCAATCGCCGGCGAAGCGGCAAAGGTTGCGAGCGGCGCTTGGCCGAAGGACGACAATCCACTCGTCAACGCGCCGCACCCGGCAGGTGACGTTCTGGCCGACGATTGGGCGCATCCCTATAGCCGGAGCGAGGCGAGCCTGCCGGCCGGACCGAGCGAGGAGAACCCGAAATATTGGCCGCCGGTCTCGCGCATCGACAACGTGGCCGGAGATCGCAACCTCGTCTGCTCATGTCCGCCGATGCAGGCCTATAGCTAAGTGCCAAGCGCCTCCTTCTCCCTGGGGAGGGCGCTTCGTGTTGCGTCGTTGCTCTTTACCAATTGGGCGTGAGACGGCCTTGGTCGACATTATCCGAAACCTTGAATTCTTCGGCAAGCCGGCGGAGCGCCGCCGGCAAGGCCCGAAGGTCTTCCGAACCGAAATGAAGGTGGGGTAGCCGTGTGCGGATGAGTTCGGCAACAACCTGGGCTTGCATGCCGTCACGCGAGCGTTTGGCAGCATCGCGGTCCGCACGACGCGATAGCCACAATTTATGAAGTGCGAATGCCCGCGGATCCGGACAGGAAAAGGTGAGCGGGTAGCCGCGTTGGTCGATCACGACGGCCGAAACCTTGGGACTGTTGACGAGCCAGGCGAGCCCTTCGATTTCAACGGCGCGCAGATCTTCATCGTCGGCGCTGAATCCTGACCTGCCATCCCCCGACATGATGTTCTTCGGCGTCGGCTTGATCAGATCGACAAGAAAGCCGTCGCGGTTGGCTGCCCTGTAGCTGTTCTTCGCCAGTGGTGCGAAGGAATGGTCGACTTTTTGCAGTATTCCGATCAGGCCTTTCTGCGAAAAGCTCCTGCCGATCAAGCGCAGGCTGAATCTCGAGTCCATGAGAAGGTCAACGTCTTGCGTCGAGAGAAGGCCACTCGTGATGTGTACCCCCGCAAGGCGCTCGTAGACGAAGAGGGCATTTGTCCCGACGATGTTAATGGCGGTGCCGATCAACCCGAGCTTGTCCAGGGCGCGGATGATGCGGGCCGTCAATTGCGGTACGCGGCCGAGCGACATGGCGCGGTTGACCGGAGCAAGTTCATCGAGACGCTGCGCCAGGCTGCCGACGCGCTGCTTGGAGTTTTCGCGACCGGCGTGGAACTGGACGTATGCTGTTTCGGTTTCCGTGGAACGCGGACCAAGTGATTTCCAGATACCGCCGGATTTCTTGTAAAGGTATTCCTTGGCATTTGTGCTCGTCTTCCACGACATGGAACCGGAAAAACGCTGCTCGTATTCCTTCGAACTCACTTTATAGGATCCATAAACCTGTTCGGTATCGACAAGCTGGCGAATCTGATCGGACGATAATTCTTTGAAATTGTTCATCTTATCCCACAATAACGAGAAATGCGTCGTATTGGGGATAATATCCCGTTTTGGCAATGCTATAAAGCGATATTAAATAGGATTATCCCTTTGCCATATAAAATGCAGTTGAAAAGGGATAATCCAACGACTGCTGCCTCGCAGGGCTCCGCAATGGGCATTCCTGCGCGCAAAGTATAAGTCCCAGCGGCAGTCGATCAGTTGAATAATCACAGTTCCATAAGATAGATTACGCCGCAAAGGTGTGTAGCGGCAAAGTTAAAATGTCCGGTATTTGCAATTTTGAAATGTCGTTATGACAACCCTCCCGCCTCGTTGCAACGAGTGATGGGAAGTGATTTTGGGACTGGTTTTAATGAGCGAGCGCGAGCTGCACCGGATTGAGGTTTTATCGGAGGTTGTTGAGGATCGACGGACGATGGCGTCGGCTGCGATTGTATTGTCGCTCAGCGTCCGCCAGGTGCAACGACTGGTGCGGAGGTTTTATTTTGAAGGTGCGGCAGCGTTGCGGCATCGCAATCGCGGCCGGCGGTCAAACAACCGGATCAACGACGGCGTTAGGGAGCTGGCGCTGCAGCTGGTGCGCGAGCGTTACGCGGATTTCGGCCCGACGCTGGCGGCCGAGAAGCTGGCTGAGCACGGATTTTCTGTATCGCGCGAGACGTTGCGCAAGTGGATGACGGATGCCGGGCTTTGGCTATCGCGCAAACAGCGGCGGACGTTTCGCCAGCCGAGGCTGCGGCGGGAGTGTTATGGCGAGCTGATCCAGATCGACGGCAGCGATCATCGCTGGTTCGAGGATCGTGGCGATCGCTGCACGCTGCTGGTGTTCATCGACGATGCGACCGGCCGACTGATGCAGCTTCTGTTCGTACGTTCGGAGAGCACCTTCACGTATTTCGAGGCGTTGGACCATTATCTGAAGAGCCACGGCCGCCCGGTTGCCTTCTATTCCGACAAGCATTCGGTGTTCCGTGTTACGAAGAAGGAAGCGGTGAACGGCCAGGGCATGACCCAGTTCGGCCGGGCGCTATCGGAGCTCAGCATCGAGATTTTGTGCGCCAATTCCAGCCAGGCGAAAGGCCGGGTCGAACGCGTTAACCGGACCCTGCAGGACCGTCTGGTCAAGGAGCTGCGATTGGCCGGTATCAGCGACATGACGGCCGGCAATGCCTTCCTGCCCGGCTTCATGGCGCGGTTCAATGCGCAGTTTTCCGTTGCTCCACTCAAGCCGGACAATCTCCACCGGCCACTCAATGTCGTGCCAGAGCGCATGCGCGAGATTTTGTGCAAGCGGGAGCAACGTTATGTCGGTGACCAGCTGACATTTTCCTATGAGCGCAAGCGGATCATGCTGGCGGAGAATGAGATCAGTCGCGGTCTGGTGGGCAAATACCTCGACACTTATGCCTTTGCCGACGGGCGTCTGGAGTTGCGGTGGAAGGGTTTGAGCCTGCCCTACAAAATGTTCGACATGGATCAGCGCGTCACCCACGCGGCGGTGACGGAGAACAAACGGCTGGGTGACGTTCTATCGTTCATCAAGGCGCAGCAGGATGAGGTGGCGCCGCCGAAGGTAAAGACCAACAGCGAGGTCATTGCCTATCAAAAGCGCGTGCGTAAACCTTCACGAAAGACCGACTGGGTGGAAGAACGGCGGGCGCGCAGGAGACGTGAACAGGCTGCTGGCGACCTTTTCAATGTCGCCGGTCCGGGCTGCGATATTGAGGTCTGCGCCCTGTCCGGCGACGCGGGCACCGATCGGGATGACATTTTAACTTTGCAGAACATGCGACATTTCAACTTGGTTGCAACATGTGTTGTAGCGGGGGGTTGAAGTGCGTCTCTGCAGCGATAACAATGGTGGGATTCAATCCCTCCACAGGAACGATTTTGAGATTATTCATAGTACTCAACGGAGCAATCATAATTATCAATATCGACACTAACGCCGAACCTTTCATAAATTTTTTGATTTTGGTCTCTATTTATCCTGTACACCATGTACAACATGGGATCATTTTCGGGATAACCAAAAATCATTCGGAAAAACTCTAGGTCATCTCGCATGAATTCTATGCGATTAATGAGGGCTTCTCCTTTCTTTTCGAATAATGAAATCGCTCTTGGCATCATGTTCCTTAGATGGAGGCGTTGAGTGGCGGAGAGGAATTTCCTGTTCTTTGTTGCACCCGGCGACCCAGCACGCATCATTGCCGGTGACAAAGCGACAGAGACCCAGATCGTACAGATACACAAGAATCTGGGTTTGGACCGCCCTATTCACAAGCAATACCTGAATTTCGTCGGCAAAGCAGTGCAAGGCGATCTTGGGTTTTCGTACCGCAACCAACAACCCGTGACCAAGTTGATTTCCACCCGCATTCCGGTGACAGTATCTCTGGTTATCGGCGGCGTCATTTTCTGGCTCATGATAGGGATCCCCATTGGTATCATGTCCGCCCGACATCCCGGCGGCGTTCGTGACCGCCTCGGGCAGGGTTTTATTCTGGTCGGCCTGAGTTTCCCGACCTTTGTTCTCGGTATGCTTTCCCTTTATGTCTTCTACTTTTTGCCGCGCCAGGCCGGTTTTACCCTTTTCCCGCCAGGGGGTTACAAACCATTTCTGAAGGAGCCGCTGATATGGGCATGGCACCTTTTCCTGCCATGGATGACGCTCGCTCTGGTTACTGCAGCGATTTATGCACGTCTCACACGCGGCAATCTCATCCAAGTGATGAGCGAAGATTATATCCGCACGGCCCGCTCCAAAGGACTGTCAGAAAGGCGCGTTCTTTTTCGCCACGGCTTTCGTAGCACATTGGTGCCGCTGGTGACGCAACTGGGAGCTGATATTGCTCTGCTTCTGGGCGGAGCGATAGTGATCGAGCAGATTTACGGCTTGCAAGGTGTAGGGGCACTGGCTGTACAGGCTGTCAAAAACCAAGACCGTCCGATCATTATCGGGGTTGTCCTGCTAGGCGGCTTGTTCATCGTCATCATGAATATCATCGTCGATCTGCTCTATGCGGTTCTTGATCCGCGGGTCAGACGTTAACCCCTTCTCATAGAAACTGCGGTTTGAACGACAAATAATATGATGGGCAGCGAATATATCATCCCGGGTATGTTCATACGCGAACACAGCGCGGCTGTACCGCTCGACTGGACCGGCCTGAGGATGAAACCATCCAGGTTTTCACACGTGTGATCCGGTTCGCCGCAGAGAAAACCTGCCGCTGGCAGAGGCTCTTAAAGCCTATCGTGTCATACTGCTCGATCAGCGCGGCCTCGGACGCAGCACGCCGGTTGACAGTGCTACCATCCGTCGTTTTTCCGATAATAATGCGGCAGCAGCAGATTATCTTGCCTGCTTCCGCGCAGATGCAGAGCGTGTTGAATGAAATGCCGTTCCGGTCGCTGCCGCTGTCTATTTTGATGGTATATATGTTGATGCCGGCCTTTCACTGAAGACCGCAGCGAAAAAATAGGCAATGTCCAGACATGGGTAACAAATGAGTTCGAGCATGAGGGTGTACGTCAATCCCCCGCGTTCTCGAATATCTAATCAATACGTCAAAGAACGCGGCGGTCCGCTTTCCTGATTTGAGGAGCTTTTTATGAGCAGATCATCTGCTATCGCAGAGCGGCTTACAGCATTACGCACCTACCTTTTGCTCCACAATCTTGATGCTTTCATTGTTCCCCGTGCCGATACCCATCAAAGCGAGGTCACCGCACCTCGCGATGACTGCCTTGCCTATATGACCGGCTTCACCGGTTCAGCAGGCCTGGTTCTCATTTTTCATGATAAGGCACTTCTTTTTGTTGATGGCCGATACGAAATACAAGTGCAACGAGAGGTCGATACCGAGCTTTTTGAAATCCATCATCTGCATAACGCACCAATAGATCTTTGGCTGCGTGAAAATGCTTTTAAAGCTATGCATGTCGGCTTCGACCCGATGCGCATCAACAGCGAGCTTTATGGCCGCCTTTCAGCCGCGATGGGGGCAGCGCATGGAAAGTTCGTTCCTTGCTCTGAAGACCTGTTCGATAAGATATGGCCGGATCGCCCGGAGGCCCCTCTTGGTGCAGTTCGTCCCATGCCGGTTACATATGCCGGCGAAGCTTCCTATGATAAGAGAAAGCGGATTGGCACAATCCTGCAACAGGCGGGCGCAGTCGCTTTGGCGGAAAATCTCCCGGACAATATAGCTTGGTTGCTCAATGTCCGTGGCAGCGACGTGCCCATGAACCCGGTTCCACATAGTTTCCTTCTTATGCTCGCTGATGGCAGTGCGGAGTGGTTTGTCGATCGCCGCAAACTTGGTAATGATCTATCGAATTTTGAGCTTGACGGAGTCCGCCTCAGCGCACCGGGAGATTTCCCCACGCGCATCACTGCTCTAGCTTCTCGAGGGGCCATCATGGTTGACCCTCAATTTGCACCTGTCGCCATAATAATGGCCGCTGAAGAGGGCGGCGGCAGGATAATTAACAGGACGAGCCCCCTGACGCTGTCGAAGGCCAGAAAGAGCCCAACGGAACTGTCCGGCTATCGTCGCTGCCATATCGAGGATGGCGCGGCGCTCACGGATTTTCTGGCATGGGTTTATGAACAGGGCCTGCAACGTCAGAACACCCCCAATCCTCTCACGGAACTGGAGGCTGAAGCTAAGCTTCTGGAGTTCCGCAGCATGCGAAGCGGATTTCTTGAAGCGAGTTTCCGGTCCATCTCCGCATCGGGGGTCAACGCTGCCTTATGTCATTACAATGCAGATCAGACTACCAACGCCGTCATTGATAGTCGCCTTCCCTATCTCATAGATTCAGGAGGCCAGTATATCGACGGTACAACGGATGTCACCCGGACTCTATTTCTAGGTTCGCCTTCGGATGAACTGCGCCAGACATATACGGCTGTTCTCAAAGGCTTTCTTGCACTTCTCATGATGAAAATGCCCATCGGCACACAAGGGCATCAGCTAGATGCATTCGCCCGTCGCCCTTTGTGGGAACTTGGCCTGGATTACGATCATGGCACCGGCCATGGCGTGGGCCATAATCTACTCGTACACGAATATCCGCATCGCTTTGCCAAAGTTGCCAATCCATTTGGACTTGAGCCAGGCAACATTATGACGATTGAACCAGGCTTTTACAAAGAAAATAGCTACGGAATGCGGATAGAAAATCAGGTCGAGGTCATAGGATCCAGCCCTGGCTTTTGTTCCTTCGCTTCCCTCACGATTGCGCCAATTGACTTATCCTCTGCAAATCTTTCAGAACTGACATCTGGCGAAATATCGTTCCTGAACGAGTACCATGCCATGGTACGCAAAACGCTTATGTCTCGCGTTCGCGCTGAGACAAAGCAATTCCTTGAAAAGCAAACGAAGATTATAGAAATCCTGTAAGACTCGACTATATCCCGTTATTCATGACTGATGTATTTCGACTTACCCGTAAAACCAGAGGGATATTCTGGAACTGATCCTGTTGCTCATATGCGCGTCCAGTTTAATGCATCCAATGAAACTTATGATGCACGACGCATGCATGTCGAGTTGAAGAATGAATGCTTTGATGTCCGCCATCACCGCATTGCATAGCCGATGAGAAACAACGACCTGAAAGCATGGCAAGAGCGGCGTTACAAGGAGACCCAGACAGCAATCACATTGGCACGGTGACTCCTAATCTTCTTGATCAGGATTTTTCCTATAGCAGCATGGATCAGAGCTTGGCCGATACATTGGTCGCACTATAAACGAATGTGAAGGCACAACGCTCTGTCGGTTCGACTTTGTTGTTTGCCCCGGCATTTATCTGATCGCTTAGGGCGCATTGCGATCTGTTTAAATCCGATCCGCGCGTCTCAACCCTTTTATTCCATGCATAGTCTTATCGTTCCGCGTTTCCCTCCCGTCGGACTATGCTCTAGTCGCCTCGTCGAGAAAATTGAGGGATGCCCTTACCTTGGCGTGATGATCTTTCCAACTGTCTAAAACAAATGATGTTAAAAACTTTACACTGACGCCATGGCCTTCTGGATGATCGCGGGGTCGATCGTGAAGAGTTCCTGGGCGCGCCCTACCCCGCGCAAGGCGAAGCGGCCGACGCAGACCAGTTTCAAGCGGAATGCATCCGGCAGCGTGGCAGCATAGCGCTCCGAAATCAGGATCTCCTGGTCGACGGACCGGCACATCGAAGCGATACGGCTGACCTCGTTTACAGCAGGACCGACCACCGTGAAGTCGAGACGCGTGTCACTGCCGATATTGCCGAAGAACACTTCGCCAATATGCAGGCCGAGATAGACATTGGTCGCGGGTTGTCCGGCTTCGACCCGTTGCCGGTTGAGAACGATCAGCTTCTTGCGCAGGAGCGCCTGGGCCTTCAAGGCGGCCGTGGCTGCGTCGGCGGAATCGCCGTCGGTAAAGATCGCGAGCGTACCGTCACCGATCAGTTTGAGCACGTCGCCGCCCATCTCCTGGATCGACGATATCACGGCCTCTGCATAATCGTTGAGCATGGGAATGATGGCGTCGGGCGCGGCAGCGTCGGAAATGCGTGTGTAATCACGAAGGTCCGAATACCAGAGGACGGCCTCGATGCGATCGGCGGCGCCGCGATTGATGCGGCCGGCAAGCACCCGTTTGGCGGCGTCGTGGCCAAGGTAAACCTCCGCCAGCGTCCTGACGATCCGCGTCAGCGAAGCGCATTTCATCGCGAGCGCAAGACTGCTTACCAGCCGTCGCAGGGCGATAATGTCCGCATCGCTGAAACCCTCTTCATGGTCGGAGGCCCAGGACGAATAGAATCCATCCATTTCGCCGATGCTGCCCTGCTTCGAAAACGGCACAATCATTGCAAAATAGTCTGTGCAGCCCTCGTCTCGCATCGAGGCGAGTTGGCGGAACGATGGTGTTTCGTCGGCTGTCAGCCTGTGCCGCATTTCGACCTCACCGATCTCCAGCAAATGATAGAAAGTCGATGCCTGCCAATTCTCGGCGCTCTCGCCGCTTTGTGACGAGCCATACTCGATGATGGTGCGCTCCAGTTCGCCCTCGCGCCGCCACAAAAACACCCTCCCCTCATAGATCGGATGAAGTGTATCGACGAATGTATTGCCGCGTTCGAGCTTGATGCCCGCTGCAACGCATCGATCGCAGAACCCGTTCATGAGATCGGTTTCGGTTGCACCGCAGATGCCTTGGGCATTGAGCCAGGTTTCGATTTCGACGATTTCGGCTTCGGTCACGGTTCTTCACCCATGCTGCAACTGACAAAAGAGGTAGCACGACCTGTATATTTGACCAAGAATTCTCAGCGGCAAGTGCCCGCCCCCGATTGGAATGGAGAAATCCACAGACCGTTGCGAAATGCTCCAAGTCATTCATAATACATGGAAAAAATCATTTCTGTCAGCATACCATGGATGTGGAATAGTACTAAAGTCTCATTGACACAGGACGCGCAACTAAATACACGCATAACGTGGCATAATTTAGCGAATACAACGAATCCGAGTGTTGATAAATCTTGCTTGAATCAAAAAAGCAAGGCGATGGACGACTTTTGCTTTTCTAGTGAACCGAATTTACGGTTGGCAATATATTTCAATTTATTTCAGGCGGGTTGATTTTGAGTTCGGCATTTTCTCTTTGCGTTCATTCTTTCGGGTTGCTGTGTTCCAATGGTTGAGCGTGGCGGCGACACGGCGACCCTGACGCCGGACAAAGGTCTCGATTCACGCTATTTCAGCGAAGCGGTGCGCTGGGAAAACGACGTCATTCGTACGGTGAAGCGGTCAAGGCGTGTTGCCTGGATCGTCGCCGGGTTCAGCGCCCTGCTCGCCGGCCTCGCCATGGCATGCCTTGCCCTGCTCCTGCCGCTGAAAAGCTTCGAGCCCTATGTCATCGAGGTCGACAAGACGACGGGCTTCATGGAGATCAAGCGGCCGCTCGCCGAGGGCGACCTGACGCAGTCGGAAGCGATCACCCGGATGAACGTGGTTCGCTATATCAAGGCGCGCGAGACCTATGATCCCGCTTCCGTTCAGGACAATTTCGATCTGGCGCAACTCCTTTCGACCGGGGATGCGCAGCGGGATCTTCTCAACCTCTACGGCCCCTCCAGCCCGACCAACCCTGTCAATCGGTTTGGCCGCCAGACCCGTGTGCTTCCGACCATCAAGTCGATTCAGATACCCAACAACAAAACCGCCATCGTGCGTTTTTCCACGCAGCGCATAGGTCAGGATACCGGGCCCGAAGAGCATTGGGTGGCGCTCATGCATTTCCGCTATTCGCGCGAACCGATGACCAATGAGTGGCGGTTCGACAATCCGCTCGGCTTTCAGATCCAGGACTACCGGCGCGATCAGGAAAGCGTGCCGGCATCGGAACAGGGGCATTGATCATGACGCTGTTCTCCGTTCGCCGATTGCAATTGATTGCGCCGCTCGTTTGCGCCGGGTTTCTCGCCGCAAGCCCGGTCCTCGCCGAAATTGCGCCGAAGCGCGGTCAGGCCGATGCGCGTGTACGCACCGTCAACTACAATCCCGCCAATGTCGTCTCGGTCGACGCAACCCACGGTGTCTCGACGATGATCGTCCTCGGCGATACCGAGAAGATTGAAACGGTCGCGGTCGGTGACAGCCTGTCCTGGAAGATCGAGCCCAACAAGCGTGGCAACATCATCTTCCTGAAGCCGGTCGAGGCCAAGACGACGACGAACATGAACGTCGTCAGCGACAAGCATGTCTACACATTCATCCTGCGGGCCCATGCGGAATCTGAAGGCGACCAGACCTATCTGGTCAAGTTCCGCTATCCGGATGAGGAGGCGGATTCGCGACTGCTGGCGGAAGCGCAACGCCTCGTCTCCGAACCCAACCGCGCCAATTTCCAGTTCGAGAATTCCAATACGAACTACCAATTCCGCGGCGACGGCGAGTTGAAGCCGACCTACGCCTTCGACGATGGGGTGAAGACCTGGTTCAAGTTTGACGGCGACATTCCCTCGATCTTCATTGTTGAAGGCGGCAAACGGGAAATTTTGGCCAACTTCCGCCGCGAAGGCGATTATCTGGTCGTCGACAAGATCGCCAGGCAGTGGATGCTGCGGCGCGGCGACCTCGCGCTGTGCCTTTTCAACATGCAGAAGATCGGTGGATCGGCCGTTGCGGCCAGGACCACTTCTTCCAATGAGCGGATGAGGTAGCGCCATGCCTGATCCCAATTATCATCAAAGCGTCGAACTAGAGGAAAGCGCGCAATCGCAACTGTCGGAGCCGAAGCGCGGCTTGAGCAAGGCTGCAATCGTCGTACTTTTTGGCATGGTTTCGATTCCCCTTCTGGCCATGCCGTTCTGGTTGGCGCAGCCGAAGGCGCCGGACAATGTGGAATCGAATGAGAACGAGGAATTCCTGGCACCGCCCGCAAAAGTGCAGCTGAACGTGCCGCCGCCGGAGCCCGAAGCGCCGGCGCCAGCGCCGATACAGCCAACCGGGACCTCGGCGACGGACGCCGAACTCGAGCGAGCAAAGCAGGCTGCCGAGGAAGAGGCGCGCCGCCTCGCCGAAGAGCGCAAGGCACTCGAGGCCGAACGGCTCGCACGCGAATCCGAAAACGACCAGAAGAGATGGGAGCGCTACCGTTCGCCCATGGTGGTGACCGAGACCGGAGGCCAGGTCGACGCGCTGGCCCAGGCAGGCAAGACTCCGGAGCAGGCGGAAAAGGAAAAGAGCGCCGCAACCTTCCAGGACACCAACCCGAACAACCAGTTTCTCTCCGCCTTGGCCGCCAAGCCCGTGGAAGTCGCGACGGCTGAGCAGACCAAGCGCATCGACGCGCTGGTGCCGCAAGGCACGATGATCCGTGGTGTCCTCGAAACGGCGGTGCAAACCGACCTGCCCGGCATGGTGCGCGCCGTAACGACGGAGGATGTGTGGTCCTTCGATGGACGCCGCGTGCTCATCCCCTCGGGTTCGCGCATGATCGGCGAATATAATGCGGGGGTCGAGCAGAACCAGAAGCGCGCCTTTATCGTGTGGAACCGGCTGCTTCGCGCCGATGGCGTGTCGCTCAACCTTGGCTCCATCGGCACGGATGAACTTGGCGTCTCCGGCTCGGCCGGCGATGTCAACAATCACTACCTCGCCAAGTACGGTTCGGCTTTTGTGCTGAGCTTTCTCAGCCTTGGCGCGCAGGCCTTTGCGGACACAGGTTCGCGTGCCACCACCTACAACACCGGCCCGATCACGACGCAGATCACCGATCCGATTACGGGCAAGACGACCGTCAACACCATCTATCCCGACAACAATGTCGGACAAGATCTTGGCAACAAGGCACTTGGCGCAGCTGCCCAGGGGCTCGCGCAGGTCGGACAAGAGGTTCTCAAAAGCACGATGAACATCAAGCCGACGATCAGCATCAATCAGGGCACACCGGTTGCGATCTTCGTGCGGCGCGATCTCGATTTTTCCGAACTTTATCCCGATCCCGTTCAGGAGAAGCTGAAGGAACTCAAACGTGGGCGAGGCTGGGATGGCAAATATTGACCGTATTCAAGTCAGGCTCGGAGGGGGGCTGCGATGAGTTACGCTGCCTCGCTCTCCGATCTCATCGATCTCGCCTTCGCACCGCTGCGCGGCTTTCTGCAGTCTCCCGATGTCGTGGAAATCTGCGTCAATGAGCCGGGAATCGCCTTCGTCGAACGTGTCGGCCAGCCGGGTATGATGCGCTACGTCATGCCCGAGCTGACAGCGGAGCGGATGCGGTTCATGGCCGAGCGGGTTGCCGCTGCCAGCCACCAGTTCATCAACGAGGAAGAGCCGATTCTTTCGGCGTCCCTGCCCGACGGCGCGCGCGTCCAGGTGGTGCTGCCGCCGGCTGCACCAAAGGGCGGCGCCATCGTCATTCGCCGTCAGGTGACACGCCAACTCGTGCTCGACGATTATGCGGCCTCAGGGGCACTTCGCTCGACCCTTGTCACCGACAGCGCCTATCAATTGACCGATGATGAAACGCTGCTTTGCGACCTGATTGCGCGCGGCAACATCGAGTCTTTCCTGCGCGAAGCTGTGTGCCGGCGCGTATCGATGTTGATTTCGGGTGGCACAGGTTCGGGCAAGACCACCTTTCTTAACGCGCTGATGCAGGAGATTCCGGATTACGAACGCCTGATCACGATCGAAGACACGCCGGAACTGACGCCGCCGCAGGAAAACCACGTCAGCCTTATTGCGACGCGCGGCAACCAGAACGTCGCCCGCGTCGATCCGCGCCATCTGGTTGAAGCATCGCTGCGCATGCGGCCGGACCGGCTGCTGCTCGGCGAAATCCGCGGCGGCGAGGCGATCGACTTCCTGCAGGCCATCAACACGGGCCACCCCGGCTCACTGTCGACGGTGCATGCGAATTCGCCGAGCGCCGCCTATACGCGCCTCGCATTGCTCGTCATGCAGGGCAGCGGCGGCGGGCTTGGCCTTACGAAGGTCGAGATCGTGGAGATGTTGCGGGCGACGGTGCCGCTCGTGGTCCAGCTTGGCCGGCGCGATGGGCGGCCGGGTGTCGTTACCGAAATCTTTTACGATCCGTTCGTGCGCTCCGGACGGCAAAGACCAGCTGCCTATAACGACTTTTCGAAGATGCAGGAGCCCGGTGTCGTTCCGCTGGGGCGCAAGCAATGAACCGGATTTGTCTCCTGCTGACGTCCTTCGCTGTGATGGCTGCCGGTTCGGTGAGCGTCGCGCTTGCTGAAGATGCGCCGGTCAAGGTGACGGTCATCGAGGATGCGGCGCCGGTCAATCCGCCCAGCGCAACGATTGCCGCAAAACCTGCCGGCTGCGATTTCAGCAAGGCGCCGGATGCAAAACAGGGCGAAATCATCATCCGCAAGATAGCGGACGAAGAAGCGTTCGACCTCGACTTTCTCCTCGCCATTGCAAGGCAGGAAAGCGGCTTTCGCATGAATGCCGTTTCGAGCGCGGGCGCAGTGGGGCTGATGCAACTGATGCCTGCCACGGCGAAGCGCTTTAGCGTCGATATCTGCGACCCGGAAGACAATGTCCGCGGCGGGATACGGTATCTGCGATTCTTGCAGAAGCGCTACCAGAACCCGCTTTACGTGCTCGCCGCCTATAATGCCGGTGAGGGCGCCGTCGACCAAAATCGCGGCATACCGCTCTATCCCGAAACCGTTCGCTATGTCTCGGCCATTCTCACCGATCTCTACGGATGGAAGTCGCTTGGAGTGCCAGTGTCCGACGGCGAAAAGCGGACGGCGGGCAAGAAGAACGAGGGCCAACCTGCCAAGCCGGAGGAATGGACTCAAGGATTTGTATTACATGTGGAGTAGTCAGAATGTTTAATAGATTGCGCATTTCCGGGGCTGCATTGGCTCTGTCACTTACATTTTTTGCCGGCGAAGCCTTCGCACAGTCCAGTCTGCAGCCGGTATCCTCGGTCCTGCAGACCATGATCAACATTCTGACGGGGCCGATCGCGTCGATGTTGGCCATTCTTGCCGTCATAAGCTGCGGGTTCCTTGCCTGGACCGGCCGGTTTACCTGGGGCATCGCCGGCTCCGTCATCATGGGCATCGTCCTAGTTTTCGGATCGACACAGATCGTTTCGTTCTTCCAGGGCGCATTGGGCCACTAGGGCCGGGGCAGGATCGGCCCGTCCGATCGGAGACTTAAGGTGACGAGAGCAAGGTTGGATGTGCAGGTCCGCATCTTCGGTGCGGACAGGCGGCAGCGTGCCGGATCAACGTTTGCGATTGCGGCCGGTTTCGCCGGAAAGGGTATGAGATGACTGAGGAAGCGCCGGACATGATCCCGTTGGTCAAGGCATTGACACGCGCACCGACCCTGTTCGGCGTGCCGTATATGTACGCCATGTTCAACATGGTGGTAACGGCGGTCATTTTTCTGGCGACGAAGAGCCTGTTCACGCTCTTTTTCGTGCTCCCTATCCACAGTTTCGGCTATTTCCTGACGCTGCGCGACGAACAGATATTCAACATTTTGCGGGTCAAGGCCGCCAAGACACCGCCGCAGTCCACCACCCTCTGGGGTGTCAAAAGCTACGCGCCAGGAGATCCGACATGATGTCGCGCGCTGTCCGCAAGGAAATGCGCTACGGCGCCCAGGCGACGCGCGAACGCTCCGTCGCCGCCCACGTGCCCTATACGCGCCATGTGGACGATACCACATTGCGCACGAAGGACGGCCTGCTCCTGAGCGTGCTCAAGGTCGAAGGCTTCTGCTTCGAAACCGCCGACATGGCGCAGATCAACGGCAAGCTCGAAGGCCGCAACACCATCCTGCGCACGCTCGGCAACAGCCGGTATGCGGTCTATGGCCACATGATCCGGCGGCGGCTCGAACCGAAGCTCGATGGCGAGTTCACCAACCCCTTCGCCGACGAATTGAACCGCCGCTATATGGCGCAGCTCGAGCAGCGGCGCATGTTCGTCAACGAGATGTACATCACCATCGTCCGGCGGCCGCTGCGCGGCCAGGTCGGCATGATTGAAACCATCGCCAAGGGCATCTTTGCGCGCAGCGGCAAGGGCCAACCCAAGGGCGCGCGGCAGGGCGAAGCCGAGGAACTGCGCGAACTGCGCGATGCCGTCCTCGGTGTGCGCGAGGTCCTGCAAGATTATCAGGTCAAGCTCCTCGGCATCCGCGAGACGGAACCTGGCGTTTTCTATTCCGAGCCGCTCGAATTCCTCGTCCAGATTTTGAATGGGATCGAGCCGGTCAAGATGCGTCTGCCGCGCATGCCGCTCGACGGCGCGCTGGCGATGAAGCGCCTCCATTTCGGCCGCAATGCCGTCGAGTTCGTCGGCGCGACGCCGCCTGCCGATTCCCGCCTCGGCGCCATGCTGTCGGTGCGCGAATATCCTTCCTATACGGGCCCCCTCCTCCTTGATGGCCTATTGAAGGTGCCGCACGAATTCATCGTCAGCCAAAGTTTTTCCATTATCGACAAGCCGGTTGCACAAAACCAGATCGAGCGCGTTTCGCGCCAGATCGCCATGGCTGACGAAGCCGGCTCCATCATCGGCAACCAGCTTGTCGGAGCGCGAGACGAGCTTCTGAGCTCGCGTTCCATCTATGGCGAGCACCATCTGTCGATCATGTGCCTCGGCAACGACAAGGCCGAACTCGACCGTTGCATCCGCTCTGTCGGCGCGACGCTCACGGACCAATCCATCATCTGGTTGCGGGAAGATCTGAACTGCGAGGCGGCCTTCTGGGCGCAGCTGCCGGGGAACTTCTCCTATCAGGCGCGCTCGGCGATGATCTCGTCGAAGAATTTTGCCGGGTTCCTTTCCTTGCATAATTTCCCGGGCGGCAAGCGCGACGGCAACCATTGGGGCAGCGCTATCTCGCTTCTGGAGACAACTAGCCAGAGCGCCTATTTCTTCAATTTCCACGTGCGCGACCTCGGCAATTTCACCATGGTCGGTCCGTCGGGATCGGGCAAGACCGTTGCCCTCTCTTTCCTGATGGCCCAGTCGCAGCGCATCAAGCCGACGCCCCGCTGCATCTTCTTCGACAAGGACCGCGGCGGCGAGATCTTCATCCGCGCGCTTGGCGGCACTTACGAGATATTGCAGCCGGGCGAGCCGACCGGGTTCAATCCCCTGCAGCTCAGCGATACCGGTCCCAATCGTGAATTCCTGTTCCAGCTGTTTTCGCTGATGCTGCGCCGGCCCGACGGACAGCCCTTGCCGGCGAGCGAAGAAAGCGTCATCCGCTCGGCAATCGCCCAGATTCTTACGACGACCCCTGAGGGAAGATCATTGCCGGCCTTTGCCACGCTGCTGCGAGGACGTATTCGCGCCGGTGAGAACGATCTGCTGGCGCGCTTCGAAAAATGGCTGCGGCCGGACCAGGTCGGCTGGCTGTTCAACAATCCCGTCGATCGCTTCACCTGGTCTGACGTCGCGGGCTTCGACATGACCAAGATCCTCGACGATCCGCTGACCCGCAGCGCGGCGTTGATGTACATCTTCCACCGGCTCGACGAACTCCTCGACGGGACTCCGATCCAGATCTTCCTCGATGAAGGCTGGCGGCTTTTGGAGGACGCGGTGTTTGCGGCCTTTATCAGGGACAAGATGAAGACGATCCGAAAGTTCAACGGGATCATCGGCTTCGGCACGCAGAGCACGTCGGACATCGTCAATTCGAACATCGCCCATACGCTGATCGAGCAGAGTGCGACGCATATTTTCTTCCCGAATCCACGCGCCGACCTCGAAAGTCATGCCGGCGGGCTCGGCCTCTCGGCGCGCGAAATGGAGTGGATCAAGTCGACGGATCCGGCAAGCCGCTGCTTTCTGATCAAGCACGGACAGGAATCGGTCATCGCCCGACTGCGCCTGACGGAAATGGACGACCTCCTCAAGGTTCTTTCGGGACGGGCGGAGACAATACTGGAACTGAATGCCCTCAGGGAGAAGCTCGGCGACGATCCCAAGCAATGGTTGCCCGCCTTTTGCGGGCAAGGAGTGAAGGTGTGAGAGTAACTTGTGTATGCGTAATTCTGCTTGCCACATTGCTTGCTTCAGGCTGTGCGAGCCGGCAGAAATTGAAGACTCCGTGTGATTTGCCCGCATCCGCGCTGTCGTTCGGACCGGTCGATGACTGCGGGCCGCTGATGCCGGTCAACGAAGCGCTGACGAATATCATCGTCCAGCAGCCACTATAGGACGGGCGGCATGGAGCCAAATTTCATTGCTGCCCTGTCATCCAACATCGATGCGCTCGGCAAGAGTTTCACGGCAACCACCTACGGCGTTCTTGCCGCCTATATGACGCCGGTGCTCAGCGGGCTGATGGTGCTCTACCTCGTCTTCTGGGGCTTTCAATTCTGGCAGGGGCGCGGCGACACGAATGTCGTTACCGCTGCCTTCCGCATGCTTCGGCTCGCGGTGATCTTCTTTCTTGCCACCAGCTGGGGCCCGTTTCAGGTTGCGGTCTATCAGGTTGTGACCATGGCGCCGCTTTTTGTCAGCAACAATGTGATGCTCAACAACATCGTCAATCCGGATACCGGCAAGGCGATGACAGTCGGGACAGTCGCAACCGATATTTCGACGATCTATTCGATTGCTGTCCGGGCGTCGGTGAAGATCGAACGGGAAGCGACGGCGTCGCACGCCGCCGCTCCGGAAGTCTTAGGGCCAGACGGCAAGCCCGTCCCGGGAGCCCAACCTGCCACGCCAGCGCGCAAGCCGCCGACGAACCCGCTCGAGACAGTGCTGACGACCTCATTGCAGTCGGCAATTGTCTGGATTTCCGCGGCGCTCTTCGTCGGTTATGCGATGTTCCTGATGCTGTTCGCCAAGATGGCGCTATGGGTCATGCTGGCGCTGGCACCGATCTTCATCATCCTGCTGATGTTCAAGATACCGTCGCGCTTCTTCTCCGGCTGGCTGACGGGTACGCTCCAGGCCATGCTGGTCCCGATCTTCCTCAGCACCTTCCTGAGCTTCTATATTCTGGGCGTCCGCGCCAACATCATGGTTCTGTTCAAGGCCGTCAGCAATCCCGATGCGCCGCTGATGATCAAGGACGTGGCGCCTTTCGTCTTGATCTGTATTGCCGGCGTGTTTCTCATGGCACAGATCGTGCCTTTCGCCGGGCGCATCGCGACAAGCACGCAGGAATGGATCAGCGATGCCTTCGGCAGCGATCGCGTCGTTCGCATTGTTACCAATATGGTGGGCGGTGGCCGACGCGGCGGCGCTTATGGCTCGGGCGGTGGCCAGATTGCCGGTGGCTCGGCGGATACAAGCCTGCGTGACGTTCAGGACCGCAATGCCGCAATCAACCGGCAGACCAGGAATAGATAGCGGCCTCAGTTGCCCTGCAAGACCGTATTGATTAGCGCTTTTTGCCGCCCGATGCAGTCGATCAGCCTAAAATTGCGCTCGATGGTGCGCCGCGCTGCAACGCGCAATGGCATAAATTTCTCCGGCGCTTTGAGAACGTCGAGAATCGTGCCGGCGAGTGCGTCGGTATCGTAAAAGGGAACAAGCAGCCCGTTCTGTCCCGAGCGGATCACCTCCTGGACCGGTGCTGTGTCGGAACCGATGATCAATGCGCCGCATGACATGGCTTCTATAACCGACCAGGAAAGGACGAAGGGGTAGGTCAGATAGATATGCGCCGCCGAGACCTGGTAGAGCCTGCGCAAAAGATCGTGCGAGATAGCGCCGGGAAAGACGATGCGGTCCGCCGGGATATCGTGCTCGGCCAGCAGTTTATCTTTCCACGAACCGCCTCCCGGCGGAGGAGCGCCATAGCTGACGCCATCACCACCGACAAAGACGAAAATGGCATCAGGATTGCTGCGGATGACTTTTGCCGCCGCGGCGAGCGCCTGAGGAAATCCCCTATAGGGCTCGAGATCACGCGAAACGAATGTAACGATGGGCGGATCGCCGGGTTTTAGCACGCGCCCATCTGGAAACTTCAGCGTCGCGTTGCGGTCGGGACGAAAACGCTGGGTGTCTACGCCTTCATGGCACACGGCTATCCGCCGTTGGGCCGGCGCCGGATAAAGGCTCTTTTGCCAGCGGGTCGGACTTACTCCGCCATCGATCGCCTCGAGGGTGAGAAGCTGCGCCACATTGCGCAGCCGCAAGCGCTTTCGTGTATCGAGATCGGGAACGTCGTCAGGCGCAAACCCGACGTCAGCGCCTTCAGAGCGATAGAAGAATTCGCAGTAGCCGATGGCTGGAACCTGCGGCAAAACGTCCTTGACGAACATCATGCTACCCCAGCCGATGTGACCGATGACGATATCCGGCCGTTCGCCGTGGCGAACCATCGCGTCGAGGGTTTCCGCGACGCGATGGCCGATGCGGACATGGTGATCCGGGATGCCGAGGTGTCGCGCCATCTGGCTGTCAGCCCGGGGACCGGGCTCGACGCGATGCCGAATGACGCGGACCGATGGAATACGCCGGTCGACAGATTCACTGATCAGGCTGACATCGTGGCCAGTTTCGGCAAGGTGGGAGGCCAATGCCGCAAACTGCCCGAATCCGCGTCGATGAACGAATGCCACATGCATGACGTCAGAAACGGCCCCAATAGAAACAGCGATGGTTGCCTGACGTTTGGTTGGGATCGCTCAAAGGCAAATCATAGTCCGTAACGCGTGGCATTGCCCCAAACCAGTTCGAGTCGATGCAAGGTTTGGAAGGCGATTTCCAGGTTGCGGAGGTCTTCTGCGTCCCGTGCGAGCAATCGGTTGTAGGTGCCGCCCGCGTTGCGCAGATCGGCACACAATTGCTCACCCTTTTCAGTTAGTCTGATACGCGCCGAGCGCTTGTCCCGCTGCGAAGCAACCCTGTCGATATAGCCCCCGTCAGCCAGTTGCTTCAGATAGTATGAGATATTGGAACCGACATAGTGGCCGCGATCCAGGAGTTCTCCAACCGAAAGTTCGACATCCCCTATCGCCAAAAGAACCATTGCCTGAGCCGGCCCCACGTCTTCGATTCCGAGTTTCGTCATCTCATTGCGCAGCACGCCAGCAAAGCGACGATTGACGCGTTCTATCATGCGCGCCAGTTCGAAGTGTGTGACGACAACCGCATGGTTTGCGGGCTTCGCCTTCTTGTTGTCGGCTGATGTTTCAGGGAAATCGGCGGCTGCGAAGCCGTCGATAGATGTTTCGACTTCCACTCCTTCGTGTAGAAGTTTTTGTATCATCCTTCTCTCCTAGTCAATTTTACTTCAAATTTTGAAGTAAGTTACAAGTATGTTTTCGGGTCTCCCTCGTTGATTTCCCCACCAAAAGAACTTTTTTCTGTCACATTCTCTGCAGTAATACTCTATAAGTCTATTGCATTAGACTGACGCCCCAGGGCTAACCAAAGGCTGTGTCATTTCCAAGGCAGATCACATATGACAGATACTCGTCAAATCAATCCAAATGGCAAGAGCCATGCTGGTAAAAAAGCGCTTTCGGCGGCGAACGCCGAGCCAAAAGCGCTGGTTTTACGGGCCCGTAGGATATTCATGGCGGGCCTGCTTTATGCCGCTCTGCTCAGTGCCTGCATCAGCCTTTTGCAACTTACAGTACCCTTGTACATGCTACAGGTGCATGACAGGGTCCTGAACAGCCAGAGCAAGGACACGCTGGTCATGCTCACCATCCTGGCGGTGGGCGCTCTTATAGTTTTCGGTGTTCTTGAGTTCATTCGCGCCATGTCCTTCCAGGCGATGGGCAGCGCGCTTGTGCGCCGGCTGAACCTTCCGGTTCTATCGGCTGCGGTCGAGGCTTCGATCGATCAGGGCCTGCCGAAGGCGACGCAATCACTCCGTGATCTGACAGAATTGCGCAGCTTTTTGACCTCTTCGGCGGTCAGTGCGCCGCTTGATGCGGCCTGGTCGCCGATTTTCCTCGCTGCCCTTTTCCTTATGCACCCGGTCTACGGCATCATCGGCGTCATCGCTGTGATTGTCCTCGTCTGCTGCGGCGTCATCACCGATCTTATGACGCGCAGCCTCGTCAAGGATGCAAACCAGGCGAATATCGAAGCCATTTCGAAGATCGGCTCCACGCTCCGGCATGCCGAGGTAATTGAGGCCATGGGCATGTTGCCCGCCCTCGCCCGCCGCTGGCGTTCGCTGCAGATGAATGCGATCGGCCTCCTCGATCTCGGCGGCAGCCGCAGCCGTGCCATGGCGACAATCGCCCGCACCATGCGCTTCATGGTCCAGATCGCCGTGCTCGCCGCAGGTACGCTCCTCGCAATGGATCGCCAGATTACGCCGGGTGCGATGATCGCCGCGAGTATTCTCGTCGGACGGTTGCTGCTCCCCTTCGACCATGTCGTCGATAACTGGCGCCTTTGGGTGCAGGCCGTCGGCAATTGGCAACGCATTCAGTCGCTGCTGTCGCAGAATCTTGCGGTGCGGCAGACGATGCCCACCCCGCGCCCCCACGGTGATCTTGTCATCGACAAGCTCGTCTATGCCGCGCCGGGTGTCGACGTGCCGATCATCAAGGGTATTTCATTCTCACTTTCGCCGGGCGAAGTGCTTGGCATTGTCGGACCTTCGGCGGCCGGCAAATCCACTCTGGCGCGCTTGCTCATCGGCATCGTGCGGCCGACCGCCGGCGGCGTCTTCCTTGACGGCAATAATGTTTATCTCTGGGAGCGCGGCTCCTTTGGCGAGATCGCCGGCTATCTGCCGCAATCGGTTGCGCTCCTTGAAGGGACGATTCGCGACAACATCGCCCGCATGACCGATAGCGAGCCACAGCGTGTGCTTGAAGCGGCCCGCCTTGCCGACGTGCATGAGATGATCGGGCGTCTGCCGCTCGGCTATGACACGCCGGTAGGCGATGGCCGCCTGACGCTTTCGGGCGGACAGAGACAACGCATCGGCCTTGCCCGTTGCCTTTATAACAACCCGAGGTTGATGGTTCTCGATGAGCCGAACGCGAATCTCGATTCGGTCGGCGAACGGGCACTGATGCGGGCCATCGAACAGGCACGTGACGATGGCGCCATCGTCATCATGATCGCGCATCGACCGACAATCATGCAGGTGGCCGACAAACTTCTGGTTCTCGAAAACGGCCGGATCACCCAGTTCGGGCCGCGTACGGATGTGGTCGCATCGATTACGCCGGTCAATTCGAAGATGGGGGCTGCCGGAGCATGATTGACAAGATCAAGAAGAATTTGCCGGTTCGCGCCCACGCTTCGCTTCCAATGAAAACCGTCGGCAGTCAGCTTGCGGCGCACCGGCCGATCGCCAGACCTGTCTGGTATACGGAACTCGAACATGATTCCGACCACCCGCCGCTCCGGCGGCTGATTATCGCCGGGGTCCTGACCATTACCATAGCCTTCGGCGGCTTCTTCGGCTGGGCCTATTCGGCCGAACTCGGCAGTGCCGCGGTGGCCATTGGCAGCGTCATCGTCGATTCGAAGCGCAAGACGGTGAGCCACCTAGAGGGTGGCATACTGGACCGCGTTCTTGTGCAGGAGGGCGATGAGGTAAAAGTCGGCCAGCCGTTGATCAGGCTCGATGATACGCGCGCACGCTCGGATCTGCAGTCGCTGCAGAGCCGCCGCGTCGGTCTTATCGCCAAGCTCGCACGCCTACGCGCCGAACAAGCCGGCAACACCGAAATTACGTTTCCTGCCAATTTCGGCGAGGTGGGCGATATTTCCGCCGACAGCGCCAAGAAGGCCGAGCAGGTCTTCTTTACCAAACGCCAGACCCAAAAAGAGAGCAAGATCGATATCCAGAAGAAGACCATCGAGCAATATACGGAACAGGCAAAGGCGCTCGACGTCCAGACCAGGGCGACCGATCGGCAGATCGAACTGATCGACGAACAGCGCAAGGCCATTGCAAGTCTGGTCGCCAAGGGATTTGCCCAGCGCTCGAAACTCATCGAGATCGACACACGCCTCAGCGAGCTTGCGGGTGATCGCGGCGAGTATGCCGGCGACAAGGCCAAGGCCGAACAAGCCAAGGCCGGCGCAGAATTTGCGCTCACCGGCATCGAAAGCGACATGCAGGCGGAGATCGCCGGCGAAATAACCACGAGCCAGGTCGAACTCGCCGATGTCGAAGAACGCATCGTTGCGGCGAAGGATGTGATGCGCCGCGTAGAGATCAAGTCGCCTCAGGCAGGTATCGTTGCCAATATCCGATTGCGCACGCCTGGCGGCGTCGTCGCTGCCGGCGAGCCACTCCTTGATATTGTACCGGAAAACGAGCCGCTCGTCGTCGAGATGAAGATCGGCCCGCGCGACATCGATAGCGTGACGGTCGGCTCTCCTGCCCAGGTTCGGCTCACGGCCTATAACCAGCGCGCCCAGGCTCCGCTCGACGGAAAAATCACCTATCTTGCCGCCGACCAGCTCGTCGACGAAAAGACGGACGCTGCCTACTTTGTCGCGCGCGCCGAAATCACGCCGCAATCGCTTGCGGCCAATCCGCAGGTGAAGCTCTATCCCGGCATGCCGGCCGAGGTCGTCATCGTCCACAAATCGCGTAAGGCCATCGAGTACATAACCTCTCCGATTGCCGACAGCTTTAATAGGGCGTTCCGCGAGGATTAAGGGGCATATTGCCCCTTACGGCCCCATGTCTCTAGATTACTTCAAATTTAGAAATAAAGTAGTTCCAATTAATATCCAGATCCAAAGTAGTATCTCGTAAAATATAAATTACTTTCACGAATTATTACATGTCATAATACATTCGTGTAATAAATTGTTACTATGTGTTGCCACATTTATATTCCATGACTAGGTTGCATTTCGATTTGGTGCAGTGCACAATCGTTAAAGCATAAACGTCGGAACAGCTCCGGCATTTTGTAAACTCAAAGCAGGACAGAAGGAGAAGCAGATGGCCACTTTAGAAGGCGGCGCCTACGACGACGTTTTGTTTGGCTCGCGTTTCGACGACTTCATCCGCGCCCATGGCGGTGATGATGTTGTCTTTGGCGGAAATGGTCATGACACGATTTTTGGTGATGAGGGGGACGATCTCCTGTTCGGCGACAAGGGCGATGACGCTCTGTTCGGCGGCGAGGGAACGGACGTTCTGTTCGGTGGAAATGGTGATGACGTCCTGAGCGGCGGCAACGGCGATGACGTTCTCTTCGGCGACAAGGGCGACGATGTCCTCCAGGGTGGAGCAGGCAACGATACGCTGTTTGGTGGTGCCGGGAGCGACGTTCTTCTCGGCGGCGCCGGAAATGACTTCATTGCAGGTGGCGCTGGCGATGACGTCCTTATCGGTGGTGCCGGTAACGACGTGTTCCAGTTCACCGGCGGTGGCGGCAATGATGTCGTGCTCGATTTTACCCCTGGGGAAGACATCCTCCAGATCTCCAGCGGTATCAACGGCCAGGACATCCATTCCGCAGACGACCTCGCGTCGCGCGTTACCCAGGTCGGCAACAATGTTGTCGTGGACCTCGGTCACGGCGATTCCGTCACGCTGGTCAACACCAGCTCGGAAGACGTGCAGGCTCATCCGGACAACTATTTCACCGTTCATTGATCGTGAAATCGAATTGCGCGCTCCGCTCCATGCGGGGCGCGTTCCTTCCGCTATGAATGAAAGGGCCGTGTATTGAACCTCGACCATTCGACGGACATTGAAGGCGATACTGAGAGTATTTATGTCTCCCGGCTCTGCGCGGACATTGCTGTCCTGATCTGGGATCTGCCCGGCGCAATGCGGGCGTCAACCAAATGCGTGCTTGAATCGAAGGAACAACCTGTTCCTCTGGTCAGCCTCAATATTCCTCTTGAAACCGGCGGGCACCGCGTCCTTTGGGCCATGCGCACCAAGGACGAACCTATTGGCCTGACGCTTTCCGCGGGTTCGCTTGGGCCGACAGAACAGACGGTGCTTTATCCGGCGGCCGAGCTGCCGCATCTCGACGTCGATCGGGCGGTTAACAACCTTTCGGCAGCGGGCCATATCAAGCTGCTCACAAATCTCCTGAGCACCTGGCGCAGCATGTTCCGGCTCTCGCAGAATCAGGTCTTTGCCAGCGTGGTGCGTGAAGTCGCGTTGGCGCTCGCCCCCGAGCCGCGCAAGATTCGCGTTTGTGCGCAACCGCTCGAGGGCCAGCATCTGCTTGAGACGGCAATCGATCCCGAACTTGGCGACGTTACCTCGATCTATGCGATTGGATCCAATTCTGTTTCAGCTTTGCCTTCGAAGTTCGTCATCGGCAACCGCGTCCGCAAGGGCTGGCAACCATGCCACTTGCTCGTCGAGTCGGCGAAAACACTTCCGCAATCCTTCCACATCATTCTCACCGGCAAGAACGGCGTCGCCATACGCGAGTTGACGGATCGGGAGGCTGCCCCCGGCGATTTCCAGAAGTGGTGGAGCAAGAACCAGGCACATCCCGAGCTTCGCGAGTTCCTCGTGCGCCAGCTTGCCCAGATTCCAGCTGCGGGCATTGCAACGGCGATCGACATGCAGATGCGCATGCCGCTCACAGCCAAGCAGATCGCCAAGTCGCAGACGCATCCCGCCGCGGAGATCGACCTTGCCCTTGCGCTCAACGGCGGCTTGCTCGTTGGCGGCTGGACGCATGATCCTTCCTCCATGCTTGCCGGTATCGAATATCTAACCGAGGAAGGCCGTATCTTTCCGCTCAAGCCCAATTTCTACAAGTTCGCAGGCAAGACCGAGGCGCGCGAAGACGGATTGGGCGCGGATGTCACCGGGTTTGTCGCCTGGGTGCCGCAAACCTCTTCTGCGGGTCCAGTGCTGCAGCCGCGATTCCAGATGCGGCTGACCTCCGGGGCGACCGCACCGCTTATTCCGCCGCTGCAGCCCTTCGAGCCCGCAGCGCAGCGCAACCGGATCCTGCGCGCCGTCCCGCCGCAGCATGCGCGCAGTGAGGTCTTTGAGAATATCCTTGCGCCTGCCCTCACCGAGGTCGAGCGCAAGCTCGGCAAGACGGTTCGCATCGCCGATACGAAAGAGTTCGGCGTGATGCCGGCTGCCCCCCTCGTTTCGATCGTTGTACCGCTCTACCGCAACCTCGACTTCCTGCGTTTCCAACTTTCCGCGATGGCGACCGATCCTTGGCTCGTTGCCAATGCGGAACTCATCTACGTTCTCGATTCGCCCGAAATCCAGGAGGATACGGAGCACCTTCTCGGCGGCCTGCATCTGCTCCACGGCCTGCCGATGAAGCTTGCGATCATGAACCGGAATGGCGGATATGCCCGCGCCTGCAATGCCGGCGCTAGCCTTGCAAGCGGCACCGTGCTCGTCATGCTGAATTCCGACGTCGTGCCAACCGAAGCAGGCTGGCTCGGGCCGCTGGTCGAGCCCTTGCTCGAAGAAAAGAAGCTCGGCGCCATCGGTCCGAAGCTGCTCTTCGAGGATGGTTCCCTGCAGCACGCCGGGCTCTATTTCGCCCGCGACCGGCGCAATGTCTGGCTCAACCACCATTTCCACAAGGGCATGCCCGGCAATTATGCGCCGGCACAGATCGCGCGCACTGTCCCGGCGGTTACGGGCGCCTGTCTCGTCACCCGCAAGGATATTTACGATCTCGTCGGCGGATTTACCGAGGACTATATCATCGGTGACTACGAAGACAGCGATCTGTGCATGAAGATCCGCCAGATCGGCTTCCAGATTGCCTATCAGCCGGCGGTTTCGCTTTACCATTTCGAGCGGCGCTCGATACGCCGCAGCCCGGACTACATGCGCGGGCTGGCCAGCCAGTACAATTCCTGGCTGCACACCAAGCGCTGGAACAAAGATATCACCGAATTGATGACGACTTACGTGGACGAGGCTGCGGACGAAACCGTGACCGACTTCGTCGCCGAGAAGTCGAAAAGGAGTGCAGCTTGAACGAGGTAATCGCACTGAAGCAGGCTCGGGCCGAGCGTCACCTCCCCTTCAACGAGGATCATGTCCGCTGGTTGACGGATGCCGTGTTGCGCAACCGCTTCCTGCCGCGCCCTGACCCTGACAGCATCTTTGTAGGCGATGGCGATTTCCAGGCTGTGGGCGCCGAGTTTCTTGGCCATTTCATTCGCATGGGCGGCCTGCAGCCGCAAAGCCGCGTTCTCGACATCGGCTGCGGCATCGGCCGCATGGCGGTGCCGCTCACGCAATATCTTGACGGCGATAGTGGAAGCTATTGTGGCATGGACCCCGTTGCCGGGGGCATCAACTGGTGCCAGCGCATGGTCAGCCCGGCCTACCCGAACTTCGAGTTCCGTCAGGTGGATATCGCCCACTCGCTTTATAATCCGAAGGGCGAGATCAACGGTCTAGAATTGAAGCTGCCTTACGACAGCCGCCAGTTCGATTTCATCATCATGACTTCGGTCGTCACCCATCTGCCCGACGAAGAAGTCACCGCCTATCTTCGCGAAGTCGAACGCGTGCTTGCTCCTCGCGGGCGCGTGTTCATGACTGCATTCGTGGTCGATCAGTCCGCACAAGAAAATAGATTGAAGAAGCGTGACGCGCGTCTCGGGTTCCAGCGCTATGACGAAGGTCCGTGCTGGTTCGTGCCGGAAATGCCGCCGCTTGCGGCGGTTGGCTTCGATGATGGCTTCCTCGATCGCGCATTGACCCGCGCCGGGCTTTCGGTCGTTACGAAATCGCTTGGTCATTGGCGCGGCGCGCCCGCCGACCACTACCAGGACGTCTTCATCGCAGAATACAGGGAGGACGGCCGATGACACGCGTTCTCGTTGCTGCCCACAACCATCCGGCCCTTCATCCGGGCGGGACTGAAATCTTTGCGCACGATCTTTTTCGCGCCTACCAGAGGGCGGGCTGCGAGGCCCTGTTTCTCGGCGCCACCAACCAGATCCATCGTCAGGAACGCCCGGGCACGAGCTTTCAGAGCATCGGCTCGAGTGGCGACGAGGTCCTGTTGTGGTCCGGCCATTTCGACCGGTTCTTCATGAGCCAGATCGACCTTTACGGTGTCGTTCCGGATATTGTTGAACTCTTGCAGGATTTTCGCCCTGATATCGTGCACCTGCATCACCTGTTGCTGCTCGGCGCAGAGTTTCCGCACATTGTCCGCCGTACGTTGCCCGACTGCCGGATCGTCATGACCCTGCATGACTACTATCCGATCTGCCACCACGACGGTCTGATGGTCCGCACAAAGGAAAAGGAACTCTGCTACGGCGCAAGCCCCGACCGTTGCCATGCCTGTTTCAAGGATATTCCGCTTGATAAGTTTGTCCTACGCGAGCGCCATCTGAAATCGCTCCTGAGCGTTGTCGACGGCTATGTCGCTCCGAGCGCCTTCCTCAAGCAGCGCTATGTCGAATGGGGCCTGCCGGAAGAGAGGATCAGCCTTATTCCGAACGGCCAGCCCGAACGCCCGACTCCGCCGCAGGCAGACGCGCCGGCGCGCCGCAAGCCGGTATTTGGATATTTCGGTAATCTCAACCCATGGAAGGGTGGCACGGTCCTGCTCGAAGCGGCCAAGCAGCTCATTGCCGAAGGTCTCGATTTCGAGCTGCGGGTTCATGGCGCCGCTCCCTTCCAGAGCGAAAATTTCGTCGAGGCCATTGACAAGCTGTTCGCCGAAACCGCGCCGGTGGTGCAACGGCGGGGAGCCTACCGCCGCGACGACATTGCTGGCCTGATCCGTTCCGTGGATTGCATGGTCATGCCGTCGATCTGGTGGGAAAATGCGCCCCTGGTCATCCAGGAAGCCCAAGGCCAGAACTGTCCTGTCATTACCAGCAATATTGGCGGCATGGCCGAGATGATCGAGGACGGTGTCAACGGCCTGACTGTTCCGCCGAATGACCCGACGGCGCTGGCTACAGCCATGCGGCGCATAGTGGAGGACCCGGATCTGCGCGAGATCCTGAGCCATGGGGCGCGTCACCCCGAAACCATAGACACGACGGCACTGCGCTATCTCGCACTGATCGAGAGCCTGCGTCCTGCGCGTGTCGCAGCCTAGAGGAGTACACCATGTCCATTGTGACAAAAGTGGCGCCGCAGGCTCCAGCGCAAGCTCAAGCCGCTCCAAGCGCCACGCCTGAACAGGATAATAGCCAGCAGGGCATCAAGGGCCGTGTCGACGCAATCGACAACAGCCGGCTCTTTGGCTGGGCCTTCGATCCGGCAACGCCCGGCAATCGCCTGACCATCCGCGTGCTTTTGGACGGCAAGCCGATCGCCGAGGCCGTCGCCGACCGCGACCGGCCGGACTTGAAGCGCAACGGCATCGGCGATGGCCTTCACGCCTTCGACGTGATGTTGCCGGAATTTGCGGTACGGCGCGCCGGCGAACTTAGCGTCGTCGCCATTACGACTGGCGGCAAGCAGCATCCGCTGCGCGTGCCACGCCCCGACGAACAGGCCGCGGAAGCGTTGATTGCGGCGCCGATGACACGGATCCTCGACAAACTCGACGTGCTGATGGCGTCGCAGCGCCAGCTTCAGGTCAATCAGCGCTCGATCCAGCGCCACGCGACGACGGTTATCGACGGTGCCGGTAACAGCCCGACGGTCGATCTCGTTGATATCAGTGGTTCAATTGAGACGCTGCGCGGCGATATCAACCAGCGCCTGACCGAACTCGACGTTCACCTCATGCGTATGGACGGTGTGGTTGCTGGCCTCGAGACTCGCATCGAGTCGCTGCAGAAGCGTTCGGGCGGCGAGGCCAAACCGTTGCTTCTGCTGCTGTTCACTTTGGTTGGCATCGCGGCCGGCGCCGCCGTCGCGATGTTCGCCTTTTCTTGAGATCATGGAGTAGCAAGTGCTTCCCGACGAAAAAGAACATACGCCGGCGTCCCGATCCGGCAAAGCGCCCGAACGTCACCCGATGGTGATGGAAGGCGAGATGGTGGTCGGATGCCCTATTGATGACACGCTCATTCTCGTTCTCGGCATCGGTGGCCTGACCTCCGAACAGGTCACGGTATTCCTGAACGGTGATCCTGCGATGAGCCTGAAAGTGCCGCTTGTCAGCTGGCACCTGAAGGAGCCCTCGCCTGCTGGTACCCATGGCTTCGTTGCCATCGTGCCGACGAATATCTTGCGCCGCCGATCGCTGAAGACCGTGCTCTTCCAGCATAAAGCGCAGGCGACACGCTATGCCTTCGCAGGGCGCGCCGCCGCCATCGGCGACCTCGTCGCCATGGTGACCGACCTTGCGGGCGCTGATCTGCCCGTCGTTATCGACGGCCTTGTGGAAGGCCTCATATCCGGTCCGATCGGCCGCAAGAAACTTTCGGCGATCACCGCACTGCTGCAGGCAGGCGCGCGATCGGATGGCTGTGTCGAACTTATCGGCGGCAGCGATGAAGGCGAGATCTTCGTCCAGGGATGGGCGCAGGACCTTACGCCTTCGGTGACCCGTCTCCTGATCAGCGGCAAAACCCCCTCGATCGCCGAGTGCTCGATCAGTGTATTCGCCCGCCCGGATCTTCAGGACCAGGCATCGGGATTTGCGGGTCTTCTCCTTGCCAGCGAAGCGGTCGAGCCCAATGATATCGAGCGGTTGCTGTTCCGCGGACGTCGCGGATGGCGCTTCACCGAAGTCTATGACCGCCGTGTCATCGCCGGCAACCGCGAGACGCCCGGCCACGTCCGGGCGATCCTGCCGCGTGTTCGCAGTTCGACGGAAATCCTCTTGCGTATGCGCTCCGCCGCCAACCGCTTTGACGGCGCCGAGACGGTTTCGAGCCTGCCATTTCCCGTGCGCATGGGCATCGACAACGCCTACCGCGTCGAGGGCAGCGGCCTTTTGATCGCGGGCTGGCTGCTCGATCCCGACAGTCACGTCGAAGCCGTCAAGTTGCGGCGGCATCGCGGCGAAGCGCAGCTCGACGGCAACTGGACGCGCATCGACCGGCCCGACGTTACCCGCGGCTTCGACAACCAGCCGCCGTTCAATGCAGGCCTCAACCCGAACCGGCATGCTCACGGCTTTGTTGCTTTCGCACCGGAGCTCGAGGGCGACAGCACGGCGCCGTTCTATCTCGAACTCACCTTGAGCGATACGCGCCGTGCCTTCATGCCGCTGACGCCGACCCGCATCACCTCGCGCGATGCCGTTGTCCGGCAGATCCGTGCTATCGATCCAAATGCCTGGGCGCTGCGTCATATCGTCGATCAGCAGCTCGTACCTCTGCTGCGCGTCGTCAGCCGCCCGGCGCCCGAAATCTTCGGTGTTGTCGATGTCGGCGCCTTCGAGGAAGCCGAAGGACCGGCCATTGTCATCGGCGTCGACGAACGCGTTGAGGAAATCGCTCCGCTCCTGACGCTTCTTGCGCTCGACCCTGAAACGCGCCGCGCGCCGATCGTTATCGCCGCTGCAGCGGAACTGATCGACCGTATCGGCGTCCATGTGCGCCGGCTGGCCAATTTCTATGGCTTGCGCCTGCGGCTCGTGTCGGCGAGCGGTTCGGAAGACCTTTACGATGCGCTCGAAGTCGGCGCACGCGCCGTTTCCACCGAGACCGTGGTGTTCCTCGCCGCGTCGCTGTTGCCGCGCAACAATGGCTGGTTCCACAAGCTGCTTGCGGCCTATCATGACCGCGAGGCCTGCGTGCTGTCGCCGACCCTTGCCTATGAGGATGATTCCATCCGCTGGGCAGGCACCTGGGTTGCCGGCTCACAGTCCGACCGGGCGCTCATCAGCCGCTATGCCGGCTACCCGATCGATGCCGTCACCGGCATGGGTACGACGGAAGTCGCCACGGCCACCTTCGAATGCTGCGTTCTGCCGAGGGACGCTCTTTTTTCCGTGGGTGGCTTCACCCGCGGCTATCTCGGCACGCATGAGAAGGGCCTCGATCTCGGCCTCAAACTCAAGCAGTCCGGCCTCAGGTCCTATTGGCTGCCTTCGGCGCAGATGCTCGGAACGGACGACATATCCGTCTCCGACAAGGCTTCGACGATTGCCTTGATCGAGCGCATCGACCGCCAGGTATTCGATTCCCGCTGGGCTAAGATTCTAACGAAAGATGGCATGCCATCGGAGGTCAAATAGATGACTGAACAACTTCGGGTACTCGTGGTCTCGCACGCACACCCGAGCATTTCCCTGGGTGGCGCAGAAATCGCCTCCTACAATCTTCACAAGGGCCTGAATACGCTCCCCGGCGTTCAGTCCGTCTATCTCGCGCGCGCCGGCCATCCGATCCCGCGCCATGGAACAACGGCCTTGATGAGCCTGCGACGCAGCAGCGACGAGATCCTGTTTCACGCGGACGAGTACGATCACTTCTATCTGTCCAACAACAATACAGACGAGATCCGCCGCGACCTGTTGCGCTTCGTTGGCGACCTCAATCCACATGTGGTGCACTTCCACCATGTCCTCGGTCTTGGACTTGAGGCGCTTTACGCAATTCGCGAGGCGCTGCCCGATACGGCGATCCTCGTCACGTTCCATGAGTTCCTGTCGATCTGCCACAATCATGGGCAGATGGTGAAGGCGGGATCGGCCAAGCTCTGCAACGAGGCCTCGCCGATTGATTGCCACGGCTGTTTTCCCGACATCCCGCCGGCGCGCTTCCTCAAGCGTGAGCGCTTCGTCCGCGGCATGCTCGAACTCGCCGACGGGTTCGTTTCCCCAAGCATGTTCCTTGCGCGCAAATATGCCGAATGGGGCCTTGATCCCGAAAAACTCAGCGTGATCGAAAACGGCATCTTCATTGATGGTGTTACGCCGCCACGCGAACTGACCGGACCAAAGCCCCGGCGCGGCCGCTTCGCCTATTTCGGCCAGATGACGCCGTTCAAGGGCGTCGATGTGCTGATCGATGCGGTCTCGCGTGTTCCGGAAGACGTGTGGGGCGAGGATTCGCGTCTGATGATTTTCGGCGGCAATCTCGAAAAGCAGCCGCGCGATTTCCAGGATCGCATGGAAAAGCTCATCGAGGACGCAGGATCGCGCGTGCGCTTCTACGGTGCCTACCAGAATTCAGAAATGCCGCGCCTGATGCAGTCGGTCGACTGGGTGGTCATGCCTTCCGTGTGGTGGGAAAATTCCCCCATCGTTATTCAGGAGGCGCTGCACCATCGCCGGCCGATCATCTGCTCCAATATCGGCGGCATGGCCGAAAAAGTCCGCGACGGCGAGGATGGTCTGCACTTCCGCGTCCGCAGCGCCGAAGACCTTGCCGACCGCTTCACCGAGGTTCTCAGCGACCAGACTATCTGGGAGCGCCTGCACCAAACTATCCGCCAACCGACCAACCACATCGAGTGTGCCGAGGCGCACCTGGAACTCTATGAACGACTACTGAAATCGACACGCAACCAACCGATAAATGTCACGACAAATGCGGACATCGTTCTCTCGCAAGCGAGTTGACGCTGAAACACCGTTAAGTCCGAAAGCCAAACGGAGGTAATTTCTATGGCACGCGTACTCGTAATGATCCCCTCAGGCGAAGTGTACGATCACGACAGTGTTCGCTGGTACAACTACAAGGATGTTCAGCGCAGCATCAACCACTATCACAATATTGGCGATGCTTTCGTATTCGACTCGTCGCTTAAGCTGATGAATTACGACAAGCTCGGCGTACTGCCGATCGCTGAACCCAAGATGGAAGACATCGACCGCCTTCGGGAGGAATATGACTACGTCTTCCTGCGCGGCTCCAACTATGTTCATCAGTCGATGGGCTGGAGCCAGACCATCCCGGTTCTGAAGCGTCTCGGCCTGCCGGTCATCGCCTTCGGCATCGGCGCGCAGGCTCCGGTCAAGGGCAAGCTCGAGCTTTCCGAGGAAACCAAGACCGTCCTCCATATGATGGCCGATTCCACCGCGTCTATCGGCGTGCGCGGCGCCTATTCGGCGCAGGTGCTCTGGGACATCGGTATCCGCAATGTGCGCATCGTCGGCTGCCCGACGGCGTTCCGCCGCAACGATCCCGAAATGCGCATCAAGTTGCCGGCGCTCGATGATGTCCAGAACATCGGCATCACCATGCGCCGCGAAGTCTCGCCGACCTATGCACAGGATATCAAGCGCTACCTGACGTTCCATCGTGACCTCGTCAAGGAACTTGCCGGACGCTTCGACGCTGTGCTGATGTCGCAGGGCGAAGTCGAGGAAAAGAAGCTCGTCTTCGGCACGGAAGAGCAGAAAGAGGAAGCCATCGCAGCGTTGAAGGCCAACAAGTGGGTCTCTGACTGGTTCCTCGACGAGACTGTCGAGAAGCTCTATCGCGAGCGCATGTTCTATTCGGACGTGGTTGCCGACTACGAGGATCTCGTTCAGTCCAAGGATCTCGTCCTTGGCTACCGCCTGCACGGCAACCTGATGGCCTTGTCGAACGGCACCCCGTCGATCTACTTCACCTATGACAGCCGTACGGTCGAGTTCGCCGAGACCTACCAGATTCCGAGCTTCGACGTCTTCAGCAACAAGGAATTCAAGCTGGAGGACTATTGGGATCAGTCGCTCTTCGACAAGTACAATCGCGCATGGTACCAGACCTATGGTGAAATGCATCGCTTCCTCACCGAAAACGGTGTCGACCACAAGATGACCGACACGAGCAAGCGCATTAAAGAACCCGTCCGCAAGGTTGCCTGATGCGCAATTGCTTCGCCATAGCCGCCGCCGCACTCGTGCTGGCGGTGGCTGGGCCTGCTCTTGGCCAGGAGACGCCGAGCGCCACGCTCGCCGTTTCCGGCCCGGAGGAAATGGTATTCGATTGGGCAAAGCAGGCCTGCGTCAAGTCGCACGTGCCCGATGCGCCGGCACGTGCCTTTCGCGACTCTGAGGGCAAAGTCCACCTGATCGCCAGCCATAATGACAATCGCCGCTTCAGCGGTCCGGATCTCAATCACCTGCAGCCCGAATGTGCGGTCATCTACCAGGCGAAGAAGTCCAATGTCCTCGGTCAGTATGACGATATGGGTTGGATCAGCGGCGTGTGGACCGGCGACGGCAAGACCGTCTATGCGCTCGCCCATATGGAACTGCGCGGCAATCGCGCCCCTGGTCTTTGCAGCAACAAATCCTATAGTTCCTGCCTGTTGAACACAGTCACCGCCCTGGTGTCGCGCGATGGCGGCAAGAACTTTGCACCGGAAACCGGGTCAGGTGCCGGCCCGATGGTTGCGAACCTCCCCTACCCTTTCCCGAATGATCGCAAGGCACGTGTCGGCTATGCCAATCCGACGAACATAATCCAGCGCGACGGCTGGTATTACGCCATGGTCTTCGCGGATGGCTATCGCGACCAGAAGCGTGGCAACTGCGTGTTGCGCACGCGCGACCTTGGCGATCCGTCTTCGTGGCGCGCCTGGGACGGCAAGGAATTCTCGGTTCAATTCATCGATCCGTTCCGCCAGCAAACAGCAAACGCGAAGGATCATGTCTGTGCGCCCGTATCTACAAATAAAATCGGCCGCATGATCGGTTCGATATCCGAATATCGCGGCAGCGGTGAAGTCATTGCCGTCTTCGGCGACCGGCGCACCGAGGACGGCAAGACCGCCTCCGGAATCTATGCATCGACCTCAAGGGATCTGGTGAACTGGTCGGAGCCAAGGCTCATTTTTGAAGCGCCGCTGCTGTGGGAGAAGAGTTGCGGGGCCGATGGCAGGGTGTTCTACCCTGCCTTGCTCGACCCCAACGCGAAGGCACCGTCTTTCCAGGATACCGGGGACAATGCCTTCATCTATTTCACACGCTATAGGTTGACCGGATGCAAAGTCACCTGGGACAGGGACCTCGTGCGCGTGCCGGTCACGATTTCAATGGGAGGAACAGCGAAGGGACAGGGAGGAGGAACGGCGCAGTAATCGATTGGCAGACGTGTCTATCCCCAAACCTTTCTCAATCCTTCAGGAGACTTCCCATGACTGTTCTTGTTACCGGTGGCGCAGGCTATATCGGCAGCCACATGACGCTGGCGCTCAAGGATGCCGGCCGTTCCGTTGTGGTTCTCGACGATCTCAGCTGCGGTTTTCCATGGCTGGTGCCAAGCGACGTGCCGCTGGTGCGCGGCGATATCGGCGATCAGGCACTGGTCCGCGATGTCATTCGCAGCTATGGAATCACCGCGATCCTGCATTTTGCCGGGTCGATCGTCGTGCCCGATTCGGTGCGTGATCCGCTCTTCTACTATCGCAACAATACTGTTCAGTCCCGCAACCTGATCGAGACTGCCATAGGTGAAGGGATCAAGAACTTCATCTTCTCTTCCACAGCCGCGGTATACGGCGAGCCCGAGACGACGCCGATTACAGAAGACATGCCGCATCAGCCGATCTCGCCCTATGGCACGTCCAAGCTGATGACCGAATGGATGTTGCGCGATGCAGCCGCCGCTTATCCCGATTTCAACTATGTCGCCTTGCGCTATTTCAACGTTGCCGGGGCTGATCCGCAATTGAGGTCGGGCCAATCGTTTCCGCGCGCCACGCACCTCATCAAAATCGCGAGCCAGGCCGCTACGGGTGAACGCTCGCATATGGAAGTCTACGGAACGGATTATCCGACGCCGGATGGGACTTGTGTGCGCGACTATATCCATGTCAGCGATCTCGCGCAGGCTCATCTATGCGCCCTCAACTATCTCGAGGATGGCGGGCGCAGCACCGCAGCCAATTGCGGTTACGGCTATGGCTACTCAGTGCTCGAGATCATCGATGCGGTGAAGCGCGTTTCCGGTGTGGATTTTGCGGTCAAACTCGCGGCGCGCCGAGCGGGCGATCCGGCAATCCTGGTGGCGGGCAACGAGCGTGTGCGCAGCCTGCTCGGCTTCGCCCCAAAACGCGACGATCTCGATCTGATCGTCGGCGACGCGCTTGCATGGGAAAGGCAATTGCAGGCGCGAGAAGCCAAACAGCGTGAAAAGACGCTCGCCAACGTCTAGACGAGTGTCGGCTGACGATCACGCTTTTATCATTGAACCCCATGCGGCGAACCGGTTAAGCAGGAGGGTGGTCTGACGCCACCCCACACCGATCGCCATGGGGGGCAGCCTGGACCGTAATGGGGGGCTGTGTTGCATGATTGAGCCGCGCAAGGAGACTGGACAGCCGACGATTGCCGACGTCGCCGAGCTTGCGGGCGTTTCGCGTGCAATCGCATCGCGCGCGCTTTCGAGCGAGCCGAGGCCGGTCTCGGCCGACAAGCGCGAACGTGTGCTCAAGGCGGCGCAGACGCTCGGCTACAAGCCGAACCTCCTCGCACGAAGCCTAACGACGAAGACGGTCAATCTCGTTGCCGTGGTGGTCAATCATATTCACGACCTTTCGGATCTCGACCTGTTCGATCTCCTGATCAGCGAGATCCAGTCCATCGGCAAGCAGGTGATCTTCGTTCGGGTCGGGTCGTCGCAAGGGATCGAGGAGTTCCTGCGCAACGGCATTGCCTATCACGTCGACGCTGCGCTGGTTTTCTCCGACTTTGCCGACGCCGCCACGGTGCGCAAGATGTTTCGCAATGACAGCGTGCTGATGCTGAACGGCATGCGCGACGCCGCCGCGCCCGCCATTATTCCCGATGAATTGGCCGGAATCACGGCCGCAGTTGCGGATGCTGCCGGCAAAGGTGTTCGCACCGCTCTTCTCGTAACAGGGCGTGCGGCATCGGCCGTCGAGCAGGCACGGGTCGCACACTACAGGTCGGAACTTCAAAGCAACGACATTGCGCTCGCCGGCGAGTTGCGCGGCGACTATTCCTACCAGAGCGGGCGACGCCTTGCGGCGTCACCGGACTGGAAGGAGGTTGATGCCGTATTCTGCACTTCGGACGCGATGGCCATGGGCGTGCTTGATGTTCACAGAGACGGGATCCTGCAGACCCGTCCCAAAGCCTTTCGGCTCTATGGCTTCGACGACGTGACACTGGCGGAGTATGAAGCCTATCCGATCTCATCGATAGGCTATGACAAGTCGATCTATATCAAGGAGATCCTGCGGTTCCTCACGCACCCGAAAGAGTTTCGGTCAGGCGGAACTCTGGTGCGGGTTCCGACCTATTTCGTTGCGCGCGACAGTTCCTGAACGAAAAGAATTGGGCCGGCAAGCCGGCCCATCCCTATCTTTACCAGAGCGGATTCAGCGTCGGCGGGTTGGCCTTTTCCCCCCACCATTTCTTGTAGTTGGCCTCATAGGCGCCGGACTGGATGTAGGCCGAAACGAACATGTCGAGCCAGCGCACAAATTCCGGGTCGCCCTTGGCGACGGCGATGCCGATCGGGTCGTTGGAAAAGAGGCCCGGAAGGGTAACGAGGTTGTCGTTTTTGGTCGCGAGGAAATCGAGGAGCGAAGAATCTTCGATCGCTGCATCGGCACGCTTCTGCTGCAGCAGAAGGACGCCATCCGGCGAGAAATTATCGGTATAGACCAACTCTGCGTCCGGAACGGCTTTTTTCAGAAAGCTTTCGCCGGTCGTTCCGCGGCCGACGACGACCTTCTTTCCGGCGAGGTCCTTAAGCGAAGCAATGCCAGCGTCCTTCTGGACGATCACGCGCAGGCCGGCGCGATTATAGGGAATGGAGAAGTTGACCGTCTTTGCCCGCTCAAGCGTCGCGGACGTATTGGCGACAACGATGTCGAGCTGGCCGGACACGAGCATGGAAATGCGCGCATCGCCGGAGACGTCGGTGAATTCGACCGGCACGCCAAGCTTCGCAGCAAGTTGCGTCGCAACATCGACGTCATATCCGACTGGATTGTTCTTGTCGTCGCGGAAGCCGATCGGCTCGCCGCCGAGCGAAACGCCGATGCGCACCGTACCGCGGTCGCGTATCTCTTCGAGCTTGCCGGCCTGTGCGGTACCGGTAAATGCCACTGCCGCGGTCAGAGCAACGGCGGCAATCCTTGCAATCATGGTTTTCATGCATTTCCCCTTTTTGTTGTGGGCCGTGGATCGTATTGCCTCGCAATCCGCAGCTCAGGTTTCGATAATTGTGGCTCCCAGAACCAATATTTGATCTCTCCCGGGCAGCGAAAACTTGCGACGTCATGGTTGCCCGCCGCATCGATTGCATGAACGACGACCCCGGCGAGGAAACCGGTGTCAAGTTCGGCAAGATCGTCGATTGCCATATCGACCGCTTCTCGCAATGAGTAGCCGAAGCGACGGGCAAGCACGATGCTGCGCGCGGTGCCGCAGCGTATCGTCATTTCGCCCGTGTGGGTGCAGGCGGCTGCGCCATAGCGGCTATCCGCATAGAACCCTGCGCCGGCAATTGGCGAATCGCCGAGGCGGCCCGGATATTTCCAGGCCCAACCCGAAGTCGAGGTGGCGGCATGGATGCCACTTGCCATATCCTTCGACAGGAACACCGTGGTGTCGCGCACCCGTTCGGGGTCGGTGATGGCGCGGCTGAGGGGGGCGAGCGCTATGTCGGGGAACGCCGACAACTGCTCTGAGGAGAGCTCCTTTTCGAGCCTTTGCCACCAGACACGCTTGCTGTCGTCGAGAAGAACGTCGTCGAGCGGAAATCCGATCTCAGTTGCAAAGCGTCGCGCGCCGTCGCCTGTCAGCATCACATGCGGCAGCCGCCGCATGACTTCGCGGGCGAGCGCGGCCACGGGCAATGTGTCCGGCACGGCACCTACCGCGCCGACATCGCGCGTTGTTCCGTCCATGACGCCTGCATCAAGTTCCATCTTGCCGAGCATGTTCGGCCAGCCGCCATAGCCGACGCTGCGCACCTTGACCTCGCGCTCCACCTCGGTGATGCCGGCGACCATTGCATCGATGCCGTGCGCATTCTGCTGCAAGAGCTCGACGGATTTTTCGAAACCGGGCCAGGCCTCGGAATTAGCGATGAGGATCATGTTCTATTCTTTGCGCATTTTGGAGAGGAACTGGGCGATACGGGCATTGGCCATTCCGCCATCGCCCGCGAAAAAGCGGTCCGTCGGCAGGTCGACCACCAGGCGGCCCTTGTCGAGAAAGACGATGCGCGAGGAAATCGTCCGCGCGAATTCGATCTCGTGGGTGACGAACACCATTGTCGTGCCCGTACGCGCAAGCTGCGCGAGAATATTGAGCACCTCGGCGGTCATCTCGGGGTCGAGCGCACTGGTGATTTCGTCCAGCAGCAGGTAGCGCGGCTTCATCGCCAGAGCGCGACAAATTCCGACACGCTGTCGCTGCCCCCCTGAAAGCTGGGCCGGATAGGCGTCGGCACGTGCCCCGAGCCCAACAGAATCAAGCAGGGCGCGGGCCTCGGACTCGGCCTGCGCGCGAGGAATCCTGAGCACCCGGATCGGGGCAAGCGTGACGTTTTCGACCGCGGTCATATGCGGGTAGAGGTTGAAGAGCTGGAACACGGTTGCCGAGCGCTTGCGGGCCTCGGCAAGATCTTTCGGATTCGAAACATCGAAATCGTCGATGGTGATGAGCCCGCCGTCGAGCCGTTCGAGCCCGTTCATGCAGCGGATCAGCGTGGACTTTCCCGACCCGCTGGAGCCGAGAACAGAGACGACCTCGCCAACGCTGACGTCAAGATCGATTCCGTCGAGGACCACGGCGGAGCCGAACGATTTTTGTACGCCGCGGGCGCGGATCATCTCACAGACCTTTCCATGCAGTGTGAGCGCGCAGGCGCCGCTCCAACCGTGCACCACCAAGAGCGATGAGCTTGGCGGCGATGTAGTAGAGACCGCCGACGACGGTCCAGACGATGAATGGCTTCAGTGTACGCAGATTGAGAATGTTGCCGATCTTGGTGAGATCGACGACGCCGATGACGGAGATCAAGGATGTCACCTGGAGCTGGTTGACGAGGAGTCCCGTCAGGGGCCCGATGGCAAAGGCCATAGCCTGCGGCGCAACGACGTGGCGCAATATTTGCCAGCGCGACAGGCCGAAAACGCGTGCGGATTCGATCTGGTCGCGGCCGATAGACTCGATCGCCGCAACGGCTATCACGTAAATGAAGGCAGCCGTGTTGCCAGATAGCGTAATGACAGCGGCCTCGACCGGCGTAACGTTGATCTTCAACAGTGCCGGCAGGCCGAAAAATACAAGAAACAGCTGGACCAGAACCGGCGAGTTTTTAAGAAGCTCCGCGAGAAAGGTAATGAGCGGCGTAAGCAAAGGCACGCGATAAAAGCGTATGACCGCCCATATCGTGCCGATCAGGAATCCGATGAGTGTCGTTACAAGAAAGAGCGCCACCGATACGCCGAGACCCTGCGCCAGCAATATCAGGTCATAGGAGGTGAAGCTCGTATACCGCATCAGGCGACGTCCGGCATGCGGTCGCGATTGAGGCGCCGATGCAGCGCGCCTATCGCGAGCGAGATAAGATAGGTCAAGCTTGCATAGACGATCAGGAGCACAGCATAGACCTCGAACGGGCGAAACGTATCGGAGGCCACGATTTTCGCCGAACCGGTCAATTCATTGAGGGTGATGGTCGAAAGGATCGACGAGGTCAGAACCAGATTGATGAAGACAGAACCAAGCGGCCTTATCGATGTGCGCAGGGCAATCGGCATCACGATCTTGCGAAATATAGTCGGTTTCGACAGCCCGCTTACCTCGGCGGCCTCAAGGATGCCTGTATCGATGGCGAGAATTCCCGAGCGAATGACATCGGAACTGAACGCACCTCCCGCAATCGAAAGCGCGAGAACCCCGGTCGTGAAGGCATCGATATAGATGCCGATTTCCGGAAGCCCGTAGAAAAAGAAGAACAGTTGCACGATGAACGGGATATTGCGGAAGAGATCCACATATATGAAAGCGGCACGCGACAGGAGGGCCGAAGATGACGTGCGCAGGGCCGCGACGAGAAGTCCGATGACAAGGCTGCCGAGCAAAGCCAGGGCGCAGGCCTCGGCCGTCAGAAGCGCGCCCTTCAGCAAGAATGGCACGTGCGGAGCCAATATCATCAGGTCAAATTTCAAACGGCTATCCCGAAGCGAGTGAAACCGGTTTCACATTTGCCGAACGCAGACAGAGTGTCAAGTCGGATAGACAAGGTTCCATCAGGCGCAGTTCAGAATTGTGGCAATAATGCGGCAGTTCTCCATCTCGGCGCTTAGAGCGGATAAGCGCTATAGTGGACAAGCGTACTCAAGATACGGAAATAATTGAGGAATTCAGTCCAGATATAGATTAGAACACTTCTAATATATTGTTATTGCTTCGTTTTTAGCGAAAGTTTATGACTTGGCCCGCGTATAAGCCGTGTCATTCGCACGGCAAAGCCTGCGCTGGGGTTCGAATTCATGCTTGTTCCGTTTCTGATAATGCTGCGCGAGGGTATCGAGGCAGCACTTATCGTGGGTATCGTCGCGAGCTATCTCAAGCAGACCGGACGCGGTGAATGGATGCCTGCCGTATGGGTGGGCGTTCTCCTTGCAGTCGCCTTGTCGCTCTTTATCGGCGCTGCCCTGCAACTGGTCAGCGCGCAGTTTCCGCAAAAGGCACAGGAGTTCTTCGAGGCGATCGTCGGCCTGATAGCGGTCATCGTGCTTGCGTCCATGGTTTTCTGGATGCGCAAGGCCGCGCGCTCGATCAAATCAGAGTTGCATACCCATATCGACGAAGCCCTCGCCCATACGTCCGGGCAAGCAACGGCACTGATCGCCATGGTGTTCTTCGCAGTGGCGCGCGAAGGGCTTGAATCGGTGTTCTTTCTGCTCGCCATCTTCCAGCAGAGCCCATCGAGCGAAGCACCACTTGGGGCCGTCCTTGGCATTCTGGTGTCGATTGCGCTCGGTTACGGCATCTATTTCGGCGGCGTGAGGATGAATCTCCGCCGGTTCTTCTTCTGGACGGGCCTGTTCATTCTCGTTGTTGCCGCCGGCATTCTGGCGGGCACACTGCGCCATTTCCACGAGGCAGGTGTCTGGAACAGCCTGCAGACAGTGGTCGTCGATTTGAGCGGAATCCTGCCTATAAGCAGCCCGCTCGGGACCATCTTGTCGGGCATGTTCGGCTATCAGGATATGCCGACGCTGGGCGAAGTGATCGTCTACTTCTCGTTCCTTGCGATCAGCCTCTACTTTTTCTTGCGACCTTACGTTTCGGCTGCCGCAAACGCGCCAGCGACCAGCCCTCGAACTGATCGGACGATTTTTCATGTCGCAATCCACCGGCTCCGCCTCCCCTCGCCCCGCATCACAGAAATTGATGCAATTGGCGGTCGTCGGGGCGGCGGCCCTCGTCGTCGCCGGCGGCGCCGCATTCTATTATGCATCGAAAAATGTAAAACCAGCGGTAGTCGGCGATGCCATCACGGTTACAATCAAGAACGGCGCCTGCGATCCCAATGCGATTACCGTGGCCGCCGGTCCCTCTACATTTACGATCGTCAACCAATCGGATCGCGCGCTCGAGTGGGAAATTCTCGACGGCGTCATGGTGATCGAGGAGCGGGAGAATATCGCGCCGGGAATCAGCCAGACGCTACAGGCGAAATTAAAGCCCGGCGATTATGAGATCACCTGTGGGCTCCTCAACAATCCGCGCGGAACTTTGCACGTGACACCGTCCGCCGTATCCGACGCCGAGGCGGCGCGGCCGGCACTTCGCGCCTATCTTGGGCCGCTCGCCGAATTCCAGGTGTTTCTCGTTACCCAGGGAAACAGCCTCGTCAAGGCGAGCCAGGCCCTCGATGCCGCCATCAAGGCCGGCGATCTTGAAAAGGCCAAGGCAGCCTACCAAAGCGCGCGCGTTCCCTACAAGCAGATCGAGCCGATGGCAGATCAATTCGCGGACCTTCACAATGCCATCGATCCTGTCGCCGATTATCTCGAGAAGCGCGAGCAGGATCCGGCGTTCACGGGTTTCCATCGCATCGAATACGGCCTCTACACACAGAAAAGCACGGCGGGTCTCGAAAACTATTCGGCCAAACTGCTGGCCGACGTGACGGCACTGAAAGACCGCATTCGCGGTTTGCGGATTTCCCCAGAGCAGATCGCCAAGGGTGCGCAGCGCCTCATGGCGTCCACGGCAGAGACGAAGGTGGCTGCGGGTGTCGACCACTACGCGCAGACCGATCTTTCCGACTTCGAGGCAAACGTCGCGGGCGTATCGCGGATGATGGCGCTGATGAAGCCCGTCGCGGTGACCGCAGCCCCGCAGGTTGTCGGGGATATTGAGTTGCGTTTGACCGATGTGAGCACCGAGCTGAAGGCCCTTCGCGGGCCGGAGGGCTATCCTTCCTATGACGGCGTCAATGACGATACCCGGAAGGTCCTTTCGCAGAAGATGCAGGCGCTGGCGGATGCGATCGGCAAGCTCAACGCCGCCGTGGGATTGGAGTAACGACGATGACGGCGAACGACAAGGGCCTCGTCACCACGCGCCGAAATGTACTGTTTGGCGTCGGCGCGGCTGGCGGTGTCCTCGCCACTGGGCTTGGCAGCGCAAGCGCGGCGGCGAAGCAGGAGGAACAGGTCACCGACGCGCCGGTCAGTGACAAGACGCAGGAGCGCCAGCTCTTCTACGGCGTGCATCAGGCCGGTATCATCACGCCCCGCCCGGCTGCCGGAATGATCGCAGCCTTTGACGTTCTCGCCTCGACCCCTGAAGACGTCGAGCGGCTGTTCCGCACCTTGTCGGAACGCATCGCTTTTCTGATGCAGGGCGGCAAGCCCCCCGTCTTCGACGACAGATTGCCGCCGTCGGATTCGGGCATTCTCGGGCCCGTCATCCCACCAGATAATTTGACCATGACGGTCTCGCTCGGCTCGTCGTTCTTTGCCAAGCGCGATTGGCTCGGGGCACACAAGCCGAAGCGGTTATCGCGAATGAAGGCGTTTCGCAATGACGCGCTTGATGGCGACCTTTGCCACGGCGATCTGACGTTGCAGATATCGTCCAATACGCCCGATACCAACATTCACGCGCTGCGCGATATCATCAAGACCATGCCGGACCTTCTGGTTTTGCGCTGGAAGCAGGAGGGCTCTGTCCCCGTGTTGCCGCCAAAGCCCGACGGCGGTCATGAAAGCGCGCGTAACTTCCTCGGCTTCCGCGATGGATCGGCCAATCCGGACGCCAACAATTCCGAACTGATGGACCGCATCGTCTGGGTGACTGAACACAGCGATGAGCCCGAATGGGCGCGGCGGGGCTCCTACCAGGTGGTGCGCATCATCCGCAACTTTGTCGAACGTTGGGACCGGACGCCGCTTGGCGAACAGGAGCGCATCATCGGGCGCAAGAAAGCAACCGGCGCCCCGTTTTCTGGCGAAACGGAACATGACTTACCGGATTATGTGAAGGATCCCGAGGGCAAGGTGACGCCGCTCGATGCCCATATCAGGCTCGCCAATCTGCGCACGCCGGAATCCGGGGCCAATCTCATCCTGCGCCGTCCGTTCAACTATTCGAATGGTGTCAGCAAGTCCGGTCAGCTCGAACAGGGACTGTTGTTCATCTGTTACCAGGCCGATCTTGAAAAAGGGTTCATCACTGTGCAGCGCCAGCTGGATGGCGAACCGCTGGAAGAATACATCAAGCCGATCGGCGGCGGCTTCTTCTTCACACTACCCGGCCCACTTGATGAAACCGACTTCCTGGGCCGGACACTACTCGAAGCAGCGGGTCACGCCGTGACCCGCGTCAGATCTTAAGGGGATAATCGATGAAGCTTAAACTTACACTATCTGCCAGCCTGTTCGCCCTTTCCGCGGCCATCCTCCCTGGTGTCGCGGTGGCCGAGGTATCGCCGCTCGATCTCGTGCAGCCCATCGCCGACTACAAGATTTATGTGTCGGAAAACTCCGAGAAGCTTGTCGCTGATACCAAGGCATTCACTGACGCAGTCAAGGCCGGTGATGTCGAAAAGGCGAAGTCACTCTTTGGCGCGACCCGCATGAGCTATGAGGCGATCGAACCGATCGCAGAGCTTTTCAGCGACCTTGATGGCTCGATCGACTCGCGTGCCGATGATCATGAGCTTGCTGAAAAGGATCCGGGGTTCACCGGCTTCCATCGGATTGAGTATGGCCTTTTCGCTCAGAACAGCACCGAAGGTCTTGGACCGGTTGCCGACCAGCTCATGGCTGACGTAACCGAGCTCAACAAGCGCATTACCGACCTCACCCTGCCGCCGGAGAAGGTCGTCGGTGGCGCTGCCGTTCTGATGGAAGAAGTAGCTGCCACTAAGATTTCCGGCGAGGAAGATCGCTACAGCCACACCGACCTTTGGGACTTCAAGGCCAACTTCGATGGTTCGCGCAAGATCTTCGATCTTGTTCGTCCCCTGATCGAAAAGGATGAGGCCGCTTTCGTGACCAAGGTTTCGGCCAATTTCGACGCGGTCGATACGACCTTGGCGAAGTACAAGACCGCCGATGGCTACGAGCTATACGACAAGCTGAGCGAAGACGACCGCAAGGTACTTGCCGCTGCCGTCAACACGCTCGCCGAAGACCTTTCGACCTTGCGCGGAAAGCTCGGCCTGAACTGACAAGCCTGAAAATCGAGAGTGCAAGAGGCCCGGTCATAGCGACTGGGCCTTTTTGTTTGCCCGCTCGGCGTGCGACATTTTCGCCCCGCCCCGTACCTATTCTTGACCCGCTCGCTTTCTTTGCTACTGTCATTTCAGTAATTTCTGAAATAACAGATAAAGCGAAAGAGCACCATGAATCTCCCGCCGCTCGTACAGTCCTTCGTTTTGCATTTTGGCGAAATGGGAAGCCGCTGGGGCATCAACCGAACGGTTGGCCAGATCTATGCGCTGCTTTATGTCTCGCCGGAGCCGCTTAACGCGGATCAGATCGTTGATGCTCTCGGCATCTCGCGCTCGAACGTTTCCATGAGCTTACGCGAACTGCAGGCCTGGAATCTGGTTCTTTTGAAACACTTGCCCGACGATCGCCGCGATTTCTTCACGACGCCCGACGACGTCTGGCAGATCCTGCGTACGCTCGCGGAAGAGCGCAAAAAGCGCGAGGTCGATCCTACACTGTCGGTCCTGCGAGAAATTCTGATGCAGCAGCCGGCGAGTGAGGCGGAACGGCATGCGCAGGAGCGGATGAGTGAAATGCACGGGCTGATCGAACGGCTGACAACCTGGTATGAGGATGTCAAGCAGCTTGAGACCGACCGGCTGGCAACCCTGTTGACGCTGGGCGCCAAAGTCACGAAACTGCTAGAGGCGAAGGATAAGATCGTCTCGCTCGGCAGATCGAAGCGCACTACTGAAAAGGGTTGATGGCATGGGACCCGCAGCAGATGCATCATTGGCGCTTCGCTCAGAGGTGAGCCCGGCAGATGCATGCACTGGGCGGGAATTGACTCATAAGCCGTCTTCCAGTCTGCCGATCGACAAGCAAAAGCCTGCTCGCGCCAAGGCGGCAGCGTTGTTGCAACTAGCGGCGGCCCTCCTCTGGCTTCCGCAAGCATGGTTGCTGGCAATGGCGGTTGGCCAGATTATCGCGGGCACCGATTGGCGCAATATTGTCTGGCTCGCCATTGGGGTTGTCGCCCTCGGCGTCCTGCGGTCGGCTCTTGACGCGGCGGGCACGCGGATCGCGTTCCTTTCCGCCCGCAAGACTCTTTCCGAACTGCGCCAAACCGCCATCGCCTCCCTGGCGCTACGCTCGCCCCTCGACATGACGCGTCCCGCCTCCGGGCTTGCAGCCAGCGCGATAACCGAACAGGCCGAGGCTATCCTGCCCTATCTGGCCCGCTTCCAGCCGGCGCGGCTCAAGGCGACATACGTTCCCCTTGCCATCCTTGCCTCGATCGTCCCGTTCTCCTGGGTGCCGGCTCTGGTGCTGCTGATGGCGGCGCCGCTGATACCGCTATTCATGGCGCTGATTGGCTGGCGCGCCAAGGCTGCCAGTGAGAAGCAACTGGTCGAGATGGGCAGCATGAATGGCTTTCTTCTTGATCGCCTGCGTGGAATGACGTCCATACGCGTTTTCGATGCAGTTGACCTCACGGCCGACCGTTTGCGCGCCAACGCCGAATCCCTGCGCTCGCGTACGATGGCGGTGCTACGGGTTGCCTTTCTCTCTTCGGCGGTTCTCGAACTCTTTGCAGCCCTCGGCGTCGCCATGGTCGCCGTCTATATCGGTTTCCACTATCTTGGACAGTTGCCTTTCGGCGCCTGGGGCGGGCGACTCGATCTAAGCGAGGGCTTGTTCATCCTCCTGCTAGCGCCGGCCTTCTTCGAACCACTGCGGGAACTTTCAGCCGTGTGGCACGACCGTGCTGCCGGTGAAGCGGCCCTGGCCGCACTTGCCGAACTCAGCGATCAGGGCATCGCCATTGTGGGCGGGTCTGGTAGCAATGATCAGAACGACGATGATAAGGCCGCGTCAGTCTCGATCGAAGGGCTTGGCTATTCTCATGCCGCGCGGGATCGCGATGTGCTGGAGGACTTCGACCTTGAGGTAAAGCCCGGAGAGCGTGTCGCGATACTGGGCCCGAGCGGGTCGGGCAAGTCCACCCTGCTTGCGCTGATTGCAGGACTGGCTCCCCTTGAAAATGGCAGGATCCTCATCGACGGCACGCATCTTACGAGCGCGACTGCAGCTCAGTTGCGCAATCGAATGATTTGGATCGGCCAAAGGGCGCATATATTTGCCGGCTCACTATATGAGAATATCGCGCTTGGGCGTCCCGATGTCGACGAGGCGCGGACGAACGGTGCACTGGCTCTTGCCGCCCTCGAACACGTCGCCGAAGCCCACGGCAATCTTCAATTGGGCGAGGGCGGTTCCGGCCTTTCGGGCGGCGAGATATTGAGGCTGGCGCTCGCGCGTGCTGCTGCGGGCTGCTCAGGAAAGAGCCTTATCCTCGCCGATGAGCCGACGGCACATCTGGACACGATCACCGCTCGCGAAATCACCGAAGGTCTCCTCGAAATCGCCAGGGGCAAGACACTGATCGTTGCAACACACGATCCGATACTCGCCGCCCGCATGGATCGCATCGTCAGGCTATCGCCTCAGATCGCGCAGGAGGTTGCGTGATGGGCATCCTCCACACTTTCCGGCCGATCATTGCACTGTTCTATAGGGAACGCCGCAGCATGCTCCTTGCTGGTGCATTGCTCGCAGCGGTCACGGTTCTTACCGGCATCATGCTTCTTGGCCTCTCAGGGTGGTTCATCACTGCGACCGCCATTGCTGGACTTTCATCTGCAACCGCGTTTGCATTCGATGTATTCGCGCCCGCAGCCGCCATCCGATTTCTGGCTCTCGCGCGAACGGCAGCGCGTTATGGCGAGCGCCTGACAACCCATGATGCAACACTCGGTGTGCTCGCTGGGTTACGTGAACAATTGTTTCGCAGCTGGTCACGCCCACAATCTGCAAGGTTGCTCGTTCAGCGGCCGTCGCGCCTGCTGTTCCGTCTTACCGCCGATATCGACGCGCTCGATTCGCTATATCTCCGTGTGCTCGTACCGGCAGCCGTTGCGATCGTGACAGCGCTCGCCGTCGCCTTGACATTTGGGATGATGCATCCGCTTGTCGGTCTTGCCGCAGGCGCATTCCTGCTTCTGACAGGGCTCGGCGTGCCGGTCATCGCCGCAAGGTTCGCGGGTGCCTCGTCGATACGCCGCGCTCACGCGCTTGAGGCGATCCGCTCCCGCAGCATCGATCTCGTTGCCGGACAGACTGATCTTTTGATGACGGGGCGGCTTGCGGCCCAGGTGCAAGCGGTGGCGGCCGCCGATCGCCGGGTTGCTGCCGCTGACAGCCGTCTGAACTGGATCGAGGTTTTCGCCGGCGGAGGGCTTGGGGTCGCATCGGCGATCCTGCTCGGCGGGACGCTCATTGCGATGGCGGCTCTGGCCAGCGCGGGCACGATCAACGGTCCCGTTGCTGCGCTTGGCGTTCTGGTGGCCCTCGCAGCGCTCGAACCTTTTGCAGCATTGCGCCGGGGCGCCGTGGAGCTTGGCCGCACCTTACTCGCCGCACGGCGAATTGGACCAAGCCTAGCACCCCCCTCCCCTCCCCTGCCACGAACAGCGGCGCGGAACGGCAAAGCGGTTCGTATTGCGAATGCCAGGGTCACCCATGACGGCGCCCCCCTCCCCGCCCTCCACGCATTAAACTTCACTGTTGCCGATGGCGAGCGTGTGGCACTGATCGGGCCGAGCGGTGCCGGCAAGTCGACCCTGCTGGCGCTCATTGCCGGTGAACTTGGCGCCGATCGCGGCGAAGTCGCTACCGCAAAATCTGCTCTGCTGACGCAGAGGACCGAACTCTTCCAGGACACGCTGCGTGACAATCTGCGGCTGGCAGCTCCGGAAGCGGATGATGCGCAGCTTCATCGCGCGCTTGATCAGGCGGGTCTCAACGAGCTTATCGCATCGCTTCCGGCGGGCCTCGGCACCAGTCTTGGCGAAGGCGGGCTCGGCCTTTCCGGCGGACAATCGCGGCGCCTTGCTCTCGCGCGACTGCTTTTGCGCGATGCGCCGCTCTGGCTGCTCGACGAGCCGACCGAAGGCCTCGATGGCGCCACCGCCCGCGACGTGCTGCAACGGCTCCGCAGTGCCATGCCGGGCCATGCAGTCGTGATCGCGACGCATATTCGCCGCGAAGCAGAACTCGCCGACAGGATCATCATTCTCGAACACGGGCGGATCGTTGCTGCGCTGCACCGTGGGGAGAAGGATTTCGATACCGCCCTCGCCGCGCTCCGGCCGGACTGAGGGCCGGCAACTTCATTCGGCGGCGCGCAAATGTGCTGCCGGTCAACAGGGGGGTCGGGTTAGGCCCGACTAGATGCAATGGAACTCGATATCGTGGCGCTTTCGCGCCTGCAATTTGCGATAACGGCGTTATATCACTTTCTCTTTGTCCCGCTGACGCTTGGACTTTCAATACTCCTGGCGATCATGGAAACGGTCTACGTCATGACCGGCCGCGTCATATGGCGCCAGATGACCAAATTCTGGGGTACCCTGTTCGGTATTAATTTCGCCATCGGCGTCGCGACCGGCATCGTGATGGAATTCCAGTTCGGTATGAACTGGAGTTATTACAGCCACTATGTCGGCGATATCTTCGGCGCACCGCTCGCGATCGAGGGGCTCATGGCCTTCTTCCTCGAAGCGACATTCGTCGGCCTGTTCTTCTTCGGATGGGACAAGCTATCCAAGGTCGGCCACCTCGTCGCGACTTGGTGCGTTGCCGCCGGTTCCAACTTTTCGGCGCTGTGGATTCTCATCGCCAATGGTTGGATGCAGAATCCCGTTGGCGCGACCTTCAATCCGCAGACAATGCGAATGGAAGTATCTGATTTCTATGCAGTTTTGTTCAATCCTGTCGCGCAGGCGAAGTTCGTTCACACCGTTTCGGCGGGTTATGTCACAGCATCGCTTTTCGTGCTCGGCGTGTCGGCATGGTACGCCTTGAAGGGACGCCACATTGCACTCGCCAAGCGTTCGATGACCGTCGCCGCCTCGTTCGGTCTCGCCTCCGCCTTATCGGTCGTCGTTCTTGGTGACGAGAGCGGTTATCTGTCGACTGAGCACCAAAAGATGAAGCTCGCCTCGATCGAAGCGATGTGGGAGACGGAACCTGCGCCCGCCGCTTTCACCGTTTTCGGCTTCCCCGACCAGGAATCGCGGGAAACGCATTTTGCCGTGCGCGTCCCGTGGGTCATGGGGTTGATCGGTACAAGGTCGCTGACGACGCCAATCCCCGGCATCGAGGAACTTGTCGAACACGCCCGTTTGCGTATCAAGGAAGGCATCATCGCCTATGACGCCTTGCAGAAAATAAGAGAGGTCGGCAGCACGACGGCTGTTTCCGCCGAGGTGCGCGATGCTTTCGAGGCGAATGGCGCCGATCTCGGCTACGCCCTGCTGTTGAAGCGCTATGTCGACGATCCGCGCCTTGCCACACCCGAACAGATCGACAAGGCGGCCTGGGATACGGTTCCCAACGTCCCGAGACTGTTCTGGTCGTTCCGCATCATGGTCGGGCTCGGCATCTTCTTCATTATCCTGACGACGACCTTCTTCATTCTGTCCGTTCGCCGCAAGATTGACGCTTATCCATGGCTGTTGCGGGTTGCCGTGTTTGCGATCCCCCTCCCCTGGATCGCCGCCGAACTCGGCTGGGTGGTCGCCGAATCCGGTCGTCAGCCCTGGATCATCGAGGGCGTTCTTCCGACAGCCGCGGCGGTCTCCAGCCTCGGTGCATCGACGGTGCTCCTCACCATTTGCGGCTTCGTGGTGATCTATACGGTTCTGATCTTCATCGAGATGGGCCTGATGCTGCGCGCTATCCAGAAGGGCCCCGACCCCGACACCGAGCCGGAAGCCGAACTCATTTCCCCGCACATCGTGCCAGCGGAGTAAGCCAACATGATATTGCACCAATTTATCGACTATGAGCTCCTGCGCCTTATCTGGTGGGTCCTGCTGGGCGTTCTTCTCATCGGCTTTGCGATTACCGACGGCTTCGACCTCGGGATCGGCACGCTCCTGCCCTTCGTCGCCAAGACCGAGACGGAGCGGCGTATTGCGATAAATGTCATCGGCCCAACCTGGGAAGGCAACCAGGTCTGGCTCATTCTTGGCGGCGGCGCTATCTTCGCCGCATGGCCGCCGCTTTACGCGGTTTCCTTCTCGGGCTTCTATCTCGCGATGTTCGCAATCCTCGCGGCATTGATCTTGCGGCCGGTTGCCTTCAAATACCGTTCGAAGCGCGATAGCGACCGCTGGCGCAGCGGCTGGGATATTGCTCTTTTCATCGGCGGGTTTGTGCCGTCGCTTATCTTCGGTGTTGCGGTGGGCAATGTCCTCCAGGGCGTTCCGTTCCGCTTCAACAACGACCTTCGCGTCTTTTACGAAGGTACGTTCTTCGGCCTCCTCAATCCGTTCGCCTTGCTGTGCGGCGTGCTTTCGGTCGTCATGCTCATCATGCATGGGAGCGCCTATCTGATGCTGAAGACCGACGGCCCGATCGCCGAACGCGCCCGCAGCTATGGCGCGCTCGCGGCACTCGTAACGCTCGTCCTTTACGCTCTGGCCGGTATCATTCTTTGGCTGGGCATCGATGGCTACGTCATCACGAGCGCGATCGATCCTCACGGCCCGTCAAACCCGCTCATGAAAACGGTGGCAGAGGCGCCAGCTGGCTGGTTTACTAATTATGGCGCCTATCCCGTGCTGCTCATCGCCCCCATACTGGGGCTTGCCGGCGCTGCCCTGGCCTTTTACGGCTTCCGCGCGCGGGCGGAAATAGCAACGCTACTCGTCAGCGCCCTGTCTATCTTTGGAATGATCGCAAGCGTTGGGGTGTCGATGTTCCCGTTCATCCTTCCCTCCTCGCTGGATCCACGGTCGAGCCTGACGGTTTGGGATGCATCTTCGAGCCATCTCACGCTGTTCATCATGCTTGTCGTGACCGCGATCTTCATCCCGCTGATCGTCGCCTACACAAGCTGGGTCTACCACGTGCTTTGGGGCAAGGTAGATGCCAATTCCGTCGACGACAAAAGCGGCCACGCCTACTGATCGAAAGGATCGAATCATGTGGTATTTCTCCTGGCTTCTCGGATTGCCATTCGCTGCGGCCTTCGCCGTCCTCAATGCGATGTGGTACGAACTCGTAGAGGACGATGCGACACGCAAGGACGGCACCGATCAGCGCAAATGATCACAGCTTTGTTCTACACGTGAGTTTACTGCGGTAAATTGGATTGATTCCTTGCGTTGAATCAATCACCTAGAGCCGGCGTTCATGTGATGGCAAATCTGGTTTAGAGCGACTGACGCCCTCACGGATTTGCCGGCTCTTCCACAGGCAAAAACCTGTTAACCTTTTGTTAACCCAAAAATTCTTGCCGGATCACACGAATCGGAGCTTAATGGCGCTTCGTAAAGCGTTTGCTTTGAAAAAGCGCTATTAGAGGTTTCGATTCAGATGAACATCGCAATGCCTCTGCCCAAGTTCGAGTTCGACGACAAAATCCTCGATCAAGGGGCGGAGATCTCCCGCCGGCTGGACCAACTTCGGATGGAAAAGTTTCCTCCGAATGCGAAGAAGACATTGCGCTCCTTTTCGATGGCCGAGGTCGCCCATTATCTCGGCGTCACCCAGAACAATCTGAAGCGCCTGCACCTCGAAGGCAAGGGCCCGGTACCCGCACAGGCAGCGTCCGGTCGCCGTTCCTATACGGCCGAGCAGATGATGGAATTGCGGCACTATCTCGATCGCAACGGCCGCACCGAAGTGAAGAAATACGTGCCACACCGCAAACCGGGCGACAAGCTGCAAGTCATCGCCGTGGTCAATTTCAAGGGCGGATCCGGCAAGACGACGACCGCTGCGCATCTTGCCCAATACCTCGCACTGACCGGACACCGGGTTCTTGCGATCGATCTTGATCCGCAAGCCTCATTGTCGGCTCTGCATGGCTTTCAACCCGAACTCGATCGCAATTTGTCGCTCTACGAATCCATTCGTTACGACGATGAGCGCAAGCCGATCTCCGAGGTCATCCTGCCGACCAACTTTCCCGGGCTCGACATCATCCCGGCAAATCTCGAACTGCAGGAATATGAATACGACACCCCGCTAGCAATGCAGGACCGCTCCTCGCTTGAAGGTCGTCAGTTCTTCACCCGTATCGGCAAGGCGCTCGAAGAGGTGGACAACCGCTACGACGTTGTCGTGGTCGATTGCCCGCCGCAGCTTGGCTATCTGACGCTGACAGCCATGTCGGCGGCGACGTCCGTTCTTATTACCGTTCATCCGCAGATGCTCGACCTCATGTCGATGTCGCAGTTCCTGTTGATGCTCGGCGGGATCCTGAAGACGGTGAAGCAGGCCGGGGCGAAGGTCCAGCTCGACTGGTTCCGCTACCTGATCACGCGCTACGAGCCGACGGACATTCCGCAGGCCCAGATGGTCGGCTTCATGCAATCGATGCTGGCCGAGGAGATCCTTTCCAATCCGATGCTGAAATCCACGGCAATCTCCGATGCCGGGCTGACAAAGCAGACCCTCTATGAGGTCGAGAAGAACAGCTTCACGCGATCAACCTATGAACGCGCAATCGAATCGCTGGACGCGGTCAACGCCGAGATCGCAACGCTCATTCACCGGGCGTGGGGACGCTGACCATGCGTGAGGGGTTTACCGCAGTAAAAAAAGCGAAATTGAAACGCAGGATCAATTGCTTACAGCTTAGCGGGAGCAGATAGATGGCCCGTAAGGATATTTTCAGCAGTGTCATGAACCCGGCGCCGGTCAAGACCGAGCGCAACAATGCCCTGAATTATGTGGTGAGTGGTGCGTCGCGCTCGATCAAGAGCTCCTTCGAGGAACTCGCCAAGGGAAGCGTCGTCGAACTTGATCCCGATCTCGTCGATGGATCGTTTATTGCCGACCGTATCGACGAGGACGACGAGGCGTTTCAAGAACTGCTGACCGCGGTGCGGGAGAGGGGGCAGGACTCCCCCATTCTTGTGCGGCCGCACCCAGCGGTTGCCGGACGCTACCAGGTTGTCTTCGGTCACCGCCGCGTCAAGGTAGCGAAGCATCTCGGCCGGCAAGTCCGCGCCGTCGTGAAGGCGCTCGAGGACCAGGACCATGTGATCGCACAGGGCCAGGAGAATGCGGCGCGTTCGAACCTCTCCTTCATTGAGCGCGCACTGTTTGCAAAGCGGCTGGGCGATCTCGGCTACGATCAGTCCATCATCAGGTCCGCATTGGCGATCGATGCGACGACGTTCTCGAAGATGCAGTCTGTCGGCGCCCACATCCCGGAAGATATCATTCTCGCAATCGGTGCTGCGAAGGCGACGGGACGGGATCGGTGGTGGCAGCTTTCGAAGCTTTTGGAAGTGCCAGGCAATGCGGCGAAGGCGAAGGTACTGGTCGCGTCGGGTGAACTTGAAGCCGAGACCGGCGACGCGCGCTTTGCGCAACTGTTCGATTTATTAAGCAAGGCCAACAAGCGTCCCGCGAAGGCCGCTGCGTCGCGCCCGAAGATATGGGCGCCCACGGACAAGTCGCTCCGCGTCGATATCACGGACAACGGCAAGGCGTTTACCCTGGCGCTCAAAGCCAAAAACGCTTCGCGCTTCGGATCCTACATTACCGACAGGCTGGAGGAGCTTTATCGCGACTTCCAACAATCGGAAACCGTCAATAAATCAGGAGATTAACGCGCAAAAGAAAAAAGCCCACCTCAACATCGCTGTCTCGGAAGGCTTCTCTCATATCTCTAGCAGGATCGAGAATCGCATTTCCCCGAATCAGTGTCAAGATATTTTGACGTCGTTCTGGCGAGCGGATTTCTTTTGCCTTTAGAAAGGTAAGAGGCAATGCAGACGGGGAATGCATTCACGACGCCCTTTGGGCGGCGGTCGCTATCGCTTGGCATGTTGGCAACCCAACGCCAGGCCCAGGAGATAGATCCGGCAACGTCGATCGACAAATGGAAGCTGTTCCGGAGCCTGTGCGAGGCGAGGGCGCTGGTAGGAATATCAGACCGCGCACTGGTGGTACTGAACGCTCTACTGACGTTCTATCCACAGGCGGAGCTAAGCGAAGCAAACGGGCTTGTTGTCTTCCCGTCGAACGCGCAGCTGTCGTTGCGGGCGCATGGAATGGCCCCCGCCACATTGCGTCGCCACCTCGCTGCCCTGATCGAGGCAGGGCTCATTTTCCGCAGGGACAGTCCCAACGGCAAGCGCTTCGCACGCAAGGCGCGGGGAGGGGAGGGTGGTGAAGCATTCGGCTTCTCGCTGGCTCCCTTGGTCGCGCGGGCCGAGGAACTCGGAAGAATGGCTGAACAGGTGAGAAGCGAACGGCTTCAGCTGAAACTGATGAAGGAGCGCGTAACGCTGCTGCGGCGCGATATCGTCAAACTCATTGAACTCGGCTTCGAGACTTTGCCCGATCTTGACTGGAGCGCGCAGAACAGGCGGTTTCGCAGTGTCATTGACGGGATTCCGCGGCAAGCGACCATCCACGATCTGGAGCCCGCTGTGGACGGTCTGGAATGCATCCACATGGAAGTGTCTAATACCCTGGAGAAGCAGTTGAATTCTGAGAATATGAGCGCCAAAGAGTCTCATACTGAGCGCCACAAACAAAATTCAAACACCCAATCCACTTCTGATCTTGAACCCGGCTTTAGAAAAGACCAGGGGGCAAAAGTTGTGGATCAAACGGGAAGCATGACAGAGACAAAGCAGTCGGTATCAGACAAGATGGCCAGAAGCGCGCAGACGCCAGAAACTGCGCAGGCCTACAGGCCTATCCCGCTTGCATTGGTTCGCCAGGCATGCCCGAGCATTGCCGCCTATGGGCGCGACGGTATTTCAAGCTGGCAGGATCTGATGGGCGCGGCCGTGGTCGTGCGCTCGATGCTTGGGGTGAGTCCTTCGGCCTATGAGGAAGCTTGCGATATACTGGGCCAGGAAAATGCGGCGATTGTCGTAGCATGCATCCTCGAAAGGGCAGACCATATCAACTCGGCTGGCGGTTATCTACGTTCCCTGACGGACAAGGCGGCACGCGAGGAGTTTTCGGTCTGGCCGATGCTCCTTGCTCAGCTGCGAGCCAATGGCAGCCACGTTCAACTGGTGACCACATGACGAGGGCTGGATTTATGACAGCCAGGCATGGCGAGCGAACATAGGGTTGCGCCGAACGAGCGGAAGTAAACGTCGTGTTGTCTTCCGCTTCGGCAAAAACATTAACCTAAACAGAGGATTAACGTGTGGACGCGTTTGGCCTCCGGGGCAGCGAAGCCGAGGTCACTCGTCGTCGCCAACGGCACAGATCGTGGAACGCGTGAGGAACCGCACTTCACGGCCATTGTCGAGCGAGAACATGCCGCCCCGTCCCGGAACGACGTCGATGATCAGGTCGGTGTGTTTCCAGACATCGTACTGGGAGGCGCTGATGTAGACCGGCGCGCCGCCGATCTCGCCAAGCTTGACGTCCTGGTCACCGATAATGAAATCGCCTTGCGCATAGCACATGGGCGAAGAACCGTCGCAGCAGCCGCCGGACTGGTGAAAGAGGATCGGCCCGTATTCTGATTGCAGGGTCGAAATCAATTCGAGCGCAGCAGGGGTGGCGGTGACTTTTTCTTCCATGGGGGCCTCCAAGTGAAATTGATGGCGCCAGCCTTCCCAGCGCCATCAATGATCCAACCGGTCAGAAGAAGCCGAGTTTCTTTGGACTATAGCTCACAAGCATGTTCTTCGTCTGCTGGTAGTGGTCAAGCATCTTCAGATGATTTTCCCGGCCGATGCCCGACTGCTTGTACCCGCCGAACGCGGCATGCGCCGGATAGGCGTGGTAACAATTGGTCCACACGCGTCCGGCCTGGATGGCGCGGCCAAAGCGATAGCAGGTATTGGCGTCGCGGCTCCAGATCCCGGCGCCGAGACCGTAGAGCGTGTCATTGGCAATCGACAGGGCCTCGTCATTATCCTTGAAGGTGGTCACGGAAACCACTGGACCGAAGATCTCTTCCTGGAAGATGCGCATGCGGTTGTGACCCTTGAACACCGTCGGCTTGACATAGTAGCCGCCGGCAAGATCGCCTGGAAGTTCGTTGCGGCCGCCACCGATCAGGACTTCGGCGCCTTCCTGCCTGCCGATGTCCATGTACGAAAGAATCTTCTCGAGTTGTTCGCTGGAGGCCTGCGCGCCGATCATGGTCGCTGGATCGAGCGGGTCGCCCTGGACGATAGCCTCGACGCGCTTCAACGCACGCTCCATGAACTTGTCATAAATTGCTTCGTGAACGAGGGCGCGGCTCGGGCATGTGCAAACCTCGCCCTGATTGAGCGCGAACATGACGAAACCTTCGATCGCCTTGTCGAAGAAATCGTCATCCTCGGCCGTGACATCCTTGAAGAAGATGTTGGGTGATTTGCCGCCGAGTTCGAGTGTGACCGGAATGAGGTTCTGGCTTGCATATTGCATGATCAGGCGGCCAGTCGTCGTCTCGCCGGTAAATGCGATCTTGGCGATGCGCGGGCTGGAGGCGAGGGGCTTGCCTGCCTCAAGGCCGAAGCCGTTGACGATATTGAGGACGCCTGGCGGCAGAAGGTCGCCAACCAATTCGGCGAAAACGAGGATCGATGCGGGTGTCTGTTCAGCAGGCTTCAGCACGACGCAGTTGCCCGCAGCGAGCGCGGGAGCAAGCTTCCAGATCGCCATGAGAAGCGGGAAGTTCCACGGAATGATCTGGCCGACGACGCCAAGGGGTTCGTGGAAATGATAGGCGACCGTGTCGTGGTCGATCTCGGAAATACCACCCTCCTGCGCGCGTATGGCACCGGCGAAATAGCGCAGATGGTCGATCGCCAGTGGCAGATCGGCTGCGGTCGTTTCGCGAATGGGCTTGCCGTTGTCCCAGGTTTCGGCTTCGGCCAGGATGTCGAGGTTGTCTTCCATCACCTGGGCGATCTTGTTGAGGATGACGCTGCGCTCGGCCGCGCTGGTACGACCCCAGGCCTCCTTGGCGGCATGCGCCGCATCGAGTGCTGCTTCGACATCGCTGGCGTCAGAGCGGGCGATTTCGCAAATTACCTGGCCGTTTACAGGCGACGTATTCTCGAAATATTTTCCGGACCTCGGCTCGACGAATTTACCGCCGATGAAGTTGCCGTATCGCGACTTGAATTTCGGCGTGGCTGTGCGGTTGAACTCTACCTTGTTCATGTGATTTCCTCCCCGACCCGAGCCGGTTTGACGGGCTCGCGCGTTAAATACCGCCTCCTGCGGCAGGGTTGGAGCATCGGCGAGAAAGCGCGCCATGTCAGCCGGGTGCTGGCAACATGACAGTGCGAGTGTCGCAGATCTGAGACAATTGCCCGGGCTAATTGAGTCCGAGGCGCTTGAGCTTCCGGTGCAGCGTGGCGCGGCTCATGCCAAGCATCCCGGCCGCAAGGGAGACATTGCCGCCTGCATTGCTTAGGGCGCGGCGAATGACGCTGCGCTCTGCCGAGGCGAAACCGCGTTCTGGATCGATCTCCTGGCCAAGGAGATTGGCGGCCGGCAGCGGACCGCTGAGGCTTTCATCGGTCAAGCCGAAGACGTGGCGTGCGGACCGTGACGCGCCGATGACGAGATCGTCCTGGTCGACGGCAATTAGCGCATTGACGACGCGATCGCCCGCAATATTGTCACCAGCCATGACGATGCGCGCCTTGGGGAAAGCGAGACGGAAATTCTCGGCCTCGACACGGCGCGCCGCATCGACGACCGCCATGGCAATAAGCCTGACGAAGTCTTCCGTGAGATCGGACCGCGCCGACGAGACATCGATCACTGCCATCAAGCGACCGCGATGATCGAAGATGGGCGCGACAGTGCAGGAAAGGGCGGTGTTGCGGCTGCGAAAATGCTGGTCGCGGTGGATGGTCAGCGATCGTTGCTCGGCGATGGCGGTTCCAATCCCGTTCGTGCCTTCGCTTTCTTCGCTCCACACGGCTCCCGTCCAAAGCCCGATCTTGTAGAACGTCGTATCGTCACCGGCATAGCCGCGACGATCGACTGGCACGCCCTCCTTGTCGGCGAGGAGAACGCAGCAACCCGCACCGCCGACGGCAGTATAGAGGCGATCGAGTGTTCCGGACGCCGTGTCGATCAACGAACCGAGCCGCTCGCGCGCTTCCGATAGTTCGCGGTCGGTCAAAACGTTCGGCGGCGTATGTTCCTCCGGGTTGAGACCGTAGAGGCGCATGGACCGTCCCCACGATGCTACAAGTGCTGACTGTGCCGCAGCATCGCCGGCAAGCGCCGTTTGGATGTGTTCCGCGTGCAAGCCCTCATGCAGTCTTCCCATGCTCTCCTCCCAGAGTGCTGGCGATCCGCCGATCCATAGCAGCATAGGTCGCGGCAGCCCGCCGTCAAGTCGGCAACAGCTAAAGTGCGAGGCTGGCGTCGCCTCGGTCGATGTCCCGCCGCAGGATGATCGACGTCGTTACATCGTCGACCTGATCCATCGTCGCGACCCTATCGCGAATTATGTTGAGGTGATTGATCGATGGCACTTCAATTTCGACGATGAGGTCAAGCTGGCCGCTGACCGACGAAACACGCCTAACTTCAGGATAGGCGGCAAGGCGGTCGAGGACGCCGAGCGAGGGCGTGCGAACCAGGCTGATGAGCAGGAAGGCGCAAATCAGCCCTTCGTTCAGCTGGCCGATATCGGCGCGATAGCCGCGAATAACACCTGACTTTTCGAGAAAGAGTATCCTTTCGCTCGTCGCGCTGCGCGAAAGACCGATCTCGCCGGCGAGAGTCTTGATGGGAATTTTGGCATCGCGCGAAAGAATGCTCAGGATCGCGCGGTCCTTGTCATCAAGCTCTTTCATTGCACTTTCATCCTCGCCGACCAAATGCCGGTCAGGGCCGTCAAAACGACGATCAAACCGGCGGATTAACGGATGCCCCATTTTTTGGCCCATGCCAAGCTTGAAGAAAATGGAGCCTGCGCATGATTGATCTGTCTCATCCGGCACCGTCGTTCTCGGACGCGGAAGCCCTCACAATCGCTCGTGAGCACTTCGGTATCGAAGGCCGGATCAGCCCGCTTGCCAGCGAGCGGGACCAGAATTTTAAGATCGATGCGAACGAGGGTCATTCCTTCATCCTGAAGATCGTCAACGCCAGCGAGCCGCGTGATCAGAGCGATTTTCAAACGGCATTGCTTGAGCACCTTGAGAAGCACGCCTGCGAACTCGCCGTACCCCGGCTGCGCCGCACCTTGACCGGTCTGGCGCTCGCAAGCGTCGAAGGGCCGAGCGGCGAGCATCACGCCGTTCGCATGGTGTCCTGGCAGATCGGCGAACCACTCGCGACAATGGAGCGAATGCCGGCAACGCTTGGCAATCTCGGCAAAGTTCTCGGCGAGTTGAACCGGGCAATGCAAGGCTTCATCCACGCCGGGGCCCTGCGAACCTTCGATTGGGATATTCGGGCGGCGGGGTTGTCGCGGCAGCGCGTGCAATATGTCAACGACGCAGGCGATCGCGCCTTACTGGAACGCTGGCTCGACCGCTTCGACCGTGATGTCGCCCCGCGCCTGCCTGCCTTGCGCGCTGCCGTCATTCACAATGATGCCAATGACTGGAATGTGCTGGTCGACGCCTCCGACCCCACTCGCATCGCCGGCCTCATCGATTTCGGTGACGCGCTGCACAGCGTGCTGATTGCGGAGGTCGCAGTTGCCTGTGCCTACTCCATTCTGGAGGTCGAGGATCCGATCGGAGCTGCGGCGTCGATTGTTGCGGGTTTCAACGCGGGTTACCCGCTTCTGGAGCAGGAAGTCGACTTGCTCTTCGACCTGATTGTAATGCGGCTCGTCATCAGCGTAACCATGTCGGCACAGCGCAGCGACAAGACCGCCGAAAATCCGTATCTGCAAGTGAGCGAGGCACCTGCCTGGAACTTGCTAAGGCGGCTCGACCTGATGAACCCGGGCCTTGCCACCGCAATCCTGCGACAGGCCTGCGGCTACGACGCATTCCCTGGCGCAAAAGCAATCGTGCGTTGGATAGAGGACAATAACAAGTCCTTCCGGTCGATTCTTGCGACGCATCCGGCGCGGCTCGCCAAGGGCATCGTGCCATATGGCGATCCACAAAACCCGATGACCGTGCTTTCGGCTGGAAAGGAGCCCGAGAAGGCAACCGAGTGGTGGGATGCCTATGCTGGCGACCAGAAGATTGCGCTCGGCATCGGTCCCTGGGGGGAGGAGCGCTCGGTCTATACCGGCACAATGTTCGAGTCGCGCTTCATTGCAGGAACACGGCGCACCCGGCACCTCGGCCTCGATCTCTTCATGCCTGCCGGGACGAAGCTCTTTACCCCGATCGACGCCATCGTCAGCGAAGTGATGATCGAAGACGACCCCCTCGGTTATGGCTGTCTGGTCAAGCTAGAACACCGGCCGGAAGGCTGTCCGCCATTCGCGACGCTCTGGGGGCACCTCGCGCATGAGGCAGTCCGGCGTTTGCGTCCTGGCGAAAAACTCGCCGCCGGCGACCTGATCGGGGAGATGGGTGCTCCTTCGGAAAATGGCGGTTGGGTGCCCCATCTGCATCTCCAGCTATCGGTCGACACGCAGTTGGCGGCGATGCAGATCCTGGGTGTCGGCGAGCCGGCATTTCTCCCCGTCTGGGCCGAGCTTTTCACCAATGCCGCAGCCTTTGCCGGATTGCCGCCGGAGACGTTCGAGCAGTCAGGGCGGAGCCGCAGCGAGATCGTTGCCGCGCGCAAGTCCATCCTTCTGCCCAACCTTTCCATTTCCTATGCCGAGCCGATCAAATTTGTCCGCGGGGAGGGCGCCTGGCTGATCGATGATCGCGGCAGGGCGTATCTCGACTGCTTCAACAATGTCTGCCATCTCGGCCATGCCCATCCCGATGTCGTGGAGGCATTGCGCACACAGGCCGGAATTCTGAATACGAACACGCGCTATCTCCACGACAACATCGTGGATTACGCAGAGCGACTGACAGCGACCCTTCCGGCTGACTTGTGCGTGGCAACCTTCGCCTGCAGCGGCAGCGAGGCCAACAGCCTGATGTTGCGGATGATGCGCGCCCATACGGGCCGCGAGGAGGCGATCGTGCTCGATTGGGCGTACCACGGCACGACCCAGGAGCTTATCGATCTCAGCCCCTACAAATATAAGCGGAAAGGCGGCAAGGGCCGGAAGTCGCACGTCTATGAAGCGACTATACCTGACACCTACCGCGCGCCAGCCGATTGGCCGGCGGATGAGATCGCGGAGCGGTATGCCGAGAGCGTTGCCGAGCAGATTGCGTCGATGCGCAAGGCCGGGAAGGGACCGGGCGTCTTCCTGGCCGAGTCGATCCCCAGCGTGGCGGGACAGGTCTTCCTGCCCGAAGGTTACCTCAGGGAAGTCTATGCCATGGTGCGCGCCGCCGGTGGAATTTGCGCTGCAGATGAGGTGCAGGTCGGGTTCGGGCGCGTTGGGAGCCATTGGTGGGCCTTCGAGACGCAAGGCGTCGTGCCCGACATCGTCACCATGGGCAAGCCGATCGGAAACGGCCATCCGATGGCAGCCGTGGTGACGACCCGCGAAGTGGCTGCCTCGTTCAATAACGGGATGGAATATTTCAATACGTTCGGTGGCAATCCCGTTTCCTGCGCGGTCGGGCTTGCCGTGCTCGATGTAATCGAGCGTGACGATCTGCGCGGCAACGCGCTCTCGATTGGCAGCTATCTGCTGGAGCGTTTCAGGGCGATGCAGGCGCGTTTTGAAGTGATCGGCGACGTTCGCGGCCAGGGTCTGTTCCTCGGCATCGAACTCGTCACCGATCGCAAGACCAAGCAACCGGCCACGGAGATTGCCCGCAAGATCAATAACGGGGCAAGGGAGCGGGGCGTGTTGATGGGAACCGAGGGACCGCACGACAACGTGCTGAAACTGCGTCCCCCGATGATTTTCAACCGCGCCAATGCGGATCTGCTGATCGAGGTCATGGAGGAGACCTTCGCGGCGGTCATGGCCGAGGCATAACAGGCGCAAGGCCCGGCACAGTCTCCAGCAGGCGACGCCGGTAAATCTCAAGCATCGAAACCAATGGGTCTTCGGACATGTGTCCGGCGGCACGGACAGGCTTTGCCTGTCAAAACGAGGGAGAACACAATGAAACTGACATCCGTTATTGCACTGCTGCTGGCATCGGCAGCGTTCGCGGCGTCGCCCGCGTCGGCCGATACGCTCGCCACGATCAAGGAGCGTGGCAAGCTCAATTGCGGCGTAAGCGAAGGCGTGCTCGGCTTTTCCAACGCCGACGACAAAGGCGTCTGGACGGGCTTCGACGTCGATTTCTGCAAGGCCGTGGCGGCGGCCGTCCTCGGCGATTCTAGCAAGGTGACCTATGTGCCGCTTTCGACGAAGGCGCGATTTGCGGCTCTCCAATCAGGTGAAGTCGATCTCCTGTCGCGCCAGACGACGTGGACGCAGTCGCGCGATACCGGCATGGGCATGCGCTTCGTCGGGACGATCTATTATGACGGCCAGGGCTTCATGGTGAAGAAATCCGTCGGCGTAAAGAGCGCGAAGGAACTCTCCGGCGCGACGCTATGCACCGAAACCGGCACAACCACCGAAATGAACGCCGCTGATTTCTTCAAGGCGAACAACATCAAGTACGACATCATCTCGTTCGAGAAGGCCGATCAGACGATTGCCGCATTCAATACGGATCGCTGCGACGTCTATACAACCGACGCCTCCGCGCTCTATGCGCAGCGTCTTGTCCTGACGGATCCGGATTCATCGCTGGTATTGCCGGAGATCATCTCCAAGGAGCCGCTGGGACCGGCCGTCCGACAGGGCGACGACCGTTGGTTCGGCATAGTCCGGTGGACCTTGTTTGCTCTGATCAATGCTGAGGAACTCGGCGTCACCAAGGATAACGTCGCGGCGCAGTTGGAATCCGACAATCCCGAAGTTCGCCGCTTCCTTGGTGCGGAAGGCAATACCGGCGAATCCATGGGTCTCGACCAGAAGTGGGTCTATAACATCGTCGCTGCGACCGGTAATTACGGCGAGATGTTCGAGCGCAGTCTCGGCAAGGGCAGCCCGCTCAAGATTGATCGCGGCATCAATGCCCTGTGGAACGCCGGCGGCCTGATGTACGCCCCGCCGATCCGCTAACAACGGAACTCCCCTTCGTTCGTTGGAGGGGGTTTCCATGCATCCTGTTTCTGAAGAATATGGAACCAGACCAATGCGTTGATCATTGGTCTGGTTGAAGGCATCGCCTTCTGAGCGTCATACTGGGCGCGTACCCTCCCGATCGTATCCGAGAAACAGGAATAGAGACATGGCTATCCGAACACTCGTCTGGGGCGAAAACGTTCATGAACAGACGAACAAGACCGTTGCCGGGATTTACCCCGAAGGCATGCACACGCAGATAGCAAAACTCCTTGCTGCGGACGAAAAAATTTCCGTCAAGACAACGACCTTGCAAGAGCCTGAGCATGGGCTGACCGAAAGGGCGCTCGGGGAAACCGACGTGCTGGTTTGGTGGGGGCACGAAGCCCATGGCGATGTTGGCGATGATATCGTCGAAAGGGTAGCGAAGCGCGTATGGGAAGGCATGGGGCTGATCGTTCTCCACTCCGGCCACTTCTCGAAAATATTCAAGCGTTTGATGGGTTCGCCTTGTGCCCTCAATTGGCGCGAGGCCGGCGAACGTGAGCGGCTCTGGGTCGTCAATCCTGGTCATCCCATTGCGCGGGGGCTTCCTGCCTATTTCGAGATCGAGAATGAGGAGATGTATGGCGAACCGTTTTCCGTGCCCGAACCGCTCGAGACGGTGTTCGTATCGTGGTTCCAGGGCGGCGAAGTCTTTCGTTCGGGCCTGACCTATCGCAGGGGCGCGGGCAATGTGTTCTATTTCCGGCCAGGTCATGAGACCTACCCGACCTACCACTACGAGACGGTTGGACTTGTTCTGCGTAACGCCGTGAACTGGGCCTATAATCCTGACCGTTATCCCACTATAACAACCGCGCCGAATGTGCCGGTCGAGAAGGCGCTCGAGCCGATCGAGGCGCGGGGCGGCAGCGTGCATGCGGAAGGCGAGGAAGGCTTTCGCTGACATCGCTGGATTGGCATCAGGGGCAAGTGGGTCGATGCGTCTTTTGATCTTGGGTACCGGCCAGATGGCTAACGCACATGCGCGCAGTTTCGCCGAGATCGAGACGGTGACGCTTGCAGGCGCCGTGGATGTCGATCCCGCGCGCGCCGAGGCGTTTCGCGCGAAATACGGTATCGAAAAGGCGTTCACCTCGCTGGCAGACGCACTTGCCTGGGGCGACTTCGATGCGGTTGCAAATGTTACGCCCGACAGCGCGCATTATTCGACGACCCTGCAATGCCTCGCCGCCGGCAAGCACGTCTTTTGCGAAAAGCCGCTCGCCACGAATTCCGTGGATGCGATGGAGATGGCGGAGAAGGCCGAATCCGCCAATCTCGTCGGCATGGTCAACCTGACCTATCGCAACGTTGCCCAGTTGCAGGCGGCGCGCAAATTGGTCACGAGCGGCCGGATCGGCACGGTCAAGCATGTCGAGGCGTCATATCTGCAAAGCTGGCTGGTCTCGAAGCAATGGGGCGACTGGCGCACGGAAAGCCAGTGGCTATGGCGCCTGTCGAAGAACCATGGCTCTAACGGCACCCTGGGGGACGTCGGCGTCCACATCCTTGATTTCGTGGTTTATGCAACGGACACCGAAATCGACGAAGTGTTTTGCCGGCTAAAAGCATTCGACAAAGCCGAGGGCAATCGTATCGGCGAATATGAACTCGACGCCAATGACAGCTTCACCATGAGCGTGAGCTTCAAGAACGGCGCCCTCGGCGTGGTGCATTCCAGCCGCTGGGCGACAGGTCATGTGAATGAACTGCGGCTGCGCGTTTATGGCGACAAGGGATCGCTCGAAGTGCTTCATCGCCACGACGGATCCAGGCTTCTTGTTTGCCTTGACGTCGATATTGAGACCGCAACGTGGAGGGAGATCAACGTCGATCCGGTTCAGACGAACTATCAGCGCTTCGTCGAGGCCGTGGCTATCGGCTTGACCCTCGAGCCGTCCTTTCGCCACGCCGCCAGGCTGCAAATGGCGATTGACCTTGCAAACGTCACGGAGAGTGACCGCCGCGAGCACCGCCTCTCGACCTGAATCGCTATCCGGCGAACTTGTCCGTCGATGTTTCGTATAGGACGTTGCCGAATTCGGCATCGACGCCGACGAGACTGACGTCATAGCCCCACAGGCGACGAACATGGCGCAAGGTTGCATCCCTGGTGCTTTCGCTTAGCACGATGCCGTCGCGAGCCGTATGCTGTAGCCGAAGGTGGCGATTGCCGAGCAGATCGACATCGACGACCTGGATGTTGGGCTGGTTCATGCCGATATCATAGCTGCGGGCGAGGGAGCTGCGAATTTTCTCATAGCCCCGTTCGTTATGGATAGACGCGACCTGGTAGTGCTTTTCCTTCGATTCATCATCGAGAGCGAACAGCCGCATCTTGCGGATGAGCGCAGGGCTCAAATATTGCAGCAGGAATGATTCATCCCGGTGGTTGGCCCAAGCGTCGAGCAAGGTGCCGCGCCAGTCGCCATTGCCGGCAAACTCAGGGAACCAGTCGCGGTCCTCGGCCGTCGGTTTGGTACAGATGCGCTCGATATCCTGCATCATGGCGAAACCGATCGCATAAGGGTTGAGTCCCGAAAAACGCGGATCGTCAAACCCTGGCTGGAACACTACATTGGAATGGCTGTGAAGCATTTCCAGAAGGTGGCCCTCGCTTATTTTTCCCCGGTCAAAGAGCATGTTCATGATCGTGTAGTGGACAAACGTTGCGCAGCCCTCATTCATCACTTTGGTCTGCCGCTGCGGATAGAAATACTGGGCGACGACACGGACGATGCGCAGGATCTCGCGCTCCCATGGCTCGAGGATCAGGCTGTTCTTCTCGAGAAAATAGAGAAGGTTCTCTTCCGGCAGGTTGAGGGCTTTCTTGCGCTCCTGCGCCTCCATCTCGGCCTCGGTCGTGTCCTCGCTTTGCCGTGGCTGCGGCAAGGTCCGCCAAAGATCGCTGAAAATCTTTTCCTCATACTCCAAGCGCTCGCGAACGCGAGCCTGTTCCTTGGCCGAGGAAATGCGGGGCGGACGGCGGTAGCGGAAAACCGCCTGGTCCATCAGGGTATGCGCTGCGTCGAGGATGGATTCGACGGCCGCAAACCCATATCGTTCCTCGCAACGCGACACATAGCCCTTGGCGAATTCCATATAGTCGAGAATGGCGCTGGCGTCGGTCCACTGCCGGAAGAGGTAGTTGTTCTTGAAGAAATGGTTGTGGCCGAAGGAGGCATGGGCGATGACCAATGCCTGCAAGGCCATCGTGTTTTCTTCCATCAGATAGGCGATGCATGGATTGGAATTGATGACGATCTCATAGGCGAGGCCGCGCCGGCCCTTGCGGTAGAGGTATTCCTCGTAGACGAAATGCTTGCCGAAAGACCAATGCTGGTAGATGAGCGGCATGCCATTGGACGAATAGGCATCCAGCATCTGTTCGGAGGAAATGATTTCGAGCTGATTGGGGTAGCAGTCGAGCCCGAGATCATCGAGGGCGACCTCTTTGATCGCGTCATAGGTCCGGGACAATGTATCGAAGGTCCAGTCGGACCCGGTGAACAGAAGGTCGGAAGCGCCCGCACTCTTACTCATCTATGACCCCGCTCAGCCGTTCTTGGCGGAAGATGGTTGCTTGGCGAAGAGCTGGCGGAACACCGGGTAGATGTCGCCTGGCTTGGCTATTCGCGTCATCTGGAAGTTTCGCCAATTTTCCCCGACCTGTCGATAGGAACGCCACAGCGAGGTGCCATTATCGGTCGAGCGGAATATGGCGCTCTCGCGTTCGTCCAGAATCTCGACATAGGCATAATACTGGCAAAGCTTCATGATCTCCTTGTTCAACAGATTGACGCAATGCTCGGAATCGCCCGCGAGGTTGTCTCCGTCCGAAGCCTGTGCGGCATATATGTTCCAATCCTGGCTCGGATAGCGCTCAAGGATAATGCGCTGCATTTCCTCCAGCGCGGTCGATACGACCGTGCCGCCGCTTTGGGTGCTGCGAAAGAACGTCTCTTCATCGACTTCGTGCGCCTGATGCGTATGGCGGATGAAAACGATGTCGATGCGCTCGTATCGCCGTTTCAAAAACAGGTGGAGAAGTACGAAGAAGCGCTTCGCAAGATCCTTCTCGCGCTCGCCCATGGAACCTGAAACATCCATGAGGCAGAACATCACGGCGCTTGCATTCGGCAAGGGCTGCGGCTCGAAGCGATTGAAACGAATATCAACAGGGTCGATATATCCAACCACTTTGCGCCGGCGCTCGAGACGTTCCAGTTCGCTGCGCATTTTCGCAAGGCGGTCGAAGGCAGCGCTGCCGGGCTTCGGGTGCTTTGCTTCGAGTTCCTCGATTTCCTTAGCGATTGCTTCGACCTGAGCAAGCTTGGGGCGCTGCAGTGCGATGCGGCGGCCAAAACTGTTGCGCATGGTTCGCCCGACATTGATGTTGGTCGGGGCGCCGGCAATGGTAAAACCAGCACGGCGCGAGCGAAAGGTAACGGCCTCCTTGAGACTGGACTTGATCATGTCCGGAAGCTCGAGGTCTTCGAAGAAAAGATCGAGGACTTCCTCGCGCGACAGCACGAACTGGAAATCATCCTCCATGTCGCCTTCGGATGCAGCGCCCTTGCCCGCACCCGTACCGCCGCCCTGACCGGGTTTGGCGAGGCGGTCACCGGCGGTGAATTCCTTATTGCCAGGCAGGACGTGTTCGCGCCTGCCGCTGCTTCGATCCGCCTGAAAGCTTGGCTCGCTGGTGCCGTCCAGGGGAAAGGGGACGCTGTGGCCCGCATCCACATCGACGATCTTGCCCGACTTTATCTTTTCATGGACGACGCGCTTCAGCTCTCCGCGCGCGCGGCGCAGAAAGCGTTGGCGATTGCTCAGACTCTTGTCCTTGGGATTAAGGCGGCGATCGATGAAGCTCGGCATGCAAGCACCTTTCTTCGGCGATCACCCCGCCTTGTTCACGCGCATGTACCAATCCACCAGTCGGCGAACCTGCCGTTCCGTATAACCCCGCTCGACCATGCGCTGGACGAACTCCGTATGCTGCTTCTCGGTGGCGCCATCCTTCTTCGAACCGAAGCTGATGACCGGCAGCAGATCCTCGACCTGGCCAAACATGCGCTTCTCGATGACTTCGCGCAACTTTTCGTAGCTGGTCCAGGACGGGTTGCGGCCATTATTTTTGGCCTTGGCGCGGAGGGTGAACTTCACGACCTCGTTGCGGAAGTCCTTGGGATTGGCGATACCGGCCGGCTTTTCGATTTGCGACAACTCACCATCGAGAATGCCTCGATTGAGAATTTGGCCGGTATCGGGGTCCTTGTAGTCCTGGTCCTCGATCCACGCATCGGCGTAAGCGATATAACGGTCGAAGAGGTTCTGGCCGTATTCACTATAGGATTCGAGATAGGCCTTCTGTATCTCGTGGCCGATGAACTCAGCATAACGGGATGCCAGTTCGGATTTGATGAAATCGAGGTAGCTGGATTCGATCTCCTGCGGGAACTGCTCGCGCTTGACCGATTGTTCGAGCACATACATCAAGTGGACGGGGTCAGCCGCAACCTGCTTGGTGTCGTAGTTGAACGTTTCCGAGAGAACCTTGAAGGCAAATCGCGTGCTGATGCCATTCATGCCTTCATCGACGCCTGCGGCGTCACGGTACTCTTGCACCGATTTAGCCTTCGGATCGGATTCACGCAGGTTCTCGCCGTCATAGACACGCATCTTGGTGTAGAGCGGGGAATTTTCGTGCTCCGCAAGCCGGGTTGAAACCGTAAAGCGGCTGAGAATTTCCAGCACTTCCGGTGCGCAGGGATTGTTGACGAGTTCGCTCTCACGCAGCAGCTTTTCGTAGATCTGCTTTTCTTCCGTCACCCGCACGCAATAGGGCACCTTCACGACAGACATGCGGTCGAGGAAGGCCTCGTTGTTCTTGTTGTTCTTGAACTGGAGCCATTCGGATTCGTTCGAGTGGGCAAGAATGATCCCTTGGAACGGGAAGGCGCCGAAGTTCTCGGTGCCGTTGTAATTGCCTTCCTGTGTCGCCGTCAGCAGCGGATGCAGGACCTTGATCGGCGCCTTGAACATTTCGACGAATTCAAGCATTCCCTGCGTGGTCCGGTTAAGGCCGCCGCTATAGGAGTAAGCGTCGGGATCGGCCTGGCTGAAATTCTCGAGCTGGCGGATATCGACTTTGCCGACGAGCGAAGAAACATCCTGGTTGTTCTCGTCGCCCGGTTCGGTCTTGGCGATGCCGATCTGGCGCAGCCGCGATGGAGCAAGCTTGACGACACTGAACTTGGAGATGTCACCGGCAAATTCGTCGAGCCGTTTCGCCGCCCACGGGGAGATCAGGCCGTTGAGGCGTCTGCGGGCAATGCCGTATTTGTCTTCGAGCAGGCCAGCCATGCGGTCAGGCTGGAACAGGCCGAGCGGCGATTCGAAGATGGGGCTTATCTGATTGCCGGCCTTCAGTGTGTAGATGGGGCGTCGCTCCATCAACTGCTTCAGCCGTTCCGCAAGTGAAGACTTACCACCCCCAACGGGACCGAGCAGGTAAAGTATCTGCTTACGCTCTTCCAGACCCTGCGCGGCGTAGCGGAAATAGCCGACAATGCGTTCGATCGTATCTTCCATGCCGTAGAAATCGGCAAAGGCCGGATAGATCTTGATCGTGCGATTGAGATAGATGCGGCCGAGGCGTTCGTCGGTACTGGTATCGACCAGGGTCGGTTCGCCGATGGCATCGACCATGCGTTCGGAAGCGGTGGCAAACATCTTGGGATCGTTGCGGCAGGCCAGCAGATACTCTTGCAGGCTCATCTCTTCCTGCTTTTCGCTGCTGTAGATCTCTGAGAAGAGACTGAATACGTCAGATGCCTGCGTTGTCATTTCCAACCTCCAGCCGCATGCAAGTTCGAAGGAACTTGAGCTGAAGGGGCCGCCCCTCCGCTCAGAGGATTGCATGCCGTATCGTTACACTGTCAGGTGAGTCGCTCCACTGTGCAAGACACTAATTGTTGTTATCTTGTGTAGATGCAATTTAGGCACACAGTTGTGTCTGCAATGAGGTGAGGATCACCTTTCGTCGTCTGTCCTTCACCAAAGATGTAAGTAGTCTCTCTGGCAAATTGTATAGGTAACGACAAAGAATCTGCGTCAATATGTCAGAAAAGTGGAGCAACGGCGGTCAAGCTGTGCCGGTGGTACCATAAGCGAGCGACGACGACGGCGGCAGAACTCCTTCGCCTTTCTGCACGAGGAACATAGTTATGCGGCTTCGTTGCGGTTCATTGCTCCTTGAACGCGATCTGTTATGTTTTTAACAGTTGTCACAAGGGTTGAGGGGACGAAACGCAATGGTAAGCCGCAAGGCACGGCGAATAGCAGATCTTTCGGGAGCGCTCAGGGCGCGGCGAGTACTGCGTCTCAAGGATGCAGCCCTGCTGCTCAACGTTTCGGAAATGACCGTCCGCCGCGACGTTGCTGAAAATCCCGACCAGTTCGGCTACCTTGGGGGCCATATCGTTCCGGCTGGCGATTTCTGGAATGACAGTCCTTACGATTTGTCGCAGGCGGTGGACACCCATGCCGCCGCCAAGGTGAAGGCCTGCGCCCATGCCGCCAGATATATCCGCCCCGACGATACGATCTTCATCGATTGCGGCACGACGCTGCTCAGCCTCATCGACCATGTTCCCGCCGACTACAGGATCACCGCGATCTGCTATGCGCTCAATGTCGCCGAGCGGCTGACGCGCCGCCCGAACATAAGCCTGGTGATGCTGGGTGGGCTTTATTACGCTTCGTCCGCTTCGTTTTCCGGCGATTCCGGCCTTGAAACCCTCTCCAAGCTTGGCATCAATACCGCATTCATTTCGGCAGCCGGGCTGGATATGAGCCGGGGCGCGTCTTGCGCGCATTTTCACGAAGCGCCGGTCAAGCAAAGAGCGATCGAGTTTGCGGAAATGAGCCTGCTTGTCGCCGACAGCAGCAAAATGGGCAAGGTCAAGCCCGTTCTGTTTGCGCCGGTTGCGGCCTTTCAGGCAATCATCACCGAGGAAGGCGAGATCGACGTGCCTAAAGACCCTTGACGCCATGGCCATTTTGAGGGAAAAATAACAAAAACTGATATTATTCTAACAATGATGGCGAAGGCCGCTGTGAATGTTCTGGTCTGTTGGCGGGAAGCGCCTATGCTAGACTCGCATTCGCTGGAGGACGTTTTCTCGTGGAAAAAGCCCGGATTATCACTGCATCAGGCGATGGCGGGGTTGTGACAGCCGGTTCCCCGCCAACGAGGCTGGACCACGCCAGGACGAATGGCTGGCCGCGCAATCCCGGCATGGAACTCGACCTTTCCTGGGTGCTTGACGCGCGCGTCAACCTTTCCGCCGTCGAGCGTCGTGTCACAAGCCTTCCGGGCAGGCGCACGGTGAAGAAGGACGCCCAGGCAGCGTGGCTGTTGAAGGCGGTCACCTGTATCGATCTGACGACGCTCAATGGCGACGACACGGCCGAACGTGTCAAACGGCTGTGCGCCAAGGCGATGCACCCGGTACGGCAGGATATTCTCGACGCTTTGGGCATGGGCAGCCGGTCGATCACCACCGGAGCAATCTGCGTCTACCATCGCTTCGTAGCGACGGCGGTCGAAGCCCTCGGGGATTCCGGCATTCCCGTCGCCGCGGTCTCGACCGGTTTTCCGGCGGGGCTTAGTCCGCACCATCTCAAGGTGAAGGAGATCGAAGCGTCGGTTGCCGACGGTGCAAAAGAGATCGATATCGTCATCACCCGCGAACATGTGCTGACCGGCAACTGGACAGCACTCTATGCGGAGATGCAGGACTATCGCAGGGCCTGCGGCGATGCGCACGTAAAGGCGATCCTCGCCACCGGCGACCTCAAGACCTTGCGCAATGTGGCGCGTGCCTCGCTCGTCTGCATGATGGCCGGTGCCGATTTCATCAAGACATCGACCGGCAAGGAAGGCGTCAACGCGACGCTGGCTGTTACGCTGGTGATGCTGCGCATGATCCGCGCCTATGAGGAGCGCACGGGGTTCAAGATAGGCTACAAGCCGGCTGGCGGCATTTCTGCGGCAAAGGACGTGCTGAATTATCAGTTCCTCATGAAGGAAGAACTTGGCCGGGAGTGGCTGGAGCCCGATCTCTTCCGCATCGGCGCATCAAGCCTTCTTGCCGACATCGAGCGGCAATTGGAACATCACGTTACGGGCGCCTATTCCGCGCTCAACAGACATCCGATCGGATAATGCCATGACAGTCGCGACCTATTTTGACGAAATGTCCTACGGCCCCGCGCCCGAAGCCGATACCGAAGCCCGTGATTGGCTGGCTCGCCACAAGTCGAGTTTTAGCCACTTCATCAACGGCGCCTTCGTGCCTTCTACGTCGGGGAAGACGTTCGATACGTTCGAGCCCGCCACCGGCAAGCGCCTTGCCAAACTCGCCGTTGGCGACAAGGCGGACGTCGACAAGGCGGTCGCCGCAGCCCGCAAGGCGCAAGTTTCCTGGGCAAGGCTTCCCGGTCACCTTCGTGCTCGCCACCTCTACGCGCTTGCCCGGATGATCCAGCGGCACGCCCGCCTGATCGCAGTGGTCGAAGCCATAGACAACGGCAAGCCGATCCGCGAGACGCGCGATATCGATGTGCCGCTCGCCGCTCGCCACTTCTATCATCATGCGGGATGGGCGCAGATCCAGGACACTGAATTTGCCGATCACGTTCCGGTTGGCGTCGTCGGCCAGATCATTCCCTGGAACTTCCCCTTTCTCATGCTCGCATGGAAGATTGCCCCCGCCCTGGCGCTCGGCAACACGGTTGTTCTTAAGCCCGCCGAATTTACCTCGCTGACCGCCTTGCTTTTCGCGGAGCTGGCAGCAGCGGCCGGCCTTCCGGCGGGCGTTCTCAATATTGTCACCGGCGAGGGTGAAACCGGCGCGCTGATCGTCGATGATGGCGATATCGACAAGATTGCCTTCACCGGATCGACGGAAGTCGGCCGCATCATTCGCGAGCGCACGGCGGGCAGCGGCAAATCGCTTACCCTCGAACTTGGCGGCAAGTCACCCTTCATCGTCTTCGATGATGCCGACATCGATGGCGCGGTGGAAGGTGTCGTCGATGCGATCTGGTTCAACCAGGGTCAGGTATGCTGTGCCGGATCGAGGCTCCTTGTCCAGGAAGGCATCGCCAGGCTTTTCCATGACCGGCTGAAGCGCCGCATGCAGACGCTGCGGGTCGGTCTCCCGCTCGACAAGGCGATAGACATGGGCGCCATCGTTGCGCCAGTGCAACTCAGCCGCATGGAAGCGCTGGTGAAGAAGGGCCTAGCCGAAGGCGCAGAACTGCACCAGGCGCAGATCGAAATGCCGAAGGGTGGAAGTTTCTACCCGCCGACGCTTCTGAGCGGCGTGCAACCCACCTCGATCGTCGCGACGGAAGAGATTTTTGGGCCGGTTGCCGTGTCCATGACGTTTCGCACGCCCGAGGAAGCGGTCCAACTCGCCAATCATTCGCGCTATGGTCTTTCCGCCAGCGTGTGGAGCGAGACGATCGGCCTTGCGCTCAACGTCGCGGCCAAGCTTGCGGCCGGCGTCGTCTGGGTCAATGCGACGAACCTGTTCGATGCCGCGGTCGGCTTTGGCGGCAAGCGCGAATCCGGCTTTGGACGTGAGGGCGGGCGCGAAGGCTGCTACGAATATCTGAAGCCCAAGGTGTGGATCGGCCGCAAGGCGCGCGTTCTACCCAACCTGCCCGAACTCAAGCCTGTGGCTGGGGATTTCTCCGCGCCGGCGATCGACCGGACGGCCAAGCTTTTCATCGGCGGCAAGCAGGCGCGGCCGGACGGCAATTATTCGCGCGCCGTGATCTCGCCCAAAGGCAAGGTGATCGGAGAGGTCGGCGACGGAAACCGCAAGGATATTCGCAACGCCGTTGTTGCCGCGCAGGCGGCCTCCGCCTGGTCGAGCGCGACGACGCATAATCGCGCGCAGATCCTCTATTACATCGCCGAAAACCTTTCCGGACGCGCCGACGAATTTGCCGCGCGGATTGCCTCCATGACCGGGGCTTCCGTAGCGGCAGCGAGGGCGGAGGTGGACGCCTCTATCGCACGGCTCTTTACCTATGGCGCCTGGGCGGACAAGTTCGAGGGCGCGGTGCATGCTCCGCCCCTGCGAGGTGTGGCCCTGGCAATGCCGGAACCGTTGGGCGTCGCGGGAGTCATATGCCCGCCCGAAGCTCCGCTACTCGGTTTTGTCAGCCTTGTTGCGCCACTTGTCGCCATGGGCAACCGCGTGGTTGCGGTGCCGAGTGAGGCCTACCCCCTTGCCGCGACCGATTTCTACTCGATCCTCGAGACGTCGGATGTGCCAGCGGGCGTCATCAACATCGTGACTGGATCGTCAATCGAACTCGCCAAGACCCTTGCAGCTCACAACGATGTCGATGCTGTTTGGGCGTTTGGCAGCGATGAACTATCCGCCACTGTCGAGAAACTGTCCGTCGGCAACCTTAAGCGGACCTTCGTCGATTACGGCAAGGCCACCGATTGGAACGACCGCGCCGCCGCCGAAGGCACGCTTTTCCTGCGCCGCGCCGTCGATGTAAAGAATATCTGGATTCCTTACGGCGAATAGGAATAGTCAGAGATCAAGGCCCTGCAACTCTGGAGGAATTTCATGCTCAAGAATATCGACCCGGCGCTCAATGCGGACGTTCTCCACGCGTTGCGGTCCATGGGTCACGCCGACACGTTGGTGATTTCAGATACAAACTTTCCCTCCGACGCCATCGCTCGGCAAACGACGTTGGGCAAGCTCCTGCGTATCGACAATGTTTCCGCTGCTCGCGCGATAAAGGCGATTTTGTCGGTGATGCCGCTGGATACGCCGATTCAGCCGTCGGTCGGTCGCATGGAAGTCATGGGCGCGCCGGGCGAAGTGCCGCCGGTCCAGCGTGAAGTGCAAGCTGAGGTCGATGCGGCGGAAGGCAAGGCCTCGCCCATGTACGGCATCGAGCGCTTTGCGTTCTACGAGGAAGCAAAGAAGGCCTATTGCGTGATTACCACCGGAGAGACCCGCTTTTACGGGTGCTTTATGCTCACCAAGGGCGTCATTCCACCGGAGACAGCCTGACAAGCAATCGCCGCCGGCGCCGAGGCACTGGCGGCAATGAACTGTTTTCCCAGAAAGGTTTTAAGCCTGTGGCTGCTTTGTCTTGCGCAGGTAGGGCAGAACCCGTTCGAACTCACCGAAGCGCTCCTTCGCCTCTTCGTCCGAAACGGCGGCCGTGATAATCACGTCTTCTCCCTGTTGCCACTGCGCCGGCGTCGCCACCTTGTGCTTGGCCGTGAGCTGGATGCTGTCGATCGCGCGCAGGATCTCGTCGAAGTTCCGGCCGGTTGTCATCGGATAGGTAATCGTGAGTTTGATCTTCTTGTCCGGTCCGATCACGAATACCGAGCGCACGGTTGCATTGTCTGCGGGCGTGCGGCCTTCGGATGTATCGCCTGCTTCAGCGGGCAACATGTCGTAGAGCTTCGCGACCTTGAGCTCCTTGTCGCCGATCAACGGGTAGTCTACCTCGTGGCCTGTCGCCGACTTGATGTCAGCCTTCCACTTGGCGTGGCTTTCGACGGGATCGACAGAAATGCCGATGATCTTGGCGTTGCGCTTGGCAAATTCGGGAGCAAGGCCAGCCATGTAACCGAGTTCGGTGGTGCAGACCGGCGTAAAATTCTTGGGATGGCTGAACAGCACGGCATAGCTGTCCTTGATCCAGTCATGAAAGTGGATCTCGCCCTGCGTCGTGTCAGCGGTAAAATCCGGTGCAGTATCATTGATACGTAGGCCCATTGTCGTTCTCCCAGTCCGATGACGGTTGAAACCAACGCGATTGCTTCCAGGCGCTGCGTGGCCAGGCGTTGGATTGGAGCGAAATCTAGCACGGCCCATTGGCGCTGAACAATCGCCGGCTCCAATATCTTTGGTATGGGGCCGGCAAAGGTCGAGTCACGCGTTATTGATCGGCAACGTCGAACTGCCGCTTTCGCGCCACGATTTTTTCACTCGCCTGACATGCGGCGCAACTATGATTCGACGCACAAGTGATGCGAGATAGATCGGCAAGCAAGATGAACACATCAGCAAATCGATGGACGCCGCATTGGGCAATTCACCCGGGCCAGCATCTCCTTGAGTGCATCCAATCCCGCGGCCTGTCCGTGGAAGACTTTGCCGACCGGACGGACCTGCCCGCAACCACGCTCGATGCCATCATCGCGGGACGGCATCCCATAACCTACGACATCGCCCTTCGGATCGAACGCTCCTTCGGCATCATGCCGGACTTCTGGTTCCTTTTGCAGTCCAAATGGCACCGCCAGCAGGAAACCATGAAGACCCCTGCATAGGGTGGTCTCGTTTGATCATTGCTTATTTGGGGGCGTGCGCCTGGACAACCTTCTTGCAGGCCGGCGAGAGTTGGTCCAACTGCTTTGCCAGGCACTCAAAAATGCGCCCGCCACCGGGCGCTACGCCGCTACAGTATTTCTGATAGTCGGGCATGCATGCTTCCCGCTCGGCAGCTGTCTGTGCCGCTGCCATGCCGCCGGAAAGTCCAATACCGATCGCAAGTAAACCAAAGACCAACCGCATCACAACCTCCCAAAATATGCCGCTGAAGATCTATCCTCCGATTGCGGAATAACGTAGCATCCGACTGGATTTCCCTGCAACCAACGTCAATCGGGGAGTTTGATGGCAGGTCTATTGGGGTTGCATGCCGGCAGGCTCGAAGACAATGCATATCGCCCGCAAAGACAGCTGGGCGGAGACCCAAACTCAATATTTGCGGCCATTTTGCGAGCTATTCCCCGCAAGAGAATGGTCGTCTCCGCTGCTTTGCTTACCGGCGCTTTCGCACTCGCCGCTTGCAGCGAACAGAACACCTACGAGCCGCCGCCGCCGCCAAAAGTTGATGTGGCCCTACCGGTCAAGCAAAATGTCACCCCCTATCTTGAAACGACCGGCACCACGGCCTCCATCAATTCGACGGCTCTGGTTGCCCGCGTTCAGGGCTTCATCCAATCGATCAACTACCGGGACGGCGACGCGGTCAAGGCGGGAACAGTGCTTTTTGTCATTGAACCGGAGCCCTATCAACTTGCGCTCGATCAAGCGAACGCTGCCAAGGCTTCCGCCGACGCGGCGCTGAAGCAATCCCAAGCAGAATTTGAGCGCCAAAAGGCCCTCGTCGCCAAGACCTTCGCCACGCAGCAGGATCTCGAAAAAGCCGAAGCCGCCCGTGACGCCAATATTGCCGCCCAGCAGCAGGCGACAGCCAGCATTCAGCAGGCCGAGCTCAATCTGAGCTATACGCAGGTCAAGGCGCCCTTCGATGGTGTCGTCACCGCGCGGCTCGTTTCGGTGGGCGAACTTGTTGGTCCTAATAATGTATCGACCCTCGCGAGCATCGTGCAGTTCAACCCGATTTATGTCGACTTCAACGTCAGCGAAAAGGAGGTCTTGCGTGTTCGGGCGACGATGCAGAAGCGCGGAGTGACGACGCAGGATCTGAAGAAGATACCGGTCGAGATCGGCCTGCAAACCGAGAAAGGCTACCCTCACGTCGGAGCCCTCGACTACGCCGCTCCGATCATTACGGCGAATACCGGCCAGCTTGCCGTACGCGGTGTGTTTGACAACGAGAATCGGCAATTGCTGCCGGGGTATTTCGTGCGCGTGCGCGTACCGCTCTTCGAGGAGCCGGACAGGCTGCTCGTGCCCGACCGCGCCGTCGGCAGCGATCAAAGCGGGCGTTATGTGCTCATTGCAGGCAAGGACGATATCGTAGAACAGCGCACGGTTCAGCTCGGCCAGCTTGTCGGCGAGTTGCGTGTCGTCAGTTCCGGCGTCACCGCCGATGACCGCGTCGTTATCTCCGGCCTGTTGACGGCCATTCCCGGCCAGAAGATCGAACCGCATATGACTGTTCTCGCCGCCACCGCTGCTGACGGCGTGACGCAATGATCTCCAAATTTTTCATCGAGCGTCCGGTCCTTGCCAATGTGATCGCCATTCTCATGGTGGTCATCGGTTTCGTGTCGCTCTACCGGCTGCCGATTGCGCAATATCCCAACGTCGTGCCGCCAACTGTGCAGGTGACCACCCGCTATCCCGGCGCGAGCGCCCGTACCCTGATCGATACGGTGGCGCTGCCCATCGAACAGCAGGTCAACGGCGTCGAGGGCATGCTCTACATGCAGTCCTATTCCGCGTCGGATGGCAGCTATACACTGACGGTCACCTTTGCGATCGGCACCGATCTCGATGCAGCGCAGGTTCTGGTGCAGAACCGGGTTTCGGCGGCGCTTGCCGCTCTGCCGCAGTCGGTGCAGGTACAGGGTGTAAACGTCCAGAAGAAATCGACGTCGATCCTTGAAATCGTAACTCTGACGTCGCCTGACGATCGCTTCGACAGTCTCTATCTCAGCAACTATGCCACGATCCGTCTGAAGGACGAGCTCGCGCGTGTCCCCGGCGTCGGCAATGTCAGCGTCTTCGGTGCGGGCCAGTACTCCATGCGCATCTGGCTCGACGCCAACAAGATGCGGGCACGCAGCCTGACCGCCCAGGATGTCATCCAGGCGCTGCAACAGCAAAGTACGCAGGTGACCGCAGGGCAGGTCGGCATCCCGCCGGTGCCGGCTGACCAGTCGTTTCAATATACGATCAATGTTGAAAGCCGCCTCAGCGATCCCGAGCAGTTCGGCGCGGTGATCGTAAAGACCGGCACCAATGGGGACTTCACCCGCGTTCGCGACATCGGCCGCGTCGAACTCGGCGCACAGACCTATGGTCAGTACTTCAAGCTCGACGGCAAGCAGGCCGCGGGCCTTGCAATCTTTCTGTCGCCCGGTGCCAACGCACTGAACGTCGCCAAGCTTGTCAGCGATCGCATGAAGGCGCTCGCCGCCGAATTCCCGCAAGGCGTCACCTATTCGATACCGTTTGATACCACCACGTTCGTCAGCCAGGCGATCAACGAGGTCTACAAGACGCTGTTTGAGGCGGCTCTGCTGGTGCTGATTGTCATTCTCGTCTTTCTCCAGGATTGGCGCGCCATGCTCGTGCCGGCGACGACCGTTCCGGTGACGATCATCGGCGCCTTCGCGGCGATGGCGGCCATGGGATTTTCTGTCAACCTGTCGACGCTATTCGCGATCGTGCTTGCCATCGGCATTGTGGTCGATGACGCCATCGTGGTTGTCGAAGGCGCTGCCCACAATATCGAGCAGGGCATGTCGGGGCACGATGCGGCGATCAGTGCCATGGATCTGCTGTTCGGACCGATTGTCGGCATTACCCTCGTCCTGATGGCCGTGTTCCTGCCCGCTTCGTTCCTGCCAGGCATCACGGGGCAGATCTTCTCGCAGTTCGCGCTGGTTATCGCGGCGACGGCGTTGATCAGCGCGATCAATGCCGTAACCCTCAAGCCGACCCAATGCGCCCTGTGGCTGCGACCGACCGTGCCGATGGAAAAGCGCAATGTGTTCTATCGCGGCTTCAATGCCGTCTACCAGCGCGTCGAAAACGCCTATATCCGGCTGATCGGATCAATGGTCAGCCGTGCCGGTCTCATGGCAATCATCGCCTTGGCGATCATCGGCGCGGCGGGTTACGGCCTGACGCGCGCCTCGACGAGCTTCCTGCCCATCGAGGACCAGGGCTATCTGCTGGCAGCGGTCCAGCTTCCTGATGGCGCAGCGCTCGGGCGCACGCAAAAGGTCCTGGAGGATGTCGGCAAGGTCGCCAAGGAAACGCCAGGGGTGAAGCAGGTCATCACCATTGCCGGCATGTCAGCCCTCGACAATAGTTCCACCCTCGCCAATGCCGGCCTCGCCTACATTATGCTCAACGATTGGAGCCAGCGCGGGAAGGGTGAAGACCTCGGATCGCTCTACCAAAAGCTGAATGCAAGTCTCGCCACCAATTCGGAGGCCCGCATCATCGTGCTGCCGCCACCGCCGATCCAGGGCATCGGCAATGCGGGCGGTTTTACGATGCAGGTCGAAGTCCGTGACGGGAGCTTCGATCTCGCAAAATTGCAGAGCGTCACGAATACCATGGTCGCTGCTGCGGAAGCGCAATCCGGCATCCAGCGTGCAAGCGCGCCGTTCCGGGCGACCGTGCCGCAATACGACGTCCAGATCAATCGCGAGAAGGTGGAGACGCTGCTTCTCACCGCCGATCAGGTGTTCGATACGCTCGCGAGCTATCTCGGCTCCAGCTATGTCGACCAGTTCAACAAATTCGGCCGCGTCTTCCAGATCTATGTCCAGGGCGATGCACAGTTCCGCCTGGCGCCAGACGACATCAACAATCTCACCGTGCGCAACAAGAATGGCGACATGATCCCGCTCGGCACTGTCCTGACCATTACGCCAAGCGTCGGTCCTTCCCTGATCAGCCTCTATAACCTTTATCCGTCTGCCTCGATCACGGGCGTTCCCGAAGCCAACTTTTCCTCGGGGCAGGCAATGAACCTGATGGAACAGATAGCCGAGAAGACCATGCCGCCGGGCTTCGGTTTCGATTGGACCGCGCTCTCATTCCAGGAAAAGATTGTCGGCAACCAGATGTATCTCGTCTTCGCGCTTGCCCTCCTTTTGGTGTATCTCGTTCTGGCCGGCCAATATGAGAGCTGGATCGCGCCGGTTTCCGTCCTGCTCGCGGCCCCGATGTCGCTCGTCGGACCGGTTGGAGTACTGCTTGGCGCGAACACGCCCATCAATCTCTACGTTCAGATCGGATTGATCCTGCTTATCGCGCTTTCCGCTAAAAATGCCATCCTGATTGTCGAAATGGCGCGGGAACTGCGGGCTTCAGGGAAATCGATTACCGAATCCGCCATCGAAGCGGCGAGGTCCCGCTTCCGGCCTATCCTCATGACATCGTTTGCCTTTATCCTCGGCGTGGCGCCGCTCGTCGTGGCAACGGGCGCCGGCGCCAGTGCGCGCAAATCGATCGGCATCACCGTCTTCAGCGGTATGATCGCTTCGACCTGCCTTGCTGTGCTGTTCGTGCCATCATTCTTCGTCATTATGCAGCGTTTCGAGGAGTGGCGCTCAGCGCGCAAGCAGCCAGCCAAGGCGCCGATGGCCGAAGCCAAATAGTGGGCGAAAAGCGCGTTCGCCCAAACATCTGACTTAACCCAAAGGGATGACACGACTCTTGACGGGGTGACATGGTAACCTTCCGCCTTTGGTGAAGGGGGTGCCATGACGTGGATGCGTGGTGCCGCGATCGTGGCGTTGAGCCTCTCGCTGTTTAGCCCGAGGCCTCTCATTGCTGCTGAAGCAATTGGCGAAGCGGTCCGGATCAAGACCGAAGTAACCGGCGCGGGCGGGACGTTGGCCGTTACCGATCCCGTACATCGCAACGAGAAGATCAGCACGTCCCCGGACGGCCTCGGCCAGTTCGTGTTCAAGGACGGCACCAAGCTTGCGGTTGGGTGGGGTTCGTCCGTTACCCTCGACAAATTCGTCTTCGACGATTCCGACACCGTCAAGAGGCTCTCCATCAAGGCCGCAAAAGGGACATTCCGCTGGATCAGCGGCAGCTCGAAATCGTCCGCTTATGAGATACTCACTCCCGCCGGCACGATTGGCGTACGCGGCACGGCGTTCGACTTCTATATAGATCGCGATGGCACTACTGCCGTCGTGCTGCTTAGCGGCGCAGTCGGATTTTGCGGCCCGGGTGGTTGCCGGCAACTGACGAAGCGCTGCGACTGCGTTGTCGCGAAACCCAATGGCCGTATGACGAACCCCGGCCGCGTCAACCAGAGCATCTTCAAGACGCTGGGCAATAACCGCGCCCTGCCGTTCCTCTCCGGCAATCAGCAACTTTCGACCGGCTTCGGAAGATTTGTAACCGGTTGCGGGCTTTCCAAGGCAGTGTCGGATCCTGCCCAGACCGCACCCGAAAGAAACAGGCCCGAGCGCCCGGCGCCGGCGGCGCCCGCTCCACCGGCGCCCACACCGGTGGCACAGAACGACCCGGCCCCGCCGGCACCGCCGAGTCCACCTGCTGCTCCGACGCCGCAATCGGAACCGCCTGATACGCCGACCGTGCCGGATAAGCCGGACGATCCCGGCAAGCCGGACAAGCCGGATAAGCCTGACAAGGGGCATCATCACGGCAAGCATGATCGCCATGACCATGATCGCGACGACGATCATCATGACGGCGATCGCAGGGGCCGTGGCGGCTGGGATGGTGGCGGGCGACACCAACGTTAGTCGAACTGTTCTCGCCGGCACCGGCTATCTTGAATGGCCGTTACCCTTGCGCTTCGGCTCATCGAGATAATGTTGGGACCTGCGTGTTATGCGGCCGTAGAATTCCGGCAGCCCAACGCCCAAATCCGCGGCTTTCGACTTGGCGGCATTGACCATTCTGCGGCTGGTTGTCGACTGCGCGCGCATTGCCGCAATCAGTTGGCGGTGAATGGTCTGCAATTCGGCGAATTTCGCCGACGTCGAGACTTGCTCATTACCGACCACGGCAAAGAGTTTCGTCCGCGTGCTCTTGCCCTTTAGCGCAAGGTCGCCGACCTCCAGCAATGCGTAGTCTGGCAGGAGACGCGCGGTGTTGTTGGACACGAGAATATCGAAGCCCACATCCTTGCACGACGATTCGATACGCGCCGCGACATTGACGGCATCGCCGACCGCCGAATAATTGAAGCGTGCCTCGGCCCCCATATTGCCGACGCAGGCGATGCCGGTGTGAATGCCGATGCCGATGCCTACGGGTTGTCCCTCGCCGAATCCAAATGCGTCGCGGGCGTTGAGCTTAACGAGGGTCTCGCGCATGCTGAGCGCCGCCTGTACTGCCTTGCGGCCATGATCGGCGACATCGACCGGTGCATTCCAGAATGCCATGATCGAGTCGCCGATGAACTTGTCGAGCGTCCCTTCATTGGCAATGACATGCTGGCTCAATGCATCGAGAAGCGTATTCAGGAAGCCGACGAGAGCGGTCGGTTCGAGCCGCTCGCTGATTTCAGTGAAATTCCGCACATCGACGAACATGACGGTGAGTTCGCGATCATCCCCGCCAAGCTGCAAGGCATTGCGCGTGTGCTCGATGCGATAAAGCAGTGAAGGCGAAAGATAGTGACCGAAGGCCTTGCGAACCTCCCGCCGTTCTCGATCAGTCACCAGAAAGCGGAATGCCGTCGCCCCGAAATGGGTGACCGACCAGCCGACGATCGGGGCGAGGGGGTCAAACAGCAGTCCAGCATAGTAGAAGGCGAGCCACGATGCGGCGAGGCCGAGCGCGGTGATCAGCAAGCCGCAGGCGAGTGCGAAGGCGGGACTGATAAAGGTTGTGACAAGGACAAGGAAGGTACCACCGACGGCGACGGCAAGGATCTCGAGGCCGTTGGCCCAATCCGGCCGTGACAGGAATTTGCCAGATAGAATCTGTTCGACCGTCTGCGCATGCAGCGAAACGCCCGGAACATTTTGTCCGAGCGCGGTGGCGCGAATATCCTGCAACCCCGCCGCTGATGTTCCAACGAAGACGATACTGCCTTCGATGGCGGAGGCGAGTTCGGGCGAGTTGCCTTCCGCACCGAGTACGCGCCGAGCCGAGATGTAACGTTCGGCCCGGTCGGGGGTAACATAGAGCCACAACTCACCGGCGGCGGTGACGGGTAATGCAAACTCGCCGATCTTCACCTGTGTTATCGTATCGGGCACGTCGGGCGCATCGGCGAGAACATAGGTCGAGGCGCCCTGTGCGACGCGAAGCGCCTCGATAGCAAGGTTGGGGTAAAGCTGCACGCCGTCGCTCAGAAACAGCGGAACCGTCCGCACGACCGATGTGGAACTGCCGGGATTGAGGCTGATATGGCCAAGGCCGGCGGCGTTTGCCTCAAGTTGCGGTCGCAGCGGCGTCGCCGACTTGATACGCGGCGGGGCGCCGAATGGACTTTCCCCGGTAAACGCAAATCCCGCCTTTACGGGCGGGCGGTAGCTTCCTTCATTCGACAGTCCAAAGCCCAACACGACCGGCTTTCCCAGAACGGCGTTGGCGAAAATCGCATCATTGTCGGGAAACTTGCCGAGGAGCGCGGGATCGATACCCTTCACATCGCGAACCACGTTGCTCGGAGACAGGCGATCCGGTTCGGCAAAAAGAATATCGAAGGCGATGGCCGAAGCGCCGAGGTCGTTCAGCTTGTCGACAAGGGCAGCGATCCGGTCGCGCGGCCAGGGCCATTGTCCGTATTCGAGCAGTGATGCCTCATCGATATCGATCACCTTCACCGGCATGGGTTCGAAGGCGCGCGGCAGGATGCGTTGATATTCATCGAAGGTGACGTCGCGGGCAAACTTCAGGATGGGTGGGTCACCGGCCCGGAGGATGGTGAGCACCGCCACGAAGGCAAGGCCGATAATTACCCCCAATTGCTGTGCGCGTGTCATGACCGCATTTGCCAGCCCTCCCTGGCAACGCATCGACGGCAATTGCGCTGTCGCCCATTGCTCCGCCAGGAAATGGCATGCTGCCCGTTTCTTTGGCTCTATGCAATCGCTTCAACCCAATGGGATGGGCGCGCTCTTGTCCCGCCGAGCGTTCAACTATGGAGGCTACGGTCAGCGGCTTCGTTGGTATTAGATACCCGTCCCCGTGGCTGGCCGAGTACACCCGTGCGCTTCACGGGAACAGTATGCCTTCGACAGGAATAATTGCCGATCACGCGCTGAGATCGTGCGGCGGTTCGAACCGTTGGAATCGGTTGCGTCCCGCAGCTTTTGCTGCGTAGAGCGCGATATCTGCCCGCTTGAACACGTCCGATGGCAAGCCAGCATCGACGACGGCGACGCCGACCGAGGCACCAAGTCGCAGCGTCCTTCCATCATGCTCGATCGGCTGGCTCAACGCTTCGACGATAATGCGTGCAAGGTCCTCGGGCGCATCCCTGCCTTGCGATGGCTTTGTAAGAACGGCGAACTCGTCGCCACCGATACGTGCGACGATCTCGGCGGCGCGGCAAGCATGTGCCAGGCGGTGTGCCACTTCCTTCAGACAATCGTCACCGACCGCGTGCCCGAGCGTGTCATTGACTTTCTTGAAACCGTCGAGATCGATCAGGAGCAACGCTCCCGCATCAATAATCTCCCCATGCTGCTTGCACATCTGCGCAAGTTTCGCCTGGAATTGGGTCCGGTTGGCAAGGCCAGTCATCGGATCGTATTCGGCGAGATAGCGGGTCTGGTCGAGCAGCAGCTTTTGCTCTGTGATGTCCTGTTTCATGCCAAAGATGCGCACGGGCTCATTGTCGGAGCATTCCACGGTAGCGGTAATGCGCATCCAGCGGCGATTGCCCTTTGCCGTCACGATTTCGGCTTCCATGGTGAATCCGCTATGCTCTTCGACGGCGCGACTGCGGCGCCGAACGAGTTCGCGCGCGGATTCCGCAGAATAGAAGGACATGATCTCGTTGCGATCGAGCGGCGTGCCCCGTGGCAGATCGAAGATATCGTAGACGACGTCGGTCCAACGCAACGTTTCATCGGGAAGGCTGCACTCCCAGATGCCTATCCGGGCTGCCGCCGCCGATTGATCGAATATTCTTTGGCTATGAGCGAGCGCGGCTGCCTGCTGGCGGATGCGCGACTCCATCGCATCAAGCTCTGCCTTTATGCGCGACGCGGTTTCGGCATCATCGCGCCGACCAAGCGACGCGATCATTTCGGCTACCAGATCGGCAAGTTGGCGTGTCTTCGCGCTGGATACACTGCGCGCAGGCGTATTTGACATGTTGAGCTCAATTTGAAACTGCGAGTGCGGCACACGCAACAGTTGCGTAATAGCGATTAAGACTTTCTATATGAAGGCGGCTACAGTCGTGGTTGCCTAGCGCTTTGTGATCGCTACGGTAAATGAATTGATCGGCATGGCGAGGATCAAGGAATCTATCAAGGTGCCGCGGTGCACCTACGGGTTGAATTTTTCACTCTAAAGTTGAATTGTATTATTGGGCACCCTTATATTAGAGCTGTTTCAATTGATAAAAACTGTACTGCGATAAACACTGTTCGAAGCTTTTGTGGGGTAGGGGAAACTCATTGACCAAACGCATAGACGCCAAGCTCAAGGTCATTCTATTGGGCGGATCATCCAATGTGGGCAAATCAACCATTGGGGATGTGCTTGCGGGCAAGCTTGGCTGGCGCTGCGTCTCAACCGACAGCCTCGCCAAACATCCAGGCAGGCCCTGGCCAAAGCGGAAGGAAAAGGTTCCGAATAACGTTTCGGACCATTACCTCAATTTGCAAGCCGACGAATTACTCGAGTCTGTGATCCTTCATCACAGGCGCATGTCGCCGCTCGTTGCGGAATTCATCTGGTCGATACTAAAGGGCGCCAATGACGAGAGAACCGTGCTCGAAGGCTCCGCTCTCTGGCCGTTTATCACAGCGGGTCATCGCCTGAAGGAAATCGGCGCGGTCTGGCTGACGGCTAGCGCGGAAACGTTGAGGTCGCGCATCCATGAAAGCAGCGGTTACCAGAATGCCGACGAACGAAGCCGTGCGATGATTGCAAGTTTTCTGGAGCGAACCATCCTCTTCGACCAGAAGACCACCGAACTTGTCAGGGAGCATGGCTGCAGGGTGCTCGATACGGATCAGTTCGCAACGACCGACGACATTGTTGGCGAGATCATCAGTCAGTTCCCTTCCCAATCGAAGCGATAGCTACGGGTTTGCTTCACGGACGTCGAGATCCTGCAGCAAGTTTCCGAGTGGTTGCGGGCGGTGGAAGAGGAAACCCTGTCCAAAGCCGATGCCGAGCGAGCGCAAGATGCCGACAGCGCCGGTGTCTTCGATATGCTCGGCAACCACATCGACGCCGAGTTCGCGCGCAACGCTGCCGATCGACCGGACGACCGCCTGATTGAGCCGGCTGTTTGATAGCTTTTCGATGAAGGCACCATCGATCTTGATGCTGTCGACATCGAAGTGGTGCAGGTAGCCGAAGGAACTGAGGCCCGCGCCGAAATCGTCGAGACTGATGCGGCAGCCGGCAGCCCGGGCTTCCTTGACGAAATTTTCGGCCGCCTCGTAATTGTTGACGGCCGTCGTTTCCGTGATCTCGAAGATCAGGCGCGAGGGGGAGACGTTTGTACGTTCCGTGGTCGTCTTGATGAACGACCACAGAGTCGGATCGCTGATCGTGTTGGCTGAAAGGTTGAGCGCGATCGCAACCTTATCGGTCGCCATCAGCCGCGCGCCATATTGCTCAAGCGTGTGTTCGATGATCCAGCGGTCAACGATACCCATCAGGCCGAAGCGCTCCGCGGCCGGGATGAACTCCGCCGGGGCAATCAGCGTGCCGTCCGGAGCGCGCATGCGCGACAGGATTTCGATGTAGACCGTATTGTCGGTCGTATCGGAAATCTCCCTGATCTCTTGGCCGTAGATTTCCAGCCGTCCTTCCGCCAGCGCCTCGAGAATGCCCGATGCAGCCTGGACGCTTGCGAGGTTCTCCTTCGCCGCGCCAGTGTTTTCATCGTAAGTCGCTGTGCGGTTGCGCCCTTCCGCCTTGGCGGCATAGCAGGCAGCGTCCGCCCGCGCGACTGCCTCGTTAAGAGTGAGGTTGGGGTCATCGAGAAATGCGATACCGACGCTGGCGCCGATTTCCTGCAGTTTCCCGTCCCATTCGAGGCGCACCTTGCGGATCTCTTCTATAAGGCGCTCGGCTATTGCCTTGGTGTCCTCGGGATTGGCCGACGGCAGGAGCGCGGCGAACTCATCGCCGCCCAGACGGCCGATAACAGCGTCCTGCGGGAGCACGCTGTTCATGCTCGCAGTTGCAAGTTTCAGCAGCGCATCGCCAGCCGCGTGGCCGAGCGTGTCGTTCACCATCTTGAAACGGTCAAGGTCGATGTAGAGCAGGGCGTGTCGCCGGTCAGGACTGGCAAGTATCGAGGCGGTGGCCACTTCGAATGCACGCCGATTGAGGAGTCCGGTCAAGGTATCGTGGGTCGCCGCGTGCGAGAGTTCACGTTGCAAATTGCGCGCGTTGGTCACGTCCTGGACGACGAGCACCGAGCCGGTGACCGCGCCGGCTGTATTGAAAATCGGTGATGCGAGGTCACGTATGGACCGGCGTTCGCCATCGCTTCGGACGACGACCGCGTTTTCCACGCGATCGACCGTCGATCTGTTCTCCATCGCTCGCATCGTCGACGACGTCAAAATGTGCTCGCTCACTTCGTCAACGAGGCGAAGGGCGCCGCTCACCGGGGCGCCGATCAGTTCGCTCGCAGATCGCAGCAACAGCCGTTCAGCGGCAGGGTTGGCAAAGGTGATGATATCGTCGACATTCGTTGTCAGCACTGCGTCGCCGATCGATTGCAGCGTGACGCGATAAAGGTCCTTCTCGCGCGCCAGTGCCTCGGCGCTGTGCACCTGCTCGGTAATATCCCAGATGCTGCCCATCAGCATCTCCGGCATGCCCTCGCGCTTAACGAGGCGGGCAAGAGCATATACGTGGCGCACCTCGCCGTCGGGCTTGACGATGCGATAGCTCGTCTTCATGGGAATGCCGGTCTTGAAGGTCGCCTCGACCGCCTGTTCCGCTATCGCCGCGTCTTCCGGATGCAGGAGACGGTGCCAGGTGGCGCGAGGGACCTCGTCGGTGCCCGACCCGATGCCGAATATTTCGCGCATCCGCCGGTCCCAAAGCACTGTTTCGGTCTCGATGTTGAAATGCCACAGGCCAATCTGGCCAGCGTCCAACGCCAGTTCGACGCGCTGGTTCAGCAGCGCCAGCTGATGTTCGGCATTCTTCTGGTCGGTAATATCCGTCTGAACGCCTATCATGCGGGTAGGCTTTCCGTCCGCATCCCACTCAACCACGCGGCCGCGATCGAGCACCCAGACCCAATGGCCGTCCTTGTGGCGCAGCCGGAACTCCGTTTCGATCTGCGGAATTTCGCCGGCAATATGCCGCTGTCCACTCTCGATGGCGCGCTGCTTGTCGTCCGGATGAATAAGCGTCAGCCAAAGATCGCCGCTGTCGCCAAGTTCGTCCTCCCGATAGCCGAGCATCCTTTTCCAGGTGGAGGAATAGTAGCACTGGCCGGTGACAAGATTGGAATCCCATACGCCCAGACCCGCCGATTCCAGGGCGAAACTCCAGCGATTTGCCTCGGCGCTGTTGGCAGACTGATTGGGCCTTGTATGGAGGCGCATGTTGCGTACATCGGTCATGGCGGGAAGCTAGCATGGAAAGCAGGAAAATACAGTTAATGCCACCATACATCCTTTAGTCTATGTGCGTTGCACAAAAACCCTTATTGCAATGCAGCAAAATTGGGCTATCGTAGACTGTACTGGGAGGAGCAAATCGTTGCTGAGGGTGACAACATGCTCCAAATCGTAATCCTGATCTGCGCGACCAGTCTTTCGCCAGCCGAATGCCAGACCAACACGGCTCTCGATGTGATCATCGGCCCGCAGGCAAACAATCCCATGATGTGCGGATTGCAGGGCCAGGCCTACATCGCAAGAACCGCCATCGTCGGGCGGTCCCCGAACGAATATGTAAAGATCCGCTGCTCGCCGCCAAAATCCAGGAAGGAGGCGGCGATCGAGCGCCTTTAGCGTTTCTATTGCTGGCCGCAGGCCTGCATCTGCGCGCCATAACTATAGGCCATCTCCGCGGTGCTGCGCGCGACCTTTTGCATGTTTGCATTGGTCTTCCAGTCGCCCCGGGCAAAGGCGCTGTGGCCGAAATAGTAGGCAAGATAGAGGTGATAGGCATCGTTGAGCTCGATGCCGTTCGTCTCGTGGCTTTGACTATGGTACCAGCCGACGAAATTCACAGCATCGGCAAAATTATTCCTGTCGGCCATGAACTTGCCGGTCTCGTTCTTGTACCGTGCCCAAGTGCCATCGAGAGCCTGGGAATAGCCATAGGCGCTTGACGGCCGTTTCCAGGGAATGAAACCCAGAAGCTTGGTGCGGGGTGGGCGCGAATAGGCGTTATAGCCGGATTCCTTGCGGATCGTCGCCATCAGGATCGGAACCGGCACACCATATTCCCGCTCGGTCTTCTTGGCCGCATCGTACCAATTGTCAAACCAGCCGTCCTTCTGGTCGAAGACGGAGCAGACATCGTTGATGCGGCTCGGCGCGGTCGCGCAACCGGCAAAGATGAGCAACAAGCCAATTGCCGCCGATGGAAAAAGGATGGTTCGCCGCATGCCTGTCCTATACGGCGCAAAGGTTAAGAGTTTTTTGCCATGAGGCCCCAAGCTTCGGCGCAGATGGCCGGGCTGAACAGAACCGCTTCTATTTACTTGGGAAACGCTTTAGGATGGCGGCTGGGAACTTCGATATCTGCCTGCACATGATGATCTGACATCTTGAATGAAGTCGGAGGCGTGAATTGGTGCTTTCGTTCTTTGATATTTTCCGGAACGAACTCGATGTTGTGAATTACCGCCGACGCACCATCCAGGATGGAGCGGTCGCACGCGCAAGATCGCTTACCCGCCGGGGCAGTACCGACCTGTTTCTTCCCGATGTCGAAGTGCCATTTGCGGAAAATCCGCATTTCCTGACCCCGCGCACCGATGCTGCTCTCGCCGAGAGCGAGGTTCCCGGGCGAGAGACAACCCGGACTGTCCCCGGAAGCAATCTGGTCGGCCTTGCGCTTTCCGGCGGCGGCATACGTTCCGCTTCCTTTTCGCTTGGAGTGCTCCAGGGTCTCGACTCCCTGTCGAAGCACAATGAGCCCCGGGTGATCGATGCCATCGACTACGTTTCCGCTGTATCCGGCGGCGGTTATATTGGCACGTCGCTTGTTGCCGGTTTGATGCAGGAAAATGCAACCTTTCCCTTCGACAGCCGCCTTGATGAGCAGGAAGCGCCCGAGACGCAGCATCTGCGCGACTATTCTAACTTTCTCGCCGCCAATGGCGGCATCGACTATCTCGTCAGCTTCGCGCTGATTTTGCGCGGGATACTCGTCAATGCCATGATCGTTCTGCCGGTGCTGCTGCTCCTTGCGGTCCTGACCGTGGCGATTTATCCGCGACCTGACCTTTACAAGTCTTTCACGTTGACGCTGATCCTGGCCGGTCTCACGGCGGGCTTCATGGTGGCAAGCGCCATCTACATCTCCTTCAGGCCGGGCACCCTGCGATCGAGGGAGATACTCGGGCAGGGCATCGGCTTGCTCGTGGTCCTCGTTCTGGTCGCGGCCTTGTTCCAGGCCCAACCCTATATCCTTGCGGCAATTATGTCGCGCGCTGGTGGTCCTGCGAATATGGATATGACCTGGCTTTCACGGCTGTTTGCGTTGCTGACATCCGTCGCCACGGTGCTGGTTGCCGCATCCCAGAAGCTCGCCAATGTCGCGAAGGCGTCAATAGGGGAGGCGACGTGGACTGCCAGTCTCAAAAAATATGCGAGCCGCCTTGCCCTCTATGTGGCGGCAATCATCGTCCCGCTTTTGCTTTGGCTGGTTTATATCGGCTTGAGTTACTGGGCGATCCAGAACTATTCCGGCAATCGCTGCGCCGCCGGCACGGCTAGTTGGATGCGATGGCTCACTCTGTGCGATTTTAGCTCGCTGGCAATCTATCTCGTGGTCGCGCTGGCGATTGTCGTGGTCACCCTCTTCATCGGGCCCAACGCAAACTCGCTGCACAAGCTCTACCGTGACCGCCTGAGCCGCGCTTTCCTGTTCGAGCGGGCGCAGATGGGCACCCACAATGCGCCGAGCGATGTCGATACCTGGAAGTTCTCGTCGTTGAAACCGCGCGCGGAAGCGACGGGAAGTTGGCTGCCGTCGGCCGCCTACGCGCCATATCTTCTGACAAATACAGCGATCAATCTCGAAGCCTCCGAAGACCTGAACAAGCGCGGGCGCAACGGCGATACCTTCATCTTCAGCCCGTTGCATGTCGGCAGCTGGTGGACGGGATATGTCCCGACGACGCGGATGGAAACCATCGTGCCGGACTTCAGCCTGGCCACGGCAATGGCAGTCTCGGGTGCCGCCGCCTCGGCGAATATGGGCCGAAATACCATCAAGGTTCTGACATTCAGCCTGTCGCTCCTCAATATCCGCCTTGGATATTGGCTGGCAAATCCGGCGCGGCTCGATGACTTTCATTCCTGGCGCAATCGCTGGAAGGCTAAACTCGGCACCTGGTTCTTTGCCATGGAGACCCTCGGAAAGCTCAACGAGAAGCGCCTCAACGTCTATCTGACCGATGGCGGGCACATCGAGAATCTCGGCATCTATGAACTGCTGCGCCGCCGCTGCAAGGTCATTGTTGCGGTTGATGCTGAAGCGGACCCCAACATGACGTTCTCTGCCCTGGTCAACCTCGAGGTCATGGCGCGTATCGACCTCGGCATCCGCATCGAACTGCCATGGCAGGCACTGCAGTCCAGCGCAACCGGCGTCACGGCGACGGCGCTCTATGGCCCGAACGGACTTCCCGGCAAGCTTGGGCCGCACGCTGTGATCGGCCAGATACGCTACGATGACGGCCAGGGCATCCTTATCTATATCAAGGCCTCGCTGAGCGGTGACGAGAACGATTATGTTCTCGACTACAAGCGCCATAACCCGGCCTTTCCACACGAAACGACGGTCGATCAATTTTTCAGCGAGGAGCAATTCGAAGCTTATCGGTCGCTCGGCTTCCACGCCACGCGTGGATTGTTTACCGGCGCCGACGATTTTGCCAAGCCGCAATCGCCTTCGGCCGAATGGGAAGCGGAGGTTTCATCCGCCCTCCAATTGCTCAACATTCCCTACGATATGCGAACTGCGATCCTTGGGCACATTGCCGAACAGCGAAATCGCGAGGGCGAGGGATAACGCGTCAACGAAGTTGTGCGGCCTCCAAAAATTGGGCTAATCCCTATGGGTGAGAAACGCCTAAGTTCATCCGAAGAGATTGCAAGTCATTCAAAGAATGCTATGATCCGGTGAGGGTTCCCGCTCGATAAAAGACAGCATTTATTGACAGTCGTGTAAGACAAGTTCTGCCGAAAATACGATCTGTAATGTAAAGTCATCACTCTTGGTCGGGGCGCTTGCCTCGCTGGTGAGTATTTGTTGTGCAGGAGGAAGTCCTGCGCAGCCGGAGAGCGCTCGCAATGAGGATCTACGAGGCGTTGGTGAAGGGCCTGGAGAGCGTTGGCGTCGGCGCTGCGTTTGGCGGCGCCGGCGAGAACGCTGCCCAACTAATGCTCGCGCTCAAACATTCCAAGACGATCAGGCCGGTGATCACGCGTCACGAACAGGCCGCAGCCTTCATGGCATGCGGCTACGCCATGTATTCGCGCCGCCTTGGTGTCTGTTTTGCCACGGCCGGCCCCGGCGCCTTCAATCTCTTTTCAGGGCTCGCCGTCGCGATGTCGGACTCCTATCCGATCCTCGCGATTTCGGGTTATTCGTCGCTGGAATGGAAAGGCAAGGGCGCGTTGAACGAGACGTCCGGTGTCAGCCGGACACCCGACTCCCATGCAATGTTCGTGGCAACCACCAAGAAGTCGTTTCTCCTCGAGGATGCGGCCAAGGCCTGCGACGTGCTGGGGGAGGCTGTCAACGTGGCCTTTGACGGCCGTCCGGGACCCGTCCATATCCACGTGCCGGAAAATCTGACCCATAAGGGCGTTTCCGTTGACAATTATCGCGACGTCGATTTGCAGATCAAGCCGGTTGTGCCCCAGACGGCAAGGGTGGAGGCCGTTGCGGAAATTCTGCTTGCCGCTTTGGCAAAAGGCGAGAGAGTACTCGCGCTCATCGGTTTCGGTGCAATTTTGAGCGACGCCGGCGAGGCGCTGCTTCGGCTGCTCGAACGCTACCAGATCCCTTTCGTGACGACGCTCGACGGGAAAGGGATCATCGACGAGAGCCACCCTTTGGCGATCGGCGTTTTCTGCGACAGCGGTCACAAAGCGGCGCGGGAAGCGTTCAAGGAGGCGCAGATCGTTCTCGCGATCGGCAACTCCTTTGCCCAGCATGCGACGTTCAATTTCCGCAAGGACCTTCTCAAGGGCAAGAAACTCATTCACTTGAATATTGATGGCGGCGAAGTGGACAAGGTCTACAAGGCGGATGCGGCGATTATCGGCGATGCAAAGCTTGCAATAACGGCGCTTTACGACCGCATGTCGGCCGAACTCGAGCCGCTGCCGAAACGAACCTTCCCCCGCTACGACTATCGATCCGACAAGATTCACGATCTGGTGGGCAAGATTCATCCGGGCCAGCTTGCCCAGGCTCTCTCACGCCGCCTGCCTGACGATGCCATCGTGCTTGCAGATGCGGGCGCGCATCTCACCTGGCTCGGATACTATCTCGAACTCAAGTCGCACCAGCGGTTTCGCAAGCCGGGCGGCTTCGGTCCCATGGCCGGTAGTGTCAATGGCGCGCTCGGCGTCAAATGTGCTCATCCCGACCGCACCGTCATCGTCGGCTGCGGCGACGGCTGCTATCTGCTTTCCGGCTTCGAATTACTGACGGCGGTTCAGTATAATCTTCCAGTGATCTGGATCATCTTCAATGACAACCAGTTCAAACTGATCAAGATTTACCAGCTATCGACCTATGGCGAATCCGGTCTCGTCGAATTCGAGAATCCGGACTACGTCGCCTATGCCAAAGCGTGTGGTGCGCAAGGTTTCCGGGTCGAAACGGTCAGCGAGTTTGAATCGGCCTTGGACAAGGCGCTTGCCCTCAACAAGCCGGTGCTCATCGACGCCCACATCTCGCGGATGGAACTGCCGAAATACAGCTCATCGCCCGAAGGAACGCTCGCCGGATTGGTCGAGCGACTGGGAGAGAGGGTTCGTGCGCACTAAAGGCGCGAAAAAGTCGCATATTTTCTGATGTAGCCTGCGTAGGGGAACAAAAATGTCGACGTGGCGTGAGGAATATCAAGGTAGTGCGGAAGCTGAGCGGCTGACGTTCGAGCGTCTGGCCCAGGACATGATGGATGTTCAGGTCAAGGCAAAGAAGCATGGCAAGGCGCCGGCAATCCAGCGTGCGTTTCACAGCAAGGCCGTCTTTTCCGCCATCGACGCGAAACTGACCTTCGTTGACGACCTTCCCGAGGAATTCCGTGCAGGATTTGCGCAGCCCGGCGCGTCATACACGACGATCGTCCGCTTTTCGAACGCCAACGGCTATGGCCAGCCTGACTACAAGCCCGACATGCGCGGCGTTGCCTTGCGGGTGAAGGTGTCGGACGACGAATTTCACGACCTGCTTGCCACCAATTTTCCTGTTTCGCATGCGCGTAATGCCGAGCAGTTCGTAGCGTTCGCCAAAGCAACGTCAGGCGGCATTTTCAGTAAACTCGCGGGACTTGTGCAACTCGTAGTGAAATTCGGGCCGTCCGAGGTCATCCGCATGCTCCGCAATGTCACGACCGCACGCAAACGCAAGGTCTCGAGCGTCGCGCTTGAGTCCTATTGGAGCCGTGGAGCCATCCGTTGGGGTGACACGCTTGCCGTGCGCTTCATCCTGCGCCCCGCTGCCGACGCTCCGTCGGCTCCCGAACCTTCCGACAAGGATCCAGGCTACCTTTCAAACGAGTTCGCACGCCGCCTTGATCGTGACGACGTCCGCTTCGAACTCTGCCTCCAACCCTACGTCGACGTGGCGTCCACGCCGATCGAGGATACGGCGGTCGAATGGCTGGAATCGGTATCGCGCCCGATCAAGGTGGCCGACCTCACCATTTCGAAGCCCAATTCGGGCATCGCCGAGGCGTTCACCAATGCGAGGGTTATCGACGAGCTTTCCTTCAATCCCTGGAACACGACCGATGAATTCCGGCCCTTAGGCAATCTTAACCGTGCCCGCAAATCGGTCTACGATGCGAGCTCGGCGCATCGGCATGTCTATCGCTGGCGGACGGAAACGCCGCTCCGCAACCGCGTGCTCGGTGCTATTGCACGACAGGGCTTTCTGGTCATCAATCGCTACATCGAGTGGCATAAATTATCGCTGCGCCTGAGCCTGCTCAACCTTGATGCGTTCCGCTATGTGCTGCGCGAGAAGAACCTTATCGACACGGAAGTCTATGAAGCACCGCCGACAGCCCGTCCGGTCCCGCCGTCCAGTGTCGATGAGACGGTCCGCCAGGCGCGCACGTACGATGGAACGTTCAATGATCTTTCCCAGCCCAAAATGGGATCGATCGGCTCGGCCTTCGGCCGCAATCTCAAGCCGGTCTTTGAGCCGGATCAGTTCGACAATCCCAATCCGGTCGAGGTGGCTCGTGAACTACTGCACCGCGACACGTTCATTCCCGCGCGCTCGCTGAACATTCTGGCGGCCGCATGGATCCAGTTCCAGGTGCACGACTGGGTCAATCATGCGCGCAACCCACTCGGCAAGGACGATGTCATCGTGCCATTACCGAAGGGGATGACCTGGCAAAGCAGCGTTGGTGGTCCGCGCGAAGACGTCATGCGCATCGCCAGCAACGTGGCCGGGCGCGAGCCGGTCGACGGCCAGCCACCCATCTATTTCGGCAATGCTGCCTCTCAGTGGTGGGACGGTTCGGAAGTCTATGGGCCGGACAGCAAGTCCGCCAACCTGTTGCGCGAGGGCCCGAAGCTGCGATTGGTAGACGGGCATCTGCCGGTCGACATGCGCGGCATGGAGGTTACCGGCTTTAACGAGAGTTGGTGGCTCGGTCTCAGCGCCCTGCACACGCTGTTTGCGCGCGAACACAATCTCCTCTGCGACGAGCTTCGCTCGCGCTACCGCAATTGGGATGACGAGCGCGTCTATCATACGGCGCGCCTGATCGTCTCAGCCCTGATTGCCAAGATCCATACCGTTGAATGGACGCCGGCGATCCTGGCAACGAAAGCCATAGACGTCGGCCTCTCCAGCAATTGGAACGGCCCGCCAGCCAATGACTGGCTGACCAAGCTCGGCATATGGCTGCTTGACGCGCACGCGCTGACCGGCATTCCAAAGACCCTGCCGGATCATCATGGCGCGCCATACTGCCTGACGGAGGACTTTGTCACCGTCTACCGGCTCCATCCGCTCCTGCCTGACGATTACTGTTTCTACAACCACGCCAATGGCAGCAAGATTGCGGATAAGGGGTTCCTCGACATCCAGGCAGCGGCGGCCGACGATGCTATGCGGGCGTTCGGGCTGCGCAACACGCTTTATTCCTTCGGCATCGCGCATCCGGGTGCGATAACGCTGCACAATTATCCCCGCTCGCTGCTGGCGCTGGAACGCGACAACGAGATTATCGACCTTTCGGTGGTCGACCTCGTGCGTACAAGGCGGCGCGGCGTGCCGCGCTACAATGATTTCCGTGCCGGCCTGCATCGGCCGCGGTTGAGAAGCTTCGAAGAGTTGACGACGAATCCCGCCGACATCGAGCTCCTGAAAAAGTTCTATGGAAGTATCGACCGCGTCGATACGGTCGTCGGTCTCTTTGCCGAACCCGCGCCCACCGGCTTCGGTTTCAGCGATACGGCGTTTCGTATCTTCATACTCATGGCATCACGCCGGCTGCAGAGCGACCGCTTCCTGACCGTTGATTTCAGGCCGGAGGTCTATTCGTCATTCGGCATCGACTGGATCGCCAATAATAACATGACCAGCGTCATCCTGCGGCACTGTCCGGAACTTGCATCGGTGCTGCCCCGCACCGGCAGCGCCTTTGCGCCTTGGCGCCCGATCCTGCCGAACAGCACAATGCCGTCGATGACAGGAGCGACGCCGTGACCGAGCCGCTCCCCACCAATGCTCCCGCAAAATCTACCGGACACCGGGGGCTCGATGCGCTCCTGAAGCAGCCGCTCATGGAAACGATCTGGCGCCGGCGTACGCATCGGGTCAGCCAGGGAAGTACGGTGCTGGCGGGTACGATGAGCTACGAGTCGGACAAGCCGCGCGAGCCGCTCTCCGAACTCGAGGAAGCCGTCCTCATCGCCATGACCGGCTGTACCGGACTAACCATGCCGGACCGGCCCTTCGAGGATCCTGCAACGCGCAAGCCGATCATGGCCAAGCCCAATCTCAACATGGCGGGACGAACGGCGGGAAGCCCGGACAACGCACAAGGAACGCACTTCTTCCTCATCAACGATTCCGGAACCTATTTCCTGCGCAAGCTGCCACCGCCAGCAGACGGCAACAAGGCATTCAGCTCCGAGCTTCTGTTGGAGCGCGCCAATCAGGCTAAAGTCAAAATACTCGATCACCGCCTCGATGTGCCCAACGGCAAGCGCGACTTTCCGGCCTATCTCGATTCCAACCGCTTCCTTTCGAACCTTCCCGGAACGACGGTGCTGCTCCCGGTGGTCGACCTGTCACGGCAATATATTAACGGGATGATGTACATCCTGACGCAGCCCGACGGAGCGCGCCCGGCTATTGTCGACGACCGCAACTTCTATAGGTCGGCGGGCGTGAAGAAATGGGTCGAGAAGGGCTTTCTCAACAAGGACCTGAAGGTGCCGCTCGGCGCAATTGGTTCGCTGCGCACGCAGATCGAAGCCGACCTTCTGTTGCAGAATCTCTTTCTCGTCGCCGATGCGATGGGGCTCGGCGCCTGGATACACGCCTCGATCAGTCCGCCCGTCCTGGTTGGAGACCCGAAGTTCACCAAGGACTACGGGCCCATGCTCGGACTCGACGTGGAAACGCCGAAGTGGCGCATCATGGATCTTCTGCGCTGGCATGTGCCGCTGCCGCGCTACTCCAACCTCAGGAGTAATCCGATCGGCCTGCGCCACAAGGGCGAGCATCTGATCAAGGGCATGTCACCGCCCTACTACGACTCCATGGCGAGCGCCGTTCAGGAGGTCGTTCGCGAAAAATTCGCCGAGAAGGGCGGCTTCTACACGGACAAGGCCCTTTTCGCGCAGATTTACAAAGGAGACTACGGCAATCGGTACCTTTCCGAAGCTGCTGTCTACAGTTCGGATGTGATCGAGTGCGTCCAGGATATCTGCACCTATATCTACGATACCCACGGCCGGTTCCCGGCCCATTGCGATGCGATCCATGTTCCCGGGGTCTGGCTGCAGGTGCATCACGTCGATATCGACTACTATGAACGGTTCTTCCAGAACGGGCTGACCGAAGCACACCACAATCACCATCGGGATTGGCCATAGGCCGGGCTTTCTACCAGCGGTTGCCGATAGATCTGGCAAATGCATGCCGATCAGGTTATGTTTTGCTTGTGCAGGTTTAGGTCCCTTGGCCCCGCCTTTGCACGGTGCCCCCGGTACCTTTCCCGCTCGAAACGAGATTGGGAGAATTGTTCATGGCACAATTTCACGTGATAGCAGGGGCGAATGAAACGAACGTCTATCCAGAGGTTCGTCGAATTGGTGTGGCCGATGTTTTTGCCGCGCTGCGCGAGGGGCTCGATGATTTCTGGGACAAGCCCTCGCACTATGTCTTTCTCTGCCTGATATATCCGATAGCCGGTCTGGTCCTGATACGGTGGACATCCGGAGCCAACATGCTGCCGCTGCTCTTCCCGCTGATGTCGGGCTTTGCACTGGTCGGGCCGTTCGCGGCGCTAGGCCTTTATGAGATCAGCAGGCGCAGGGAACTCAATCTCGACACGTCCTGGAGCCATGCCTTCGAGGTACGCCACTCGCCTGCAATCCCATCCATCATCGCGGTCGGCGTCATGCTTCTCGTTCTGTTCGTCGCCTGGATACTGGTGGCCCAGACGCTTTATACGAACCTCTTCGGTGACCAGGTCCCCGCATCGATCGGCACATTCATGAGCCAGGTGTTCGAGACCCCGGAGGGCCTGAGGATGATCCTGCTCGGCAACGCCATCGGCTTCGTCTTCGCCGTCGTCGTTCTCTGCACGACAGTTATTGCTTTTCCGTTGCTCCTTGATCGCGACGTCGGCGCCTTTGCGGCCGTCGTCACCTCAGTGAAGGCAACGCTTGCCAATCCCGTACCGATCGCGCTCTGGGGCTTGATCGTTGCCGCGCTCCTTCTCGTCGGCTTCCTGACTTTGTTCGTCGGCTTGGCCGTATTCATCCCTGTGCTCGGCCACGCGACCTGGCATCTCTACAAGAAGATTGTCGTGCCTACTCCGACTGCAGCGTAACGACAATCAAATCATACGGGCACAATGGAACGGCGCCAGATGGCGCCGTTTCCAGTTAAGCGACGCACGAGCAACCAGATCACGGGCCGGCTCCAAAGAAATTGACCCGTGTCAGCAGTGTATAGTGCGACTCCGAGACCATCATCGCGACGAAGACCAGGACCAGGACGGGCGGTACGATGATGGCGTAGATGAGCGCCAGTCTCTCCCAGGCCATGTGCATGAAGACAGCAACGATAAGCCCGGCCTTCAGCACCATGAAGATGAGGATCAGGCCCCACCGCAAATATCCGTGCAGGCCGAAATAATCGACGAGATAGGAACAGACGCTGAGGACGAAGAGCAGCCCCCAGACAAGCAGATATAGCTTGATCGGATGTTCCTGATGTTCGGCATGTGCTGCAGTCTGTGCCATGTGACCCACCTCACCACAGATAGAAGAAAGCAAAAATGAAGACCCAGACGAGATCGACGAAGTGCCAATAGAGGCCCGTTATCTCGACAATCTCATAGCGTCCCTTGCGGCTCGTAAAGAAGCCGCGCTTTTCCTGATCGAAATCCCCGCGCCAAACCTTGCGGGCGATGATGATGAGGAAGATGACGCCAATCGTCACGTGTGTGCCGTGGAAACCGGTGATCATGAAGAAACTCGACCCGAACTGGGCCGCGCCAAAGGGGTTCTCCCAGGGACGGACGCCTTCATGGATCAGTTTGGTCCATTCAAAGGCCTGCATGCCGACGAAGGTCGCGCCGAAGAGCGCGGTAAGGAGCATGAGCGCGGCGGTCTTGCGGCGGTCTCGCCGGTAGCCGTACATCACCGCCATAGCCATCGTGCCGCTGCTGCTGATCAAAACGAAGGTCATGATCGCGATGAGGATCAGCGGAATATCCTGCCCGCCAATATTGAGCGCGAAGACCTCGCTGGGGTTCGGCCAGGGCACGGTGGTCGACATGCGCGCCGTCATATAGGCAAGCAGGAAACATCCGAAAACGAATGTATCGCTCAACAGGAAGATCCACATCATCGCCTTGCCCCAGGAGACATTCTTGAATGCCCTTTGGTCCGAGGCCCAGTCGGAGGCAAAGCCTTGCATTCCGGGAGCGAGCGGAGGAAGGGCAATGCCAGGCTTGGTCTTTGTGGTTTCGTGCATCGTCACACCTCTAAGTCAGCAATTGCCGGCAGATTTCGACGAAATCGTTCGCCCAACCCGCAAGCAGGGCAAAAAGGATCAGCCATACGAGCAGCATGAAATGCCAGTACATGGCGCACAGATCGACGCTTAGCCCTATCGCCTTGGCTGGCGCGCCCTTGAGAGCCTTGAAGGACGTGCGCACAAGTGCGACGAGGCCGCCGAGAATGTGCAGGCCGTGCATGCCGGTGATCAGGTAGAAGAAGCTGTTCGCCGGGTTGTCGGCGACGAGATACCCTGCCGCCGTCAGTTGACGCCAGGCAAAGATCTGACCGACGAGAAAGCCGACCGAGGTTACGAAGCTGAGGCCAAGTCCGGCCTTCACGGCTTCGAGATTACCCCGCTGCGCTCTTGCCTTGGTCCACTGCAAAGCGAGGCTGCTTGCAACGAGCAGGGCGGTATTGAACCACAACAGGCCGGGGATCGGCACTGCCCACCAGTCATTGAGGCCCATGCGCATGAAATAGGCGCTGATCAGCAATGTGAACAAAGCGCCGACGACCGCGAGGAAGACGCCGAGCCCGATCTTTGCCGTTGGAATGGAAGATCCTTCGCGTTGGGGCGTGTCGCCGGCATGTCCGACTTCGAGCCAGGGTTTTGACATGAGTCGCTGTTGCGCCATCCACCAGGTGATGATGACGGCAAGCGCGGCGAGGAAGATGAGGATCGCGCTCAAGACGGTTCCCTCGATATCCGGTCGTCGTTGGGCTGGTTCTGCGGAATGAAATCTTCCGCCGCACCCGGCACGCTGTAGTCATAGGCCCAGCGATAGACGATCGGCAGGTCCTTGCCGAAATTGCCGTGCGGAGGCGGTGTCGTCGGCGTCTGCCATTCGAGCGTCGTAGCCCGCCACGGATTGCCGCCGGCGTCCTTGCCGTGCCGGACGCTCCAGAAGAGGTTGAACAGGAACACCATCTGGCCGGCGCCGACGATGAGCGCCACGATAGTGATGAACTCGTTCAGCGAATGTGCAGAGGGCGGCACAAAGGCGGTTTCACCCATTTCGTAGTAGCGGCGAGGCATGCCGAGCAGGCCGAGATAGTGCATCGGGAAGAAGATCAGATAGGCGCCGAGGAACGTCACCCAGAAATGAATACGCCCGAGAGTCTCGTCCATCATCCGCCCGGTAATCTTCGGATACCAATGATAGATCGCACCAAAAACAACGAGGATCGGCGCGACGCCCATCACCATGTGAAAGTGAGCAACCACGAACAAAGTATCGGACAGCGGAACATCGACGACGACATTTCCGAGGAAGAGGCCGGTTAGCCCGCCATTGAGGAAGGTGACGATGAAGGCGAGGGCAAACAGCATCGGCAGCGTCAGATGGATGTCGCCACGCCAGAGAGTCAGCACCCAATTGTAGACTTTAAGCGCCGTCGGCACGGCGATGATCAGCGTCGTCGTCGCAAAGAAGAAGCCGAAGTTCGGGTTCATGCCGCTGACATACATGTGGTGCGCCCAGACGACGAAGCTGAGCGCGCCGATGATGACGATGGCCCAGACCATCATGCGATATCCGAAGATATTCTTGCGCGCGTGGGTGCTGATGAGATCTGAGACGATGCCGAATGCCGGCAAGGCAACGATATAGACTTCGGGATGCCCGAAGAACCAGAAAAGGTGCTGGAAGAGGATCGGGGTTCCCCCGGCGTGCTGCAACTGCTCACCCATTTCGACGATCGCCGGCATGAAGAAGCTCGTCCCTAGCAAGCGGTCGAACAGCATCATGACGGAAGCGACGAAAAGGGCAGGGAAAGCGAGAAGGGCCATGACGGTCGCGGTAAAAATGCCCCAGATCGTCAGCGGCAGGCGCATCAGCGTCATACCGCGGGTGCGGCCCTGGAGCACTGTGACCACATAGTTGAGCCCGCCCATCGTAAAGCCGATGATGAAGAAGATGAGCGACAGAAGCATCAGGACGATTCCCCAATCGGCGCCGCCCGGGGTGCCTGAAAGAACAGCCTGCGGCGGATAGAGGGTCCAGCCGGCGCCTGTCGGTCCGCCGGGCGCAAAGAAGCTGGCAACAAGTATCAAGACGGCGAGCAGATAGAGCCAGTAGCTCAGCATGTTGGCGTATGGAAACACCATGTCGCGAGCGCCGACCATAAGCGGTATGAGATAGTTGCCGAACCCCCCGAGGAAGAGGGCTGTCAGCAGGTAGATGACCATGATCATGCCGTGCATGGTGATGAACTGGTAATAGCGCTCGGCATCGATGAAGGTGAAAACGCCAGGAAAGCCAAGTTGGAGGCGCATGAGCCATGAAAGCACGAGCGCAACGAGGCCGATCGCCATTGCCGTCATCGAATATTGAATGGCAATAACCTTGGCATCCTGGCTGAAGACGTAGGTCGTCCACCAACTGTGCGAATGATAGAGCTCCACATCTTCGACTTCCGCCGGCGGGATGGGGTCGTCCATGCTGGATGGAATATTGACCATCAATTGCCTCCCTCAATGCTCATCGCTTCGTCTCCCGAAAAGCGCATGCTCAGTTCACGGTCTTGGTCTCTCCCGATGCCATCAACTGCGTAAAGGTCTGCTGCTGCCCAAGCCACGTCTTGTAATCCTCGTCGTTGTCGACGATGACGGTGCCGCGCATCTGCGGATGGCCGACGCCGCAAAGCTCGGCGCACAGCACTTCGAACGTTCCGGTGCGGGTCGGCGTGAACCAGAAATAGGTGACCATGCCCGGTACCATGTCCATCTTGGCCCGGAACTCTGGCACGTAGAAATCATGCAGCACATCAATGGAGCGCAACACCATCTTTACCGGCTTATCCATCGGCAGATGCAGCTCGCCCCCCTGAATGATGATGTCGTCGAGCCCGGCCGGGTCGTTCTTGTTGATGCCCAGCGGATTATCGCTGGTCACATCGCGCGTCTCCGACGTGCCGAGTTTTCCGTCGGCGCCCGGCAGGCGGAAGCTCCATAGCCATTGCTGCCCGACGACCTCGACTTCGGTGGCGTCGCTCGGGACGGTCACGAACTGATGCCAGACGAAGAGGCCAGGCGTAAGCATCGCCGCAACCCCGATGGCGGTTACCGTCGCGAGCCAGAATTCGAGCTTTCGGCTTTCAGGCTCGTAGTGTGCTTTCAATCCCGGCCTGTGGCGGAAACGATAGACGCAGTAAGCAACGAAAAGGACAACCGCGACGAAGACAACGCCGGTGATCCAGAAAGTGACGATGATTGTATTGTCGATGTAGTGCCAGTTGGAGGCAATAGGCGTCCACCACCAGGGACTCAACAGATGAAACAGAACTGACGCAACCGCTACTAGAACCAGAATGAGTACGACAGCCATTTCTTGCCACCTCCCTGCCGACATCGGCTGTGGACATGAACATGCAATCTGTAGGCGCCCAAAGGTAGCATTGCACAAAGAAGAAAAACAGGCAATGACAGCAAAATTTATACCATAGGTTGTATTTTCCGTGACCGCGAAAGGTTTTGTGCAGTGCACAACTTTATGTCCGGAAGATTTACTGAACGAATACTTATTGCCCAAGAGGCAGGTGGTGTCCGCCGTCAACAGGCAATGACAAAATTCCCGTTCAGAGCCCGCCGCCCGGGCAGTGAGTTGGCTAAAATATCAGGCAACGGCTGCAGCTGCTCGATTGCCGTACCATTTGCCTCGATGCCTGGTCTGTGGTTTATTTCGAGCAAGGTTTCCATCATCGACAATATTGCATGACCGGAATTGAACCATCGTTCATCTGGTGCGCTGGTTCCGGAATTACGACTGACATGTGGGCGTTACTTGGACCGCGCGGCGTATTGGCGCCGCTTGCTTGGGGGTGCGGTACATGGTTGGAGCGGCGAAGCAACGGCGGATACTGGTAAAGACGACGGCGGCAATCGGCGGGCAACGGCTTACCTTTGGCGCTGCCGGCGCCGAATTCAGCGTCGAGCCGCTCTTCCAGAGCATCGGGCAGCAGCACGGCCTTGGTGTTGCCGGCGCCGCCGCCTGGCATGTCCTGTCGACGGATGATGACAGCGGCAATCCATGGGATCTCTGCCATTCCATGGTAACGGGAGGCTTCGGTATCGCCGGTACAGCCGTCGAATTTGCCGAGCCGGACCTGACCCAGCGCTGGCTGATCGGTGATGAGAAGTCCATCGGCATAGGCTTGACTGCAAGTTGCGACAGGGCTGCGCCTCAGAATGCCTCTTATCCGCGCGATCCAGACAATTTCTGGTTGAGAAAGCGTAGCCACTCGCAGTTCGATGATGCCTTGGCGGAAGTGGGAACGCCAAGCGCAGCCGGACGGGTACGCGTTGCGCATCTCGACACCGGATACGATCCGCGGCATGGCAGCTTTCCGGCACACATGAATCTTGCGCTACAGCGCAACTTCGTCGATGCGAACCGGCCGAACGATGCAACAGACACCACGGGCGAGGCCGCTCTGTCAAATCCAGGTCACGGAACCGGTACCCTCGGAATTCTGGCGGGCAAGGCCTTCGGCAGCACGCCGGTGATCGGTTGCGCACCGAATGTGGATGTTGTGCCGCTGCGCGTCGCCAACAGCGTCGTCCTCTTCTCCAACAGTTCGATCGCGAGGGCGTTCGACTATGTCCACGCGCTTTGCAACAATCCTGCTACCCGCGTTCATGTCATCACGATGAGCATGGGCGGGCTCGCCTCGCAGGCTTGGGCAGATGCGGTCAATGCCCTTTACGAGCGCGGTGTTTTCATCGTGACTGCCGCGGGCAACAATTACGCTAATCTCCCGACACGCAACATCGTCTATCCGGCGCGGTTCAACCGGGTCGTTGCGGCCTGCGGCGTCATGGCCGACCACACGCCCTATGCCGACCTGCCGGCAGCGGTCATGGCCGGCAATTATGGCCCGGCATCGAAGATGACGACTGCGATCGCGGCCTGTACGCCGAATACAACCTGGGCGCGGAAGGGCTGCCCTGCCATTGTCGATTTCGACGGCAACGGCACATCGTCGGCCACGCCGCAGGTTGCCGCATCTGCAGCGCTGTGGATTCAGAAAAATATGACGAAATATACCGCCTACCGCGAGGACTGGATGCGGGTCGAGGCGGTTCGAAAGGCGCTCTTTCAGTCAGCGGATGCACGGGGCGATCTGCGACGGCTCGGACGCGGCGAACTCAAGGCACTGGCAGCATTGAGCGTTGCGCCGGCAAGAGCGGCCGATCTCGCCAAGCAGCCAAGCGACAGCGCCTCATTTCCGTTTCTCAACGTACTGACCGGCGGGCAATTCGGCCTAGCGGGTGGCGACGACCCCGGCCGCCGTATGCTGGAGCTCGAGGCGCTGCAGCTGTCGCAGTCGGCCGAGGTCGAGGCAGCACTTCCCGATCCGTCGGTCGATCCGCAGACGCTGACCGCCAAGCAAAGGCTCGATATTGCAGACGCCCTCTTGGCGCAGCCGGCCATATCGCAGCGCTTGCGCCAAACGCTCATGGCCGCCGTTCCGACGGCGGTCCCCGCTATAGCGCTGCCGCAAGCCGATGATGCCGTCACCAAGTTCCATCTGAAGTCTGCCATGTCCCCCGACATTGCGGCCCCGAGCCGCCGCCGCCTGCGCGTCTTCGCGCTTGATCCATCGCTGGCAACATCGATTGAAACCGCTGCAATCAACGAAGCCGTGCTTGATGTGCGTTGGGAGCGTGGTCTCCTTCCAGGGCCAATAGGAGAATATCTCGAGATCGTCGACATCGATCCTGCCAGCCGCTGCGCCTATGCGCCCGTCGATCTCAATCATGTGCACCTGCTGCCACAAGACGGACTTGCCCCATCGGAGGGCAATCCACAATTCCACCAGCAGATGACCTATGCGGTCGCCATGCGCACGATCGAGTTTTTCGAACTTGCGCTTGGCCGGTCGGCGCTGTGGGCACCACGCATCGTCACAGTCACGGATAAAGTGCGCCGTGAATTTGTTCAGCGACTGCGTATCTATCCGCACGGCATCCGGGCCCGCAACGCTTATTACAGTCCTGAGCGCAAGGCGCTGCTCTTCGGATATTTCACGGCTAGCGGGCCGACGGCGGGCCTCGGCCTGCCGCATGGCGTTGTGTTCACGGCCCTGTCCCACGATGTCATCGCCCATGAGACGACCCACGCCTTGCTGGACGGATTGCACAGCCGGTTCCGCGAACCGACAAACCCGGACGTTCTCGCATTTCACGAGGCCTTTGCCGATATCGTAGCGCTGTTCCAGCACTTCGCCATGCCGGAGGCACTGCGCCACCAGATCAGCCGGACGCGCGGCGACCTCAGCCAGGAAAACCTGCTTTCGGAACTTGCCATCGAATTCGGCCAGGCACTGAGCGGCGGCTATGGCGCGCTGCGCGACGCCATCGGCTCCCGCGATGCAGATGGCAAATGGGTCGCGCGCAAGCCCAAGCCGACGGATTATGGCGCCAGCAAGGAACCGCATGCCTTGGGTGCGGTGCTCGTTTCGGCAATTTTCGCGGCATTCCTTGCGATTTACAAGGCGAGGATGCTCGATCTGGTCAAGCTTGCGACGCAAGGGACCGGCGTCTTGCCGCCCGGCGATATATCGGTCGAACTTGCCGACCGCATGGCCGACGAGGCCAGCAAGGTCGCGACCCAAGTGCTGAAAATGTGCATCAGGGCGCTCGATTATTGCCCGCCGGTCGATATTTCCTTTGGCGACTATCTCCGTGCGCTTATCACAGCGGACCGGGATCTCGTCCCGGACGATCCTCGCGGCTATCGCGTTGCCTTCGTTGCCGCCTTCCGTGATCGCGGGATCTATCCCTCGGGTGTTCGCCACCTGTCGCCCGGCAATCTCATCTGGGAATCGCCGCCGCTTCCGCTTACCGGTCTCGATGCGATCCTCTCCGAGATGAAACTGACCTGGAATTTGAACAATGACCGGCGGCTCGCCTACGAAGCGTCGCAGCTAAATGCCGCGACGTTCCATGCCTGGCTGGTTTCGCCAAAGCAGGTGTCGGATGAGGAGCTTGCCATGCTTGGTTTCATCCGCAAGAGCCAGAAGATGCGTGTCGGCACCATGGAAGGCCAGATGCGCGGGCTGGAGGTTCATTCAGTACGCCCGGCAAGACGCATTGGTCCCGATGGTCAGAGTCGAACTGATCTTATCGTTGAGATTACCCAGATGTTCCGGCCCGATGAGATTCTCGACGGCCTTTATCGAGGCGGGTGCACGCTTGTCATAGATCTCGAGACGAGCACCGTCCGATACTGCATACGCAAGCGGGTAACGAGCGCCGAACGCATGAGCCAGCAGGCTGCCTATCGCCGTCAGTTCGAGTCCGATCCTCGCATGCAATATTTCGATCAATCACCGGCGGGCGACGAGCCGTTTGCAATGCTGCATAGAAGCGGCCATTAGCGGGGGAGGTCAGGAATGGCGAAGAAGAAAACTGTCGCGTCCGCTTCGCCGCGAGGCAGCAAGTCCGGCGGCAAGGGTGCCCGTGCGAACATTCGCATGTACAGGCAGGGCTTCGGCGATTGCTTTCTCATTACGCTGCCGCGCAAGACATCGGGCGCCTACCGGATATTGATCGATTGCGGCGTTCTCCTTGGCACGGACGATGCCGAGGCAAAGATGACCCGTGTTGCCGAAGACATCGTCAAAGTGTCCGGTGGGCACATCGACATTGTCGTCGCGACGCATCAACATTGGGATCATCTTTCCGGGTTCATCCAGGCTTCCGACATATTCGCCAAGCTGACGGTTGGCGAGGTGTGGGTGGCATGGACCGAGGATCCCCACGACGATCTGGCCAATGAGCTTAGACAGGAAAGGGCGCAGGCACTCACCGCACTGCGCATGAGTGCGGCTGCCATGACGATGGCCGGCGACATGGCTGGCGCCAGTGAGATTGACAATATCCTCGGCTTTTACGGCGCCACACGCGGCGCCTCGACGGCGGACGCGCTGGATGCTGTCATGAAAATGGGAAAGCTGCGCTTCTGCCGCCCAGCGGACGAGCCGACGCAATTGAAAGATACGGCCGCAAAAGTCTATGTTCTCGGACCGCCGCACGATGCCAAGCTGATCCGCAAGACCCTGCCTTCGTCGCGCGACCCCGATACTTACGGTGTTGCCGCCAACCAGCTCTCCGACAATGTCACTGCCGCGCTGCTGCCCAACGATGCGGCGGCTCCATTCAGCGACCTTCGCGCCATACCGCTTGCGCTGACCCGCGGCATGGAATTCTTCCGCGCGCACTATTGGGGACCGGGCGGGGATGCTCCCGACTGGCGCCGGATCGATACTGCGTGGCTCGACGGGGCTTCGGAGCTGGCGCTCGCACTCGACGGGGCAACCAACAATACCAGCCTCGTCCTTGCGATCGAGCTCAAGGGTGGTGACGTTCTGCTTTTCGTCGCTGACGCACAGGTCGGCAATTGGATCTCTTGGGGAGACCTCTCGTGGAAGGTCGGCGGCGATGAAGTGACGGGCCCGGATCTCCTGGCAAGGACGATTTTCTATAAGGTAGGCCACCATGGAAGCAGCAATGCCACGCTGCGCGCCAACGGTCTGGCGATGATGAAAAATCTGTCCGTTGCCGCAATTCCGGTCGATCATCAAATGGCGCTCAGGAAGGGCTGGGACAGGATCCCCCTGCAGGAGCTGACAGAAGCGCTCAACTCCACGGCCAGGACAGGCGTCATCCGCAGCGACGAAACCCCGTTGCGCGCTATTACAGGCGTGTCGGCAACTGATCTTTACTTCGATATTTCAATTTGACCGCGCGCGCTGTCGGGAGCCGTGCCTCGCCAAAGCCATATGGCGATTGACCCTGCGCGTCCGCGTATCCGGGTATCCAGCGGACCGCGAAGGATGCCAGACTTGAATGGATCGGCATTCTCCCCGACGGCGCGCAACATTTCTTCGCTCAACGCAAGTTCCGCCCCGTTGCTGGCGGCCACTTCCATCAGGCGGCTCGCGACATTCACCGTGTCGCCCGTCGCGGTGATCTGCTGGCGCATACCGCTCCCCAGCCGCGAGGCCACGATCGTGCCGAAATGGGCGCCGACCTTGAAGCCGATACGGGCGCTGACGGCCTCGGGCAGCGCATCCAGCCACGCGCGCGTGCGGTCACAAAGCCCGACGCAACAATGCGCGGCATTGAGCGCGTCATCGGGACTCGACACGGGCAATCCGAAAAGGATCATGGCGCCATCGCCCATGAAGCTCGTGATCGACCCGCTGCTGGCGGCGACTTCCTCGTCCACCAGCTGGTAGAATCCGTTGAGGAGTTCCCGCGTTGCGTTGGGTCCCAAGGTTTCGCTAAGACCGGTGAACCCTGAAAGGTCGACAAACACCACGGCGGCATCCTGACGCACCGGCGCTGCCAGGAAATCGGGATTGCGTGCCAGCCAATTGCCGAGTCCCGGCGCCTGCACTTGCTGCAGAAGCTTGCTCTGTTCAGCAAAATGTTGCGCCCGTCGCCTTCCGATCCACAACTGCGCTGCACCGAAGGCGAGTGCCGGCGGTATGGCCGCAACCAGCGGAACGGCGGCGCTCAGCCAGATACCGTTGAAGAAGGCCGCAAGGCTGAGTGCAAACCAGGCAAGAACCACGCATAGCGCTGCGATAAGGCCAATGGCATTGCGCCGCCAGGCAAGAAGGCTGACCAGGATGACGGGAAGGGCGGCAGCAAAGCATGCATCGACGAGCCTGACGGTGCGATCGCGGATGAGGGCGCCACCGATCATCAAGTGGGTTATCGCTGTGGAAACAACCTCCACTCCCGGCAATACCGGATCGAATGGTGTCGGAAAAACGTCACCACCGCCGGTAACGGTGGTTCCGATGACGACAATCCGGTTCTCGATGCTTTCGCGTGACAGTTTACCAGCAAGCACGTCCGCGGCGCTGATGGTGCGGATCGACCCGCGCGTGCCATAAAAGCTGAGCGGGAGGGCCTGGCCAATATCGGTTCGGATAATTTCGTCGCCGAGCACCAATCTGCCGGGTTCCACGGCAGGTTCGACACCCTTTGCAATTGAAACCACACGAAGCGGGAAGGATGCCTCGATGTCGGCGCCACTCTTGAACAACATCGGAACGAGCCGTGGCGTTCCGTTTCGGTCGGTCGATACGTTCACGACGCCGGTCGCAGCCACATCGCCAAACACGGGTAAGGGCAACAGGAAGCGCTCAGCGTCGGGTACGCCCGATAGCGGGTCGGCGGCGTCATTCTGGGTTCGTTGCTGGCCTTGCGGAAAAACGGCGGCCGCGGCAAGCACGACCGGCGCCTTGGCCAGAGACTGAACCAGCCGCTGGTCGCCCTCGGCCGGCCCCGGATCGACGAGCAACGTATCCACGCCGATGACCTTGGGCTTCAAGGCTGCAATTGCGTCGATCAACTCTGCAAGCTTCGCACGCGCCAGGGGATAACTGCCAGTTTGGCGGACAACCTCGTCGTCTATGGCGACGATGGTGACGACGTCAGGTGCTGGCTTCTGGCCACGGATGACTGTCCGCAGGTCCGTCATTGTCGCTTCGACCCGATCGATGAACCACATGTCGCCGCGTAGATGCGCGAGGCCAATTCCCGCACCCCAAATTCCTGCGACAACGAGGGCAATCAGCGTCTGGAGCGCTCTTCCGCTCATGAAATCATTGGCCGAAACGGGCCATCAATGCCGCTACGCGGGGACGCGGCCAGCGTTTCACGGTGAGAGGGCTCGTGCCTTGATCGACATCGACGCCTTGGCCGGGCCCGAGAACGACCCCGGCATTTGCGGAGGGTCGCTGCACGCCGACTTGCCCACGTTCGACAAAGACTGAAGTCTTGCCAGCGCCGACATCGACCGCCCACTTCGTACCGCGCACCGCAGCGATCGCCTGTGGCGTTGTCACCTGAAAGCCGGTGCCGGAACCCGGGGCGAAGTCCAGGAGAAGCGCCTTGCTCTGCAGCCGGACGCCGTCCACACGGTTGTCCCGGTTGCGGTCGACAAGCGAGTAGCGGGCTCCCTTTTCAGCAATGATCGTCAAGCCACCCGTGCACTTGAGCATTTGGCGAGATGTGCCACCGACCTGCTGCAGCGTGCAGCCTGACTTGCCGACCTGCGCCGATGCCATGTTCGCTGAAAACAAGATGGCGAACAGCGACAGCGCCGCACCGCGGAAATAACGGGTCATCAGTCCCATGAAAATCTCCTTGCTTGTTCCGGCGACTACGATCGTCTTGGACGATGGCACCACGCCCCTCCGTGATTATAGCCAATCCACTGGCTATAGTCCGCCATTTTGCAACTCTTGCGTGAACCAGATACACCAGGGTTGCAAGTTCATCATTTGAACTAGTCGTCGAAAGCAGAAATCTGTCCAAACTTGTAACTGCGTTTCTTGAGGGACGCGATGAGCGATTGCAGGTTGGCTGTACCGTTGAAGCTGTCCTGAAACATTTCGTCATGCATGAGCAGGATCAGCTTGTTTGGTTTTGCCATCTTACCGTAGGCAAAAAGATGATCGATCTCGCTGACAAGGTGATCGACACTCTGTACTGGCTTGCCGCTGTCGTCGTGTACCCATTCGTGATCCCAGCCGTAAAGATAGTAGCCAGAGGCAGCCACAAATTCGAAGCCGGGCTCCTCGCGGTGATCCTCCGGTTTGCCGATCGACATGTCGTCGGACGACATGTCCGGCAGGCGGAACACGTTTCGCCCGGGCAGGCGCGCATAGATCGGTGGGCCCTTCAATCCGAGAACCTTGTTCGCCCTCGCAAGGTCGGCGAGAAGCCCTTCGACCGAACCATAAAAAAATTTGTAATGGTTATAGGCATGGCTGTAGCTGTGATTGCCGACCGTCAAGAAGGGCAGCGACTTCGCTTTTGCCACGAGCGCCTGCCGTTCCTTGCTCGCCTCGGCATGCAAACCGACCATGAACAAGGTTGCCGGCACTTGCTCGGCGTCCAGGACATTGAGGATGTTCGACGTTCCATTGAGCGGGCCATCGTCGAATGTCAGGTAGATCGTTTTGTCGGCGGCCATTGCCGGCGCGGGTCCGAGCAAGACGGCAAAGAGCAGAGCGCGATGAAACGGTGAATTCACGAACGACCCCTACGATGATGAGACTGCAACCTATTGCTCGCAAGGAATGTGTCAACCATCGGGCGAAGCATTTTCCGGTCGGTTGCGCTACCTGTGTATACTGCCCATGTCCGGATAAAGCTTGTCGAAGAAAGGCAGGCACTGCGCGCCCTTGCGGTTAAGAAAATCCTGGAACGCCTTCATCGCCGGCGACAGGGTGCGGTCGGTGCGCACCACGGAGAACCATTGCCGGCGGATGGGCATGCCGACCACGTCGAGCATGACCAGTTTGCCGACTTCGAGTTCGAGGGCGATCGTGTGGGCAGAGATGAAAGCGACGCCGAGCCCCGCCATGACCGCCTGCTTGATCGTTTCGTTCGACGACATTTCGGTTCCAAGATCATCGAGCCTGCCGGGCAGCTCGCTCAGAAAGATCTCGAGAGAGATGCGTGTTCCTGATCCGGGTTCGCGTACGAGGAAGTGCTCCTGAGCTATGCGTTCCTTGGTTATGTCACGGCGTTTGGCCAAGGGATGGTCCGGAGCGGCGATGACGACAAGGGGGTGATCGCCGAACACGGCCGAGCGTAGCGGGATATCCTTGGGTGGCCGGCCCATCAGGGCGATGTCGACCTCATGGCTCTTGAGACTGACAATGGTCTCGGCCCGGTTGCCGATAAGAAGCTTGATGGCAATATCCGGATGTTCGTTCCTGAAGGTCGCCATCAAGCGCGGCGCAAAGTATTTCGCGGTCGAGACGACGCCGAGGTTGAGGCTGCCGACCCGCACGCCCTTGATTGCGTCAATCTCGTCGTCAAGGACACGCAGCCTCTCTTCGATCATCTGAGCGGCATCCAGAAATGCGAGGCCAGCGGCGGTAGGGCGCAGCCCTTCATTGGTCCGGTCAAACAGCGATACCTTCGCCTCCTCCTCGACGAGCTTCAACTGAATGGTGACCGCAGGCGGGGTCAAGCGAAGCGCGTTTGCCGCCGCAGCGATGGTTCCGTGCTTCATGATGGCCTGGATTGCACGCAATTGCTTGAGGGTAAGATTTCGCATGGAGTGAAGTTAAAATAATTTAGTGATCCAGTAAATATATTAAATTTTACTTACGGATGTGAAGCTGTTTCCATGAACCCGAAGCTTGACACGGGAGACGTCAGGTACGGGAGGAATACGATGACCACGGCGACACTAGACGCGTTTCTTGGGTCCTATTGCGAAAAGGGCGACGAGATCCGCATCGCGGTTTCCGCGGCCGTTCGCCACCTTTCTCTCACCGCCGTCAAGGTGCGCAATACCATCAATCAGGGGGCTCTGGGAAAGGCTTTCGCGAGTAGCCAGGGCAACAGGAATGCGGGTGGCGACACACAAAAGGAACTCGATATCCTTGCTGATGACATGTTCATCGAAGCGATGCGGCAGGCCCCCGTGGCGGTCTACGGTTCGGAGGAACTTGAGCATCCGGCCATTCTCAACCCTTCAGCACCCCTGGCGCTCGCCATCGACCCGCTCGACGGCTCTTCGAACATCGACACCAATGTCTCGATAGGGACGATCTTCTCCATCCTCCCGGTGGCTGGTGAACCGGACAGCGAGCCTGATGCTTCCTTTTTGCAAAAAGGGGAGGCTCAGCTCGCTGCCGGCTTTTTTATCTATGGACCGCAGCTCGCCCTGGTTCTGACCCTCGGCAGCGGCACCCACATCTTCGTGTTTTCCTCGAGGCTCGGCACTTTTGTCCAGGCGTATGAGAGCATCGTCATTGCCGACCGGGCGCATGAGTTTGCGGTCAACACGGCCAACTACCGCCATTGGGACGAGGCTGTACGTCTCTATGTCGACGATTGCCTCAAGGGCAATGAAGGTCCCCGGGGACGCGACTTCAATATGCGCTGGGTCGCCTCGCTTGTTGCGGAGGCCTATCGCATCCTCGTGCGCGGCGGCGTTTTTCTCTACCCCGGCGACCGGCGCAAGAGCTATGGCGAGGGGCGTATCAGGCTCGTCTACGAAGCAAATCCGGTTGCCTTTCTGATCGAGCAGGCCGGGGGCGCGGCAACCGACACGCAGAACCGCATTCTCGGGCTGACGCCGCGAGGCATGCATCAGCGGGTTCCGCTGGTATTCGGCTCGTCCCGGGAAGTCGCCCGGATCAGCCGGTATCACACCCAGCCAAGTAGCATCGGCGAGCGAGCACCGCTCTTCAGCAACCGTGGCCTGTTCAGGGCCTGATGGGAGACGACCATGTCAGCAAAGCATCCCATCATCTCCATCACGGGCTCTTCAGGCGCCGGGACCACCTCGGTCAAGCGCATTTTTGAACTGATTTTCCGGCGCGAGGAGATCGAAGCGGCGTTCATCGAAGGCGATGCCTTCCATAAGTATGACCGTAACGCCATGAAGGAAAAGGTCGCCGAGGAAGAACAAAGGGGCAATCCCAACTTCACGCACTTTCATGCCGATGCAAATGAACTGCACAAGCTCGAGGAAGTTTTCGGGGAATATGGCCGGCGCGGCACGGGCCAGACGCGGAGCTATATTCACGACGAGGATGAGGCGAAGGTGCATGAAGCGCCCGCCGGAACCTTCACGCCATGGCGCAACTTTCCGCCGAGCGACCTGCTCTTTTACGAGGGCCTGCATGGTTGCGCCGTGACCGACGAGGTTGACCTTGCCCGCCATGCCGACCTGAAGATCGGCGTGGTCCCGGTCATCAATCTCGAATGGATCCAGAAGATCCATCGCGACCGGGCAACGCGCGGCTATTCGACCGAGGCGGTCATGGATGTGATCCTGCGCCGCATGCCGGACTATGTCCGCTATATCACACCGCAGTTCACGCTTACGGACATCAATTTCCAGCGCGTTCCGATCGTCGATACGTCCAACCCGTTTATCGCGCGCTGGATACCGACTCCCGACGAATCGATGCTCGTTATCCGCTTCGCCAAGCCGCGCGGCATCGATTTCCCCTATCTGCTGTCGATGATCCACGATTCCTTCATGTCCCGGGCGAATTCCATCGTCGTTCCCGGAAACAAGCTGGATCTCGCAATGCAGCTGATTTTGACCCCGCTGATCATGCAGCTGATGGAACGCAAGAACCGAGCCTCGTGAGGAGAAGACGATGAACACCCAAGCTTTCCTTCAAGAGACCCCAACCGCCGAGATCGTCAGCGAAAGCGACATGGCCAATGCGATCCGTGCGCTCGCGATGGACAGCGTGCAGAAGGCCAATTCCGGCCACCCGGGCATGCCGATGGGGATGGCCGACGTTGCGACAGTCCTGTTCAACCGCTTCATCAAGCTTGATCCCCTGCATCCGCAGTGGCCGGATCGGGACCGCTTCGTCTTGTCGGCGGGTCACGGCTCAATGCTGCAATACGCTCTGCACTATCTGATCGGCTATCCCGATATGCCGATCGCGGAATTGCAGCGGTTCCGACAGCTGGGCGCCAAGACCGCCGGCCATCCCGAGTACGGCCATGCCCAGGGTATCGAGACGACCACGGGACCGCTCGGGCAGGGGCTTGCAACGGCGGTCGGCATGGCCATGGCCGAGCGGCTTCTGCGCGAGCGCTATGGCGAGGAAATTGTCGATCACTTCACATATGTGATCGCCGGTGACGGCTGCCTTCAGGAAGGGATCAGCCATGAGGCGATCGATCTTGCCGGACACCTGAAACTGTCGCGCCTTGTGGTTCTGTGGGACAATAATTCCATCTCGATCGATGGCCCGACATCGCTCTCGACGTCGATGGATCAACTTGCGCGGTTCAAGGCGGCCGGCTTCGAGGTTGAAGAGATCGACGGGCATGATTTCGAGGCCATTGCCGCCGCCATTGCGCGGGCACGTTCATCCGACCGGCCGTCGCTGATCTCATGTCGGACCATTGTCGGCAAGGGTGCACCAAAGCTGCAGGGAACCGAGAAAACCCATGGCGCACCACTTGGCGAGGCCGAGATCGCCGCCACCCGGCTCGCCATCGGCTGGCCGCATCAACCTTTCGACGTTCCGGAAGCAATCGTCGAGACATGGCGCAACGTCGCCCGCCGAGGTGCAGACGAACGCCGTGAGTGGTGCGTGCGGCTTTCCGCGTCGCCCCAGACGGAAGCGTTCAAGCAGGAGGTTCAGAAGCAGCTTCCTGCGGAGCTGTTTGACGCGCTGAATGCGTTTCGCCGGGAGCACGTGGAAAAAGCAACCAAGGTTGCGACACGCAAGGCCTCGGAGATGGTGCTCGGCGTCATCAATGGTGCAACGCAAATCACGATTGGCGGGTCAGCGGACCTTACCCATTCGAACCTGACGATTACCCCAGGGCTTCGCGACATTACGCCTGACGATTTTACCGGCCGCTACATTCACTACGGCATTCGCGAACATGCGATGGCGGCCGCGATGAACGGCATCGCGCTGCATGGCGGCTTCATTCCCTATGGCGGCACGTTCCTGGCCTTTGCCGACTATGCGCGTGGCGCCATTCGGTTGTCGGCGCTGATGGGTCAGCAGGTCATCTACGTCATGACGCATGACTCGATCGGCCTTGGCGAGGATGGCCCGACGCATCAGCCGATCGAACATCTTGCCATGTTGCGCGCAACGCCGGGCATCAACGTGTTCCGCCCTGCCGACATCATCGAGACGGCTGAATGCTGGGAACTTGCCCTGCGCTATACGGACCGGCCGAGCATCATCGTTTTGTCGCGGCAGAACCTGCCCATGCTGCGCCAGGGGCATGTCGAGGAAAATCGTTCGGCCCGCGGCGCCTACGTCCTTCGCGAGCCCGCCGAGCCCCGCGCGGTCACCCTTCTTGCAACAGGCTCGGAAGTCGAGATCGCCTGCACGGCCGCCGATATCCTGCGCGGGCAGCACAAGATCGCGGCAGCGGTGGTTTCGATGCCGTCCTGGGAGCTGTTCGAAGCCCAGACGCCCGCCTATCGCCGGTCGGTTCTCGCTGCTGCGCCGCGCGTTGGAATCGAGGCGGCGGCCCGGCTCGGCTGGGATCGCTGGATCGGCGAGAAAGGGGCCTTCATCGGCATGCAGGGCTTCGGCGCGAGTGCGCCCGCCTCCGATCTTTACCGTCATTTTGGCATCACGCCGGAAAACATCGTCGCGACCGCGCGCAAACTCGTTAACAAGGAATAGCGATCATGGCTCGAATTACCCTGCGGCAATTGCTCGATCATGCGGCCGAGCATGGTTACGGCGTTCCCGCCTTCAACATCAACAATATGGAACAGGGACTTGCCGTCATGGAAGCCGCCGCGGCCTGCGACGCGCCGGTCATCCTGCAGGCCTCGCGGGGAGCCCGCTCCTACGCGAAAGATCTGATGCTGGCGCGCATGATCGATGCGCTGGTCGATATCTATCCTTCCATTCCCGTCTGCATGCACCAGGACCATGGCAATGACGAAGCCACCTGCCTGACGGCGATCCGGCATGGCTTCACCTCGGTCATGATGGATGGATCGCTCGAAGCCGATGCTGCAACGCCTGCCTCCTATGCGTACAATGTCGAGATCACCCGCCGCGTTGCGACGATTGCACATTGGGTAGGAGTCTCGGTTGAAGGCGAACTCGGCGTCCTCGGATCGCTGGAGAGCGGCGAGTCGGAGGCCGAGGATGGGCACGGCGCGAGCGGTGTACTCAGCCATCAGCAACTGCTGACGGATCCGGATCAGGCGGTCGATTTCGTCTTGCGCACTAAGGTGGATGCCCTCGCGATTGCCTGCGGTACGTCGCACGGCGCCTACAAGTTCACCCGCGCGCCGGATGGCGATATCCTCGCGATGGGTGTGATCGAGGAAATCCATCGCAAGCTGCCCAATACCCACCTTGTCATGCACGGCTCGTCCTCCGTCCCTCAAATGCTGCAGGACGTAATAAACCGGTTCGGCGGAGAGATGCCGCAAACCTATGGCGTACCGGTCGAAGAGATCGAGCGTGGCATTCGTCACGGCGTTCGCAAGGTGAATATCGATACGGACTGCCGCATGGCGATGAGTGGCCAGTTCCGCCGCATCGCGGTGGAGCACCCCGCTGAATTCGATCCGCGAAAATTCCTGAAACCGGCAATGGATGCGATGCGCGACCTTTGCCGCGATCGGTTCGAACGTTTCGGAACCGCGGGCCAGGCATCGAAAATCAAGGTCATCGGCCTCGACGACATGGCCAGACGCTACGCCGCGGGCAAACTCGACCCGCAGATCGCCGCAGCCAAGGCTGCCTGACAGGACCCAATCAATGGAAAGGACCCTACTATGCTGAACAAGTCAGAGACGGTTACGGGAAAGGAGCGCTACAGATCCGGCGTGATGGAATACAAGAAGATGGGTTACTGGGAGCCGGACTACGAGCCCAAGGATACGGACATTATCGCTATGTTCCGCATCACGCCCCAAGACGGGGTCGATCCCATCGAAGCCGCGGCTGCGGTTGCTGGCGAATCCTCGACCGCCACCTGGACGGTCGTCTGGACCGATCGGCTGACGGCAACGGAAAAGTACCGGGCGAAGGCCTATCGCGTCGATCCCGTTCCAAACGGGGAAGGGCAGTATTTTGCCTATATCGCCTATGACCTCGATCTCTTCGAACCGGGTTCGATCGCCAACCTGACAGCATCTATCATCGGCAATGTATTCGGCTTCAAGCCGCTGAAGGCGCTGCGTCTCGAGGATATGCGCCTGCCCGTCGCCTATGTTAAGACCTTCCAGGGTCCGGCAACGGGTATCGTTGTCGAACGCGAGCGCCTCGACAAGTTTGGCCGCCCTCTGCTCGGAGCGACGGTAAAGCCGAAGCTTGGCCTTTCGGGTCGCAACTACGGCCGCGTCGTCTACGAGGCGCTGAAGGGTGGGCTGGACTTCACCAAGGATGACGAGAACATCAATTCGCAGCCCTTCATGCACTGGCGCGAACGCTTCCTCTACTGCATGGAGGCCGTCAACAAGGCGCAAGCCGCCACCGGCGAAATCAAGGGTACCTACCTCAACGTAACGGCCGCCACCATGGAGGACATGTATGAGCGCGCCGAGTTTGCCAAGGAGCTCGGCTCCAACATCGTGATGATCGACCTCGTGATCGGCTACACCGCGATCCAGTCGATGTCGAAATGGGCCCGCCGCAACGACATGATCCTGCACCTGCATCGCGCCGGCCATTCGACCTATACCCGGCAGAAGTCGCACGGCGTTTCGTTCCGCGTCATTGCGAAGTGGATGCGGCTGGCGGGTGTCGACCACATCCATGCTGGAACTGTGGTCGGCAAGCTCGAGGGAGACCCGGCGACGACACGCGGCTATTACGATATCTGCCGCGAGGACTTCAACCCGATGCGGCTTGAGAACGGCGTGTTCTTCGATCAGCATTGGGCATCGCTGAACAAGATGATGCCGGTTGCGTCCGGCGGCATCCATGCCGGACAGATGCACCAACTGCTCGATCTTCTCGGCGAAGATGTCGTCCTCCAGTTCGGTGGCGGCACGATCGGCCATCCGCTCGGAATCGCCGCCGGTGCGACCGCCAACCGCGTAGCGCTGGAGTGCATGATCCTTGCCCGCAACGAAGGTCGCGACATCGTCAACGAGGGTCCCGAGATCCTCCGCATGGCCGCGCGCACCTGCCAGCCGCTCCAGCAGGCGTTGGACATCTGGAAGGACGTCACTTTCAACTACACATCAACTGACTCGCCGGATTTCGTTCCGACAGCAACCGCAGCAGAATAGGAGGACAATATGCGTGTCACACAGGGAGCCTTCTCGTTCCTGCCGGATTTGACCGACGAACAGATCGCTAAACAGGCCCAGTACTGCATCGACAATGGCTGGGCAGTGAGCCTGGAATTCACCGACGATCCGCATCCGCGCAACACCTATTGGGACATGTGGGCCCACCCGATGTTCGACAATCCCGATGCGGCGGCGCTGATGATGGAGCTTAGGGAATGCCGCAAGGTCTATGGCGAGCGCTATATCCGCTTCGTCGCCTTCGATAACCGCCATGGCTGGGAGTCGGTGAAGCTTTCGTTCCTGGTCAACCGGCCGGCGGAAGAGCCTGGCTTCCATCTGGCCCGGCAGGAAGCGGGAGGGCGTGTCGTGCGCTATACGACGCGCGCCTACGCGGCCGACAAACCCGCGGGGCAGCGTTATGGCTGATACGGCCGTCAAGGAACTTCAGGCTGAGGACAGCATCGCGGCGGCGCCTGCCGCCGTCGATCTGCGCGCCGAATATGTCGAATCCGGCGTCAAAGACGTGCTTGATGAGCTTGACCGCGAGTTGATCGGGTTGAAGCCGGTAAAACAGCGTATCAAGGAAACGGCAGCGCTGCTCCTGGTCGAGCGCGCCCGCCGGCGCATGGGATTAGCGCATGAGACGCCGACTCTGCACATGAGCTTCAGCGGTAACCCCGGTACTGGCAAGACCACGGTCGCGCTGCGCATGGCCGATCTCCTGCATCGCCTTGGCTACATCCGCAAGGGACACCTGGTTTCGGTGACGCGTGATGATCTTGTCGGGCAGTATATCGGTCATACCGCGCCGAAGACGAAGGAAATCCTCAAGAAGGCGATGGGCGGAGTGCTCTTCATCGACGAGGCTTACTATCTTCACCGGCAGGAAAACGAGCGCGACTATGGCCAGGAGGCCATTGAGATCCTGCTTCAGGTCATGGAAAACCAGCGCGACGATCTCGTGGTTATCCTCGCCGGTTATGCGGACCGCATGGACAAGTTCTTTGAAAGCAATCCGGGCTTTCGCTCGCGTATCGCCCACCACATCGATTTTCCTGACTACGGTGACGACGAATTGCTGAGTATTGCCGAAACGATGCTGTCGAAGCAGAACTATCATTTCGACGATGAAGCCCGCGCCATCATGGCAGATTACATCACGTTACGCCGGCAGCAGCCACATTTCGCCAATGCCCGTTCCATCCGCAACGCACTCGACCGGGCGCGCCTGCGCCAGGCGAACCGGCTCTTTGAAAGTTCGGATGGTCCCATCGATTCGCGGGCGCTTTCAACGATCACCGCGGCCGATATCAAGGTCAGCCGCGTCTTCGCAATGTCCAGGCAGGAGGAACGATCATGATAGGCCAGAAGACCATCATCGCCCCGTCCGTGCTCTCGGCGGATTTTGCCAGGCTCGGTGAAGAGGTGGAGGATGTCATTGCGGCCGGCGCGGACTGGGTGCACCTCGATGTCATGGACGGGCATTTCGTCCCCAATATCACTTTTGGTCCGCAGATCATCAAATCGATCCGCAACCGGACGAAAGCCACCTTCGATTGCCATCTGATGATTGCTCCGGCGGATCCCTATCTTGCCGCCTTCGCCGAAGCCGGCTGCGACATTATCACGGTTCATGCGGAAGGCGGACCACATCTTGATCGCTCACTGCAGGCGATACGCAACCTTGGCAAGAAGGCCGGCGTCTCATTGAACCCCTCGACCCCGGAGAACGTCATCGAATATGTCCTCGACCGCCTCGACCTCGTCCTGCTCATGACCGTCAATCCGGGTTTTGGCGGACAGGCTTTCATTCCTTCGGTCATCGACAAGGTACGCAGGGTCAAGTCCATGATCGCCAGGCGTCCGATCCATATCGAAATCGATGGCGGTGTCACACCGCAGACCGCGCCACTCGTAGCAGCGGCGGGCGCCGATGTGCTTGTCGCGGGTTCTGCGATATTCAAGGGCAATGGCAAGCTCGCCTATGCTGACAATATCGCAGCAATCCGTCATGCTGCCGACGCGGCAATGCACGCGCGGGCGGCTTGAACGGAGGCGAGAACATGGCGGCGATCCCACCCGTATGCGATTTCGGCTGGAAGGCTATCGACGCCCGGCTCACCGGTATCGATGGCGAGACACATTCGATCCTGGCGCAGGCCGGTCGAAGGGGACTGGTTGTGGCTTTCATTTGCAACCATTGTCCTTACGTCAAGGCGGTCATCAAACGCATCGTGCGCGATGCCCGTGATCTCAAGGATTTCGGCATTGGTTTCGTGGCGGTCAATGCCAACGATGCGGCGGCCTATCCGGCCGACTCTTTCGAAAACATGCAACGCTTCGCCCGGGAACATGACTTTCCATTCCACTATCTTCATGACGCCGATCAAACGGTGGCACGCGCCTATGGAGCGGTCTGTACGCCAGACTTTTTTGGGTTCAACTCTGGCGGGGAATTACAATATCGCGGCCGGCTTGACGCATCGCGCAAGGAGGAAGGCGATATGGATCTTCGCCGCGATCTTTTCGAGGCGATGAAACAGATAGCAAATTCAGGCCAGGGCCCGCGCGAACAGGTCGCTTCGATCGGTTGCTCGATCAAATGGCGCGAACCGGCGTGAATGCGGGGGAACGCCGCCGCGTTCCGCGGCGGCATTGCGCTTATTTCGAATACTGCTTCAGGTAAGCTTCCAGATTGGCGATATCCGTATCATCCTTCAAACCGGCAAAGGCCATCTTGGTGCCTTTGACCTTGGCTTTCGGATCATGCAGGTAGTCTTTCAGGCTTGCCGGGTCCCAGACGAGACCACCCTTGCCAGCCTCGACCATGGCCGTCGAATAACTGAAGCCAGGATGCGTTCCGGCAGTCCTGCCGAACAGGCCGAACAATGAGGGCCCGACCTTGTTCTTGTCGCTATCGGCGACATGACATACCGCGCATTTCTTGAAGACCGTTGCACCTGCCGTGGCATCACCCTCCTGGGCCCGCGCTCCAACAGCTGACAACGAAACAATTGATAGACCGATAAGTAGGGCATTCTGGTATCGCATGGCATTTCCTCATTTTCGCCAAGGGTGCCCTGGACGAAGACTGGCACCAATTTCCATGCATTGGTGTCCACCATTTAGAACTCTTCCAGAGTTACCCGCCGTTCCTAAGAAGTCAATCGCTTACACCGGGAAATTGCGGGCCGATTTTTCCATGCTCGCCGTGATTGACGTTCGCATACGGGAACCGTAACCTGTTGCAATATTTCTCATTCGGGCACCTTGAGAAATCCGATCAGCGTGACTGAGTCTTTCTCGCGCCGGACGTGCGGCTGAGCGTAGGAAGACCTCGGCAGAAGGCGGGAGGTGCCGATAATGAATGTGATCGATCTCGTCCTGACAATATGCCTTGCGTCGAATCCCTCGAGTTGTCGGGAGGAGCGGCTGCATTTCGAAGACCGTGGTGGCCAGCTGAACTGCATGTTTCTCGCCCCTGCCGAGATCGCGAAATGGTCGGAGCTCCATCCCAAGCAGAAGGTAGTCCGCTGGAAGTGTGATTATCCGACAGATGAACGCTCGCTGTGAGGAGAGCGTCGTGATTCGCGTATGCATACGGGCATTTTTCAGTCTGGCAATTCTGCTTCTGGTTTACGAAGCGGGTATCACCCGCGCCTTGGCTGCCGAAACGGTACGGATCGGGGTTCTCAAGTTCGGCACGGTGAATTGGGAACTTGATACGATCAAGTTTCATAAATTCGATGAGAAGCACGGTATCGATCTCGATATCCGGTTCTTCGCTGGCGAAGATGCCACCAACGTTGCGATGATGGCCGGCGACGTGGATATCATCGTCAGCGACTGGTTATGGGTATCGCGCCAGCGATCCTCAGGCGAGGACCTGACATTCGTCCCATACTCAAGCTCGGTCGGCGCCATCATGGTGCCAGCACAATCCCCGATCAAAAGCCTTGGAGACCTCAAGGGCAAGAAGCTCGGGGTGGCCGGTGGACCCCTGGACAAGAGTTGGTTGCTGATCCAGGGTCTGGCGAAGCAGCAGTACGCGTTCGATCTTGCTACTGAAAACGAAATTATCTACGGCGCGCCGCCCTTGCTGGCCGAAAAGGCGATGCAGGGCGAGCTCGATGCGGTCCTGAACTTCTGGAATTTCTGCGCGCGGCTCGAGGCAAACGGCTTCCGCCGTCGGCTGAGCGCGAATGATGCCGCCAAAGCGCTTGGCGCGTCCGGCACCACTTCGGCCATCGGTTACATCTTTCATGAAAAATGGGCGAAAGCGCATCCGCAGGCCATAGCCGGATTCATTGCGGCCAGCCGCGACGCCAAGGCATTGCTGGCAACCTCTGACGATGATTGGCGGCGCCTTGCCCCCATCGTGAGGGCCGAAGGCCGGGAACTGGACGTTTTGCGGGATCGTTACCGGGAGGGGATCCCCGACGATACGATCGAGGAACAGCAGGCGGATGCCACGAAGCTCTATTCTGTGCTTGCCGAACTCGGTGGGCCGAGGCTTGTAGGTCCGGCCAAGACGCTGGCGGCAGGCACGTTCTGGGGAGACGAATGAATGGGGTTGGCAAGCGCCGAATCCGACCGCATGCAACGGGGAAGGGCACCGGCAGATCGCAGCAAACTGACCTCGCCGATCATGATCGCACTATCTTTTGCCGTCCTTTTGGCCGCCTGGCATTTCGCTGCCGTTACATGGCCAAGCCGCTCCCTACCGGGTCCGTTGCCGGTCTTCCAGACTTTCCTGCGCGAAACGGCGAGCGGTGATTTACCTTACCATCTTGGCATGACGCTTTGGCGCGTCGCGGCATCGTTCGTCCTCGCCATGGTCATAGGCTCGGTCATCGGTGTTTTCCTCGGCAGTTTCCGGCGCGCCGACCAATTCTTCAACCCGTGGCTCATACTGTTTCTCAACATTCCGGCGCTCGTCGTCATCGTCCTCGCCTATATCTGGTTCGGCCTCAACGAGGTCGCGGCGATCGGCGCCGTGGCCGTCAACAAGATCCCGAACGTCATCGTCACCATGCGCGAGGGCACGCGCGCGCTTGATCCGCGCTATGCCGAGATGGCAGCCGTCTATCGATTTGGACCCCTCGATCGGCTTCGCCATATTCTCCTGCCGCAGTTGCAGCCTTACATCGCCGCTGCGTCGCGCTCGGGCATTGCCCTGATCTGGAAGATCGTACTCGTCGTCGAACTGCTCGGCCGGTCGAACGGTGTCGGTTTCGAGATCAATCTCTTCTTCCAACTCTTCGACGTCGCGGCGATCCTGGCCTATGCGCTTGCCTTCGTCGCGGTCATGCTTTTCATCGAACTGCTCCTGGTACAGCCCCTTGAACGCTCATCAACTCGCTGGCGCCGCCGCGCGGCTTAAAGTCAACATCGAAGAGAAATCGTTTCGCACCTCGGATGGCGGAACGATCGAGGTGTTGCGCGACCTCAATTTCGAGGTCGGGGAGAATGAATTTGCCTGCGTGCTGGGACCGTCCGGATGCGGCAAAACGACGATGCTGCGCATCCTGCTTGGGCTCGACCGGGAGTTTCGCGGCTCCGTCCAGCTGCCTGGAAAGGTACAGGCGCGCATGGGTGCAGTATTTCAGGAACCACTGCTTTTGCCCTGGCGGACCGTAGAACAGAACGTTCGGCTTGCCCTCCCGACGCACCTTCGCGACACCAGCCTGGACCAGCTTTTCGCAAGTCTTGGCCTCGCCAAGATGCGCGGCTTCTATCCTTCGGAGCTTTCACTCGGCCTTGCACGCCGCGCAGCAATCGCCCGCGCATTGGCTATCGAGCCCGATATTCTCCTCCTCGATGAACCGTTTGTTTCCCTCGATGCTTCGACCGCCCAGCAATTGCGGCATCTCTTGCTCGGCGTCTGGTCGGACCGCCCCACGACGGCCTTGATGGTCACGCACAATCTGCAGGAGGCGATCATGCTTTCCGACCGCATTGTCGTCCTGTCGGACAGGCCGACACGCGTCCTCGGCACGTTCGACATCCGGCTGCCGCGCAATTATCGCAACGAACAGGTGAATGCCGATCTGCTGCGATCATTTCGGGAGAAATTCGCCGGCATAAGGACTGAACCATGATTTCGGCACCCACCCGGCGAAGCATCATCAAGACAGGAATGCTCTTTGCCTGTTGCGGCATGATGCATTCCGGCTTCGCAAGGGCGCAGTCATCGCTGATGGTCGCCGAGATTGCCCCCGGCGTTTTCGCCTTCAGGGGTATTCCGGCGCTCATGCTTGCCGCCAACGAGGGAAAGATCTGCAATCTTGGCTTCATCGTTGGCAATGAGAGTGTTGCGGTCATCGATAGCGGGGGAAGTACTGCGGAGGGAAGGGAACTCGTCGCCGCGATCCGCGCCGTGACCGACAAGCCGATCCGGTACCTGATCAATACCCACATGCATCCGGATCACATCTTCGGCAATGCCGCTTTCGCCGAGACCGGCGCGACAATTGTCGGGCACCACAATCTGCCGCGAGCCCTTGCCGCCCGCGGCGAATTCTACTTGCAGAGTTATCGCGATGCCATGGGCGCTGCGCTCATGGCAGACGTCAGGATCATGCCGCCGACACAACTTGTGACCGATGTCGATGAGATCGACCTTGGCGGGCGCAAACTGACGCTTAAAGCGTGGAAACCTGCCCATACGGACAACGACCTGACGGTTTTCGATCAGCAAACCGCAACGTTCTTTACCGGCGACCTTTGCTTTCTCGGGCATCTGCCGACGATGGACGGATCCTTGCGCGGTTGGATGGCCCAACTCGGCGCCTTGGCATCCATCGAGGCGCAACGTGCCGTCCCGGGCCACGGCGACGTGCCGGCGAACTGGCCGCAGGCGCTCGACGCCGAGCGTCGCTATTTCGACGTGCTTGCCGCGGACATCCGCAAGGCAATTGCCGATGGCGTGCCAATGGCCAAGGCCGTCACGACCGCGGCCAGAAGCGAAAGAGATAATTGGCATCTCTTTGACGACTACAATGAACGCAATGCGACCGCAGCCTTCGCCGAACTCGAATGGGAATGACAGTGTCGTTTGCCAGACACTTCAGCCTGGTGGTATAATAAGCATTGGCCGGGCACCGCCAAAACTTGGTGGAGGCAAAGCATGACTTTTGATTTCACAAATCGGCGCAGCCGTTTTGCGATCGTGTTGTCGTTGGCGTTTCTTGGCGGCTTGGCGCCCAGCGCCATGGCGCAAAGCGCTTCCGGGCCGGAACCGACGACCTGGAACAGCCTCAAGGGCGACGTGTTCGGCGCGAAGCCAATCGAGCCAGCCGACGGCATCATCAGTATTGAGGCACCGAAACGCGCGGAAGATGCGGCGATCGTTCCTGTCGATCTGCGTTTCAAGACCGACGCCGCGTCAGGCAGGCTGAAAGCCGTTACCCTTATCGTCGATGAAAACCCGTCGCCCGTCGCCGCGGTCTTTCAGTTCGGCAAGGATGCCGGCGTCACCCATCTCGCCACACGTTTGCGCGTCAACGCCTACTCTTATATTCGGGCGATTGCTGAGACCGAGGACGGCAAGCTGCACATGACAGCGACCTTCGTAAAGGCCTCAGGCGGCTGTTCGGCTCCGGCAATGAAGAACCAGGACGAAGCCCTGGCTTCGCTCGGCCAAATGAAGCTCAAGGTTTTTCCGTCGACGGCTGCGGGCACCGAGCCGATGACACGCGCCACGGAGATGCAGTTGATGATCCGGCACCCTAACAATTCCGGGCTTCAGATGGATCAGGTCACGCGCTATTACATTCCGCCGCATTTCATTGACGGCCTGACGATCACCCAGGGCGATCGCTTGATCATGTCGATGGTTGGCGGCATATCGATCTCGGAGGATCCGAACTTCCGCTTCGACTTCAACGCGAAACCCGACGAAGACATCAAGGTCGATGCGGCTGATACGAAAGGCAAGAAGTTCCAGAACGAGTGGCCGATCCAGTCATCTACCCTTTGAGAATCAGAAGCAGCGCACGTCAGCCTCTGCCTGCGCCCGTTTCAACTCGGCGTTTGCCGCCTTGGCTGGCGCACTCTCTCGGAACAGTGCGCCGTTCTCGCCAGGAACCAGTCCCATCTGCTTGAAGGTCTCAGCCGCCTCGTAGTGAGGATAGGTCACGACGGAGGCAATAACGTCAATGGAACACGAGCAACGCTGCAGCATGTCCCGGTTCTCGCCATTGGATTTCATGCAGGCGTACACGTATTCCGCGACCGTTGCCGTGGGGTAGTCTGACGCAGCATTTGCCGGCAAACTGAAGCCAGATGTTGCAACTGCTAACATGGCGAATTTGGCAACTTTGAACACGGCCATGGCATTTCTCGCTTTCGTGGCGTGGAAATATACATTTTCCAAGTAGATAGCAAAAGATAACAACGATGCGCAAACATTTATGCCGATTTTAAGTATCAAATTGTGTGACAGACGCAAAAAGCAGAATATATGAATAAAATAGGCGGGTTACTGCAGTGCAATAGAAGTGTATTGCAATGCAGCAAATATAAATTGATAATCCTGCTTGCTTAATGCATTTGTTTCTCCTATCGTCGGTTTGTTTCCGGCTTCAAGGACGTTACCGTCAAGGGAGTGGTGACAGTCTTCGTAGGCCAAGCGGGGTGGGCAGTAACGGTGCCCTCTGCTCGCCTGGCTTAGGTCGTGACACGCTGCCGGAAATACTTCCCATTTGCGTGAGCTGATGGAGCGGAGTCGTCCTTTGAGATGGCGCCGTCCGATGGTTCATTAAAGTGAACTTAGGGAGGACTCAGAATGCGTGTACACAAACACTTCATTGGCATTGCACTCGCTACCACAGCCATGACGCTCTCGTTGGTGGGAGGAGCATTTGCCAATGATGATCTTCAGACCCTGTCTTCGGATGCCAAGAACTGGGCTATGCAGACGGGCGATTACGCCAACACTCGATACTCGAAACTGAAGAAGATCACCAAGGACAACGTCAAGAACCTCCAAGTCGCCTGGACGTTCTCGACCGGTGTACTGCGCGGCCATGAAGGCGGTCCGCTCGTAGTTGGCGATGTCATGTATGTCCATGCTCCTTACCCGAACACGGTCTATGCGCTCGATCTCAACAATGACGGCAGAATCCTGTGGCGGTACGAGCCAAGGCAGGATCCGAACGTCATTCCGATCATGTGCTGCGATACGGTCAATCGCGGCGTTGCCTATGGCGACGGCAAGATTTTCCTCTACCAGGCTGACACGACCCTCGTCGCTCTCGACGCCAAGACCGGCGCCGTTGCCTGGTCCGTCAAGAATGGTGAAGCAGCTGACGGCAGCAAGGGTGAATCCGGCACATCTGCGCCGGTTGTCATCAAGGACAAGGTTCTCGTCGGTGTTTCCGGCGGTGAATTCGGCGTCCGCGGTCACCTGACAGCCTATAATATCAAGGACGGCAAGCAGGCCTGGCGGGCCTATTCTATGGGATCCGACAAGGAGACCTTGATCGATCCGCAAAAGACGACCGCGCTCGGCAAGCCAGTTGGACCTGATTCTGGAACGAATACCTGGGAAGGCGACCAATGGAAGATCGGCGGCGGGACGACATGGGGCTGGTACTCATACGATCCGAAGCTGAACCTGATCTATTACGGCACGGGCAACCCATCGACCTGGAATCCTAACCAGCGCCCGGGCGACAACAAATGGTCCATGACCATCATGGCCCGCGATGCCGACACCGGCATGGCAAAATGGCTCTATCAGATGACCCCACACGATGAGTGGGACTATGACGGCGTCAATGAAATGATCTTGGCCGATGGCATCAAGATCGACGGCGAGGATCGCGATGTGCTCGTGCATTTCGATCGCAATGGCTTCGCCTATACGATGGATCGCGCAACCGGTGAGCTTCTGGTCGCAAAGAAATATGATCCGGCTGTCAATTGGGCCACTGAAGTCGACATGGACAAGAGCAGCAAGACCTATGGCCGTCCAAAGGTCGTAGACAAGTATTCGACCCAGGCTCAGGGTGAGGATACGAATACGACCGGTATCTGCCCGGCCGCTCTTGGTACGAAAGATCAGCAACCTGCGGCCTATTCGCCGAAGACCAAGCTCTTCTACGTTCCGACGAACCATGTCTGCATGGACTACGAGCCCTACAAGGTCAGCTACACCGCGGGTCAGCCTTATGTGGGCGCCACGGTTTCCATGTATCCGGCTCCCAACAGCCATGGCGGCATGGGCAATTTCATTGCCTGGGATGCTGCCAAGGGTGAAATCGTCTGGTCCATTCCCGAGCAGTTCTCGGTTTGGTCCGGCGCCCTTGCCACGGATGGCGACGTCGTCTTCTACGGCACACTCGAAGGCTACCTCAAGGCGGTCGATAAGAACGGTAAGGAACTCTACAAGTTCAAGACACCTTCCGGGATCATCGGCAATGTCACCACCTACGAACATAAGGGCAAACAATATGTTGCCGTTCTGTCCGGTGTTGGTGGCTGGGCAGGCATCGGTCTCGCAGCCGGTCTGCTCGAAGCCAAGAATGCAGCTGCATGGCATGGCGCAGTCGATCAGGGCAGGGCCCAGGGCGACGAAACCAAGTCAGTCGGAACTGCAGGTCTCGGCGCCGTCGGCGGTTATGCCGGTTTGGCCGACTACACGACGTTGGGTGGTCAGCTGACCGTATTCACCGTTCCTGAATGACAGGAACGATGTCGGACACATTGCGAGCGTGCGCAGGCAGGCTCTGAACAATAGGGCCCGGTCCTTCCAGGCCGGGCCCTTCGTGTCTCAAATGCCGAAACATTGATCAATAACAACCGTGGGCCTGTGTCGTGAGATGCTGACCGCGGATTGGAAAGAGGACTCCGGATGCCCATTCGAAAGACATTGCTTGCCGTCGCTGCCGGTCTCGCCCTTCTGGCGAGCCAGGGCAGCACTTACGCCGACGACGCAGCGACCGCTGCAGTCGCATCCGACGCCAACGGCAAATATGCCGACAAAGAGGGAAATCCCACATACAAGATACAGGAAGATGGCACAGTCGACTGGTACACCTATAGCGGCTACCGGCGGTTCAACTCCGAATGCCACGTCTGCCATGGCGCTGATGGCGCTGGTTCGTCCTTTGCCCCGGCCCTCGCAACTTCGCTGAAGTCCATCAACTACGCAGATTTCATGGCGATCGTTGCGGGCGGGCGCAAAAATCTCAGTGGTGGTAATGAGAAGGTCATGCCGGCCTTCGGCGATAACAAGAACGTCTACTGCTACATGGACGATCTTTATGTCTATCTGCGTGCGCGCGCTGTCGGCGACTTGCCGCGCGGTCGCCCGGCGAAGCACGAAAACAAACCCGATGCGGCCAAGGAGCAGGAAACATCCTGCATGGGTGGTTGATATGAATCTGCGCCTCCGCTCTCTTCCGCAATGGATTGCCGCATTATCGATGGCGGCATTCCTGGCGTCGCCCTCTACGGCGTTGGCGCAGGGGGCGGGGCTCGGTGCGGCCGGTGAACTTGTCGATCCAGACGTGTTGCGGGTTTGCGCCGATCCCTCCGACATGCCGTTTTCCGACGAGAGCGGCAAAGGTTTTGAGAACAAGCTCGCCGAACTCGTTGCAGCGAAGACCGGCCGCAAGTCGGTCGCCTACACCTGGTATCCGATGGCAACAGGTTTCGTTCGCAATACGTTGCGGGCGCATCGCTGCGATATCATCATGGGTTACGCCCAGGGCGATGAACTCGTCCAGAACACCAACGCCTATTATCGATCGACCTACGTTCTGATCTATAAGAAGGGCGCCGGGCTTGATGGCGTGGACAGCATCGAGGATCCGAAGCTTGCCAACAAAAAGATCGGAGTGGTTGCCGGTACGCCGCCATCGGTAAATCTCGCCAAGGCAGGCTATATGCGCAACGTCCATCCGTATCCGCTGATGGTCGATACGCGCCTCGCTCCGTCCATGGCCGAAGTCATGATCAAGGAACTCAAGAGCGGTGTCATCGATGTCGCCATCCTGTGGGGACCAATGGCAGGCTACTATGCCAAGCAGATCGATCCCGATCTCGCCTTCGTGCCGCTCCTGAATGAGAAGTCGGGGCACATGGCGTTCCGCATCACCATGGGCGTGCGCCCGTCCGACCAGGAGTGGAAACGGACCCTGAATAAGGTGATCAGGGAAAACCAGGCGGAGATCAACAAAATCCTGCTCGATTACCAGGTTCCGTTGATCGATGAGAACAATAAGCCGGTGACGCAATAGGATGACGGAGGACGCTTGAATTTGCAGTGGAACCGGCTTGTGGCGGCAGCCGTTCTGATAGTGGCAGGGACAGGTTTTGCACTTGCCGCAGAAACGGTTCCCGAGCCCGACGGTTACAGAATTGAGGCCTACAGGGCGCCCACGCCGGCGACGCTGAAGGGCGCAAAGGTGATCACGACCGACGAGGCGGTCGAACTATGGAATAGCAACGACGCTGTTTTCGTCGATGTTCTTCCCCATGATCCGAAGCCAGCAGAATTGCCGGCTGGCACGATCTGGAAGGAAAAGATTCGAGAGGACATTCCGGGAAGCATCTGGCTTCCCAATGTCGGATACGGGGTCATCAACAAGGAGACTGAGGCCTATTTTCGCAAGGGGCTCAAATCTCGACTAGGTGATGACGTGAACAAGAAGGTGATTTTCTACTGTATGGAGAACTGCTGGATGTCGTGGAATGCAGCCAAAAGGGCCGTTGAATGGGGATACACTTCGGTGATCTGGTTTCCTCTCGGGACCGACGGCTGGACCGCTGCCAAGCAGGCCACACAAAGAAATGAACCCTACTGATTTCAATCCTGCGCCATTGTGGCGTATGATGCTGGAGAAAGATCGGGAATGATCTTTGATTTGAGAAGGAGGAAAGCATGAAGAAAACCTGGACAAAGCCAGTCATGTGCCAAGTTGCTGCCGGTATGGAACTTTCGCGTTACCTGCCAGCGGAACTGAAGGCCAAGAAATAAGCCACATACCTCTCGCCCCACGCACATATAGAGCGTGGGGCGGCCTTCTGGTTCAATCGTAAGCTGAAAGCACGTGCTAATGCCTTGCTTTTCGGCTGTGAGGATGCGTGCCTGCAATGCGTTTGAAAATAATTGGTTCAGCGGCAGGTGGCGGGTTTCCGCAATGGAATTGCAACTATCGATTGAGCCGGGGTGCCCGGAGCGGCGATATCAATCTTCGCCCCCGAACCCAGTCCAGCCTCATTGCCAGTGAAAATGGCACGGATTGGGTGGTGTTTAATGCGTCTCCGGATATCCGTGAGCAGATTGCCGCGACACCCGAGCTCCAACCTGCTTCTGCAGGCCCGTTGCGGTCTACACCAATCCACGCGGTCGTTCTGACCAACGCCGACGTCGACCATATTGCCGGGCTTCTCAGCCTGCGCGAACGCGAGCCATTTGCGATCTACGCCTCCCAGCGGATCCTGGAAGTTCTCGCAAGCAATTCCATTTTCAACGTGCTCGATCCAGCGATCGTCAAGCGGCGCGAGCTTCTGCTCGATGAGCCGACGAGAATCGCTGACGCCAGTGGCAAGCCCACCGGTCTCGTCGTCGAGGCATTTGCCGTTCCAGGCAAAGTAGCGCTCTTTCTCGAAGACCCGAGTTTGGCCGCGCAGGGTTTCGGCACCGAGACGGGCGACACGATCGGCCTTCGTATCTCGTCGTCGCAGACGCCGCATGCAGCATTTTACGTTCCGGGCTGTGCAGCCGTGGACGCCAATCTGAAGCGCCGCCTGTCGGATGCTGATTGCCTGCTCTTTGACGGAACGCTGTTCACCGACGACGAGATGATCACTGCAGGCGTCGGCTCCAAGACTGGCGCACGGATGGGCCACCTGCACATTTCGGGGCCTTCCGGTTCAATCGATGCGCTGAGCAATCTCGGGGTCAAGCGGCGGATCTATGTCCACATCAACAATACCAACCCCATCCTTGATGAAGCATCGGCGGAGCGCGCCGCGGTCGAGGAGGCGGGATGGGAAGTCGCCCATGACGGCATGGAGGTAAGGCTTTGAGCGATTTCAGCAATGCGGCGGGATGCGGCCTTTCGCCGGCGGAACTTGAGAACGTTCTACGCGAAGTGGGTGCGGTCCGCTATCACAATCGCCATCCCTATCATCACCAGATGACCAGCGGAGCGCTGACCAAGGCGCAGATGCAGGCCTGGGCGCTCAATCGCTACTGTTATCAGTCGGTGATTCCGCGCAAGGATGCCATGATCATCGCACGCGCCGAGGACCCGGAATTTCGCGCCGAGTGGCGCAAACGTATCGAAGACCATGACGGAAGTGACGGCTGGAACGGCGGAATTGCCCGGTGGCTGAAACTCGCAACGGGGCTGGGCCTCGATGCTGACGCCGTCAAAAGCGAGAAGCTGGCGCTGCCTGCGACGCGCTTTGCCGTCGGCGCCTATCTCTCGTTCTGCACCAACCGCACGCTGCTCGAAGCGGTGGCTTCGTCGCTCACCGAACTCTTCTCGCCGGTCATAATCGGCGAGCGCGTTCCGGCGATGCTGGCGAAATACGAATATGTTACGCCAGATATTCTGGCCTATTTCGACAAACGTCCGACCCAGGCATCGCGCGATTCCGACTTTGCCCTTGCCTATGTCATGAAACATGCAGACACGGCCGAGAAGCAGCAGGCGGTTATCGATGCGCTGGTTTTCAAGTGCGACGTCCTTTGGGCGATGCTCGATGCGCTGGCGCATGCCTATGGCGAAGCGGGCCACGTGCCGCCAGGCGCATTCGATCCGGAGAGAACATGATCGAAACCGCCCGTGCCCGTTCGCTCGTGTCGATGCAATCGAAACCGATCCTGAAGCGGCATGTCCGTCTGCAATATGATAGAGTGCGTGAAGCATGGGCCCTCCTGTCGCCAGAGCGTGTGTTCTGGCCCAATGAGGTCAGTCTTGATATCTTGCGTCTATGCGATGGGCGGCAGACCGTGGCTGAAATGATCGCCTCGCTTGCCGACCAATATGGAGCGGACGAAGCGGAAATTGCGCCGGATGTGACCGGCTTTCTTCAGGAATGGTCCGACAAATTTCTGGTGACGTTATGACGGAGCCTGTCTTACCCCCGATCGGCATGCTGGCGGAATTGACGCATCGCTGCCCGCTGCAATGCGCCTATTGTTCCAATCCGGTTGAATTGCTTAAGGCCAATCGCGAGATGGATACGCAGGGCTGGGTCTCGCTTTTCGAACAGGCGGCCGATCTCGGTGTGCTGCAGGTGCATCTTTCGGGCGGCGAGCCGACCCTGCGCGCTGACCTCGTTGACCTCATCGCGTGCCTTGCGCGGCGCGGCGTCTATACGAACCTTATCACAGCGGGTGTCGGCATTGCCGAGGGACGCATCGAATCCTTTGCTGAGGCGGGACTTGATCATGTCCAGCTGAGTTTCCAGGGAGCGTTTGCAGCGACGACCGAAAAGATCGGCAATGCGCGCGGCGCACACGAAAAGAAACTCGAAACAGCGCGACGCATTCGCGCTGCCGGCCTGCCGCTGACCATCAATGCGCCCATCCATCGGCACAATATGGAAGAGGTGCCCGACTTCATCGATCTCGCGCTCTCACTCGGTGCCGAGCGGCTCGAAATCGCCAATGTGCAATATGCGGGCTGGGCGTTGCTCAACCGCAATGCGCTGATGCCGGAGCGGGAAGCTGTCGAACGCCAGGTCGAGGTGGTCGAGGCAGCGCAGGAGCGGTTGCGGGGCATCATGACCATCGATTTTGTAACACCCGACTATTTTGCCATCTATCCAAAGCCCTGCATGGGCGGATGGGCCCGCGACGCCTTCATGGTGGCGCCTGACGGCACTGTGCTTCCCTGCCACGCCGCCGCTACCATCAAAACCCTGAATTTCGAACGCTTCGGCGATTGGACTCTAAGCCGCATCTGGCATGAATCCTCCGCTTTCAATGCCTTCCGTGGTACCGATTGGATGCAGGAGCCGTGCCGGAGCTGCGAGCGGCGCGAGATCGATTGGGGCGGCTGCCGCTGCCAGGCGCTGGCAATCGCCGGCGATGCCGCCGCCACCGATCCAGCCTGCATCAAGTCTCCGCTGCACGCACGCATGGGCGCGCTCATCAACGAAGCGGCGGGAACCAGCACGTCGGCGAATGGCGCCGAAACATTCACCTATCGGCGGATCGGACGGGTCACGGAGCCTACGGCTTGACCAGCGACTGGCTGATTGTCTTCGCCAAACCGTAGAGGCGCTGCTCGATGATCGTCGGAACCTCACAGACATAGGTCAGGGATTGCACGCGCTCGTCGAAGATGCGCGTTTCCCATTTCAGACGCTCGTCCTGCCGGTCGAGTTCTTCCGGATCCGCATCGGGCTTGGCGCGCATGGCATCGACAAGGGCGGCTTCCTTACGCAGGTCCTCCGCCATGTCGCGCTGGCGCATGGCGTAGCGTGAAATACCTGTCATCACCTGTTGGCGCTCGCGGCTTAGCGTGTCGAAGACCCCCTGAAAAACCTGAAAGAGCTTGTCGTTGGCCTGGTCTTTCGGGAGTCCCGCGGCAAATTCCGTAATCTGTTTCTTTGCGGCGTCGAGCGGGTTACGGCGGGCAGCAATCTCGCTGACCAGAGCATCGATCTTGGGATCGTTGCCCCAGTCGCTGGCTGTTTCGGGAATTTGCGGTCCGTTCCAGACCTGCCCGACCGAAATTTCCGGCACTTTGCGCTGGATGCAGGGCCAGTCCGGATCGTTGCTCGCCGCCGCGTTAGCGGGAAGCGTAGCAAAAAAGGGAAGAAGCGTTGCCGAAATCAGGGCAATAGCGCGGGCTTGTCTCACGTATTTCCTCCCTCCTGCTTGCGAATGGTGAGACCCCTCGAAGGGTCGTAGGCAACGATGGCGCCGGTCATGAAGGCAAGCGTAAAGCCGCAGACGACGGCGAGCGAGGTCCATTCGACCTGCCCATAGAAGGCAAACCGGATCAATTCTACGGCATAGGTAAACGGATTGAGCTGGCAGATTTTGTAAAGCAGCGGGCTTGCCTCCTGCACGCGCCACAGCGGATAGAGCGCCGACGAGGCGAAATACATCGGGAAGATCACGAAGTTCATGATCCCGGCGAAGTTTTCGAGCTGCTTCACCACCGAAGAGAGCAGCATGCCAAGCGCGCCGAGCATCATGCCGGCAAGGAAGAGGGCGGGGAGGGTCAGGAGATAGCCAATGGGCGGCGCTTTGACACCCCAGAACCATGCAATGAAAAGGAAGGCATAGACCTGGGTGATCGAAACGGCGACACCGGCTAGGAGCTTCGCAACCAGCAGGAACCAGCGCGGAAACGGGCTGACGAGGAGCGTGCGCATGTTTCCCATTTCGCGGTCATAGACCATGGACAAGGATGATTGCATGCCGCTGAACAGGAGGATCATGCCGCATAGGCCTGGAGTGATGTAGACCTCATAGAGCACATAGGTCTGATAGGGCGGGATGATCGAGACACCGAGGACCTGGCGAAAGCCAGCCGCGAAGATGAAGAGCCAAAGCAGGGGCCTGACCAGCGAGGAAATGAACCGCTCGCGCTGGTTAAGATAGCGGAGGCCCTCACGGATAAGAATGCCCTTGAGGCAGACAAGATATTGCATCAGGCCGAAGCGCTTGCGCGCCGAAGACCGGGGAAGCGGTACGTTGCCGGCAATGTCCGTCATGGTTTCTGGCCCGGGGTTAGCGCCACGATGCCCGTAAGCCGCGAAAAGGCTTCGTTGATGGTCTCGGCGCCCGCGCGTTTGATGACGTCGTGCACGGGGCCATTGGCGACGAGCTTGCCCCTATCGAGCACGATCACCTGGTCGGCATGGCTGACCTCGTCGATGAGATGGGTCGCCCAGAGCACGCTGATGCCCTCGTTCTGGACGAGCTTGCGGATGTCGGAGAGGATCGTTGCGCGCGACTTGATGTCGAGCCCGACCGTCGCTTCGTCGAGCAGCAGCAGCGACGGTTGGTGCAAAAGCGCGCGTATGATTTCGACGCGGCGAATCTGCCCGCCGGAAAGGCTGCGCGCCTTCTCGTGCAGGCGGTCGCTCATGTCTATCGACATCAAGAGCTCATTGATGCGCTGGTTTGCCTGCCGCGACCCAATGCCGTGGAGCGAGGCGTGGTAGGCGAGGTTCTGGTGTACGGAGAGGTCGAGATCGAGCGTTCGCGCCTGGAAAACAATTCCCAGGCGCCGAAGCGCGTCGCCGGACTTGCGGTTTATATCGTGCCCGAAGACATGAATATTACCTTGCCGCGTGGCAAAGAGGTGGCTGATCAATGAGAACAGCGTCGTCTTGCCCGCTCCATTCAAACCCAAAAGAACGGCAAAACGTCCGGGCGCAATAGAGAATGATATGTCATCCAGCGCTTGCCGTTTGCCATAGGCGTAACTCACCGAAGTCAACTGCAATGCCGGAACGTTTGCTTCCGGTAAAGTCCTGCCTTCGATATTTCTCAGTCCGGCATTTGTACCCATTGAGCTCCACCCTGGTACCGTATGCGGTATCCTTTATTTGACGGTAATCTTACCCTTCATTCCCTTATCGGCAAGGTCGGGAACCGACCATGTGTATTCGCCTGGGCGAACCGCGGTGAATTGAACATTGATCGTGCCGGGTGAATCGAATTCGAGCCAGGCGGGCGCCCCGTTCATGTGCACCTCGAGCTCGTTGATGACGATCTGGTTCATCCAGACATTGCGGAAAAGGTCGGTAAAGAACTTGTATTCGAAACCGGCCGCCGAGGTGATCTTCCAGCGGTAGCCTTGTCCGGCGACAAGCTCGAAATCCTTCTGGTTTACGGCGAAGTCGTCGGTCTTGGAGCCAAGAATGAGTTCTGGGAGGTTTTTGCTCGCACGCGTGACCGCCGGTGCCTTGGTTTGTGCTTCGGCCTTCGGCTTCGGTGCTGCCTGATCGTCGTCGTCATCATCGGCCTGTGCAAATGCCGTTTGGGTGGCCACAATGCTCAGGAATGTCGCGAGGGCGACCGTCTTGAAATTTCTCATACTTTTCCTCCCTTGATATGCGTCATTCATTGGTCAGTTCGGCGCCACCACGACACCCCAGGGCAGTTGCCCGACGGTAACGGACTTTATCGGCTCGTCAGTCGCCGTATCGATGAAGGTGATGTCATTCGAAAGCCCGTTGGTGCTGATGATGTTCTTGCCATCCGGTGTGAAGGCGAGCTGCCATACGCGTTGCCCGACGAGGATGTATTTCTCCACCTCGTAGGTCTCCGCATTGACGACCGCGACGCGGTTGGCCGGTCCGAGAGCGATATAGGCTTTCTTGCCGTCGGCGGTGATGCGAATGCCGACGGGCTGGATCTGTTCCGACCGCAGCCCCTGGATCTCGAACGTGATCTTGTGGGTCACTTCGCGCTTGGCGTTGTCGATAACCGACACGGTGCCGCCGACTTCGGCCGACACCCAGACCTCGGAGCCGTCAGGTTTGAACTGGGCAAAGCGCGGGCGGGAGTCGACAAGGACATTGTCAGTGATTTCGTGGGTGTCGGTATTGATGAAATGCGCCATGTTGGTCGTTTCCGACGTGTTGACGATGGTCTTGCCGTCAGGGCTGACACCCATGCCCTCCGGCTCCACCCCGACCGGTATCTCGGCGATGACATTCTTGCTCTCGATATCGATGACGGTGACGAGATTGTCGTCTTCATTGGCAATGTAGAGCTTCTTGCCGTCCGGCGAGAGCACGAAGAGTTCGGGATCAGGACCTGATGGAAGCGAGCCCACGATCTCGCCTGAGGCGGTATCGATGATTTCCACCGTATCGTCGTCGCTGGCGCAGACGTAGACGAATTTGCCGTCCTGCGAGATGGTAATTCCGCGCGGCCTCTGCCCGACTTCGAGCGTCTTGACGACTTCCATTGATTTCGAATCGACGACGGTGACCGTGTTGTCTTTCTCGTTCGAGACGTAGACCATATTCGCAAGGCTTGGGCCCGCAAGGAATGGCACCGCCGCGGTCGCGGCGAGCAGGCGTAAGGTCCGTCGCATTCAGTCCTCCCAGTATTTTCTAGTTCAGTTTACACTTGGTCTCCGGCCTGTCGACGCCGAGCGTATCCAGCTCGGAGAATTGATGCAGGAAGCCCTCCTGCGGCGAAGTCGACACCACCCCGTGTCCATCGCCGATCAGAACAGGTTGCCGCAACTGCCAGTTCCAATTGCGGAAGGTCAGCTTCTGGCCCTTGAACGCGGCAATCGAGAAACCGTCCGACTTGATGTAGTCCTCGACCTGCTTCGGATCATTGCCTTTCGTACGTGTGACCGCCTCGCCGACAATGCGGACCGCAGTCCATGCCTGCATGTCCTTTGATAGCATGCGGCGACCCGTCGCCTTGGCGAAACGGTTCTGGATTTGCGATCCGCCCCATTGTTCGCTGGCGGGATGCCAGCTCGAAGCCACAAGCCCCGCCGTGCCTGCAACCGGACGGGGCGTCCAGGTCCGATAGGGCACATAGCTGCCGAAGACCTCGCTTTCGTCGGCGACGATCACGACGTCATGTTCGGGCAGGTTCTGGGTGAATACCGGCATCTGCTTTTGCACCTGGATGACGCCTGTGTCTGTGCGGCGTGCGGTGCCCTTGTCCTCGTAAAGCCGCTCTTCGACGATAGTCGCACCAAAGCGTGTTGCGGCGCGCCTGATCGCATCGGCGTAAAGCTTGTCGCCGTCGTGGGAGCCATAAAGGAGCACCCATTTGCGCCATTGTTTCCAGACAAGATATTGCGCGAGGCCGTCAGCCAGCATCGAGCGGGTGGGCGCCGTATGGAAGACATTCGAACGGCATTCCTCTTCCCGCAGAGAGTCGTCGGTGGCCCCGACATTGAAGAGGATCGCGCCATTTTCCTTGGCAAGATCAGCGATCGAAAGCAGTTGCTTGGCTGAAATGTCGGCGAGGATAAAACGATCGCCCCGCGCCAGCATTTCCTTGAAAACGGGCACAATGTCGGCCTGCGGCTTGGCTTCCGTTACATCGAGAATAAAGGATTGGCCGAGAAATTTGCCGGTCGTATTGTTGTCGTTAATGGCAACGTTTGCGCCGGCCACGCCCTCGTCGCGCGGCGGAATATCGAGTACGGAGAGCGCAAGTTGCGGCTCATAGGCGCGCAGATAACCGATGCGTACATCAAGCGCAGGTTTTGCAGATTTGTCGGGTTGTGTAGCTTGTGCGTTTAGGGAAGGGACGTTGACGAAGAGCAAAAAAAAGCCGAATAAAAACACGAGAGTGTTTGGCACCGTACTCTTCATAATCATACCATTCCGTTTTGCCGCCATTCGCGTCATGGCGGTCGCTTAAGAACAGAGGTGCCCAGAGTGTTTTTAAACAAGCCCGCCGAAATCTCAACCCACCGTGTCAGCTTTTCTCTCGCGTTGGTTGATGTGATGTGCATTCTGTCGGGAGCGCGCCAATGACGCAGATGCTGGCCAGCGTAAGGGATCGCCAGGAAGCGGAAATCGTATTTCTGAACGGCGCCGATATCATTGATCTGAAGGATCCGGCAAACGGTGCCCTGGGCGCGGTGGAACTATCCAAGCTATTGGAAGTAAAGGACTATATTGCCGGACGCCGACCCCTCAGCGCTGCCTGCGGCGATCTGCCGATGCATCCGGACACGATCCGCAGCAAGGTCGAGGAAATCGCGGCGACCGGGATCGATTATCTCAAGGTTGGGTTCTTCCCGAACGCGCAGCTCGATGCCTGCATCGAGGTGCTGAAGCCGCTTGCAACGCACGGAAAATTGATTGCCGTTCTCTTCGCGGATCATGTCGCGGAATATGATGAAAACCTTGTCGAGAAGCTGGCCGCTGCAGGGTTTCATGGCGTGATGATCGATACCGCGGACAAGGCTTTGGGCCGGTTGCTCGACCACATGACGCCGGACCAGATCGGCCATTTCATCAAGGAGTGCCATTCGCACGAATTGATGTGCGGCGTAGCGGGATCGCTGGAGACGCCGGACGTTCCGCGGCTCCTTGTCTTCAAGCCGGATTTTCTCGGATTTCGCGGGGCGCTGTGCGCGGGGCTCAGCCGTAACTCGCCTGTTGACGCGCAGGCGACTGCGAAAATCCGTGGCCTTATTCCGGAAACGGAGGGGCTGCGGGCGCCTCCGGGTGTCGACTACAAGCTGCTCGCCGCCCGTGCCTACTTTCCCGATCCCGCAGAAGCCGGCCTCGGGACCGACAAGATCTTCGTCCGGGATTTCGTCGTTCCCGTGCAGATCGGCGCCTATAGTTTCGAACATGGCAAGAGCCAGAAGGTCCGCTTCGATGTTACTGCGGATGTGCTCCGCGTGACGCGCAACCCCGAGGACATGCGCCATGTCGTTTCCTATGACCTCATAATGGACGGCATCCGGGCGATCGTTGCGCAGGGCCATGTCGAGCTCGCCGAGACGTTGGCCGAACAGGTGGCAGCTCTGGTTCTGGAAAATCCCCGCGTGACCCGCGTTGTCGTCCGGGCGGAGAAACTGGAACTCGGGCCAGGCGGTGTCGGCGTCGAGATCGAGCGCAAGAACGACATGCGAAATTCGGCCAAGTCGAGACAGGGCAAAGCCGAGCAAGTGCACGCGCATGGAGGCAGGAAGGGCGGCGCCTCCTCATGAAACCGCTTGTCGTGAAGCTCGGTGGGAGCACGGCGGGAAAGGCGGAAATGCAGCACTGGATCGACGCTCTGGCGAGTTCGACCTTTCCGCTCGTAATCGTCCCCGGCGGTGGCCCCTTTGCGGACCAGGTGCGGCTTGCGCAAAAGCGGTTCGGTATTTCGGATGACGCTGCTCACGCCATGGCGATCCTCGCCATGGATCAGTTCGGCATGATGCTTGCCGAGCGCCATGACAGGCTTCGCCTTGCCCGAACTGTGGGCGAGATAGGCGAAGTGCTGGCGGCGGAACGTATTCCTGTCTGGCTGCCTTCGACCATGACGATCGACGCAGGCGAAATCGAGCGCTCTTGGAATGTGACGTCCGATTCGCTGAGCGCTTGGCTCGCAGGAAAACTCGGGGCCAAAGCGCTGCTTCTCATCAAACAGACGGACGAATACCTGCATTGTGCATCGCTTTCCGGCCTTGCTGACGCCGCTATTGTCGATCCGATTCTGGACAAGATGCTTGCCCCCGACACTGATCTTTATATTGCCGGTCCGCAGACACTCGACGCGTTGAAATTACCCTTGGCAACGATCCCCGGACACCCGATCATGCGTTGCAGTATTGCTGAAGACATGGGTGCTCAATGACACAACTTCATACGCCGCGCTGGGCCTGGGCCCTTACCGGCTCGGGCCATTTCTTCATCGAAAGCTTCGAGTTGATCCGTACGCTCGAGCACTGCGATATATTCGTATCCAAAGCGGCGAACGAGGTCCTGCGCATGTATGGCCTGAAGCTCGATTTCCCTGATACGATGCGCGTTCTCCACGACAAGACGGCCAGTTCAATCCCGATCGGAGGGTTTTACCACGGCGTTTATCATACGGCAGTGATTGCACCGGCTACCTCGAATACGGTGGCGAAATGCGTGGCTGGCATATCGGACTCCTTGCCCACCAATGTTTATGCGCAGGCCGGCAAATGCCGCGTGCCGTCGATTGTCTTTGCGTGCGACACCGCGCCGGAACTTGAAACCATGGCGCCGGGCGGCATGGTCAAGGTCTATCCCCGGCCCATCGACCTGGAAAACACCGAGCGCCTGAAGGCCTATCCCCGTACCAAGGTTGTGGAATCACTTTCGGAACTGCAGGGGCTCATCGCGCAGCGGCAAAATGAGATTGCCAGCGATGGCTGAGCGCCTGCTGTTCCTGACCGGTCACCTGGCACGGTCGCGGCTGGAGCGGGTTCTCGCGGACCTCGGGGAAACGACTTTTTCCTATGAGATCGTCGATATCGGTGTGAAGGTCGCGGCCTTGATGACCGAGGAAATCATTTCGCGCCGTTTGAAGCCGCCATTCACTGCGGACCGCGTGATCCTGCCTGGGCGCTACCGGGGTGATCTTGCGCGGCTTAGCGACAGGTTCGGTGTGGCTTTCGTGCGCGGTCCGGATGAGGTGGCCGATCTTCCCGCCTTCCTTGGGAAGTCCGGCAAGCCGGTCGATCTTTCGCGCCATGACATGAGGATTTTTGCCGAGATCGTCGACGCATCGGCGTTGGGCGTCGAGGCGCTCGTGCGGCGCGCGATGACGCTCAGCGCCGCTGGCGCCGATGTAATCGATCTCGGTTGCCTGCCGGAAACGCCGTTTCCGCATCTCGCCGAGGCCGTTCGCAGCCTTAAGGCAATGGGGCTCAAGGTCAGCGTTGATTCCGCCAATATCAAGGAGCTGGAGGAGGGGGCCGCGGCTGGCGCCGACTATTTGCTCAGCCTGACCGAAGATACCATTTGGCTTGCCGAAAAATATCGCGCGACGCCCGTCCTCATTCCCGCGTCTGCCGGCGATCTCGATTCACTCGGCCGTGCGATTTCAGCGGCGCAGAGGGCCGGTATATCCTTCATCGCCGATCCGGTTCTAGATCCCATCCACTTCGGCTTTGCGGCCTCGATTGGCCGTTTCATCGAAGCGCGGAAACGATGGCCGGACATTCCTATGATGATGGGCACAGGAAATCTCACCGAACTTACCGACGCCGACTCTTCAGGGGTTACGGCAGTCCTTACCGGACTTTGTTCCGAGCTCTCGATTCAAAATGTGCTCGTCGTCAACGTCAGTCCGCACACGGTGCGTACCGTTGAAGAGCATGACCGCGCCCGCCGCATGATGTTCGCTGCAAAGGAGGATCACGCCTTGCCGCGTGGTTACGATGCTGGACTGTTGCAGGTGCATGATCGCAAACCCTATCCGCACAGTATTCAGGATATCGATACGCTTGCCGCTGACGTTCGCGATGCGAATTTCCGCATTATGACCGCGCCTGACGGCGTCCATATTTTCAACGGCAAGGGCCACCGGACGGCACAGGACGTGTTCGAACTTTTTCCTGGTCTCGGCGTTGAGGCTGATGGCGCTCATGCCTTCTATCTCGGCGCGGAGCTGACGAAAGCGGAAATCGCCTGGAAGCTCGGCAAGCGTTATGCGCAGGACGAGCCGCTCGCATGGGGCGCTGCTGCGCCTGAGAAACAAGAGGACCGCACGAGGCTAGCCGAGGCCGGACATACGTTGCGGACAAAAAAGGATGTGGCGCCATGACCTACATCAGGGAAACGATCGTAACGACCGTGGACAATCAAGGCGCGGTGCATATCGCTCCGCTCGGCATTATCCAGCAGGACGACAAATGGATCATTGCGCCGTTCCGGCCGTCAAAGACGCTGGAAAACCTCGCTGCAGTGCCCTATGCGATCGCCAACTACACGGACGATATGCGGGTTTTTGCCGGATGCCTGACCGGGCGCAAAGACTGGCCCACTGTCGCCGTCAAGGGTTGCAAAGTTCCCCGTCTCCAATCGGCGCTCAGCCACTCGGTTCTGAAGGTTGTTTCGGTCAATGATGACGGCCTTCGACCCCAGCATCTTTGCGAGATCGTGTCGGAACAGACGCACGCTCCGTTTACCGGGCTCAACCGCGCCAAGGCAGCCATCCTCGAACTCGCGATTCTCGTCAGCCGATTGCACATGCTGTCACCGGAAAAGATCGAGGTCGAGATAAAATATCTATCGATAGCCATGGAGAAAACTGCCGGCCCTGACGAGCAACAGGCCTGGTCATGGTTGATGCAAAGAGTGAAAGACCATCACGATGCCCGCGATGCGAAAGGCAAGGATGCCATCCATCATGAGCATCATCACGGCTGATCGGGCGCTTTAGTTCCTTTAAGATGCATTGAGCCCAGAAGTGCGACGGCGGCGGCCGGCGCCGCCTTGCTCGCATCATCGCGCGCAGCATCGGTTGCCGGGATAAGCGATCCGAAATCGAGAAAGGGGCGTTCAAGCCGCGCTGCAAGACGCCTAATCTGCGGCCGGCCAATGCCAGCGCCGACGATAGGCGCGGCATAATCAGAACCTGTGCGCCGTACAACACGGAAGGCGCCGTCGTGGATCATGCGCAGTTGATGCTCGCTGAACCACCGCGCGATATCCACCCACTCGTCATATTCCAGATCGGCACTGTCGCGCCCGACCATCCGTGCGAGACGCGCGAGAGAGCCGGCGACAGACTTTGCCTGGCGATCGGCCGATGGATATTTGTCGTCGGCTTCATCCAGCGTGCCGAGAATACGGCCGAGATCGGCGGTGTTGGCGAAGTATTCGTTCATCAGGGGTGTCATGCGGCCTTGCACCGGCACCAGTGCCGCGATGCCGATGAGCGCCGAACGGGCAAATCCGGTATAGACCAGTTCCCCGGTCAAAAGCCGCTCAGCGTCGGTATAGCCGCCGTTCGCGAGCTCGCCGGCCTTGAAGGCAAGGATGTCGGTGGTCGTCGAACCCATATCGACGAAAAGCCCGCTGTCCAGGAGCTTGGCGCTTAAACTTGCCGTCGCGTGCCAATTTGCAGAAGCGATATCGCTTCCAAGCCCGCGCGCCGTCGTGACATCGCAAAATCCCGCCCGTCCCGCATAGATGAGCGTTTCATCACTGCCGAACTCGGCCTCAATAAGATCGAGCAGGCCAGCGATCCCTGCGTCGCGCGACGCAAAGGTGTCGGAAAGTTCGCCGGTCATGGTGAAGACATTGACGTTGCCCGCTTCGCGCAAATGCCCCATTTCACGCAGCGCTGTGCGCAATTGGTCGATGCCGAGCCATAAGGGGGTCTTGACAATCTGCGCGGAGACGATCTCACCGCTCAGGCATTTCGCCTGTTTCAGATGCGCGCCGCCAAGATCCCAACCGGTTACGAGGGGCTTTCTTTCGTTGGCAAATCGCGGTTTCATGGCACTCTCATCACGTGGATTCGACCCTGTGCATATCATTCCGGTAATCGACATAAAAGACGGCCGCGTGGTGCGGGCGCATCTTGGCGATCGCGCCAATTATCGGCCGATCGAGACCCCGTTGAGCCCGACGGCCGAGATAGGCGATGTCGCACGGGGCCTCGCCTCGCTTTATCCGTTTCCACTTATCTACGTCGCCGATCTTGACGCAATCGAGGGTCGCCATCGGCCACTTCACCTCGTGTCGAAACTACAGGACGCCCTCGCACCCTCAACCATCTGGCTTGATGCCGGATTCTCGGCACGCGAAGAGGTTGAACAAGCACTGTCGTTCAAGGGAATTGTTCCCGTCATTGGTTCCGAGTCCCAGCGCGATTTGGCGCTTCTCAAGACGCCTGGCGTCATTCTGTCCCTTGATTTTCGCGGTAAGGCATTTCTAGGACCAGAGGGGATCCTCGCGGAGGCCCAAAGCTGGCCGTCGCATATCATCGTGATGACCCTCGGCAGCATTGGCGCGAACGCCGGACCGGACTTCAATTGGCTAGCTGACATAAAGCGGCGTGTCGGCAATCGATCGGTCATCGCCGCCGGCGGTATCCGGGATGCCAACGACCTTCACCAGCTCGCCGCCATGGGCATCGAGGGGGCACTTGTAGCCACGTCGCTCCACAATGGTGCTCTCGCCTCACAGGCGATCGCATCTTTCATGCACAAGGTGTGAAAAGGCGCAGAGCCTTCGAGGAAGAGGGTGTCCCCTTCCTCGAAACCTAGAATCCCAAGAGTTTTGCCAACCGGCGCAGCAGGCCATCCGGTTCAACAGAGGGCGCGCTCTGTGCGGGGTTGTCTCTTGTCTATGCGCTGAAGGGGTGCTTCACGGAATCGCGCTGGGCGGTTGCTTCCGCGGCCGTCGGCTTGCCCGTTACTGCGCGTTGGATTGCTTCCTTCGTGGCGCGATAGTTGTAGTCCTGGATCTTCGCGTCGCTCTCTGCTTCCCAATGGATGAAAACGCCAACGCAGATGAAGATATCATCGGCTTCGTCCGCAGGAATCGTTCCGTCGGCAACACTGTCCTGAACCGCCTTGGCAACAGCATGCTGTGCCGGTCCGAACATCTGGACGGCCTGCTTGGCGCCCTTGATGGTAACCTTGTTGAACAGGATCGTATTGGGTTTGCATGCGAGGTTCGGAGCAATGACGGCAAGCAGGGAGGTGAAACCATCCTTGTTGTTCGTCAACGCATTGCAGAATGCCGTCTCAACGGCGCTGCCACGCGGCCCGATCAGAAGATCGATATGCGCAACTTCATTTCCGTCGCCAACCAGCGACTCGCCAACCATAACTTTATTGATTTTCGCCACAGCCTATTTCCTCCCTATAGCGGTCCCAAATGGTTCGTCCAAAGATGCCGCACCTCGAGACACGACGCTCGATGGACAGCTATCCTTGTTCGCAGCACCCTTGAGTTGGGGGTCGGTTGGCCAGATAGCAGCGGATGAAATCCACTGACGAAATTCAATCATTTACCTAGGGAATATGCAAGACCAAGTTGAGTTGTAGCGCAAAAAGGGTTGCAACGGTGAGGTCGGCGGACGTGCCCGGGTTGATGCCATCATGCTTGAGCTCGGCATCGAAGGCGAGGAGCAGCTTTTCCCTTTCAGTGCCGTCCTTAAGAGCGTGTACACGCTCCAGTATATGCGCCGCCTTCTTGCGTGTTGCTTCAGCGCGCGCCGCACCGAACTTGCGAGCGATGTGACTGTCGGCAAAGGCCGACAGGTAATGGAGATAGACGAAAACGACGGGCCACATCTGCTCCTCGCCCGCTTGGACAGCGGCAGCGTGCGCGGCAAATCCGCCGCTGAAGATATCAGCAAAGCCGGTGGCATATTGGCGGGCAATCATGTCACGGTCGGCGGCTTCGCGCATCGCTTCGAGAAGCGTGACTGCGGGTTCTTCTGCCACGTCATGTCTGGTGGCGGAACCGAGACCGCCGGGCTGCGCAAGGACGATCGCAGCGAACGCATTGCGCGCGTCATCAATGTCGAGCGCCGCAAGCACGGCATCAAGGTTCGTGCGCAGGTCGGCGCCGCCGCGCTCCGCAGCCTGTGCCAGCGGCGCACAAAGGAGAACGATGCCGAGATTGGTGTTGGTTTCAACCTTCTGCCGCGTCGCCCTGATCGCGGCAAGGATGCGCGCACCAATGGCAAGTTCAGGGTCCGCAATCGGCGTAGCCGAAGCCTGGGCACTGTCGAAGAACTGTGCGGCGCTCATCTTGTGGCCGTCGGCAAATCGATGCACGTTTCCCGGTTTGAGCGCGTCGATCTCGTGATAACAGGCATCGATATAGGCACGCCTTATCTGCTCCCGTGTCGGTTTCACGCAGCAGGCCTTTCATCGAGTGCGGGAGCGATGCGGGCGGCGAGTGCACCCGCGATGCGATCGGCAATGCGCACCGGCACGACCGATTGCAAGCCGGTCCAGGCCGGCATGCTGTTGACCTCAAGGACGAGAAGGCGGCCATCGGCGGCAGGCACGATATCGATGCCGGCAAAGTCCGTGCCGATGGCTGCAGACGCGGCGAGTGCCAGGCTTTCGAGGAGTGAACGCACGGTACCGATGACGGGTTCGGCCTTGGCGCCCTTGGCGATGTTGGTGATCCAGCCGTCGGCGCGGCGCGCCATCATGCCCAGCACCTCACCGGCGCATGTAAAAACCCGGTAGTCGCAGAAGGGCGGTCCGGAATGGGCAACGTAACGCTGCAGGTAATAGATGTCGTCGACTTCCTCGGGCTCAGGGAGGTCATCGACGCTCCTGATGAGGCGTAAGCCTTTGCCTTGCGATCCAAATAGCGGCTTCAGCACCAGGGGGCCGTGCCCAAGCTCGCGCTCGGCAACGTCGCGTGCGTTGGCGAGGTTCTCGACGGCAAAGGTCTGCGGCGTCGGCAGACCGGCATGCGCCAACAGAAAGGTGGTCGTCGATTTGTCGACGCAGCGCTCGATAGCCTTGGCCGAATTCCACACCAGAACGCCCATTTGCGCGAAGGCATGCAGGATGCCAAGCCTTCGGGTAATCGCCTCGAAGGATCCTGATGATATCGAACGCACGATGACACCCGCAGGCAGAGCGCCGTTCAATCCCGGGATCGCAAGTCCCGAGGAGAAACGGGTATCGAAAGCGATATCGGCAAGGTGCAAGGTGAGGATACTGAAGCCGAGACGCTCAAGCGAAGCCTGCAATTGTCTGACCTGCCGATCGGCCCGGTCGGATAGGATCAGTATCGTTTCTGGCATCTATAGTCGTCTCACCCCAGGGATTGCTCGAGCATTTCATCATCGCGGCTGCCGCTGCGAAACGTATCGCCGGTTTCGATTGCGGTTACAATCACCTCGGCAGGGCTGAAGAGATGCGGATCGATTGCGTAGAAGTCGCCTTTGAATGCCTTGAATATGTCTGCGAACGGCCGGCCATGGTCGCGTGAGCGGTGGCTCGGCAGCTGCTCGGCAAGATCGCGGGCCGCTTGCGAACTGCCACGCACATAAAGCTGGACGATGCCGCCGTAGATAATGGCGTCGTTGGTGCGGCCCATGGCTTTCAAGAAGTCCGGATGCGGGGCAGGTATTGGAGCCCGTCCCGCGCCGTCGACAATGGCATCAAGCGGAAAGTTGAGATCGTGCGCCTTATGGAGGGCGACTTCGAGGACCCGCCCGACGATCTGCATCGAACCGGTGAGGCTCTGCGTCGGCGCATAGATGAAGGTCAATTGCGATGGGTCGAGCTTCGTCGCCTTCGCAACTTTTTCGACGATTTCCGCCGGTGGTGGCGTCGCTGCTTCAAGCATCACCACGGAAGACTGCGCCTCGGGCTCGCGATAGGGGATATCCTTGAATAACGGCTCGACTCGAGCGAGAGCCCGCACGGGTCCCGATCCCATGGCGAAGTATTTTTCGTGCGAAAGATTCCAGCCGGCGTACTGACTGGCAAGGCAGGCAAGGACCGGCTGCGACGAACGCACGTCTACTGTGTATGGCCATTTGCCAAAACTGCGATCGAGGCTGGCCGAGACGGTGGCAAGCCCGCCCATGCAGATTTCGACAATGCGCAGGCCGGCCTCTATTCCCCCGCGAGCCTTGGCCCCGGCGTCGATCAAGTGTTCGCCGAGGCTGCCGCGACTATGGCTTATCCCGAGCCGATCGGCGTCCTCGATCATCGCGTCAGCGAGACGCTGCGCATTCCTGTTCAGATAGGCATGACCGTCCCTCATGCGAAATCCTCCTCCCAATTGATCGCCAACGTCCTGACGCGGTGCCTTACTGCGCGCTCGGCTGCTGCTGCCGAGGACGCCGAGGCAAACACGGTGCAGACCGGATCCCCCGCACCGAGTGCAGTTCCGGATGTCTGGTGATCGGCCGTCATCGCCGGCCAGTCGACCGGCGGAAAGGCCTTGATTGGCCTATTGGTGTAAGCGATGGCCGATGCGGCCGAGCCGCGATAGGCAGGGACCGAAATTGAAGCGCCCGCTACTGCACGCAAATGTTCACGCAGCAGCGGCGTTGCGTCGCTGTCGAAAATATCGAGCGTTGCCCCCGGGCGGGGATTGATTTCGATAAGACTAAGACCGTTTTCGGCCTCGATGAAATCGGCGCTGCACAGACCGACAAGGCCGGCGCGCTGCGTCAGGGCCGAGAGCCAAGCCTCAATTTGTAAAGCCCTGCCACGGTCGTAGCGGCGCAGCCGCACCGCGCCGCCATAGCGAAATGGCGCATTGGGATGTGGCGATGGCCACTGCCGACTGAAGCCGACAATATGAGCCGTCGTTGCATCTGCAAGGAACAGCGCTGAAAGGTTCTTGCCTTCGACGAAGCGCTGGAAATAGTGTCCCGTTTGCGGGCCATCGTGTTCGAAACTGCTCCCCTCCGTCACCGATAGGGGGGGCTGGATGGCACTATGCCCATTCAAACGTTTGACATGTGAGCCGCCTGCTCCCCCGCCTAGTTTTGTCAGCCAGCCCGTTGCTTCCAAGGGATTGTCGAAGCGAATCTCCGGATGTGGGATGGAAAACTCATGGCAGAGGCTTGCGAGGCTGGCGGGTTCTTTCATCAGCCGAACAGTGCCTGCCGCATTGCCGCCAAGCGAAAACCTCTTGGCGATTGCTTCCAGCATTTCGGGTCGGCGCTCGAACCCCGATCCGTACACCAGCGCGACTGGTTGGGCCTCACCGGCAAGTCCGGCAAGCGTCTCGACGATTGCATGCGGATCTATACCGGCCTCAAGGCTGCCGTGAAGCTTGACGGCCCGTTCAGCAAGCTTGAGTGTATCGGCATCGTTGAAAAGATCGGCAACTAGTGGCCGCAGACCGGCGCGCCGAGCGGCGGCCGCCAGCGAGCGCCCGGATATCGCGGCGATCAGGATCGCGGCATTATTTGGCAAGTTCGCGAGCAAGTGTGAAAGCGTCCCGGAAATCATAGACGACCGGCTTCTTTGCCTTGATCATCTGTTCGAACAAACCAGCCTGCGTCTTGTATTTGACGTTGCCGATGGAGAGTGGACCAATGCCGACAGCCTGTGTCGCATCGAGCGGTTCGCCATTGGCATTGACCTTGAGCCCTTCAATGCCGGCCGGAGGTACCGCGTTGACGTCGGCGGCGACGAGCAGCCTGCCTGCCGATCCGAGTTGCGCCTTTGACAGGACCTGCACGCCGGCCTTGGCGGCGGCGAGCACCACCTCTGTTGCGCGCACGATGGCGGTTTTGTACGCATCGGTCGAGCCGTCAGCAGGCTCGACCACGACGCCGAAACGCTCCTTGATCGACGCTGCGATATCCGTCACGCGATCAATGCCGTCATGGCCAACGATGGTAACGTTGGCGCCTTCGCTGGCAGCGATGACCGCCGTGCAATAGCCGACAACCCCGGTTGCGCCAAACACTGCAACGGCCGTTCCGGCGAGGCCGCGATCATGGTGTTTGATAAGGGCCTTTTCCACCTTGGCGACCATGGCAGCCGCAGTGGTGAACGATCCTGCCGGATCGGCAAAAACCGATATCTCGAACGGCGGAACCATGGCTTTTTTTGCAGCACCCAGCATGTCGAGCGCGAGCGGCGCATCCTTGCCGGCGATGAAGATGCCGGTGGCGACGCCGGCATCGGGCGGGCGGGAAAAAATCGCATCCTGGACAAGGTTGCCGATATCGGCGAGGCCCACTTCCGTATAGGGAATTGCCGCATCGAAACCGGCATCGAGCGCCATATTCACGTCGAACGGGCTCATGTGCCGGAGTGGCGTCAACATGTGAAGGATCGTCTTGCGGCTCATTGTGCCCGCTCCTTTCTGGCTGTGGCGCCCATGATTTCAAGCTCTGGCGAGATTGAGGGCGCTGTGCGTGATCTCCGCGCCCGCGTTCCGGCCCGCAACGATCTGGATCGTCGTGCCGGGAGCGCGGCCGCCAATGGCGCTGACGATACGTTCCGCCTCGGCTTGCGTCTGTGAAAAGGCAAATCCGGTCGGACCCCAGGAACTTTGCCCAATGCCAAGGGCGCCCGCGTCGGCGAGCCGGTGCAATGTCGCCTCGACCTTGCGACTCGTGAAAACGCCCCCTTGGGCCGGGGCGAAATAGCTGCCGATTTCGGTCTGGATGGATGCAATCCCGCGCGCGAAGGCAGCAAGGTCGCGCTCGACCAGTGACGGCATGATCCCAAGGAGTACGGTGCGTGCGATCGAAGCGGATGTCGCAACAGGAAACAGAGGAAGTGCACGGAAAGCAGCGATCTCGGCGTCGCCGTGGATGCCATGGGCAGCATTGTCGAAGACGAGAATGATGCGCCAGGCGTCGGGAAATGCGAAACGGGCGACAACGGTCGGTGCCCGGTTGGTATCGCCTTTCCCCGCGTCGATGATGACGCCGCCTTCATCGAACGCCGCAATCCCGATGCCCGAGCGCGATCCGCGCTTCAACAGCACGGCGTCGTTGGCAGGCTCAAGCGGGAGGCCGTGGAGAGTACGCAATGCGGCTGAAACGGCGAGGGCAATCTGTGTACCGGAGCCAAGACCGATGTGGCGGGGGATCGCATGTTGGATGCTGATCCTGTGGTGCGCCTTGATGCCGAGATGTGTGCAGAGCGTTTCGAGGTGCTGGGTGATACGCGCCTCTTCGTCGCCAACCACATGCGTCTCGGCGCTACGTGCAATCGTCAATGTCGTCGCAATGTCTTCGACGGGCAGGCCAATGCTGCCGAAGCGATCGTCCGGCGAGCGGGGAATGTCGAGAAAGCCAAGATGCAGGCGGGCCGGGACTTTGATAGTGACGGAATCCGACATTTGCTTATTCTTTACATAATCTCAAAAATCGGGCCCACCGCTATGATATCGTCTTTCGAACTCGGCGCAAGCGCGATGCGCGACGAAATAGGGAGGAATGCCAATGACCGATGAACCGAAGATCAAGGAACGCGTCTATTCCGAAAGCGAAATCGTCGCAAAGCTCAAGGAAGAACTGCCACATTGGCGCTATGAGAACGGTTGGATTCGCCGCAAATACAAGACGCATAGCTGGAAGTCGACATTGATGGTCATCAACACGATCGGTCATCTCGCGGAGGCCGCATGGCATCATCCGGATCTTAAGGCGTCCTATGCCTGGGTCGAGGTCCTCCTCCAGAATCACGCGGCCAAAGGCATTACCGACAAGGATTTCGAACTCGCCAAGAAGATCGAAAGTGTGGTCCAGTGGCAACCCGGCAAGGAGACGGGATCGCTGGAGGGAACGCCGCAAACAGACCAGCGCTTTGCCTATGTAAAATACGACGATTGACTGCGTGATTTTTGCCTGGCGTCAGGGTTCACAATCGAAAAAGAAGTAGCTAAGTTAATCTTGGCACCAGAAAGATGCGGAATATGTCGGTTGCATGGATTGGCAGCCAGCCGGTATCCTTGATGGATGCGATACAGAATGTTGCAAAGCTTCTGGTATCAAGCCGCTGTCCAGTATTCACCATAGATGCGGATGTGCATGGTACGCGCAGTGCGATTGCACTCGCGGAAAGGGTAGGCGGCGCCTTCGATCATATCCATGGCGACACGCTCGCAAGGGAAGTGGCGCTGTTCGCCGATCAAGGCGCCATGATCACGACGCCGGGTGAGACGCGGCGCCGTTCCAGCCTCATCGTTCTCGTCGGTGACATTCCCGTTGCCCATCATGAACTCTTGCTCCATCTGGCAGGATCCAATCCTGATCTCGGCGATCGCAACAAGCGGGTTTGGTTTCACGTCGAGGGCGCATTGGAGCCCACCTCGGACGCGGGTCGCCTCCATCGCAAGCTCAGATCCGTTGCGATCGGCGGGGAGGGCCTCGGGCTTGCGGGCGTGCTCGCTGCCCTGCGCGCGAGTCTGCTCGGGCGAAATCAGACTGGGTCGCGGGCAAATGTCGATCGCCTGAAGAGCGCGCTCGGCAAGAGCCGGTTTCCGGTCTTCGTCTTTTCCGGCACTATGAATTCGCCGGACCTTGCCATGCTCCAGGGACTTGTGGCCGACCTCAACAAGCAAGGTCGCGCCAGCAGTCTGTTTCTTCCCACGGACGATGATGCCTGGGGTACCGCCCTCACATCACTATGGATGACCGGTTTTCCACCCCGTACAGGATTTTCCGATAGCCTCCCAAGCTATGACCCCGTGCGATGGGACACCCAGCGTATGGTTCGCGACAAGGAAGCGGACCTTCACGTCTGGGTGTCCGCACGGGGAACAATGCCGCCGAAAGGCAGGATCGGGTTGGTCTCTTTGAGCCGGACGGAAAAGCGGACCGAAGGGGCTGCCGTAACGATATCGGTCGGCAGGGCGGGAGTCGATCATGACGGGGTCGCCTTCTCCAGCAGGATCGGCACGTTCCATTCGCTGACAGCTTCGGCACCGTCCGAATTGCCGAGCATAGCAAGCGTGCTGCAGCAGCTTGCGCTTGTTCTTCCCGGCCGAAAGGGTTTGCCATGCTGATCCGTCTCGCGGGGGGAGACGTGATCGATCCGGTCAATGGTACAAGTGGCCGCCGTGACCTGTGGATCAGGGACGGTGTTATCGTTGAAGCTCCCGAGGGCGGCACAGCAGACGAAACGCACGATCTATCCGGTTGTATCGTCATGGCGGGCGCAATCGACATTCACTCGCATATCGGCGGCGGCAATGTGAATACCGCGCGGCTGCTGCTGCCCGAGCAACACGCGGCGCATCAGCCACGCCCGGCAAACACCCCGCTTTCCAATGCGGGCTGGTCGACCTATCAGACCGGATGTCTCTACGCTCAGATGGGCTTTACCACGGTCGTGGAGCCGGCCATGGCCCCAAGCACCGCGCTTCACACGCATCTTGAGCTTGCCGACATACCCATCATCGACAAGGCGACGCTCGCCATTCTCGGTAATGACGACTTTACCCTTTCGCTGCTGCGCGACGAAAAATCGACGGCCATGCTCGACGATTATGTTGCCTGGATCGTCGGTTCGTCCCGTGCGCTGGGCGTCAAGGTAATCAATGCCGGCGCCGCCGCTGCCTTCAAGGACAATGTGCGGTCGTTTTCGTTCGACGACGTCGTGCCGGAATATGGCTTGACCTCGCGCAGCATCGTCAAGGCGCTGCAGGCATCGGTCACGCGGCTCGGCATTCCGCATCCCTTGCATGTCCATTGCAACAATCTCGGCATAGCCGGGAGCGCCGACACGGCCGCGACGACGATTGCCGCAACGGAAGGCACGCCCCTGCATCTGGCGCACCTGCAGTTCTACGGCTACGGGACGGAAGGCAAGCGCAAGTTCTCGTCCGAGGCCGCGCGGCTTGCGGAACTTGTCAACGGCAACCCCGACGTGACGATCGATATCGGCCAGGTGATGTTCGGCCAGACAGTGACGATTTCGTCCGACGTTATGCGCCAGTTCTCGGCACTTGGTAATGCAAATCCGAAGAAGTCCGTCATCATCGACGGTGACGGCAACAGCGGTGGCGGCATTGTCCCCTATCGCTACAAGCACGACTATTATGGCTCGCTGCAGTGGGCGGTAGGGCTGGAGCTCTTTCTCCTGATTACCGATCCATGGCGCGTGTTCTTTACGACCGATCATCCCAACGGTGCGCCCTTTACCGCCTATCCGGAATTGTTCGAGCTGCTGATGAGTGCCGAGGCGCGCGATGCCAAGGCGACCGAGCTCAATGCTGGGGCATTGGAGCTGACGACGCTGGCTTCGGTTCGGCGCGAATACACATTCGAGGAGATCGCCATCATGACGCGGGCCGCGCCGGCAAAGCTCCTCGGCCTCAAGGATCGTGGCCATCTCGCGGCGGGTGCGATCGCCGATATTGCCGTTTACCGCCGCGGCAAGGACATCGCGAAGATGTTCCGCGAAGCCGCGCTCGTCTTCAAGAACGGCGAGTTGGTCGTCAAGAACGGCAAGGTGACGAAATACCGTTGGGGCAAGGCGTTGCGGCTCAATCCGCCGGCGGACAAGGCCATGGTCAAACGCATGCGGGACTATCACGACGAGCGCTACGGCCTGTCGCTGGAGTGGTTCACCTTTGCTGATACCGCGATTGCCCGCGAAGAGCCGTTTGCGGAGGTCTCATGCAACAGCTGAGCCGCAATGGGGTCATCATCGACGATACATTTGCCGAAGCCTTCGGCATGCGGGCCACCGCAATCCTCATTACGGCGCCGACCCTGAAGTGGGCTCGCCAGGCAGCGATCACCATGACCGGCTTTGCGACGTCCGTGATCGGCTGCGGATGTGAGGCCGCCATCGATATGGACGTGCCGGAGACCCAAACACCGGATGGCCGCCCGGGCTGCCGCGTCATGATCTTCGCCATGAGCACTGACGATCTGCAGAAACAGCTCAAGACCCGATTAGGCCAATGCGTGCTGACCTCGCCGGGAAGCGCGTGTTTCGCCGCGCTCGACGGATCAGCGCGGCTCGACCTTGGCAATTCGCTGCGCTATTTCGGCGACGGCTGGCAAATATCGAAGAAGTTCGGCGACCGCCACTACTGGCGCGTGCCGGTCATGGATGGCGAATTTCTCTGCGAAGCGACGACGGGCCTTACCAAGAATGCAGTTGGCGGCGGTAACCTGCTTTTCCTTGCGGCGGATAATGCCAAGGCGCTGCTGGCCGCCGAGCGAGCGGTCGCCGCCATCGAAAAAGTGCCGGGTGCAATCATGCCGTTCCCCGGCGGTATCGTTCGGTCCGGCTCGAAAGTCGGCGGGAAATACAAGGGCATGATGGCTTCGACCAACGATGCTTTTGCGCCGACGCTGCGCGGCGTGGTGAATTCCTCACTCACGGCGGACATTAACGCGGTCTTGGAGATCGTCATTGACGGCGAAACCAGCGATGCGGTTGCCGCGGCGATGCGCGCCGGACTGAAGGCGGCGATCGATCTTGGCCCGAAGCGCGGGGCGCTGCGGATCAGTGCTGGCAATTATGGCGGCAAGCTTGGCAAGTTTCACTATCATCTGAAGGACTTGTTGCCATGAAAGCCATGACCTTCACCCTGCTGTCCGAGCCCGAGGAGCGCCTCGATCTCTCCCTGCTTACGCCGACAGGCATATCCGGGCTCTCGCTCGCACAGATTGAAAGGTTGCGCGTCGGTACAAGCCGCAAACCGGCCGTCGTCGGCGACCTGTTCAAATTGGCCGGAAAAGATGCCGAAAACCTCATCGTCGAGGGCGGAAGCGCCCGGTTCGACCGGGTTGGGACCGGTATGGGTGCTGGCAAGCTGCGCGTTGTTGGAAATGTCGGGAGCCAGGCAGGCCGCAAGATGTCCGGGGGATCGCTGCTGATCGAAGGGAACGCTGGTGATCATTTGGGATCTGGCATGGCTGGCGGACGCATCGAACTTACGGGCAACGCCGGCAATCACGTCGCCGCGCCGCTTGCCGGCGAGCTTGCAGGCATGGAAGGCGGTGTCCTCATTGTTCGGGGCAGGGCCGGCAACTACGCCGGCGACCGGTTGCGGCGTGGCACGGTCGCAATCGGCAAGGGCTGCGGCGATCATCCGGGCTATCGCATGATCGCAGGGACCATCGTGGTTACGGGCAAGGTCGGGGCGATGCCGGGCTATCTTATGAAGCGCGGCTCGTTGCTCTTCGATCGCCACCCCGAGGCACTGTCGCCGACCTTCATCGCTTGCGGGCGGCCGGATATCGCTTTTTCCGGCCTTTTCGACCGCTACCTCATCGCGGAAGGCATTCTCGACCGCCCCCTGCTTGGCAACAGGCCGGGGAAATATGCGGGCGACAATTCCGTGTCGGGCAAGGGCGAGATCCTGTATCGCAGCGCGCGTTAGCCGGACAAGACTCTATGAAGCCTTCCGGGTCGGCCGGGTTTCGACGATACGCGGCCGTTGAAAGCGGATGCGCCCCTTGTCAGGTTCGGCCTTACGCGGTTCCTTGCGGCTGATGACGATGCGGGCGTCGGTTTCGATGCGGAATACGAGCCCTTGCGTGGCGATCAGCTTGAAGTTCTCGGGGTCAAACTTTTTTCCGGCCGTCACCATGACGGGCTTAAGTTCGCTCAAGCGCTTCGCATCCCCCTTGGTAAACTCCACCGTGACGGAACCCTTGGCACTGCCGAGTTTGTTCTGGATGCCGTACCTGGTTGGCTCGAGCAGCGTCAGGGCAAAAATGTCGCCTTTCGTCAGGCGTGTGCTGTCAAAGCTCGACTGCTTGCCTTCGCCAACATGGACCGACCATCCCGTACCGGCAGTCGTGTGAAATACGACATAGCCCTTTGACGACACAGGCTGGCCGGCTTCCGTGCCGCAGCAACAGCCATCTTTCGAGCCTTGCTGGGTCTTGGCGAGATCAATGTCGAGTTGCATCGAGGTCGCATCGTCGCGAACCTCGAAACTGACATTCCCTATGTGCTTTCCGTCTTTGCGCACGGTTGCCGAGTAGACCCCGGCGACCGTAAACTGATGGACAATGCTGGTGGTGAGCCCAAGCGCCCCGCTGTCAAAAACGGTGGCCTCGAACAATTGCCGGTTGAGGTTCGCTAACATCGTTTCATCCTATATCTGCTTCCAGAATCATCTCGACATCGTTGTTGAAGACGTTGAGTTTCCGGATCGGGATCTTGACGGGTATGAGCATGGAAGGACCGAAATTGTTCGGGTTGGTAGTTTCCGGCAGCAACGGGTAGGGATCTTCGATCGCCGTCAGCGGAGTCTTGTCGCCGAAATAATCGATGATGAACTGGGCGATGATGTCGAGCAGTCCAAAGCTGACATTCAGAAGGTCCGAGATCCATTCCTGAATATCGTCCGGAATGTCGAGTATCGCCCGAATAAGATCGATCACCGGCCCGAGTATCCCCTTCACGATATCCCGCGCCCAGCCTGGAAGGAAAAAGAGAAGGTTGTCGACCGCTGCGTTGACCGCTGCCTCCAGCAAGTCGCCGACGGTATCACCCACATCGATGGGGTCGATATCGACAATCGGATCATCGAAGAACAGGCGCCATTCGCTCGCCAGGGAGGGCACGGCATCCTGGGCATCCCAGGCGTTCATCCCGGGTGGACGCGCCGGGTTGTCAAAATGGCGCATGACAAGGCGCCCGGTCAGCGACACTTCCGAAACGAGACCGCCGAGCGGCAGCGTGATGGCGATATCGGGATCGTCATCGAAGATGCAGATTTTCGGCAGGCGAAGGGCACAGCGGAAGGGCGTCGGGATGATGCACCAGCCGCCAATGCAGATGCTCGGTATATCGATGCCGAGCGACAGGTCGAGCTTGTCCCATTTGATGTCGAGTTCGTCGATCTTGACCGTATTGTCGCCGCGAAGGTCGACACTGCCGTTCTCAAGGTGGAAGGCGACGTCATAACTTGCGGTGAAAGGTCCAAAGTCGGCGCTGTCGGCGTCCGCGAAGGTGAAGTTGTCGCGGATGGCATTGAAGAGGCGAACGAAGCTCGCTTCGGAAGCGGCAATGGTGAGGTTGGCCATTTCAGATCACCTCCAGGTTAATGAATGCCTTCAACTGGTCGTCCTCGATCGCCGGATTGTTCGGAACCGCCGCCGAGATCGGCGTTGGCTTGACGACGACGCTCACGACGTTCTTGATGATTTCCAGCGGCGCCCGTTCAAGCAGGATGCGAAGTTTTGGGATAAGGCCGAGTTTCAGCATCATCTCAAGATAGCATTCCAGTATCGCTTCGAGTTCGTCGGGGCGGATATCGACGATCTCGATCCGGTCGAGAAACGGCTCCAGGTAGGGCTTGCCGTTGTAGAAGCGGATCCGCACGCCGCCCACGGCGAAGACTTCCAGACAGAAGCACATCAGGCTGCGTACGGGCAGCGGTCGCGGCGGTACCGGATCCCGGCCCTTGTCGTCACCGTCGGGTTTGTCCTTGGGAGGATCAATAAGCCTGTCGACGGGGAAATCACGCGGGCAGCCAAGACCAAGGCATACCCCGAGCGCCATTGCGAAGCGTTGCGGCGCGAGCTTTCCGAGTTCCGGGGGTAAGGCAATCCCTTTGCCTGGGTGAAAGTCGATCTTGGCCTCGGTGACCTGAACGGCGAGTTCCATGGCGAAGTTGGTGCCCGGTATCTGAAGGGGGTCGATGCGCGTCATCAGTGGATTGTTGCGTTGGGCAACGACAGGGTGCGCATCGATTTGCCGGCACAGCAGCCCAGGATTGGCGATGACGCCAAGCGAAGCATAATTGAACAATGACGGCCGCTGCCGGCGGACGTGTCCTATCACTGCATTGAACGCATCTTCATGAAACGAGGCGAAGATGTCGCAATTATCCGTAAATGCCATGTTGGTTCCCCCTCGAATGGCAGTCGCAGCAAAGCACAGGCGGCCGAATCGCTCTCCGCGAGATGAATGAAGATTATCTTGCGATGCTGCTAGAAGTCGTTGGCGGGACGGGACCGCCTTGCGCTGTGAAATAATCTGTGGAATATTTACAGCTACAGGTTGAATATGGGATGTACGCTCGTTTGTCTCAAATAATACATCGTAGTGCGTTTGATCTATCAATGTTATGAGAAAAGATACTGACAGTCGAACCAAATAATGGGCTAATCGGTAATCAGTTGGGGTTATATATTTAGCTAATGGGCTTTGTCCGTACGGAGTTCCCGCGGTCTTGGAGCAAGTTGGCGCATCGGAGCCATTGCTCCGATTATCTAGGGTTGCTGTGGAAAAATTCTCTCGCAGCGCTATACTCGCGCAAGATAAGACAGTTCAGCGGCAAAGTGGGATGAAGCACGACTTGAAGCTTATCGACGACGAGTTCATTGACCTCGTATATGCTTCCCTCCTGGGTGAAACCAGCTGGCAGCATTTTCTCGATCGGCTTGCGGCGACCCTTCCGGACGGCAAATCAACCCTCTTTTATCATGATCAGTACAAGGCAACTGGCGCCTTGTCATTGACCTCCGGGATGACCTCCAAGCAGGTCAACCAGTACGACACTTATTTCTGCCGCATCAATCCGTGGATGCCGAGGGCCGCGAACCGCAAGATCGGTATCGGTGTAACGGCGGAACAGATGCTGCCCTATGACCGGCTGGTGAAGACCGAGTTCTATAGCGACTTTCTTGTGCCGGCCGGCGCCGAATCTGCAGTGGGTGTAACGATCGTTCGCACTGAAGGGCGGTCTTTTCTTTTAAGCATTCTAACCAGCGAGCGAGAAACTGAGCGCACTGCCGAAGCGGCCGAATTGCTGACCCGACTGGCGCCGCATCTCAACAGGGTCTTCAAATATTATCAGAACCGTTCATTCAACAGGTTCAGCAAGGAAGCCCGGGGTCTTGCTTTCGACGCCATCGATGTCGGGCTGATTATCGTCGGCGACAGTTCCCGGATAAAGTCCGCCTCGGAGACCGCGCAGAAGATAATGGAGCAGGGAAACTGTGTGCGCACCTCCGCGCTGGGGAAACTGCACATCGCCTCGCACGATGCTGAAGCCATGTTGCAGAAGATGCTCGATCGCACGTCGCACGAGCCGAAATATGCGAGTTTTCAGGTCGATGACGTCAAGGTGACGTTGATCCATGTCCAGAAGGACAGGTTCTCGTTCTTCTTCGAGGGGCCGACTGTCGTCGTGATTCTCGAGCCGCAACGCACGACGCCGCGCGTATTCGACCTTGCGGAGTTCCGCGAAATGTATGCGCTTACCGGTGCCGAAGTCAGGGCCTTGAACGGCTTGATCGGCGGCCGGACGGCCGATGAAATCGCCGCCGAGGCGGGGCTCTCCCGAGAGACGATCAGGTCGCAAATCAAGAGCTTATATGCCAAGACCAATGCCGCCAACCAGGTCGAATTGATCCGGATGGTTGCAGGCCTGGAAGGCCTTTAAACCTCCTTTCAAACAAAAAATTTGCAGTTTTTTTTGTTTCACCCCGCAGGGTGAAGCGCTTTCCCGGAAAATCGACAACTATGGGCTTCCGTTAGACAATTCGCTCCCTGAAACATTCAGGCAAGTGAAGGAACGGACACCAAAGTGGAGTAAGCCGTGGCCGGCTGAAAAGTGCTCAAGAGGTCGACCGGCCATCGCAGTAAATCATGTCGTACAACTTAGAGTTACAAACAACTGATGGAAAATCAGTGAGTAAGTTTTAGGGGTGAGTATCATGTCAGGAATCACGTATGAGCGAATACCGGATGGCAGGCCAATTGCCGACCGACGTACAGCTGCCCGTCGTGCCACGCTGCATATCGCTTCGGAAAATCCACGGCCGCAAAAGTCGCTTGCCATCATCGACGGGCGCGTGCTCTCTCGCGAGCACCTCTCCTGGGGTCTCCTTGCGAATGGGCTCGGCCTGCATATCGTCAATTTCGGCTCGGTGAATGATATCGAAGACTTCGATGCCTCGGAGTTTTCAGCCATTCTCGTGTGTGTCGACGATTCAAGATTCATGGATAACTCGATTGTGCTCGAAATCGAGGAACTGGTGCTGAGATTCCCGAACGCACCGGTCATCGTCCAGGCCGATATTTGCGGCTTCCAGCAAATACTGACCGTTCTCGAGCATGGGGCACGGGGCTATCTTCCAGGCAATGCCGGCATATCGGTCTGCATGGAAGCAATTTCGATGGCGTTGGCCGGGGGTGTGTTTGTTGCGGCCGAAAATCTGACTGATATCCAGCGCATCCTGGGGACGAGGCGCTACCAATCCAAGCGGGGGGCGATGTTTACACCGCGCGAGGAGGACGTCATTCAGGTGCTGCGGCTCGGTAAGGCGAACAAGTCCATTGCGTATACGCTGAACCTTGCACCGAACACCGTCAAAGTTCATGTCCGCAATATTCTCAAGAAGCTGCGCGTCACGAACCGTTCGGAAGCAATCTACAAGATCAACGCGATGTATGATGAGGTGGCGTGATGTTTAGCCTCGGCATTTTCTTCGCATTGACGACTTTCCTCATGGTGAGCCTGTTGGATCAGGTGCTGCGCCAAACCAGTGGGGACCTGGCGGAGAGCCGGGTGGCCAGGTGCACCGATCCGACGGGGACGAGGCTCGCCATGGGGAAACCATTTGAACGAGGGGCGCGCAAAGCAGCAATTGCACCGTAGATGATGAGTGCAGTGCTCAATCGAATTCAAGGGACGTTCGCAATGATGCGGCGTCCCTTTTTATTGGGCGCCGTCCCCCTCGACAAGGGAGAGGAAGGGCGAGCCTCACCCACACTTCCTTAAGACCGAAAACGTAAGTTGAACGCACTCATCGTTCGCAGGAACTGGAATTCGCGGCAGGCTCGCCTATAAGGGCACTACGAGCCATCACCGCAAACAGGAAGCATTCGAGGTGCCAGACCGAATATCGCCACTTGCGCCGTTCAGACACGAAACGTTCCGCACGATCTGGATCGCCAATCTCTCCTCGAATTTCGGATCACTCATTCAGGCGGTCGGCGCCGCATGGATGATGACCACGATCTCGAGTTCGGTCGATATGGTTGCACTCGTGCAGGCATCGACCGCCCTGCCGATCATGCTGTTTTCGCTCATTTCCGGTGCGCTCGCGGATAATTTCAATCGCCGTGCTGTCATGATCGTGGCGCAGACCTTCATGGTCGTCATTTCAGTGCTCCTGACCGTCTTCGCCTATCTCGGGCTGATCACGCCCTGGCTCCTCCTCTCATTTACCTTCCTGCTCGGTTGCGGAACCGCGCTCAACAATCCGTCGTGGCAGGCATCCGTCGGCGATATGGTGCCCCGCGACGATCTTCCGGGCGCCGTCGCGCTCAACAGCATGGGTTTCAACATTACGCGAAGCGTCGGCCCGGCGGTCGGCGGTGTTATCGTCGCCGCAGCGGGCGCGGCGGCGGCCTTTGCCGTCAACGCGGTTAGCTACTTTCCGATCATATTCGCCTTGATGCACTGGCAGCCGAAATACCCGCCCAATACCTTGCCGCGCGAGACGATGGGGCGGGCGATTTCTGCGGGTCTGCGCTACGTTGCCATGTCGCCCAATATCGGCAAGGTGATCTTCCGTGGCTTCATCTTCGGTTTTTCGGCGAGCGCCGTGCTGGCGCTGCTGCCGCTCGTCGCGCGTGATCTGGTGGGCGGCGGTCCGCTCGTCTACGGCGTCATGCTGGGATCGTTCGGAATCGGCGCCATCGGCGGGGCGCTCCTCAGCGCGCGGCTGCGCGAGTTCCTGTCGAGCGAAGCAATCGTCCGCATTGCTTTTGCCGGATTTGCCGTGAGCTCCGCCATTGCAGCCGTAAGCCCGAGCACCTGGCCGACCAATGCAGCCCTTCTTGCTGCGGGCGCCTGTTGGGTACTCGCGCTCTCATTGTTCAATGTCACCGTCCAGCTTTCGACGCCGCGTTGGGTGGTAGGACGCGCCCTGTCGCTTTACCAGACCACCACCTTCGGCGGAATTGCTGCCGGCAGCTGGCTCTGGGGTGTTATGGCCGGTGAATATGGGGCCGACAAGGCGCTGCTCGCATCGAGCGTCATCATGCTTGCGGGTGCCGCCATAGGCCTCCGCTATGCCTTGCCGGAATTCAAGACGCTCAATCTCGATCCGCTCAACCGCTTCAGCGAGCCCCTGCTGGCGCTCGATCTGAAACCGCGCAGCGGCCCTATCGTCATCATGATCGACTACATCATTGCCGAGGAAGACGTTCCGGAGTTTCTCAGCGTCATGGCCGAGCGGCGGCGCGTGCGCATTCGCGATGGCGCGGGCCATTGGGCGCTGATGCGCGATCTCGAAAATCCAGAAGTGTGGACCGAGAGCTACCACACTCCAACCTGGGTCGAATATGTCCGCCACAACCAGCGGCGGACGCACGCCGATGCCGAGATCTGGGATCGCATCCGTAAGCTTCATCGCGGCGAAGACAATCCGCGCGTGCATCGCATGGTCGAGCGCCAGACCATCGTCCCGCATGATATCGAGGCGCATAAGACCCCGATCGACATGGCTTGATGGCGTTTACGGCTTAAGGTCGAAGGCGCCCTTCATGCTTCCGTCCATGTAAAACGGTACTGAGCTGTGGACATGGGTGATCCGCCAGGTGCCCTCCTGCTTGACGAGGCCAAGGGTCTGGCGGAACCAGAGATCGACATTCTGGCCGTCAGTCTTGGTGCCGGTCATGCGCACGAGGCTTGTTGCGAAGGCTACGTCGCCGCCGACTTCAATGCGCGCATCGCGCGCTTCACCGCCAATCGGTCCTTCCCAGGTGTCGAACCAGCCTGCAAGATCTTCCGCGTCCTTGCCCTTGTGCTGGAGCGGCGGTGCTAGGGTGAATTGTACGACGTCGTCGGTCAGGTTCGAAATTACTGTTGCGGCATCCTTGGCAGTTATGGCGCTGGACCAGGCCTTGATGGCCGCCTCGACTGCATGTCTCTCGTCCATGGGATTTCTCCTTGATTGATGAACCTCAACTCAAGGACGAACGAAAAGCCGCCAAACCGACAGCAACTGAAACAGATTGTCTAGCCTTCGGCGAGCCTGTCGAGATGCATCCTGATATGGGCCGCTTCGGCCGCCGTATTCGCCAGCGAAATTGCATGATTAAAAGCTTCGCGTGCTTCCTTGGTGCGTCCGACCTTCATCAACAGGCCGCCCTTGACGCCGAAGAAGTGGAAGTAGCCTGAAAGTCTTTCCTCCAGCGGCTCGATCAAGGCAAGGGCGGCTTCCGGCCCCTTCACCTTCGCGACGGCAACGGCCCGGTTGAGAGTAACAACTGGCGAAGGGGTCAGCCGTTCGAGCGCGGCGTAAAGCAGATCGATTTCCGTCCAGTCGGTATCCTCGGCCCGCGCGGCCCTCGCGTGCAGCGCGGCAATCGCCGCCTGGATCTGATAGGGACCGGGGCGGCGATGGCGCATCGCCTTGTCAATCAATGCGAGGCCCTCGGCGATCATCTTGCTGTTCCACAGGCGCCTGTCCTGATCTTCGAGAAGAATGACCGCGCCGTCGGCGTCGAAGCGGGCGGCACTACGCGCACTTTGCAGAAGGAGGAGGGCGGTGAGCCCCATGATTTCAGGTTCGGCCGGGAAGAGGCGCAGCAGCAGCCGCCCCAGCCTTATGGCCTCATCGCAGAGCGGGAAACGCGCCTGCTGCTCATGGCCGCCAGCCGAATAGCCTTCGTTGAAGATAAGGTAGACCATGGCGGCAACGACCGCGAGCCGTTCGGAACGCTCGACGGGCCCTGGCGTTTCGAACGGAACATCGCCGTTGCCGATACGAGATTTCGCCCGGGTGATGCGCTGTTCCATGGCGCTCTCGCTAACCAGAAATGCGCGCGCAATTTGACGGACGGACAGCCCGGAAACGATGCGCAGGGCGAGCGGGATCTGCTGGGTTGCCGGAAGATCGGGATGGCAGCAGATAAAAAGTAGTCGCAATATATCGTCGCGATAGTCGGAATTGTCGATCTTCTCGGCAATCGCGGTCTCGCGGTCGCCAAGGTCTGACAGCAATTCCTCGGGCGGCAGCGGCTGTTGCTTCGCCTGACGCCTGACGCCATCAATGGCGCTATTACGCCCAACGAAGATCAGCCAGGCTGTGGGATCGCGAGGGGGCCCGTTCGTCTGCCAGTTTTTCAAGGCACGCAGGCATGCCTCCTGAAAGGCTTCTTCGGCGATATCGAGATTGCGGAAATAACGCAGCAGCGCACCCACCGCCTGGGGGCGGGCGGCCGTCAATGCTGCGTCGATCCAGCACCCTTCGCTCATGTCAGATCGACTCCGGGCCGGAAGATGGAGACAGGGCGTATTTCGTAGGAACCGGTGCCCGGATTGGCGACGGCAAGATCCCTTGCCGTGTCGATGGCCTCTTCGAGCGATGCGCACTCAATGACGTAGAAACCGAGCAATTGCTCCTTGGTCTCGGCAAATGGGCCATCGATGATAATCGGCTCGTCACGACCCTTGCGCAGCGTCGTTGCCGCAGTCGTTGGTAAGAGACGCGCGACGGGCCCGAGCCGGCCCTGCTCCCTGAGCTTGTCCTGGACTTTGCCAAGCCGCTCCATGACTGCATCGTCTTCTTCCTTGGTCCAGGCGCCGACGACATCCTCCGGATTGTAGCAAAAAATGGCGTAGAGCATTCGCGTTCGTTCCTCTCTGAGTGATGACGAACAGGTAACGCCAATCCCGACAGCTGGTCGAGAATTTTTATGCGATTTCAGTCGAATAAACCCTGATGCGCCGCCAGCGCGACCAGCCGGTCGCTTACATTACGGACAGGGGTAGCCCGGCGCGATCCGGCAGTTCGGCCGAGGCCGATAATAGGGTGGCGGCGGACGGTATGCAGGCGGGCGATAATATGGAGGCCGGTAGGGCGGCCTGACGACGATCGTCGGCTGGATGACGACTGCCGGCGGACGCGTCGAAACGGCGCGATCGATGTAGTTGGCCGACAGCCAGCCGCGCAGCCCCTGATAGCCGACGTGGCACCAACGGCCTTCGCAAGCGAGAACATCGACCCGTAACCCTGGCGCGAGAGTCGCGACTTTTGCGTAGCCGGTGCCCGGACCCGTGCGAATGTTCACGTTGCCCGTTGTATAGGCGGTATAGGCAGCAGCATAAGCGGGCCAGGCGAGAACGCCGAAGCAAATGAAAATAATCGACAGAATCCGTTTATGCGTCATCGCCGCTTCCATCCCGGTTTCTACAACTTATGTTTGCAATGAGATTCTGTTTTGCTGAGCTTGTCCAGCCGGTTCCGGCCTGTTGATCAATAATGGCTGTAATCCCGGGACCCTTCGGATATCCTGCCGGCGAATCTTTGAAACGGAGGCCCAAAAGTGGCAAAGGCTGTGTGGTCGCCAGACCAGTATCTGAAATTCGAAGACGAGCGCACGCGCCCGGCCAATGACCTGCTGAACGCTATTCCCAATCAGAACGTAAAGCGGGCAGTGGATCTTGGCTGCGGTCCGGGCAATTCGACCGAACTCCTCGTCAAACGATATCCGGGTGCGGTCATTGCCGGCATCGACTCGTCTGCGGAAATGATCGAGCAGGCAAAACGTCGCCTTCCGAACCTGTCATTCGCCGTGGCCGACATCGACGCCTGGCAACCCGGGGAGAAGGTTGACCTGCTCTATGGCAATGCCGTCATGCAATGGCTGCCAGATCACGGCCAGCTCTTTCCGCGGCTGCTCGGCTTCCTCAATGAGGTGGGCTCGCTGGCCTTGCAGATGCCCGACAACCTCGAGCAACCCACTCACGTGGCGATGCGCGAGGTGGCGAGAGAGGGCGCCTGGGCCAAGAAGATAGCGCAGGCCGATCTTTCGCGCACCAAGGTTGGCGACGCCTCATTCTACTACCAGTTGTTGCGGCCATTGGCGCAACGCGTCGATGTCTGGCGCACGACCTACCATCATCCCCTGCAAGGTCTTGATGGGATTATCGAATGGTTCAAGGGATCGGGGCTGCGTCCTTATCTTGCGGCGCTTGACGAAGACGAGCGTTTGCGTTTTCTTGAGGAGTACAGGGAGCGCATCGCCCCACACTATTCCCTTATGCGCGATGGCACGGTCTTATTGCCTTTCCCGCGCCTGTTCATCGTGGCAACGCGCTGAACGAGCCTCGAATCTCCAGGGTTGACGGCATTTTCTTTGGCTTTCGAAATCAAGAATTTATTGAAGGTGTTTCGCAAATGAATGCGGAATGGGCACCTAGCATCCATTGTGCGAAAAACGCACAATCGGCTTTGCGGTGGCGACACCGGGAGAATGATGCGCGTGCAGAGGAGTGCACGACAATCATTTTTTCAAGTGGAGAACTATTGAAAATCAGAACGGATGCCATGCTTTCTGGTGCATAACGCACCGGGCGGCAGCCGGAGACTCGGCGTTTTGCCAAGGGGAGGAACAATGCTCGACAGGCTTTTCAAGCTCAAAGGCCACAACACGTCCGTACGCACGGAAGTGCTGGCCGGTATCACGACATTCCTGACGATGTCGTACATCATCTTCGTCAATCCAGAGATCCTGTCCTCGACCGGCATGGACCGCAACGCCATATTCGTGGCGACCTGCATCGCGGCCGCCTTGGGCTCTGCCGTCATGGCCCTGGTCGCCAACTGGCCGATCGGCATGGCGCCGGGCATGGGTCTCAATGCCTTCTTCGCCTTTACGGTGGTCGGGGCCATGGGCTTCACCTGGCAGCAGGCGCTCGGCGCCGTATTCATCTCCGGCTGTATCTTCCTGCTGCTGACGGTAACCGGGGTGCGCAGCTGGCTCGTCGCCGGCATTCCCAAATCGCTGCGCAGCGCGATCGCAGCCGGTATCGGTCTGTTCCTTGCCTTTATTGCCCTTAAGACCTCCGGCATCGTCGTTGCCAATCCGGCAACATTCGTTGGGCTGGGCCATCTCGGCGCGACGGGCACGTTGCTTGCAATTCTCGGCTTCTTCATCATTGCCGCGCTTGACGCCATGAAGGTCCGTGGATCGATCCTTATAGGCATTCTCGCCGTGACGGTCCTGTCGGTGCTGCTCGGCGTCAGCGAATTCAAGGGCGTCTTCTCGGCTCCGCCGAGCCTTGCGCCGACATTCCTGCAGCTTGATGTTCTCGGTGCACTGCATACGGGGTTCCTGCAGGTCATCCTCGTCTTCGTTCTGGTCGAAGTCTTCGACGCAACCGGTACACTCATCGGCGTCAGCAAGCGCGCCGGCCTCATCGAAGAAGGCAAACCGAACAATCTTGGCCGCGCTCTCTTTGCCGACAGCACCGCGATCGTTGCCGGTTCGCTTCTCGGCACCAGCAGCACCACGGCCTATGTCGAGAGCGCGTCCGGTGTTCAGGCTGGGGGACGTACAGGCCTTACGGCACTGACGATCGCCGTTTTGTTCCTTGCTGCCCTGTTCATTGCGCCGCTCGCTGCATCCGTGCCGGGTTATGCAACGGCGCCTGCGCTGCTCTATGTCGCCGGCCTCATGATGCATGAACTCGTTGACATCGAATGGCGCGACGTGACTGAATCGACGCCGGCCGCCCTGACTGCGTTGATGATACCGTTCACCTACTCGATCGCCAACGGTCTCGCCTTCGGCTTCATCAGCTATGTCGTGCTGAAGACGCTGACCGGACGCGTAAGTTCGATCCATCCCGCGACATGGCTCGTAGCTATCCTCTTTGTCGTGCGGTTCGCCCTGTTCCCGGTCTAACAGTGCAACCTGGTCCGGGCGCAATTCAGCAGTTCGGATCAGGTCGTATCAACCCGAAAAGAAAGACCAAAAATGCCATCAGAAACTTCAATCACAAAGGTGCTCGACGCATTGCTCGATGCAATGGAACAAAAAATCATTCCGATGACGGAGAAGGGCGTTGCGGCCGGAAACAAGATTTTCGGCGCGGCGCTCCTGCGCAAATCGGACCTGTCGGTCGTTTTGGCCGAAACCAACAACGAGACGGAAAATCCGCTCTGGCACGGCGAAGTCCATACGCTGAAGCGGTTCTACGAGGTCGATGGCGACAAGCGCCCGGATTCCCGCGATCTCATTTTCCTGTCGACGCATGAGCCATGTTCGATGTGTCTTTCGGCGATCACCTGGGCCGGCTTCGACAATTTCTACTATTTCTTCAGCCATGAGGATTCCCGCGATGCCTTCGCCATTCCGCATGACCTGAAGATCCTGAAAGAGGTCTTCACGCTGGAGCCCGGCGGCTATAACGCCGAGAACGCCTTCTGGAAGAGCTATTCGATCCACAAGCTGATTGCGCAGCAACCGGAAGCTGATCGGACGAGGTTGCAGGAACGGGCCGCTTCGATCGCGCGCAAGTATGATGATCTGTCGGCGCAGTACCAGGCGAGCAAGGGCGGCAATTCGATCCCGCTCAACTGACCCATCCGATTACAAAAGAAGGCCGCCCGTGTGAGTTGGGGCGGCATTTTTGTTTGAAGTCAGGGCATGTTCTCTCGATCAACGGACCAGGAACGGCTCCGCATAGAAGTGTTCTTCGAGGTTGATTCCGTCGCCGCCCCGGTCGATCACGACGAAGTCGCTTTCGCCGCCAAGCGGTGTGAGGATGCCGTGCCAGACGTTGCGGTGAATGTTCACGCCCTGGCCCGGAGAAGTAATGAAGGCGACAGGATCGCTGGGTCCGCCAGATCCGTCATGCGCGGCAACCACGAGGAACGGGTTGGCCGAGAGCGGCACGAAAGCCTGGCTCCCGAACGGGTGGCGTTCAACCATGCCAAGCTCCAGCGGCAGTTCATAAGGCCTGCCGCGCAGGAGGCTGATCAGGGTGCTGGCGTTGTCACCCGTGGTCTCCACCTTGGCAAGGTCATGGTATCGGGTGCACATGCCATGATTGATGGGAAAGCTGTGCGCGCCTTCCCTCTCGATGACGTCCCCGAAAGGTGCAAAGGCTTCCCGCGTCAATTTCTGAATCAGTATTTCACGCATCGGCCCGGCCTCCGTCCGGCAACATGTCGCGCAGGCGCAGCAGGGCAATCTTTTCGACCTGGCGGCAGGCTGTGTTGAACTCGGTCTCGCCATCATTGGCGATGCGGGTCTTGAATGCTTCAAGGATCGCTTGCTTGTTCAAACCCCGGACAGCGATGATGAAGGGAAAGCCGAACCGCCTGACGTAGTCGGTGTTCAAATTCGTGAATTCGGCCCGTTCCTCGTCGGTCAGGGCGTCGAGCCCCGCGGAAGCCTGTTCCTGCGTCGAACTTTCGGTCAGGCGCTTTGCCTGCGCCAGTTTGCCGGCAAGGTCGGGGTGGGCATTGAGGACGGCGAGCCTTTCCTCTTGCGTGCCCATGCGAAACACTGTGCGCAGTGCCGCATGCAGCCCGGATGCCGTGTCATGGGCGGGCGAAAGCTCCCCGGCAAAAGCCCGGCGGGCAATCCACGGCGAATGTTCGAATACGCCGCCGAAGCGGTCGACGAAGGTCGTTTCGTCAAGTGCGGATGGGCGCGCGGCGTGAGGCTTGTAGGGATAGTTAGCGGCCCAATGTTCCGCGATGTCGACGCGGCGGGCGAGCCACACTTTTTCATGGGATTGTACGTAGTCGATGAAGCGTGCGAGCGCGGCGCTGCGGCCAGGACGGCCGATGAGCCGGCAATGCAGGCCGATGCTCATCATCTTGGGCGAGCCGGCTGCGCCTTCTGCATAGAGCGTATCGAAACTGTCCTTCAGATAAGCGAAGAACTGATCGCCAGAGTTGAACCCTTGTGGGGTCGCGAAGCGCATGTCGTTGGCGTCGAGCGTATAGGGGATTACCAGCTGCGACTTGCCTTTGTGCTCATACCAGTAAGGCAGGTCATCGGCATAGGAATCGGAAACATAGTCGAAACCGCCTTCGTCGGTGACAAGATCAACGGTATTGACTGACGTGCGGCCGGTGTACCAGCCCTTTGGCCGCTCGCCGGTTGCGGCAGTGTGGATGCGGATAGCCTCTAGCAGGTGCTCGCGCTCGGCCTCCGGCGTGAAATCCCTGTAGTCGATCCATTTCAGCCCGTGCGAGGCGATTTCCCAATCCGCATCGAGCATCGCCGCAACCTGGGCCGGTGAGCGCTGCAATGCCGTGGCGACGCCATAGACGGTGACGGGGACATTTTTCGAGGTCAACAGCTCATGCAAACGCCAGAAACCGGCGCGTGCGCCATATTCGTAGATGGACTCCATGTTCCAGTGGCGCTGGCCTTGCCAGGGCTGCGCGCCCACAATCTCCGACAGGAAGGCCTCGGACGCCGCATCGCCGTGCAGGACGCAGTTCTCGCCGCCTTCCTCGTAATTGACGACGAACTGAACGGCGATGCGCGCATCGCCAGGCCAATTCGCGCGGGGCGCTTTACCGCCATAACCATGCATGTCGCGGGGATATCTCACGGAATTCTCCTCCTCAGTCCTTCACTCCGTTTTCTGATTACTCAAATTACCGGCGAAGCATTCCCCCTGAAAAATTTGAAAGTCCCTTTACCAAGCTCCGGCTACCCCGCGAGCACGCCAAACGACAAACTGAGTGTTGGATATTTTAAGAAGTTCTCCACGGGAGGAGGAACGATGCATTCTCACAACGATGCGACCGGGCGCTTGACGACCCATGTGCTCGACACGGCGAGCGGCAAACCAGCCGCCGGACTCAAGGTCGATCTCTATCGCATCGAAGGCGATGCGCTGCAGCCTTTGCACAGCACCCTTACCAACGATGATGGCCGCTGCGACAGTCCATTGCTTTCGGGTGAGACCATGCGTTCAGGGGCGTACGAGCTTCGTTTTCATGTCGGCGCCTATTTCGGCGGCCGAGAAGAGACGCCGTTTCTCGACGTCGTGCCGATCCGCTTCGGCATAGACGACGAAAAGGCGCACTATCATGTGCCGCTGCTTGTGGCGCCCTTTGCCTATTCGACCTATCGCGGGAGCTGATGCGCCATGGCTAGCAAGATCCGCAATTGCGTCCGCTTTGTTCTCAACAGCACCCTCGTCGAACTCAGCAATATCGCCGCTACCGAAACCCTGCTCGATTTCCTTCGCCTGGGCCGGAAGCTGCGTGGCACCAAGGAAGGGTGCGCGGAGGGCGATTGCGGCGCGTGCACGGTGCTCGTCGGCCGGCTGCTCGATGGCAGGCTTAAATATGAGTCGGTCAATGCCTGCATCCGTTTCGTCGGTTCGCTCGATGGCTGCCATGTGGTGACGGTCGAGGCGCTCGCGGCAAAGGATGGCAGCCTCCATCCCGTCCAGCGCGCCATGGTCGACACGCATGCATCGCAGTGCGGGTTCTGCACGCCGGGTTTCGTCATGTCGCTTTACGGCCTCTGGATGGAAGATCCGCATCCCGGCGTCGAGGCCATCGAAAAGGCCCTGCAGGGCAATCTTTGCCGCTGCACCGGCTATGCCGCGATCATTCGCGCCGCCGAGAGCATTTCGGCGGCGGGCGATGCCAGTAGGGATCCGCTCGTCACCGAACGAGCGCGCATTACGGAGCAATTGCTCGCCCTCAAGGACAACAAGCGCGTTGCCATCGGCGAAGGCAAGCAACAGCTCATTGTCCCGGCAAATGTCGACGATCTCGCTGACGTGCTCGAAACCCATCCCGGAGCAACGATCGTTGCGGGTTCGACTGATGTCGGCCTTTGGGTGACGAAGTTCATGCGCGATATCGGCCCGGTCGTATTCCTGTCGCGGCTCGATGATTTGCGCCAGATCACAGAGGAGCCGAACCATCTCGTCCTCGGCGCGGGCGTCACCTATACCGAGGCCTATCCGGCCATCACCCGCCATTTCCCGCAGCTGAAGGAGTTGTGGAACAGGATCGGCGGCGAGCAGGTGCGCAACATGGGGACGGTGGGTGGCAACGTCGCCAATGGTTCGCCAATCGGCGATACGCCGCCCGCACTTATCGGTCTTGGCGCTGTCGTCGAACTGCGCAAGGGCCATGTCAGGCGTTCGGTTCCAATAGAGAAATACTTCATCGAGTACGGCAAACAGGATCGTACCCCCGGCGAGTTCGTCGAAGCCATTCGCATTCCACGCCTCGCGTCCGACGATCTCTTTGCCGTCTACAAGATATCGAAGCGGCTCGACGAAGACATCTCGTCCGTATGCGGCGCTTTCCGTGTCCGGCTCGACCAGCAGGGACGCGTCGAGAGCGCGGTGATCGCCTTCGGCGGCATGGCTGGTACGCCAAAGCGTGCCGCTGCAGTCGAGCAGGCTCTGGTGGGTGTGATATGGGACGAGGCATCGATTGAGGCTGCGATCCAGCAATTCCCACAGGATTTCACGCCGCTGACGGATTGGCGCGCTTCCGCCGATTACCGAATGCTGACTGCGAAAAACCTCTTGCGGCGCTTCTATCTCGAATCCGCTGGTGAGAAGCGCGTGCGGTTGAACCGCTACGCCGTGGCTGGTTGAGGAGGATGCGATGAATTCGATACAACCGATCACAAGCATCCGTGGTGGCGTCCACGAGAAACTGCCGCATGAGTCCGGCCACAAACATGTCGCCGGTACCGCCGAATACATCGACGACATGCCCGAACCGGCTGGCACGCTCCACGCCTACCTTGGCTTGTCGCAGCGGGCACATGCCGAGATTGTCTCGATCGATCTCGATGCGGTCGCTGCCTGCGAAGGCGTTGTCGGTGTGCTCACTGCAGACGACATTCCCGGCCACAACGATGTCAGCCCTGCCGGCAAGCACGACGATCCGGTCTTTGCGGTCGGCAAGGTCGAGTTTCATGGTCAACCGATTTTCGCCGTCATCGCCGAAACCCGGCAGATGGCGCGCCAGGCGGCCACGAAGGCGAAGATAGAATATCGTGATCTGGACCACGTCACGGATGTTCTTGAGGCGGAGAGGGCCAATTATCCCCTCGTTATCGATCCGCTGAAACTCGAACGCGGCGACATTGTCGCGGGCATGTCCAAGGCCAGAAATCGCCTCGTGGGCGAGATGCGCATCGGCGGACAGGATCATTTCTATCTCGAAGGCCATATCTCCTTCGCCATTCCCGGCGAGGACGACGAGGTTATCGTCTATTCCTCGACCCAGCACCCGAGCGAGACCCAGCACATGGTCGCGCACGTGCTCGGCGTTCCGTCGAATGCCGTCACGGTCAATGTGCGGCGCATGGGCGGGGGTTTCGGCGGCAAGGAAACGCAGGCCAATCTTTTTGCTGCCGCCGCAGCGATTGCTGCCAAGAAATACAACCGCGCCGTGAAGATACGCCCTGACCGCGATGACGACATGGTTGCGACCGGCAAGCGCCACGACTTCCACGTCGCCTACGAACTCGGATTTGACGATGAAGGCCGTATCGAGGCCGTAGACGCGACCTATTCGGCCCGCTGCGGTTTCTCCGCCGATTTGTCGGGACCCGTGACGGACCGCGCTCTCTTTCATGCCGACAATTGCTATTTTTATCCGCATGTCCGGCTTCGTTCGCGCCCGTTGAAGACCAACACAGTCTCCAACACCGCGTTTCGCGGTTTCGGCGGTCCCCAGGGCATGGTCGGCGGCGAGCGCATGATCGAGGAGATCGCCTATGCGCTCGGCAAGGATCCGCTCGACATCCGCAAAGCCAATTTCTATGGCGGCGATGGCAGGAACGTCACGCCTTACCACCAGACGGTCGAGGATAACATTATCCCGCAGATCGTGGCGGAACTCGAGGAATCGTCCGATTACGCTGCACGGCGCGCGGCCATCCTTAATTTCAACCGCGAGAGCCGCATCATCCGTAAGGGCATCGCGCTGACGCCGGTGAAATTCGGCATTTCTTTCACCAAGACCGAGTATAATCAGGCAGGCGCCCTCGTTCACGTCTATGCCGATGGCTCGATCCATCTCAATCATGGCGGCACGGAAATGGGGCAGGGGCTCTATACCAAGGTTGCGCAGGTTGTGGCGGACGAGTTCCAGGTCGATCTCGACCGCATCAAGGTCACTGCGACGACGACGGCGAAAGTGCCGAACACCTCTGCAACAGCGGCCTCGTCGGGCTCCGATCTAAACGGTATGGCTGCCGCAAATGCGGCCCAGCAGATCAAGGCGCGGCTTGTCGATTTCGCTGTCGAGAAATTTGGCGTTGCGAAGGAAGAGGTTTTCTTCGAGCCGAACATGGTGCGGGCCGGCGACAATCTCGTTCCCTTCAACGAGTTCATCAGGGCGGCCTATGGCGCACGCGTGCAACTTTCCGCCGCCGGATTCTACAAGACGCCGAAAATACATTGGAACCGGTCCGAAGGTCGCGGCCGCCCGTTCTACTATTTCGCTTACGGTGCATCGGTATCGGAAGTCAGCATCGATACCCTGACCGGGGAATATCAGGTCGACCGGACCGATGTTCTTCACGATGTCGGGCGTTCGCTTAATCCGGCTCTCGATCTTGGCCAGGTGGAAGGCGCCTTCGTGCAGGGCATGGGCTGGCTGACCACCGAGGAACTCTGGTGGGATGCCAAGGGACGGCTGCGCACCCACGCGCCATCGACCTACAAGATCCCGCTGGCCTCCGACCGGCCACGCCAATTCAATGTCAATCTCGCCAGCTGGTCCGTAAACCGCGAAGAGACGATCCGCCGTTCGAAGGCCGTTGGTGAGCCGCCATTCATGCTGGCGATCTCGGTGCTGGAAGCGCTGTCGATGGCGGTGGCAAGCGTTGCGGACTATCGCCTGTCTCCGCGCCTTGACGCGCCGGCAACGCCCGAACGCGTGTTGATGGCTGTCGAGCGCTTGCGGGAAGCTGGGAGGTGATTGTCCATGCCGAGCAATCGCGACGATATCAGGGATTTCCTCAACCGGCGCAAACGTGTCGTCCTCGTTGAGGTAAAGGCGGCCGATGGTTCGACGCCGCGGGACGCCGGCGCCTGGATGCTGGTGGCGCAGGATTGCATTTTTGGCACGATCGGCGGCGGCCAGCTGGAATACATAGCCGTCGATCATGCCCGCCGTGCTTTGAAGCGCGGGAGCGAGATCGAGGCGCTGACCGTGCCGCTCGGTCCCGAAATCGGCCAATGTTGCGGCGGTCGTGTTGCCCTCGACTTCAAGCCTGTCGACCGCGATGCCGCCGCCGCGCTTGTTGAAAAGGTCGACCGCGAAATCGCCCAGCGCCCGCATGTCTATATTTTCGGCGCGGGCCATGTCGGTGACGCACTGGCCATGGCGCTTTCGCTGGTGCCGCTCCGGGTCATTCTGGTCGACACGCGCGAAGAAGAATTGTCGGCATCACAGGTTTCGGGTGTCGAGACCTGTCTGACCGCCATGCCTGAAGCGCTCGTGCGCGACGCCCCGGAGGGGAGCGCCTTTGTCATCCTGACCCATGATCATGCGCTCGACTTCCTCATCGCCGCCGAAGCGCTCGCCAGAAGCGACGCGTCCTATGTCGGCATGATCGGATCGAAAACGAAGCGTGCGACATTCCGCAACTGGCTGACGCGGGAAGTCGGCCGCCCAGAGGTCTTCGAGAGGCTGGTTTGCCCTGTCGGCGGTACAGCTGTCAAGGACAAGCGTCCACCGGTCATTGCTGCGCTCGCGGCCGCGGAAGTCATGACGGCAGCGCTTAACTACGGGCAACGGAACGCCGGCGTCGCAGTAGCAAATTGCGCATTCCGGCCTGACCGGTCGAGGCTTATTTCAGCATTTCCGTAACGAGACGCTGGCAGCGCTCGGTCATGAAATCGATCATCAGGCGAACCTTCGGATCCTGGAAACGCTTGTGCGGATAGATCGCAGCAAGCTGGATGCTCGCCGGCGGCATGTCTTCGAGGATGGGTACCAGTTCGCCGTCGTTGAGATGGCTCTTCACTTCGAAAAGCGGCTTGTTGATGATCCCGCGCCCGTCGAGCGCCCAGCGGGTCAGAACATCGCCATCGTCTGAATCATAAGGTCCGCTGACCTCGAGCTTGCGCAAGCCTTCGGGCGTCTGCAGCGTCCAATAGTACTCCTTGGACCCCGGATAGCGCAGAAGCAGGCAGTCGTGATGGTCGGCAATCAGATCATCCGGGGTCGCCGGGGTTCCGCGCCTGGCAAGATATTCCGGCGAGGCGCAGATTACGCGTTCGCAATTCATGATGCCGCGCATGCGCAGGTTGGAATCCTCAAGGATGCCCAGCTTGAAAGCAACGTCGACGCCCTCACTCATGATGTCGATGTTGTGGTCGGAAAGACGCAGGCGCACTTCGATGTCGGGGTACTTGTCATGGAATTCGGGAATGCCTGACGCGATGAGCCGCCTGCCTATACCGAGCGGGGCGGTAATTCGGATCGCGCCTTTCGGTTTCTTGGCAAGATCGGCGATGGCCGCTTCCGCCTCGTTGATCGCCTCGATGATCTTGACGGCGCCGTCGTAGAATACCCGGCCGTGTTCGGTAGGCGTCAGCTTACGCGTGGTACGATTGAAGAGGCGCACACCAAGATGCCGCTCCAGCTCCTTGATGCGATTGCTCGCAACGGCCGGAGAAGCGCGCTGGTCGCGTCCGGCGGCAGACAGGTTTCCGAGTTCGACGACACGAACGAAAACGCGAAGATTATCAAGGTACGACATTGTTTTCGCACAATCCCTACACTGCCCATTGATCTAGCATTTTAAAGTTTTTTTTGAAAGAGATGGGTGCATTAGCCGGTTTCCTCTTGGCATAGGCTTTGGCACATACTCTTCCGACTAAAAGGGAGAGCCACATGTACGAATACGCCGTCGCCTGGGAATGGTTGAATTTCGCCTTCCGCTGGTTGCATGTCATCACCGGTATCGCGTGGATCGGCTCGTCCTTCTATTTCGTCGCGCTCGATCTTGGCCTGCGTCAGCGTCCCGGGCTTCCGGCCGGGGCCTATGGCGAGGAGTGGCAGGTGCATGGCGGCGGCTTCTACCATATCCAGAAATATCTGGTTGCGCCGGCACAAATGCCCGAGCATCTGACCTGGTTCAAATGGGAATCCTATGCAACCTGGCTGTCGGGCTTCGCGATGCTTTGCATCGTTTATTATGCCGGAGCCGACCTCTATCTGATCGACCCGCACGTCCTTGACGTATCGCGTTCGGTCGCCATTGCGATTTCGCTCGCCTCGATTTTCGGCGGCTGGGTGGTTTATGACACCATCTGCAAGTCGCCGCTCGGCCGCAACGACACGCGGCTGATGGTTCTGCTCTATTTCGTTCTCGTCTTCATGGCCTGGGGCTATACGCACCTCTTCACAGGACGTGCGGCCTTCCTGCATCTCGGCGCCTTCACGGCAACGATCATGTCGGCCAACGTCTTCATGATCATTATTCCCAACCAGAAGAAGGTCGTCGCGGACCTGATTGCCGGCAAGACTCCAGATCCCGCGCTGGGCAAGCAGGCCAAGCAGCGCTCGACCCACAACAACTACCTGACGTTGCCGGTGCTGTTCCTGATGCTGTCCAACCACTATCCGCTGGCATTCGGCACGAAATACAATTGGATCATCGCCTCGCTGGTCTTCCTGATGGGCGTCACCATCCGCCATTGGTTCAACACACGCCATGCCCGCAAGGGTGAGCCGACCTGGACGTGGCTGGCGACGGCAATTCTCTTCATCATCATCATGTGGCTCTCCACCGTGCCCAAGATTCTGTCGGGCGAGAGCGCGGAAGAAAAGCTCTCCGCCGTGCAGCAGCCATTCGTCAGTGCCGAAGCCTTTCCGAAGGTTCGCGACACGGTGCTTGGCCGCTGCGCGATGTGCCACGCAAAGGAACCCGGCTGGGAGGGCATCATAACAGCGCCCAAGGGCGTGGTGCTTGAATCGGACGGGCAGATCGCCGCCCATGCCCGGGAGATTTATCTGCAAGCCGGCCGCTCGCATGCCATGCCGCCCGCCAATGTCAGCGGTATTACCGACGAGGAACGCAAGCTCCTCGTCTCCTGGTATGAGAGTGCCGTCAAGGGAGGAACCGTTCAGTGAACAAGCTCATTTTGCGCGGCCGTGTGCTGACATTCGTCGAGGAGCCCACCAGCATCGACGATCAGTCGGCCTATAACTATTTCGAAGATGGCGCGGTCCTGGTCGAGGACGGCAAGATCGTCGATGCCGGCGAATATGCCGCCATCGCCCCGGTCGCCGCCGATGCCAAGATCGTCGATCACCGCCCCAATCTTATTATGCCGGGCTTCATTGATACCCATCTGCACTTTCCGCAGACCCAGGCGATTGCCTCGTATGGGGCGCAGCTCCTCGAATGGCTCAACACCTATATTTTTGTCGAGGAACAGAAATTCTCGTCGAACGCCCACGCCGATTTCATCGCGGGACGGTTCATGGACGAATTGCTGCGCAACGGCACGACCTCAGCTGTGGCCTATTGCTCGGTGCACCGCGAAAGCGTCGATGCCTATTTTACGGCAGCCGAAAAGCGCGGCATGCTGATGATCGGCGGCAAGGTAATGATGGATCGCAATGCGCCCGACGCGCTCCGCGATACGCCGCAGTCGGGCTATGACGATACCAAGGCGTTGATCGCCAAATGGCATGGACGCGGCCGCGCGCATTATGCCATCAGCCCGCGCTTTGCCATCACCTCGACGCCCGGGCAGATGGAAATGAGTCAGGCCCTGGTGCGCGAACATCCCGAATGCTACGTGCAGACGCACCTTTCGGAAAACCGCGACGAGATCGCATTTGCAACCTCGCTCTATCCGTCGGCCAAGGACTACACCGATATTTATGCCGGGTACGGCCTTCTCGGCGAAAAGATGCTGCTCGGCCATTGCATCTTCCTGTCGGATCGCGAAATTTCCGTGCTCGCCGAGACGAAGTCGGTCGCCGTTTTCTGTCCTACCTCAAATCTGTTCCTCGGCAGCGGCCTCTTTGACCGAGACCGCTTCCGTTCGCTCGGCGCACGCATTTCTGTCGCGACCGATGTCGGCGGCGGGACAAGCTTCTCGATGCTGGAGACGATGAGCGAGGCATACAAGGTGCTGCACGTGCAGGGCCAGCGTCTGTCGCCATTCGCATCCTACTACATGATGACGCTCGGCAATGCCCGCGCGCTCGGTCTCGAAGACCGCATCGGGTCCCTCCGGACCGGAGGCGATGCCGATATCGTCGTTCTCGACAGCAAGGCGAAGCCCGCGATGGAACTGCGCATGCGCACGGCAACGACGCTTGCCGAAGAGCTCTTCATCCTGCAGACGATGGGCGATGACCGCTCGGTCGCCGAAGTCTATGTCGCTGGCAAGCCGATGAAGAGCAGGATCGACACGGGGGCGCCTTCTAAGGCTCGGGCTTTGCCGTAACTGCAGACCGCGTAGACAGGTACAGCGACTGGATGGGCCTTAAAGTTCGTCCGGTCGGCGTCCGCCCATCGCCTTTGTCAATTCATCCGCTGTACGGCGTATGACCGGCCCGAGCAGGTTGAGCTTCTCCTTGGGCAGGCGGACGGCGGGACCCGATACCGAAATCCCGGCAATGGCTTCGCCATGTTCATTGAACAGCGGGGCAGCGATGCAGCGCATCCCGAGCGTGTGCTCCTCGTCGTCGATCGACCAGCCGCGCGAACGGATATGCTGGATGTCTTTCAAGAGTGCCGGCAGCGTATCGAGCGTATGTGCTGTGAAGTGCGCGAGCGTCTTGCCAGTGAGCGCCTGGGCAATATCGGTATCCGACCAGGTCGAAAGAATTGCCTTGCCTATTCCCGACGCATGAATCGGCCCGCGCCGTCCGGGACGGAAGAACGCCCGCATCGGTGCATGGCTTTCGATCTGGGAGATAAAGACGACGTCGCCTTCATCCTCGATGCCGACATTGGCCGTCTCGCCGCATTCGTCCATCAGCCGCTTGAGAAAGGGGCGGCTGATGGAACCGAGCTTGCGATAACGCAGAAAGGCGTTGCCGATCTCGAAGGCGCCAACGCCGATTGTCCAGTCGCCTGATTCCGGGTCATGGGTGAGCATGCCGTGATTGGCCAGCGAGGTCAGCAGCCGGTGGACAGTCGATGGCGCCATGCCGGTATGGTCCGCGAGGTCCATGAGTGTCGAGCCGTCCGCATCCGCGATGAGCTTGAGCAAATGCAAGCTTCGATCCAAGACCTGGACGGAAGACGGAGCTGCGTTCTCATTCGCCTTGCGCCCCCGCTTCCCCTTCAATGATGTGCCCTGCAAAGCCATGATCGCTGCGTGTCCCGTTTCGTATGCCCTCATGTGCCATAGCTGCGGGCAGCCCATTTTACCAGTTTTATTGAAAATCTTTATTTCCATATCATGGAAGTTATTTCCATATTGTTGTTGTGAAGTGCCAGATATGGATTATGCTCTCATTGAATTTGGAGGAATGACAATGACAAAAATGCGTGCCGTCGATGCAGCAGTCCGTATTCTGGAAAAGGAGGGGATCGATTGCGCCTTTGGCGTACCGGGAGCTGCAATCAATCCGTTCTATTCCGCGCTGAAGGCGCGGGGCACTGTCCGCCACATCCTTGCGCGCCACGTCGAAGGCGCGTCGCACATGGCCGAGGGATACACCCGCGCGGAACATGGCAATATCGGTGTGTGCATCGGCACGTCAGGTCCAGCCGGAACCGACATGATCACCGGCCTCTATTCCGCTTCGGCCGATTCGATCCCAATTCTGTGCATCACCGGGCAGGCGCCGCGGGCCCGCCTCGACAAAGAGGACTTCCAGGCCGTCGATATAGCCTCGATCGCCAAGCCCGTTACAAAGTGGGCGGTGACGGTCATGGAGCCAGGCCTCGTTCCTTATGTTTTCCAGAAGGCCTTCCATATCATGCGATCGGGTCGTCCAGGTCCGGTGCTGATCGATCTGCCAATCGACGTGCAACTGGCAGAGATCGAGTTCGATCCCGACACCTACGAACCGCTCGAGGCCTATAAGCCGGCAGCAACGCGGGCGCAGGTCGAAAAGGCATTGACGATGCTCAACCAGGCCGATCGGCCGCTGATCGTTGCCGGCGGCGGCATTATCAACGCCGACGCTTCCGACCTTCTGGTGGAGTTCGCCGAGATCGCCGGTGTTCCGGTCATCCCGACGTTGATGGGCTGGGGCACGATCCCGGACGATCATCCGCTGATGGCGGGCATGTGCGGTCTGCAGACCTCGCATCGTTACGGCAATGCGACCATGCTCGCCTCCGACTTCGTGCTCGGCATCGGCAATCGCTGGGCGAACCGGCATACCGGCAATGTCTCGACCTATACGGAGGGGCGCAAGTTCGTCCATGTCGATATCGAACCGACCCAGATCGGCCGCGTTTTCTCGCCGGATTTCGGCATCGTTTCCGATGCGGGCAAGGCGCTGAAGCTGTTTCTCGATGTTGCGACCGAATGGAAAGCCGCAGGAAAGTTGCGTGACTGGTCGGCTTGGGCGGAGGAATGCCGCAGCCGCAAGCGCACCATGCTGCGCAAGACCCATTTCGACCAGACACCGCTGAAGCCGCAGCGTGTCTACGAGGAAATGAACAAGGTGCTCGGCCGCGAGACCTGCTACGTGACGACCATCGGTCTCAGCCAGATCGCCGGCGCGCAGTTCCTGCATGTCTACAAGCCGCGCAACTGGATCAATTGCGGCCAGGCGGGCCCGCTCGGCTGGACATTGCCGGCAGCACTCGGCGTGCGTGCGGCCGATCCAGATCGTCCGATCGTTGCGCTCTCCGGCGATTATGATTTCCAGTTCATGATCGAAGAGCTCGCAGTCGGCGCACAGCACAAGCTGCCATACCTGCACGTCGTCGTGAACAATTCCTATCTCGGCCTGATCCGTCAGGCGCAGCGCGGCTTCGACATGGATTTCGAAGTGAGCCTCGCCTTCGACAATATCAATGCGTCAGGCGATGCGGAGAAGGGTTACGGCGTCGATCATGTAGCGGTCGCCGAAGGGCTCGGCTGCAAGGCGATCCGGGTCCGCAGCCCCAATCAGTTCGCCGAGGCTTTCCAGGAGGCGCAGGCGCTGATGGACGAGCACCGTGTTCCTGTGGTGATCGAGTTCATCCTCGAACGCGTGACCAATGTCGCAATGGGTCCCGATATCAACGCTGTCGTCGAGTTCGAAGACCTTGCCGAGCGCAATGAGGACGTGCCGACTGCGGTTGCGGCCTATCTCGACTAAACCTGCAATTTCATTTCTTCAGGAGGCATGAATGCCTAGATTTGCCGCCAATCTGACGATGCTTTTCAACGAAGTGCAGTTTCTTGAACGTTTCGCGCTGGCAAGCGAAGCCGGCTTTGAGGCCGTCGAATACCTCTTCCCCTACGACTATAATGTCGAGGAGCTGAAACAGGTCCTCGCCGACAACAATCTTGTCCAGGTTCTGCATAATCTTCCGGCCGGAAACTGGGCGGCCGGGGAGCGCGGCATTGCCGTTCTCCCGGACCGCATCGACGAGTTCCGGAGGGGCGTTGCGACGGCAATCGACTATGCGACGGCGCTGGGCTGCAAGCAGATCAACTGCCTTGCCGGGATCGCTCCGAATGGCCTTTCCGAAGATGCGCTGCGCACCACATTCGTGCACAATCTTCGCCTGGCCGCCCAAGAACTCGCGAAATACGATATTCGACTGCTGATCGAACCGATCAACACCTACGACATTCCGGGGTTCTACCTCAATACGGTCGAACAGGCGGCCGCTATCATCGAAGAAGTCGGAAGCGACAACCTCTTTATCCAATATGACCTCTATCACCAGCAGCGGACGCGCGGCGAACTCGTCGCAACATATGAGCGCTACAAGCAACTGATCGCTCACGTGCAGCTAGCCGACAATCCCGGTCGTCACGAGCCGGGTACCGGAGAGATCAATTATCCTTTCGTCTTCAAGGCGATCGACGCAGCCGGCTACGACGGCTGGATCGGCTGCGAATACAAACCAAAAACGGAAACGCAACGCGGGCTTGGATGGCTGAACGAAACATCAGCTGCCTACAAGCAGGCGGATATCATCAGGATGAGGAGCTGAGTAAATGGCTGACATAGGTTTCATTGGATTGGGTATCATGGGCACGCCGATGGCGCGCCACCTGCAGGACGCGGGGCATGTGCTCTACACGTCGAAATTCTTCATCGCCCCAAAGCAGGAACTCATCGACAATGGTCTGAAGATCGTCGAGAGCCCCAAGGCGCTTGCCGAAAAGACCGACATCATCATCCTGATGCTCCCGGACACGCCGGAAGTGAAGGACGTTCTTTTTGGTGAAAACGGCGTCGTTCTCGGGTTGAAGCCGGGCAAGCTCGTCATCGACATGAGTTCGATCTCGCCGATCGAAACCAAGGAGTTTGCCAAAAAGGTGCGCGAGACGGGCAGCGAATATATCGATGCCCCGGTGTCGGGCGGGGAGGTCGGCGCCAAGGGCGCAACGCTCAGCATCATGGCCGGCGGCTCGCAGGAGGCTTTCGACCGCGCGCTGCCGCTCTTCAAGCTGATGGGCAAGAACATTACGCTGGTCGGGGATTGCGGCGATGGGCAGGTGACCAAGGTTGCCAACCAGATCATCGTTGCCCTCACCATTGAGGCGGTTTCGGAAGCGCTGGTCCTTGCCTCCAAGGCGGGGGCAGACCCGGCCCGGGTGCGCGAGGCGCTGATGGGCGGTTTTGCCTCGTCGCGTATCCTCGAAGTGCATGGCGATCGCATGATCAAGCGCACCTTCGATCCGGGTTTCCGGATCTCGCTGCATCAGAAGGACCTCAATCTCGCTCTGCAGAGCGCGAAAACCCTGGGCGTTTCCCTGCCCAACACGGCGTCGACGCAGGAACTCTTCAACAGTTGCGCAGCCAATGGCGACAGCGGCCTCGACCATTCGGGTCTTGTTCGAGCGCTCGAGCGCATTGCGAATCACGAGGTCGCCTGAAACCTGGATCTTGGGGAGGAGGGAGGCTCGCTATCCTTGCGGTAGCGAGCCTCTTCGCTAATCCCACTTTGCGCCGTCGAGGGCGTCCAGCGGTATCTTCAGATAGCGTTTGCCGTTCGACTCCGGCGCCGGCAGCCGCCCGCCATTGATGTTGACCTGCAGCGCGGCAAGGATCAGTCGCGGCATCGGTAAGGTCTTGTCCCGCGCCGTGCGCATCGCGACGAAATCAGCGGCGTTTCGGCATTTGGCTATATGCGTGTTATTCGCCTTTTGCGCGGCGACCGTACTTTCCCAAAGCGGCTCGCGTCCTCGGGGTTGATAGTCGTGGCCAACGAAAACACGCGTCTCGTCCGGCAATGCGAGGATCGCCTGGATCGAGTGCCATAATTGTTCGGCGCTGCCGCCGGGAAAATCAGTGCGGGCAGTGCCGCTGTCCGGCATGAACATGGTGTCGTGGATAAAGGCTGCATCGCCGATGACATAGGTGATCGAGGCCAGCGTGTGACCCGGCGAGAACATTATGCGTCCGTTCAGCGCACCGATGTTGAAGCCTTCGCCCGGTGCAAACAGCTTGTCCCATTGCGAGCCATCGGCCGGAAAGTCCGGCCAGTTGTAAAGCTTCTTCCATAGCTCCTGGACCTCGACGACGTTGTCGCCGATTGCGGTTGGCGCACCGGTTTTCGATCGGAGATATTGAGCGGCGGAAAAATGATCGGCATGGGGATGGGTGTCGAGGATCCAATCGACCTTCAGGCTGTGCCGGTCGATATATTCCAGGAGTTGATCGGCATTGAACGTCGCGGTCGAACCTGATTTTTCGTCGAAATCCAGCACCGGGTCGATGATGGCGCAATGCTTCGTCGACGGATCGCTGACCACATACTGGACTGAACTGGTTCGCTTGTCGAAAAGCGCGTAGACGACCGGTTTCAAGGCGGCCTCTTTCATTGTTGCGATTCCCCCCGTGAAGGTGGGACCAAGTGTCTCCGGTTTCGACGCGAAAAGTCAATTACCTCCAAGGGTTGTAGATCGCAAGCGACCCTGTTGCCAAGCACACCTTAGAAACGCTAACTGATGCCTGCCCGCGGGCGTTTCCCGGCGCAATATCGCTGCCAAACCTCATCTGTAAGGTTCCATTCCATGGCCAATGAAGCCACTCCGAAAATTCTTTGCGTGGGCGCGCTCACCATGGACACGATCTTCCGGCTGGACCGACTGCCGCCCGGGCCCGGAAAGTATATTCCCCAGGAGGCGGTCGAAATAGCTGCCGGCATGGCCTCGAGTGCAGCAGCCAGCATCGCGCGGCTAGGCGGCAGCGTCTCGTTGTTCGCCTCGACGGGCGATGACGAGATCGGGCGGCGCGCCGTCGCCGAACTCATCGCCGAGGGCGTCGATTGCTCGCACGTGCGCAGCGTTGCCGATGCCCGTTCGGCGTTCTCTTCGATATTCGTCGACGCGGCGGGCGAGCGGGTGATCGTTCCCTATTACGACGCCGGACTGCTCTCCGCCCCAAGCGAAATCCCGCCGGTTATCGAAGGCACCTTCGACGTTGTGATGACGGATGTTCGCTGGCCGCTTGCGGCAGCCAAGGTCCTGAAGGCAGCGCGCGAGGCTGAGGTCCATGGTATTCTCGACGCCGACACCGCTTCACTCGAAACGCTGGAAATGCTGCTGCCGCTCGCCTCGCATATCGTGGCTTCCGAGCCCGCCGCCGAACGAGTGACGGGCGAAAGCGATCCCGAAAAGGCGACCGTTGCGCTGGCCGCCCTTTACGGCCGCGATGGCGCATTTGTGTCGGTGACTGGGGGTGACAAAGGCTCGTTCTGGTACGATGAACTTGAAGGGGAGGTGCGTCACATGCCCGCCTTCGAGGTGGATGTCGTCGATACGCTTGCTGCCGGTGACGTGTTCCACGGCACCTTTGCCTGGGCACTATCGCGCAATTACCCAATCTATCAGATCATGCGCTTTGCCAGCGCCGCGGCTGCTATCAAGTGTTCCCGCTTCGGTGGCAGAAGCGGCGCCCCGACGAAAGCCGAACTCGACGCTTTTCTGGCCTAGTCGAGCACATTGGGGCCGGGCCGGGACAAATCTGTCCAATCGAGAAAGCTCCATCTCAATCAGTGCCAATTTTGCTGACTAAAAAGTCAGGACAGACACGTTGACTTTCAACTAACATGTTAGTATGTCTCTAGTGAGCAATGAGATTGGGAGAAGCAGGTGTCTCGGGCTGAACGATTTGGACTTTCCGCAGCATTGACCATGCCTTTTGACGCCGACATGCAAATCGACGTGCCGAAGGCACTCGCGCATGCGCAGGATTGTCTCGGCCGTGGCTGCCGCAGTGTTACCCTATTCGGCACGACGGGAGAGGGCTCCTCGATCGGTTATGATGAGCGCGGCAATGTCATTCGTGCATTTATCGAAGGTGGGCTGGAGCCGTCGCAGATCATTGTCGGCGTGATGGCCAATTCGTATGTCGATGCTGCTGCGCAGTCTCGGCTTGCTCTTGATGCCGGGTGCCGCGGTGTACTGCTCGCTCCGCCGTCCTACTTCAAGAACGTCAGTGACGATGGGCTCTTCGACTGGTTCTCGGCCGTGTTCAAGGAAATAGGTGCGGGCCTACGCGGGATTATCATCTACAATATCCCGTCGGTCACCGCTGTCGAAATTTCGGTCGCGTTGGTCTCCCGTTTGCGCGAAGCGTTTCCCGGAGCCATCGCCGGTGTCAAGGATTCCTCGGGCAACTGGACCTATACCCAGGCCCTTCTTGCCAAGCACAAGGATCTCGCCATCCTAATCGGTGACGAACGCACCCTGGCCGCAGCGGTTCGGCTCGGCGCGCAAGGGTCGATTTCAGGCATGGCCAATCTCTATCCTGACCGCCTGCTGCCGCTCATCGAAGAGGGCCGCGACGATCCGGCTGTCATCGAAGCTGTCGAAGAAATTTTGAAGTTTCCGGTCGTGCCTGCCGTGAAAGCTATTCTGGCGCATCATAATCAGGACGATGCTTGGCGCCGGACGCGAGCGCCACTGCAGGGCCTGTCGGATACGGACGCCAAGCGGGTCACCGGCATTTTCGACCGCTTGTTTATTGCTGCCGCCGCGTAATAAGGGAGTAACTGAGGGCTCGGGGGACGGAGATCGCGCATGGATGATGGCAACGAACCGGTGAGACTGCGAGAAAAAGCCTATGCAAGTTTCACGGAGCATCTCCTTGCCCGCGATATCAGTCCCGGCCAGTTCGTCTCACAACGCCAACTCGTGGCGATGACGGGCATGCCGCTCGGCGCGATCCGGGAACTGGTGCCGCGGCTTGAGGCCGAAGGTCTCGTCCGGACCATACCGCAGCGCGGCATACAGATCGCGCATATCGATATCAACCTGATCCGGGAGGCTTTTCAGTTTCGCCTGTTCATGGAGAAGGAGGCTATCGCGGTCTTTTGCGTTTCCGCTTCCGAGGAACTTCTGGCGAAGCTGCGCAAGGAGCATGAGGATACGCTTGAAGAGGCCCTGCAGAACAGAGAAACGCCGGAGCTCGAACTGCGCGCTCAGGCTATAGACTGGGACCTGCATGAAACGATAATCGATTCGCTCGATAACGGGATCATTTCGCGGGCCTATCGGATCAATGCGATCAAGATGCGGCTCATCAATCAGGAGCGCTTCCGCATCACCGGCCGGGTCATTCCGGTCATGCGCGAGCATCTCGCGGTGCTGACTGCGATTGAGAGCCGCGATCCGCCAACGGCAATGGAAGCGATAGCCGTGCACATCAACAATGCGAGGAATCTTGCATTGAAGGTTTGAAAGCCCGACACCGGCAATGGGAGTTGCCCCGTCGAAAAACGACACGAGGAGGAGACAATGAGCATGAAATTCCTGAACCCGACACGCCGGCAGTTCCTGGCAGGTTCGGCAGCGCTCGGCGCTGCAAGCATGACCGGCCTGAAGCCCGCATTCGCAAATGTCGACTGGAAGAAGTTTGCCGGCACCACGCTCGAGGTGAACCTGATCAAGAGCCCGCGCGGCGACATCCTGCAGAAATACCAGAAGGAATTCGAGGAATTGACCGGCATCAAGGTCAATTCCGAACAGACGCCGGAACAGCAGCAGCGCCAGAAGGCGGTGATCGAGCTGACCTCCGGCAAGCCGAGCTTCGACGTCATCCACATCAGCTATCACGTGCAGAAGCGCCAGTTTGAAAAGGGTGGATGGCTGGCTGACCTTACTCCGTTCCTCAAGGATCCAAGCCTTACCGAACCGAGCCTCACCGAGAGCGATTTCGCCGAAGCTGGCCTCGCCTTCGCAAAGGATCAGAATGGCCGTTTCGGCGGGCTCCCCTTTTCCGTCGACTACTGGATTCTCTATTGGAACAAGGATCTCTTTGCCGCGAAGGGCGTCGAGTATCCGAAGACGTTCGACGAACTGGTTGCAGCTGCCGAAAAGCTCACCGATGCCGCAAGCGGAACCTATGGTTTCGTCGCGCGCGGCATGAAAAACGCCAACACCCCCGTCTGGGCGAGCCTGATGCTCGGCTATGGCAAGAGCACCGTGGAGAACGGGACCCTGCAGACCGATACGCCCGAAGCGATCGAAGCGGCCACCTTGTACCAGCGGCTGATGACCAAATCGGCACCTCCCGGCGTCACCGGTTTCAACTGGGCCGAGTGCCAGTCAAGCTTTCTCCAGGGCAAGGTCGCGATGTGGCTCGATGGTATCGGTTTTGCACCGCCGCTCGAAAACCCGCAGAAATCGCGCGTCGTCGGCAAGGTCGGCTACGGCGTCATGCCCAAGGGACCGAATGCCCAGGCTGCGCCGACATTCGGCGACGGCATTGGCGTGACGGAAGGCTCGTCAAACAAGGAAGCCGCCTACCTCTATTGCCAATGGGCAATCTCGAAGGAGATGGGTGCACGCTTGCTGCAGACGGGTTCCGGCGTTCCATTCCGCAACTCCATCCTCAACGACCCAGAAGTGCGCAAGAACGTAACCATGCCGCAGGATTGGGTCACGGCGCTTTCGGAATCGGCCAAGGTCAGCAAGCTCTGTCTGCCCGTCATCATCCCCGTCACCGAATTCCGCGATGTGATGGGTGTCGGACTGACCAATCTGCTCGGCGGCGCCGATCCCGCAACTGAATTGAAGCGCGCCACGGAGGAGTTCCGTCCCGTCCTCGCGCGCAGCGAAAGCTAGGCGAAGTCGTCATGACAACAGCTGCCCCGACAATGACCCGTTTTGCCCAAGATGCCAAAGCGAAGAAAGGCAAGAGCCGGCTCAAGCCGAGCTATTGGCCCTTTGTCGTGCCGGCATTGGTCATTGTCGGGGCGGTCATCATTTTCCCCTGGGCGTTCACCCTGTGGATGAGCGCCAATGAGTGGCATCTCGGCGGTGATCAGCGCTTTGTTGGCTTTGCCAACTTCGCCCGCATCGCCGGTGACCAGCGCTTCTGGGAGTCCATGGTTCACACGGTGGTCTACACCGTCTTGTCGGTCGTGGCCCCTCTGGTTCTCGGAACGATTGCCGCCTTGGTGTTTGACAGCAAACTGCCGATGCGCGGCCTTTTGCGTGGGATCTTCGTCATGCCGATGATGGCAACGCCCGTTGCAATCGCGCTGGTGTGGACCATGATGTTCCACCCGCAGCTTGGCGTCCTCAACTATCTTCTGTCGCTCGTCGGCATCGGACCGCAGGAATGGATCTTCAACCAGAACACCGTGATACCGTCGCTGGTTCTGGTCGAAACCTGGCAGTGGACGCCGCTCGTCATGCTGATCGTTCTCGGCGGGCTCGCAGCCATGCCGCGTGACCCCTTCGAGAGCGCTGAAATCGACGGCGCCAATGGCTGGCAGAAGTTTCGCTATATCACGCTGCCGATGATCCTCCCGTTCATGATGGTGGCCGTGATTATCCGCTCGATCGATGCGCTCAAAAGCTTCGATATCATCTTTGCCATGACGCAGGGCGGTCCGGGAACCGCGTCGGAAACGATCAATATCTATCTCTACAATGTGGCCTTTGCCTATTACGACATTGGCTACGGTTCGGCCCTCGCCGTCGTGTTTTTCATCGTCATCATCACAATGTCGCTGGCTCTGCTTTATCTGCGCCAGCGGACAAAGTGGAATAGCTGAGGAGACCGTTGATGGCCCGCCGCCGCCTGCTGAAGTCCCTCGGAACCGCCCTTGTCGTGTTCGTCATCGTCTCGCCCGCGATCTTCTTCTTTCTGTGGATGCTGTCGCTTTCGCTGAAATATGAAATCGACAACGGCGCCTATCCTCCGATCTTCATTCCGGAGAATTTTGCCTGGTCTAATTACACGGAGATCTTCGCGACAAACGATTTCCTGCACTATTTCTGGAACAGTCTGCTCGTGACAGGTACGGCGACGTTGCTTGCGCTGCTTGTCGGCGTGCCGGCCGGCTACGGCATCGCCCGACTGCGCGCAAACAAGGCAGCCATCGTCGTCATGATCGCGCGCATGACGCCGGGACTTTCCTATCTCATTCCACTGTTTCTCCTGTTCCAGACCCTCGGGCTGCTCGGAACACTGTGGCCCCAGATCATCATTCACCTCGTGGTGACGGTTCCGATCGTGATCTGGATCATGATCGGCTATTTCGAGACGACACCGATGGAGCTCGAAGAGGCGGCAATGATCGACGGCGCGACGTCCTGGCAGGTATTTCGCATGGTGGCCCTGCCGATTGCCAAGCCCGGAATCGTCGTGTCGCTCATCCTCGCGGTTATCTTCTCCTGGAACAACTTCGTCTTCGGCATTGTGCTTGCCAGCCGCGAAACGCGGACTTTGCCCGTTGCTGTCTACAATATGCTTTCATTTGAGCAGGTAAGTTGGGGACCGCTTGCGGCCGCCGCCTTTATCGTGACCTTGCCGGTCCTGCTGCTCACCGTTTTTGCGCAACGCCAGATCATCGCCGGGCTTACCGCCGGCGCGGTCAAGGGCGGCTGATTATCCAAGGAGGGTCGCATGGCCTCGGTATCCATCAAAGACGTCACCAAGACGTACGGCAATGTTAATGTCATGCATGGCGTTTCCGTCGATATCGATGACGGCGAATTTGTCATCCTCGTTGGGCCGTCCGGCTGCGGGAAGTCGACGCTGCTGCGCATGATTGCCGGCCTGGAGGAGATCACCGGCGGCGAAATCGCCATCGGTGATCGCGTGGTCAACGACCTGCCCGCCAAGGAACGCGACATTGCCATGGTGTTTCAGAACTACGCGCTCTATCCGCACATGACGGTGGCCGACAATATGGGCTTTGCGCTCATGCTCAAGAATGCGCCTAAGCAGGAAAAGGCGAGCCGCGTTGGGCGCGCCGCTGAAATTCTCGGGCTCGAGAAACTGCTCGACCGGTTTCCGCGCCAGCTTTCGGGCGGCCAGCGCCAGCGTGTGGCCATGGGCCGGGCCATCGTGCGCGATCCGCAAGTTTTCCTATTCGACGAACCTCTGTCAAATCTCGATGCCAAGCTTCGCGTGCAGATGCGCAGCGAGATAAAGAGCCTGCACCAGCGCCTCGGCACGACCATTGTTTATGTGACGCACGACCAGATCGAAGCCATGACCATGGCCGACAAGATCGTGGTCATGAAGGACGGGTTGGTCGAACAGATCGGCACGCCCCTCGACCTCTACGACTATCCGGCGAACCTGTTCGTTGCCGGCTTTATCGGTTCCCCGGCGATGAATTTTATCAAGGGCAATGTCGAAGGCGACGCTTTCGTAACGAGTGATGGTGTGCGACTGCCGCTGCCGAAGGGCACGGAGAGAGCGTCTTCCAATGAGGCCATCTACGGCATTCGCCCGGAACACATTAAGGTTGCATCCGAGGGCGTCGCGGTAAAGGTGGACGTCGTGGAGCCGACCGGATCGGAAATCATGGTGGTGGGCAGCATAGGCGATCAGGAGATCAACTGCCTCTTCCGCGAACGACTCTCGATCCGGCCCGGCGATGTGATTACGGTCTCGATTGACCCGGCACATGCGCATCTGTTTGACGCAAGCAACGGAATGCGCATCGGCAGGCCGGTTGCCCATTAGGCACAGGTTGTTTCGCTAGACGCCGTAACGCTCCACACGGATGGAGCCGGCGGGTGTACCGCCCGCGACCAGCGCGTCGGCAGCCGTGGTGACGAATGCATTGGAGCCGCAGACAAACGTTTGCTTGGGCGAGGCCGGAAGGCGGGCCAAGCTTTCCTTGACGATGGATGCATCGATGCGACGGGTATAGTGGTTTGCGCGCGCCTCCGGGTCGCGCGTCAGGGCAAGTGCCAAGTCGAAATTGTTTTCTGACTCGGCAAGCATAAGCAGTTCATCGCGGAAAATCAGTTCATCCCAGCTTCGCGCCGAATAGAGAAGAAGCGCCGGGATAGTCGAACTCCGGGCCTTTCGATGGCGCAGCATGGAGACGAGCGGCACGACGCCGGAGCCGCCACCGACCAGCAATATCGGCCCGCCCTCAGCGACGGTCCAGATGAAGTGTCCGCCGATCGGCCCGCGCAATTCGATCTCGTCGCCGATCTGCGCCACGTCATGAAAGAAGGTCGATACCTCGCCGTCATCGAGCCGCTCGATGGCAAGCTCGATCGTTGCACCGCTGTCGGGAGTAGAGGCGATGGAATAGCTTCGCTGCGTTTGATAGCCGTCCGGCGCGCTCAGCCGGACATCGACGTGTTGGCCGGCCTTGTAGACGAAGGGTAGGGAGGGAGCGAAGAAAAAGCTGCTCACGCGAGCTGTCTGGCGAACGATCCCGGTTATGGTCGCCGTTTGCCATTCGACTCGCGCGTTCGCCGATTGGTCCTGCACGATTCAGGCCCTAATCGCCGGTGTAACGCTGTTCGCGCCATGGATCACCATAGATGTGATAGCCGCGCAATTCCCAAAAGCCAGGTTCGTCGCGCGCCGTAAACTGCAGGCCGTTGATCCATTTTGCCGACTTCCAGAAATAAAGGTGCGGCACGAGCAGCCGCGCTGGTCCGCCATGATCCGCGGTCAGCGGCTTGCCGTCGTAGGACGTTGCGATCATCGCTCTGCCACCGGTAAGATCCTTGACCGGCACGTTCGTCGTATAGCCGTCGTAGCCATGCGCAAGAAGAAAGTCGGTGGGCGGCTCGAGATTGGCTTCGGCTAGAATATCGTCGATGAGCACGCCCTGCCAGTGCGTATCGAGCTTCGACCAGGCGGTCACGCAATGAATGTCGCGGGTAAGCTTCGTTTGCGGCAGCGCGTTGAACTCGTCCCAGTTCCAGGAGATGACCGGCTTCGGTCCAACTTTGAGCGTGAACTTCCAATCTTCTGTGCGAACGCGCGGCGTTGGGCCGGCAGAAAGAACCGGAAAATCTTCTGTCAGCGATTGCCCCGGCGGGACGCGATCCTTGATTTCAGGGGATTGCCCCCGGCCCGTAAAGCCGCGTGTCGTCATGTCTGCTGTCTCCTTCGATTTATAAGAACACAGCTTCCAGCCGCAGCCAAGTGCGCGGCATCAACCGTGCCGTGCAACCATGCGCAAGTTGTTCTGAAAAGCGATCAAATAATGCAAGTGGCGACGTGCAAGTCCCACGGTTTGCGATAATAGGGACGTCGAACGACCGATCAAAATGACTGATTCGGGTGTGCATAAAGCTTTGTAGATTGTTATTGATATTATTATATTATAAATAGAGGCAAGAGGTTGGGAGGACAGCTGGGAGGCATTGCCGCTTTTGCGCTAAGCAGCGGCAAATGTTGGCTGATTTTGCCCACGAAGCACATAGCAGGCAAAAAGTTGGCAGACAACGATCTCCTCAACTATGACTTCCGCACGGCGGGCCAATCACGTACCCATCATGGCCACGTCATGCGTGATCTCGGCCTTAAGATCATCAGCGGCGCTTACCCGGAAAACACGATCCTACCCGGCGATGCCGAACTCCTGGATCGGTTCGGTGTCTCGCGTACTGTTCTTCGCGAGGCGCTTAAAACGCTTGCTGCCAAAGGCCTCATCCAGCCGAAAGCAAAGATCGGCACGCGGGTGCGCGAGCGTTCGCAATGGAACCTGTTTGATCCTGACATCCTCGTCTGGCATTTCGAGGCAGGGGCAAGTGCCCATTTCCTTTCGAGCATCGTCGAGATGCGGCTGGCTCTGGAGCCGGAAGCGGCGGGCCTTGCTGCCTTGCGCCGCACCGAAGCTCAGCTTGAAACGCTCTACCACTGGGTTGGCAAGATGGGCAGCGCGAGCGAATCCGCGGCCGATTTCGTCTACAGCGATCTGCAGTTTCACATCGCCATTGCCGAGGCCTCGGGAAACCCCTTCATGCGATCCATCAGTGCCCTGATTGAAGTCGCGCTGGTTACTACATTTACCATCAGTTCGCCGATCCCGAACTCCGAAAGCCACGTGCGTTCCGTCGCAAGGCACGCGGCAATCGCCGACGCCATCAAGGCCGGCGATGCGGAGGCGGCGAAAGAGGCTATGCGAGTGGTGATACGCGAGGGCGCCGAGCGCGTGGTGGCTGCGGGGCAGGGGACCGCCGGCTAAAACCGGCGATCCGCACATCGCGCAGGGCTTAGAGAGCTTTGACTTTTACCTTGGACGGCTTTTCAATCTTGAGCGGGTTGCGAAGCGGCAAACCGAACGCCGGCGCTTCGATTTCGAAGATGTCGCCATTTTCTGCCTTCACACCATCGGCAAAAGAGAGCGTGGCCGTCCCGAACATATGCACATGAACATCGCCGGGCTGGCGGAACACGCCGTATTTGAAATGATGGTGCTCGAGATTGTCGATTGTGTGGGACATGTTGTCCTCGCCCGACAGGAACGGCTTCTCCCAGATGGTCTTGTTCTTGCGCAATATGCGCGACGTTCCGCGGATATCAGCAGGCAGGTCGCCGACGATCAGTTCTGGACCGACAGAACAGGGCCGAAGTTTGGAATGGGCCAGATAAAGGTAGTTGACGCGCTCCATGACGTGATCGGAGAATTCGTTCGCGAGCGCAAATCCGATGCGAAACGGCGAGCCGTCAGGGCCGATGACGTAGATACCAGCGATCTCCGGTTCCTCGCCCGCATCGTCAGCGAAGGCGGGCGACAGGAGTGGCTCGCCCGGTGCCGTCAGCATCGATCCGTTGCCCTTGTAGAACCATTCCGGCTGCACGCCGGTCTGGCCCTTCTTGGGTTTGCCGTTGTCGAGACCCATGCGGAACATCTTCATCGAATCGGTCAGCGTCTCTTCCTTGGCGTCGCCGATCTTGCGGTGCATTGCGTCGCGGGTCGCCGCGGAACCCAGATGCGTAAGGCCGGTACCTGTGAGGTGGATATGCGCCGAATCATGGGTGTCGATCGGGGCAAGCAGGCGGCCCTCCCGATAGGCCGCTTCGACGTCTACCTTCTTGCCGAGGCCGCGCCTCTCGACAATTTCTGCGATGCTGGTCTTGGCCTCAATGGCAGCATGGGCGAGTTCGAGCACAGACTTTGTGCGCTTTATGTGCCGGAACTCATCGCCAAGACGCGCGGCAACCTGCCGCTTTCCATTGGCATTGATCAATTGAACCAGATTCAAGGCTTTCCTCCCGCATATTTGGGTATATGAATTATAGGTCCCACACATAAGCGGCCGAACCTTCTTCCAAAAATAATATAATAGTATTATATTGATGTAAACGGCTTGGCTGGCTTATGCCGAGCGTCGCCGCAGGGGGTCGCGACATTTTTTCGACACGTGTAAAGGCCTATTTCAAAAGTAATACTTTTGCGATAAGTGTTGTGCGACCCCGCTCTGGGAGGAACTGGTTCGGTGCAGAAAATCCAACGGCTGAGGCTCGGATTGCCACATCGAATTTGATGGAAAACTGGGAGGAACAGACGTGAAAATCCTGAAACTATTTGCTGCAAGCCTGCTCGCATTGAGCGTGATGGGCGCGCAAAGCTTTGCTGAGGACAAGGGCACTGTCGGCATTGCAATGCCAACGAAATCCTCGGCCCGCTGGATCGCCGATGGCGACAACATGGTCAAGACGCTGAAAGAGCGCGGCTACAATACCGATCTGCAGTATGCGGAAGACGATATTCCAAACCAGCTCGCCCAGATCGAGAACATGGTCACCAAGGGTGTCAAGGTTCTGGTCATCGCAGCGATCGACGGTACGACCCTGTCGAATGTCCTTCAGCAGGCACATGATGCCGGCATCAAGGTCATCGCCTACGACCGTTTGATCCGTGACAGCCCGAACGTCGACTACTATACCACGTTCGACAATTTCCAGGTTGGCGTGCTCCAGGCCTCGTCTCTGGTGAAGGCACTTGGACTGCCGGACGCAGCCGGCCCGTTCAACATCGAACTCTTTGGCGGTTCGCCTGACGATAACAACGCCTTCTTCTTCTACAATGGCGCAATGTCCGTCCTGCAGCCGCTGATCGACAGCGGCAAGCTCGTCGTACAATCTGGCCAGATGGGCATGGACAAGGTCGGTACGCTTCGTTGGGACGGCGCCGTCGCCCAGGCGCGCATGGACAACCTTCTCTCGGCCTACTACACCGACAAGAAGGTCAATGCCGTCCTGTCGCCCTATGACGGTCTGTCGATTGGTATCCTCTCGTCGCTGCGCGGCGTCGGCTACGGCACGAAGGATCAGCCGTTCCCGTTCGTTTCCGGTCAGGATGCGGAAGTACCGTCGGTCAAGTCGATCATTGCCGGCGAGCAGTATTCGACCATCTTCAAAGACACGCGTGACCTTGCCAAGGTAACGTCCAACCTGATTGACGCCGTTCTGAAGGGCGATCAGCCGGAAATCAACGACACCAAGACGTACAATAACGGCGTCAAGGTCGTTCCGGCCTACCTGCTGAAGCCAGTCGAAGTCGACAAGTCCAACTGGAAGGAAATTCTCGTTGGATCCGGCTACTACAAGGAAGACCAGGTGAAGTAATCAACCGAACTGAAGCGAACCCTGCGCCTTACCGCGCGGGGTTTGTTTTCTTGACAAGTGGCTTTGGCGGAATCCGGTGGTAATGCACCGCAAAGCCCAATAAAAATGCAAAGGGAGCGATGCCGGACCAGCGGTCGCAAGGGCATCGATGAGGACCTTGATGGATACTATCCTCGAAATGCGCAACATCACCAAGACGTTTCCTGGTGTGAAAGCGCTCAACAATGTCAATCTCAATGTGCGCAAGGGTGAGATTCACGCGCTCGTCGGCGAGAACGGCGCCGGTAAATCGACGCTGATGAAAGTGCTGAGCGGCGTTTATCCGCATGGCAGCTACGAGGGCGAAATCCACTACAAGGGTGAAGAACAGCACTTTCGCGATATCGCCGACAGCGAAAGGAAGGGCATCATCATCATCCACCAGGAACTGGCTCTGGTTCCCTTGCTGTCGATTGCAGAGAACATTTTCCTCGGCAACGAACCGGCAAAATTCGGCATCATCGACTGGCATGTCGCAGAATCGCGTACCCGCGAACTCCTTGCCAAGGTCGGGCTCAAGGAAGATCCGCTGACGCTGATCACCAATCTCGGTGTCGGCAAGCAGCAGCTTGTCGAAATCGCCAAGGCGCTTTCCAAGGAGGTCGAGCTGCTCATTCTTGATGAGCCGACCGCGAGCCTCAACGAAAAGGACAGCGACGCGCTGCTTTCCCTCCTATTGGAATTCAAGGCGCACGGCATCTCCTCGATCCTGATTTCGCACAAACTCAATGAAGTCGGTAAGGTTGCCGATCGCATCACCGTCCTGCGCGACGGCGCGACGATCGAGACGCTCGACAAGAAGGACATTTCCGAGGACCGCATCGTAACCCTGATGGTCGGGCGCCAATTGGCGGATCGCTTTCCGACGCGGGACCCCAACATCGGCGAGGTGGTGTTCGAGGTGAAGGACTGGGTCGTTCACCACCACATCCATGGCGACCGAACCGTCGTCAACGGCATCAATCTCAATGTGCGCAAAGGCGAGGTCGTCGGCATTGCCGGGTTGATGGGCGCAGGCCGCACGGAGTTCGCCATGAGCGTCTTCGGCAAGGCCTACGGCCAGAAGATCAGCGGCGAGGTTTTCATCAAGGGCAAGAAGGTCGATGTCTCGACGATCGGCAAGGCGGTCGACAACGGCATTGCCTATGTCACGGAAGATCGCAAGACCTACGGGCTCAACCTGATTGACCATATCAAGCACAACACGACGATCGCCCATCTCGACGGCGTATCGAAGAATGGTGTCATTGACGACATGGCCGAGCTGAAAGTGGCGAATGAATATCGCCGCAAAACCAACATCCGCTCGTCGAGCATTTATCAGAAGACGGGCAACCTTTCCGGCGGCAATCAGCAGAAGGTGGTTCTGTCGAAATGGCTCTTCGCCAATCCCGAACTTTTGATCCTGGACGAGCCGACGCGCGGTATCGATGTCGGCGCAAAATATGAGATATATTCAATCATCAACCAATTGGTAAGCGAAGGCAAAAGCGTCCTGATGATCTCGTCGGAAATGCCGGAGCTGCTTGGCGTCTGCGACCGGATCTATGTGATGAACCAGGGCAGGCTCGTCGGCGAAATGCCGGCAAGCGAAGCCACCCAGGAAAAGATCATGCGCGCCATTATCCGTGCTGAAGGGAAAGCATCATGACTATCGAAACAGCAGCAACGCAGGGAAAGAAGGATTTCAAGACCGACGGATCGGCCGTGAAAGGCAATTTCCGCGAATACGGTCTGGTGCTCGCCCTGATCCTCATCATGATCTTCTTCCAGTTCACGACGAACGGAACGCTTTTCCGACCGGTAAACCTGACGAATCTGGTGCTGCAGAACAGCTATATCATCATCATGGCGCTGGGCATGCTGCTCGTCATCGTGGCAGGGCACATCGACCTTTCGGTTGGCTCGGTCTCGGGATTTGTCGGCGGGCTTGCCGCCGTGATGATGGTGCAGTGGCACATCCACTATATTCCCGCGACCATCCTTTGCCTGATCATGGGCGGCGCCATCGGCGCGGCGCAGGGCTATTGGGTCGCCTATCACAAGATCCCGTCATTCATCGTGACGCTCGCCGGCATGCTTGTCTTCAAGGGCCTCGCACTCTGGCTGCTCGGCGGCCAGTCGGTAGGCCCATTCCCGCAGCAATTCCAGCTTTTGAGCTCGGGTTTCATTCCCGATGTTTTTGGCGGAACGACCTTTAACATAACCTCGATGCTCATCGGCATCGTCCTCGTCGCGCTCATGATCTATTTCAGCATTCGCGGACGCGCCAAGCGTGAGAAGCATGGCTACCAGGGTGAGCCCTTTGCGCTCTTCGTTGCCAAGAACCTGATCATTGCCGGCATCATCCTTTATTTGACCTATCTGCTCTCGTCCTATAAGGGGCTCCCCAACGTCCTCATCGTCATGTCGCTATTGATCGCGCTCTTCGTGTTCGTGACCAAGCGCACGACCATCGGGCGGCGTATCTATGCCATGGGCGGCAACGAAAAGGCGGCGAAGCTTTCGGGCATCAAGACCGAGCGGCTGACGTTCTTCACCTTCGTCAACATGGGTGTGCTTGCGGCTCTCGCCGGACTGATTTTCGCGGCGCGCTTGAACACCGCAACGCCGAAGGCGGGCCTCGGCTTCGAACTCGACGTTATCGCGGCCGTATTTATCGGCGGTGCTTCGGCGATGGGTGGTGTTGGCCAGGTCATGGGGGCGGTGATCGGCGCCTTCATCATGGGCGTCATGAACAACGGCATGTCGATCATGGGCGTCAATATCGATTGGCAGCAGGTGATCAAGGGACTGGTTCTCCTCGCCGCCGTCGTCTTCGACGTCTACAACAAGAACAAGGCATAGTCGCTTTTCTGAAAACAATAGTCGACCGGCCGTGCAAGGGTGCGGCCGGTCGTTGATAGCTCCGGCATGCCCCGCCGCATTTTGACTATTCGTCACGGGGGATGCATGAATGTGAACGATCCTGGCCAGGGAGGTGGCCATCGTGCACGCAAAATCTGATTTTCCCGACTTTGGACTGACCGAATCCGAACGGCGTGAAGCCGTGCTCGGCCACTATTACGAATATCCGGGAATGGATGGCGATCGCGGCGAAATCTGGTGCTACACCGACGCATGGTCCTATGAGCCGGGCGCACGGGTGACGCTTTTCGTCAGCTCGACGGCGCCGACCTTCGCTATAGAAATCTTCCGCGATGGTGCCTCTGTCGAGGTCGTCTTCGAAGCCGAGAATATCCGTGCTTACTGGCAGGAAACCCCGGATCAATGCTCGGTCGAAGGGTGCGGCTGGGAGGCGGCATTTGATTTCAATATAGGAACGGAGTGGCCGTCCGGTGCCTACCGGGTGCGATTGACCGCGGAGGGCCGCAAGGGCGCGCCCATCGCCTGCGACCATCTGTTTATCGTGCAGCCGGCGCCAGGGAGAAAGGCCGGCCGCATTCTCCAGGTCGCAGCCAGCGGAACATGGGCTGCCTATAACAGCTGGGGAGGCTCCAACCACTATCAGGGCATAACCGGCCCGGAACGCAATCAGTTTGCGCCGATTGTGAGCATGGAAAGACCGTTCGGTCGCGGTTTCGTGCGCCTGCCCGCGACAGCCCCGCGGGTGCCGCTCGAAATCACGCTTCCGCCTGCGACGGTGCCCCGCTATCCGCACATGGAGTGGGCCTATGCCAACGGTTATTCCAAGAAATATGCCTCTGCGGGCTGGGCCAGTTACGACGGCCACTTTTTTCGCTGGGCGGAGAGTGCAGGCTATGGTGTCGATCTTGTCACCCAGCACGAATTGCATTTTTCCCCCGATCTGATCGGTTTCTATGACTGCGTCGTCTTCGTCGGCCATGACGAGTACTGGACCTGGGAGATGCGCGATGCGGTTGACGACTATGTCGATTGCGGCGGCCGCGTCGCCCGCTTTGCCGGCAATTTCATGTGGCAGACCCGCCTCGAGAACGCCGGCAAGCGTCAGGTCTGCTATAAATATCGCGCCCGCGCCGAAGACCCCTTCTATCACGCGGGCGATATTCGCCGCGTCACCAATTCATGGGAGGCGAAGGAAATCGGCCGCCCTGGCGCCGAGACCTTCGGCCTTAATGCCACGTATGGACTTTATGCCGGCTGGGGCGGCTGCGCACCGCGCGGCGCGCGCGGATTTCCGATTTACCGGCCGGAGCATTGGGCTTTCGCGGGGACGGGCATCTACTATGGCGACGTCCTCGGTGCAGATAGCCACATTTTCGGCTACGAGGTTGATGGCCTCGACTACGTGATCCGTCACGGGCTGCCGGAGCCGACCGGCGAAGGCAACCCGCCGGAAGGATTGCAGATTCTTGGCCTTGGTCTCTCCTCGCTCAAGGAGGAAAGCGCAGATATCCCTGCGGACGCCCAGTTCCTCGGCGACGAGGATGCGCTCTTCGTCGCCGATGTTCTTGCCGGCAATCATGGCGATGCGGCCGTCGAGCGCTACAAGCGCGGCGCTGGCATGATCGTAAACTTTCCGCGCGGCAAGGGCGAGGTCTTCCACGCCGGAACCTGCGAGTGGGTTTCCGGGCTCTTGCGCCGCGATCCAATGGTCGAACGTGTCACTGCCAACGTCCTCGACCGCTACCTTCAACGATAACAACGGAATAAAGATGTCCAGCCAGCCAATGCCGAAGATCACGCCTGCACCGCGCGCCGCCTCGCACCTCTTCTACCAAAGCCGCCTGCGGCGTCCGCTCGTCGACCGGGCCGAGGGTATTTACCTGTGGGATCAAGCAGGCAACCGCTACATCGACGGTTCGAGCGGCGCCATGGTGGTGAATATCGGCCACGGCAATCGCCATGTCATCGAGACGATGAAGAAGCAGCTCGACAAGGTCACGTTCGCATATCGGCTGCATTTCGAGAACGAGCCCGCCGAAGATCTCGCGCGCCGCATCTCGGCCTATATGCCGGCTGGCATGGACAAGGTTTTCTTCGTCTCCGGTGGTTCGGAGGCAGTGGAATCCTGCCTGAAGTTCGCCCGGCAATACGCGCTGGCGATTGGCCAAAGCCGGCGCTGGAAGGTCATATCGCGTTTCCCCTCCTATCACGGCGGCACGCTCGGTGCGCTTGCGGTTACGGGCTATGCGGCGCTGACCGATCCATTCCGGCTGATGATGAAGGAAATGCCCAGCATTCCGGCGCCCACAACCTATCTCGACCGCGATAACTTCTCGATGGAGGAACGCGGCCTGCGCTACGCCGACAAGCTCGAAGAAGCGATCCTCGCAGAAGGGCCGGAAGAAGTCCTCGCCTTCATCATGGAGCCGATCGGCGGCGCATCAACCGGCGCGCTCGTCGCACCGGACAGCTATTACAGCCGGATTCGCGAGATTTGCGACCGCTACGGCGTGCTCTTGATCCATGACGAAGTCATGAGCGGCGTCGGCCGCACCGGCAAGTTCCTCGGCGGCGACCACTGGAATTGCCGGCCGGACCTCATCGCCCTGTCGAAGGGTTTCGGCTCCGGATATAGCCCGCTCGGCGCCATGGTAGCACCCTCGCGCATGGTCCAGCCGGTGCTTGACAATGGCGGCTTCCAGCATGGCTATACCTATGCCGGAAATCCGCTGGCCTGCGCTGCCGGCGGCGCGGTTCTTGATGAAATTGAGCGGCATGATCTCGTCGGCAATGCCGCGGCCATGGGCGAACTTCTCAAGGCCGAGCTCGTTGCGCTGGCCGCCCGCTATCCGTTCATCGGCGATGTGCGCGGCAAGGGCTTGCTTCTCGCAGCGGAATTCGTCTCCGACAAATCGACGATGCGGCCATTGCCGAAGGAGAAGAATGCCTTCCAGCGCGTCGTCGACATCGCATATGATAAAGGCCTCATCATCTATTCGCGGCGTACGCGCGGCGGAGTCGAGGGCGATCATTTCCTGGTATGTCCGCCGATGATCACTACCCGCGACGAGATCGCGGAAATCGCAAATATTCTCGACGACACGCTGCGCCAGCTCGCAAGTGAACTCGATCTTCCCGCTAACGGTTGAGGGCGATATGGCGAGGAAAAAAGTCATCATCACATGCGCGGTCACCGGTTCGGTTCATACGCCGACCATGAGCCCGTATCTTCCCGTCACGCCGGACGAGATCGCGACGCAGGCCATCGATGCGGCGGAGGCGGGCGCTTCGATCCTGCATCTGCATGCGCGCGATCCGCAAAGCGGCCGGCCCTCGGCCGATCCGGGCGTGTTCATGCAATTCCTGCCGCGCATCAAGCAGGCCTGCGATGCGGTCATCAATATCTCGACCGGCGGCAGCTCGGTTATGACGCTCGACGACCGCCTCGCCGCGGCGCTCCAGGCCGAACCGGAAATGTGTTCGCTCAATATGGGCTCGATGAATTTCGGGCTTTTTCCTGCTCTTGACCGCTACACCGCCTGGCAGCACGACTGGGAGCCGCAGCTCCTCGAAGCGACGCGCAGCACCATTTTCAAGAACACGTTCGCCGACATGGAGGATATTTTGAAGCGGCTCGGCGAGGGCTGTGGCACGCGCTTCGAGTTCGAATGCTACGATGTCGGCCATCTCTATACGCTTGCCCATTTCCGTGATCGCGGGCTTGTCGCGGGACCGCTTTTCATCCAGTTCGTATTCGGGGTCCTCGGCGGTATCGGGGCTGATCCTGAAAATCTTACCCACATGAAGCGTATTGCCGACAAGCTCTTCGGCGACAGCTACGATTTCTCGGTGCTGGCAGCGGGTCGTCACCAGATGCCGATGATTTCGATGGCTGCCGCGATGGGTGGCAATGTGCGGGTAGGCCTCGAGGACAGCCTCATGCTCGGGCGCGGCGAACTTGCTCGGTCCAATGCGGATCAGGTGCGGCGCATCCGGACGGTTCTCGATGCCCTGTCGCTCGATGTAGCAACGCCGGCCGAGGCCCGCAGCATGCTCGCCTTGAAGGGCGGCGACCGGGTGGCCTTCTGATGGCGCCGGTGTCCATTCGCCTCGCCGAGGCGAGCGACGTGCAGCTCTTGCATGATGCGATTGTTGCGATGGCACGGGGCATGGGGTCTGAAGCGCGGGTGACGAGTTCGCCGGAGGATCTTGCGCGCTACGGTTTCGGCGACAAGCCTGCTTTCGAAACGCTTATCGCCGAGATTGGCGGCGCTTTTGCCGGCATGTGCCTGTACTTTCGAAGTTTCTCAACCTGGCGCGGCAGGCCCGGCATCTATGTTCAGGACATTTACGTCGAGCCGGCCTTTCGCGGCAGCAGGGTCGGGGAGCGCCTGCTTAAGTCGGCTGCCGCCCGCGCCCGCGAAAACGGTGCCGCTTACTTGCGGCTTTCCGTGGATACAGCCAATCTCGGCGCCCAGAATTTCTATGGCCGCCTTGGCATAGAGTGGTCGCAAGCCGAACATATCCACGCCATTTATGGCGATGCCTTCATCGCACTGGCGGAACATGAAATCGACGAGGAGAGGCGATGAAAACGTTCTACGCGGAAGAGCAGCGGCGTCACGACCCGAAGGGTTTCCTTTCGAGCGGCGCGCCGCAGCCCAATCCGGAAAAACCCGAACGTATCGATCGCCTGCTTGCCGGCGCGCGGGCCGCAGGTTGCAGTATTCACCACCCGTCCGATCATGGTCTCGCCCCGATCGCAGCGGTGCATTCGCCGGAATATCTCGAGTTCCTGCAAAACATCTATCGGCGCTGGCAGATGATCCCGGGTGCCTCGCAGGAAGTCATTCCGAATATTCACCCCATCGATCGCTCCGGCAGCTATCCGGCCTCGGCGGTCGGCCAGGCCGGCTACCATATGGCCGACACGTCCTGCCCGATTTCCGCGGAAACCTTCGAAAGTGCCTGCTGGAGCGCCTGGAGCGCGGTGGAGGCAGCCGCAACGGTGATGTCGGGTGAACCAGCCGCCTATGCCCTCTGCCGCCCCCCCGGTCATCACGCCTTCGCCGACGTTGCCGGCGGGTTCTGCTTCATCAACAATTCCGCCGTCGCCACGCAAGCGCTGCGCAAGCATGCTGATCGCGTGGCCATTCTTGACGTGGATCTGCATCATGGCAACGGTACGCAAGGGATTTTCTATGCCCGAGCCGACGTCCTTACCGTGTCGATCCATGCCGATCCGGTGCGCTTCTATCCATTCTTCTGGGGCTATGCCGACGAGCGCGGCGAGGGGGCAGGGCTCGGCTACAATTACAACCTGCCGCTGGCACGCAAATCCGGCGACGATATATTTCTGGAAGCTCTCGACTCCGCATGCCGGCGCATCGAGGCCTTTGCACCGCAGGCGCTCGTCGTCGCGCTTGGCCTTGATGCCTTCGAGGGCGATCCCTTCGGCGGGCTTGCGGTATCCACCGCGGGATTCGCAAGAATTGCCGAACGCATCGCGGCGTTACGCCTGCCTTCCGTCATCGTTCAGGAGGGCGGTTACCTCTGCGATGCGCTTTCCGACAATCTCACCTCTTTCCTGACGGGCTTTGGTTCGATGCGCTGAAGCGGCCGGACGTTTGGTTAAGAATGCGTTTGCGCCAGGCATGAAATTGCGCTTATCCACAGGGTTGGGTGGTGGTTGGAAAAAGTTTTGAGAAATTGAAAAAGGCGTGTTGACAGTTTTGTTGGGTGGGGTCTATATACCGGCACAACGAGGGCGGGGCGCCGCTGGCGGTTGCTGAATGCGCCCTAAGGTTTGCAG
>NZ_JBFTRH010000010.1:0-213491 GCF_056399405.1 Phyllobacterium sp. 01N428
CCGGGCATCGAGATCGGCGCGATCTCGGAACTGAAGCTGCCGAATGCGCTCAAAGCCGTCGACATCGCCTACCAGGAGAGCGGCCATGGCCGCGAGGTCGCCAATGCCGCGGCGCTGACGGCGGCGATGGAGGCCGGCAAGGTCGCCGTTACCGACGATGCCAATCTCATCCTTGAAAACGACCTCATCGACGTCGTCATCGATGCGACCGGGGTCCCGGCGGTCGGGGCCGAGATCGGCCTGCGGGCAATGGAGCACGGCAAGCACCTCGTGATGATGAATGTCGAGGCGGACGTGACCATCGGCGCCTATCTGAAGAGCGAGGCCGACCGGCTCGGCGTCACCTATTCGCTTGGCGCCGGCGACGAGCCGTCGTCGTGCATGGAACTTATCGAATTCGTCTCGGCCATGGGCCATCCGATCGTCGCCGCCGGCAAGGGCAAGAACAACCCGCTCAACATCGACGCCATTCCCGACGACTATGCCGAGGAGGCCGAACGCCGGCACATGAACGTGCGCATGCTGGTCGAATTCGTCGACGGCTCGAAGACCATGGTGGAGATGGCGGCGATTGCCAATGCCACCGGGCTCGTGCCCGACAAGCCCGGCATGCACGGTCCGGCGGCAACGCTCGACCAGCTGTCGAAGACCCTGATCCCGGAGAAGGACGGCGGCGTGCTCTCACGGGTCGGCGTCGTCGACTATTCGATCGGCAAGGGGGTTGCCCCCGGCGTCTTCGTCGTCGCCGACATGTCGCATCCGCGCATTTCCGAGCGCATGGAAGATCTGAAGATGGGCAAGGGCCCGTACTTCACCTTCCACCGGCCCTATCACCTGACCTCGCTCGAAGTGCCGCTGACCTGCGCCCGCGTCGTCCTTTACGGCAAGCCCGACATGGTGCCGCTGGCCAAGCCCGTGGCCGAGGTCTGCGCCGTCGCCAAGAAGGACATGCAGCCGGGCGAGAAGCTCGATGCCATTGGCGAATATTGCTACCGCGCCTGGATCATGACCGCGGCGGAAGCGCGCGAGGCCGGGGCGATCCCGTGCGGGCTTCTGCAGGGCGGCACCGTCACGGCGCCGATCCGCAAGGGCGAACTCATCACCAGCGCCAATGCCACGCCGGTGCCAGGCTCGAAGATCGTCGAACTGCGGGCCCGCCAGGACAAGCTCGTCTACGGCGCGTGAGTAGTAGAGGGGATAGATGTAGAGTCGATCCTCATTCATTTCGCTATCGGAACGACTGCAGAAGACCAAGACTAATCAATACGTTGCTTGAGTGCGCCATCGATAAATTAATCTGTGCAAAACCCCGATATCCTTGAAAAAGACTGCATCGCAAACAATATTAAGAATTGGTTAACGCGGTTGAGTCTTTGATGCAGGAGCAGGTTTTGCCAGCATATCAAGTCAAGTTCGCTTATCTGACGAAGTATAAACAGACGCGTCATCTATATCATCAGCTTGTTATAGCCGACGATGAAGCGAGCGCGCTCAAGCGTGGCCGGCAAATGATGATGAGACGGTCGCCGGATGCGCGCATCGTGCACGAATCCTGTGTTCTGCGTCCGGACAGCGCCGATATTGAAAGCGCTGCTGCCCAAGGCTGGAAACTCAATGAAAACTGGTGGTCGCGGCCGATCCGCCCCGATGACGATCTTGCAGCAATTGCCAAGCATGGTTTTGCGCACAGCAACCAGGTCCATGCAAAATCGGCGATGGACTGCGTGATGATCGACAAGCGGGCAGCCTAGACAGCAATTCTATCTCGACAATAGTCTAGAGTTCGGTCCGCACGTTCCAGAGTTCGGGGAACAGCACTACTTCGAGCATCTTGCGCAGATAGTTGACGCCGGATGTGCCGCCCGTGCCGGTCTTGAACCCGATGATGCGCTCGACCGTCGTCACATGGTTGAAGCGCCAGCGCCTGAAGTAATCCTCGAAATCGACAAGCTTTTCGGCAAGCTCGTAGAGAGACCAATGAGCTTCGGGATCGCGATAGATCTGGAGCCAGGCATTGCGGACGCTCTCATTGGGCTGGTAGGGCCGCGACCAGTCGCGCTCCAGTACTGCTCGATCGATGGCAAAGCCCTTGCGCGCGAGGAGCCGCAGGGATTCGTCATATATGCTGGGCTTGTGCAGGATGTCCTTGAGCCAGGCATGAATGTCCGGCTTGTGCTCGTGCGGACGCATCATCGCCGCGTTCTTGTTGCCGGCAAGGAACTCGATCGCACGGTATTGGAACGACTGGAAACCAGACGACATGCCGAGGGCTTCACGGAACGTCGTATATTCGCTCGGAGTCATGGTGCGCAGGACGTCCCATGCCGAATTGAGCTGATCGAGAATGCGCGAAACCCGCGCAAGCATCTTGAAGGACGGTGCGAGATCATCCCTGGCAATGTGCTGGCAAACCGATGTCAGTTCGTGAATGACGAGGCGCATCCAGATCTCCGATGCCTGGTGCTGTACGATGAACAGCATTTCGTCATGGGCGTCGGACAGTGGTGTTTGCGCCGATAAAATCCTGTCGAGGCGCAGATAGTCGCCATAGGACATTCGCCCATCGAACATCATCTGCGCGCCTTCCTGTTCCGGATCGTAAGGCGTACGGGTCATGTCACGGCGCCCCGGACGTGGAATTCCGGCGCATCCCAGGCGCGCGTTTCGAGAATCTCCTTGAGGATTGCCGCCGCTTTTTCGACCTCGGCGAAACTCAGATAAAGCGGCGTGAATCCGAAGCGAATAATATCGGGCGCACGGAAATCGCCGATCACGCCGCGCGCAATCAGCGCCTGCATGATCGCATAACCGTTTTCGCAAGAATAGGAGACCTGGCTGCCGCGCAATTCCGGTTCTCGCGGCGTAACCAGCCGCAAACCAAGACGCTCGGCGAAGCTGTCGATCTCCTGGATAAACAGGTCGCAAAGCGCTATCGACTTGGCGCGGAGCGCCGCCATGTCGACGTCATCCCAGATGGCCATCGCTTCGTCCATGGCGACCATTGCAAGAACCGGGGGCGTGCCGCACAGATACTGCTCGATCTTGTTGGAAGGTGTATAGGCAGAGTCGAAATCGAACGGCGCGCGGTGACCAAACCAACCGGAAAGCGGCTGGCGGAAGCCGCCGTGATGCCGTGGATTGACATAGAGGAAGGCAGGAGCGCCCGGACCGCCGTTAAGGTATTTGTAGCCGCAGCCAATGGCAAAATCCGCACCGGCTCCGCTAAGATCGACCGGCATTGCGCCTGCCGAATGTGCCAGATCCCAGATGACGAGAATGCCCTTGTCATGGGCGGCGCGCGTCAGTGCCGCCATGTCGTAGCGATAGCCGGTGCGATAATTGACATGCGTCAGCATGAGCACCGCGACGTCTTCATCGAGCAATCCTGGGACACCCTCGGGCGAGTCCGACAGAACCAGCCGGTGACCCTTGCCGATCTGCCTGGCGACGCCCTCCGCGATATAGAGGTCTGTGGGGAAGTTTTCGCGCTCGGAGACGATCTTGCTGCGGCCGGGGTTCAAGTCGAGGGCGGCTGAAAGCACCTTGAACAGATTGATCGATGTGCTGTCGGCGGCGACGACGGCTCCCTGCTCCGCACCGATGATGCGGGCTATGCGGGCGCCGACACGTTGTGGCAGGTGCACCCAGTCCGCGGTGTTCCAGCTGCGGATGAGATCGACGCCCCACTCCTTGTCGATCGTGTTCAACACACGCTGGCGCACGGATTTAGGCAAAGCGCCGAGCGAATTGCCGTCAAGGTAGATGACCCCTTCCGGCAAATGGAAGCGTCCGCGAAAACCACGAAGCGGATCGGAACGATCTGCCGCGGCGGCGTCAATTCTTTGAGTGGTATTATCCATGGTGTCCCTGTTCGTCAGGCGGCTGCATCAATGCCGGAAATGCCGCTGGCCTTGGCAAGTTTCAAAAAGGCGTCCTTGGCGAGACGCACATGGTCGAGCATCAAGGCCTCGGCCTTCGATCTGTCGCGATCGAGCGCCGCTTGCATGAGCGCCGTGTGCGCATCGATGCCAAGCGCTTCGCGTGAGAGGACGCCCAGCGAGCCGTTGCCATTCTGTGCTGCGGAGCGATTGAGGTGGTCGATGCGCAAGATGATGTGTCGGCGGTAGCGCTGCAGCTGGGCATTGACCTGTCGCGCGAAATTCATCAGCCAGAGCGATTCGGCGCCGTCGATTAGGGCGAAGTGGAACTCCGTATGTGCGGCATCCCAAAGATCGATTGCTTCCGATTGGGAAAATGAGTTGGGAACCTCGCATTTCGACAGCCGGTAATGGGCGCTGACGAGGCGCGCTTCCCAGTCGCGATCGCCCTTGTCGATCGATCGCAGCAGCAGCTGGGTTTCGATCGCAGCGCGGGCCGATTCCAGATCTTCAAGTTCCGCCAGCGTAACGGTTGCAACACGGAAGCCTTTGTTGGCCTCGGTCGTCACGAAGTTTTCGGCGTGCAGGCGATTGAGCGCTTCTCGAACAGGTGTTGCGCTGCCGCCCAATTCCTCGGCAAGCGCACGTAGCCGCAACGACTGGCCCGGACGCAATCTTCCATTGAGAATGCGCGATCGCAGCGCCGCGTAAAGGCTGTCCGATTTGACGCTCTCGGCCATCGTTCCCTCTGTGGGTTTGCCCCATTTTGTATTGTATATCATTTCACGCTTGTTATACTATTTTCAAGCCTCAGGGGTTGGAACACACAAAAAAGGGAGACATTCGATGATTGGCGCAAAATATGCGATGCGCACTGCGCTCGCGGCAGCACTCGGCCTTAGCCTGCACATGGGCGTGGCTTCAGCCGAAACGAAAATCGGTATTGCCCAGTTCGGCAAGCATCCGCAGCTCGATGAAACCGTGACCTCGTTCAAGGCGGAATTGGCGAAACTCGGCGTTGCCGATGCTGTCTATGATGAGTTGCAGGTCAATTTCGATGCGACCCTCATCCCGCAAATGGTCACGAAGCTCGTTTCGGGAAGCCCGAAGCTCATCCTCGCCGTCACCACTCCGGTCGCACAGGGCGCGCGCCAGATCGTCGGCAATTCCGGCACGCCAGTCGTCTTCGCAGCGGTGACCGATCCGGTCGCAGCAAAGCTGACGCCGTCCTGGGAAGCTGGCGACACCGGCATGACTGGCGCGTCGGATTTGCAGGACGTCAGCTCAGTGGTCAAGTTCATCCGCAAGCTGCTGCCGGATGCCAAGCGCCTCGCCTATCTCTACAATCCGGGCGAAGACAACGACGTTGCCGTGCTCAAGCTGATCAAGGAAGCCGCTAAGGCCGAGGGCATGGAACTCGTCGAAGTCGGCCTCGACAACACCAACGATATTCCGATCCGCGTCAGCTCGCTCGCCGGCAAGGCGGACGTCATCTATGTTCCGGGCTCGAACCTGGTGCAGCCGGCAGTGCCCGCCGTTGCCGCAGCCGCCCTCTCGGTCAACATTCCGATCGTCAACGCATCGGCACAGGCGGTACGCGACGGTCTCGTTGCTGCAGCATTCGAGGTCTCGTACACCAAGGTCGGGCAGAATGCGGCAAAGCTTGCAGCGGAGATCATTGCCGGCAAGTCGCCAGCAAGTCTTGCTCCGATCAAGCCGACTTATGAAGACCATACTGCTTTGATCAATGAGGCCGTGCTTGCCAAAACCGGACAAAAAGTGCCGGACAGCCTCAAAGATTGCGAGTGCTTCGTCAAATAAGCCTTCTCCTTTCGCCTGCAAACCTATAGTTCCTGCGCCAACCATGACGCAGGAACTATTGCGTGGGGCATACGGCTCGGAGTTCGAGGGCTCATCAATGACAAAGAACATGCTTTCCGTAACGGGCGGCACAAAGATTTTCTATCGCGGTACGCAGGACGAGCGCCGGGCGCTCGACGGACTCAATGTCAACCTTGCACCGGCGGACTTTTGCATCGTCATCGGCAGCAATGGCGCCGGCAAGTCGAGCTTCCTCAACGCTGTCTCCGGCAAGTTGCCGCTCGACTCCGGACGCATCTCCATTGACGGGCAGGACGTCACGCGCCTCAACGCGCATCGCAGGGCCCAGTTCATTGCCCGCGTCTTCCAGGATCCGATGATCGGTACCGCGCCAACGATGACCATTGGCGAGAACATGCTCCTGGCCGAACTGCGCGGCAAACGGCGGGGCTTTTCCTTCGGACTAACGTCAGTGCGGCGCGCCAGATACAGCGAGCAACTCGCCGAACTCAACCTTGGGCTCGAAAAGCGTCTGGACATGCCCGTTGGGCTCCTGTCCGGAGGTCAACGCCAGTCGCTCTCGCTGGTCATGGCGGTCTCTACCCAGCCAAAACTGCTGCTTCTCGACGAGCATACGGCAGCGCTCGATCCGCGCACGGCAAAGCTCGTGATGGACACGACAGTGCGCGCGGTGGAAGAGCTCAAGCTCACGACGCTGATGGTCACCCACAACATGGAACACGCGATCAACTACGGCAACAGGATCGTCATGATGGACGCCGGCAAGGTGCTGGTAGAAATCGGCCCCGAAGAGAAGCGCGGCATCACGGTCTCTGACCTCATCGACCGGTTCCACACCAAATCCGACGCTATCGCGCTGCAGGGAAATTGAGCCATGGACGTTTTCACCAGCTTCTACGGACTGATCCCGGTCACGATTGCCCAGAGCCTCATCGTTGCCTTCGTCGTTCTCGGCGTCATGCTGCCCTTCCGAATATTAAACTTTCCGGATTTGACGTCCGAAGGTGCTTTTCCGCTCGGCGGCTGCGTCTGCGGCACGCTGATCGCAGGGGGCGTCAACCCGTTCCTGGCCTGCTTCGTTGCCCTCATCTGCGGTTTCATCGCCGGATGCAGCACGGCGTTTATTCACCTGCGCTTCAAGATCAATACGCTGCTCGCGGGTATCCTGGTGATGACGATGCTTTACAGCATCAACCTGCGCATCATGGGCCGCACCAATATACCGCTCTTTACCTACGACACCGTGTTCACGCTGCTTGCCGGCGCCTCGGCCAATCTGCCCTGGGTCAAGATCCTGATCGTCGGCATTCTGATCCTGCTCGTCGTTGCGGCAATGCTCTATTTCTTCATGTCGGAGAAAGGAACATCGATGCGCGCGGTGGGGGCGAGCCCGGACATGGCCGAAGCGCAGGGTATCAATGTCGGCACCGCGACGATCATCGGCGTCGGCGCCGCGAGTGCGCTCTCGGCAACCGGCGGGAGCATCATGGTGCAGACGCAAGGTTTTGCCGACGTGAACATGGGCTTCGGCATCCTGATCAATGGCCTTGCCGCCCTGATCATCGGCGAGGCTATCACCGGACGTCAGACTATCCTGCGCCAGGTCCTCGCGCCGGTCGTCGGCTCGGTGGTCTACTATCAGCTCATTTCATTCTGCCTTACGCTCGGCCTCGCTCCCGCGGATCTGAAATTTGCGACGGGCGCCTTTGTCCTGTTGATGCTGGCCCTGCCGAACCTGCGCAAGTCCGGCGGCGGGTTTGCCGTTCGCGAGAAGGTCAGGGAATAGCGTTAAAGCGCCGGGAGGAAACAGGATGGTCACGCAAGAACCAATCGACTGGGACGACGCCTATTCGAATTTTGCCTATATACCCGACGGCTTCGGATACCCGGCAAAGTGGCTGGAGCAGGCCACGAGCTTTCGCGAGGAAATGGACCGAAAGGGTCTGTTGAAACTCGACGTCAGCTACGGCGAACACGATCGCAATCGGCTTGATCTGTTCATGCCATCAGGCGACTTGCGCGGCCTCGCGGTCTTCATTCACGGCGGCTACTGGATGGAGGATTTCGACAAGTCCGCGTGGTCGCATTTGGCAAGGGGTGCCGTGTTGAACGGGTTTGCCGTCGCCATTCCCTCCTATGTGCTCTGTCCGGAGGTGCGCGTCAGCGACATTACGGTCCAGGTCGGCCTTGCCATTGCGCACGCTGCAAACGAGGTCGCGGGGCCGATCCACCTGACCGGTCATTCGGCGGGAGGTCATCTTGTCGCTAGGATGATGACTGCAACTTCGCCCCTGCCGCAGGCCGTTCGCCAACGCATCCGCAAGACGGTCCCGATATCGCCCCTCGTTGACCTGCGGCCGTTGATGAAAACGGAGATGAACGAAACTCTGCATCTTGATGCGGTCGAAGCACGGCTCGAGAGTCCTGCCCTCCTTGAACCGCAGGAGGGGATTGACGTAACCGCATGGGTCGGCGCGCTGGAGCGCCCGGAATTCGTGCGGCAGAACGCGTTGCTGGCCAACGTCTGGTCGGGTTTCGACTGCCGGGTGGACGCCGTCGAAGAGCCCGGCAAGCATCACGCGAATATCATTGAGGGGCTGACGGAGCCCGACCATCCGCTGACCCGTAATTTGCTTGGAATATAGCCAAACAAAAAGCTGCCAGAGTTGGGATATCACCCTGGCAGCTTTTTGAGTCCGATTTATTAATTTAAAGATTTCAGGCGCTTAGGCGCTTCGATTCTTCAATGATCATTGCATTGTTGGGAAGCCCCAATGCGTGGGCAATACGCTCCAGTTTGGCTGGGTCGTTGTTTTGACCGCTTTCGATCGTTTCAATTTCGAGGGAAGTCAGACCGCATGCTACGGCCAAATCCTCGACGGAATATCCGAATTGTTCGCGAAATGCCGTGACAATATTGGTACCTTTGGCTAGCGCCGTGGAAATTGTTTCTGGCAACGTATAGTCGCTGTTGTTCATCGCTTTGCTCCTAACGTGAAAGGTTTGGTTAACAAATCGGAAGGCCGAACTTATACGTCAATCCCGCTCGATCAAGCCTTTTGTGCAGGCTCACGGAAAACGTGAACACAACCTTAACGGGTACTTGCCTTATTCTGGCACCAGATTTTGCTAGACTGCTACGGCTGCCGATTGTCGGTTCGGTCAATTAGTGAAGAATATCAGTGGATTGTTACGCCACTGTGTCACTTTCAAACGCTCATATAGGAACGAGATCGAGGAAAATGAACCACCACGGCAGGAATTATTTCAGGGCCATATTCCTGGTGATTGTAACATTCGCTCCGCTGCTTTCCGGCTGCGCGCGCGTCTATTACGGGACTTTCCGCTACGATGCCGCCTGCGTCGAGCAGGATCCCCAGTATCCTGGCGCAAGCCCCGTCTGCGTCGTGAAGCGGACGAGGTAGCGAGCCCTCACTCGTCCCAAGCCGCGCGATTTCTGGCTTTGCGGGTCCTCGATGGCTGGTCGCGAGAATCAGATGGACCCAATCTTCGCTCAACCTCTCATGGTCCCGTTCCGCCGCCCTGCCACCCCGCAGCGGCCTCGTACGACGCACGTGAAAGATTGATAATACTATATGATAATAGAGTTTACTAATAACAATTACCCAATTAAAGTCACGGTCGGAAAGCCGATTTCATCGGCTCCCCGTTGTGTCGTCGGCCTTGGAGGAAGGAGCGGCGCGATGGTCGGATTGCCAACGGTCCGGGCGCAATACGGACTTTAATGGGAGGTTAGTTATGAGACTTGCATTAGCTGCTGGCTTAACCGCTGCTCTTGTTCTTGGGGCAGCCGGAGTGCCCATCGCCAACGCCGCGGATAAGCCCACCCTGGCCTTTGTCGTCAACGGCGCCTCCGACTTCTGGAAGGCCGCAGAAGCCGGTGTCAAGAAGGCTCAGGCCGAATTGCCGGACTACTCGCTTGAGCTTAAATATCCGGAGCAATCCTCCGTTGCCATCCAGCAGCGGTTGATGGACGATCTTGTTACCGCCGGCGTCAAGGGCATCATGGTTTCAGCGGTCGATCCCAAAACGTCGACTGACGGGCTGAACAAGATTGCCTCGCAGACCGCGCTCTTCACCACGGACAGCGATGCGCCGCAGACCAACCGCGTCGCCTATATCGGGTCGTCGAACGTGGATGCGGGCAAGCAGGCAGCCGAAATTGCCAAGAAAGCTATGCCGAATGGCGGCAAGTGCATCGGATTCGTCGGCCTGCTCGGGGCGGACAACGCCAAGGAGCGCATTCAGGGCATGAAGGATGGCCTTGCCGGTACCAAGATCGAACTCGTCGATGTGCGCGGTGATGATATCGACCAAACGCGTGCCAAGAAGAACGTTGAGGATGCGCTTGTCGCCAGCCCGGACGTGACCTGCATGGTCGGGTTCTACTCGTACAATACGCCGCGAATCTACGAAGCGCTGCGCGATGCCGGCAAGCTTGGCCAGATCACGGTCGTCGGTTTCGACGATGATCCGATCACGCTGGGTGGCGTCAAGGAAGGAACTGTTGCCGCAACTGTCGTGCAGCAGCCCTTCGAATGGGCCTATCGCGGCATGAAGCTGATGGCGGCTTATCTCGGTGGCGACAAGTCGGGTATCCCCGACAACAAGCTGATCATCATTCCAACCGTGATCATCGGCAAGGACGATGTCGACAAGTATGCGGCAAATCTGAAAGCAATGGCTGGAAATTGAACCAGACTAACTGGATAATCAGGAAGACGTCGCCCGGTGGCGGCGTCTTCGATGATCTCGAGTTCTGGTTTATGCAGCTATGTTGAATGTACCTGAAACATCATCGTTCGCCGGCGTCGAAGCGCCTTTCTTGAGCCTTGCGGGCGTGCGCAAGAGCTATCCCGGTGTCGTTGCCCTCGATAATTTTTCCATGGAGGTGGCGCCGGGTGAAGTGATCGGCCTCGTTGGCGAGAACGGCGCAGGCAAATCCACATTGATGAAGATTCTCGGCGGCGTGGTGAAGCCCGATCGTGGAACGATCACGGTCGATGGCATCGAACACGACCAATTGACCGTCGAAGGCAGCATGAACGCCGGGATCGCTTTCGTTCATCAGGAACTAAACCTCTTCGACAATCTCGATGTCGCTGCAAATGTCTTTCTCGGCCGCGAACCGCTGCGCGCCGGACCTCTGAAACTCGTCGACCGCGCCAAGCTGCGCGAAATGGTGGGTTCGCTTTTGAAGCGCGTGGGTGCGAATTTCAGTGCTGATACGCCGGTCTCGAAGCTCTCGCTCGCCCAGCAGCAGATGGTGGAAATTGCCAAGGCGCTCTCGATAAATTCGCGGCTCGTCATTCTCGATGAACCGACATCGAGCCTTCCCCTCCCCGAGACAGAGAAGCTTCTGGCGGTCATCAAGGGCCTCAAGGCGGATGGCATCAGCGTCATTTTCATCTCGCATCGCCTGCATGAAATAGAGCGCGTCGCCGATCGCGTGCTGGTCCTTCGAGACGGGATCCTCGCCGGGGTCTTGCCGAAAAGTGCGATTGATCATGACGAGATGGTTCGACTGATGATCGGAAGGGCGCTGAAGGCACGGACAGCCGTTTCGATGCAGACACCGGGAGCGGTAGCGCTTTCAGCGCAAGATATTCGAACGACGACCTATCCGCACCACCCGGTCAGCCTCGAGATTCGTCGTGGAGAGATCCTCGGACTTGCTGGTCTTGTCGGTTCGGGCCGCACTGAGCTTGCCCGCGTCCTCTTCGGTATAGATGCGAGGCTCGGCGGCGAGGTCTATGCCGATGGCAAGAAACTTGCGCTGCACTCTGCCGCCGATGCGGTCGCGAACGGCATCTTTCTTGTCCCGGAGGACCGCAAGCTCGAGGGTATCCTCCTCGACTTTCCGATTGCGCAGAACATTTCGCTGCCTGACATGCCCGCGCATTCGAAGCGGTATCTCGTCTCGGCCCGCAGCGAAAACAAGACGGCGGAGAAGCAGCGATCAAGTCTCGGGATCAGAGCGCCTTCCGTCGCGACGCGGACGGGCTCTTTGTCGGGCGGGAACCAGCAGAAGGTCGTACTGGCCAAATGGCTCGCCATGAATCCGAAAATCATCATCATGGACGAGCCGACCCGCGGCATCGACATCGGCGCGAAGGCTGAGATCTACAATCTCATGCGGGTTCTCGCCGAGGCAGGCGTCGCGGTGCTGATGATCTCGAGCGACATGGAAGAAGTGATCGGCGTCTCCGACCGCGTTGCGGTCATGCACGAGGGCCAGATCTCGGGCATTCTCGACAAGGACGACCTCAGCCAGGAAAACGTCATGCTGCTTGCGGTTGGAAAAAAGCCTAGACTAGCAAAGAAAGAGCCGGAGGGGCGATGAGCAAGAAAGATATCGGGCTGTTACTTCTCATTCTGGTCGTGGGCGCGGTCGTTGCTGCGATCAATCCCCGGTTTTTGCTGCCCATCAACCTCGCCAATACGTCCAACCTGATCGGCCTCTTCGGTATTCTTTCGATCGGCCAAGCCTTCGTCATCATAACCGGTGGCATCGAGCTCTCGGTCGGATCGTCCATCGCTCTCCTCGGCGTGCTGTTCATAGATTTTATTGCGACGAGGGGCATGGATTGGCCCGTCGCATTCATTCTCATCCTCATACTGGGCGGCCTTATCGGCCTGGCGCACGGCTGGCTGATTGCACGGCTGAAGCTGCAGCCCTTCGTCGTCACCTTGTGCGGCCTCCTGATCTATCGCGGCGTTGCCCGCTTCTATACGGCTGACGGCACCGCCGGTTTTGCCTTCGGCCAGAATTTCCCCACACTCGAATTCCTCACCGCTGGCCGCACCTACGGTGTGCCAAACAGCTTTATAGCGCTGATCGTCATCATGGCGATAATGTGGGTCGTGCTGCACCGCTCGGTCTTCGGCCGCTACCTCTACGCGATCGGCAAGAACGAGGAAGCGGCACGCTTCTCCGGTATCCGCACCGGTCGGATCATCATGGCGGCCTATGTGATCTGCGGTGTCCTTACCGCGCTCGCTGCAATCTACTTCGCCATGTATACCCGCTCGATCTCGCCGGCCAGCCATGGCAATTTCTACGAGCTCTACGCCATTGCTGCAGCGGTGCTTGGAGGCTTCTCGCTGCGCGGAGGCGAAGGCTCCATCGTCGGCGTCATCCTCGGTACTATCCTTTTGCAGGAACTGCAGAACCTGGTGAACCTCCTCGGCATACCGTCTTCCCTCAACTTCTCGGTGATGGGCGGCGTTATTCTCATTGGCGTGCTGGTCGACCAGCAATGGGGCGCGTTCCGCACGCGGCGGCGTCTGGTAAGGGCTGCCCGCGCCGAGCCCAGTACCGAGGGCCAGAGGAGCTAGCCGGAAAGGACTGGACATGGACCTTTTCGATCTTCGAGGCGAGATCGCCATGGTGACTGGCGCCGGTAGCGGCATTGGCCAGGCCATAGCTATCGGACTTGCCGATGCCGGTGCCGATATTGGCTGCTTCGGCCATTCTTCCGGCAGCGGGCTCGACGAGACGGCCAAGCGTATTCGCGCGACCGGGCGCAATGTAATCACGATTGAAGGTTCGGTAACGTCAGCCGACGATATCGCAATTGCTGTGCAGCGCATCGAGAGTGAACTCGGCCCGCTGACGATTGCCGTCAACAATGCCGGCATCGGGGCTGGCGGCGCAGCCGAAACGCTAGCACTCGAAAACTGGCAGCATGTCTACGGCGTCAACGTCACCGGTGTGTTCCTGTCCTGCCAGGCGGAGGCCCGCGTCATGCTGCCGCGAGGCAGGGGCTCCATCATCAATATTGCCTCGATGTCGGGCTCGATCGTCAATCGCGACCTCAAACAGGCAAATTACAACTCCTCCAAGGCAGCAGTCATCCACCTTTCGAAGAGCCTCGCCATGGAGTGGGTTGACCGGGGCGTGCGCGTCAACTCGATCAGTCCCGGATATACGCTGACGCCGATGAATCGGCGCTCGGAAGTTGCCGATCAGGTCAAGATCTTCGAACGGGATACGCCAATGGGCCGGCTTGCCGCGCCCGAGGAAATGATCGGCCCCGCGGTGTTTCTTGCCAGCCGCGCCTCATCCTTCGTGACCGGAATCGATCTCGTCGTCGATGGGGGCTTCGTCTGCTGGTGAGTGGGCGCCGCCTCGCCGGCGGCGCTCAAGGCTCAGATGGCGACGTCGTATTTCGCCTGGGTTTTTGCCTTGATTTCGTCAAGAGTCACGCCGGGCGCAATTTCGATCAACGTCATCTTCGGCTCGCCGTGACGCTCGAAGGAAAAGACACCGAGATCGGTGATGACGAGGTCGGTGACGCGCTGTCCGGTAAGCGGCAGGGTGCACTCTTCGAGAAGCTTGGCTTCTCCCTTGGCCTCATGCTCCATGACGACGACGACACGCTTGACGCCCGCAACGAGATCCATGGCCCCGCCCATGCCCTTGACCATCTTGCCAGGGACCATCCAGTTGGCGAGGTCGCCGCTGCGGGAAACCTGCATCGCGCCGAGAATGGAAAGGTCGATATGGCCGCCGCGTATCATACCGAAGCTGTCCGCACCGGAGAAATAGCTGGTGGTCGGCAGTTCGGTGATGGTCTGCTTGCCGGCATTAATCAGGTCGGCGTCTTCGTCTCCCTCATAGGGGAACGGGCCCATGCCGAGCATGCCATTTTCGCTCTGCAACTGAACGCTCATGCCGGTGGGGATGTAATTTGCAACGAGGGTCGGAATACCGATGCCGAGATTGACGTAGAAGCCGTCCCGCAGTTCCTTGGCGGCGCGTTCGGCCATTTGATCGCGTGTCCAGGCCATCTTAGTTCACCTCACTTGCAGCAATGATACGCGGGCGGGTCGTTCGTTGTTCGATATGCTTGACCGGATTGGGTACATGCACGATGCGCTTCACGAAGATGCCAGGCGTATGCACCTGATCGGGGTCGATCTTGCCCGCATCGACAAGATGCTCGACCTCGGCGACGGTGACCTTCGCGGCCGTCGCCATGATCGGGTTGAAGTTGCGCGCAGTCTTCCGATAGACAAGGTTACCTTCCGTATCGCCCTTGAAAGCGTGAACGATGGAAAGATCGGCAAACAGGCCGCGTTCCATGACGTAGGATTCACCATCGAACTCGCGCACGTCCTTGCCCTCGGCAATGATCGTTCCGACACCTGTCTTGGTGAAGAAGGCCGGGATGCCCGCGCCACCGGCGCGAATACGTTCGGCAAGCGTGCCTTGCGGATTGAACTCGAGTTCGAGTTCGCCTGACAGATATTGCTGGGCGAAGAGCTTGTTCTCGCCGACATAGGACGAGACCATCTTGCGAATCTGGCGCGTTTCCAGGAGAACGCCGAGGCCTATGCCGTCAACGCCCGCATTGTTGGAAATCACCGTCAGATCCTTGACCCCTGAATCGCGGATCGCATAGATCAATGCTTCGGGGATGCCGCATAGGCCAAAGCCGCCGGCCATGATGGTCATGCCGTCGAACAGCAGGCCATCGAGCGCGCCGCTCACATCTGAATGAACTTTTTTCAAGGATAATCTCCCATTTCTCCATCCTCTGACAGCAACGGTATGGCTTGTCGAGGCGGTACAGGTAGTCGTATTAATACTGCATGACAGCAGCGGCATCTCTGAGTTCCGACATCGCAAATCCTGAAAGCGCCAAGCGCTTCTGGCTGGCCGACCTGCCGGTGCCGATGGTCTATGCGACGTACCGTATCATACGCGATTGCAATGTCGAATTCGCCAAGGAGTTCGGCTATGAGCGCGATGAACTGATCGACCAGAGTTTTTCCAAGCTCTATCCGAAGCTCAGGGATTTCGTGCGGACCGGCCAGATGTGGCAAACGAACTTCGCCGGCGGCAGGGTCTACTATGACGAGCGGCTCATGCGCCGGCGTGATGGCACAAGCTTCTGGTGCAAGGTTAGGGGGCGCAGCCGCAACCACGCAGACCCTTTTGCCGAGGCGCTGTATTGCTTCGAGCCGATGAGTCGAACGGTTGCCGCCACGACCAGCCTTATATCGGATAGGCAAAAGCAGGTGCTTACCCTCGTCTCGCAGGGTAAGACCAACGTCGAGATCGCTCAGGAAATCGGTTTGTCGAAGCGGACCATCGAAGCACACCGAGCGCGGCTGATGCGCGCCCATGGCCTGCGCAACAGCGCCGAACTCATCGCCTGGTTTGCGGCCCTCCGCTAAAAAGTCGGCGGAGTGCAGGCGCTGACAACCTCGCAGGGGTTCGGGCCGACGCAGCGGAACCGATGCGGCCTGCGGCTTTCGAAATAGTAGGCGTCACCGGGTCCAAGTATCCGCCGCTCGTCGTCGACCGTGACTTCAAGACGCCCGCTTATGACGATGCCCCCTTCCTCGCCTTCGTGAACCAGTGGTATCTTTCCCGTATCCCCTCCAGGCTCATAACGTTCCTTGAGGATCTGCAGCGTTCGTCCGAAGAGATTTTCGCCGATCTGCCGGTAGGAAATATTGCCCTTGCCGATTTCAACGAGGTCGCCCGCTTCGTAGAAGACTTTCTGCCGGCGGTCGGGCTCGAGCGCAAAGAATTCGGCGAGGCCGATCGGAATGCCGTCGAGTATGCGCTTCAATGCACCGACCGAGGGATTGGTCTGGTTGGATTCGATGAGCGAGATGGTGGAATTGGTTACGCCTGCGCGCTTGGCCAGTTCCCGCTGCGAGAGTCCGTGCCTCTCGCGCAGGAAGCGCAGCCGGCCGCCGAGATCGATGCTCATTGCTGTTTCACCTGTTTCGTATAAAGCAAATATCCCACGAGGTTTCAACAAAAACAATGGCTTGATTTTACCCAAAAAAGGACTTGTTGGGCAATTCAAAGCGTGGCCTTTTCGGCGGAGAAGAGGAGACCTCCCGATGTTAATGTCGAACACCCCATCGCTTGAAAATTTTTGGATGCCGTTTACGGCTAACCGCCAGTTCAAGGCGGCACCGCGGCTGCTCGCGGGCGCCAAGGGCATGTATTACACCGATGTGGATGGCGGGCAGGTGCTTGACGGTACCGCAGGTCTCTGGTGCGTCAATGCAGGTCATGGCCGCGAAAAGATTGCAGACTCGGTGTCGCGCCAGCTCATGACGATGGACTATGCGCCCCCGTTCCAGATGGGCCATCCCTACGTCTTCGATTTCGCTGAAAAGCTTGCGGCAATTGCGCCTGGCGGCAAGGCGGCAGGACTTACCAAGGTGTTCTTTACCGGGTCTGGTTCTGAATCGGTCGACACCGCACTCAAGATTGCAATCGCCTATCAGCGCGCAATTGGCCAAGGCACGCGCACACGCGTCATTGGCCGTGAGCGGGGCTATCATGGCGTCGGTTTCGGCGGCATTTCCGTCGGCGGGCTCGTCAACAATCGCCGTGTTTTCCCGACGCTGCCCGGCGTCGATCACATGCGCCATACGCACGATCCGGTACGCAATGCCTTCGTCAAGAATGGTCTACCTGAACATGGCGCTGATCTTGCTGACGATCTGGAACGCCTTGTCGCCCTCCACGGCGCCGAAACGATTGCCGCTGTCATTGTCGAGCCGGTTGCCGGTTCGACCGGCGTGCTCTTGCCGCCGAAGGGCTATCTCGAAAAGCTTCGGGCCATCAGCAAGAAGCATGGCATCCTGCTCATATTCGACGAAGTGATCACTGGCTTCGGTCGCCTCGGAACGCCTTTCGCTGTCGATTACTTTGGTGTGGTTCCCGACCTCGTCACCACGGCGAAGGGTCTGACCAATGGCGTCGTTCCGATGGGCGCGGTCTTTGCCAGCGAAGCGGTTCATGATGCGCTGATGGTAGGACCGGAAAGCCAGATCGAACTTTTCCACGGCTACACCTATTCGGGACATCCTGTCGCCTGTGCCGCAGGTCTCGCGACGCTTGAAATCTACCGCGAGGAAGGCCTTCTCACCCGCGCCGCCGAACTTGCCGACCATTGGCAGGAGGCGATGCACAGTCTGAATGGCCTGCCGAACGTCATCGATATCCGCACCATCGGCCTCGTGGCCGGTATCGAACTCGCACCTCGCGCCGATGCAGCCGGCGCGCGCGGATATGATGTGTTCGTCGACTGCTTCAACAAAGGACTGCTCGTCCGCGTGACCGGCGACACGATCGCGCTGTCGCCGCCATTGATCGTCGAGAAAGAACAGATCGACACAATGGCTTCGATGCTTGGTGATGCCATCAAGCGCGCCGCTTGAGCTAGTGCTCTTCAAAATGGCCGAGAAGCGCGGATTAAAAGTTCGCGCTTTTTCCTACTGTAGATTTTTCAAATTCTCCTACGTTTCAAAAACCACCTGTAGAAAAAATGCTCCTAGTCTCTTCCATCGCCTAAGTTATCTCTGCCTCTTCAAAATTATTGAGGGTAGGATCTAGGGGGCTCACCAGCTATTCATCCGTCAGCTACGTCATCCTTTAGAAATTCACCGACCATTTGGCTGGCAACTTCCCCCCAATGAGTTGCGCTATATTGTGCCGCCGCGCCGATCTGAAGGATGATCGGGACCGAAACTTCATGAGATTCAATCAGGTGATACGGTCCGCCATCCTTTGCCGGATTTACTTTACTTATGATGACGATATCGGTGGCGGGATTAAAATAATTCAGCGTCCCGTGGGTTAAAATGTGCCTCAAATTTTCTAGCGGCTTTACCTGTTCGAGAAGTTCATGGACCCTAGCTTTGTGTCCGGAAAGTGCGTCAACTCTACGAAACTCTTTCTTCAGGTAGTCGCACTTGTCCGCAAACTTTTGGGGACGCTTCACTTTGAACCCGGCATTTTCCACTGACGGTGCGATAGCCTCCACAATGGCGGACATATACTGATCTATGAAACCCCAACTGACGGTCATGACGCCAATCGACGGACTGATTTTATCAATCAGTGCATTGTCAATTCCGTGCTCGAACGGGTCTTCTGGAAAGTCATCCATGCTTCATACTCCTATCAAGCGATGCTTACCACAACAGCATTCCCGATTGAGAGCGTATTACCCCAATCCACAGCATACGATTTGGGGTAAATTTCAGGGTTACTTTTTCAACCCTGTGGAAATAGGCAATGATTTCAAATCGCTAGACAAAAATGAGCGGGGATCGAAAGTCCGCGCTATCGGTTCGGCCGCCGCACCAAGCGCCACCGACCATGGATCGGCCAATCCGGCCTGAAGCCGCGCCTCCGGGAAGCGGCTCGCCCGATCGGCAATCGAGGGCAAAAGAGGCTCAATCTCCTTGACGAGACGATCGATGAGGCGACGCGGGGCGCCGCCGCAAAGGATGATCGTCTGCGGATCGAATATGGATTCGAGCGCCTGAATGGCTCGTCGAAGGCGCTGCGCCACGTCGGCAATCCATGCTTCGATTTGGGGACTGCCCTTTTGCAGGGCATCGCTCACCATTTCAAAAAGCTGCGGCTCGGATGGATCTATGCTCAGTAATTTGCAGAGAGACGCCATCGATGCGTAATGCTCCAGCGGTTCGACATCAGCCCCGTCGCCCGGAATCAATGCGAGGATCATGCCGATCTCACCGGCATTCGCATGCGCGCCTCCGTAAAGTTCGCCGTTCAGAATAAGGCCAGCGCCAAGCCCGTAACCGAAAAAGATGCAGATCGCGTGGTCGAGACCGTGCGCCGCGCCGAGCAATCGCTCGGCCGTTGCCGCCGCCGCCGCATCGTTCTGCAAGGCGACTTCAAGGCCGGTGCCCTCGGCGATACGATCGATCAGCGGAAAGTTCTGCCACGCGGTCATCATCCAAGGGTCGTCATAGAGCGTATTGATCCCGAACGGACCCGGCATGGCGACGCCTAGACCAACGAGGCGCTTGTCCGCGTCGCTCGTTTGGGCGGCGAGTTCCGCGCGCGCCCGCCTGACGAGATCGAGTATCACCAGCACGCCTTCCGCCGGTCCCCCTGGCGGCAACTTTGCCTCATACTTCACCAGTACTTCGCCGACTAAGTTGACGATCACTGTGCGGGTGACGTGGCGATCGATCTGCAAGCCGATTGCAAACGCGCCTTCCGGTACAAGATGGTAGGGGGTGGCGGGCTGTCCCCTCCCCCGGCGCACGGTCGCCTGCGAGCGCACCAAACCGTCGGATGCAAGTTCCTCGATAATGTTGGAGACCGTCTGCGGAGTGAGGCCGGTAGCTCTCGCGAGATCGGCGCGCGACAGGGCGCCGTTGACGCGCAGCGCATCGATCATGATGCGGCGATTATGCGCGCTTGCACCGCCGAGGTTTGTCCCGCTCTTGGCTCTGATCGGTCTCTTGTCGTTCATCCACAGTCCCCACTTGACTCCAGAAGAATATTGAACAACTAATAAGTCAAGACAATTGATTTAATAAAAGACCGCAAGAGTCTTCGGGGAATGAGCACTGGCCGGACGAAGGGAAGTCGCGGGCAGGTCCTGGTTAAAAAGCTCTCGGACTTAACGACCAACCGGCGTCTCTCGCTCGAGTGGCTCCGCAACTGACCAAGGCCAAATAGGAGGTAATAATGTTGAAATCCGTGCAGACCGCGCTTCTCGGCGCGACACTCCTTGGAGCGGCGCTCTTTTCGCCAGCCCATGCGGAGACGAAGATCAATGCGCTGTTCATGGCGCAGGCTGCCTATAGCGAGGCAGACGTTCGTGCCATGACTGAGGCCTTCACCAAGGCAAATCCGGATATCTCGGTCAATCTCGAATTCGTTCCCTATGAGGGATTGCACGACAAGACCGTGCTCGCCCAGGGATCGGGCGGCGGCTACGACGTCGTTCTCTTCGATGTGATCTGGCCGGCCGAATATGCAACCAATAAAGTCCTGACGGATGTAACGGACAAGATCACGCCGGAAATGAAGTCGGGTGTATTGCCGGGCGCGTGGACCACCGTCGAATATGACGGCAAACGCTATGGCATGCCGTGGATTCTCGACACCAAGTATCTCTTCTACAATAAGGAAATTCTGGAAAAGGCAGGCATCAAGGCGCCGCCGACGACATGGGCGGAGCTTGCCGAACAGGCCAAGACGATCAAGGACAAAGGCATACTTGCCACCCCGATCGCCTGGAGCTGGTCACAGGCGGAAGCTGCCATTTGTGATTATACGACGCTCGTCAGCGCCTATGGCGGCAGCTTCCTCAAGGACGGCAAGCCCGCCTTCCAGACAGGCGGCGGTCTCGATGCGCTGAAATATATGGTCGATAGCTATACGTCCGGCGTCACCAATCCGAACTCCAAGGAATTTCTGGAAGAAGATGTGCGCCGCCTGTTCCAGAATGGTGATGTAGCGTTCGCCCTTAACTGGACCTACATGTACAACATGGCCAACGATCCGAAGGACAGCAAGGTCGCCGGCAAGGTCGGTGTGGTGCCTGCCCCGGGTGTCGAAGGCAAGAGCAAGGTTTCGGCGGTCAACGGTTCGATGGGCCTGGGTATTACCTCTACCAGCAAGCATGCGGACGAAGCCTGGAAATACATCACCTTCATGACCTCGCAGGCTACGCAGAACCAGTATGCTAAGCTCAGCCTGCCGATTTGGGCATCGTCCTATGACGATCCGGCCGTGGCAAAGGGTCAGGAAGAACTGATCGCCGCCGCAAAGGTCGGGCTCGCTGCCATGTACCCGCGTCCGACGACACCGAAGTATCAGGAGCTTTCGACAGCACTGCAGCAGGCGATCCAGGAATCGCTGCTCGGCCAGGCAAAGCCGGACGCAGCGCTCGAAACAGCCGTCCAGAACAGCGGTCTTTGATTTTTCAGCGCGGGCGGTTGCAGACATTGCTCCGCCCGCGCCTTTCACAATGATTCAATATTGTCGGATCGCATGCACAGGCGGATTTTCATGACGAACAACTGGATCACCACCCGCGCATGGTTCCTGATGTTGCCGCTCCTGATCGTGATGGTTGCGATTATCGGCTGGCCGCTGTTCGACACGGTGCGACTTTCTTTTACGGACGCCAAGCTCGTCGGCACCGCAGGCAATTTCGTGGGTTTCGAAAACTACGTCCGCATCCTTTCCGGTCCCAATTTTCAGCGAACGCTGATCACCACATTCTGGTTCGCTGTTCTTTCTGTCTCGGCGGAGATGGTCATAGGCGTGCTTGCGGCGTTGCTGCTCAATCAGCAATTCTATGGGCGCTCTGTCCTGCGCGCCCTGATGATATTGCCCTGGGCCTTGCCGACAGTGGTCAATGCCACACTTTGGCGGCTGATCTACAATCCCGAATATGGCGCACTCAATGCGGCCCTCACCCAGATAGGGATCATGGGCGCCTATCAATCATGGCTCGGTGAGCCCGGCACTGCACTCGCCTCGCTCATCGTCGCCGACTGCTGGAAGAACTTTCCTCTGGTTGCGCTTATTGCCCTCGCCGCCCTCCAGGCCGTACCGCGTGATATTACGGCGGCGGCGATGGTGGATGGCGCTGGTGCATGGTCGCGCTTCCGCTTTGTCATCATGCCCTATCTCGCCGGTCCGTTGATGGTCGCGCTCGTCCTGCGTACGATCGAAGCGTTCAAGGTGTTCGATATTATCTGGGTTATGACGCGTGGAGGACCAGCCAACAGCACGCGTACGCTTTCGATCCTCGTCTACCAGGAAGCGTTTTCGTTCCAGCGGGCGGGATCCGGCGCTTCTCTCGCCTTGATCGTCACGTTGCTGGTGACGATCCTTGCCGTCGGTTATGCGGCCCTCATTCGTAAAAGCGCAGGTGTGTCCTGATGGAACGTAGAAGCCTTGCGGCAACCATTTTCGTACATCTCGCGGCCCTGCTTTTGCTGGCGGTGATCCTTGCGCCGGTGCTCTGGCTCTTCGTCATGAGCATTTCTTCAACGCCCGATCTCATCGCCAAGCCCCTGCACTGGTGGCCGGATACCGTGGACCTGTCCCGTTATGGCGTCTTGCTGTCTTCGGTCGCCAACAGCGCCGGACAGGCCTTTGTCGCCTCCCTCTTCAACAGTATCAAGGTCGCTGGAATGGCGACAATCGCCGCGCTCATCGTTGCGATCCCCTCGGCCTGGGCCGTTTCGCGAACGCCATCCGTCGGCTGGTCGCTCTACGCGGTCATCGCGACCTACATGCTGCCGCCCGTCGCGCTCGCCGTACCGCTCTACATGGCCCTTTCCTGGCTGGGTCTTCTCAACAACGTCTTCGGGCTCGCGCTGGTTTACCTCACGATCCTCGCTCCGTTCACGACGTGGCTCCTCAAGTCAGGCTTTGACTCCATACCCCGTGAGATCGAAAGCGCGGCGACCATGGATGGCGCACGCCTCGACCAGATCCTTCGCATCATCACGCTGCCGCTGGCCGCGCCGGTCATGGCGACCGCAGCGCTCTTCGCTTTCCTGCTTGCCTGGGACGAGTTCTTCTATGCCCTGCTCTTCACCTCCGATCAGCGTGCGAAGACGCTGACCGTCGCGATCGCCGACCTCGCCGGCGGACGCGTCTCCGATTACGGCCTTATCGCCACAGCGGGTGTCCTGGCCGCCCTCCCCCCGCTGCTGATTGGCCTTTTCATGCAACGCGCCCTGATCTCGGGGCTGACCAGTGGCGGCGTCAAAGGATGACCAAGGACATGAACACCACCCGGCCCACCGGACTTGTCGCGATCGAATATGAAATGTCACGCCAGAATGCCGACGCCATCGCCTCTTTCGACGCTGCCTCCTCGCTTGCGGCGACAATTGCCGCATCGCTGCGCAAGAATGGTCGTCTGCTGCTGCTCGGCATGGGAGGCTCGCACGCCGTCGGACGTGCGGTCGAACCATTCTATCGCGCATTGGGGATCGATGCGGTTGCTATACCGCTCTCCGAGCAGCTCGGCCAGCCGCTGCCGTTGTCTGGAAAGACAGTCCTGCTCACATCGCAGTCGGGCGAAAGCGCGGAAGTGTTGCGCTGGTTCGCCGAGGTCGGCGTGCCCGCTGATACGTTCGGCTTGACGCTCGAGGGCGGCTCTACGCTCGCCCGGACTGTTCCGTCTCTCGTGGGAGCCGGCGGCACGGAAAAAGCCTTTGCGGCAACACGCAGCCTCACACTGAGTTTCGCCCTGCATCTCGCCATACTGAGTGCGCTCGGCGAAGATGCCGAACCTGCCCTCGCGCTGCTCCGATCCGAGCGCCAGCCCGACGTCAAGGCGGCTGTCGACGCGCTTACAGATGTCGGTTCGGTGGTAACCTCCGGTCGCCGCCTGCAGGGCGTAGCCGAGGCGATCGCGCTTGGGCTAACCGAGCTTTCGCGAGTTCCCTGCTTTCCGCTCGAGGGAGGCCAGCTTCGGCACGGACCGATGGAAATGCTTGGACCGAAGATGGGCGTCGTATTGTTCCGTGCGTGCGATGAAACCGCAGAGTTTGTAACACGGATGGCGATTTCCGCCCTCGAGGCAGGATCGCCTGTCGTCGTGTTCGACGCCTCCGGGCAAGCGTCCGTCGAAGGCGCGGTGACTGTCGACGTCGGAACCGCCAGCGACATGGCAGCCGTATTTGCACTTCTGCCGGCCGGCCAGCACTTCATGCTCGGCTTTGCCGGCACGCGGGTCGAGGATGTTGGTACGCCGGTCCGCTCGACCAAGATCACCCGGAGCGAATGATGCGCCCGCTTGCCGTCATCGGTAACGTCAATGTCGATCTGATCCTCGGGCCTGCCGATCCCTGGCCGACCCCGGGAACCGAAATCATGGTCGATTATGACGAGTTGCGTGTCGGTGGATCGGCAGGCAATGCGGCCCTCGCCTGGCAGGGCCTCGGTGTCGACTTCCAGATCGCCGCCAATATCGGCAACGACCAGTTCGGCGAATGGCTGCGCCAGGGATTTGGTGCTGTGGCCGCAAATTGGCCCGTCGCGCCTACGGGCACCACGCTTTCGGTTGGCATCACGCATCCGAACGGTGAGCGCACCTTCTTTACCACGCGGGGTCATATCGGAGCCCTCTCCTGGCAGGAGGTGGCATCGATGCTCGATACTGAAAAGCTCAAGTGTGGCATCGTCATCCTTTGCGGAGCCTTCCTGACAGATGGCCTCGTTGCAGAGTATGATCAGCTTTTCGCCTGGGCCGATGCAAATGGCATTGCGCTTGCGCTTGATACCGGTTGGCCGATCGACGGATGGACGCAGGCAAATCGTGAAAAGGCGCGCCGGTGGCTTTCGCGCTGCACCCTTGCGCTGTTCAACGAAGTCGAAACAACTCAACTTGCCGATTGCGGTGATCCCGTTGAAGCGGCCCGGATATTGAAGGCGCTTATGCCACTCGGTGCGACCGTCGTCGTAAAGCGTGGTCCCGATGGAGCGCTAACGATCGATCCAGCCGACAGGCTCGTCTCGGTCGCGGCGCCGCTGGTTGCCGTTGCCGATACGATCGGCGCGGGTGACGTGTTCAATGCGGCTTTCATAGCAGCGCAGGCCGATGGCCAGACACTAGAGCACAGCCTGAAATGCGGTGTGCGTATCGCCTCGACAGCCATATCCACTATTCCGCGCCGCTACGACGGCGAGATCCTTCATTCATTTTTGGAGAACGCGCCATGAGCGCCCTTGAACTCGTCAATATCCGCAAGCGCTATGGCAGCATCGATACGCTCAAGGGAATCAACCTGTCATTGGTGAGCGGCGAATTTCTGGTGCTGCTCGGCTCGTCAGGCTGTGGCAAGTCCACGTTGCTCAACATCATTGCCGGCCTTGCGGAGGCGACGGAAGGTGATGTACGCATCGGTGATCGTTCGGTGACCGGCGTTCATCCGAAGGACCGCGACATCGCCATGGTGTTCCAGTCCTATGCCCTCTATCCCAATCTTTCTGTCGCTCGCAATATCGGCTTCGGCCTTGAAATGCGCAGAGTACCGGCTGCCGAACGGGCACAGGCGGTCGAAAAGACCGCGAAGATGCTGCAAATCGAGAACCTTTTGGGTCGCAGGCCATCGGAGCTTTCCGGCGGCCAGCGCCAGCGTGTTGCCATTGGCCGGGCGCTTGTGCGTGATCCGAAGATTTTCCTGTTCGACGAGCCCTTGTCCAATCTCGACGCGAAGCTGCGAATGGAGACGCGTACCGAACTGAAGCGCCTGCACCAGATGCTCGGTACCACGATTGTCTATGTGACGCATGATCAGATCGAGGCAATGACGCTCGCCACGCGCATCGCCGTCATGCGCGACGGCCATATTGAGCAGCTGGCATCGCCTGAAGAGATCTACAATCGTCCCGCCACACGCTACGTCGCAAGTTTTGTCGGTTCGCCGCCCATGAACATGCTCGATGCGACGCTGGTGGACGATGTTGCTCAGATTGCCGGTTCACAAACGGCAATCCCCCTCCCCTCCTCCCTGCGAAGCCAGGCACCGCGCAAGGTGATCGTTGGCATTCGCCCGGAGAATCTCAGCCTCGCATTGGGCGACCCAAGCAAGCTCACTATCGACGCCAAAGTCGAAGTGGTCGAATTGACCGGACCTGAACTCGTGGTCACCTCATCCGTAGGCAACCAGCGCCTTACCGCGAGCCTGCCGCCACGTTCGCAGGTGACGGTCGGCTCGCTACAGCGCTTCAGCATCGATGCCGATGGACTTCATGTCTTCGATGCGGTGACCGAAAAGCGGATCGACGCCTAACAGACTACGCTGCAACACTCGGGCGGCTGACGACATAGGCCGCGCAAGCGATGAAGAACAGCGCAACGATGCCGCCAAGTAGCGGCGACGGCCGGGCAAAATAGAAGAACATGGCATAGCCCAATGCCATGCCGCCGCAGGCGAGAAGCTTTACTCGCTTCGGTATCGCGCCATGTTCGCGCCAGTGCACCAGCGTCGGGCCGAAGACCGGGTGCTCCAAAAGCCATTTTTCAAAGCGTGGTGACGAACGGCTGAAGCACCATGCGGCAAGAATGAGGAATATGGTGGTGGGCATGACAGGCAGAAGCGCGCCTATGAATCCGACCGCCACCATCAGCCAGCCGAGTAAGAAATAGACTGTCCGCTTTGTTCGGTTCATTCCTGCGCTCCACACCAGTGGAGACTGTTTACATCGTCGCGGGTTAAATGTCAGCGATCCGGATAGATTTGCCGATAAGACTGCCCGGGCCTACCCGGGCAATCGAGATTTTATTTAATGCAAGACTACTCGGCCTTCAGCCGTGTATTGCATGCGCTCCAATATTGCGGCCATGTCTTGCCACCCGTCTTGTTGCTCGCCTTGGCCTGCTGCCACTGCTCGCCACAAGCGCTGATCCGCTGACGGAAAGCGACCTGGCCGGGGGTCAGCGGCTTTCCATCCGCTGTCGTTGCAGCGGCGGCTGTCTTGGTTGTGGTCTTTGTGGCTGCCGGTGTCGGCTCCGGAGGCGTCGATGCATCGGAATTGTCGGATTTCAAGCTTTCGCTGCAGGACGAGAGAAACTGGTTCCACGTCTGGCCCTTCAGCGTACCGGCTGACTTTGCCGACTGGTATTGCGTGCTGCACTCCTTGGTGATCGCCTTGGCGGACATTCCGCCGGCTGCTGCAGTTTCGGTGGCCTTGGCGGGTTTGGCTGCTGCAGTATCCTTGGACTGCTTTGTCGTAGCCGTGTCCTTCGTCGCCTTCTTCGTCGGGGTCGTGGCGGCGGGTGCCGCAGCATCAGTTGCTCCCGCGTCTTTTAGCTTGGCGCTGCAATCTGAAAGGAACTGGGGCCACTTCTGGCCGTTCAGGGTGCCCGCCTCCTTGGCGGCGTTATACTGCGTGCTGCATTGTTTGGTGACGGATTGCGTCGCGGTGGCGGCGGAAGCCGGGAGCGTGAGAAAGACCAGCCCTGCGCCGGCAATGACCGTCGCGGCGGCTGTAGTGATACGAAATTGAATCATAACGTGAGTTCCTTGCGATCGTGTCCGCGGTTCCCCCGAGAACGCACCATGCGTTTCGGCTGGCCTGCACTGCAAGATGATCCCGCTCCATCGAATGGCCCGCCAAAAAACGGCGGACATTCCGGGTCATCGCTTGATGATTGCACTTTGATTGTGGCCAAAAATGTCTGACGTCCAATGAGTGCTCGGGTGAAATATGCATCATGCTCAAATAGACCTGCCCAACCAGACTCGTGATCAATGGCATCGCCATGCTAGCATCGCTCTTTCGCCACGCGAATGCAAGAAATGCATAGACCGCCGCCATGCCAACCCGCCCGTACCTGACCGAAATGGGTATCACCGCGTAGGCGCGTTGCACCAATGGCGAAATATCATTCTGTCGTCTGCCGGGAGTAACATCGTGCAGGGCGGATGGGCGTGCCAATGGCCCAGTTGGGCTGTTGCATTGCCCAGCGACCGAACTCCAAAGCTGACGTTATTCACTGTCGCCTTTGGATTTTTGGCAGTCATCCCAATCTGACTGCAACTCATGCAGTGTGGTTGTTATGAGTAGACGTGCAAGCGTAACGCGTTGATAAATCGTTAACTATAACGATGAACGGAAGTTAAACTGGAGCTAATTTCTGTTCGGCAGGCTCTGGAGGGGAACGGAGCTTGGGAGGCCGAGTAGCCCGGCACATCGCCGGGCTACTACGGCTCTTGGCGATTTGCCTAGGATGCCACTCCTATCGGGAGCCGTCAACGTGATCGCGAAAGGACCTGCAGGGCCGCGGTTCGCAATGCGCGAAGGCTTGTTTTGCAACTTAGCAAATAGTCCGCCGTCTAAACGGTGAGAAACCTGTTTCCTATCAACGAATAAGCGCTGGAAGCCTCGCCATGCCCGCCGGTATCAGTCGGCCGCATCGTTAACCAGTTGTTAACAGTAAAGTTCTTGCTGTCTCAAGCGAATCGGACATAATGACGGCATTCGGACGGTTTTAATGGAAATGCCGTCATTTGAGGCCGGGTCGACGATGAACATCGCAACAACAGCAAAAAAAGCTTCCTTTGATGACACGATTCTCGCGCAAGGTCGCGAGATTTCGCGGAAGCTCAATATGCTTCGCATGGAAACATTTCCCCCGAATGCCCGCAAGACGTTGCGCCAGTTTTCTCTCGCCGAGGCCGCCTATTTTCTTGGCGTCTCGACCAGCAATCTGAAAAAGCTTCATCTCGAAGGCAAGGGTGTCGAACCGACAATTCATACCGGCGGCCGCAGGAGCTACTCAGCCGAACAGATCATGCAGCTGCGCCATTGGCTCGATCGCAACGGCCGCGCCGATGTCAAGAAATATGTGCCGCATCGTCGTGGCGATGAGAAGCTGCAGGTTATCGGCGTCGTCAATTTCAAGGGTGGATCCGGCAAGACGACGACTGCCGCCCACCTCGCCCAGCATATGGCGTTGACCGGACATCGTGTTCTTGCCCTCGATCTTGATCCGCAAGCCTCACTTTCCGCGCTCTATGGCATCCAGCCGGAGCTCGACCAGAACCCCTCCATCTATGAGGCGATTCGCTACGACGATGCGCGCAAGCCCATTACCGACGTAATCCTGCCGACCAATATTCCCGGCCTTGACGTCGTTCCCGCCTCGCTGGAATTGCAGGAATATGAGTACGACACGCCGCTTGCCATGCAGAGCAAGAATTCGATTGCCGGCAAGACCTTCTGGAACCGCATCGAAAATGCGCTGAAGGAAGTGGATGGCCGCTACGACGTCGTCATCATCGACTGCCCGCCGCAGCTCGGCTATCTGACGCTCACGGCGCTTGCCGCCGCGACGGCGGTGTTGATAACGGTTCATCCGCAGATGCTCGACCTGATGTCGATGTCGCAATTTCTGTTGATGCTCGGCGATATCCTCAAGACCGTCGGGGCTGCCGGCGGCGATGTCGATCTTGACTGGTTCCGGTACCTGATCACGCGCTACGAGCCGACTGACATTCCGCAGACGCAGATGATGGGCTTCATGCAGTCCATGCTGGCGCCGCAGATGCTGAAGCACCAGATGCTCAAATCGACGGCCATATCGGATGCGGGCCTTACCAAGCAGACACTCTATGAAGTGGAGAAGTCGGCAATGAACCGGCACACTTATGATCGGGCGATGGAATCCATGGAAGCGGTTAATTCGGAAATCCGCGAACTCATCCACGAGGCGTGGGGACGAAGGTAGACGGCAGGCTAAATACGGAATTCAGTCAATGAATTCATCGCATTGACGCAATTTCGGGGAAATTGATTATGGCGCGTAAGAACATCTTTGAAAGCATTATGCACGGCGAACCCGATGTGGCGGCTGATGCTGACCCAAGCGCCGGCTTCCGCAAGTTCGGCGCCGCGAAATCGATGTCGTCATCGATCGACGAACTGGCGCGCCAGGCCTCGAAGCTGGTTGACGGGGAAACGGTCGTCGATCTCGACCCGAACTTGCTGGACGCTTCGTTCGTTACCGACCGGATGCCGGAAAGTGACGACGAAGAGTATCGCGAATTGTTGGACGCGGTCAGGGAGAGGGGGCAGGACAGCCCTATTCTCGTCAGGCCCCACCCGAAGAGCGATGGACGGTATATGATTGTCTTCGGGCATCGACGAGCAAGGGTTGCGAAGGAGCTCGGGCGCCCGGTCCGCGCCGTTGTGAAGCCGCTCGCCGATCTCGACCATGTGATCAGCCAGGGACAGGAAAATTCGGCGCGCGCCAATTTGAGCTTTATCGAACGAGTGCAGTTTGCTGATCGCCTTGAGAAGCTCGGCTATGCGCGAGACGCCATACAGTCGGCGCTGTCGATCGACTATCAGACGCTTTCGAAGATGCTGACCATTCCAAAGGCCATCCCGGAAGCAATCATTGCAGCAATCGGCCCCGCCAAGGGAATAGGCCGCGACCGCTGGCTTGAGATGCGCAAGCTGATCGAAAACCCCAGGCACGGTTCGCAGGCTCTGCAATTCGTTGAAAGCGCGGAATTTGCTGCGGCGAAATCGGCAGATCGCTTCGACCAACTCTTCGAGTTCCTCAGGGGCGCCGGATCCAGAAAGCCGGTACGCAAGGCCATCGGCGGAAGCGCCGGCTCGGTTTGGACGCCTGACGACAAATCGGTGAAGGTTGCGACAAAGCTTTCCGGCAAGACATTCTCGATTGCCTTGAACGAAAAGAATGCCAGGGAATTTGGTGTGTTCATCACCAATAACCTTGATCAGCTCTATGAAGCGTTCAAGGAATCGAAAAAAGTGACTGAAACAGGAGATTAGACCCGCAAAAGAAAAAGGCCCCCAAACGACCCGGTCGTGGAAGCCTCTCTCAAAGTTCTAGCAGACTGAGAATCGCATTTCCACGAATCACTGTCAAGAGTCCCCGACGTCGTTTTGACGAGCAGATTTCTTTTGCCTTTTGAAAAGGGCAATGAGGATGAATGGAAACATGATAACGACGCCCTTCGGGCGGCGGTCGATGTCGCTTGCGCATCTTCGGGCACAGGCCCGGGCGCAAGATATTGCGCCGGAAAAGTCTGCGGACAAGTGGCAGGTCTATCGCTGGCTTTGTGAAGGCAAGGAAGAGGTTGGGATCAGCGACAGATCGCTCGCTGTGCTCAACGCCTTGTTGTCGTTTTTGCCGGACAATGAACTTTCCGAAGAAAACGGCACCATCGTCTTCCCATCGAATGTTCAGCTTTCGATGCGTGCGCATGGCATGGCCAATGCCACGCTCCGCCGGCATCTTGCCGCGCTGATCGAATGTGGTCTGATCACCCGCAAAGACAGCCCCAACGGCAAACGCTACTCGCGCAAGGGCAGGGGAGGGGAGATCACCGAGGCTTTCGGGTTCTCGCTTGCGCCGCTCCTGGTGCGTGCAGAGGAGCTCCAGGCGGTGGCTGAGCGCGTGCGCGCCGAACGCCATGCCCTGAAGCTCGTCAGGGAGCGCATCACGCTGCACAGGCGCGATATTGCAAAACTCATCGAGATGGCGATTGCGGAAGCCGTCTCTGGCGACTGGCAACGGCTGTGGACGCGATTTCGCAGCATTGTCGATGCTATCCCGCGCCAAGCGGACAGGGAAACACTTCAGGAGATCCTGGCTAACCTCGTTGCTTTGCATGATGAGGTGGCTATCGCATTGGAAAATAAGCTCAATGAAGAAAATATGAGCGGCAATGAGTCCCGGGATGAACCGCAGCAACAGAATTCAAAACCCGACTCCTTCACTGAATTTGAACCTGGCTCAAGAAAAGGCCAAGGGGCTGAAACTGCGCCGCAACAGGAAACGACGGAACACGTCACGCAGACATATCCAGTTGGGTTCGTGCTTAAGGCTTGCCCGGAAATGAACGACTATGCGCCTGGCGGCATTGCGAACTGGCGTGATCTGATGGCGACAGCGGCACAAGTGCGAGGTTATCTTGGGATTTCTCCCTCGGCCTACGCGGATGCGCTCGATGCTCTCGGCCAGGAGCGCGCCGCAATCGTCATTGCCTGCATCCTCCAGAGGGCTGAACAGATCAATTCGGCCGGCGGCTATCTTCGGGCGCTGACCGAGAAGGCGAGGGCAGGAGCGTTCTCGGTTGGACCCATGCTGATGGCGTGCCTGCGCTCGACGGGATCGCATCTACGGGTGGTTGGTGATGACGGATGAGCCGGGGTCCAGCGAGGCGAAGCGGCTAGACAACATGCACTCCCGCAGATGTCCCAGCGTCTACGCCGGAAACCGTGCCTATAATCCGTGCGGCCGGATAATCGGCGTCAATCATCATCTCGAGGAGATCTTCGGCTCGTTCAGGACGGCAGGCAATCAGCAATCCGCCCGATGTCTGAGGATCCGTCAGCAGGTGCCTTTGCCAAATGGGAAATTCCGGCGGAAGGACCACCGCTTCGCCATAACTTGCCCAGTTGCGGTGCGAGGCGCCCGTTACGAAGCCCTGTTGGGAAAGGTCGGCTGCCTGCGTAAAACAGGATATGTCGTCCGCGCGCAGGAGGATCGCTACATTCGAGCCTCGAGCCATCTCAAGGGCATGACCGAGGAGCCCAAATCCCGTCACATCCGTGATTGCGTGCACGTCATTATCGCGCGAAAGTTCTGCGCCTACGCGATTGAGGAGCGTCGTCGACGCGATGAGCTCACCATAGGCTTCGTCGGGCAGCGCGCCCTTCTTGAACGCTGCCGCATAAATGCCGACGCCGAGAGCTTTCGTCAGTATCAAGGCGTCGCCGGGTTTCGCGCCACAGTTGCGGCGGATATTGGCAACCGGGCATGTGCCGATCACGGCCAGTCCATAGATTGGTTCTGGCGAGTCGATGGAGTGTCCACCGGCGACCGGAATACCGGCATCCGCACAGACAGTGCTGCCGCCGCGCAGTATTTCACGCACCAGCTCGGCCGGCATCTTGTCGATCGGCATCCCCAGGATTGCGAGCGCCATGATCGGCTTTCCGCCCATGGCATAAACGTCAGAGATGGCATTCGTTGCGGCAATCCGGCCGAAATCGAAAGCGTCGTCGACCATAGGCATGAAGAAGTCCGTCGTTGCGACTACGCACGTCTCGTCATCCAGCTGCCAAACCGCAGCATCGTCACCGGTTTCCGTCCCCACAAGGAGTTGCGCAAAGGGTCCCGCAATTGGCTGGTCGGCGAGCAGTTGCTGCAGTACCGACGGTGCGAGTTTGCAGCCGCAGCCGCCCCCATGTGCAAGCGACGTCAGGCGGAGCGGCACAGCGGTTCGATCATCCATGGCAGCCTCCTCGCACGTTGAAAGTACAGCAGGTGGCGACATTCTTGTTCATTTTGGGCAGGACGTCAAAGGTGCGCCACGGTTATCTTATTGCTGCACTGCAACCACAGGCCGCAGGGCAGTAAAGGCTTCCGCATGACAAGTAATTGTGGTGTTCGGTGTGATTTTTGCGGGAATATCTAAGACGTTCGCATAAGTCAATTAATCATGATTGTTATACTCATATTATATAGCATCTTATCGGTTTGACAATTGAACTTCATCAGGTAGCATTTTGTTCGGAACGCTCGCGCGTTCCAAGTTGCCGAGCACTTGAAGTTTCCGGCATGCCATATTGGTAGGGCCGGCCCATTAAGGGAGGTGACATGCCATGAACATGGAACTCTCGCGGCGCCAGTTTCTTGCGGCGGCCGGCGCAGGTGTGGCGGGGTCAGCGCTGGGAGCCTTTGGCTTCGGCGAGGTGGAAACCGCCCACGCCAAGGCCATCCGCGATTTCAAATTGGTGAACACGACCGAGACCCGGAATACATGCCCGTATTGCTCCGTAGCATGCGGCATCATCATGTATTCCAAGGGTGACTTGAAGAAGGGCGAGAGCGCCGAAATCGTTCACATCGAGGGCGACACCGATCACCCGACGAACCGTGGCACGCTTTGCCCCAAGGGCGCGGCGCTGCTCAATTTCGTCAAGGCCGAGACGCGGCTGAAGTATCCGATGATCCGCAAGCCCGGTTCGGACAAATTTGAGAAAGTGTCCTGGGATGATGCCCTCGATCGGATCGCGCGCCTGTTGAAGGACGATCGCGACAAGAACTTCATTCAAAGGAACAATGACGGCGTAACGGTCAATCGCTGGACGACGACCGGGTTCCTCGCGGCCTCCGCAACGACGAATGAAACGGCCTGGGCGACCTACAAGGTCGTGCGCAGCGCCGGAATGCTGGTATTCGATAACCAGGCACGTGTCTGACACGGCCCAACGGTGTCCAGTTTGGGCCCAACATTTGGCCGTGGTGCAATGACCAACTCCTGGACCGACATCAAGAACACGGATCTTGTTGTCATCATGGGAGGCAATGCCGCCGAAGCGCATCCTTGCGGCTTCAAATGGGTCACGGAGGCCAAGGCCAACCGCGGCGCGAAGTTGATCGTCGTCGATCCGCGGTTTACGCGCTCGGCATCTGTCGCGGATTTTTATGCGCCAATCCGCCAGGGGACAGATATCGCATTTCTCCTTGGGGTGATGAACTACTGCATCCAGAACAACAAGGTGCAATGGGACTATGTCAAGGCGTTCACCAACGCGACATACATCGTCAAGGACGGCTTTGAATATAAGGACGGTCTTTTTACCGGTTATATCGAAGCCAAGCGCGACTACGACAAGTCCACCTGGGAATATGTCATCGGTGATGACGGCTACGCCGTGGTTGACGACACGCTGACCAACCCACGCTGCGTATGGAACCTCCTGAAGGCGCATGTTTCCGTCTACGTCCCTGAACTGGTTGAGCGCATCTGCGGCACCCCCAAGGACAAGTTCCTGAAGGTAGCCGAGATGATCTCGGAAATGTCGTCGCCCACCAAGACGATGACCTCCATGTACGCACTTGGCTGGACGCAGCATTCGAAAGGCTCGCAGAACATCCGCTCAATGGCGATGTTGCAACTCATCCTCGGCAATATTGGCGTGCGCGGCGGCGGCATGAATGCGCTGCGCGGGCACTCCAACATCCAGGGACTGACCGATGTCGGGCTGATGTCGAACCTGCTTCCGGGGTACATGACGCTGCCGACAGAAAAGGAAGTGGACTTCGACACCTATATGTCGACGCGGGGCTTCAAACCGCTTCGGCCGAACCAGATGAGCTACTGGCAGAACTACAAAAAGTTCTTCGTCAGCTTCTTGAAGTCGATGTGGGGAGCGGCGGCGACGCCGGAAAATCACTTCGCCTATGACTGGCTGCCAAAGCTCGACGTCCCCGGCTACGATGTCCTGCGGGCATTCGAACTCATGAACCAGGGCAAGATGACCGGCTATGTTTGCCAGGGTTTCAACCCGCTGCTGGCAGTGCCAAACAGGAAAAAGCTCACGGACTCACTGTCCAAGCTGAAGTTCCTCGTGACCATGGATCCATTGGACACGGAGACATCGCGGTTCTGGGAAAATCACGGCGACTTCAACGACGTGGAAACCGCACAAATCCAGACCGAGGTCATCCAGTTGCCTTCGACCTGCTTTGCAGAGGACGAGGGGTCACTGACCAATTCCGGCAGGTGGCTGCAATGGCATTGGCCGGGGGGAACGCCGCCCGGCGAGGCCAAGACCGACGTATGGATCATGGCGCAGATATATTCGCGTCTGAAGGAACTCTATCGCCAGGAAGGCGGGGCGTTCCCGGACCCGATCGTCAATCTCGATTGGTCCTATGCGGATCCCCGCGATCCGACTGCGGAAGAACTCGCCAAGGAGATGAACGGCAGGACTTCGGCCACACTTTACGATCCAACAGATCCATCCAAGGTGGTGGCGGAAGCCGGCAAACTATTGCCGAGTTTTGCGGCACTAAGGGACGATGGTTCGACATCTTCCGGATGCTGGATCTATTCCGGTTGCTTCAACGAAAACGGGAATAATATGGCCCGGCGGGATACGTCGGACCCGGACGAGACGGGTGCCTATCTCAAATGGGCATTCGCATGGCCGGTCAATCGCCGCATCCTTTACAACCGGGCTTCGGCCGATCTGAACGGCAAGGCCTGGGATCCGAGCCGGAAACTGATCGAATGGGACGGCCAGAAATGGGCCGGATACGATGTTCCGGACATTGCGCCGACGGCCAAGCCTTCCGAGGTTGGGCCGTTCATCATGAATGCGGAAGGAGTATCGCGGCTTTTCGCCCGCGGCATGTTGCGTGACGGCCCGTTCCCTGCCCACTACGAACCGTTCGAGTCGCCGCTGGCGAACATCGTCGCTCCGAATGTGCGCGGCAATCCCGTTGCTCGCGTTTTCAAGGGCGATTTCGCGCAGTTCGCCGAACCGGCTTCGGAGGAATTTCCTTATGCGGCGACCTCTTACCGTCTCACCGAGCATTTCCACTACTGGACCAAGCATGTCTGGGTGAACGCGGTGCTCCAGCCGGAGTTCTTCGTCGAGATATCGGAAGAACTCGCCAAGGAGAAAGGCATCACCAAGGGCGGCTGGGTGCGGGTCTGGTCGAAGCGCGGATCGGTTCGGGCAAAAGCTGTCGTCACCAAGCGCATAAAACCGCTGATATGCGATGGTAAGCCGGTTCACGTGGTCGGCATACCGCTGCATTGGGGTTTCATGGGAGCGGCCAAGAAGGGATTTGGACCGAATTCGCTGACGCCCTTCGTCGGTGACGCCAATATAGAGACGCCGGAGTTCAAGGCGTTCCTCGTCAATATCGAGCCCATCGCCGGGCCGGTGGCATAGGAGACGGCAGCATGTTCCCGCCTGTACCAAACCCTACGACCCGGCCCGAGCCTGCCAGATTTGGCGAGCAAGATCTGATGCGACGCTCCGCATCCAATGTTACCCCGCCGGCACAGCGTCAGACTGAGGTGGCAAAGCTTATCGACGTGTCGAAGTGCATTGGCTGCAAGGCATGCCAGTCGGCGTGTATCGAGTGGAACGACACGCACCCACCGGTTGGCGAAAATGTGGGTGTCTATGACAATCCGCATGATCTCACCCCCGATATGTTCACCCTCATGCGCTTTACCGAGTGGGAGAATCCCGAGACCAACAATCTCGAATGGCTTATCCGCAAGGATGGCTGCATGCATTGTGAGGATCCGGGGTGTCTCAAGGCCTGCCCGGCTCCCGGCGCCATTGTCCAGTACTCGAATGGCATTGTGGATTTCATCCACGAGAACTGCATCGGTTGCGGCTATTGCGTGAAAGGATGCCCGTTCAATATTCCACGTATCTCTCCGGTCACCCATGTTGCCTATAAATGCACGCTCTGTTCCGACCGCGTGGCGGTGGGGCAGGGCCCTGCCTGCGCCAAGGCCTGCCCGACGCAAGCGATCGTGTTTGGCACCAAGGAGGAAATGAAGCAGCATGCGGAGGGCCGCATCACCGACCTCAAGTCGCGCGGCTTCGATAATGCCGGGCTCTACGATCCGCAAGGCGTCGGCGGCACGCACGTGATGTACGTTCTTCACCATGCGGACAAGCCAGAAATCTATGCGGGCCTGCCGAACAATCCAAGAATAAGTCCGCTCGTGGATGCTTGGAAAGGCGTTACGCGATATGCCGGATTTGCCGTCATGGGTGTCGCAGCCATCGCCGGATTTATGCACTACCTCGTCTCCGGTCCCAACCGCGTCTCGAACGAAGATGAAGAGCAGGCGGAGAGGCTGGTCGGGGAGGAGCGGCGCCGATGAGCACGCAGTACGACGTGGAGAAGGGCGACAGCGTTCATTCCGGCAAGCCCGTCACAGTCGATCGCTATACTGCCGGCGCGCGTGTCAACCACTGGATCACGGCGGTCAGTCTCGTGCTGCTCGCACTCTCGGGCTTGGCGCTGTTCCATCCTGACCTGTTCTTCCTGACGGGTCTCTTTGGCGGCGGACCGCTTACCCGGATTATCCATCCGTGGATCGGCGTTGTCCTTTTCTTCAGCTTCTTTGGCCTTTTCCTCCGCTTCTGGCGCGCCAATCTGTGGAAGCGCGAAGACGGCACCTGGCTCGCCCGTATTCGTGACGTGCTGACGGCTCACGAGGACCGGCTGCCCGAGGTCGGTAAGTACAATGCCGGGCAGAAATTCGTCTTCTGGTCGATGTCATTGCTGATCATCGTGCTCATCACGACCGGGATCATCATATGGGACCAGTATTTCTTCGATTTGACCACGATCGAGCAGAAGCGGTGGGCTGTATTGATCCATTCCATGGCGGCGATTGTGGCGATCAGCGTCTGGATCATTCATGTCTACGCAGCGATCTGGGTGCGTGGTACTATACGCGCGATGACGCGCGGTTCCGTTACTGGCGGCTGGGCATGGCGTCACCATCGCAAATGGCTACGAGAGCTGGTGGCGAAATCGCCCAAGGACAAATCGGGAAGTACGCCCGCCGAATAAGCGGGTATGGTAGAAGTTTCATCGGTCCACGTGGCCCGGCGGGTTCGTGAGGGAGCAGCATGAACAGCAAAAGTGCGGTTGAGCCGGATCCAACGGCAATCGGAGATATCTCGTCACCGCCCTTTGTCCGACTGCCGGATCCGGGTTCGATCTTTTCCACAAGGGCAGCACGGCTGCGGCAATTGGCTGAAACAAGCCACCTTTCACCGTACCTCAGATTTGTCGAGGGACTTGCGCGGGCCCAACACGAAATCCAAGTTGATTTGCCGGCTCCCGGTGGGCCAGACGCGGCGGCCGTTGCGCGTGCCCGCGAATTCGCAATGCCCCTGATCGACCGGAGCAGGATCGAGGTTGAGCCGACATTGGACGATATATTCGATCGCCTGTTTGCGGCTGTTGCACCGATCGAAAAGCCCGCCGCGGCCGCTGACGCTCTATCCCGCGTGACCGCCGCCAGTGTCGAGGCTCGCCGGGCCATGGCCAGAACGGTTTTCTCCAGCGCATTGCCGGCAGATGCGATTGCCGAGCACATCTATATCTGGGCGGCCCTGCAGGTGCATTTTGCCCGGCTGGCCTCGGCTCTGGATGCAAAGATGCTCGCGCCGGTAGCCGATGGCATCTGTCCAGCGTGCGGAGGTTTGCCGGTGGCATCGATGGTCGTCGGCTGGCCCGGCTCCCATGGCGCACGATTTTGCTCCTGTTCCCTATGCGGCACGTTGTGGAACTACGTCCGCATCAAATGCATGTTGTGCGGCTCGACCAAGGGCATTGGTTACCAGGAAATCGACGGGCATGGTGGCACGATCAAGGCTGAAACCTGTGACGAGTGCCAGGGCTGGATGAAAATCCTCTATCAGGACAAGGCGCCGGATACCGAGCCGGTCGCAGATGACGTTGCCAGTCTCGGACTTGATCTCCTGATGCGAGCGGAACCCTATCGGCGGGGCGGCTTCTCGCCGCTGCTTGCCGGGTTGTGAGGATGTGCGATGGACACCAATTCCAGCCTCCGCGCTCTACCCTCTGTCGATCAGCTGCTGCGGTCTGAATTGGCCGTGGCGGCCATAGAACGCTTCGGACGGTCGGCAGTGACCGAAGTTCTCCGCGACACCGTCGCCGACCTGCGCCGGAAAGTTCTTCAAGGCCACCCTATCCAGGCGTCGGAAATTATTCTCGACAATCTTGTCGCAAGCCTTGAGGAGCGCGAGCGCACCACGCTACGCCCGCTCTATAATCTGACCGGTACGGTGCTGCACACGAACCTTGGCCGCGCGCTTCTGGCTGAGACCGCAATTGACGCTGCGGTGGCGGCAATGCGCTCGGCCGTTTCCCTTGAGTTCGATCTTGAGAGCGGCAAGCGCGGCGAACGCGACGATCATTTGCGTGCCCTGATCTGTGAACTGACCGGCGCTGAAGATGCGACGGTCGTCAACAACAATGCGGCGGCTGTCCTGCTCGTGCTCAACAGTCTGGCGGCGGGCAAGGAGGCCATCGTCTCCCGCGGCGAACTCATAGAAATAGGCGGCGCCTTTCGCATGCCCGACATCATGGCGCGTGCGGGCGCCAGGCTGGTGGAGGTCGGCACTACAAACCGGACACACAAAAGCGATTATGCGAATGCTTTGGGACCTGACACCGGACTGATCCTGAAGGTCCACACCTCAAACTACCGCATCGAAGGCTTTACTAAGGAAGTAAAGCCGCAGGAATTGAAGGATATCGCGCAGAAAGGCGCCGTTCCGCTGGTCCACGATCTCGGCTCCGGCACATTGGCGGATCTCACGCGCTTCGGACTGGCGCACGAACCGACAGTGCGAGAGGCAATTGGGGAAGGTGCGGACATTGTCACTTTTTCCGGCGACAAGCTGCTCGGCGGACCGCAGGCGGGATTCATCGTCGGACGCAAGGACCTTATCCAGGCGATCAACAAGAACCCGATGAAACGGGCGCTCAGAGTCGACAAGATCCGCATGGCGGCACTCGAAGCGACGCTGAAGCTCTATCGCGATCCCGAACGACTGAGCCAGCGCCTTCCCACTATGCGGCTCCTCAGCCGCCCCCGCGAGGAGATCGGTGCGCAGGCGAAAAGACTGGCTCCAATCGTCGCGAAGGCCGTGCAAGGTGCGTTCAACGTCGTGGTTGTCGACTGTGCCAGCCAGATCGGATCGGGAGCCTTGCCGCTGGCTACGGTGCCCAGCGCTGGTCTCGCCTCGACGGCGCTCGATGGCGGGGGCAGGGCGCTCGATGAACTGTCCGCCGCTCTTCGGCGCCTGCCCGTCCCGGTCATTGGCCGTATCGAGCGCGGGTCCCTGGTTCTTGACCTGCGGTGCCTCGAAGATGAGGCGGCATTTGCTGCCAATATCGCAGGCCTCGATTTGAGAGCAGGGCAGGCCGGAGGAAACAGCCAATCATGATCGTAGGTACTGCGGGGCATATCGATCACGGCAAGACTTCGCTGGTCAAAGCGCTGACCCTTGTCGATACCGACCGGCTGAAGGAAGAAAAGGCGCGCGGCATATCGATCGATCTTGGTTTCGCCTACTTGCCAGTGGAGGCCGAAACCATCGGTTTCATCGACGTTCCAGGCCATGAAAAGTTCATCCACACCATGCTCGCCGGTGCGAGCGGCATCGACTTCGTGCTGCTCGTCGTCGCTGTCGATGATGGGATTATGCCGCAATCGCGGGAGCACCTTGCCATTATCGACCTGCTTGGTGTCGAGCACGGTGTCGTTGCGCTGACGAAGGCCGATCTTGTGCCAGAGGAGAGGCTTGTCGAAGTCGAGACCGAACTGCGCAACGAGCTTGCCGCAACGGCGCTTCGCGACGCGCCAATTCTGAGCATTTCGACAGTAACTGGAAAAGGCATTGAACAACTGCGCGACCACATTGTGGAAGCAGCGGGCCAGTTTGCAAGCCGCGAAGCCGATGGCCGCTTTCGGCTCGCCGTCGACCGTTCATTCACGCTGCAAGGTACGGGAACTGTCGTGACGGGCACAGTCTTGTCGGGAAGGGTAGTGGTAGAAGATCATGTGATTGTCAGCCCCTCGGGAATCGCGGCACGTGTACGCTCCATCCATGCGCAGAGCCGGCCGAGCAGGGAAGGCAAAGCCGGCGACCGTTGCGCCCTTAATCTCGCCGGCGAAGCCATTTCAAAATCCGCGATCAGCCGCGGCGACATGATACTGGACCAGAGCTTGCACGCACCGACGAACAGGATCGACGCAACTTTGCGCGTCCTCGGGTCCGAGCCAAAGCCGATAGGGCATTGGTTTCCAGTCCGGCTCCATCATGCCTCGACTGAAGTTGGTGCGCGCGTCGTGCTGCTTGGCGATGCTCCGATTGCACCGGGTACCGCAGCAAATGTGCAACTCGTACTCGACCAGCCGATCGGGGCAGCAGCAGGCGACCGCTATATTATCCGGGACACGTCGGCCCGGCGCACCGTGGGCGGAGGCCGCTTTCTCGACCTGCGGGCACCCGCCCGCAAGCGCCGCACACCCGAACGAAGGGCACTGATCGAGGCTCACCTGCTCTCTGATCCGGCCAAAGCCGTGGAGGCCTTGCTCGAGACCGCGCCCTATCAACTCGACCTTACCGCCTTCGTCCGGGACCGGGCCCTTGCGGCAACTAAAACCGATGAGCTGGCCCACGCGTTAGGCGCGATTTTGCTCCCCGCTGCACCTGATTTGATTGCGATTTCGGCTTCGCGTTGGGCTTCATTTCGTGAGGATCTGTTGTGTCGGCTTGATGTCTTCCATGCCGATAATCCCGATCTTCTCGGCATTGGTGTCGAACGGCTGCGCACCCAGCTTGAGCCGCGCTTGCCGGTCGCGGCGTTTCGATCGGCTCTACAAAGGCTTGCCGGGGCAGGGGAGATTGTAATCGATGGGGCGTGGGTACGGCGCGCCGGTCATGCGGTGACGATGGGCCCTGCCGATGAACATTTTTGGCGGAACATCGAGCCAATGCTCGATGGCGCTGAACGATTTCGTCCTCCACGCGTGCGCGATGTCGCTACCGCGCTCGCCGTTCCGGAACCCGAGGTGCGCCGCCTCCTGAAACTCGCAAGCCGGATGGGCAAGACGCATGAAATCGCGCACGATCATTTCTTCCTGCGTAGGGCGGTAGCAGACATGGTTGCCATTATCGCCGGGCTTAGCGCGGGAGCGGACAAGGGATGGTTTACCGCGGCCGAGTTCCGCGATCAGGTCGAAAATGGTCGCAAGGTTGCCATTCAGATCCTGGATTTCTTCGATCGCCACAGTGTGACTGTGCGTCGCGAAGACCTGCGCCGCATCAATCGAGATCGGCTGGATCTCTTTGGAGTTTCTGCGAAAGTAACGAGCGACAAGCTCGCGTCAGGAGGAGATGCGTCCCCGGTGGGGCGTCCGGACTTCAAATCCGGGAGGGGCCGAGAGACGGTCTTTGGTGGGTTCGACTCCCACTCTCTTCCGCCAGCGCCCCCACGGTCAGAGCCGCCGCGATGAAATACCTGGAAACGCTGCAAGAGAAGGCACAGTCCGCACAGGCAGTCGAAACCCTTTACCGGCACGAGGCTGCGGTCCGCATAGCATCTCTCGATCAGGAAAGGGCATTTGCATTTCGCCGGCTTAATTTGATGCGAACGCTCGCGGCTGCAATGCAACCACAAGCCGGCGATGGCGAGTGGCAGCACGATGAAGAGATCGCAGTTGCGCGTGCAATTGCTGCCTTGCTGGCAAAACTCGGCTGGTCATCGGACAGCGACGCGCGCGAGGCGATGCTGGATAATTTCACGCCTGTGATTGTCGCACTCCACCGGGCAGAATTGACCGGATCCGGCACGGTCGAAGAGGTCGTGGACGCGCTTGCGCGCTTCGAAGCATGGTACGCCGCGACCTTCAACGCTTCGTTCTGGATGCTGTTCGAAAATCCTATTCCGGACACGCCGCGGGTCGATTTCTAGAAATCGCGGCCTACCATTTGACGCGGAAACCCGCAGTTCCATTAAAGGCGTAGCTGTCGCCTAAACTCTCAAGGCTGGTATTGGCTGAAACCTCGCCATAGACGGAATACTTGTCGTCGTTCCAATTATAGCTGCCACCGACCCCGATCCCGCCCCAGAACCGCTCGGGCCGCGTCTCGAATTTGACGCCGGAAACGTCCACGGAAGATCCGTCAAGGAATTCGTAATAGAGGTTGGCGATGCCGTAGGCGTGGCTGCGGCTGGTCTTGCCCGCCTTGTCTTGCCAGCTCTGCTCGCGGTCGGCCGAGATGCCGAGCCGGCCGCGCAGGCTGTCGCCCGTGCCGAGTGAAACGTCAGCGCCGAAAGGATCGGTGAAGCCGTCGAAATCGACATTGGCGTAAATCAGCTGCGCCTGTGGCGTGAACATCCAGTTCCCGCTCAGGTCGATCTTTTTGCCGGCCTCAACCGACAGCGCATAGCCAAACCCATCATTGCCATCTGTGAGCGAGCGATTGGCGGTACCGGATGTGAGATCGCTGTCGAACCAGGTGAGCGATGCTTGCCCATCCACATAAACACCGTTTTGCCCGAGCCATGTCAGCGTGCCGCCAAAACCGTAACCGTCGGTATCGATGCCGCCATTGCCGAATATGGAGGTTACGTCGCTCGAAGCCTGCCCATAATGGACGGTAATGCCGCCGATGAGCCGGCCGCCGTCATGAGCCTCATACAGCACCCCGTCGAGGCCGGCTTGAAGCCGCCACATATCGATATCGTAGTCGCTGCCGCTGGTGCTGATCGCCGGCTCGATATGACTGTGCAAGCCCTCGATACGGGTCCATATGCCGTTGCCTTCGAGTACGTTTGGCGGAGCGAGCGGCTGTTCCCAATAGCGGTTGCCGACCCGCTGCTGCATCGTCGGCATGCCCATGAGCGCCAGCAGCGCCTGCGGATATGCTTCGTAGATCGGCACGCCCGCCTGGAACAGGGGCTCCGGTGGATTGGGGGGTATTGGACCCGGTGGTATCAATTGCGAGCGGAGATACCAGTTGCCATCGGTGCCATCTGCGCCGACGCCGCCAAAATTAAGCGTATAGGCATATGCCCCGCCCACGACTGCCTGCTGGCCCTGCGAGGTCACATAGTCGCCTGCCAGCGAGAATGCACCTGGATCCGAGGCCGCCTTGTTGCGCACCTCGACAAGCCCGATACCGTTGCCAGGTGTCAGGGCGCCGCTGCCCCCGACATTGGTAACCCCGATTATCGTCGCTCCTGTGCCGAGCCGGGTGCCATCGACGATCAGCATGTCCGAGTAGGAGTTGGTCTGACCGGCAACAGGTATGCCGCCATTCAGCACGGTATTGACGAGCAACCTTCCACCGTTGGAAACATAAAGTCCGCTGCCCGGAGTGCCTCCGGCGGAAGGGTTTCCGGTGATGACAAGGCTGTTGCCGACAACGGGGAGGGCGTTGCCAACGGCGGGATTGCGCAGGTCGATCGTGCCGGCATTGGCGAAGGTTTCGAGGTTGACTAGCTGGCCCTGAACGACTCCTTCGCGGTTGAGATCGTAAAAGTTGGATTCAAGCGGGCGGCTATCCGTGCCCGTCGTTGGCACGTAGTAGCCGGTCGCGTCGGTCGTTGCCGCGCCGGTGACAGGCAGGAGTCGCACCACGCCTGCGGCTTCGTTGACGAACTGATCGTTGCCCGTACCAAAGTCGGAGATGGCAACGGCCTTTGTATCGCGGACGCCGTCACCATCCGTATCGGCAAAATTTCGAATGTCAAAGGAGTTGGGCGTCAGGTTCTGGAAAGTATCGTTTCCCGAGCCAAGCGTCACATAACCCGTTATCGTGCCGTTGTTGACGATGTTCACATCGCCCGGAAAGCCCGGCTGAAAATAAAGATCGGCCGCGGCGACGGCTCGATCGGAAAGTGCGTCAACAAGGCCGCTATTGTTCAGCGTTGCCGTCCCGGAGGTTGCGCCCAGGATAACGCCGCTCGCAGGCATCTGATAAATCGGTCCCGCGCCATCCGCGGAAGATTGCCAACCGCCGGTCACCGATCCCGGAACGTTGACGGTCACTGAGCTGCCGGTCGCCTTGATGCCAACGCCAAATTCGCCGGTCGTCACGATATTCGAGGCGGAGACATCGACCTCACCCGTGGCGGAATTGGCCTATATGCCGTGGGACTCGCTGCCATGGGTCGTTATGGGTGCGGCGCTGAAGACAGTAACCGGCCCACCGATGCCTGACGGCGGATCGTCTGGACCGTCGCCAGGAAAAGAAACACCCGGAGAGGGCAGGGGGAGACTCGGGCGCGGCTGGCTGCCGCTGTCCGCCAGGATGCCAAAGGATCTGTCGCCATTGGTGGTGATGGAACCACTGCTTTGAACGGTGGAAGCGCCGCTCCCCGACTGCGCGACAATTCCCATGCCGCGGCCGCCATTCGTCGTGATGCCGGCGCCCGTATAAATCACCGTGACCGGAACGTCGGTGTAGGCGGTCGCGCGAATGCCGATCGGATTGCGCGAACGTTCGCCAGCGTCCCCGGCCGCCGAGCCGGTGTTGTCGATGGTCGAAGCGATCACCCCTCGCACCACCTGGCCGCCGGCAGCACTGCCGCCGCGGGCCGTCAGCGAGATGGCTGCATGCGGGTTGCCGTTTTCGTCACCGCTCAGGGAAATCGACGTCCCGGGATCAGTAATCACGGTCGCGGAGCCGCCGCCATAGGAGAGGGCATTGATCCCGAATACGCGTGAGCCGGTGAGGCCGATATCGCTGGTTTCGCCGGTATTGTCGAGACGGTAGCGGACAGAGGCACTACCGCTGCCGCTGCCGGTCGTGTTGGCCTCGGCAATGATGCCAAAGAGAAGCTGTGAATTCGTAGGTACGTTGCCAATGATATCGCCGCTGGCGTCGATCGAAACATTGCCGCTGCCACCCGCCGAACGGGCGATGATGCCAGCCGCGTCACCACCCACCACATTAATGCCGGGCCCGCGATAAATTACCGAGAGATTGGCAGGGCTCGGTGTAAGATTATTAAGGAAGATCCCGCGGACATCAGTCTGGCCCTGAGCATCGATATTTCCTGTGACGTCGATGGTAAGATCACCAAGCGCCGTGGCGTTCGGATTATTCTGAAGCAGTGAAATTCCATAGACATTCCCCTGACCCTCAACCTCGAATAAACCGCTCAGCCTCATCGTAATCGGGCCGCTGATATCACCGGTCACGCCGTTGGTGTTGATCTCGACGCCCCTGACAGGATCTGGCAGCACGAGGAGCCCGGCGCCCGTCAAAATAAGCCCGGTGCTCGCCGCGGAGTATACGATCCCGGTTGGATACGTTGCTGGAGCACAGGAGACAGTCGGGACTGCTCCGCTCGTATTGGGGGACCCGCATTCATTATCGGCAAGCGCAATGCCGGGCAGCGAGGAGGCGACAAGAGCAGGCACGACAATAATCGTCACGTGATGGGTAAGCTTCAGCTTCCACCCACGACACAATGCGGTGCCGTGCTGTAAAAGACCGTGTTCGCGAGTACGCTTAACATCACGCGAAAGGTTGGCGATGGCCTCCTCCTCCGAAGAACGCAGCCGACCCGCTGATAATGCTCCAACCCCGTTCCGGTGTCAAAATCCGCTATTGCACGTTGATTGCGGTTGTCGTCAGGAAGCGGATGAACGACGTGACAGGAATGCCCACCTATAAAAGGGTCCTTCCCTGTTTGGCCCGCTGTCTGAATACGCATCTGGCTTGGTTTTTCAACTTTACCGGTCGGGAAGTGGCAGATAGGGTCGTGCCGCAATTGGCAAGGAGGATACATGTCTGAGATTTGGTTTCGCACGGGTGAAGCAACGGTTCTAGCTGCGGAGGGCCAGGCAACCGATGCCATGCCCGAAATCGTGATTGGATCGGTGCGCGGCCCCGTTGGCCACGCGTTCGCCTCGATGATGGGTCAGGTCAAGGGACACACGCGCATGTTCGTGGTCCGCGACCTCAACCAGGCGGTACGTCCCGCCACGATGATGACGAGCAAGGTTACAATCAAGAATATGGCCTATGCCGAACTTCTGGGCGGCGTGGTGCAGGCGGCGATGGGCGATGCGATCGTCGATTGCCTGTCGGAAGGAATTCTTCCCAGGGACGAGGCCGACGACCTGTGCATGATCATCACGGTCTGGCTCGATCCGCGTTGTGTCGATGACGAGAACCTCGATCGTAAGGATCTTTACCGCACCAATTATGAGGCGACGAAGCTCGCAATTTCCCGCGCCATGACCGGCAGGCCGACGGTGGACGAACTCATCGCAAATCGCAAGACAATCAAGCACTACGCGCTTGACGGCGTGATCGACTACTGAGCCGCTCGGACGGCACTTCCAAAAAACAAAACGCGCTCCGGAGAGCGCGTTGTAGATGGGCGTTAGCCTGTCGTTTTCTAAGTTGTTGTCGGCCTGTATTCATTTACCCGCAGTGCTAAGCCCATATTCTAACTCAACCAAATATAGAATTTCGACTTATGCCCCCCACTGCTGTCCGCTCATTCCTTGCATGGTGGATGCTTCTTATTGTTTGTCCTATGCATCGAATTCACGATCACAAGTTGACGCTATGTTACGCAGCGTTACAGGAGCGTGACTCGAATGCGCTCAAAGCGGTTTTTCCCCGAAATCTGCATAGTCAATTGTAATTAATCTCCCGCATAACCCTTGAACGCGGACTAGTTCGCGGCTTGTCCGGCCTTCTTGCCCGATGAGTAGTGCGCACGTTTATCCTCGTACATCAGAAGGTCGGCGCGCTTGGCGACCGATTCCATCTTTTCGCCGATATTGCTGGTGGCCCAGCCGATCGACATGTCGAGTGGAATATTCGAATAATACTGATTGTTGATTTCGACCAGACTGCGGATCTCCTCGACAAGGCTTGCTGCACCCAGCTCGTCAATGGCGGGCATCAGCACGGCAAATTCGTCGCCGCCGATGCGGGCCGCATAGCAGGGGGCTCTGACAGCCTCGTTGAGCACCTCTCCCACCCGGCGTAGCATGCTGTCGCCGGCTGCGTGGCCCCACTGGTCATTGATGACCTTGAGCCCGTTGAGATCGAGGATGATGATGGAGACCGGGTGGAATTCGCGGCGTTCCAGCCTGTTGAGTTCGTCGACGTAAAAGGCACGATTGTAGAGTTTCGTCAGGACGTCGTGCTTGCCGAGATATTCGAGATAGGCCTCGGCCTTCTTGCGCGCGGTGATGTCGGTAAGCGATATCTGCACAAGCGCCCAGTCGTCTTCGTGGCCGGGCAAGACCGAGAACTGCAGCAATACGTGACGCTCGGTACCGTCCAGTGCATAGTTCACGGTCTCCCGCTGGTGGAACAGGTTGCCGTTCCAAAGATCGATCAGCTGCTCCCTGAAATGCGCATTCATCTCGTCCTTGAAAACGTCGTTGATGCGGCGCAGAAGCGTCATCTTGTCTGGTGCGAGAAAAAGCTTCAACGTCTCGCGATTGATGTCGACGACCCGTATCTCGCTCATGCACTGGCGCACGAATTCGGGGTGCACGTCGGTGAAAACGCGAAAATCGGTAATGCCCTTGTCGCGCACTTCGTCGAGGAGGCGCTTGATGCGGCTGAAGTCCTCGACCCATAGCGATACCGGCGAATGTTCGAAGAGCCCCTCGGCGTAGCGCTTGCTCTCAACCTGCTTGCGCCGAGCGTCTTCGCGTTCGGTTACATCCTCAATGGAAAGGAGAACCTGGCTCCAGCTGTCTTCGTAACCGGGCAGTACCGTACCACGCAACTGGATGTCGAGACGCCGCCCGGACAGCGTATAGTTGACGGTGGCGCTGGAAAACTCGGTCTCGCCTTCCCAAAGCGCCGATAGCTCCTGCACATGCGATTGCAGCATGTCGCCGCGAAAGATGGAGCCGAGATTCTGGGTGAGATGCTCGAGGTCCTCTGCCTCAAACAGCGTCAGCGTTTTCCTGTTGACTTTGATAACCTTGATCAGGCTCGAGCACTGCTTGATGCGGTTTTCATTTTCCGTGAGGTACGCCCTGATATCGGTGACGCCAGACGCCCGCCACGTTTCAAAAAGAGACCGAACCTCGCTGAAATCCTCGAGCCATAGTGAGATCGGTGCAAGGTCGAATGTTTCGGCGTGATGAGCCTGATCGTGCATATCGTTTTCGAACTTTCAAAGTCGGGGCCACGCACCTCGAAGCTGTGGCCCTCCAAATCAGTGAAAGCAAAGTTGGCTCAAAATCGCGTTGCCTACAACCCGTCCGTGTGCGGCATGGTCAACATTCCAATGCTTCGGCCGCTGCAATTGCCGACATGTTGACGATGCCGCGGCTGGTCACCGTAGGGGAAAGGATGTGCGCAGGACGTTTCGTGCCCATCAATATCGGGCCGACCGCCAGCGCATTGTTCAATTCCGTCAACAGGGTCATCGAGACGTTTGCCGCTTCCAGCGAGGGGAATACCAGAAGGTTTGCCTCGCCCTCATAGGCGGTCTTGGTAAGGAAGCGCTCACGCAAGGCCGGGTTGATTGCAAGATCCCCCTGCATCTCCCCCTCGACCAGAAGATCGGGAGCAGCCTTGCTGAGCAGTGCATAGGCGGCACGCATTTTTTCAGCCGGGGCGCCGCCGCGTGATCCGAAGCTCGAATAGCTCAGCAGCGCCGCCTTGGCATCGATATTGAAGCGCTTGAGGTGGTCGCGCGCCTGCAAGGCGATCTGCACGATCTCCTCGGCGCTCGGGTCGATGTTCATATGCGTGTCAGCGAGGAAGAACACGCCCTTACCCATGATCAGCATCGAGAGTGCCGAAAGCTGCGCCGAATCGTCGGCAAGGCCGATGATCGAGCGGATGTCGCGCGCATGTTTGATGAAGCTGCCTTGCAGGCCGCAGATCAAGGCGTCAGCCTCGCCGCGCCGCACGGCCAAGGCACCGATGACCGTCGTATTCGTGCGCACGATGGTGCGGGCCGTATCGAGCGTGACGCCCTTGCGCCCGACAAGATCGTGGAACTGGGTAACGTAATCGCGGTAGCGCGGATCGTCCTCGGGATTGATGATGTCGAAGTCGCGTTCCGGGCGAATGGTAAGGCCAAAGCGCTCGATGCGGTGTTCGATGACCGCAGGGCGGCCTATGAGCACCGGCCGGCCAATCGACTCCTCCATGATAACCTGCGTTGCCCGCAACACACGCTCGTCCTCGCCATCGGCAAAGGCAATGCGCTTGCCTTGTCCCATGGCGCGCTCGATCATCGGCTTCATCACCAATCCGGAGCGGAAGACGAAGCGCTTCAGGCTATCCTGGTAGGCGCGCATGTCCGCGATCGGGCGCCGCGATACGCCACTGTCCATGGCAGCCTGTGCCACCGCTGGAGCAATGCGCAGAATGAGGCGCTGATCGAACGGGGAGGGGATGAGATAGCCACGCCCGAATGTGGCGGCGGCATCACTGCCCATGGATTCCAGGGCCGGCTCATGGGCAAGCTGGGCAATCGCGTAGGCTGCTGCCCGTTTCATGTCATCATTGATCGTCGTTGCGCCTGAATCGAGCGCACCCCGGAAGATAAACGGGAAGCAGAGGACGTTGTTGACCTGATTGGGATAGTCGGATCGGCCGGTGCAGATCATCGCATCCGGACGCTCGGCAATGGCAAGCTCCGGCATGATCTCGGGTGTCGGGTTGGAAAGCGCAAGGATCAATGGGTCGCGCGCCATTTCGCGAATCATTTCGGGCTTCAAAGCGCCGGCTGACGACAGGCCTACGTAGATATCTGCACCGGCCATGACGTCGGCAAGTTCGGTCGCATTCGTGTCCTGCGCAAAGGCGCCGCGCCAGCGATCGACCGAGTTCGCCCGCTTCTTGGTGACAAGTCCTTGCCGGTCGGCAAGGTAGATGTTCTCGCGGCGCGCGCCGACGGTCTCCAGCATATTCATGCAGGCGATCGCAGCCGCGCCAGCACCGGAGGTGCAGATCTTGACCTCGGCAATATCCTTGCCCACGAGTTTCATGGCGTTGAGCACAGCCGCCGCAACGATGATTGCCGTGCCGTGCTGGTCATCATGGAACACGGGTATGTTCATGCGCTCGCGCAGGCTTTCCTCGATGTCGAAACAATCGGGCGCCTTGATGTCTTCGAGATTGATGCCGCCGAAGCTCGGCTCCAGCGGTGCAACGATCTCGATGAATTTTTTCGGATCGGTTTCATTCACCTCGATGTCGATGCTGTCGATGCCGGCGAATTTCTTGAAGAGGACCGCCTTGCCCTCCATTACAGGCTTGCTGGCAAGCGCGCCGATATTGCCGAGCCCGAGCACTGCGGTCCCGTTTGAGACCACGGCGACAAGGTTACCTTTGGATGTATAGAGATAGGCCTTCTCGGGGTCGGCTGCGATCTCTTCACATGGCGCCGCAACCCCGGGCGAATAGGCAAGTGCAAGGTCACGCGCATTGGCGAGCCGTTTGCTCGGCGTAATTTCAATTTTTCCCGGCTTTGGAAATTGGTGGAAGTCCAGAGCTGCTGCGTGAAGGCTTGCTTTTGCGTCTTGTGACATGGCCGTCTTGCCCCTTTCGTTTGGGATGAACCGTCACGCGCGCGTGCCAGCACCGACGAGAATGACCCAAGCAATTAAAAGTGGTAGCGGGCCATAAGGCAAAAGAATTTTTCCTGGAACAATGCCAATCGGCGTGTCGCACCTTGCGAAATCGCGGCAGCCTAACGGATTTGCAATTTTTGGCTGATAGCGTGATCGCAAACCACCCCCATCAACGGTTGCTTGCAATTCGGATCCCTTGGCAATGCCACCAGCCGCAACGGAACATAAAGCAGAAAAACGGCGCCAGGATCGCAAGCGGACCCGCCTGCGATCCGGCAAGCTTGTCACCTTGGACGGCCACTTCCTGACCGAATGCCAGTTCCAGAACATCGCCCATGGCGGGGCGAGGATAAGGCTGATCGGCTCGTGCGCCGTTCCAGCCCGCTTTTGGCTGTTCGACGATCAATATTGCGGCGCGCTGATCACGGAAGTCGTATGGCACAAGGAGCCGGAATTCGGCGTCCGCTTCGTCCAGGACCCCACCGTCGAACCCTTGAACGACACACTGCTCCAGACGCTCGCGGGCAAATATTACTCGCTTTGATCCAGTATCAGGGGCGTTCGAGGCCCTTGGTGTTCTGGTTGCGGATTTCCTTGGAACTGATGTAGTTGAACTGCTCGACGAGGAGGTCCTTGAGGAGCGGCTGCGGGAAATGCGCGTTGACGCGGTCGATGATGGATTTCTTCACATCATCGAACTTGACCTGCTGCACGTCCTTTACGTCCGAATACTGGCCGTAGAACTGTGAGAAGATCTCGTCATTGATGAAATAAGAGACGGGCACGGTCACCGACGCCTTGACCGATTTGTCAAGCGTATAGGCAAATTGCGTCACGACATAGCCATGCACCGCATTGTCGATGATGACTGGAACGCTGAAGACATCGGTCTTGCCATCATCGAGCACGACTTCACCGGCCTTCGGCGCGACTGATGCGGTCGCCGAATTCTGCCAAACGGCAAAATAGAGCGAGCCAAGCGCAACGCCACAAATCCAGAGGCCGATGATGGCGATGCGGATCATGCGCCCTGACCGTCCCGCAATTGCCTGACCGTATAGGTGCCGTCGGCTTCCTGGGTTTCGAGGGCGTCACGGATGAGCCCGGTCAATTCCGTAACGGCGCGCAGATGCAACTTGAGCGCATCGCAATTGCGGTCGAGCTTCTGGCGCAGATTGTCGAGGAACGGCTGCAGGTACCTCAGCGCCGACGTGTCGACGGTTTTGGCGGCTTTGCCCATTGCCTTGTTGAAGTCGCGCAAGCCGCGGCTCTTATTGGCATTGATATCGGCGAGGTCGACCGTCTGGCCATCAAGGAGCAGACGGGTCTCGCGCTCGACGACTTCCTCCAGCCTACGGATTGCAAAGAGCACTGGATCGAGTGCTGGTTCGTTTCTCTGGGCGAAAGCTGTCATATCGGTGCTTTTCTGATTATCGTTGACGGTTTCCATATGAATTCCCTCCAAACGTTTCGGCCTCAGCCTTGCCGGGTTGATTCGACGTCATCGGTCGATTTCAATTGCCTGTGAATGAGTTGCCGTTCGATCTGGTACAAAATGACATTTGAATCCTGCTGTTTGAAATTGGGTTGGTCATCAGTTTTGATACTGTTTTCAGTCGCGGCTTCGGCGGCGGCATTTTTTGCCTTCCGCGCGCTCTGCGCTTCGAGCATGCGCGCGATACCGATCCCGCCACCGTCGGACATCTTGTTGGCGATCGCCTCGGCCATCATCGATTTCCAGTAGTCGCCGGCAATTCCCTCACCGAAGACGGCCTGATTCTCGCCCGTGAACATCGACTCGACGAAGGATTGCAGCATGAAGGCCTCGAATTTCTTGTAGGCCTTGTTCGGCGCTTCGGCAGCCTTCGCGCTCCCAGCTTCCGGTTCCGCCTGCTGCAACGCAGCGAAACTGTCGCGCGAAAGCTGCATCTGCGCTGCAACCCGGTCGGATGCCATCGCCCGCAGCTTGTCCGCCGCTGCCCGCATCGCATCGGGATCCGCGGCCATGGCAACATCGAGCACCAGATCGGAAGGCGGATTAATGGCCATTGGTTGCAGCTTCGCTTCGTTGTCTCATGGGGTGCACTTTAATCGCCCAAACTTACGGGAGGCTTGAGCCTTAAATTTTCGGCGCTGCCAGTAAATGACTGATGTTCTCATCGAGCTCGGCGGCCGCCTCCGCACGGGTTAGCTTTGCGTCAAGGGCACGCAGCTTGTCGCTCAAGGTGTCAATCGTGCGCGAAATCCGCAGCCAGTTCTGTCGTTCTGTCATTGCGGTATCGGCCAATGATGCCTGTCGCGCCTTGTTGGTTTCGAGCCGTCTCATGATGATACCGACGGGAACGATGCTGGCCTCCGCTCCGAAACGACTCTCATGCATTCTGAAGAGGTCGAGATTTTCCGCTTCGACCGCCGCTGATTGCGCTTGAAGTCGGGCAAGCTCCATCTCGTGTCGCAACTTCGTGAGTTCCTGCAGGCGGATCAATTCGCGATAGGTGGCGCACGTCGCTGCCATATCAGAAACTCCTCAGATAGGCGCCGGCCTCGCTGGTGAAGAAACGCAAGAGGTCTGGCATGGCGAAATAGAGCAGCATCAGACCGCCCGCGAGCACGAAGGGCATCGATATGAAGTAGACCGGGATAGACGGCGTCAGCTTGTTGATCAATCCGATGGCAATATTGACCACCACGGCGAAAACGATGAAGGGCGCGGCAATACGGATGGTGCTGAGGAACGCCCTCGACAATGTATCGGTCAGATTGACCATTGCGGTCGACGCCTGGAAATTTCCGTCGACGGGAATGGCCGAGTAGGATGACAGGAGCGCCCGGAAAACCTCGAGGTGGAGGTCCGAAATAAAGAACAGGCAGAGCGCTGACAGGGTCACGAAGCTTGCGATTGCCGCCTCCGGCTCCTCGGATTCGATGGCGCCACCGGGGGCTCCCGAATATCCGGTCGCCATGGCGATCGCTCCCGCCATGAATTGCAGCGCCCAAAAATAGAGGCGAGCAAGAACACCAATCATGCCGCCGGTAATGATTTCGATGACGATGATCCGCATCAGCGGCAAGGGCGCCGACCGCGCGGCTGGCTCGACTTGCGCGAGGACCATTGGCACCACCATCAGCGAGCAGGCGAGGGCGACGAACAGGCGGATTTGCATCGGTATTCGCGGGCTGGAGAGGCCCGGCATGACAAGCAGGCATGCCCCCACGCGCGCGAAAACCAGAAAGGCCGCGATGATCGTGTCGCTCATTTGCGGCATTTGCGGCAACTCAGGAAATCGTGCCGAGCGAACGCACTTCGACCCCGCGAGCGATCTCGACATGGGAGAGCACCGACAGCGTCGCAAAGAGCCGTTCGATAATCATCCGGATATAGGGCCGCGCCTCCGGCGATGCGACGAGAACAAAGCGCTCACCGGCATCGAGATATTTACGGATCGCGGCACTCGCCTCCGTGCCAAATTGCTCGAGCAGCCGCGGATCGATGTCGAACTCGACGATCTCGCCCTTGGCATCGCGCTTCAGGCTCTGGTGGAAGACGAGATCCCAGCGATTGCCAAGCCTGAGCACCGAAAGTACGCCATTATCGGCAAGATCGCCGCAGATTTGCTGGGCCATGCGCATGCGCACGTGCTCGACGATCATCTCGGAGCGACGCACATGCGGCGCGACTTCGGCAATGGCCTCGAGGATGAGGTTGAGATTGCGGATCGATACCCGTTCCGTCAAGAGCAGCTTCAGGACTGCCTGCAGTCCCGAATAGGAAAGATGCGCGGGGCAAATGTCGTCGAGCAGTTTCTTGTATTCCGGGCCGAGGCGGTCGAGCAGACCACGCATGTCCTTGTAGGACAGGAGCTGCGCCAGGTTGTTGCGGACGATTTCGCTGAGGTGAGTGAGCAGGACCGACAGGTTGTCGACGGTCATGTAGTTATCGCGCTTCAGCTCCGCAGCAAACGTTTCCGGCACGGAATAGGCCTTCATGCCGAAGGCGGGCTCCCGCACTTCTTCGCCGGGGACGTGCGGGGGCGGCCTGTCGCCCGGGATAACCAGAATTTCACCGACCCGGACTTCATGCGAAGCAACGACCGTTCCGTGAATCTTGATGCGGTACGTCTTCGGCGGCAGCAGGAAGTCGTCCGTGACCTTGATCTCGGGCACGACAAATCCATATTCGACGGCGAATTTCTTGCGCATCTTGTTGACGCGGTGGGCAAGTTCGAGCTGCGAAGCCAGAAGCTTCGCCGAAAGCTGTTTGCCGAGGCAAAGCTCGATCTGCGCGGTTTCGAGCGAGGCGCGAACCGAGTTGCGATCCTCTTCGGCGGCGGCGTGCTGTCTCTGGGCAATCTCGGCCTGGGCAGCCGCAGCCACCCGCGCCAGCTTGCGCGGAACCGAAATGCCGATCGCCGTCAGGCCGATTGCCAGGATAAAGAAGGGAAAGGCCGGCAGACCGGGCAGGCTGCCGAGGACGAAAAGCAGGAGCGCGGCAACGAAGAGTGCCTTCGGGTAGGCGCCGAGCTGCCCGAACACCGCCTTGTCGGCGGAGCCGCGCGTGCCGCCCTTTGAAACAAGTAGGCCGGCGGCAAGCGAAACGATCAGGGCCGGAATCTGCGTTACCAGACCGTCACCCACCGAGAGTTTGGTGAAGACGTCAGCGGCGTGGCTGACATCCATGCCGTGGCGGGTGACGCCGATGATGATGCCGCCGAAAATGTTGACGGCGGTGATGATGAGGCCGGCGATGGCATCGCCGCGCACAAATTTGGACGCACCGTCCATGGAACCGAAGAAAGCGCTTTCCTCTTCAAGCTCACGCCGGCGATGCTGTGCCTGCTTTTCATCGATCAAGCCCGACGAGAGATCGGCATCGATGGCCATCTGCTTGCCGGGAATGGCGTCGAGAGTGAAGCGTGCGCCGACTTCCGCGATGCGCGTCGCGCCCTTGGTGATGACGAGGAAGTTGACGATGATCAGGATCGCGAAGACGACAAGACCGATGACAAAGTCGCCGCCCATGACGAATTGCGAGAAACCGTGGATGACCTGTCCCGCAGCTCCGTAACCCTCGTCGCCATGGGTGAGGATGACACGGGTTGTCGCGATGTTCAGCGAAAGCCGCATCATTGTAGCGATCAGGAGGACAGTCGGAAAAGCCGAGAAGTCGAGCGGCCGCTGAATCCACAGGGCGACCATCAGGATCAGCACGGACAAGGCGATGGAGAAGGCAAGGCCGATGTCGAGAACAATTGGCGAGACCGGCAGGAAAAGCACGGTCAGGATGACGACGATGCCGAGGGCAAGGCCGACATCACTGCCGGTCAGATAGCCTTTGTCGCCCAGGCGTTTTACTGCAACTTGCTGCACGGTCGTCTCCTATTGTCGCAGTAACAATAGGGGGCGAAGCTTGCGCGAGGCAGGCAGCGGCTGGTGAAGAAGCGCAGCGTATCGAGCTTTGTAACGACGGGAGTTTGTTAAATCCCTGAGCCGTCCAGCTGCTCGGCGTCTTCACCTTCCCAGGGTGCGGGCATGGAGGTGCGGTTTAGATTGGCCGAGGGCATCGGCATCCAGCACTTCAATTCCGGCTCGGCATATTCGACGACACGGCCGGGTGAGGAATCAGAGGCGCGCCAGCCTTCGGCACCAAACTGGTCGCCTTTGGACCAATATGCGAGGTCAACGTCTGCCTGCCCCTGTTCAGTTGGGCGGATCGTTACAAGGATTCGACTGCCGTCTTTCGGTGCGCTTGCCATGTGGCGCCAACGGTCTGGCTCGTCCATTGTCTTTTCCACTTGCCTCGGTGGGTTGCAAGTTTCTCCCCGCTATCGAAAGCGGTCAACTAAACTTTTCATAGGCTATCGCCCGAATTCTGCTTTGTAGGTGGGATTTGATGCCCGGAAACGGAGTTCGGAGGTTGGGATGAACGATCAAACCGTGCGGATGGCGCTTCAACGTCATTGGGAAGCATCGGACGCGAGCGACTTCGAGGTCGAGCATGAGATCTATCGTGATGACGCTGTGCTCTACTATCCGCAATCGAATGAGCGGATTCGTGGCCGGCACAATATTCAAGAGAGCCGAACAGTTCAGCCGAACAAGAAGCGCTTCACGGTCCAGCGAATTATCGGCAGCGGTGATCTCTGGGTCTCTGAATTCGTGCTCACCTATGACGGTATACCAACCTATGCGGTGAGCATCATGGAATTCAGCGAAGGACTTGTGGTCAACGAAACGCAATATTTCGCCGATGGATTTGAACCTGCGCCCTCGCGCGCGCATCTGGTTGAACAAGCCAGCGAGCGGACAGAGACCACCTAGCCGAAAATAAGGGGAACCGGGCGACTTCCTCCGCGTATGGCCCGACGCTCGACGTCTACTGGAGATCAAAGAACACCGTGTAGACCAGTCTTTCCTCGACCACTTTGCGCCGTCTCGTCGCACCGCCACGTTGTTCGGCGATGGTCCTGTCCGTGTAATAGCGTTCGTATTCACGTATGGCGAGGCGAGCCGGTTTGCCAGCGGTATCTGGCAAGGTCACATTGGCGCTCCATATAACGGGGTCGAACAAATCGGGCGGGATCTGGACGACGTCGATCGGGCTCGCGATGTGCGTCAGGTCGAGGCTGATCCGCTGCCCCAAGCGGTCGGCAACGGCCGGAGGTGCTTCTACCCTTACGGCCGGCTGATCGAATAAGGTCGTCGTAACGATCGGCCCTATTCCAGCGACAGGCGCCAATATGGCCGAGGTCAGCACCTTCTGATCGATCCAGGCGAGGTCGGAATCGATCGCCGGGTCGCGGGTCTGCAGTACGAGCTCGACCTTGTTTCTTCCGGTTTCGACCGCTTGGCCGGGGAGGGGGATGAAGGAAATGTCCTGGTATTCCGAGTCGGTCGGGAATTTCATTGGACCATGACTTGGTACCGTGCCCCGTAGCTTGACCGCGACCGCGGCGCCGTCGCGTTGGAACGATGAGCGGCGGCGCGGCAGGACTTGCGAGAAATCAGCAAGCACGACCTTCGAAATCTTTGCGCCTGCAAGCGCGTTGGGCTGATAGCGGACCAGCGCGAGCCGCACGAACGGCATATAGCTGCTGCCTGGATTAAGCTCGATGTCGCAATACCAGAGCGAGCGCGCCTGATCCCAATGAACGCGGTGGCCGATGATCTGCACCTGCTGCCCTGCCGCTTGCGGCTCAAGCAATGGTACGGCCTCATTGATAACCCGCGAGGGAAAATCAGTGATGCGGATCGCGTTTTTCGGCAGCGACGTATCCCACAACGGATCGAGGCCCCACTGCGTTACCAGCGGAACGACAGGCACCGGAATATCGGTAAAGCGGGCATTGTCCTGCAGGATCACGACGCCGAGCAATTCGCCGTTCCCCGAGGAGAACCAGGGCCGCTCAAGCCATACGCGCAGGCCGTTGCCAAGCCGTACTGTATCGAGAGATGAATTGTCCGCGGTTTCTTCCCAGCGGAAAGTGGGCATGACGTAGACGATGCGCGGCTCGTCGGGTGCCGCGCTCGATTTGACGATGGTGAGCGGGGCCGCGCCAGGCTGGACAAGGAATGGAGCGCCCGGGTCATCATCCGCGCCAAGCTGGAATTGCTGGCCCTCGGCAATAGGCCCAAGGCGTGTAACCTGATCTTTCTGTTCATAGATTGATGGCGGAAGATACTCGCGGAATCGCGTCGTAGCACACACCTTGTACTCGATCAGCCGGAATTTTGTGTCGCCGAATTCGTGCCGGTCGCCCCGGGCGCGCGGGCGCGCGGCGTCATATTGCTGCGCGTTCACCGCGCCGTTAAGATCGAATGTGTTTTCGTGGTTCTCGGCAAGCAGGACTTCGCCGAGCGCCCCATGGGAATCGACAAGTTCCGGTCCCGGCTTTTCCAGATCGTCGATCCACTCCTTCCAATGCGCTTCGACTTCGAATTTTCCGGTGCTGGGTCCGTGCAGCCGCACCTGCGCTCGCAAGATGGCAAACTGGTCGTTCATGCTGCGGCCGGCGACGAGCTTGATCATTTCGGGCGCGCATACCGGTTGCTGGGTGGCGTGGACGAGGGTGAGTTCGCGATAGGGCGTCATCATCCACGCGCAGCCGAGTTCGGCCATGCCGCGCAGAAAGTCCCGCTCGCCGGCGGTGTCAATCCATCCCGGCAAACCAAAGGAGTCCATGAATTTCTTATGTGCGAAGCTGGCATAGCGAAGGCGTGCGATACGGCCCTTGGCGATAAATAGTGTCAGGACACGTTTGTCCTCATCCCAGGAAGGCGTCCCATCGTCGTTGAATGTTTCGTCACAAGGTGGATCAAGGAGCGATGCACCACGCTCCTGAAGGACGATCCTGAACCCGGTTGAGTCCGGCCATTCCTTGCCATGGGCGACAACCAGAACGAGTTCCTGGTTCGGGGCACGCACCACCGCAGCGCTCGGCCCGAGGACGACGGGCACGGTCACGCCGGGAATCGAATGGCCTTGCATGGCCCGCAATGCGAAGCCTCCAGATGCTCCATCCGGAAGATAGGGCGTGGAAACCTGAGCGTCGCGATGAATCACGTATTGGCCGGCGGCGAGGCGATCGCCGGTGGGGTTGTCCGGCGAGGGCAATCGCAGCGGCAATACGGTCCGTGTGGCAGTTCCTGCTATCGCCGCAGGCGTGATGAGTTCGGGCGTCGATGTTGCCGTCGGATCGTTCAAGGTTCCAGCCTCGCGGCTTGCAATCGCGTAGGATGTCTTGATCGAGGCGGGATCAGCAAAGTAGACGTCGAACAGTCCGTGCTGCTCGCATTGCAGTTGCGAGGATTTCGGCGGCACCACATGCCGCTCGTTGCTGGCCGTGTAATCGAAATCCTGCGAAGCCGGCAGCTTGATCGCATCCTTGAACGGCTTCTTCTTCAGATAGCCTTCGGGGTCGACGTCGAAGTTGCTTCTTATCACCATCCGCTCGAGCGACTCGCCCTCACTCACGCGTGCGCGATGAACAAGTACGGGAGGGTCAACAGGTTCGAAGCGCAAATAGCCCACGGGTTCGCTGACCTGCTTGTCGTCTTCAAGCGACCTGTCGTCCACGCCGAGGCTGTTACCGGCCAGATCCACCAACCGTGCCCGGAAGCGGTATTGTGTGCCGAATCTCAGGCGCGGCAAGCTGCCTTTGGCCGCGACGAACGTTGCCGATACCCCATTGCCGCCGCTTGTCGCCTCATCTGCAACCGTCTCTGGGGTTTCACTTTGAACGCCGGAGGTGGGATCGCTGCTCGCGCGCAGCGTTTTTCCGGGGCGCTGCGTTACCAGGCTCCATCCCGTCCAGCGAAACATCGATTCGTGCAGATAATGATCATCCGGGTCGGCATCCTCACTGGCCGAACTTGTCGTCGACGCCCCCTTCACATAGCCTTCATCGTCTTCAAGGGGCAGGTCTTCGTTCGTGGCAATGAGCTTGTAAGTGCCATGGCGGCCGCAAAGGGTATGCCACTTCTCAGGCGAGCCGCCAATTACGGGCTGAACGTCGACTCTATACCCCCGCAATAGATCTTCAGTGAACAGAACAACCTTCTTTCCTGCGCCGGACTTTACCGCTGCGTCCTTCAGCGCCGCAGATGCAGCACTCTGGGCAATCGTGAGCGCCTTGCCATGGCGGGATATGCCAAGTCCGCCCGTGCGAAGGGCAGCGACCGCCTGCTTGTCGCCCGTCGTATAGGTGACTGCACCGTCGGCGCCGATTGCCAGGCTCTTTCCCACAAGGTTCTGTGCGGTAATGACAAAATCCACCGTCTTCAGGGCTGCACCATCCGGGTCGACCTGATAGACGTCGAACAGGGTGCGCTTGTCATTGTTCCATTTATCGTCGGCATACTGCAGTTTCAGTAAGCCCCGCTCGTGATCCTGCGTCCTTGGACGCGTCACAAACCGGTACTTGTCAGCTATCCATGCGGTCTGCGGGCAGGAATCATCCGCCGGATCGTGGGCGCTCCCCCATGAAAGGTTGAGTGACATTCGCCCTTGCACCTGCGGGGCAGCATTGAGCGCGAGATCAATGGGCGAATTCGGCTGGACCACGCAATCGATCACCAGGCCAAGGCGTCGCAGGAGCCGCGGATAATCGCTGTAGGAAGCGACGATACGATGGAAATCGAAATCGGGCGCTTTCGGCGGGGCAGGGACGTCGACAAGCTTGGGGCGGCGCAATTGCTTTTGCGCGTCAAGCTTGTCGAGCTTTGCTTGTGTCAGAGGCTCGCGGCGGTAGAAGCGATTCGCCTGGTAGAAAGCATATTCTGCCGCGGAGGAGAATTGCCCCATAATGCTTGAATCGGCGCCGCCCCCGGCAGGATCGTGCCAGTCCGGAGGCAAGGCGCGGACTGGAAACTGCCCGCTGGACCTGGGGTTTCCCTGCTCATCGACATCCACACCAACGACCTGTCCGCGGTAAATACTCTTTGTGCCGAAGACGGTATTGCGCAAACGGTTCTCAGTGCCCTCGCGACCTTCATCGTCGAAAAAGCGGTTGAAGCCCGGCACGAGGTATTCGATTTGCCGGTCGCCGAGGTTGATTTTTTCCGTGCGGGTGCCGAGTTCGCCAAGCAGGTCCTTCAGGCCTGGATGGGCTTGCGACCAGGGCAGGAGGGTTGGCGGCGTCCCTGTCGATTGGATCGCGAGGTTCTTATAGTGCTTGCGCAACGTTCCAAGAACGTTGCGCATGGGGAACGAGCGGAGATTGACCTTGCTCATGTCCTTGAAAACGTATCCGCTGACAGGGGTTTGGGCTGAGAACAGCTTGGCCCAGAGATCGGCATCGGGGTCGCTTATACGTCTAAGCTCAAGCTCGTCAGGGCCAACCTGCAAGGAAAACTTCACGTTATCGAGCGTTTTTGGCCAGTTGCGCCATTCCGGAAACGCCTTCAACACCTGCTCGTCAGACGCCTCGGGCGTCAGCCGGGGAGACGCGACCAGGGACACGCGCAATTGGCCGGCAAATTCGCCGTCTTCCACGCGCCCATTGGGCAGTACCGTCCAAAGAATGGTTTGTCTTGCCATGCTCCCCTCCCTTAGGCGAACGCCTCTACATATTCACGCCATGCGTAATCGGTATCGGTGTCGATCAGTTCGAGCTCCTCGGCGATCGGCAGCGCCGCGTTGACACCCATGAGATCGCGGAATGTCGGATCGCCGTTTGCTCCGGCAAATTTTCGTTCGCAGGTTACGGTGACGCTTGTCGAGAACATGAATATTTCAATTTCGATTGTCAGCTGCGCCTTGCCGACGCATTTTCCGCTCTCGAATTCGTAGCGAAGTTCGAGATAGAGTTCGAGCGAACAGGAAATCAGCCCAAGTACGCTCACATAACCGCCGAGGCGGAAATAGCCGGTCAACGAACAAGCATCTTTCTCCATGCGGAAGTAGATGCCCGCCATGACATGGACGCCGCCAGAGGCGACGCCGAGATCGATGGAGATGCTCGCACCGAATTCAAAAGACGCCTCAAGGATCTGTATGCCGTGCGGGTCCAGCGTAATGCCAAAAAATCCGCCGCCACCGAAAAGCGAAACAGTCAGGTTGAATGGCTGTTCGCGGGTGCAGAAATTAAAGCGGACGGACAGCGGCTGTCCGATGAACGGCACGGTAAAGCCGGCGCCAAGGCTCAGATTGCTGAGGTTGAACAGACCGATGGCAATTGTCGGCAGTGTAAGCGAAAAGCCGGCATCGATGCCCTGAGGTGTAATGTCGAGATAGGGCGGATCGGAGAAGCCATCGAGCGGTATGAGATCGCGCAAGGTCTCGACGAAACTCAGCGGCCCGACAAATTTGATGTCGTTGAGCAGGACGTCGACGTCCATCTTCGCGGCACTGTCGACGCGGAACTCGATCTTCTCGAAATTCAGTTCGATGAAACTTGCCGGTGCGATCAAGACCAGGTCGAAATGCTTAAGGCTGCAGACGACGTTGATCTTCGGCGCGCTGCTGCCGTTCTTCTTGACCTTGGCTTCCACGGCGACGAGGAAGCCGCGTTTGTCATTGGCGCGGAACATCGGGTTTTTCGCTTTGTCGACACCCGGGAGGGCCCAGTTGTCGATCGGCGGGTTCCAGTCGAAGCGGATCGTCAGCTCATCGCCGGTCAGCATTTCGAGGAGTTTTAAAAGGTCGCCTGCCGCGTTGAGGATCTCGACGACGAGTTCGATGGCCGAAAGAATTGCCTGTTTTGGCGCGCCGTCGAGCAGTCGCGACGCTTTGATGGTATCGTGCAAGGGGGTGATCTTAGCCTGAACCGTCGTCAGCAGACCGCCGAGCGTGGCGGGATCGCCCAGCAATTGCGGCAGGTTTTCCGGGTGGCCGACAATCGCCTCGAGCGCCAGATAAAGCTCTTTCCCTTGCGAGATAAGGGTGGTGATCGTCGCCACGTCGTTCGCGAGTGCTTTGGTCTGGTTGGCGATCTGCTTCAACGACTGCCGGAAGCCTGCTGGAAGCGATACGCCCCCGACCTGCGCATCGGCGGCCGCCAGCAACTGGTCAGCGGCGTTGTTGACATTGGTGAGAGCGCCGGCAAGTCCGCCCAGCGGCAGGGCGAGGTCGACGCTCGTTACCGCCAGCAGCGGAGCGATTTCCGATTTCACCGCAAGGACCGCATTCTTCAAATCATTTACACGCGCCTTGGCATTGGCGACGAGCGCTGCTTGATAGGCTTCGGCCTGCTCAATGAGGTCGTCCAAAGTTCCGCGGACAACCTCGAGGGCCGCATCGGTGATGCTACCCGGACTGTCAGCCAGGTGCGTGACAAATTCGAAGAGACGCACGAGCCCGTTGATGAAGCTTTCGACCTTGGTGCTGGCTTCGCTGGCAAATTTCGGGACCTGTTCGGGCTTGTCGCCAAGGTTGGTGACAGCCTGGATGACATCGCCGAGCGGAATGCAGCCAAACAGCAACGGCAGGGGAAGATCGGACAGCGTGGCCGGAAACGCATTGCTGCCGGTCATCTTCCCATCCATGAAGTCGGAAACGTTGCCGGTTACCGGGCCGGTCAGACGCGAGAGCGCGCTCGGCGTGAGGTTCGGCTGGACAAATCCTCCCGACCTGTCCCCCTGGGTTGAAAAATTAAGCTGAGCCATGCCGGGCTCGCTGACGACGTCGACAAAGACTTCGCCCTGGTTGTTGGCAAAGCCGGCGCTCAGATAGCGTGCGTTCCATTTGACCGTGTTCGATGCGGAACTGCCGGTCAACTGCGCAAGGGCGGCAATGCGAACGCCGGCCTGTTGGACCATGGGGTAAAAGATGGGTTTGGAAAGGTTCTCGCTGTAGGCGCGGAGCTTGAGGTTCTGTTTCTCGACAAAACCGTCAAACGTTATCGATTCCGCCTCGACCGAAGTGTCACCGGCTTTGACGCTTGGTGCGAGCGCTACGCGTTGGCGCTTGAGCGGGGCAGTCTTCCAACCCGAATGAGAAGGATCGTTCCAGGCGCTGCGGGCCTTATCGGCATTGGTTTCGGCAAGATCGAAATTGGGCTTCAGAACCGGGGCTGAGCCGTCCTTCACCGGGCTTGTCAAAGAAAAATCGATAAAGATCATCGGGAGTTCGAATTGTACCGTGCGGCCGTCGATGTCGGTGGCCGACATCTGGAACTTGAAGGGTTGCCCGCCGACGCAAGGCCAGAACATGGTCTGGTTGCCGACGATCGAGCCCGGCCCCTGATCCGGCCTGTCGAGGCTTGGCGTGACGGCGGTCAGAATTCGGACACTCGAAAACGGCAATTGCCGGTGCAGCGCGATGGTCTCGTCCTTGTTGGTAAGGTCCGGATCCACGAATGTGCGTTCGCGCTCACGCACTATGATGAAAAGCCGCTGGCGCAGGTATGCCGTATTGCCCGGCATGGCCTGGTCCGATCCCTTGCCATTGTGGAATTTGCGCTCGCTAACCTTGATGAGGGAGACTCGATGACCGAATGGGAAGAGGAAACCCTTATAGACGACACGCACATAGTGATCCCGCCCCATGGTGGCGCGATGAGCCCATTCCTCCACGGACAGGCCAACGGGATCCCAGCCGCCCCTTGAATCCAGCCAGCCACCAAGGGCAGAAAGCATCATGAGGTTGGCATTGACCGGCAAAGGTGCGTAGTTCGATTTCGAGAAATTCGACGAGAGGTGGACGATCTGAAAGCGATCGAAATCGTCCATGGGCATGCGGAACGGGCTGTTGTTAGGATTGGGCAAGTTGCCCGCGGGATAGTCCGATTGCATCGGCTTGGGTGATCCCTCGCCGGTGAGCGCCCACACGGCTCTCACGGTCCGTTGCGAGTCAGCATTTGGCGGCTCGATCGTCGGTCCGGTTTGGGATGGTGCGACGAGGCGCGAATGCCACAGTTCGGTCCGCCCGGTCTGCTCCGAATAAATCGGAAGCGCCGCATGGCGCCAGCGCTCCGCGCCGTGCGGACTGAGGATCAGCCGCCATGGCATTTCGATTGCAGTCTGGTTCAGGCCTGGCAGTGCCGGGCGCGGACCCCGTAACGTCGGGAAAGTGCCGGCGTCGATGACAGGTCCGATCTGGACAAGATCGGATGCGCCGAGCCTGCCGGGTTTCAGCGCCTTCAATCCGGGACCACCCGTGGCCTGGCGCAGTTCAAACGCGCTTGCATTGCCCTGGACAGCGGCGATGCGCAGGCTTCGCGCCGCAAAACTTGTCAGGGATGCTCGTTGACGTGCACTCAACTTGCCGAGATTGGAGGCGAATATATCGGTAAAGACAATCGGAGGGCGGGGCGCTGCAGGCGGCCGTGCATTGGCGGGAACGGAAAGTTCGAGCGTTTCGCAGGCGGCAAGGACATCCTCCAGCGTATAGGGAATGTCGAAGCCGTCCGGAACTTTGAACGCGAGCCTCGATTCGCCGGCAATTCGCGCACGGACCGGTGGTCCCGTGAGTGCTTCCGCCCCGCCAGGCTCGGGTTTTGGCGGAGTGCCGGGGCGGGGAGGGTCCGGGTTGTGCGTGGCAGTGGGAGGCGTTTCGAAGAAGGTCTCCTCGGTAATGGTCTGCGGCGGGAAATGTACGATCAGGCTCGCAGAGCCGGCGGCTGACTTCTTCAGCCGCGGCTTTGCCCCGCCTGATACGGTCAGGTTGATGAACTCGAGCCGCAATACCAGCATGTCGCGCGGCCGCACCACCGCATCACCCCGGCGATTGGTGTCGAAGAAATTCTCGTTGGGATCCGGAATGAAGATGGGATGATCAGGAATTCGGTCGACGATGGGGCCGATGGCTCCCGTAACAAGATCGGAGGCTTGCACGGGCGGCGCTGCTTGTGTTCCACGCACCAACTTTGACGGAGTGGAACTCACCGTCGTTGAAATCGGCTTCTTTGGAGGCATGGCGAACTTTCCTTCACGAAAGTCCGACCATCCATTCAACAAAGCTATCCATTGAAAAGATACGCCGGGCTCGTTCGAACCACGCCGCGTTTCCCAGGATAATGGCTCACCACCCGGATCTGGGTAGCCAACTCGTCTTCATCAAATGTCATGTGCCGCTGCGAATGGCATGCTTCTCAAGAGTCTTGCAGCGTGCACGGCATGGCCGGATAACAGGACAGTGCTTGTCTTGTGATTGTTTGCGAATGCGGCATCGATGTTGGACCGGTGTGGTCCGACGCTTCGGTTCATGCGAAATCAACAATTCGATCTAGGGCATTGGGCCGAAGTCACACTAACCGCACAAGTGCCGTTTGAACATTAGCCCATAGGGAGTATGCGTGACGTCGATGACTGCAATTCTACCAGCTGGGCCGGATGGTCAATTCCTCTCGAGATGAGAGAGCTCAAACAGGAGCCTGATTTTTTTGACGAGACCAGGCATGGCGTGGATGCCAGCAATCTCGGTGCTGTTTTCGAACAAATGCTTCTCCGATTGCGCCCGCCTGCCCGACGACCCTCTTCACGTGTGACCACCAACACACCGCTTCGAACGATGAGCAGCGATTGCATCTCACTGCCCTGCTCGGCAACGAACGTTCCTGCCGTTCAGCAAGTGCGTCGCTCGCCAGTTTGTCTCGACGGCTCTTCCTCTGTGCCGTCGCTGAGAACATCAGAGGTATCGCGTTGGTTTCCCGCTGAACAACGCTTGACTAGGCTATAGCCTCGGTGTCCGAAGGGATCGATATCGTCGCAATGGCCGCGACGACCGAGGCGATGCCCGCCAGAACGAATGTCGTCGACAGCGATGACGTGATCACCATGCCGGCCAAGGCCGAACCGAGAGGGAAACCGGCCAGATTCAGGCTCATCGAAATCGACATGACGCGACCGAGTTGTTGCGGATCGGTTCGACGCTGGCGAAGCGTCAGCAGAGCAACATCGATCGGACCGGACATGATGCCGGCAAGCATAAGGCCGATCGCCAGCCCGCCAAACCCAAACTCAGCTGCCACGGGCCATGCCGCCAAGGCCGTAATTACCATTCCGATAGCCATAATGTAACGCTCGCGACCGGTTGTTCGCAGGTGCCCGGCTAACAGCGCACCAATCCCGCCGGCAATGCCCATCGCAGCCCATAGGAAACCTGTCACCGAACTCCCAATGGAGGTGTCGTAATGGTTGGCGACAAAAACCGGAACGACGACATAGAGAACGCCCCATGTGATCTGGTACATCGAATAGGAGATGGCAAGGCCGCGCAGCGTTGATTGTCTGGCGACGATCTGGATACCTTCCCACGTCTGTTGCAGAAACGAAGCCTGCCTTGACGCCAGACCTGGAAGGAACGGCACGAGGGACATACATATTGCCGCGCTTGCATAGAAGAGGGCGATCATAGACATCGCACTTTCAGGACCAAGCCACGCGACAATAATGCCAGCCATTGCTGGCCCGACGACATCAACGACGGCATAGACTGCCGTATCCAGCGCATTTGCTCGATCGAGTGCGTGAGACGGAACCAATCGAGGCAACAGAGTGCGGGTGCCAGCCGCGCCGAGCGGACCGGCGAGGGAAAACAATATCACCAGAAAGAACAGGACCGGTGGCGTCGTCGAGTCGAGCCAGCTCACGATACTGATTGCGGCAATGAATATGGCGCTGGCAATCATGTCGATCTTGACGGCTATTGTCGGTCCGACGCGATCAAGCAAAACGCCTGCGATCGGACTAACCAGCAGGCCAGGCACGATTGCCGCGAAGGTCAGCCAGCCGGCCAACGCCGGTGACGAGAACCGCGCCAGCACGAACAGCACCAGCGTGAGAATGAACATGCGTCCGGCCAGACGCGAGAGGGTAGCAGCGACAATGAGAGGCGTCAGACCGGGAATTGTAGTGAGGGCTCGGTATGAATTTTGCTGTTCCATCGTGACCTGCTGATGGTTGGATTTTTGAACAATAATTAAGTGTGCACGGAATGTCCGAGCTGAATGCAATGCAAGTATCACGCAGTTCGCAGAATGCCCAGACGGGGTAGTTCCCGACAGACAGATCGACCGAGGCCGAGCTGTTTTGCGGCTTCTGACGGAGATGTTTTAGCTTCGATGAGTTTGATAGCTGCGTCGATCTTTTTTGTGTCGAGGGGTTGGCGGCCTGGATCACAACCAGCTCGGTTTTCGCCCTGCAGCTTTGCACCCTTCGTCATCCCGGTGGCCTCTGGCCCGAATCCTCGGCGCGATCCCGGCTTCGATGGGAGATGCAATCAAACGACACAACTGTCCACCCGGCGCGTCGGCCATTCCCACAGTAATCAATCAATCTCCGAAATTTCCCTCAGGCGAATTGCAGCCAGACTTTTGAACTCACCTTCCGGATATTTTTGAAGGTAGGCTTCGAACGCGGCCGGGGAGTTGCTCTCTTTTATCGAGTTCCAGAACTCGAGTTCCACGGCCCGGTCCTCAGCGGGGACAGCCTCTGGTTCCTCAGCTTTTGCCAGGCGGGCGCGAGCCAGCGCCACAAATTCACCTTCGGGAAACTGCTCAAGGTAAGCCTCGTATTCCGACGGATCCTTAGTATCCTTTATCGACTGCCAGAACGTAAGTTCCACTTGGTTAGACGTGCCCTTGATCGTGTTGCTGTCGTCGGATAGTTCAATGCTTCCCCTTGAGGGCATGGCGCGAACATCGAGAAGATCAGGGCTTGCCTCGGGATCGAAGCAGACACGAAAAATCCGAACGGGGCGCGCGATATTCTTTACGGCGTGTTCACCAAGATCCTCGAACTGGTAGTCCACCCTGTCACGCAGGTGATCGCGCACACCGCGCGTGACGCAAATACCGCCGGGTTCCGCCTGTGCCTCAAGGCGGCATGCGACGTTGACACCGTCACCAAAGATGCCGCCATCCTTGACCATGACGTCGCCGACATTGATCCCGATCCGCCAGAGCATTTGCGCCTGTTGGGGAAGGGATTTATTGGCTGCAGTCAGGGACCGTTGAATGGAAATTGCACAGTTAACGGCGTCGACGATACTGCCGAACTCCGCGAGTACGCTATCGCCAGCCGTACCGGATATCCCGCCGCGTCCCGCCGCAATAATCTCATCGATGATAGCCCGGTGCGATGACAACGTCGCAAGGGTGCCTTCCTCGTCTTCGTGCATGAGCCGTGAATAGCCCTCGACATCGGCAGCAAGGATGGCAATCAACTTGCGATCGAGCGGAGGTGCTTCCATGGCCATGATCTCAACGCGCTCCGTCTGCACGGCCAGGCTGGTTTTGGGATGGTTGGCGTGCTCCCTGAAACGATTGTGAAAGGTTGTGGTTCCGCCAGGCCTATGGGATGCTCATTGATATAAATCAAAACGAGCATACGCATGTTTTGGCGCGCCTGGAGGGGCAATGGACAGTTCCGGTAACATTCAACACGATGTGTCGACCTTGAAGACCGATGGAATCGTCGGCAAGAAATCAGCCTTTCCCCGCGCGTGGGCTGAACAGATGCGCGAAGACATGATGACCGCCTTTTGGTCTGCAATACAGCGGCCGGGTGGAGCTGTCGGACGTGGTCCGCGGCGGTGGTATGTCGAAATTCATCCCGAGGAGTTCGGCGGGTTCGTTGATCTGGTCACGCATCCTTGGGTCACTGCGATGTGCGAAAATGTACTTGGCCAGGATTATCAGATCGTTGAGATCGGGTTTGATGTCCCATTTCAAGGCGCGAAATTCCAGCCATGGCATCGGGACTTTCCCTCGCCTGTCGACACCTATGTCGAGCGGCGCATAACATCGCTTGCGTTTAATTTGACAGGCGTTGATGTTACCGAGGATATGGGCCCGTTCGAAATTGCGCCCGGAACACAATATATCGACGGTCGCGAGTGGAAACACGAGATGTTTCCAGCAAAGACCGTATGGCCGGAGTTTCAGACAAAAGCAGTGCGCAAGTTCCCGCAGCTTGGCGACGTCTCCTGTCGTTCGGCGCTAACGGTGCACCGTGGCACGGAACACGCCTCTCCAATAGCGCGGCCAGTCATGGTCCTTGGCGTGGACGCCCCGGGAGCGGGCCACGCAGAACTGCACGATCTCATGGTGACCAAGGGCTATTTTGAAAGCTTGCCGGACTCGGTGAAAAGGCATTTGGTCTGCCGGGTCGTCGATGAGTTGGTGCCGGTGACGCAGAAGCACGACATCGAAGGATTGGTGATGGGAGCCGATCCGGTCTGAACCACACGATTGCAATGCCAGCTAAGGACGATTTGCATCCCCAACTGACCGCGGCGCTTCAACTGCGCCGCGGTCAGGGCCTATCATTTCATTTTAACATTTGGCTCGCGTGACCACAGGCGTAGCTTGCCCAGTGTCGCAATAAAGGTCGCGACATCCTTGCCATCCGATAAGAGGATCACCCCTTCATCAAGGTCGCCGGCAATACCGGCCTTATCGAATAAAGGCAGGGCGGCGTCGTTGTGACCGATGTATTTGCAGTGTGCGAAAGCATCGGCGACGAAATCCCTGGCCGTGGATTCTTTGACAAGAGCGGCCGCACCTTCAAGGGAAGGCAATATGGCCACTGCGTCATATAACACCGATGGCCCACCATCGATCATCTGGTCACCTTTTATCAGTGTACCATCGCTGCCGCGAACTCCCCCAACGACGGGGGTGATAATTTCAAACACCGCTTTTTCGGCGACAATGGCCTCTTGCAGTTCCTTGACGATTGCCGCATCGAACCCGTCCGTCAACAGAATGCCGAGCTTTCGTCCCTCGAACCGCCTCGGACCTCGGTTCACGATGCTTAGCGCTGGGGAGGGGTCGAGATCCTGCCTGGTGGGCATAGCGGCGTCCGCGGCCTGTGGCATGGTTTCAAGTCCAAGTCCTTGGGCAACTTTGCTTGCCAACGAATCGTCGATATTGAGAAGATGTGAGACAACACGTTCGCGAATTACCGGGGTTTTGACCTTGCTGAGTTCAAACGTCAGCGCGGCGGCGATATGTTTCTGCTCGGGCAGGGTCTGGCTGATGAAAAACTGTCGCGCCTGGCTATAGTGATCTGCAAAGGACTCGGCCCTCAGCCTGATCTTCTGACCGGATTCTCCATCGGCAAATGACCGGAAGCCTCGCTCGGGCGACTGGCGCGGACCTACTCCCCAGGAGTTCGGTTGGTAATTGACGCGGCCCGTCGGATTGCGCATGGCCATGTGGCCGTCCTGCTGGAAATTATTGAACGGGCATTTGGGTGCATTGATTGGAATATGTGTGAAATTTGGTCCGCCAAGACGCTTTATCTGCGTATCGAGATAGGAGAAATTCCGACCCTGCAGCAACGGATCATTGGAAAAATCGATCCCTGGGGGAACGTTCTGCGTCATGAACGCCACTTGTTCGGTCTCGGCAAAGAAGTTGTCAGGCATTCTATCGAGCACGAGACGGCCAACGGGTATCGGCGGCAGAATTTCTTCAGGTATGATCTTGGTCGCATCCAAAATGTCGAAGTCGAAAGCATCGGCAAAATCCTGGTCAAAAAGCTGGACCTGAAGTTCCCATTCCGGAAAGGCGCCGGACTGTATGGCGTCCCACAAATCGCGCCGATGGAAATCGGGATCGGCACCATTGATCTTGACCGCCTCATTCCATGCCACCGACTGCAAGCCAAGCTTTGGCTTCCAGTGGAACTTTACGAATGTCGATTCATCATTGGCGTTGACCAGGCGGAAGGTATGAACACCGAAGCCTTCCATGAAACGGAAGGAACGCGGGATCGCCCGATCCGACATCACCCACATGATCATGTGCATGCTTTCCGGCGTCAGGCTGATGAAATCCCAAAAGTTGTCGTGGGCTGACTGGGCCTGCGGAAAACCCCTGTCCGGTTCTTGCTTGACCGCATGAACCATGTCGGGAAACCGGATTGCATCCTGAATGAAAAACACCGGAATATTGTTTCCGACCAAATCCCAGTTGCCCTCTTGCGTATAAAGTTTAACTGCGAACCCGCGCACATCGCGTGCAAGGTCGAATGAACCCTTGTTGCCCGCGACTGTTGAAAAGCGAACAAACGCCGGTGTTTTTTCTCCCGGACGTTGAAAGATGTCGGCTCGGGAATATTCCGCCAAAGACAAAGTGTCGTATGTCTCGAAATACCCGTGGGCCCCATATCCGCGAGCGTGCACGACACGTTCGGGGATGCGTTCGTGATCGAAGTGAAAGATCTTTTCGCGGAAGTGGAAGTCTTCCAGCAAGGTGGGCCCGCGATCCCCGATCTTCAACGAGTTTTGATCGTCTAAGATGGGTCCCCCCTGGGCTGTGGTCAGTATGGGTGTATCACCGGCGGCTTCCTGATGGAGTTCGCCGCCGGCGCCCCGCCGTAACTTTTGATCGTGGATCGTGGCTTCGTTTTTGGGATCGGATTTGTTGGTCTTGGACATGTGTGTTCCTTGAATTGCCTGCTTGATCGGCAAAGTATTTTTAGGATTTTACTTTGATGATTTCTTTTTTGCCGATCCCAAGGTGTCGGAGAGAGCATCCAGATCGGCGTCCGTCTGGATTTCCTCCTGCAACGTGGCCTCGAGTAAATCGGCCGCATCGGTTAGACCCAGCAGCATCGCGAGCTTTTTCAAAGCGCCGTATCGGGCCATTTCATGATGCTCGACTGCTTGAGCTCCGGCAGCGAGCCCTAGGTCCAGTGCAGAACTGTCCTTGTAATCGGCGATAATCTGATTGCCTTCCTCGATAAGCGCGTCAATCGCAGGGCAAGTTTTACCTTTTGCGGGTTTGCCGGATAATTCAAAAACTTGATCCAAACGATCAACGTGAACCTGCGTTTGATCGTAGTGCTTTTGAAACGCCGCGCTAAGTTCCTGGGATTTTGCAGCAGCTGACATTGTTGGCAGCGCTTGGAGGATTTTCCGCTCAGCGTAGTAAATTTCTTTTAATCCGTCGTAATAAAGATCTTCCAGCATCTTGGATTGCATCATTTCACCTCTCCTGTTGTAGTTACTTAACAGGTGGGTCGGGCTCTTGTTCCGCAGCAGACAAGTTTAGATCTGACTTAATTTTCCGAGGGACATTCGAGCGCAGCGCCAGGTTGCCACCTGCACTGCGGTAGCGGCGGTCGGCGCACCTTGTGGAACCGACCGTCCGAGTCCAACCCCAGCCTGCAAGGCTCGCTTAAGCGCGGCGCTGGATAGGTGCGATTTGTCTCAGATAATCTTGAATGAGTCGCCCACAACGTGAATAACCTGATCGTCGTTGAGACCGAGGCACATTGTGCCGTTGCCTTCGAAGGCTGCGTAGGTCTTCTGAACCAGAGCGCTGAAGCTGGCATGATCCATATGCGGCAGGATCGAAAAATTCACCAGATTGAGGCCGATATCGTTGGTTTCCTCGGCCTTTGAGCGGTCATCCAGCGCGTCGGCATAACCGATGTCCGGTGTCGCAACGATCGAGCCGGCGCTGGAGCCGATATAGACCAGTCCTTCGCTAATCCGCACCCGCACATGGTCAAAGAAGCCGCTTTTGCGCATATGATGCAGAAGATAGAATGTGTTGCCTCCGCTCATGTAGACTGCGCCGACCGTATTCAGCGCTGCCTTCACCTCGTCCGGGGTCTTGCCGACGAGGTCGTATTCAATCACCTCGAAGCCCATTTGTTCAAAGGGGCGATAGTGGCTCTCATAGTCCGGCTTCCATCCTTCGCCATAGGCCGCCGTCGGAACGATCATGATTTTTGTGCCCGCAAATCTGTCTGCAAGGATCGTCCGGATCTTCGGAAAACCCGACGTGAGTTCAGAGGCCAGCAGTAATTCCTGTGCTTTCATAAAGTCTAACAAAACTGATTGTTCTTGGAGGAGCAACCCGTTTCGCTCGAGATCAGCTTCTCCGATCAGGGATTGAGCACAACTTTGATGCAGCCGTCCTTCTTGTCGCGGAACGTTTTGCTTTCCTGTGACCGAATTCCGTCAATCGCCGCCGGAGACTAAAATTGGAGGGCGGCGATAGTGGCACCGCCCGACCCAAGTCGGTCAAACGATCATGCCGTACGGTTTCGGACAAAACGTAAGGGGCCGGAACATCTCGAGAGTCTTCCAGTTTGCTTTCCTCGTGGCTGAAAGCGCGCAATGGGAGAGGTTGAATGACATCCATGATCGTTATCAGCTTCCATCTGGCCATAACGGAAATCCTCGGCCGCAGCGAACAATTTTCACCGAGGAGCGAGGTGCAGAATAACTGGACTTGGCAACACACGGTCGAACGGTTGCGAGGGCTAATCGCTTCTCACAGAAAGTTTCACTCCGACAGGAACATTGAAAGCAAGCGGTCGTTAGGCCTAGACAACCAACAGGAGCGAATATGCTTTGGTCCAATGTGAACCGTCAATTTTCCGCCGACATGTTGCCGGTTCTGGAAGGCCCGATTATCTGCTTTTCACACTTGCGATGGGACTCGGTTCGACAGCGCCCCCAGCATTTGATGGAGCGGTTCGCCAACCAACGGCAGGTGTTTTTCTTCGAAGAATACATACCTACCGATCACCACCTGGCATATTTCGAGATCCATAGTTTTAACGACTCTCCGATAAAGTCGATCCGGCCCCGCATACCCGGAGATTGGGACAATGCCCGGCGCGAAGCGGCGTTGGCGAAAATACTCGACGAGATAATCCTGCTTCTGTGTTCGGCCAAACCCATCCTTTGGTTCTATACGCCGATGATGTTTGCATTCGCCCGGCACGTTGACGGTGCGGCAATCGTTTATGATTGCATGGATGAGTTGGCGAGCTTCAAGTTTGCCCCTTCTGAACTCAAGCATATGGAGCGTTTTCTTATAGGCCACGCTGATGTCGTTTTCACCGGTGGATTTAGCCTTTACGAGTCAAAACGACTTCTCCATGAAAACATTCATCCCTTTCCGTCGGGGGTTGAAACAGATCACTTCAAGGCGGCACGAAATCCTCTCTTTACTCCCGTTGACCAGGCGGTTATTGGAGGCCCCCGACTTGGATTTTACGGGGTCATCGACGAGCGGCTTGATCTTGAACTGATTGCCTTTGCAGCGCGCGAGCTTCCCGAATGCTCCTTTATTTTTGTCGGACCCGTCGCCAAGATCGACAAGGCCGAACTGCCCGTTGCGCCGAACATCCATTATCTCGGGCAGAAGGATTATGCTGAGCTGCCCGCTTACCTGGCGGGGTGGGATGTGGCCCTTATGCCATTTGCTCTCAATGAATCGACGCGGTTCATCAGCCCCACCAAGACGCCCGAATATCTTGCCTCCGGCCGGCCGGTCGTCAGCACGAAAATCACCGACGTAGTTCGTCATTACGGCGATGTCGACGGCGTCCTTACCGCCGCGACACCGAGCGAATTCGTAGCCGCCTGCCGCAAGGCTCTCAAGTTGCCGAAAGGCGACGCGAGGCGGATTGCCGCGATCGATGCACGTCTGGGCGAGATGTCATGGGACAGTATCCAGCAACGCATGCAGGCCATCGTAGAGGAGGTAATTGAGCAGAAAGGACACCCGCTTGGCAGAGAGAAACGCCGCGACAATCGGGTCTTCTCGATAGCAAACCCTGGCAAGCCCCCTTTTGACTATCTGATAGTGGGTGCAGGGTTTGCCGGCTCAGTGTTGGCGGAAAGGCTCGCGTCAGCCGGCCACCAAGTGCTCATTTCGGATCGCCGGTCTCACGTGGGCGGAAACGCCTACGACTACTACAATGAAGACGGCCTTCTCGTTCACAAATACGGGCCTCATATATTTCACACAAACAGCGAAGAAATATTCCACTATCTTTCGCGGTTCACACAATGGCGAGCGTATGAACACCGTGTGCTTTCCAGTGTGAACGGCCAATTATTGCCGGTTCCTATCAACCGCACCACGCTCAATCGGCTTTATGATTTGCGCCTTTCGTCCGACGCGGAAACCGCAGCCTTTCTCCTGAGCAAAGCGCAAGCAATAGAGACGATCCAAACGGCCAAAGACGTTGTGCGGGCCCAAGTCGGCGACGAACTCTATGAACTGTTTTTTGAGGGCTATACCCGCAAACAATGGGGCTTCGACCCGTCGGAACTTGATAAATCGGTCACAGCCCGCATTCCGACGCGCACCAACGACGACGATCGTTATTTTCTCGATACATTTCAGGTGATGCCTCTCCACGGATACACACGAATGTTCGAAAATATGCTCGACCGTCCAGGAATTACGATCGAGCTCGCCACCGATTTTGAACAGTTGAGGGATCTGCGCCTGGCAAGCCATACGATATTTACGGGGCCGATCGACGAATACTTCAACTTTCGTTTGGGAAAACTTCCATACCGCAGCCTGAATTTCCTGCACCAGACAATAGATAGAGAACGGTTTCAAGATGCGGCCGTGATCAACTTTCCGTCCGAAGACATCCCCCATACGCGGATAACCGAATACAAGTATCTCACCGGCCAGTCACATCCGAAGACCAGTATCTGTTACGAAACGCCTTGCGCAGATGGTGATCCCTATTATCCGATCCCACGTCCTGAAAACCAAGCGATCTACAAGCAATATGAAGCGTTAGCGAAGCAACAATCCGATGTAAGCTTTGTCGGCAGGCTCGGAACGTACAAATACTACAATATGGATCAGGTCGTTGGTCAGGCGTTGGCCACTTTCAAACGCTTGATGCAGCAGGCCGGACATGTAGACCCGATGCGAAGCGCCGATCAGGCATCGAATGCTTGATTGTGCGAAAGCCCACATCGTCCTCGCGACAGATAGTCTTGATCCGTCGGGCATGGGCGAGCACATGCTGGCATTGGGTCGCGCGCTGTCGGATCGTTTCGAAATGACGCTGGCGCTGCCGGGCTTATCCCGCGGCAGGCCGATGATGGCCCGTGCAAAGCAATACGGCATGGCGGTAAAAGTCCTTGATCGCGACTTTTCCACCTGGCTGTCGTGGGCTCGCGTCGACCTGCTTCATGTTCACGCCGGCATCGGTTGGGAGGGACACGATCTTGCCCGCGCGGCCCTTGCCATTGGATTGCCAGTGATCCGTACGGAACACCTGCCGTATGTCCTGACGGATGACGAACAAAAGGAACGCTACTTTGAGGGAATAGCCAATATCGACCAAATCGTCGTCGTTTCAAAAGCGTCGGAGCAAAGCTACCGCGAAAACGGAATAACGGGCCTTGAACTGACGACGGTCTTCAACGGCGTTTATCCGCTTGAGACGACGAGACCGCCTAAAAGCATAATTGAAGATCTCGAACTTGAAGGGGCGCGGGTGCTGCTGACAACGGCAAGGTTCACGCAGCAGAAAAATCATGCAATTTTGATAGAGGCGCTTCCGGCAATCGTTTGCAACCATCCTGATGTCCTGCTTCTCGCGGCGGGCGAGGGGCCGCAGCTCGACACGATACGTTCGCTCGCTGACAATCTGGGTGTGGGCAAGCACGTGCGGTTCCTTGGCCAGCGCAGCGACATCGGCAATCTGATGAGCATTGCTGAGTTTTTTGTTTTGCCTTCGCTTTTCGAAGGGCTGCCCCTCGTTGTGCTTGAGGCGATGGCGGCCGGGGTTCCGGTCGTTGCCTCGAAAGTGGGCGGGAATTGCGACGCTCTTGGAGAAGACCATCCTTTCTATTTTTGCCCGACCGACGCGGTTGGGCTTGGCGAGATGGTGTGTTTTGCCCTGTCCCGTCCGGACCTTGGTGAAACGACCGCCAAGGCAGCACGACGCCGGTACCGCGCGCAGTTCAGCGCAGAGCGCATGGCTGCCGAAACAGCAAGCATCTACTTGCGGCATCTGCCCCAAGGGTCCCCAATCCGGAGAAAGACAACTATGGAAACTGTTCGAATCGGGTTCATAGGCGCGGGCGGAATTGCCCGACGCCACCTTGATATCATCTCCGGTTTCGATGATGTGCAATTGGTAGGACTCGCGGACCCCGATCTGGAACGGGCCAACAGCGCCGCTAGCGTCTTTGGTATGCGTGGCTTTCCTGACGCGCTGTCGATGCTGGCGGAATGCGAGATCGACGCCGCATTTGTCTGTGTTCCGCCCTTTGCGCATGGCGATATCGAGCGGGAGCTCGCAGAGCGCAGAATTCCATTTTTCGTCGAAAAGCCACTGTCACTCGACATCGAGACCGCTGAAGAAGTCGCTTGCCTTGCCGAAGACCTTGTCACCGCGGTCGGCTATCACTGGAGATATCTCGATACAGTGGAAGAAGCACGCAACCTGCTGATTAGTAAACCGCCGCAACTGGTGGCAGGCTATTGGCTAGATCAGACGCCTCCGCCGCGCTGGTGGTGGAAGGAAGCTGCAGCGGGCGGACAGATTGTCGAACAAGCCACCCATATCATCGATCTTGCCCGCTATCTCGTGGGTGATATCACCGAGGTTTCAGGGTTATCCAATCACCTCGAAAGGGCCGACTTCCCTGGTCTCGATGTGGCGACTGCCTCGGTCTCAAGTCTCAGGTTCGCAACCGGGGCCGTTGGCACGATAAGTTCGACATGCCTGTTGCGTTGGGGCCACCGCATCGGGCTGCACCTCTTCGCAGACGGACTGGCAATCGAATTGTCCGAGCGCGACATCATGGTTGACGTTGGCGCCGGACGCCCCTCCCGAACCGCTGGGGGAGACCCGGTACTGCTGCAGGATCGCCACTTCATCGACGCAGTGAAAGGAAGACCCAACAATATTCGCTGCCGATACCGGGATGCACTTCAAACCCATCGTGTGGCGCTTGCAATAAGCGATTCGATGCGCACCTGCCAAACCGTAACGATTTAGCCGGAGAACGAACGCAATGTCCTACGGTCGGTCCATTCGCTCTTTGGGTATTGAAGCCCCGGAACGCGCCTACTACTTCGAATATGAGGAAGAACCACCAAATGGCGAACAGCTTCAGCTTGATACGCTTTTCAGTGGCCTTTCAGCGGGAACCGAACTCACGTTTCTGAAAAACACCAACCCATTCTTCCATAGCCGCTTTGATGCCGAACGGGGCGCCTTTATCTGCGGCGAGCCCGCTTTGCGCTATCCAGTTCCCTTCCTCGGATACATGGAGGTCGCTCGCATTTCCCGTTCGCAAGTGCCGGATTTTAAGGAAGGTGACATTGTCGCCACAACGTACGGCCACAAATCCGGACATATCGCCAATCCGGATTCGGAATTATTGGTGAAGCTTCCGGATAGTCTCGAGCCGATACTTGGAATCTTCGTTGCCCAAATGGGGCCAATCGCCGCCAACGGCATCCTGCACGCCGATGCCGAGACCGCAGGGCAAGATATCGCCCGACTGGGACAAGGCATCGAAGGGCGTCCTGTCATCGTAATGGGAGCCGGCACGGTCGGCTTGATGACTGCGCTCTTCGCCCGCCATTGCGACGCGGCCGATATCATCGTTGCCGATCCGTCACCGTTTCGCAGGGCAAAGGCTGAGGCGATGGGATTTAAGGCAATGAGCGAAGAACAGCTATCTGAACACGCCAAACGATCGTGGCACCATGGCGGCAGCGACAGGGGCGCCGACTTCGTCTTTCAAACGCGCGCCCATTCAAAAAGCCTCGATATTGCATTGAAAGCCCTCCGCCCGCAGGGAACTGTTATAGACCTTGCATTTTACCAGGATGGCGCGAAAGCCTTGCGCCTCGGAGAAGAATTTCACCACAACGGCCTCAATATACGATGTGCGCAGATCAACCGCGTCCCCCGCGGCTTGTCGCATCGGTGGGATCGCCGCCGGCTTGCCCGCGAAACCATCGTGATGCTGCAGCGTGAGGGACCGCTGATTTTGGAACACATGATCACCGACGTCATCCCATTCGATGACGGGGCAAAGTTTTTGAACGATCTTTCGAGCCGGCGCCGCGACTTCATCCAGGTGGTATTCAAAGCTGATGTCTGACGCGAACGCACCTTCCCCGGTCCGTCTCCTGTTCGTGTTTGCCTGGCTCGTCGTCGGGGGTGAGGAAACAGAAGTGCGCCTTCTTGCGCGTCACCTTGATCCAAAGCGTTATATTGTAGATGTCGTTGCCTGCTTTCATCGACCCGGAATGACGGAGCAGACGCGCGACCAGCTAATTGCGGCGGGGATCGACGTCGACACAACACCTTACGAGCTGTCTTTCGAAGACACCATTGATTATCTCGCGTCGAAAATCCCGAACTATGACATTGTCATTTCCTGCCAAAATGTCGCCGACATCTATCCAGCGTATGAGCGCTTGCATCTGCGTCCACCGCTGATCGAGCACGGCGGGTTGGTGTCCGAGGCTTTGGCCGGACCCAAACACTTCACGGCGCGGTATGTAGGTGTCTGCCGGACCATTCGCGATGCTGCTGCGTCAAAGATGCCAGGGCGGCCGCATCACGCTCTCGAGATACCTTCAATGGTTGACCTCACGGCATTTCGGCCAAGCGTAAGGCCATCCGTCCGCGCGATGTTAAAACTTGGCGAAGACGATGTCCTGATAGGGTGGGTGGGTCGTCTGGACCGGAAAAAGAAGGTGGAGAACTTCATCGAGGCCGCCACGATTGTGCATTCCAGTAATCCGAAAACACGCTTCATCGTTGTGGGTGGTCCGGACGCTTTCATGCCGGATTACGAAGTCGAGCTCAAAGACCTGGCGCGACAACGCGGCCTCGACACGGTTTTGACATTTCTTGGGGATCGCGACGACGTTCCCGACCTGATGGCCGCGATGGATATCTTCGCGTGGCTTTCGACGGGCGAGGGCATGCCGCATGTGATCGCTGAAGCGGGGGCGGCGTCGTTGCCGGTCGTGGCCACTGCGGATAATGGGAGCATTCAACAAATCACGGACGGAACGTCGGGCTATTTTGTGCCGCATGACGATCCGGCGGCCGCCGCGGCAAGAATTCTCATGCTGTCAAATTCGCCGGAAGCGCGGGTAAAGACAGGCGCAGCGCTGCGCCGGCGAGTAGAAAGCAAATACAGTGTCGAAGCAGTGGTACCCATGTGGCTCCGGCTGTTTCGAGAAGTCCTCGCCGAGCGACCGCGCGGCATATGTTCGGGTATATTCGCTTCATTCATGCAGGCAGGCTTCGAGTGTTCTACACACCGCTTGCGCGCTCGCGAAACCGGGATCCCGGGCAAACGTCTTGACCTGATCGCATCGACGGGCCACGACGTCATGGCAGAACAAGATTATAATCTCGTTTCCCGTTACAATATCCGAACGGTCAGGGACGGCTTTCGCTGGCATCTCGTCGAAAATTCGCCGGGACAATACGATTGGTCCAGCGCACTTCCGCTGGTTCGGGCATCAGCGAACTCCGGCACCCAGGTAATATGGGATCTGCTTCACTATGGCTGGCCAGATCACATCGATCCGTGGCGCCCGGAGTTCGTCGGCAAGTTTGCGCGATTTGCAAAAGCTGCCGCCGGTCTCATTCGTGGTGAGAGCGACGAAACCCCGTTTTATTCTCCAATCAACGAGATTTCATTCCTTGCATGGGCCGGGGGAGACGCCGGCTATCTCAATCCATTTGGGAGCAGGCGCGGCTTCGAACTCAAGGTTCAACTCGCTCGCGCTGCAATTGCTGCGATGGATGCCATTCTGGAGGTCGATGCACGCGCGCGTTTCGTTCACTGTGACCCCGTGATCAATATCCCTCACGATCCATCGCGTCCCCATGAACGATCTATTGCCGAAGGCCATCGTCAAGCGCAGTTCCAGGCATGGGACATGTTGTGCGGGCGCGCCTGGCCGCAGCTTGGCGGGGATAACAGATATCTCGACATTATCGGCGTGAATTATTACTCAAACAACCAATGGTTGTATGGGGGCGAAACGATCGACACGGGCCATTCCCGGTATAAGCCGTTTCGATATTTTCTCACCGAGACCTATGCGCGCTATGGACGCCCCATATTTGTTGCGGAGACTGGAATAGAAGGCGACCGGCGCGCGTCGTGGCTTGCCTATATGGGCGACGAGGTAAATGAGGCTATGCGGGCTGGCGTTCCTATTGAGGGCATCTGCCTTTATCCGATCATCAATCATCTTGGCTGGGATGACGACAGGCCGTGCGAGAATGGCCTGCTTTCTTGGGATCACACGCGAACGGTGCATTTACCGCTCGCCGAGGAACTTTCAAGGCAGAGCCTTCGGTTTGAGAATTGATTAATGCGCAAGTCACGCGAATGCCGTGATTCAATCTAGCGGCCAAGTGTATGTTGATGTGGTGATAAACTCTGAACAACTTGCCATCGCGCAGGTACAAACTTTGTCCCGTCTCTGTCATCGGAAAAAGCGGTGACCCCATCTGTTTCTTCCGTTTTTCTTTGCGCACCGTCCTGTGCATCTCTTGCAGCGAGCAAGGAGACGACAGATGACTCATATCAAAATCGAAGACGCAGAAATTATCGTTGTTGGTGGCAGCTCGGGCATGGGGCTGGCGGTGGCGCGGCGGTTGCTTGCAGAAGGAGCGTGTGTGACGATTGCCGGCCGAAGTGGAGAAAAACTGACGGCGGCGCAGCGGGAACTCGGTAATCATTCCGGGCTGTCGACCGCGATCCTTGATATATCGTGCGAAGAGGAAGTAGCCGCCTTCTTCCTGGATCGCGGTCCAGTTGACCACATCGTCAGCACCGCGGCGGATATCGAGGGCGCCTACCAGCTTCTGCCGGACTTGCAGATATCGGCGGCGCAACGGGTGGTAGAGAGCAAGCTTTACGGGCCTTTGTTGCTGGCGAAATACGGTGCGCCAAGCCTGCCACCTTCGGGTTCGATCACCTACACATCCGGTGTGGCGGCATATCGGCCGGCAGCGCGCGGTTCGGTCGTTGCAGCCGTCAATGCGGCCCTGGAAGGCTTGGTGCGGGCGCTCGCGGTGGAGCTTGCGCCATTGCGCATCAATGCCGTGTCGCCCGGATGGGTCGATACGCCTATCTGGAGTTTCGTTGCGGGTGAGGCCAAGCAGGCAACATTGGAGGCGATGGCAAAACGTCTGCCGGCGGGCCGTGTCGGTCAGCCAGAGGATATTGCCGATGCGATCCGTTTCCTCATCGGCAACGGCTTTACCACTGGTGCTATACTGCATGTCGAGGGCGGGCATCGACTGATCTGAGCGAACCCAGATCCTGGCTCGCCGCAGCAAGTATCAGGGATAGCGCCGCCGGCTGGATGCGCCGACGCCGCCAAGCCATGATCAGCGAGGTGGTGGGGGTAGCACCTGGCCAAGGCAGGATCCTGATAGTGCCTTGCTTCGCATCCGTGCCGAGCGCGAGGCGGGGCACGACGCCATAGCCGGCGCCGGATGCAACGAGCCGCATGATTGTCGCGATACTGTCGGCCTGTGTGGATATGCGCGGCGCGGCGATGCCGGCGTCGGCAAATGCCTGATCGAAGAGATGGCGGTAGACACAGCCCGTTTCGGTAGCGATGAAGGGCAGGTGGATCAGATCCTCAAGCTTCTCGGGCGCTACGGCCTTAGAATTACCGCCCGCTATCAACGCCAGTGGTTCGCGCGAAAGCAGGCGCCCGACGAAACGTTCGTCGCGAAGGCCTCGATCGAATGTGATTGCCATGTCGATCGAGCCTTCTTCCAGTTGGCGCTGCAATTCGCCGCTGCCCCCGATTTTCAGTGTCAGGTCGATATTCGGGTTCACGTGCCGAAAGCGCGAGAGGAAGACAGCGAGCTTTTCGGCCGCAATCGTCTCGAGCGTGCCGATCCTAAGCGCGGATTTCTGGAGTTGCGCCGCGGCACGGGTTGCGGCCTTCGCCTCGTCGTTCAACGCCATGATTTCCTCGGCATAGGCCCTTAGTACGTCGCCCGAGGATGTCAGGATCACGCCCAACCGAGAGCGCTCGAAAAGTTGAACGCCCAATTCTGCCTCGAGTGCCTGCATCTGGTCGCTGAGGCTTGATTGCGCGAGGTTCGATTCCTTGGCAGCGCGGGTGAGGTTGCCAAGCCGTGCGACCGTTAGGAAAGTTTTCAGTTGGCGTGGGTTCATTATCAGCTCCGCTTATCGGGAAAATTGGACAATGAGCCTATACGAGCGGTTGTTCGCAGGCGACCGTCTGACGTGATGAAGGACGTTCTATTTTTGCGCAAGCGGACATCGTGATCTGATCTAGTGAGCGGGCGTCTTCACGTTGCGAATACGGGCGTGACTTCGAGCAGCAGAGAGGCTAGGCTCGGATACCATTCGCCATCACGAAGAGCGCGCCGCATGCCCCGCTTTCTCGCCGTCTACACCATGAAGCCCGAAGATGTCGCCCGCTTTCGCAGCCTGCCCAAACAGGAGCAGGACGCGATCGATACCGTCGGGTTTAAGCAGTGGACGGACTGGGAGGCGAGAAACGCCGCCTCGTTCCCCGATCGTGGCGGCATGGTCGGCAAGACGACGCGTGTGACAAAGGACGGCATCGCCGGCGCGGTTAATCCCTTCTGCGGCTATATCGTCGTTGAGGCCGAGACTATCGAGGCCGCCGCCCGTCTCTTTGAGAACCACCCGCATTTCACCGTCTTTCCAGGAGACGGTGTGGATATCATGCCCTTCGTCACCGAACCCGCGTCCTAGCCTTCGCCCTGGTCGCATACGTGATGGCGCGATGCTTACTCTCGCAAACGCCTTAGCAGGAACACGATGACGCGCAGACGAATTTCGCAGGACGTCTGATATGGGCGCGACCTCAAGCCCGAGAACCGTTGGCGTGCGGCAATTCCTTGACCTTGAACAGCAGCGCGACTGGATAGCGGGCAAGATTGACTTGCCAGACACGAGCGACCGCTCGGAGTCCCTGGAACAGCGCTTCAAATATGTCGCCCGCTTTGAGAAGCTCCTTGGTCGCCCGCAAGTAGGGGAAGTACTGGCGCTTCTTGGACTATACGGTCCAAACTGCATTCCGATACCGCGCAGGACCGAGCGCTACTACTGGTCGGTTTCCTGTCTGCCGTCGACCTCGGACCAGCCGCTCGTACGCGTCAATGCAAGCTGGATGGAGCTTTTCACGCTCTATGCCCACGGCCAAGACATCCGCGCCCGATTCATCGTGCATCTTTCGGATTTCACTACAGATCGTTCGGCCTCGCCGAGCCGAGTGGACGAACGCTTTCTCGAGCAAAGTGTAGCGATGCCGGAGCACGTCAGTTATTTCTTCCCACGTGGTGCGGACATCTTCGGCATCAATGTGCACGGCTCGGTCGCGATCCGAGAGTTCCTTGCCAGCCGCCGCGTGGTGAGCGCCATTCGCACGTTCAATCTGACGCATATGAACCGAGGGCGGAACGCTTATCAGGCGAGTCATTGTTACAGCGTGGCTGATTACATGCTGCCAGATTGAGGGATTCTCTATGCGTGCCACCTGAGGCCGAATGCCGATGATCTGATATCAGGCGAATGCGTTCAAACACGCGGGAAGGTTTTCCTTGTCACTCCGCGCCTGTAACGCGCCAAATGACGTCGCCCACATCGTCTGCCATCAACACAGCGCCGTCGGCAGCCAGCGCCACTCCGACCGGGCGGCCATAGGAATATTTCTCATCCGGCGACAGGAAATCGGTGAGAATATCACGTGGCATTCCCACGGGCTTGCCCTTCTCGAAGGCCACGAATGCCAGCTTGTAGCCCGAGAGTTTCGAGCGGTTCCACGATCCGTGCTGCCCGATGGCCATGCCCGACGGAAAGCCCGGCAGTGTGCCCTCGGGCAGCCAGCAAAGACCCAGCGAGGCCGTATGCCCGCCCAGCGCATAATCGGGCTGCAGCGCCGAGGCCACTTTGGCGGGATCCTGCGGCACCCGATCGTCCACCACCCGGTTCCAATAGCAATAGGGCCAGCCGTAAAACCCGCCGCCGCTTACCGATGTCAGATAGTCTGGCGGTGTCTCATCGCCGAGGCCGTCGCGCTCATTGACGACTGTCCAAAGCATCCCTTCCTCGGGCTCCCAGGCCATGCCCACGGGATTGCGCAGTCCACCCGCAAAAATACGGGACCGCCCCGATATGAGGTCATATTCGTGAATGCAGGCGCGGTTTTCTTCGGCAGCCATGCCCGCGTCGGCGATATTGCTCAAAGACCCCACGGCAACGTAAAGCTTGGTGCCATCCTTGCTGGCAATCAGATTGCGCGTCCAATGCCCGCCGGGCACCAGGTCCATTAGCTTTCTGGATGGTTTGGAGATTCTGGTCGCGCCCGCCTCGTAGGGATAGGCCAGAAGCGCGTCGCTGGCACCGACATAAAGCGTCTCCCCAACGAGCGCGATGCCAAAGGGCTGCCGCACGTTCTCGATATAGGCGTGACTTTCCTCGGCCACCCCGTCGCCGTCGGCATCGCGCAGCAGGGTGACACGGTTGGGGCTGTCGCCGGAAGCGCGCGCCCTCTGCATCGTGGCCGACATGGCATGGTCGAAGAAGGTGCGTGGATTTCCTGTCTCGCCCATGGATTCAGCCACAAGCACATCGCCATTGGGCAGCACATATATATTGCGGGGATGCACCAGCCCGCGCGCAAAGGCATTGACCTTTAGCCCCGCCGCGGCCGTCGGCTTATGCTCGCCTTCCCAGCCCTTCGCCGTCGGCATCTTCAACGTCGGTATCCTCCCTTGCGGCTTGGCCTCCGGAATGGCCGGCGCTGTGCCATAGACGGGCGCTCGATCGCCATCCCCAGAATGTCGAATGGCAGCAACGCCTCTGCTGACAAAGGCAATAAACTGGGCGAACGGGGAAGACTCGGCCATGGATCGTCTCTTGTTATGAGGGAGATAAGGGGAGCCCGGACGCTAAAGCCTTTACGCGCCCAGCACTAGAGGGGGCGGAAAAAATATCAAGGTGAGGGAAGAGGTTACGGAAGGAATCGGCGAAGGCGCCGAGATCAGACCGATCTTCATACATGGCCAGAAATATAGGACTGGAACCATCAAAATTCGAATCAATCAAATTCCCTACTCGCTATGGAACCTGTATTCGCCGTATCTCTTATGCGCTTAGAGGGACGAGATCATTGACCGACGATAAGGAAAAGCGCCGCAAAAACATAAGAGACCAGGTCTTACAGCGTGGTTTCCAGGATGTTGTGCGCAGTGCGAGTGCCCCGCCTCTTCCAACAAATGGCAGGTTCAAAGAGCTGCTCGAGCGACTCGAAGAAAGCGAAGAGCGTGCAGCCCGAGCGGCTAAACCCCCTCGCGACTAGTATCGCAAAACCGATCTATTCTATCCGAGTGATTTGACCATTGGACAGTTCGAAGATGCCGCTACTACCTCCTTACGGTCGAAAGGTGTTTCTGCTCGCGTCACCTATAAAATACTATACACGTCAGAGCTGTGTCTGATATTGCCTGTTGACACCAAATAGCTGTCGGCGTTTTTGCGGGCGCGACCGTTCCCAAACGGAAGTGAGCGAAGACATCGGTTTGGCTATCCAACTTCGCTCGTTGGCTGACCCGCTCCTCCGGGAGAAAGTGGTCCGACGACTCCATTATTCTCCCCTCCGGGGGCTCTAACGCTGACGAGAGCTGCTATGAACCAGAGCCGAATGCCGCAAATTTCCGGGCGCGCCCTGGGCCTCGATCCCGGCGTTGCATTTGGCCTCGCAGTCGCGATCGTCTTTTTCATTCTTAGCGGGCTTGTGGCTTATTTCAATCTTCAGGCCTTGCGCGAAGGCAATGAACGCGTTGTGCAAACGCACGTCGCCATTGTCACTCTGGATGAGCTGTTGTCGCTTGTTCAAGACGCCGAGACTGGCCAGCGTGGTTTCCTGCTCACCAACAAGGAGACATATCTGGCGCCGTACAACACGGCGCTTCAGGCCATACCGAAGAAACTCGATGAGATCGGCCAGCGGACCGCCGGCAATTCGGGTCAGGGCCAAAGGCTGGTCACGCTTCGACAACATGTCGAAGCCAAGCTCGCAGAACTCGCCGAAACCAACGAGCTTCGGCGCACCCAAGGTCTGGACGCGGCACTTGCTATTGTTAATTCCGATCGCGGCAAAATCGAAATGGATGGGATCCGCTCGCAGATCGCGGCCATATCGGCGGGGGAGGGCGAAGTCCGTCGCCAGCGGCTTGCCGAGATGGCGAGCGCTCAGAAGACGGCCTTCCTCAGCACATTATTCTCAGGGATTCTTGGTATTGCCTTGACCGCCACGATCGGCTTTTTGATCCGCAGGGCGACTTTGGCCCGCCGGCGCGACGAATGGCTGCAATCGGGTCAGGTCGGATTGACCTCGGCCATGATGGGAGACCAACCTGTTGAGCAACTCGGCAACAGCATTCTCGACTATCTGGCGCTCTATGTAGGTGCCGTTGCCGGCGCCGTCTTCACCGGCGGTGGCGGTCAATTTCAGCGCGCCTCTGTCTACGGCGTTCCCGAGGAGGCAAGCGTGCCGAGCGCCTTCAAGCCGCGCGAAGGGCTGCTAGGTCAGGCAGTAGCGGAAGCCAGATTCATGGTGGTCGGAGAGGTGCCGGATGGATACCTTGCTTTCGGCTCCGCGCTCGGCAAGGACAAGCCGAAGCATCTGGTTATTTTTCCAGGCAGCGTCGATGGCATCGTTAATTCGGTTATCGAGCTCGGCTTCCTGCAGCCGGTAGACGAGCGTGTCATCGCGCTTCTCGACCGCGCCTCGGAAGCGGTCGCCATCGCGGTGCGGTCGGCCACCTATAGGGGCGAACTGCAAAACCTCCTCGAAGAGACCCAACGACAGTCCGAGGAGTTGCAGACCCAGTCGGAGGAACTCCGGGTCTCGAACGAGGAGCTGGAGGAGCAGAGCCGCGCCCTGAAAGAATCGCAGGCTCGCCTCGAGCAGCAGCAAGTCGAGCTCGAACAGACCAATGCCCAGCTCGAGGAACAGGCCCAGCAGCTGGAGGGACAGCGGGACGATCTCGAACGCGCCAACGCGGAAGTACAAACCAAGGCGCGCGAGGTGGAACAGGCGAGCCAGTACAAGTCGGACTTCCTCGCCAACATGTCACACGAGTTGCGCACGCCGCTCAACTCCTCCCTGATTCTCGCCAAGCTGCTTGCTGACAATCCGGACGACAACCTCACAGAAGAGCAGGTCAAATTCGCCAAGACAATTCAGTCGTCCGGCAATGATCTTTTGAACCTCATCAACGACATCCTCGATCTGTCGAAAATCGAGGCTGGCCACGAGGAGATGCGCCCCGAGACGCTCTCGGTTGAGCGCCTGGCCAATAATCTCCGGCAGGTTTTCCAGCCTCTCGCCATGGACAAAAAGCTCGACTTTGCCATCGACATTGCGGCGGATGCCCCTGCGACGATCGAGACGGATGCGCAGCGGCTCGAACAGGTGCTCAAGAACCTGCTCTCCAATGCGATCAAGTTCACCGAAGCTGGACAAGTCCGGCTCTCGATTCATACCGCCGGCGACAGCAATGTAGCGTTTGCCGTGTCTGACACCGGCATCGGCATCGCCAAAGAGCAGCAGCGCAGTGTCTTCGAAGCCTTCCACCAGGCCGACAGTACCATCAGCCGCAGGTATGGTGGCACCGGACTTGGCCTATCGATCTCTCGACAGCTGGTGCGTCTCCTCGGTGGTACGATCGGGTTGGAGAGCGAGCCGGGGCGCGGCAGCACATTCACTATTACAATTCCCGAAAGCTACAGTCCCGCAAATGTCGCGCCGCGGGAGCCGCTGGCGGGCGTTCCGGTAGCCTTGAGCCGTCAGCAGCCGGAGGCCCCTCGGCCCGCAGCGCCATCAAGTCCGTCGCGCAAGGTCGACGATGATCGCGATGCGCTGACGGAGGCCAAGCGCATTTTGCTGGTCATTGAGGACGACGACACCTTTGCCGCGATCGTGCGCGACGTGTCGCGCGACATGGGCTTCCAGTCCATCGTGGCCGGAACGGCCGAAGAGGCATTGCGCCTCGCCAAGCAATACTTGCCCAGCGCTATCGTGCTGGATGTCGGCCTGCCGGACCAGTCCGGGCTCGCGGTCCTCGACCGGCTCAAGCATGACGTCAAAACGCGTCATATCCCCATTCATATGGTGTCGGCGACCGATCAGGTCGAAACCGCCTATTCCCTGGGCGCAGTCGGCTTCGCAACCAAGCCCGTGACACGCGAACAATTGACACAGGTTCTGCAAAAGCTCGAAACCAAGCTGTCACAACGCGTGCATCGCGTCTTGATCGTCGAGGACGATCCGGTCCAGCGCGAGGCCGTGGCTAAGCTTCTGAAGGCGGGAGACGTCGAAACACAAACTGCCGGCACGGCCGCCGAATGCCTCGACCTTTTGAAGGATCAGACATTCGATTGCATGGTGCTGGACCTGTCCCTGCCAGATGCTTCGGGCTACTCGCTGCTTGAGACGCTCAGCCAGGAGAGCGCCTATGCCTTCCCGCCGGTCATCGTCTACACGGGCCGGGAACTATCGGCGGACGACGAGCAGAGGCTGCGGCGCTACTCCAAATCTATCATCATCAAGGGCGCCAAGTCCCCCGAACGCCTGCTTGATGAGGTAAGCCTGTTCCTCCATCAGGTCATTGCCGAGCTACCGGCGGAGCAGCAGAAAATGATCCGCAGGGCCCGTAACCGAGATGCCCTCCTCGAAGGGCGCCGGATACTCGTGGTCGAAGACGACGTGCGCAATGTCTACGCGCTCACCAATATCCTCGAACCACGTGGCGCCATCGTCGATATCGCCCGAAACGGCCGTGAGGCCATCGAAGTGCTGCAGAAAGAATCCGGTGCACCGATCGAGCTGGTGCTGATGGACGTCATGATGCCGGTAATGGACGGGCTCGCGGCTACCCGCGAGATCCGTAAGAACCCGGCCTGGAAGAAACTGCCGATCATCACGCTCACCGCCAAGGCCATGCCGGACGATCAACAGCGCTGCATAGAGGCCGGCGCCAACGATTACATGGCCAAGCCACTTGATGTGGAGAAGCTGCTGTCGCTGGTCCGCGTCTGGATGCCCAAATGACCGAAGTCACCGTGCCAGAGAAGATCGAAGACATCGAGATCCGGCTCCTCCTTGAGGCCCTGTTCCTCAAGTACCACTACGACTTCCGCAACTATGCGATGGCGTCGATCAAGCGCAGGCTTAAACAAGCGCGCCAGCAACTGGGCTTTGCGACCTTTTCCGCCCTGCAGGAGAGCCTGTTGCACGATCCTGCGCTGTTGCCGCGGCTCCTGCGCTACCTGACCGTGCAGGTCAGCGAGATGTTTCGCGATCCCAGCTATTTCAAGGCAATGCGTGAGAAGGTGGTGCCGCACCTGCGGACCTATCCTTCACTCAAGGTCTGGATCGCCGGCTGCAGCACCGGCGAGGAACTCTACTCGCTCGTTATCCTGTTCCGTGAAGAAGGGCTCGAAGACCGCACGATCTTTTACGCTACGGACATCAATCACGAGGCGCTGCAGGCTGCCGAGGCGGGCATTTTCGCCCTCGACCGGGTGGCGCTCTTTACCGAGAACCATCGGAAATCGGGCGGAAAATCGTCGCTGTCCGACTACTATCAGGCGGCCTATGGCCGCGTGTCCTTCGACAAATCGCTGCGCCGGAACGTCGTGTTTTCCGACCATAGCCTGGTCACGGACGCCGTTTTCGCCGAAATGCATCTCATCTCATGCCGCAATGTGATGATCTACTTCGATAGCGGCCTGCAGGACCATGCACTTGGCCTGTTCAAGGATTCGCTTGTTCGAAAAGGTTTCCTGGGGCTTGGCTCCAAGGAGAACCTGCGGTTTTCTCGCCACGCGAACGCTTTCGCCGACTTCGTGCGGGAGGAGAAAATCTACCAGAGGCGGGCCGAATAATGTCCGTTCAACCCGAAGCCATCGTCATCGGTGCGTCGGCGGGGGCAGTGGAAGCCCTTTCGGTCGTGCTGACAGCGCTCCCCGCCAGCTTTCGTTTGCCTGTCATCGTGGTCGTCCACGTACCGCCAGACAGGCGCAGCGTCATGGCCGAACTGTTCCAGGCCAAATGCATGCTGCCGGTACATGAGGCCGAGGACAAGCAGCCGATCGTCGGCGGCACGATCTATTTTGCGGCGCCGGACTATCATCTCCTCATTGAAGTCGACAGGTGTCTCTCGCTTTCGAGCGATGAGCCGGTTCTGTTTTCTCGCCCATCGATCGACGTGCTGTTCGAGAGTGCTGCCGATGCCTATGGCCCCACGATGATCGCCATCGTACTGACCGGCGCCAATCACGACGGCGCTGCCGGACTGCGGGCCGTCATCGACGCAGGCGGTAGGGGTCTCGTTCAGGATCCCGAAACCGCCTTTGCCGCTGCGATGCCCGAAGCCGCCATTCAAATGTGCCCAAGCGCCCGGGTTATGTCGCTTGAGGCAATCGCCCAATATCTGAAAGAGGTTTGACGCAAGCATGGAACCTGTCCCTTTTCTGCTGGTCGACGACCTTGAGGAAAACCTGCTGTCGCTGGAGGCGCTGCTCCGGCGGGAAGACATTCTCCTGTTGAAGGCCCGGTCGGGCGACGAGGCTCTCGAGCTTCTGCTGGAGCATGACGTCGCGCTGGCGCTGGTCGATGTTCAGATGCCTGGGCTGAACGGTTTCGAGCTCGCGGAGCTGATGCGTGGCAACGAGCGTACGCGTCGCATTCCGATCATTTTCGTGACGGCCGGCACGGGGGATAATCAGCGCCGGTTCCGCGGCTATGAGGCGGGGGCGGTCGATTTCATTCAGAAGCCGATCGAGCCCGACATCCTGCGCAGCAAGGTCGACGTTTTTTTTGAGCTCTATCGGCAGCGGCAGCATTTGGCAGCGCAGCGGGACGAGCTGGCGATGCAAGCTGATGCGCTCAAGGAGGCAGCGCGCCACAAGGACATCCTGCTGCAGGAGATCAACCACCGGATCAAAAATCTGTTCACCCTTGCGGCCGGGCTGATCTCCTTGAGCGCCCGTCCCGCCAAAAGCGTTGCCGAACTCGAGACGGACCTCAGGTCGCGCATGCACGCATTGGCGCGGGCGCATGAACTGACCTTGCCCGACTTCTCGCGCAACAGTGACGGTGCACAGACCGCCACCACCGTAACGGCGTTGCTCAAGGCCATTGTCGCGCCGCACGATCATGACGCCGATTCACGCATTACAATCACCGGCGCGGACGCTCCCTTGACGGGGCAGGCACTGACGTCCTTTGCGCTGCTCCTGCATGAGCTGACGACGAATGCCGCGAAATACGGCGCTCTATCTTCCCCGGCAGGGAAACTGACGGTCGATGTTTTCGCGGCCGACGAACAGCTTCATCTGACGTGGCATGAGCGCGGTGGCAGCGTCCTTTCTCCGGCTCCCGATAGGGCTGGCTTCGGCACGACGCTCGAAACCGCGGCGCTACGCGGTCTCGGCGGCACAATTACGCGCGACTGGCGGGCCGACGGGCTCACTTTGTCGCTGAGCGTGCCGCTGGCAAGTCTGGTTGTCTGAAGCCGAGTCGATCGCCGAACAAGGCGGCTAAAGAACGAGCGGCGGGACTTCGCGCCGATTTTTGGAGCCGCCAATCGTGCTAAGCCACGCTCTCTGCAGCGGCGCCGACGATACCCACGATGCTCCAGTCAAATTGCTGGGCGATCACTGCTCGGTTCAGCGCGCTCTGATAAAGACCGAAGAATTTTTGTCGTCGAGGAACTCGTGGGCCTTTCAGACCTTATCCGGGAGAATTCTCGGCTGCCTACGAGGCCTCTCGGACCGACTTTTCCAATGCAGCGTTCTGTGAACAGTCAATTGAAAGGAATATTCATGACCCTGAAAGCTTTGGCTTTTAACAGTACACTGAAGTCTTCCGCTGCTTCGGAGCCGTCCTCGACAGGCAGACTGCTGCAACTCATCGCGGAGGAGTTCAAAAAACACGGGGTTGAAATGGAGATGATCCGGCTGGCGGATCATGACATCAAGCCGGGCGTGGCATCGGATGAAGGCGAGGGTGATGCATGGCCGAAAATCAGGGAGATGGTTCTTGAGGCCGATATCCTGCTGATCGGCACACCGATCTGGCTGGGACAGCCCTCGAGCATCTGCAAGCGGGCCCTCGAACGGATGGATGCTTTTTTAGAGGAGACCGATGATCGGGGGAGGATGGTGTCGTATGGAAAAGTGGCGGCTGTCGCCATTGTTGGCAACGAAGATGGCGCTCATCATGTCTCGGCCGAGGTATTTCAGGCCCTCAACGATGTCGGCTTCACAATTCCTGCCAATGCAGTGGCATATTGGGTCGGGGAAGCGATGGGCTCAACGAATTTCATTGACCTCGAAGAAATCCCGGAAGAAGTCGAGACAATGATCTCAATGCTCGCCCGAAACACCGCTCATCTCGCCGGAGTGCTGAAACGGTCTCAGTATCCCGGCGAGGAGGCGTAATACATCGCCCGGCAGAATCCATGCATACCGGAGTGGAATTCTGAAATTTGAATTGAGCAATCGACGGAGGAAGCCATGACCCAGATCAAGGATATCGATGGCGCGTCGAAACCGCCCGAGAAGGAAGATTGGGTCCTGATCGAGAAGGTTGACGGGAAGTTCGTTGCGGATGGATCGTTATCCGCGATCGACGGGCCCGCCTACTTCCAGCCGGAACCATTTGATACGCTCGATGAAGCCGTCACCGCGTCACTGGCTTGGGCCGAACAGAACGAGATTCCATTCGTCTATGTGCGCGCCAGCAAATAGTTGCGCGAGGCCGCTGCGGCTCTCCGCAAGTTATTGTACCTAGAGCTTCGACAGCACTTACAACAATGACCACTTGTCGGCCCCATACTTTCGCATGAGAAAATAAGACTCGGAACCTTACCTCAGACCGTTTGTTAGCTCCGAGTATCAATCTGCGAAAAGGAGACCGAGACATGACCAAATCTATCTTAGTTGCATTCTTCAGCCTGGCCTTGGCCAGCGCCGCTGTCGCTCAAAATTCGGGCAGTGGTAATACTTCGGGTGGTGCATCCGGCAACACCGGATCGTCGGACAGTTCTGGGGGCTCCAACTCCAACTCCAATAAATCAGGTGGGGCTTCAGGCAACACAGGAACACCCGACTCATCTGGCACTGCAAGCCCGAACACAGGCTCCGGCTCGGCGAGTGACAAGCCTGCCGGCAGTGGCGCCCTCGACTGCCCGGACTCCTCCGGGACTGCGTCAGGAACGCAATCCACAACCGGCCAGCCACCAAAAGATTGCCCTAATAGGCGAACTTATTGAACGACGCCCGTCGTTGAAACTTCGGCGGGTTTCGCCTGCTTGGCCTCAGTCAGTGATCGGCTGGACGAAATCCCAACTAGTCCCATCAACGAGACATTTCTGCCAGGTTGGGGTAGCGTAGAAAGCTCTGAATTCATGCACCACGATCGGGCAATCTGTGCCCACGCAGTCGCTGAAGCGTCAAAAACAGGTTGTGATCAGGGTCGCTCCTGCCGAAAGAATAGTATTGATCCTTCTGCAAAAAAGCTCTTCGCATAAAAAAATATTGACAAAGTGCATATACACATATATGGCTCGTGTATGAGTGCAAGATCATCAATGGCTGCCTGCAACAGCTTCGCAACCCGGCAGGCTTCCAGGTACATAACCCGGCTTTACGACCGCCACCTTTCGGCTGCCCAAGTGACCAACACGCAGTTCGGAATACTGGTGCTGCTCTCGGAAGCGCCGGGCATGACGATGAGCGAACTTGCGCTTGCGATGGTGATGGAACGAACCTCGCTGGTACGCGCCATCAAGCCGATGGAAAGGGATGGATGGTTGAAAACGGAACGGGCCGCACAGGAGACCCGAAAGTTAGTGCTGTCGCTGACCGAGGCCGGACACAACAAGGTGCAGGCAGCTTTGCCACTATGGCAAAAAGCCCAGCAGGAATTCGAGGCGCAGGTAGGGCCCGAAAAAGCCGCGCAATGGCGGCATGATTTTCTAGAGTTGACACGCAACACTTAGGATCAGACACAATAACAAGTTTGCGTGTCAAAAAGTGTGTATATGCACACAAAAAGACAACTTATGAGGAAAACGAAAATGACTAGGTATTTTAGAATCGCCACTGCCGTCGGCCTTCTGTACGGCATTACAGTCGCCGGCTCGTTGGCTCAGGCCGCCGAACCAAAGATCGCAACTGAAGGGCAGGGGATTTCCACGGTGCTCGGCGCAGATGCATCCGCAGTCACCTATTGGGTTAAGCAGCCAGACGGTTGGCATGTGGTGACGACGGTCGGCACGAACGGTGCGGACAACACTCATACGGAAAGTCGCGCTGTCGCCCGGTTCTCCGCAGTGCTGTTGCCCGGTCAGTCCCAATCCATCTCAGTCCCCGCAGAATTAGGTAAGCCGCAGTCTACGCTGCTTATCCGGCGCGTTGCCGATCGCATTGAAGTAGAGACCAACTCGGACCTGGTAAATTAGGACGTGGCAGTTAGCTCGGAGCCATGCGAGAGGACGAAGTGGGGGGCCATGCTGTTTGCGTATCCCATGGCCGCCCCAATAGCGTAGTTCCATAATTGGTCTTATGCCGCAATTGTGTGTAGCGGCAAAGTTAAAATGTCCTTCAACCACACTGCACGATTGGCTCGGCGACGGTGGTGTCGTCGCTGATTGCGCGCAGGTCCAACCGATATTTGACCTAGTGCGCCGCCCCATCCACGATAACGTGATCGTAGTTCATCGAACACTTCTCAATCCGGGCATGGACCTTGTAGACCTCGCGCAGCATGGCGACCGAAACCACCTCGTCCGGTTTGCCACAGGCGCGCATCCGACCATTCTCGATCACCATTACCGTGTCCGCAAAGCGCAGGGCCTGGTTGAGGTCATGGATGGCAATCAGAATGATCATGCCCTTGCTACGCGCCTGGCGCCGCATCAAATCGAGCACTTCGATCTGGCGGTGAAGGTCGAGCGCGCTGGTGGGCTCGTCCATAAGGATGATTTCCGGTTCGCGAACGAGTGCCTGCGCGATCGACACCAGTTGGCGTTGCCCTCCGGAAAGTGCGCCGAGGTCGTGGAAGGCGATCGGTGCAATGTTCAGCGCTTTCATGATCTCGTCGATGAGGCGCAAGTCCTCGTCGGCCACAGCCCATGATTGACCCTGTTTGCGGGCGAGCAAGATGGATTCGTAGACGGTCAGCACCGCATTGGCCGATGTATCCTGCGGCATATAGCTGATGGCGTTCGCGGTCTTCGCGCCCTCGATGATAACGTTTCCCGGCCCCTTCAATATTCCGGGAATCCGCTTGAGGAGCGTCGACTTGCCGGCGGCGTTCGGCCCGATCACCGCTATCACCTCCCCTGAGTTCAACGTCGGGGTGGTGATGTCTTGGACAAAGAGCCTGCGGCCGTGGTAGGCGCCGACCGCTTGCAATCGAAGCGCTACCATGAACGGCCCCTGCTCGACAGGATGAGCGAGAAGAAGAACGGCACGCCCACCAGCGCTGTGATGATGCCGATCGGGAAAACGACACCCGGTGCGATCGACTTCGAAACGATCGAGGACAGTGACAGGAGCAGCGCACCGGCGAGGATCGAGCCCGGCAGGAAGAACCTCTGGTCCTCGCCGAGGATGATCCGGGCTATATGCGGCCCCACAAGGCCGACAAAGCCGATGGTGCCGACGAAACTGACGGGAACCGAGGCTAGCAGTGAGACGACCAGCATCGTCTCCAGCCGGATACGGCGGACGTTGACGCCGAAGCTCGCCGCCTTGTCCTCGCCGAGCCTGATCGCAGTCAGTGCCCAGGCGTTGCGCGCGAACATCGGCAGGGCGATCGTGAGCACGGCAAGCGTGGTCCAGATCTTCGGCCACGTCGCCTTGGTGAGGCTACCCATCGTCCAGAAGACGACAGCCGACAATGCCTGTTCCGAGGCGAGATATTGCAGGAAGGCGAGCAAGGCGTTGAAGGTGAAGACGAGCGCGATGCCGATCAGCACCACGGTCTGCACGGTCACGCCACGCATCTGTGAGATGAAATGGATGAAGAGCGTAGCGATCAACGCCATGATGGAGGCATTGACCGGCACCAGAACGCCGGCTGCGATCGGCAGGATAGAAGCGCCGGTGACGATGGCAAGTGCCGCGCCGAAGCTTGCGGCGGCGGAGATGCCGAGTGTGAAGGGGTCGGCGAGCGGGTTTGCCAGAATGGTTTGCATCTGCGCGCCGGCAACGGAAAGCGCGGCGCCGGCGATGATCGCCATTGCGGCGACAGGCATGCGTATGTTCCAGACGACGGCACGCAACTGGGGGGAAATGGAATCGGGATTGAAAAGTGTCGAAACAACATCGCCGAGGCTGTAGCGCGCCGGTCCCCAGGCAAGATCGACGGCGAATGACAGGCACAGCGCTGCCGTCATGGCAAAAAGGATGACGAGCTTTCGCCGAACGAGGGCGCGATAGCGCGCCCTTCCGGCTTCGGCATCGATCGAGGTTGCAGCGATCCTGGCCATATGCGGGTTAGTGTGCCGCCCTGGCATCCACCCAATAGCCCGGCTGATAAGGGATTGGCAGGAACTTGTCGTGGAACTCCTTGAAAGTGGCGTCCGGATCGAGATCTGCGAAGAGGTCCGGGTGGAACCACTTGGCCAGCTGCTGCACGGCGACGAACTGGTAGGGGCTCGTATAGAACATGTGCCAGATCGCGTGGACGTCGCCGTTGCCGACAGCCTTGGAGCCGGTGAAGGCCGGATCGGTCATCAGTGCATTGAGCGCCTTGCGGCTCTCCTCGATCGTCGGCGCAGCGTTGGGACCGACATTGACGTAACCCTTGGCCCCCTCCGTCTCACTCCAGTTCGTGCCGGTCACCACCACGATGTCGGGATTGGAGGCGATGACTTGTTCAGGGTTGAGTTCCCCATAAAGACCCGGCACGAAGTCTGAGCCGATATTGTGCCCGCCTGCCTGTTCCACCATCAGACCGAAATTGAGCGGGCCGAAGGTAGCGCAACACCCAGTAAGGCCGGCGATGCGATACACCAGCACATTCGGCCTCGCCGGGCTCGCCGCCTTCAGCCTGTCGGTAACGCGTGCCATCTGTTGCTTCCAGTAAGCGGCGACGGCTTCGGCGCGATCCTCACGGCCATAAAGCTTTCCGAGGATTTTCAGGCTCGGCTCCGTATTCTTGATCATGTCGGCGCGGAAGTCGAGATAGACGATCTTCGCCCCCACTCCGGCAAGTGTCTGCTCAAGTTTGGCTTCGTCAGCCGGGGGCTTCGATTCGATCGGAAGGAGAACAACATCCGGGTTCAACTTGACGATGGTTTCGGTTTGCAACGTTCCATTGTCCACATTGCCGACGAAAGGCAGCTCCCTCATCTTCGGGAATCTCTGAGCGTAGGCATCGAAGCTGTTCTTGTCTGTCTTCCACAAATCGTTGCGCCAGGCCACGATCTTGGCGAAAGGATCTTCTTTTGCGATCGGTGCGATGGCATGGATCATCAGGCCCTGCCCGAGGACGACGCGCTCAACCGGCCTGTCGAAACTGACTTCGCGGCCCGCAACGTCGATGACGCTGAAGGATTGGGCTTGGGCGGAAAGCGGCAGAAAACTTGCCAGCAAGGCCGCCGCCGCCGCGGCCATTCTTAAAAAATTCATTCTGAAACTCCCGTACGTCAAAAAACATTTTCAGCCATATTGAAGTTGACTCTAATAATCAAGTTTACTATGTTAAATTATAGATGTGAACACGGATTATACTTTAGTTATACTAAGCCAAGCGCGCTCTGCCTCAATATATCATTTTGAGTGTAAGAGGTTGCGGAGCTTCTCATGACAATTGTGAGTGGCACTTTCCGCGCGGGCGGAGCTAGAACTATCGAGTTGGCCATTGGCGCGCTTGTCCCAAATGCCGGGATGGTGTCACGATTCTGACCCACGTGCTGGTAGCCAATGCGAAGACAAAGGGTCTGCGGGCAACCGCCGCAAGCTGCGGCCGCCCACGCGACTGTTTTTCATTCTGTGCGCACAGCTTGAAATAGCCGCCTGTAATCAGCTGGGCTGATGCCAAGCTTTGCTTTGAAATGATTGCGTAGAGTGGCCGCTGCGCCGAAACCCACCATGAATGCCACTTCATCTACGTATAAGTCGGTTTCTTCCAGTAGTTGCTTGGCCCGCCGTATCCGTTCCAGGAGAAGCCATTCTCCCGCTGGCGCCCCCATCACGCCAACAAAGTGACGTTGAAAAGTGCGGCTACTCATCGCCACTTGCGCAGCCATATTTTCTATGGTCCAGTCTGCATCCAATGCGCCCCTGATTGCGTCTATCAGTGGTGCTAAGGTCGAGCTTGGTCGCTTCGAAACCGGGTCTTCGATATATTGAGCTTGGCCGCCTTCTCGATGAGGAGGCATCACCAGCCGACGCGCAACATCGTTTGCCGCACGGGGTCCAAAATCTCGTCGGATCAGATGGAGGCACAAGTCGATCCCTGCCGCGCTACCCGCGGATGTCAATACATTACCCGCATCAATGTACAGGACTTGCGCCTCAACCTTAATTTGAGGATATCTGGCAGCCAAAGTTTCAGCATGCCGCCAATGGGTCGTGGCGCGCTTGCCGTCGAGCAATCCGGCGGCCGCCAAGACAAAAGCGCCTGTGCAGATTGACAGTATGCGTGCGCCTCGCTCGCTGGCATTTTTCAACGCCGTGCACAAATCTGAGGGCACGGGATCATCAACCCCGCGCCAGCCGGGGACAATAATCGTTCGGGCGTTCGCGAGTAGCTCCATTCCGCCGTCGGCGGAAACGTGGATGCCCGCAGGACCGCGAATACTGCCGGGCTCTCCCGCACAGGTGGCAAAACGGTACCAGCTATCGCCCATCTCTGGTCGCGGAAGGCCAAAAACCTCGACTGCACAGCCATATTCAAAAAGGCTCAGGCCATCATAGACCACGACCGCAACCAGCCCTGCACTCTCCGTCAGTCGCGATTTCATTTTGTCATGATCCGGATGCAAATAGGCATTCATGCCACTAGCGCGGGACACTTACACATTTTACCTACAGCCCTCAAGGCTTTGAAATGCCGGGACCGTCCCGGCATCGCCATCGGAGTGGAGTCGGTGAAGGTAAGGGTTGCTCGAAAACTGGAGATCGCAGCGGACATTTGCGAGTTCCACCTGACACTTCCGGGTAATCAACTACTACCTACCTTTGCTCCTGGCTCGCATATCGATGTGCATCTTGGCAGCCTGGTTCGGCACTACTCACTGTGCAACGACCCAATCGAAAGAGATCGGTATGTGCTTGGTGTGCTTAAGGAGCCTTCCTCACGCGGAGGAGCAAAGGCTATGCACGCCCTCTCAGAGGGCGATGAGCTCGAGGTAAGTGAGCCAAAGAATAATTTTCCGCTGGATTGTAGCGCACAGCATTCAATACTTCTGGCGGGAGGCATCGGCGTGACGCCAATTCTCTCAATGGCGAGTTTTATGGCGCGCAGTGGTATTTCGTTCGAATTGCACTATTGCATCCGCGCTCGTTCACGCGCCGCCTTTGTCGACCGTCTTTCCAATTCTGAACTTTCTGCGCACGCGAATGTCTATTGTGATTCCGAGCCCTCATTTGGCCAGTTGGATCTGTCAAAAATTCTGCAGGATCCCGACCCAAAAAAACATGTCTATGTATGCGGCCCAAGCGGATTTATCGAGGCATGCCTGTCGGCAGCCACTGCTGCAGGATGGAATGATGCAAACCAGCATCGAGAGTCTTTTGCAGTCGCGGCAAATTCGCCAGCGCCGAAAGATTCCTTTGACGTCAAACTCGCCCGCTCAAATCGGATTCTTCGCGTTGCTTCTGGACAGAAGGTGATCGACGCACTAACAGCCGCAGGGGTCCATGTTCCATTCTCGTGCCTGGAGGGCACGTGTGGAACGTGCCTGACAACCGTACTCGATGGGGAGCCGGACCATCGAGATACATATTTAACGAAGAGAGAACGGACAAAAAACGATCGGTTCCTGCCTTGTTGCTCGCGGTCGAAGACTCCGATGCTCGTACTGGATTTATAAATCATCCACTCTATATTGAGCGCTACATAGCGTAACTCAATAAAATATAAGCAAACCAAATTATTAAACAAAAGTTAATACTACAAATTCAACATAAAGAGGTAACATAGATATGGCGACTTACCAAAAAGGCGCTGAAATTAATAGAAAGCCCAGAATAAATATTCTTAAACCAATTGTCATATTCCACCGATGGCTTGGAATTGCGTTCTGTCTGCTCTTTGCGATGTGGTTTTTCTCCGGCGTCGTTATGATGTACGTTCCCTATCCATTCCTTGGAGACGGCGCACGTATCAACAAGGGCTCCATGATCGACGGCAGCCAAGTCGAGTTGTCTCCTTCATCTGCAATCACTGCATCTGGCATCACGTCGCCTGCCCGCCTCCGCATATTGGAAGTAAATGGTCAGGCGATGTACGTCATCCAGCCACCGAAAGGTCCACAAGTGATCGTTTCGGCTAAAACTGGTGAGGTCGTGGCAGGCATTTCCAGCGAAGCTGCCAAGTCGATTGTCCAGTCTTTTTCCGGAATGGCGGTCAAAACGGTGTCGAACCCGCTGAACTATGATCAGTGGATGGTTCACCATCAGTACGACAGGTATCGCCCATTCTACAAAGTCTCGCTTGCCGATGAGGCGGGGACAGACCTCTACGTATCTCAACGCTCTGGTGAGGTAATGCAGCGTACGACAACCTTCGAGCGATCCTGGAACTATCTGGGATCTGTGCTTCATTGGATTTACCCAACGGTCCTGCGCCAAAACTGGGTTGCATGGGACCGAACCGTTTGGTGGATGTCACTTGTTGGCATCAGCCTGACAATCGCGGGCATCTGGCTGGGTATCGTTCGCTCGTACAAAAGCGCCAAATTCAACCAAGGGGCAATTTCTCCCTACAGAGGTTGGATGAAGTGGCACCACGTCGGGGGGCTGGTCATGGCCACCTTTGTCTTCACGTGGATACTGAGCGGCTGGCTCTCAATGGATCACGGAAGGCTCTTCTCGACCGGCGAAATGACCGACGCTCAAGCTGAAGCGTATGTTGGGTTGACGGTAACCCAAGCGGCAGAATCTGTATCGCCTGACACAATCAGAGCCATTCTTCCGGCCAGCGAGGTGGAAGTGTCTGCTGTGGCGGGTAAGCCATACCTGCTTGCCCGTGGGCCTGAGGCCGCTCCCAAGATCGCGGCAATTCGTGATGGTAAGGTGGCTGCCCAATCCAACGCCTTTCCCGATGATGTCATCTGGCAGGCCGCTTCCATGGCGTACCCTGGACAAACAGCGGAGCGACCAACCCCGATCCCAGCCGACGATGTCTACGCGAACCTTCGGTCGAGCGATGGCGTGGGTGGAGACGGTCTGCGCATCGTTCTAAACGACGCCGCCAACACAGCCGTCTATGTCAATCCGGTGACCGGCCGCGTCATTGAGGTCATTGACGCCAGCCGACGAACCTATCGCTGGCTATTCTACGGGCTGCACACCCTGGATTTTCCGTTCCTCTCCAACAACGCGATTTGGAAACCGCTAATGCTGACGCTTCTCGCTGGCGGGTTCGCTTTTAGCGTGACAGGCGTTCTGATCGGATGGAGACGGTTGCGTCGCAAATTTGCCAGATAGAAAGACCTCCAAGCACGGCGTGCGCCCTTCAGGAGAATCCGTGCTCGATGCGCGAGTAGACGAGCAGAGTGAGCGTGTTGATCTGCGAGCCGACGAAGGGCGCCGTCAGCGCGAGCACGGCGAGAATCGCCAGGATCTTCGGCACGAAAGTCAGCGTGATCTCCTGGATCTGCGTCAGCGCCTGAAACAGCGCGATGCACACGCCAGCAAACATCGCGGCGCCGACGGCCGGACCGGAGGCGACAATCACGGTCCAGATGGCCTGATTGACGATATCGAGGGCGTCGGCTTCGTTCATCGTCAGCTGACCACGATGCCGGCGGTGATCGGCAGCGTCGCGCCGCCCTTCAGTGTTGCGATCATGCCGTCATTGTAGATGCGCACGGATTCGACGACACCGCTAATCTTGCCATCGGCGCTGGTGACAGTCCGGCCGATAATGCCGTCGGCCTGCTGCAGCGAGGAACTGGCCAGAAGCTGGTCGAGTTTGGTGTTGGTCTGCACCGCCTGTTCGACACTGGAGAACTGGGCGAGCTGCGTGACCTGCTGGGTTGCATCCATCGGCTGGGTCGGATCCTGGTTCTTCATCTGCGCGACCAGCAGCTTCAGGAATGTCTGGTAGTCGACACCCGGACCGTTCGTCTTGCCGGTGTCGTTGTTCGTATTCGTCTGTTGTGTGCCGACGGGCGGAACAGTGGTCATGCGTGTGCCTCCGGCCTCAAGGCCTGGTCCGTTTGGGATGGAATGACGGGCGGGACTTCGCCTGCGAGAATTTGTGCTTCCAGGGTGTATAGCAGCCGGATCGATTTCAGCGCCTCGAAGACACGGTCGTTGAAGACAAGCTCGTCGATGAGCTTGAGCTCCTTGAGCATCCGCTGATTTTCGAAGGTCGTCAGCAAGGAAGCCAGCATGCGCTTGAACGTGCGATGAGCCTCATCCTTGATTGCCGGGTTGATTAGCATGATCTGCGCCGCAAAATAGAGCTGGCGCAGCGGCGTCGTGGTCTCATCGGCCTGCATGACGTGCGTTTCAAGCAGGAAACTCACGTCGTTCATGAATTCGAGCGAGACCTTGCGGTCGGCGCGCAGCACGGCGCCGTTGACATAGATCTTTTCACCGGCACGAAGCGAGATCTTCATGATCAGAGTCCGTCCCGTATCGTTCGGGTGATTTCGATGATGCTGTCGTAGTCGGTCGACGTTTCCTGGCGGATCGCCTCGAGTTCCTTGAGGATGAAGATGCCGATCGAGATAAGCGAGGCACGCAGCTCTGGCGGCAATCCGTTGGCGGGGCTGCCGAGATCTTCGAGAACGAGCATCCACAGTCGCGAGGTGAACTGGACGGCCTCGATGCCCTTGAACGAGTACCCGCCCTCGTCGCGCGCCTCCTCCAGCATCATGATCGACTGATCAAACAGCGAACGCTCGGTTTCCCTGGCGTTGTCGGCGCCGTCGCTCATGATGTCATCGTATCGGGCCTGGTACATGTTTGTTTCCGTTCACCAGCTTGGCGCAGTGATTGCGCTGGTCACTATTTCAGATAGTTGAGCAAGCTCAGGCTTTGAATCTTGACGGTCAGTGCATAAGACGCCTGGATCTGTGTTGTAAGCGCATTCACGCGGGTGGCGGCCTCATTCGGATCGACGGCTTCAAGATCGAGTACGGAGCTGTTGAGGACATTGAGCTGCACGGCCAGACGGTCAGTCGCGTCCTTGGTGCGGGCCTGCGCATTGCCGAGGAACGCCTGCGTGTCGGCGAGTGCGGTAATGGCGTCCGTTGTCGTCTTCGATGCCTTGCCGACGACTTCATCAAGGGCGGACTGGCTGAGACCGATATTGCCGAGCTCCGCAACCATGGTCATTGCCATCGCCATCTGCCGAAAGCCGGCGCTGTTGGCGCTGACCGAAGTTTCGGCGATTTCGGTGGGTGCAATGCGGCTCTTGACGAGCGTATCGGAGGCCGACGACCAGTTTGCCGACCATGAGGCGGCGTCGAATTCGCCGGCAAAGGCAGTGTCGAGATAATCCTTCATGGCGGTGGGCGTAATATTGGCGGTCTGCGGATCCGTGGTCGGAAAGCCGAAATAGTCCTGGAAGGACTGCAGGACAGCGGCGCGAGCCGGACCTCCCGCAGCGTCATAATCGGCAAGCGGCTTCACGTCGGTGTTGACACCCGCAAAAATATACTCGCCATTGAAGCTCGAATTGAGCAGCTCCGTCGTCGATTGCATCAGGTTTTTGGCCTTGTCCACGGCGACTGCCCTGCCCGCCGCACCACCTGACATTGCCGTCACCGTGCTCAGAAGGTCTTGCGTTCCTTTGATGATGCTGGTGAGCGCATTCTGCGATGTGGTCATTCGCTCCTTGATGACGCCATTCGTGTCGGTCAGGACGGACAGGCGGTCATATTCCTTGCGCAGTGAGATGGACTGGCCGGTGCGGCTGCCAAGGGTCAGCCCCTTGTCGAAAACGAAGCCGGTCGTTCCCTCCTGCTGTGCCTTGATCAGCTCGGATTGGGCTTTTGCCAGAATGTTGCGGGTCGCATTTGCCAGCATATAGGAGGAAACGGATTGGGTTTTCATATCTATGACGCCGCCTGAAGGAGTTCTTTCAACATGGAGTCGATCGTGGAGATGATCCGCGCCGACGCACTATAGGAATGCTCGAGATCCAGGAGCGACTGCATTTCGGTGTCGATGTTGACGCCGGTCGCATTGGAGATGGCATCGCTTGCCCTGGAAGCCAGAATGCCATTGTATTCGTTGGTCTGCGTTGCAGACTGCCGCTTTGCCTCAAGCGAACTTATGGAGGCAGAGGAGAAGTCGAGCAGGCTCTTGTTGTTGCCGGCGTTTGCGGCTGGATCGTAAATGCGCGGTGAGGTGATCGCGCCGATCAAATTCTGGAGACGTACCGAGAACCCGGCGGAGCCATCGGGGTTCTGGACGTAGTCCGGATTGGCCGGCACCGTACCGCCGTCGCGCAGAAGCGCGGGATTGCCGCCTTCGCTCAGGACATAGGCCGATGAAACCTTGATGGTGCCGGCGAGACCCGGAAGGATCGTGCCATCCGCTGGCATTGCCGGTGCTCCGGGATAGGTGAACAGGCCCGGCACTGTCGGCAGCGTCGGCGGCGTCTTCTGATCGGATTCGGCGAACATGCTGACGAGGCTGCGCGCAATCTCGTCGAGTTGCTTCTGATAATCGGGCGCGACCTGGTCGCGTAGCTGCAGCAATCCGGAAAGGCGTCCCGTGCCATAGGGCTGCTGGAACGTGTCGTGCGTCAGCGGCACGCCATCGATATAGACCTGGTTGCCCGACGTGCCGGCGCTGAAGGCGCTGGTTGGCGTGAAGCTGACGTCGCGCGGCTTGCCTTCGAACAGTGAGACGCCGTTCTGGGCAAAGATTACCATATCGTTGTCGCCGCGAACGAGCGTCGTAATGCCGATTTCGCCGGAAATCTGCTTGAGCAGGCCGTCGCGTTCGTCGAGCGCGTCCGACACGTCAGCGCCGGAACGCGTGCCGTTGATCACCTTGGTGTTTACCGTTTCGAACTTAGCAAGCAGCGTATTCAGGTTCTTGACGGAGTCCGCGATGTCGGTGTCGGCGTCCTGCCGTAGTTTCTGGATTTCGTCGTTGCCCCGGTTCAGGGCATTGGCAAGGTCGGCGGCTTTCGTGACCGCGGCCTGTCCTACCGTCGTATCGCTTGGCTTGTTCGCATAGAGCTGCAGGGCATCCCGCAGATCGCCAAGCAGGGCACTTGGCGACCCCGATGCGTCATTGGCGGAGTAGATGCCGGACAGGCGGTCGAGGCCGCCCTGAAGCGTGTCCGAGGCGCCGAGCTGGCTGTTGCTCTCGATATACTTGGACAGGAGCGCATCATCGGCGGAACGGGTGACCGAGAGATATGTCAAGCCGCCTGGACCGCTGACCACCGAGCCGATGCGCCGGGTGAAATTGGGATCGTTGGCGCCGGCAATATTGCGCGACACCAAAGCAGTCTGCTTCGAAACGGTCGTTATCGCACCTTGAGCGGTGTTGAGCGCCGAAGTTAGTGACATACCCTTTGTCCAATCGCCATGAGTTGTTCAACTACCTTTTTAGATTGACCAGCACGTCCATCAGGTCCGCACCCGTCTGGAAGACCTTGGAATTCGCCGTATAGTTGCGCTGGGCCTCGATCATGTCGGTCAGATCCTGCGCGATATCGGCCGTCGACTGTTCGAGCGCACCCGAATTCAGATTGCCGAAGCTGCCCGTGCCGGGGAATCCAACCTGGATGTCTCCCGAGTCAGCACTCGGCGAGAATACGTTGCCGGACATGACGAGCAGATTGTCGGGACTTGGGACATCGGCAAGCGCGATCTTGTAGATCGCCCGCTTGGCGCCGTTCTTGTAGATCGCCATGACCGTGCCGTCAGCACCGATGTCCACATTGTCGATCGGGCTCGGAGAGTTGCCGTCAACCTTGACCTGGATGGGCGTATAATCGCCTGCAAGCTGCTTCGTCGCGGAGAAATCGATCTCGAGCGCCTGGCCATTTGGAACGTTGATCGAGATGGACTGGTCGGTGGAGTTCAGCTTTCCGGTCACCGCGTCGAACGTATAGTTCTCGGTCGTCAGCGGCGTTGCCGGCGTATAGGGGAAGCCGCCCGAGGCCGCCGCATTGGCATGGTCATAGGCCGCGACTTCCCAGGCATTATCTGCGGTCTTGGTGAAATAGAGGTCGACGACCACGACATTGCCGAGATTATCGAATGTCTGGATCGACGTTTTCGCCGTGTACTTGGCCGAGGCGGTGGCGTTCGCCGGCGGACGGTCGGCAGCTGCTACGATGTCCGCGCCTGCCGGAAGATTGGCGGTGAAGATACCGGTCCGACTTGGATCCGCGATGAGGTCGTTCTGGGCAATGCTGATTTTTTCGAGACCCTGGTAGCCGTTGGCGACAGGATTCACGTTGCCGTTGGTGATTGGATAGCCCATCAGGTAATAGCCCGCCGTATTCACCAGGTTGCCCTGCGGGTCCGGGACGAATGAACCTGCACGCGTTAGGTACGGCGTGCCGCTCGAATTGCTGACGATGAGAAAACCCTTCCCCTGCAGGGCGAGGTCGGTCGAAGAGGTCGTGTAACGCAGCGACCCATCTTCGGAAATGTGGTGGCGGACCGTGGTTTCGATGCCACCCGAATTATACTCGCCGCCCGAGCTTGGCAGCACGAGCGAGGAAAACTCGGTGCTTGCCCGCTTGTAGCCGGTCGTACTGGAATTGGCGATGTTGTCCGAGACGGCCGACAGGCGGTTGGCCTGGCCGTTCATGCCCGAAATGCCGGTTCGCATCATTCCATAGAGGCTCATATCCGTCTCCTTGCGTCACACCTTGCGTACAAGATCGTTATCCTGCGATTCTTGCGCGAAGCTGACGCCTTGTAGTCCTTTGGGATTAAGGGGTTCGGCGCTTCCGCCACTGGCGGATACAGCGCCTAGTCGAGATTGATGCTGTATCCGAGGAAGCGTTTCGAATCGATCGGGTCGTAGCCGAGCTGCTCGCGCAATTTCTTGCGCAATTTGCTGATATGGCTCTCGACCACGCTCTCTTCGACGTCGCTGTCGAAAATGCCGTAGATGGCGCTGAATATCTGCGCCTTGTTGAGCCGGCGGCCACGGTTGGCGATCAGGTATTCAAGGATACGGCGCTCGCGTCGCGGCAAGGAGAAATCGATGCCATTGACCTGCGGATCGCGCCCGTCCGAAAAGACCCGGATCGGACCGATCTGCGTGCCGGCATCACCGTTGCCGTAACGGCGGCGGATCGCGTTGATGCGCGCCAGGATTTCCCGCACGTGCATCGGCTTGCGGACGACGTCGTCGACACCTGCCTGAAAAAGCTCCAGTGTATGCTCGAGAGACTGTGTCTCGTTGACGGCGATAACCGGTGCCGCACAGCGTTCACGAATTTTGTGTGGAAACTTGTTCCGATCGGCGCATTCCCCTAGCAGAAATGCTTCGACCGCCATAATGTCGTTCTCCTGAACAGTGGCGACCCAGTCGCCAAAATCGTCAGGAGCAAAGCCGGTTGTCGTAATGCCCTCGCGGGCGAACCACGCAGAATACCCACTCGTCACCAAACTTCGTTCGTCGACGACTACGATCACAACCCCACCTTTCGAATCAATAAGTTGCCCCAAGCAACACACAACTAGCGGTGGTGGTGACTCGTGGACAATTCCCAACAAATAGACCCCAATTTATAGGGAAGGGCTGACTGTCGCGAGCGTACGATTTTTCCTTGACTGTGTCCTGTTTTCTGATTCGCTTTTGGGTCGGAACAAGGTTCGCAAGAATCCCTTGAAGGGAATTCACGTTTTCTTACCAAGTGTTACGGGTCAGGGTTGATTCTTGCCGCAGAATTGGCGTGCTTTCGCGGTCCAGTTACCGAAACCAGTGGCCACCATGTTTTCGATCACGCGGCAGACATAATATTGCTGGGCGGGATCATTGTTGGGCCCGGCGTGATAGCGGGCGACCGCCATGGTCCAGCTTCCCTCGCGCGAACGGAGCCCCTTTAGAAACCGCGCTGCATAGTCGACATTGGCCTTGGGATCGAGCATTGCGGCAACGGAGGGAAATGCGTCCGCATGATAATGCTGGTTGATCTGCATGCAGCCGAGGTCGATGAGCTTGGCGCCCTGCATCTGTGCTTGGGCGAATTTGGCCGCTGCAGCGGCGGCAGACGGCATGAAGTATGGCGTGCCGTCGATATTCATGGCGTAAGGCTGCAGCGACTCCTTATGCCCGGTTTCAGTGAGGCCGACGGCATAGAGAATGCCGAGCGGAATGCCATACTTCCCCGACGCCCGGTGCATTTCGCGCTCGCAGAGGTTTTCGGACGATGCAGGATTTGCGATCGCAAGAAGGCTAGACAACCAGACCGCGTGAAACGTGGTTTTCAATACCAGGCTTACCGGCTTTTTCCTCGCGCTCATCTGCTCTCGTGTCTCCCGGATATTGCTGGCCCGCCGATCCGCCCTGCTTGGCGCCTCCGGATGCAGCCTGTCCCTGCCCATAGGCCCGCGCATCCGCTTGTGCGTCCTGCCCGCCGGAATTGAGCTGGCCACCCTGCGCATTCGAAGACGGGCTCGACCGGTCGATCACGGCGATCGTAATCGACGAGCTGTCGTCACCAACACCAGCCAGTTTAAGTGCCTTGCCGAGGGCCTCATGATCGCGGGCGAGATGCTCGGCCGCCACATTGTTCTCGGCGTTCAGCTGAATGTGCATGCCTTCGGACGTCAGCCGCAGCCGTGCTGTCACTGTGCCAAGTTCTATGGGTTGCAGCTGGATCACGAGAGTCCGGGTGGCGCTGGTGCTGCGATCGGAAATGACCTGGACATCGCTGATACCTGGACGCCCGGCGACGGGCGCGGCAGCGGCTGGCGTTAACGGCGTTGCGATCCGGAGATCAGACTGGCCTCCAGCGCTCGCGTTCGCCATTGCAGCGTTTGTCGATGGCGCAGGAGAAGGCTCCGCCAGGCGGGGAACGCTTCGTTCCGTCGAAGGCGGCTGCGCGTTCGATTCGCTCGCTTGCGGACGCGCGGAAGGCGGTGTGTCCGCAGGCGTAGCCTCTCCGTTGCGAGGCTGCGCGGCCTCGGTCTTCATCGGCGATGCTACCGCGCTTGTCTCAGACGCTTTGTCAGGCAATGCAGCTTCGGAAGCGGGCTTGCCGACGGGTTTCACCGAAGTCGTGTCGTCAATCAGCGCTGCTGCGTCATCGACGATGCTGGCCGCAAAACGCGGGTCGGCTGCAGCGAGGGACTGTTCTTGCGCCTGCTGCTCTGTTTGGAGCAATTGCTCGAGTGCCAGCATGGTCTGGCCGAACATCCCTTGCCCGGCGGCGGGGCCAGTCGCTTCGCCGTTTTTGGCTTCGGCGTCTTTGTCCGGCGTATCGCGCACGCCGTCCTTCACCTCGCTGCTCTTCCCGCGATGAAGTTTCGGCGCCGTCGCCTTCACCATGGCCTCGAAGTCGAGAGCCGCCTTGCCGTCCACCGGCAACATTAGATCGATGGGGGATTCGCCTTTGCCGCTGTCTTTGATGCGGGCTCCGATCAGCGATTTCAACGGCATGTCGGCTCCAATCGTCATTTGCCTGTCCTCCCGAGGAGCGCGTCGATAGCGTCTAGCTTCTTTCGTGTCTCGAGGACGAGTGGGTCTGGCTCATCCGTGGTCGGCGCTGCGCTGGCCGCCGCAGGCGCGCTGGACTGCGCACTGGCTTGTACGGGGGCGTTGCGCGCTGCCGGCTTTGGGGGTGCTGCCAATTCAGGAATCGGTTGCGCCAGGATCCGGCTCGACATGGCAAGCGCTGCGTCCAGAAGCTTGGCATCGCGTTCGTGCAGGCGGTCGCGCGGCAGCTTCGACAGCATGAACTTCGCATCGCCGGTCTTGTCGGAGCCGACATTGCTGACTGCAAGATAGAGCTTGGCCTGTGTATCGTCGGTCTTGAGTTCGGCCGCCAATTTATCGGCTCGCTCCGAAACAAAACGCGCGCGTGCAAGATCGCCTGCGACCAGTGCCCCGCGCGCTATCCGCAGGTAGAGGGACAGCCGCGCACGCGGCCAAGCGAGCGCTGCGATCTCTTCGATTTCGTCGTTGCTGACGCGATCTTTCAACTCCATCAACGCGTCGACGAGCTGGCGGAAGAAATCTTCCGAATAGGGCGAATAGGAAAAGCGCTGCAGGTAGTTGCGGGCGAGAAGCCTGACCTTGTCCTTGTCGCCGAGGCGAGCGGCGATTGTCAGTCCGCGCCGTAGCGCCGCTTCCTCAAGGAGTGTGCCCGGGGCATTGAGCCGGATATAATCAAGACGGTTCAGCGCTGTTCCAGCATCGATGGCGGCGAGCTGGGTGGCGGTCACGAGATAGATCGAGGCGACGAGTTCGCTTGGAACATTTGGCGGAATTTCCTGGAAGTTCTCAACGAAGTGCAGCGTGTCGCCGTCAGCATAGGCCAGTGAGGCCGCGACCAGCTTGGGATCAACCTGGTCAAGCTTCGCCGATGCCAGGATCGCGCGCACCACCTCCGGGTTACCGCCGTTCAAGAGGTAAACGAAGATCGCATAGGCATTTGCCGGCTTCTGCCAGACTTCGGGCTTTGCCGCCCGCAGCTGTTCGGCGATATGGCCGAGCACCCGATTGAGCATCGGCAAGGCTTCCGGTTTGCCGGACGCGACCTGATCCTGCAGCATCCGCATGGAGCGCACGAGGAGATAGGGTTCGGGCGTCGGCAGATTGACCTGCGCGGCCGCGCCGGCAAGCGGCAGGCTGAAAAAGCCGAACACCAGCCAATGGATCGCGCGCCCTGCCCTCATCTGGACCCCGTCTTCAGGAAGATGTCGATACGCCGGTTCTGAGCCGCATATGGGTCGGACGCGATCTTCGGATCGCGGTCAGCGTAACCCTCGACGCGTAGAACGCGCTTGGCGTCGAGGCCCTTGCGGGTCAGCATGTAATAGGCCATCTGCGCCCGGGCGGATGAGAGCCGCCAGTTGTCGTAGGTATCGCTCTTGAATGGCCAGCTGTCCGTATGTCCGCTGATGACGACCTCGCCGTCGCGTTTCCCGATGATCTTGGCGATTTCGTCGATTACCTGGATGACGCGTTTGTCGGGCTTGGCCGATCCGATGGCGAACATGCCGTAATCGACCTTGTCGGTCAGTTGGATCAGCAAGCCGTCATTTCTGGCGACGACGGTGATGTCTGGCGCCTTGGCATCGCTGGCTGCACCGGTTTTCTTGGCGATTTCGGTGGCAAGCTCCCGCGCCGATTCAACCTGTGCGGCATCCGGTGCTTTTTCATCCTTTGAAGGAGCAGCCGGTGTTTCGGCGGTGACGGGAGGCTTGGCCTCTGGCTGATCGGACGCCGATTTGACCTCGCCCGCGGTGATGCGTTTCTCGAGCGCCGCCTGCTGGGCATCGGCTTCAGCCTTGGCATTCGACACCGATATCGCTTGCTCCTGTGAAGGCGGCGGGACGGCGGGGCTATCGGTCAGCGGAAAAATGTCGTCCTCGACATGGGTCGACCAGTAATTCGGATTGAACGGATCGCGGTAGGCATCGCCACCCTTGGCACCCGTCGAAGGGCCGGCCTGGCTGGAGCCGCCTTCGCCCTTGGCCGAGCGGTTCTGGAGAACACCGGAGTCGGTGGCGATCTCGGCGAGAACCGCATAGGGGTCCTTGAAGATCTGCCGCTCCTCCCGTTCTGGGACGGGCTCGACCTGTTTTTCGTTGCGGGCGCTCTTGGTAATGGGATCGACGGATTCGGGCCGCTCGTAGCGAACCTTGCCCTCTTCGTTGTCGATCTCCTCGATGCCCTTCGGCTGCGCCTGCCGGTCCATCAGCTTTACAGGATTGAAGTAACTGGCAACGGCGGCCTTCGTCTCCTCATTGGCGGCATTGATCAGCCACATGACGAGGAAGAACGCCATCATCGCCGTCATGAAGTCGGCATAGGCGATCTTCCAGACGCCGCCATGGTGGCCTTCCTCACCATCGCCGCGACCGCGCCGGACGATGACGATTTCGCGATGCGTTTCAGGGTCGATGTTCATCGGGTTTGGTCCTTCAACGCGTCGATCAGGTGGCCGAGGCGTGTTTCGATAACGACATCATCGAGTTTCATCGTAAGCTCGGATTGGTTTGCCTCGCGGAACGTAAATCGGATCGCATCGATCTCCGGTCGCGTTCGCAGCGCGTCAAGCAGGTAGCGAGGCCCGGTTACGTCGATAAGAATGCCTTCGAGCCCTTTTGTAAGGCGCTCGAGTTCACCGACAAAACCACTTATCGCCCGTTCACGCAGGCTCGCCTCGACGAGAGGAGTGAGCGCAGCTGCAAGGGAACCGGAAAGATCTGCAGCAATACCTGACAAGCCATCGGCAAGTTGCGCGGCAAGGCGCGCGCCCGTATCGGCAAGAAAGGCGGCATCCGCAGCAGCAAGTTGTTCCTGGAACTCGCGCTCCAGCCGGACTTTCTCGGCTTCGAAAAGTACCGCCGCTTCCGCCTGACCTGACTCCCGCCCGGCTGCGAAGGCTTCTTTCACCTTGAGTTCGTAGTCGATGATGTCGACGATTTCCTCGGCCGGCTCGATGACCTCGTCAAGCGTAGCTGCTCGCTCGCGAACGCTGGTGAAAACCGTCACGCGATCTGGCGGCACCCGTTTCGGGGTAAAATCGGTAAGAACGCTGGCGAGGGATCGTGCGCTCATCTCAGGCGGCCTCGTGGACCCATTGCTTCAGGATCGCCGCGACCCGCTCTTCGTCCATGTCGATCATCTGTTCGAGACGATTCTGGGCAGGAACGCGCATCCGGCGCCTGAGTTCGCTGAGATCGTCGTAGGGCATGCTTTGCTCGGAGCGAGCGGGCGCGACGGCAGGAAGATTTGCTGCCATTGCAACATTCGGGACAGCAAGCTCTGACACGCCGGCAATTTGCGGGACCTCCGCCGCCTTGCCCATTTCGCGCATCAAGGGCCGGACGCCAAGCCATAGAATGAGGGCAACGGCGGCGATCAGCGCAGCCGCGTTGACGAAGCTGCCAGCCTGGCGGAAGACCATTTCCGATATAGGCGTCGAGGTCGGCTGCAATTGCTCATCGGTCGTTTCCATGAAGTTGACGGCGGTGACGTTGATGACGTCGCCGCGCTTCTGATCGAGGCCCGCCGCTGTCGCTACAAGCTCGGTGATCTTGGCGATCTGCTGGTCGACGAAATTGGCCGGCGGCGGCGTCGCGCCAGCCGTTTGCAGAAGGCGCGCCTGATCGATGACGACGGCGATCGACAGCCGCTTGATCTGGTAGCTGTCGCTGGTGGTCGATACGGTTTTCGAGTTCAGCTCGTAATTCGTCAATTCCTCGCGCTTGTCGGTCTTTTCAGACGAACTGTCTCCGTTCTTGCTGGCGATCTGTTCTTGCGGGATGTTCTGTTCGACACCCGTGGCATTATCGCTGGTCGAGTTCTGCGAATCGCCGCTCTCACGGACGACCCGAACCGAGCGTTCAACCCGGGACTCCGGATCAAATACCGTCTCATTGGTCTGTCGCTTGTCTGTATCGAGCGCCACCTGGACGCTCGTCTGGAAGTGTCCGACGCCGAGATAAGGTGCGAGCGCCTTGCGAATGTTTTCATCGACGGAGGTGGAAACATTCTGTTCAAGGGTCGCCGACATGACCGCACCGGCGCTCGTTCCATCGTCCTTGGAAGCAAGGAGGCGGCCATTGGTATCGAGAATGGTCACTTCGGCGGCGGTCAGCTGCGGCACCGCGGCGGCCACAAGCTGGCGGATCGATTGGGCGGATTCGATCGCAAAGTCGCCCTCGGTACGGATGACGACCGAGGCGGATGGCGCCTGGTCACCGCGGCGGAAACTTCCTTTCTCGGGAAGAACGATATGAACGCGCGCCGCCTTGATGCCGCGGATAGCCTGGATCGTGCGGGAGATCTCACCTTCAAGCGCCCGTACGCGCGTGATTTCCTGCATGAACGACGTAAGACCCAGCGAGCCCATATTGTCGAAGAGCTCATAGCCGGCATTGTTGCTGGTGGGCAGACCTTTTTCCGCCAGGTACATGCGGGCCTGGTCGGCCTTGCCGAAGGGAACGAGAATCGAGGTGCCGTCGGATTTCACGTCGAAGGGGATGCCGGCCTCGCCGAGCGCCATGCCCATTCGGTTCACATCATCGCGGCTGAGGCCGACATACAGCGTCTCGTATTGGGGACGATTAAGGTAGAAACTCGACACCAGAATTACGCTGAACAGCGTCACGCCAACGATGCTAAGGGCAATGAGCCGCCGCGCCCCGAGCTTCTTCAGCGCTGCAAACAGCTGCTCAAATGTGTGCCTGATATTCTTTTCCATCGATTCTCACCACGATCCCGTAACGGAACCATAGAGGCCGAAGCTTGCGCGAAGTTAGAGCCGCGCGAGACCATGTACCGATGAAAATTCTCCCGTAGTATCCGGCTAGTACCGATAGGCGATCGGCATTTGCTAGGCTTTCCTTCGTTGAAACCTTGGGAGGAAAAACATGCCAAGCGCTAAGATCCTTATGATTACCGGCGACTATACCGAAGACTACGAGACTATGGTGCCGTTCCAGACACTGCTTGCCTGCGGCCACACGGTCCACGCGGTCTGTCCGGGGAAAAAGGCCGGCGATACGGTCGCAACGGCCATTCACGATTTCGAAGGCGACCAGACCTACTCCGAAAAACGCGGGCATAACTTTGCGCTCAATGCGACCTTCGCCGATATCCGCGCCGAGGATTACGATGCGCTTGTCATTCCCGGCGGACGGGCGCCGGAATATCTTCGGCTCGATCCGAACGTGATCAAGGCCGTCCGCCACTTCTTCGACGCCGACAAGCCGGTTGCCGCGATCTGCCATGGCGCCCAGCTTCTTGCCGCAGCCGGGGTAATCGAGGGGCGCAAATGCTCGGCCTATCCCGCATGCCGTCCCGAAGTCGAACTTGCGGGCGGAAAGTTTGTGGAGATCGCCATCAACGATGCCGTTACCGATGGCAAGCTCGTCACGGCGCCTGCTTGGCCGGCCCACCCCGCCTGGCTGCAGCAGTTCATGGCTGTGCTCAACGCGTAAGCGCTGCTAAGCTCAATGGGCGTTTGCGGGTTTGGGAGGCAGCATGTGTGAATTATTCATCAAGGCGGATGCGCGTCTATGGGAAAGCACCACGCGCTCGCTGCGCATCGACGGCATGGTCACCAGCGTGCGGCTCGAGAATTTCTTCTGGTCTAAACTGGAGGAAATTGCACGGCGTGACGGAATGAACGTCGTGCAACTCATTACGCGGCTGCATCATGAGTCGATCGACGCCGGTCATGATCTCGGCAACTTCACGTCGTTCCTTCGCGTCTGCTGCGCGCGCTATCTCGATCTGCAGCTCTCGGGGGATATACCGAGAGATCTGGCCCAGCCGATTGCGGGTCTCAATGCCCGAGCGATTCTTGGCCGTGAACGCGAAAAATATCACTGAGGTTAGCAAAACGAAAAAGCCCCGGATTTGAAGTCCGGGGCAAATTTCTTGTAACGATATTATTTATCCGATTAGCCGCGGAAGAGCGACAGGATGCTCTGGTTGCTCGAGTTTGCAATCGAGAGAGCCTGTACGCCGAGCTGCTGCTGAACCTGCAGAGCCGACAGACGAGCCGATTCCTTGTTCATGTCGGCATCGACGAGCTGGCCGACGCCGCGATCGATGGCGTCCATCAGGTTGTCAGTGAAAGCCTGCTGCGTGTCGATGCGGGTCTTGGCGGAACCCAAAGCGGCAGCCGCGTCCTTCATCGTGCCGATTGCAGTTTCAACGGCCGACGAGGTCGTTGCAGAAGTCAGGGCAGCTTCGAGGTCGAAAGCGGCAACTGACATCGTGGTGACGCCGGTACCGGACGTATAGCCCGTCACGATGCTCTGTGCGGTGCCACCGGTAGCAAGCAGATTGACGCCCTGGAAGGTTGCGCCCTTGGCCATTTCGACGATCTGAGCCTTGAACTGGGCAATGTCGGCGTCAATAACGGTGCCGTCGGTGCCCGGGGTTTCCTTGGCAACATACTTTGCCTGGATCTTCTGAGCGAGTTCGATGGCGCTGTTGAGGGACGTGTAGGCCGTGTCGACGATCGAAGCACCGAGACCGAGGCCGTCCTTGACTGCGGACAAAGCCGTGTTCTGAGTGCGCATGCCGGTTGCGATCGACCAATAGGCGGCATTGTCGGAAGCCTGGGCAACGCGCTGGCCCGTAGCGATACGGTCCTGCGTCGTAGCAAGGTTCTTGTTCGTTGTGTTAAGCGTCTGCAGCGCGGTCATTGCCGACGCATTGGTAAGAATGCTGGTCATGGAAGTAGGTCCCTGATGAGATACAAAGAAGGGGACATACCGGGTTTTCACCGGTGTGACGGAGCGGCCTGATGCCTATTGCCCTGAAGGCAACCCGTCATATTGTGATCAGTACGTCTAATGTATTACCGTTTTAATAACAAGGTCCTATGGATTTTATCTAATATGAAAATTCCGGCGACTGAGGCAAATTTCGCCGGCTAACTGACGCCTCACGTATAGGAGCGGATCAGGCTCCCGACGAGGATGTTCCATCCGTCTATCAGCACGAAAAACAGGATCTTGAACGGCAGGGAGAGCACTGTCGGCGGCAGCATCATCATACCCATCGACATGGTCAAAGTTGCGACGATGAGGTCGATGACAAGGAACGGCAAAACGATGAGAAAGCCGATTTCGAACCCGCGACGCAATTCGGAAATCATGAATGCCGGGATGAGAATGCGCAAGTCGACGACACCGTCCGCCTTGGTGCGAAAGGATTCGTCGGCGAGGTCCTCGAACAGGCGAAGATCCTTGTCGCGTACCTGCCGCAGCATGAATTCACGAAACGGCGTCGTGATTTCATTCATCGCGACATCCTGGGTGATCTGGTTTTTGACGAGCGGCTGGACGCCGTTCTGCCACGCGCGATCGAATACGGGAGCCATGACGTAAAAGGTCATGAACAACGCAAGGCTGATCATCACCAGATTTGCCGGTGTGGTCTGCAAACCAAGCCCCGCACGAAGCAGGGAAAATGCAATGGCAAAGCGGGTGAAGCTGGTCACCATGATCAGGAGGCCAGGCGCAATCGACAAGACCGTGAGCACCGCCAGCATCTGGATGATCTGGCCACTTGTCGAGGCGCTGCCGGGCGGCAGGAGCCCTTCGAGGATCGATGGCGTTTGGGCCATGGCAGTCCCGCCGAGTGCGAGGACCAGCAGTGGCGTCAGCAGACGTATTTTCATTCCATCACCAGCGCCCAGATATAGACTTTTTCGATCTTGCCCTCGGAGCGCATCTTCGCTCGCTCTTCAAGGTCCGTGCGCAGATATTCGAGCCCGGCCGGCCCACGAAGCTGCATGAGGTTGACCGTGCGCAGAAACGCCATGAAATCGCCGGTGATCGTCGCGGCAAGCTCGTCCGGAATTTTCTCGCCCGGCCGCGCCACGATGCCGGCTTCAAGCCGCAACCAGACATTCTGCGGAATTTTCACATTGGTGAGAATAGGCTTCAGCGGCACGACCGTTCCAAGCGGCATATCCTCCGCGGCAGGCTTGCGACTGGTTTCGGTAGCCGTCTCGGCCGCCTCGTCTTTCGCGAGGCCAAGCTTGCCGCCAAGGAACCATCCGCCGCCGGCAGCTATGAGGGTCAGGATGACGACAACGCCGATCAGGGCCACCAATGATGGACCCCTTGGTGGTGGTGTGGTTTCTTCGGCGACGGCGCTCATCGGTTTCAACCTTTAGAATGGTGCAACGGTGTCAAGGACCTGCTGTCCCCATGGCGGCTGCTGCACTTCGCTTTGCCGTCCGCGGCCTCCGTAGGAGATGCGCGCCTCCGCAATCTTGTCGTAGGAGATCGTATTGGAACCCGAGATGTCCCGCGGCCGCACGACGCCGGCGACGTTGAGGATACGCAACTCGTAATTCACGCGGACTTCCTGCGATCCCTGGATCACCATATTGCCGTTCGGCAGGATGTTGGTGACGATCGCGGCAACGCGCAGGTCGATCTTTTCAGAACGCTCGATCTTCCCCTCGCCCTTCGATTTCGTATCCGAGTTCAGGTCGAGGGTGCCACTGATGTCGCCCCCCGAAATCCCGCTGCCGCTGATATCGGCCGTTGCGCCGTAGACTTGCGAGGAGGCGCGCGAACGATTCGACTTGTTGTCGAACTTCGCTTCCTCGTCGAGTCTGATGATGACGGTGAGCACGTCGCCGGGATTTGCCGCGCGCGGATCGCGGAAGAATCCAGCCTGGCGGTCTTGCCAGAGGGAATATTGCTGCGGCTTCGGCTGCGTCGGATAATAGGCGGGATCGGTGACGCTGAACGTCTGGCCGACGCCTGCGCCCACCGGCGACATGGCTGGTGCCCGGTTGAGATCACGGAAATTATTTGCGCAGCCCGCAACGCCCACAAGGCTGGCGACCAGGATGAAGGAGGCCGCTTTTTTCATTGGGCGGTTCTTTCTTTTTGTGAAACGACGCGCGATCCGACAATGACACGCGCGAGCTTGGAGGCCTTGTCCGGCGGCATCTCGTTGAGTATGACACTCGACACGCGCGGATTGAGCTTGAGCAACAGCGCCGCTGCCGCTTCATCGCCCAGCAGCGCCATTTGCGCAGCGGCGGCGTCGGGGCGCATCTTCGAAATGATGCCGACGAGCGAATCCTCCGCCTTGTCGACGAATTCGTCGCGGCGCTTTAGCCAAACCTCATATTCCTGACGCTTGGCTTCGAGTTCCTGGATACGGCTATCGACATCGGCGCGCAGTTGCTGAAGTTCGCGCGTCTGCATGGCGTAGCGCGCGTCGGCGGCCTTGTCGTTGATGTTGGTGCAATAGCGGTCGATCTCCTGCGTGGCATCCTCGTGCGCTGCATCCTGTGCGCCTGCCACCCCGGCAATGCTCAATGCCGCGCCTAGAACCATCCCGAAGAGGGCTCCATAGGCTCTATCCGAATTCATCCAGGCGTAACTCATTGCACCACCAGTTCCGCATGCAGGGCGCCTGCCGTCTTAATACCCTGCAGAATGGCGATGATGCCCTGCGGCTTCACGCCGATCTGGTTCAATCCCTTGACGAGACTTTCGAGATCAGTTCCACCGAGAACGCCGATATTGGACGTTTGCGTTGCTTGGATATCGGTATTGGGCTCGACTGCGGTCACGCCATCGCTGAAGGGTTCCGGCTGAACGACCATCGGCGTTTCCGTAACGCGCACCGAGAGGCTGCCATGGCTGATGGCGACACGCGAGATGCGCACCTTTTCGCCGATCACGACGGTGCCGGTGCGCTCGTCGACGACTACGCGTGCAACCTCGTCCGTCGGGACGGGGAGACCTTCGATCTCGGCGACGAAGCGGGTGGCCGAGATGTCTTTCGGCTTGCGCAGGCGGATCGATTTCGAATCCCGCTCCTTGGCGACAGGCTGCTTGTAGCGGCGCTTGGCGAAGGCATTAATCGTGTCGGTGATGCGCACGGCGGTCGTAAAGTCTGCCTCGCGCAGCTCAACCACCAATTCGTCCTGGCCGAAATTGCCGGTGACTTCCTTTTCGACAAGGGCGCCGTTTGGAATGCGGCTGCTGGTCGGAACACCCTGTGTCAGGCTCGCCGCATCGCCCGATGCGGAAAAGCCGGAAACGACGAGATTGCCTTGCGCAACGGCATAGTTTTGCCCGTCGGCCGCGGCAAGGGCCGTCATGACAAGCGTGCCCCCGGCCAGCGAAGTGGCATCGCCGAGCGACGAAACCGTGACGTCAATACGCGAACCGCGCCCGGCGAAGGGCGGGAGGTTTGCGGTGACGATGACGGCCGCGATATTCTTGACGCGGGAGGCTCCGGGCGGCGGACTGATGCCAAGATTGTCTAGCATGGCGCGCATCGACTGTTCGGTGAACGGCGCATTGCGCAAGCTGTCGCCAGTGCCATTGAGGCCGATGACAAGACCATAGCCGACGAGCTGGTTCTCGCGGACGCCCTGGATGTTGGCGATGTCCTTGAGGCGCGCGATCGCACCGCCCTCGCCCAGTGGCGACGCGGCACTGCCCCAGCGCTCGGCTTCGTTCTCGGCGCGGCGCCAGGCAGCGTTGGCTTCGGCAGGTGTTTTATAGCCTTTTTCGTTGGACTCGCCGGCAATGGCCGCGATTGTCCCGGTAAGAATGAAGGCAAGGAGAAAGGCGAGAAGCCGCATTATTGCATCCCGACCTGAATCGAGCCGTCGGCTAGTACCGTGCCGGTCACGATGATGCCACTGTCGACGTTGCGTACCTTGACGAAATCGCCCGCGTGGCCCGGCTCCATCGCAACGCCCTTTGCGCTGATGACGAGAGAGCCGGTGTTGTAGACCAGAGGGACTGCAACGCCGCGCTGGATAAGGTCGGGCTCGTTGACGGCGGTCACCAGGATAGGCTGCCCCGGCAGGAGCGTCCGTCGTGCAACCTTGCCGACGAGCTGATTGACGTGGAGCACGTAATTGCCGGCAGCGCTGGCCTTGATGGTGAAGATCTTTTCGGACAGACCCTCATTGCCGATGGTCTGGCCGGGATAGATGATCTGCGACGGGACGATGAACGCGATACGCTCGGCCATCGCGCCGGTCGCATGGACTATGGCGCATAGCGCGAGCGCGATACCGCCTGCGATATTTGCGAGTGTGCGTCCTGCTGCCGTCATGATTATCCTCAGCCGCCAAGATTCTTCGAGACGACCGATGCCATCTCATCGGCGGCCTGGATGACCTTGGAGTTCATCTCGTAGGCGCGCTGTGCGGTAATGAGATCCGTGATCTCCTTGACCGGATCGACATTCGAGCTCTCGAGATAGCCCTGCTTGAGCGTACCGAAGCCGGGATCGCCCGGAACGCCAACCACGGCGTCGCCGGAAGCATCGGTCTGGCGGAAGAGATTGTCCCCGAGCGGTTCGAGACCGGCTTCGTTGGCGAAATTGGCGATCTGCAGCTGGCCGAGGTTCACGAGCTGCGTCTGGTCAGCCATCTTGGCAAAGACCTGCCCGGTATCCGTGATCTTCACCTCGACCGCATCGGTCGGAACGACGATATTCGGTTCGACGAGGTTCCCGTCGAGTGTCACGAGCTGTCCCGTATCATTCGTGTTGAAAGCGCCGGCGCGGCTGTAGAGCGTTTCGCCAGCGGCGTTCTGGATTTGAAACCAGCCGCGGCCGACCATGGCGACGTCGAAGGGATTGCCGGTCTGGTTCAGCGCGCCCTGGATATGCAGGTTGCGGACGGCAGATGTCTGGACGCCGAGGCCGACCATGGCGCCTTCCGGAACGACGCTCTGGTTCGAGGCATTCGGCACGCCGGCGCTGCGTTCGGCCTGATAGAGCAGGTCCGAGAACTCTGCCTTGGCGCGCTTGTAACCGGTCGTGTTGATATTGGCTATGTTGTTGGCAATCACTTCCAGGTTCAGCTGTTGGGCATTCATGCCGGTCGCAGCGATCGTGAGCGCTTTCATGGAATTTCTAATGCCCTTCCGGCCATGTCGGCCAAGTTCCGTTGATGTGCCTAGATCGGCATGCGGCTGATTTCGAGATAGGCCTGGACGATCTTGTCGCGGATGGCGATCGCCGTCTGGAGCGACTGCTCGGCATCCATGACGGCGTTGACGACATCACGCGTCGGCACGTCGCCGGTCATGCTCTTCATTGACATCGCCTCGGCATTTTCGAGCTTGCCGCTGACCGATCCGGTGAGCTGCGAGAGAACGTTGTCGAAGGAAGGCCCGCCGGTGGTGGCTGCGGGCTGAACCTGAGACGCCCCGCCGGTTCCCTGGCTCACCGTCTCGGTCAGTTTCGAAAGAGCGTTGCGGGTGGAAACACTGAGAAGTTGATCGATCATCAGGAATTCCTCAAGAGGTCGACGGTCATGGCAATGAGTTCGCGTGCTTGCTTGACCACCTGGAGATTGGCTTCATAGGAACGGTTCGCCTCGCGCATGTCCGCCATTTCGACGACCATGCTGACGTTCGGATATTTGACGTAGCCGCGCGAATCTGCGGCCGGGTGGCTGGGATCGTACTCTTCGACGAACTCGGAGGTGTCCTTGCCGACCTCGGCAATACGCACGGTTTCGACGCCGGTGCTGCGATCGAGTTCGGTAGCGAACGATACGGTCTTGCGGCGGTAAGGGTCGCCGCCGGCTGTCTTGGCCGTCGACTGGGCATTGGCAAGGTTTTCCGAAACGATGCGCAGCCGCGTCGATTGGGCGTTGAGACCGGAAGCGGCAACTTTGAGGGCGGCCTGTAGCGGGTCGGACATCGGCTCAGCTCTTTACCGAAGACAGCATCATTCGGTGAAACGCCTTCACGATGCTGGTGTTGAGTGCAAACTGTCGGTTGACCTCACCCGATTTCACCATCTCGCTTTCGAGGCTGACGGTGTTTTTCGAGTGGTTCTGCTCGGCGACCGCATCCTTGCGCATGGTGGTTGCTGCAATTCCGGATGCGTCGATTTCGAGATGTTTGGGATTGGTCGCAGCCATCGTCAACTGCGTCTGCTGCAGCACGTCCTTGAACGGTTCGACGTCCCGCGCCTTGAAGCCGGGCGTATTGGCGTTGGCGACGTTGCCGGCAACGGCGGCTTGCCGCACCGACAACCACTCGGCCTGACGCGATGCCAGTTCGAACAGATGGATACCCTGCATGTCTTCCTCGCACGTCAGAAGCGCTTAATCTTTGCTTAACCTACGCTGCCAAACTTGCGTGAGACTTGCGGCCCGAGCCAGCTTCGGAACTTCTGTCGTTGGCTCGAGTCAGTTGGTTCGGGTGATGACGTCGCCATCGGAGGTCTTGATCGAGAAACTGCCCGGATCGGTGCCGCGCTCGATGGCGACAAGCGTGCTTCCATCCGGCAAAGGCGAGCCTTTTTCGACGAACCAGTAGCCGCTTTCGTCCTCGATCATCACCAGGCCGCCTACAACCTCGCGCAGCAGGAATACCGGTTTGCCGGGGAAAGGCTGCTTGCTCGCCTCCTCGATCTGCTTGAGCCTGTCACCTGTGAGTTCCGCCGTCGTGGCCGTGGTCATCGCATCGACGCCTTCGCCGGTTTGCGCCTGTGCCGAACCGCGATTGCCGTGCGTTTCCCTTACAACCTTCTGATTGGTCCGATTGAGGGGGTCGCGCACCGTTATTCCAGAAGCAAGCGGCTTTGGGCGCGCATCGAGAATGTCGTAATACATGACGAAGGGGAGGACGGCGCAGATCGTGGCGAGCACGATGCCGGCGCCCTTCAGGTAGCCGTCGAATCGCTTGTCACGGACGCGCACTGGTGGCGGTTCATTAGCGTCGGCCTTACGTGACGCCGGACGCTTCGTGTCGCTGGGCTTCATGATGGCTCCTTTGGTCTCAGCGCGGCGGCGAGATCGCTATAGGGATCGTTCGACAGGGGCGATGCCGGAGTCTGCTGCATGGCATTGTAAATGAGCGGAACCAGTGTGACGGCCTGATCGATATGCGGATCGTTGCCTGCCTGGTAGGCACCGATCATGCGCAGATCGCGCGTTTCCTCGAACCGCGCGATCAGACCGCGCAGGCTGGTCGCAAGCTTTGCCTGTTCGGGTGTCCAGTTGTGCTGCGCGAGGCGCGAAATCGAACTCAGGATATCGACAGCGGGAAACCGGCCCTGCGCGGCAATGGCGCGGTCAAGCACGATATGCCCGTCGAGCGTGCCGCGGATTGCATCGGCAACAGGATCATTATGATCGTCGCCGTCAACCAGGACCGCATAAATGCCTGTGATCGTGCCCTCGCCATCGAGCCCCGGTCCGGCCCGCTCGAGCAAGCGCGGCAACTGGCTGAACACGCTCGGCGGATAACCGCGCGAAACCGGGGGTTCGCCGGCCGCAATCGCGATCTCGCGTGCGGCATGGGCGAAGCGGGTAATCGAATCGACGATAAGCAGAACGTTGTCACCGCGATCGCGGAAATACTCGGCGATGGCTGTCGCGGTGTTTGGCGCAAGCCGCCGCATCATCGGGCTTTCGTCGCCCGTCGATACAACCGCAATCGTCTTGTCGAGCTTGCCCGCCATCGTGTCTTCGAGCATGTCGCGCACTTCGCGGCCACGTTCGCCGGTAAGGGCAAGGACGACTGTGTCGAAGTCGGCGGCCCGGGTCATCATGGCGAGCAATGTCGATTTGCCGACGCCGGAGCCGGCGAAGATACCCATGCGCTGCCCGAAGCACATCGGGACGAAGACGTCGACGACGTTGACGCCGCAGCGCAGACCCTTTTCGACGCGGCCGCGCTCCATGGCCATCGGCGCTGCGCGATCCACAGGCACGGCCTCGCTTCCCGCTGCGAGTAGCCCCTTGCCGTCAAGCGGTTCCCCAAGCGCGTTGATGACCCTGCCCTTCCAGCTTGCCGCTGGCGACAGGCGCAGTTGTCCCTCCGGAAAGACCGGCGTTCCGAGCGAAGGCACGATGCGGTCATCGAATGGCTTGATCAGCACGCGCTTTTGTTCGAGGCGCACCACTTCCGCCGGGTGCAAACCTTCGGTGGTCCGGATCATCACCATGTCGCCGAGCTGCGTGCAGTCGGAAATGCCGCGCACGCCGATCGCCGAGCGGGAGACATCCTCGACATAGCCGCCGGTCGCCACGGCGCGTTCGCCTGTCGCCTTTGAAATCAGGCGCGCCAGCGCGTCGAGATCGCCCTTTCGCTCAGCTATGGTCTGAAGTGCGTCTTCGAGTGCGTGCATGAGCTAGCTATCGGGGGGCCGGGAGATGGCTCATGTGCTGGACCCGAGGGTCCTGACGGCATCCTTGAACGTGTTCTCGCTACCGCGCAGCAGCGCATCGACGCGTTCGAAGGCGCGGGAGACATTCATCAGGCGCGTCATTTCGCTGATGGCGTCGACGTTCGACCCCTCGATGGCGCCCTGGATGACACCAGCATCCGGATTGTCGATCGCCGGCTGCGCCGCAATGCTTGGAATGACAGCTGAATTGTCGAAGTAAGTGAGCTTCGCATTCGGATCGATCGTGAACAGTCCGATCACGCCAAGCTGGCGGCCGTTTTGGGTAACTGTTCCGGAAGGCGAAATCTGCGGCGGGCCACCATTGGGATCAATGGTCAGCGGCTGGCCGCCGGCATCGAGAATTGGGTAGCCCTTGACCGACAGGAGTTCGCCGGTCGTCGACATCTGCATGCGCCCGTCGCGGGTGAAAACCTGTCCGGCGGGGGATTGCAGGGAAAACCAGACATTGCCTTTGGCAGCGACGTCGAGCGGATTGCCGGTCTGCGTGATCGGCCCTGCCTCGGTCTTGATGAAGCTCTCGCCGGCGCTGACGAAGCTCGAATTCTCGGCGGCCTTCGAAACCATGACGTCGAATTTCATGCCGGTGGCGCGAAAGCCTGGCGTCGACATGTTCGCGACATTGTGCGCCAGCGCGTCCATGCGCCGTTCAAGCGAGATTTGCGAAGACAGGCCAACATAGATCGAATTTTCCATCAGCGGCCACCAAGCTTGAACGATTGCAGCGTTGTCAGGATGCTGTCGGCGATGCCGATCTGCGTTGAACCGCCGACGAGCAGCGACGGTATGCTGGTTGAGGTCGAAGGGTTTTTCATCTCATACATCGCGGTAAAGCGCGTGATCAGCTTGGCGAGCTTGGCAGGGTCCTTGAGGTCCGCCAGGTTGAGCTTATCCTCGACCATCTTGGCCTGGCGGTCGATATCCATGCCGGATGTCTGCGCAGGGATCGAGAAAGTGGTTTGGAAGACCTCAAGCAGGGCTTTGTCGCCGAGGATCTCGTAGGCGTTGGTAATCGTGGGCGCCTTGCGGGCGAAATAGAGCGCCAGGCGGACCCCCTCATTCTGTTGGCCAGTCTCCACCTCGAGTGTCTGGCGGACATATTTGTCGACGATCGGCTGCAGCGTTCCGGGCTGGCTCGTGGCCTTGTCGCCGTACTTCACGAAGTTGAACGCGGTCGCCAGCTCCTTGTAGCGCCCGTCATTGAGCTTGTTGGCGAAAGCCTCGTTGCTGTCGATGCCCTCGGTCAGCACCTTGCGGATGAACGCCTTGGCATAGGCCATGTCACCAAGGCCGAAGGACTTCAATGCAAAATTGTAGAGCCGCGTGTCCTTCATGAAATCGTCGACGGATTTCACGTTCTGGATGTTCTTCAGGTAGTACTCGCTGTCGCGCTTGACCGCGGGTTCTGCGGATACACGGGCAAGAGACCGCGGCAAATCCTTAGCGATCAGGGTGTAGCTCGTCAAAGTGTTCATGATGCGCCTTTCCCGAAGGGTTTGCGCATGTGTCGCAGACCAAGCTTGCCTGAAGCTGTCCGCGCCGTCCGTCCAACCTGCAAGGTTCACACAAGCCGCAACTGCTAGATCTTGGCTTCGCTGGCAAACCTGCGGGAGAGTGACTTGGGTATTCTTATTGGACTGGTCGTGACGATGGGGTGTCTGCTTGGCGGATTTATCGCCATGGGCGGACATGTCGCCGTTCTTATGCAGCCATGGGAATTCGTCATCATCGGCGGCTCCGCCTTTGGCACCTTCCTCGTTGCCAATCCATTTTCGGCGGTCAAGGATACGGGCCGCGCCTGCATGGAAGCGTTCACCAACAAGATTCCCAAACAACGCGATTATCTGGACGTCCTCGGTGTGCTCTACGCATTGATGCGGGAACTGCGCGCGAAATCGCGTAACGAAGTCGAAGTTCACATCGACAATCCAACGGAATCGCCGATCTTTCAGGCTTTCCCGAGCGTGCTAAAGAATCACGACCTGACGAACTTCATCTGCGACTACTGCCGCCTCATCATCATAGGCAATGCCCGGTCGCATGAGATCGAAGCGCTCATGGATGAAGAACTCCATACCATCGCCCGCGACAAGCTGAAGCCATACAACGCCATGGTCGCCGTATCGGAAGGCCTGCCGGCGCTCGGCATCGTCGCCGCCGTGCTCGGGGTCATCAAGGCGATGGGCGCGCTCAATGAATCGCCGGAAATTCTCGGCCATTTGATCGGCGCCGCGTTGGTCGGCACCTTTGCCGGCATTTTCCTTTCCTACGGTGTCGTCGGTCCGATCGCGACGAAGATCAAGACGACGCGGGAGAAGCAGAACCGCCTCTACATGATCGTGAAGCAGACGCTGCTTGCCTACATGAACGGCGCCCTGCCCCAGATCGCGCTCGAATACGGACGCAAGACAATCTCGGCCTATGACCGTCCGTCGATCGATGTGGTCGAGCAGGAGACACTGTCCCCGGCGCCGATGCAGCAGGCAGCATAGGTTGATCATGGAAGCCGAAGCGGAAACCAAACGACCTGACGTTCTCGCCGAGAGCATTCTTCGCGCCGCCGGAATGTCGGTTGATGACCTCAAATCGCTGGAGACCGTCTTCCGGGAGCTCGCGGCGTCATTCGGTGCGCGGTTTGCCGGACAGACCGAGGTGCCTGTTACCGCTGAGCTCGCTGGCGTAAGGACGCTGGAGAAGGACGCGATCACGAACACCCTCGCGCAATCCGGTCTTGTCGGGATGGTGCCGGTATCGAAATGGGGTTCGCGCGTCGTCCTCGCCGCGGACCGCAGCTTTGTCGATTGTGGGATCGAAGCGCTTTTCGGCTCGGGAACGAGTGCCGGAACGGGCAGCGCCGCTCGTCCGCTCACATCGGTGGACCTCATCATCGCCCGACAGGTCTTTGCGGATGTAACGGCATCGCTCGACCATATGTTTGCCGCAGGTGCCGAGGGGCTGTTCCAGGTTGGCGATCTGGTCGAGCCGGCTCATCTCGCGCCCAACACAATTTCTGAAACCCGCATGATTTGCTGCGCTGTCACGTTGAAGTCAGCCGGCCGCTCCGGGCAAATATTGATCCTCCTGCCGCGGTCGAGCTTCAAGCCCATGCAGGACGCAATCGCCCGCATGCTGCGGCAACCGGCCCATCATTCCGACCCGGCATGGGCAAAGAAGCTGCGGCTCGAGGTCAGCCGCGCCCACATCGATGTGGAAGCCTATCTCCAGCAAGGGTCGATGACGCTCGAGCAACTTGCGCTCCTGAAGCCGGGCCAGATACTGCAACTGCCCAAGGACGCGATCGACCAGGTCCGGCTGCGCAGCGGCCACCAGGCACTTTACAAGTGCCGTCTCGGCAAGGCTGGCAGCGCATTCACGGTCCGGATCACCGACCCCATCAATGAAGAAGAGGATCTCCTTGATGAGCTTGCCGCTGGTTAATCTCGTCTCGATCGTGCTGACCGCCGTCTCGCTTGTGGTTTTCCTGGCGGCGCTGCGCAAGGCGAATCGCCTCAACGCGATGAGCCGGGTCGTGGCCCACCAGGTGGCCAGTTCGGCCGCCAACCTGCAACAGGCCCTGGCGATCCTCCAGGCGGAACGCGAGACCTGCCGCGACGAAAGTGTGCGCCTCGAAGCGCGCCTGCGCGATTCCGATCGCGTCCGTTCCGAAATCACCCGGGCCATCGATCTCGTCGAGCGCGCCAAATCGGATCTGAAGGATGGCGTCCGCACTCCGGCGGTCTCGGTACAGCCTTCCTTTATTCCTGCAAAGGCCGCATCCGCCTCGGCCCAGCCCGAAACTCCGGCAAAAACCCTTCCGGTCTTTGTCAACCGCATCGTTCGCAGCGCAGATGTCGCAAGCGTCGTCCTCTAACCTTCATCGGGATAAATAGATCATGGCCCCCCACGACAGGAATTCGATCGAAGACGAGCTCAACGAAGCGATCGAGGAATTGAAGCGTGATGACTCGCAGCCTCGCAAACAGGCGGGCGCAAAACCCAATATCGATCTCATCATGGGTATACCTGTTGACGTACAGGTCGTGCTCGGCAGCACCTCCATGCCAGTCGCAAACCTTATGAAGCTCGGCCGCGGCGCCGTGGTGACGCTCGACAAGCAGATCGGCGATCCAGTCGACATCGTCGTTAACGGCCGCGTCATCGCGCGCGGTGAGGTCATCGTCCTTGAAGACGATTCGTCCCGCTTTGGCGTCAGCCTTACCGAAGTCATCGGCAGCGGTGCCTGAGCCGAATGAGCGATCAGGAATCATCCGAAGCGGCAAGCGCCATCCATGACCTCAGCGGTCCGGAGAAGGTTGCTGCATTGCTGGTGGCGATCGGACGGCCGTCCGCATCGCGGCTTTTGAAGCATTTTACTGCCGATGACCTCAGGTCGCTCGCCGGCCATGCCCGCAAGCTGGAGCCGATTACGCCCGGCGACTTTGAGGAACTCGTCAAGGAATTCGAGAACGCATTCGCCGACGGCGCGCCGGTTTCGGAAGCCGGCATGCGCTTCGAGGGTCTCTTGCGCGATACGCTATCCGCCGAGGATGCGAGCGCGGTCATTGAAAATCGGCGGCCCGAACTCATCACGCAGGAATCGGTCTGGGACCAGCTTCCGCGCGTTCCGGCGGATGTGCTTCAAAGCTATCTTATGGCGCAGCATCCGCAGGTCTCCGCCTACGTCATTTCACGCCTGCCCTCGGACGTCGCGGCAAAGTTGCTCATCCGGTTTGCTGCGGCAGAACGCAGCGCCATTATTCAGCGGACCTTGCACATTCGGAAGGTCACGCCTGCCATCTCGACCATGCTCGAAGGTGTCCTGCAGCAGGAGGTAACCGGCAAGGAGAATACGAGCTCGGAAAAGAGTCATCACGGCGCCATCGCCAACATCATCAATCAGCTCGACAAGTCGGATGTGGAGGAAATCCTCTCCGGCCTTTCGGACCTTGGCGCGGACGACCTTGCAAAGATCAAAGCGAAGCTCTTCACCTTCGAGGATATTGCGCGGCTGTCGCAGCGGGCCCGGCTTGTGCTCTTCGACGAGATCCAGACCGATGTCGTTACCACGGCGCTGCACGGGTGCGACCCGCATCTGCAGGAACTCATCCTGCAGTCGCTCTCGACCCGCGGCCGCCGCATGGTCGAAACGGAGCTTTCGAACCAATCGAACGTCAACACAAGTGCCGTCACCGAAGCGCGCCGGGTTATCGCCCGCACCGCGATCAGTCTCGCGGAGCGTGGCAACCTCAAGCTCGACGTGGAAGAGCCGGCATCGTGAGACGTGGATAGCCCATGTCGGACGGCGCCGATAAAGACAGCAAAACCGAGGAAGCGACTGAAAAGAAGATCAGCGATGCCGTCGAAAAGGGAAATCTTCCCTTTTCACGCGAAGTGCCGATCTTTGCATCGATCGTTGCCTTTCTCATCCTCACGGTTTTTGTCGCGGTTCCAGGTGGCATGAAACTGACCGCGGTTCTATCCGAACTGCTCGACAAATCGGATGACTGGCGGCTTACCAGCGCCGACGATGCGCGGCAGCTCTTCGGAATTGTTGGTGCTGCAGTAGCGTTGGCGCTACTGCCGGTCCTTATCATCGTGCCCGGCGCCGGCATCCTTGCGTCGGTCCTGCAGAACGCGCCGCGCATCGTATTCGATCGAATCGAGCCGCAATTGTCGCGAATATCGCTCGCCAAGGGCTGGTCGCGGGTCTTCGGCACTGCCGGACAAGTCGAGTTCCTGAAATCGACGGTGAAGTTCGTAGCGGCCAGTGTGATCGTCTTCATGATCTTCTTTGAAGACAGCCATTTTTTTGTCGATGCCATCATTACCGAGCCGAATGCCCTGCCGGAACTTATCCGGACTCACATTGTTCGCTTGCTGTCGTCTGTCGCCATCGCCGTAACCGTTCTGGCGGCCTTCGACCTGGCATGGACCCGTATCCATTGGCGCAGCGAACTGCGGATGACGCGACAGGAAGTGAAGGACGAGCACAAGCAGGCGGAGGGTGACCCCCTCGTCAAGTCCCGGCTCCGCTCGCTGGGTCGTGACCGGGCGCGCCAGCGCATGATCGCGTCGGTCCCGGGTGCAACGCTGATCGTCGCAAATCCGACACACTTCTCAGTTGCATTGCGCTATGTTCCGGCAAAGGATTCAGCGCCGGTGGTCGTGGCCAAGGGTCAGGACATTATTGCGCTGAAGATCCGCGAGATCGCCGAAGCAAATGGGGTACCGATCTTTGAGAATGTCCAGTTGGCACGGGCGTTGTATAAACAGGTCCAGGTCAACAGTGTAATTGCTCCGGAATTTTACAAAGCAGTTGCCGAGCTCATTCAGTTTGTTAATGCACGTCGAAAATAATTGCCCAGACCGTCATCGGATCAATGCATGAAGAAAACGCAGTATTCCGCAACCCGTGTCGACATTATCTCCGGACATTTGACGGAGGTCGTGGATGATCTTCGGCTCGTGGACGTTGCGGACTATATCGCCTTCATCCGCTGCGAGCTCTTTGGCAATATCGCCGACATCGTCAATTCAGCGACGGAGCTGACTTTCTATCCCGAAACGCTCACATTCGGTCTAGGCGGCGAGTACACGCTCGACTGGAATACGGCACCGAAGGTAATGCTCGATCTCGAGTTCAAGAACATGGGCGTCAACGCCTATTTCCGGCTGACACTTGGCGCCGATTCAACCGAAATTGATCTCCACCACGTCAGGTTCGCGGAGACGGGCCGGAGCCCGGCCGACAATACCGCCCTTCTCGCCGCGGCCTTCGAGAATGCGCGCCTGCCACAACTGACCGCGTCCGAGAACCTCGGCTAGAATTTGTTGCTGATCGCAGGCATCTCGATCACGCCGAGAGCCAGCGCCGTCGCGACGGTAGAGGTTCGGTTGGAGCAGCCGAGCTTGTTCTTGGCGTTGGTCAGATAGGTGACGACCGTCCAGCGCGCAATATTGAGAATCTCGCCGATTTCCCCATCTGTCTTGCCGTTCGCTGCCCAGTAGAGGCAGTCGATTTCCCGTTTGGTCAGGAGACTGGCGACGGATGCCGCCAGCGCGGGATTGCGGTTGCTGTGGAGGCTGTTGTGAAGCTTCGCCGACACGCCGGCCAGTCGCTTGCCTATGGCGCCGATCGAGGCCATCTGTTCGGTCGATTGCACGTCGAAGGTGAATTCGGTAACGCCGCGAAAACCGTGTGAGTTCGATGTAGGCACAACGAGAAAGAGGTTGCCGAGGCCGCGCAACTGGCAGTCACGCAGGAACTTCCTTGATTCCAGCGGCAAGCTTTTGTCTTCCGCGAGATTGCGAATCGTGCCGATTGCATCGAAATGCCGGCGCGCCTGCATGATGCCCTGCACCAGTGGGTCGACACGATAATAGTTCTTTGCCGAATAGCGCACGACCCAATGAACCGGCAAGGTCGTCAACACAGAGATTTCAGGATCGCTGCCGCGCTGCGGCTTCGTCAGATCCGAATAGCCGATATGGGTGATATAGCGACAGCCCAATTGCTGGCGAATATCCCTCAGCATTTCCAGTGTATCTAATTTTAGGCTGCCACTGGAAAAGCCTTCCTGGAAATCCGGGAAATGGGCCAGATCAAAATGCATGGACAGCGCAAACCATTATTTTCAGCATAATATGCTGGCATCACCAAATAACTCTAGAAAATCAAGGGTAGTTTGACGTTCAGAATCAATCACGTGTGGATGGTTGCACTAGCTTGACGCAGTGCACAAGACGCGCACAACTCTATTTTCGGTTCTACACACTTTTGCAGCAATTGAACAATTCATGTTTTGTGCAATTGGTAGTTGAAGATTTCACATCCTGCCACTGTCTCTTATGGTGTATTAAATAAAGACCCAGTTGTATTGCCGCCGTGCAGCTTGAAGACCAAACCGGATCGCCTGCTACCCGCGATTGTGCTAATGGCAAACAATGTCCACCCAATCGAGCGAAAATTTCTTTGATAGGATCCCCGTCTTCGTGGAATTCGAAGGGGTTGTCGATACGGCAAACTACCAGCCGCTACCCGATGACTGGGTGCTTGCGACAGCAGATATTGTCAGTTCGACCGAGGCCATTGCGGAGGGCCGCTACAAAGCGGTCAATACGGCCGGGGCAAGCGTGATCTCGGCACTCCTTAACGCAGTCGGCAAGAAGGACTATCCCTTTGTTTTTGGTGGTGACGGTGCGCTGGTAGCGCTTCCTGTATCGCTCTCGGAAAAGGCGCGCGAAGCTCTCGCCGCCGTTCAGTCCTGGGTCGCCGAGGAACTCGGGCTCAATCTTCGCGCCGCCCTTGTGCCCATCGCCGACATACGGGCGATCGGGCTCGACGTCCGTGTAGCCCGTTTTGCAGTGAGCCCCGACGTTTCCTATGCCATGTTTGCGGGCGGTGGCACAAGTTGGGCAGAAGCGCAAATGAAGGCCGGCAAATATGCGGTGGATCGCGCACCCACAGGGACACGGCCCGACCTCACCGGCCTGTCCTGCCGGTGGAACCCGATCGAAGCGCGCAATGGCGCAATCGTCTCGATCATTGCGGTTCCGGGCACGACCGGCGCCAACGTGCAGTTTCGCAAACTCGTCTCGGATGTCCTTGCTGTTGCCGCTGGCCAGGGACGCGGCGCGCACCCGCTGCCCGCGGAAGGTCCAACCGTCAAGTTTACGACGGCGGGCGTCGACGCCGAAGCGCGCGCAGCAGCGCCGCCGGGCAAGCGATTTACCCGCAAGCTCGCCATCATTGCACAGATCATCCTGATATACGTGCTCGACAAATTCGGACTGACGGCCGGGGGATGGGACCCGAAAATATACAAGCGCGAGCTGGCCCAGAATTCCGACTTTCGCAAGTTCGATGACGGGCTGAAGTTGACCATCGATATCGAGCCTGAACGCCTGCGCCGTATCGAAACGCTGCTCGACCAAGCTTCGGCCGCCGGTATCGCGCGCTATGGCCTGCACAAGCAGGATTCCGCGCTGATCACGTGTTTCGTGCCGACCCCGATGGCGCACGATCACATCCATTTCATCGACGGCGCATCAGGCGGCTATGCGATGGCAGCGAGCAATCTGAAGGCCAAGCTTTCTTAACCGTCAGGACTTCACGATGTGTTCGGCCGAAAGTCCGATCTTCGTAAAGACGTTGCGCGTATCGATGATCAAGGGCGACCAACGTGCGAGGTCAGCATAATTGACATCATCGTGGTCTGTCGCAATGAGCACGGCGTCATAGGACCGAACGATTTCCTCAGTCAGTACGATGGATTTGCGCCCTTTCAGACTCATATGTTCACGCGTGGTCGGAACCGTCGCCACGAAAGGATCGTGATAGTCGGTCGTCCCGCCGCGTTCCTCAATGATCTCGATCAGGCGCAGGGAGGGGCTTTCGCGGATGTCCGGAACATTCTTCTTGTAGGCAAGACCGACGATGAGGATACGCGAACGGCTGAGCGCCTTGCCGGCCCGCCTGTCGAGCGCTTCCGCGAGGTTGGCAACGACATAGCGCGGCATCGCTGCGTTGATCTCGCCGGCAAGTTCGATGAACCGTGTCGGCAGTTCATACTCGCGCGATTTCCAGGTCAGGTAGAATGGATCGATTGGGATGCAGTGGCCGCCAAGCCCGGGGCCGGGGTAAAAAGGCATGTAGCCGAAGGGTTTTGTCTTCGCAGCCTCGATGACTTCCCATATGTCGATCCCCATTGCCGCATAGAGTGTCTTGAGCTCGTTGACGAGCGCAATGTTCACCGCCCTGAAAATGTTCTCGGTAAGCTTGACCGCCTCGGCTGTCGCATTCGAGGAAACCGGAACGACGGTCTTCACGGCGGCGCCATAGAAAGCCAGCATCAGGGCGCGTGCCTCGTCCCCGTCGCCGGCGACGATCTTCGGAATGGTGGCGGTATCGAAATTGCGGTTGCCCGGATCCTCACGTTCCGGCGAAAAGCCGAGAAAGAAGTCGGTTCCGGATTTAAGCCCGGTCTCCTCGAGGATGGATTTGACGATATCGTCGGTGGTGCCGGGGTACGTTGTCGATTCCAGCACAATCAACTGCCCGCGACGCAGTGTACGTGCGATCGAGCGGCTCGTCGCCTCGACATAGGATAGATCGGGATCGCGGTGCTTGGTTAGTGGGGTCGGCACGCAAATGACGATAACGTCGCAGGTTGCGAGCAGGCTAAAGTCAGTCGTGGATTTGAAGCGCTTTGTCTTCATCTCGTCGGAGAGCGCTTCGCTGGAAACGGCTTCGATATAGGACTGGCCGGCGTCGAGCGCGATGATCTTCTCCGGGTCGATATCGAAACCGGTTACGGCAAACCCGCTCCGCGCCAGCGTTATCGCCAACGGAAGGCCGACGTAGCCGAGACCGATCACTCCCGCTTGCGCCTGGCGTGTTTCGATTTTGCCGGAAAGAGCAAGATAGGGTGAAGCGGACAAGGTAATCTCTTTCGTGCCAAAGCGTGCGCAAATCTGGGTGCTTTAGATGGCGGCAATGAACAAGAGTGTCAAGCAAGTGCAGCTCCTCCGGCGCATGTCAGCTTTTTGAAGACCGGAGGTTGCGACCTATTGCTTCGGCCGGTCGTGACACCCATGTGTGGGAATAGAACAATGATCGATAAAGGACTGCCCGACGACGTATCCCCGGTTGCATCGGACTGGTCTTGCTAATGCTGGCGCCCTACGGGCGACGTTGACTCCAAAGCCCGATTCACTCATTTTCGATCTACACGGATTGGTTGTGCCGATCCGAATTGTGGGGAACGGACGTGGCTCGTATTTTTGTAAGGACAAGCGATGAGCGCGACCCAATCTGATGTCTCCACCATTCTCCTCGACAAAGTAGCCGACTGGCTTACGCACGCCTCTCTCGCCGGTGACAATCTTGAAACCATCGTCAGGGGTTTTTGCGAACGCATAGCTGCGGCTGGCCTCCCCATCGCGCGCGTCAACCTGTCCTTTTCCATGCTGCACCCGCTCTACGACGCACTGGGTTTTACATGGATGCGCGCCACGGGCATGAGCGTCGAGGGATATCGCCACGATCCGGCCGGCAAGCCAGAGCGTTTCCTGCAAAGCCCGTATTTTTATCTTCTCAACAATAATCTTGAACATTTGCGCCGCCGGCTCGACAGGGACGGTCCGGTGGAATTCCCGGTCCTCGAAGAACTGCGCCAGGAGGGAATGACCGATTACCTCGCCTTCCTGCAGCCTTTCGGCGGCCAATCCACGCAAGGCATGATGGGTTCGTGGTCGACTGACAGCACCGGGGGGTTCAGCGATGCGATGATTGCTGCGCTGTTGCGGCTGCAGAACCATCTCGCCGTTGCGGCCAAGATGGCAGTTCTCGGCAAGCTCGCGGACAATATGCTGACGACTTATCTCGGCGGCAATGCCGGCAAGCGTGTCCTCGACGGCCAGATTAGACGCGGGGACGGCGAGACCATTCGCGCAGCCCTCGTCATGGGCGACATGCGGGAATCGACCATGCTTGCCGAAAAGGAGGGCCGGCAGGCCTATATCGACACGCTCAATCATTTCTTCGACGCGATTGCCGCCCCATTCAACCGCAGCGGCGGTGAAATCATGAGCTTCATGGGTGACGGCTTCCTTGCGGTCTATCCGTGCGGCCGCCACAAGGATCCGTCGAAGATTGCCTGCGACGCAGCGCTTGCTGCCGTTTTCAAGGCGCAGGCGCGTGTTGCCGAACTCAACAAGGATCGCCGCAGCAACGGGCTCAGCGATGTTCGCTACGGCATCGGCCTCCACGTCGGCAACGTGATGTTCGGCAATGTCGGGCTCAAGGATCGCCTGACGTTTTCGGCATTCGGCTCGGCCGTCAATGAAGTGCAACGGTTGCAGGTGCTGACCAAGAAATATTCGCATGAAGTCATCGCCAGTCAGGCCTTTGCCTCCTATTGCGGCGGCGACTGGACCACGCTCGGCGAAGAACAATTGCGCGGTGTCGGCCATAAGGTGACAGTGCTGCTGCCGAACGCTTCAGGCGATCCGATTAAGATTGATGACGCCTACGACGATGTTGCTTATGATGGCCTCTCGGAAGCCGAACAAGTCATGCTTCTGCACCGTGATGCCAAAACCCGTCGCCCTCTATTGGAAAAATTCATGCAATGATCGGAAAGACGCTTGCCATGGCTTTCTTCGCCGGAACTCTGAGCCTCAGCCCCGCGGCAGCCGATCCGGCAAGCGACTTTCTCCATGACGGGTTTGACGGCGCCGACTTCGCGCCAAGCGGCGGGCTCTACTATCGCAAGAATTTTGAGCAGCGTGCGGGAACGGCCGAATTTCAGTCGGATGTGAAGCTCACAGGTTCCGGGGCCCTGAAATTGAGCGTACGGCCGTTCTGCCCGGCGTCGCGAAAGAACTGCAGCGAGCGGGCTGAAATCTGGGAAAAGACCGATCGTCGCGTGCCCTATGATAAGGGCGTCTGGTATGGCTTTGCGGTCAAGTTCGCCGATCCGATACCAATGGGCGACCACCGCTACCTGATTGCCCAATGGAAGCGTGAAATCGGACCGGACGCCGTGGGCGATTTCAGTCCTTTCCTGGCGCTGCGCCTCAATCAGGGCAAGCTCTTTGCGACGATCGAGACGAATTACGTGGCACCTGGCGCCCCGACCACCGACAGCGTCAAGTCGTGCGGCGAAGCCAAGACGCCCATTTGGTATCGGCCGGACGTCAACCAAATGCGTGCACTGGTTGCCACTGACCCGACTTGGACGCCTGAGAACGGCAGCCAGTTCAGCGCGTGCACCAACGAGATCGTTGTGACCGATCGTGGCAATAAACTGCCGACACCGGATTCAGGCTGGATCGACTTTGCCATTTACAGCAAGCCCGGCCCGGATGGCTCAGGCCACGTCGAGATTTTCGCCAACAAGAAGTGGATTGTCACGGTCAAGGGCCGCATTGGCCATGGTGACGAAGGCCTCGGCAAGAACCAGTACTTCAAGTTCGGTCCTTACCGCGCCGCGGACGATACAAATTGGACGCTCTATTATGACAATTTTCGCCGTTCGTCGCGCTGCGAGGACGTGCTTGGCGCGGATGCCTGTCCGGCACCGTAGCTAGACCGGCCGCCTCACCTCCAGCGTAGCTTCACGTTTGGCGATCTTGATGAAGTCCGTATCGAACGACATCATCGCTTCGCAATTAGCGCTTGAGGCGAGGTGAAAGGCATCTGCAAAGTCCATGCCTTCTCTCGCCAATGTCAGCGCCTCGCGGCCAGAAAGCAGACACAATAATATCAGAATCGACCGCGATCATGCTTTTCCCTGACGGCCTCTGTTACCGCGTTGTCCATGTCCTGCAGTGATCGCGGTCGGCCGTCGTGTTTCAACATGCCGGCCACGTCTTCGATTTTGGTCGGTGCAAACAGGGGAGCGTTCTTCAATAAGATGCCGTCAGGCGTTTCTTCGATAAGAAGGCGCGTGCCGGCATGCCAGTGCCGCTCCTTGCGCACTGCCGTCGGAAGGACGACCTGACCCTTTGTGGATACGACTGTTGTCAGCCTCTCATGCTTGGTCATTGAAAAACCACCCCGTTAGCAAGACGATAGCAAGTTCGTGGCTCGCAGCGCAATGGCCTTCACTCTAATTGGCAGGCGCACGATCAAGCCTGAGCCTATCACGCTAGACTCCCCCAAGACCGTACGATAGTCTCGGCACAATAAACGATAAATGATGTGCTGCGGGGAACAGTTGGCTCTCATGAAATCCGGGTCTGATCTTCTGCGTATAGAAAACCTGGGTATTTCCTTTTCGATGCTCGGTGGCCGCTTGCACGTCGTCAAGGGCGCCAATCTGCGCGTGCTCCCGGGGAAAGTCACGGCGCTCGTCGGCGAGTCCGGATCCGGTAAATCCGTCATAAGCCAGTCGGTCATGGGTATCCTGCCGAATACGGCAAAGGCGACCGGCAAGATTCTCTTTACCGACCCCCTCGATGGCAGGACCACCGACATTCTGCAATTGCCGACAGACGGCGAACAGATCAGGGCGCTGCGCGGCAGCCGCATGGCCAAGATTTTTCAAGAGCCTATGACGTCCCTGTCGCCGTTGCATACCGTCGGCAACCAGATCAGCGAGGTCCTGGCGATCCACACCGAGTCTTCCAAGGAAGAGCGCCGCGCGCGAACCGAGGAGATGCTGGATAACGTCGGATTTTCCAACCCAAGCCGCACCTATGACATGTACCCTTTCGAGCTTTCGGGCGGTATGCGCCAGCGTGCAATGATCGCCATGGCGCTGATCTGCCGTCCGGCGCTCCTGATTGCCGACGAGCCGACGACGGCGCTCGATGTGACGATCCAGGCGCAGATACTGGAGTTGCTTCGGGAACTCCAGCACAAGCTGAACATGGCGATGCTTCTGATCACCCATGATCTCGGCGTTGTCGCCAACATGGCCGATGAAGTCGTGGTGATCTATCACGGCGAGATCATGGAAGCCGGACCCGTCGAAGCGATTTTCCGCAATCCGCAGCACGCCTATCTCAAGGGGCTCATGGCCGCGGTCCCGCATTTCGACATGAAGCCGGGCGAGCGTCTGAAGGCTCTGCGCGAAGTCCCGGTGAAGACGGACACGCTGTGGGCCAAGAAAAAGGAGGTTGCGAACGCCCCTGAGATCCTGCTTTCGGTCCGCGATCTGACGAAGTCGTACAAAACCCGAAAATCCGGTCTTTTTGGTCGCAAGCATACGACGGAAGTGCGCGCTGTCGATGGCGTCAGTTTCGATATCAGGCGCGGCGAATGCCTTGGCCTCGTTGGTGAAAGCGGCTCCGGCAAGACCACAGTCAGCAAGATCCTTATGCGGGCCGTCACGCCCGACAGCGGGTCGGTGACGTTCGATGACGGCTCTGGCAAGATTAATGTACTCACGGCCCAGGGCGACGATCTCATGGATCTGCGCACCCATATCCAGATGGTCTTTCAGGATCCGGTATCATCGCTTTCACCGCGCATGACCGTCCAGAACATTCTGAGCGAGCCGCTTGAGATCCATGGACGTGGCGACCGGGCCTACAGGCTCGAAAAGGTGCGCGGCCTGATGCAGGCCATAGGTCTCGACCAGCGCTTTCTCAATCGCTACCCGCACAGCTTTTCCGGCGGTCAGCGCCAGCGTATCGGGATCGCCCGGGCGCTTGCCCTTGGCCCGCAACTTCTGATTTGCGACGAGCCAGTATCAGCGCTCGACGTGTCGGTGCAGGCCCAAATCCTCAACCTCCTCAAGGACTTGCAGAAGCAGCTCGGCTTGACCTATCTCTTCATTTCGCACAACCTCGCCGTCGTTGATTACATGGCGGACCGTATCGCGGTCATGTGGGGCGGGCGGATCGTCGAACTCGCTCCGAGGGAGGTCATCCTGCGCAACCCGGTCCACCCCTATACGCGCGGCCTTCTCGCCGCCGTGCCCTTCCCCGACCTTGATCGTCCGCTCGATTTTACGACGCTGCAGGCGAGCGGCGCCTCCGAACAGGGCGAGTGGGCGCCGCAATTCAGGCCCGATGAAGCGGGAGACCCGCTGATACCCGCCGATCTCGGCGACGGCCATTTTGTCCTTGCACGAAAGAACGTTGACGTTCGGGAGCTTCGCCCTTGGTAACGCGTCGTACAGTTCTCGGCGCACTCGGCTGCGCCGTCCTGCCCGGGGTCGCGCGTGCGGCAGACCGCGAGATGGAGCACGAGCCGGATTTTCTTGCCGATCGGCTGCTTGCCCGCAGTCTTCCTCCGATTTCCGAGCGGCTGCCCAAGCAACCGCGCATCGTGCCACTGAAGAGCATGGGACGGATGCCCGGCAAATATGGCGGGACGATCCGTACCATCATCGGCAGTGCCAAGGATATCCGGCTGATGACGATCTACGGCTATGCGCGGCTTGTCGGGTACGACGAGCGTCTCGTCTTCCAGCCGGACGTTCTCGAAGCATTCCAGTCTGACAAGGATACGATCTTTACCTTCAAGTTGCGGGAAGGACACAAGTGGTCGGACGGATCGCCATTCACGACCGCTGATTTCCGCTATTGGTGGGAAGACGTCCTTTTGAACAAGGACCTGACACCGGGGGGCGGTGCGCTCGAGCTGCGTGTCGATGGCAATCTGCCGCGTTTCGAGGTCGTGGATGATCTGACGGTCCGCTATTCCTGGGAGCGGCCCAATCCTAATTTCCTCCCTGCCCTCGCCGGACCGCAGCCCCTCATCATTGTTGGCCCGTCGGCCTATATGAAGCAGTTCCACAAGAAGTATCAGGACGAATTTCGGCTTTCCGCACTGATGAAGGAAAACCGCGTCAAGAAATGGGCTGATCTTCACATCAAGATGGCGCGCGAGTATCGCCCCGAGAACCCTGAACTGCCGACGCTCTACCCTTGGAGGAATACCACCGCGCCCCCAGCAGAGCAGTTCATCTTCGAGCGGAACCCCTATTTCCACCGCGTCGACGAGAACGGCAAGCAATTGCCCTATGTCGACAAGTTCATCCTCAATGTCAGTTCATCGTCCATCATCCCGGCCAAGACGGGGGCGGGTGAAAGTGACCTGCAGGCGACAGGTATCGATTTCAACGACTACACGTTCCTGAAAGACGCCGAAGATCGCTATCCCGTGAAGGTCGATCTGTGGAAACTGACGCGCGGGTCGCGCCTCGCCATCCTGCCGAATCTGAATTGCGGTGACGATGTATGGCGGAACCTGTTCCGGGATGTGAGGGTGCGGCGCGCGCTGTCGCTCGCCATCGACAGGCACGAGATCAACATGGCGGCTTTCTACGGCCTCGGGAAGCCCAGCGCCGACACTGTTTTGCCGGAAAGCCCCCTGTTCAAGCCGGAATATGCCAAGGCGTGGATCGACCATGATCCTGAGCAGGCCAACGCATTGCTCGATGAAGCCGGTCTTCAGAATCGCAATGACGATGGCATTCGGCTTCTGCCGGATGGCCGGCCTGCGGAGATTACGGTCGAGACTCCGGGCGAAAGCACGCTCGACACCGACGTTCTCGAACTCATCACCGATCATTGGCGCAAGGTGGGCCTGGCCTTGTTCACGCGAACATCCCAACGCGACATCTTCCGTAGCCGCGCGCAAGGCGGCCACATCATGATGTCGATCTGGTATGGCATCGAAAATGGCGTGGCAACCGCCGACATGAACCCGCAGCAGCTCGCCCCGACTGCCGACGACCAGCTGCAATGGCCGCTCTGGGGAATGTACTATCTCTCGCTTGGCCAAAACGGCAAGGCCCCCGATCTGCCGGAAGCCGTGGAACTCGTCAATCTGCAGAACAGCTGGCGCGCCTCCTCCAGCATGGCCGAGCGTACGGAAATCTGGCACAAGATGCTGTCAATCTATACGAGCCAGGTTTTCTCGATCGGGATCGTGAACGGCACGCTGCAGCCCATTTTGCGCACAGCGCGCTTGCAGAATGTTCCGAAGCAGGCGCTCTACGGCTTCGATCCCACCTGCTATCTCGGAATCTACATGCCCGATACGTTCTGGCTGAACGAGGAGCAGGTTTAGAATGTTGTTGAAGTACATCTTGTGGCGCATCGCCGCGATGATCCCGACCCTGCTCATCATATCCGCTCTCGTGTTTACCATCATCGAATTGCCGCCCGGCAACTTCCTCGATAGTCAAATCGCGGAGATGCAGGCACAGGGCGAAACGGTAAACCTCCAGGATATTGAGGAACTGCGCCATCAATACGGTTTCGACCAGCCGCCTGTACTGCGCTATTTCCACTGGCTCGGCGGCATGCTCCATGGCGATTTCGGCTACTCCTTCGAGTATCAATTGCCGGTCAGCGAAGTTGTCGGCGAGCGCATGTGGCTGACGATACTCGTTTCGTTCGTGACGATCATTTTTACGTGGCTGATTGCATTTCCGATCGGCATGTATTCCGCGACGCACCAGTATAGCTGGGGCGACTACGGACTGACCCTTTTTGGCCTCCTTGGCATTGCCATTCCAAATTTCATGCTGGCGTTGATCCTGATGTATTTCGCCAATATCTGGTTCGGCACGTCCATCGGGCATTTGATGGACCAGAAATTCCTGAACGAGCCGATGAGCTGGGAGAAGGCCCGGTCCATACTTTCGCATCTTTGGATCCCAGTCATCATCGTCGGAACGGCCGGCACCGCAGGCATGATCCGGCGGCTGCGCGCCAACCTGCTCGACGAGTTGCAAAAGCAATATGTCATGACGGCGCGCGCCAAGGGGCTTCACCCGTTCAAGACATTGGTCAAATATCCCTTGCGGATGGCGCTCAACTTCTTCGTTTCCGATATCGGATCCATTCTGCCGGCGATCATCTCGGGTGCGGAGATCACGGCCATCGTGCTTTCGCTCGAGACCACCGGTCCCATGCTCATCAAGGCATTGCAAAGCCAGGACATGTATCTCGCCGGTTCTTTCCTGATGTTCCTCGCTTTCCTGACGGTCATCGGCGTCCTGATATCGGACATCGCTCTTGCCTTTCTCGATCCGCGAATTCGGCTTGCCGGCAGGAGCACCAAATGACGGCACAGCTCCCCTCTCCCGGTGCGCCGCTGCAGCACTATGTTTCGACGGCGCCGTTCGATCCCATGTCGATCGAGGTGATGACGGAGGAGCAGGCGAAGCTTCATCTGGCTTCGCAGCGGAAGCTCATGTGGTGGAAGTTCAAGCGTCACAGGCTCGCGCTTGCCTCGGGTATATTCCTGCTCCTGCTCTACGGCATGATCGTCATTGCCGAGTTTCTGGCGCCGTACAACCTGCATACGCGCAATGTCGACTTCATCTATTCGCCGCCGCAGCGGGTTCGCCTGTTCCACGACGGCAATTTCGTCGGGCCATTCGTTTACGGGCGCCAGATGTCGCTCGACATGGATACGCTGAAGCGCAACTATTCCGATAACCGCAATGACGTCCAACCAATCCGCTTCTTTTGTCGGGGTGACAGCTATAAGTTCTGGGGCGCTATCGAGAGCAACATCCATCTTGTTTGCCCGGCGGTGGGCGGGCAGATGTTCCTTCTCGGCACGGACCGTCTTGGCCGCGATGTCCTGTCGCGCATTATCTACGGCGCCCGCATATCGCTCACGATCGGCCTTATCGGCATAACGATCAGCTTCGTCCTCGGCATCGTGATCGGCGGGCTTGCCGGCTATCACGGCGGGGTCTTCGATCTCCTGGTGCAGCGCGTCATCGAAGTGTTGCAATCTTTGCCTAGCTTGCCGCTCTGGATGGCATTGGCGGCTATCATGCCGGTAAGCTGGAGTCCGATCCTGATCTATTTCGGTATCACGCTCATTCTCGGCATGCTGGACTGGACGGGGCTGGCGCGATCCGTACGCTCCAAGCTGCTTTCGCTGCGCGAGGAGGATTATGTTCTCGCGGCACAGTTGATGGGCGCCAGCAGCGCCCGCATAATCGGGCGTCACCTGGTGCCCGGTTTCATGTCGCATCTAATTGCAACGGCAACGATTTCCATTCCCGGGATGATCCTCGGCGAGACCGCGCTGAGTTTTCTCGGACTTGGCCTGCGGCCGCCCATAACAAGCTGGGGCGTCCTGCTGACTGAGGCGCGCAGTGTCAATGTGATCGCATTCTATCCCTGGCTGCTGTTTCCGATGATTCCGGTTATTCTTGTCATTCTCGCATTCAATTTCTTGGGAGATGGGTTGCGCGATGCCGCCGATCCATACAGATAAGGGCCCAACAGGTTCGAGTGCACTGTGCGGGTCAACCCGCAAAACAAAGGGTTTTGACCATGATGCGGCGTTTCGAAGATGCTCGGATCCTGATGTACAGTCACGACACGTTCGGACTCGGCCACTTGCGCCGTTGCAGGACCATTGCGCATTCGCTGGTCGAGGATTATCGCGGACTTAACATCCTCATCATCTCGGGCGCGACCATTGCGGGGGCATTCGATTATCGTGCCCGCGTCGATTTTGTGAAGGTGCCGAGCGTCATCAAGTTGCGCAACGGTGAATATACCTCGCTTGCGCGGCATATCGATCTGCATGAAACCTTGAAGATGCGCCAATCGATCATCAGGCACACCGCGGAGACGTTCCAGCCGGATATCTTCATCGTCGACAAGGAGCCGATGGGGCTCAAGGGCGAAGTCGAAGAAACGCTCGCTTACCTCAAATCGCGCGGGACCACCCTCGTCCTCGGGTTGCGCGAGGTCATGGATGCGCCGCATCTGCTCGAGGCCGAGTGGAAGAACAACAATGTGATGCGCAAGATCGACCAGTTCTACGACACGGTGTGGGTCTATGGTCCGCCCGACTTTTATGACCCGCTGGTCGAACTCGATGTGCCGGCGTCTGTGCGCGACAAAATGAAATTTGTCGGATTTCTGCAGCGTAGCCTCTCGAACGACAGTGCGCCCACGCATGTCCCCGAGGGCGACTATATATTGGTGACGACCGGCGGCGGCGGTGACGGCGCCGATCTCGTGCACAATGTCATCCATGCCTACCAGCAGGACCCGACCCTGCAGCACAAGGCGTTCATCGTGCTCGGACCCTATATGCCGGCCAAGCAAAGGGCCAAGCTGGTCCAGAAGGGCAGCAAAATACCGCAGATTCAGGTCATCGAGTTCGATAACCGCATGGAAGAACTGATCGCGGGCGCGAAGGCCGTGGTTGCCATGGGTGGCTACAACACCTATTGTGAGATCCTCTCCTTCGACAAGCCGGCGCTTATCGTTCCGCGCGTAGCACCGCGCGCCGAGCAGCTCATCCGTGCGCGGCGGGCCTCCGAACTTGGCCTTGTCGAAATGCTGCTCCCCGAACAGGCGGACAATCCGCAGCTTCTGGCAGAAGTGCTGAAGCGCCTGCCGCATCGTGCGCCGCCGTCGCAGACCGGCAAGGGCATGCGCCTCGAAGGGCTCGTCCATATTTCCGAGATCGTCGGCGACTGGCTCGACGAGCGCGAGCAGCCGCTTCCGGCCGTCGCGGAATAGTTTTACATGCATTCGCCTCTGATACGTCGAAAGACGCTTGTCGTTCTCAAAGGCTACCCGCGCCTGTCGGAGACATTTATCGCTCAGGAGCTGCTTGGACTGGAGCGCGCCGGCTTCGACCTCACGCTCATCTCGATGCGAAGGCCGACCGACACGAAGCGCCATCCCATTCATGACGAAATACGCGCGCGGGTCATCTATCTACCTGAGTATTTGCACGATGAGCCCTTGCGCGTTTTGCGTGCGCTGGTTGCCGGATGGCGCAAGCCGAACTTCAGCGCACTCCTAAAGAGATTCTGGAAAGATTTGCGCCGCGATGTCTCGCGCAACCGCTTCCGCCGCCTCGGTCAAGCGCTTGTCCTTGCCCATGAATGGCCGGACGCAGGCGAATGGCTCCATGCCCATTTCATCCATACGCCGGCCTCCGTCACGGCATATACCAGCATCATGACCGGCGTGCCCTGGTCCTGCTCGGCACATGCCAAAGATATCTGGACGTCGCCCGATTGGGAGCTGACTGAAAAGCTCGCTGACGCACGGTGGAGCGTGACTTGCACGCGCTCGGGGTTCGAGCATATGCGCGACCTTGCTCCGGCCAAGGACCGGGTGCATTTGAGCTACCATGGGCTCGATCTGGAGCGGTTCGGACGCTTCGATGCCGAGCGGTCAAGACGCGACGGATCGGATGCGTCCAACCCGGTACAGATCTTGAGCGTCGGCCGTGCTGTGCCCAAGAAGGGTTATGATGTGCTTTTGGAGGCCTTGGCGCTTCTGCCGCGCGAGCTTCATTGGCGGTTCGTGCATATCGGTGGGGGCAATGAACTATCGCGCCTGCAGCCGCTTGCCACGAGGCTGGGCATCGCAGATCGGATCGACTGGAAAGGCGCCCTCGCTCAGGAAGACGTGCTTGACCACTATCGCCGCGCTGATGTTTTTGCTCTCGCCTGCCGGGTAGCCGCAGACGGCGATCGCGACGGCCTGCCCAATGTTCTGGTAGAGGCGTCCAGCCAGAATCTCCTCTGTGTTTCAACGAATATTTCGGGCGTTCCGGAATTGCTGACCGATGACGCGAATGGTCTTGTCGTCGCGCCGGAAGATCCGCAAGCGCTAGCGGCCGCGCTCGAGCGTGCCATCCGCGATCCGGACCTGCGGCATCGGCTCGGTGAAGCAGCAGAAGCCCGCGTGCGCGAACATTTCGACCACGATTCGAGTATCCGGCAATTGACGCGGCTCTTCGAAAGCGAATGGCAGAAGGCATGACTGCACCGCGCATATTCTTTTACGTTCAGCATTTGTTGGGTATCGGTCATCTGGCGCGGGCGAGCCGAGTAGCTTCGGCGCTCGCTGCCGCCAATTTTGACGTCATGGTCGTCACAGGAGGCACCAAGGTTCCAGGATTTCCCGCAGAAGGAATCAAATCTATCGCCCTTCCCGCCGTTGTCGCCGCCAGCGCCGGCTTTTCGGGCCTTGCCGACATCAATGGCGACCCGGTGGGTGAGGAATTTCTCGCCCGCCGCCGCGCCCTTCTGCTGGAAGCTTTCCACGAGATGCAGCCTGATATCGTGATTACAGAGGCTTTTCCGTTCGGCCGCCGCCAGATGCGGTTCGAACTCCTGCCCTTACTCGGCGCGATTGAAGCCATGGCCCCGCGTCCGATTGTTGTGGCGTCGATCCGCGACATCCTGCAGGAACGCGCGAAGCCTGGACGGGATGAAGAGACGGTGGCACTCGTTAAAGCGCATTTCGATCACGTGCTCGTTCATGGCGATCGCTCCTTCGTCAGCCTGCCGGAAACCTTTCCGCTGGCGGGCGAGATCGAGGAGAAAATCATTTATACGGGGCTCGTCGCCGCACCGGCCCCCGAGGAATCGGATGACGTGTTCGACATCGTTGTTTCTGCCGGTGGAGGCGCGGTCGGAATTGACCTTATTCTTGCCGCCCTTGCTGTAGCGCGCCGGTCGAACCCAAACAGATCCTGGTGTCTTATAACGGGTCCCAATTTGTCAGAGATCGAGTTCGCCGGACTTGCAGCGGACTTGCCTGATCATGTCCGCCTTTTTCGCTTTCGCAAGGATTTTCCCGCCTTGCTCAAACGCGCAGAGCTTTCCATCTCGCAAGCAGGGTACAACACCGTCTGCGACATTCTTCAAGCGGGGTGCCGCTCGATACTGGTTCCCTTCACTGCCGGGGGCGAAACCGAGCAACGCCTGCGTGCAACGCGGCTCGCGGCCATGGATCGCGCGGTCGTCGTGCCGGAGGTGGGGCTGAATGCCGAGACGCTCGGCAAGGCGCTGGACGTGGTTCTTGCAAAGCCGCGTCCGCTTTCGGGCGGGCTCGATCTGAAAGGCGCGCAACGCACCGCCGAGATCTTGCGGGAACTCGTCGAGGCGCGCAGGATTTAAACACAAGCGCGCTTGCGACCTGTCATATAGCCTTCGCGGAACGGATGCTGTAGGCTAGGACGATTCAACCATGGAGTTCATCCATGTGCACTTCAAACGTTTCAGTTCTTGAAATGCCTGCTGGATTCACAGCGTACGGTTACCAATGGAAAAAAGCCTAACCCGTTATATCTGGTCGCATACCCGGCTCCAGCAGATGTGGATTCTGTTCGTGGTCGCGGTTTCGATGATTCCGTACTTCCTGTCGTTCGACCTGCCGAAACAGATCGTCAACGGTCCGATTCAGGGAACGGGCTTTGACACGCCAGGTTCGACGCAAACCTTCATGCGCATTGAGTACGACTTTCCCTATATAGGCAACATCCTGTTCTTCGAGGGACTGCAACTGACGCGCTTCCAGATGCTGATGGCCCTCAGCCTGGTATTTCTCTTCCTGGTCGTCATCAACGGCCTCTTCAAGCTTTACATCAATACCTATAAGGGCCGGCTTGGCGAACGTATGTTGCGGCGCATACGCTTCGAACTGGTCGACCGGGTGCTGCGTTTCCCGCCGGCAACTTTCAAGCGGGTGAAATCGGCCGAGATCGCGACGATGATCAAGGACGAGGTCGAGCCGATGGGCGGCTTTACCGGCGATGCCTTCGTTCAGCCCGCGCTTCTGGGTGGCCAGGCCATCACGGCGCTGGTCTTCATCATCATGCAGAATTTCTGGCTGGGAATGATTGCGGCGGGCATTGTCGCCGTGCAGGGCGTCGTCATTCCGCGCATGCGCAAGCGTTTGCTCGAACTTGGCCGCCAACGCCAGCTGACAGCGCGCGAGCTTTCGGGGCGCGTCGGCGAAATCGTCGATGGCATCGGCACAATTCACGGCAACGATACGTCTAATTTCGAGCGTGCCGACATTGCGGCCCGTCTCGGCCTTATCTTCTCAATCCGCTACGACCTTTATCAATGGAAGTTCCTGGTGAAGTTCATCAACAACTTCCTCGCTCAGGTAACGCCCTTCCTGTTTTATTCAATCGGCGGCTTTCTGGCGCTGCAGGGACGGCTCGACATCGGTCAGCTCGTCGCGGTGATCAACGCCTACAAGGATCTGCCGGGGCCGCTCAAGGAGCTCATCGACTGGGATCAGGCGCGGCAGGACGTTCAGGTCAAGTATGCGCAAGTGGTCGAACAGTTCAACGTCGAGCGCCTGGTCGATCCCAAGATCCAGGCCCTGTCGACCGATCCCATCAGTCCCCTCGAACATTCGCTCCATGCAGTGAATCTAACCGTGTCAGACGATGCAGGCGCGCCGCTCCTGCGGCATGTCTCGCTGGAAATCATGCCTGGCGAGACCGTTGCCATCGTCGGCAACAGCAGCAGCGGCGCGGAGGCACTTGCCGAGGCATTCAGCCGTCAGGTCTGGCCGGATCAGGGCCGCATCACCATTGACGGGCGCGATATTCTGGAACTGCCCGAAGCGATTACCGGGCGACGCATCGCCTATGCTTCGTCCGACACATATTTCTTCCAGGGAAGCTTGCGCGACAATCTTCTCTATGGCCTGAAGCATGCGCCGATGGTCCCGGTGGAGTATGAGGGCAAGCTTGCGGATCAGTACAAATGGAACATCATCGAGGCCCGCAAGGCCGGTAATCCCGAGCTCGACGTAAACAGCGACTGGGTCGATTATGCTTCGGCCGGAGTGACAGGGCCCCAGGATCTCTTTGACGTCTTGCGGCCGGTGCTCGATGCCGTGCTGATTTCGCAGGACATCCTCGACATGGCGCTGAATTCGCGCGTCAATACCGCCGCCCATGGCGATTTGACGAGCCGTATCGTCGAGTTGCGCGAAGCGCTGCGCGAGCGCCTGAAAAAAGAGGATCTCGACGACCTGGTCGTGCCGTTCAAGCTCGATGCCTACAATCCACAGGCGACAGTCGGCGAGAACTTCCTGTTCGGGTCGATGAAGCGGCCGATGATGACCAATCGAAAGCTTGCGGCGAATCCCTATTTCCGTTCGGTTATGCGCGAGACCGGCCTGCTCGATGACCTTTACGCAATGGGTCTCGAGATTGCCGAGAACGCAGTCGAACTCTTCCAGGATCTGCCCCCCGACCATCCGTTCTTCCAGCAGCTCACTTTCATGACCGCCGACGATATTCCAGGCTATCAGCAGTTCCTGCAAAAACTGAAGGGCCGCGACATCGATGCCGCCTCCTCGGATGAACGCACCAGCATTATCCGCTTGAGCTTCTCCTATATCGAGCCGCGGCACCGTTTCGGTCTCTTGAATGATGAATTGATGGCCAAGATCGTCGAAGCGCGCGGTCGGTTCCATCGCGATATGCCGGAGGATCTCAAAGCCGTCATCGAGCGCTACGATCCGGAGAAATTCATCGCCTCGGCGACACTCATGGACAACGTTTTGTTTGGCAGGGTTGGGGTTACGCAAGCAGATGGGACGGACCGCATCCGCGCCATCCTTCGCGATTTGTTCGACAAGCTCAGCCTTTTCGAAAGCGTGCTCTCCATCGGCATGGATTTCGATGTGGGTTCGGGCGGCAAACGCATCACAAATGTGCAGCGGCAGAAGCTCAACGTCGCCCGTGCCCTGTTGAAGCGCGCGGACTATGTGATCTTCAATCGCCCGCTTCCGGCACTCGACCAGCGCGTTCAGGATCAGATAACCCACAAGATCATGGAGGACCTTCACAAGGAAGGACGCCCGCCAGCCATCGTCTGGGTGCTGTCGAATTCGGCGCTTGCAAACCTCTTTGACCGTGTCATCGTGTTCGACAAGGGCACGCTGGTCGAAGAGGGAACGCACGCGACTCTTCTTGAGAAAAACGGTATATTCAAGGAGCTGGTATCGTAGAATACCACGGAACCAAGGGGCGAAGTGGAAGACAAAAAAGGGGGCAGTGTACGTTCATGTTGCTGAAAGACGAAGTCGAAATGCTACGGCGGGTGCCGCTGTTTTCGGGTGTTGCCCCTGCCAAACTCAAGCTGCTGGCCTTCACCTCCGACCGCGTGAGTTACAAGGCAGGGCAGACCCTTTTTCGCCAAGGGGATCCAGCCGACGCCGCCTATGTCATCCTGACCGGCGGCGCCGATATTCTGTCGGAGACCCCGAGCGGCGAGATCAAGGTCGCCGAGATCGAACATGATTCCATCGTCGGTGAAATCGCCATTCTGTGCGACGTATCGCGAACTGCGACCGTGCGCGCCAACTCGGCGCTGGAAGCGCTGCGGATCAGCAAGGATCATTTTTTCAAGCTTCTGAGCGACTATCCGGAAATGACCATTGAAATCATGCGCGTCCTTGCCGACCGTCTCAGCCATACGACGACCGAGCTTAGCGAAGCACGCAGCAGGCAAAAGCAAACGGCAAAGTAGTCCACGGCCTTAGGCTTATTCGATTTCGCAGATTTTTCCGGTTGCGAGATCGATCGTGAAATTGCGTGATGGATGGCCAGATAGATATCGGCCCATCATGCGAAACAACCGCATAAACGTGTCCTGTGCCTCGCCCGATTTCACCGAACTTTGGTCGGAAAAAAGCTCCATGAGGTAGCGGTACATCCTCATCTTATCGCTTGGAATGCGATCCAGCCCCAATTCGCTGCCAAGCCGCAGTTTGTACCAGTCCCCGAGTAGTTTCAGGCACGTTATGGCGTCGAGTTCATCGAGAGTAAGCCCCGCGGCTCGCAATGCGCTTCGTATCCGCTCCATGGACTCGTCGCGGCCGCGTTCGGCGTGAAGCAGAACGGTGGCGTCGGCAAGTGCGACCGCCTGATGGTGATGGCCGAGTACGGCCAGGTCCCCCAGATTAATCTGCGCAAGGACCCTAGCTAGATCCTTCGGCCATTCCCTCCGCAGGTAGCGGTGGACGACGAGTTGATCGACATGTTCCGCAATGAAGGTACCGTAATCGGGTGCATCGAGTATTTGGCCGACCTTTTTACCCGTTACGCCGATCTCGACACGGTATTGCTCGATCAGGAGCGGATCGATGGGCACTTTATCGAGCGCCACGGTTTCGACCTTGAGGCTGTCCTCGCCAAACGTGATGATCTTGAAGACCGGGGGAAATGCGACAAGCGATGGTACGCCGATGTTGATAAGAAATGTGTCATCCCGATCCGCGCGTGCAGTATCGTTGACATGCAGGTGGCCGCTGAAGTGGATGTGGATGCCTGCATCGATGAGCGCATCCGCAACGGCGCGGGAGGGTATGCGTTCAATCGAACTCGTTCTGCCGATCACTGCAAGCTCGTCATCCATCGTACCGTCGAGCATGTCGAGCGCCGGATAATGCGAGAAGGCAAGCAACGTCTTGCCGTTGAGCCTCGCCCTTGCAGCGACGTCTTTCGCCCAATCGAGGATGAACGCCTTGTGCTTGAGCATGGCATTCCAGCCGGCATTGGTGCTGTCGACAAACGCGCCTGCATGGCCCTCGACGAACTCGCCATTGCGCGGCTCAAATACGTTTGCGTCGATCATCAGCAGCCAAACGCCCGGCTCTGGCTCAACCAGATAGGAAGCATCCATCAAGCGGTATTCGTTGCGGCCATCATTCGAGCGCACCGCGTAAATCCGCCTCTCGGGTCGGTCGTCGGTCCCGAACGGTGTTTCCCAGTGCAGGTCGGATGCCTTTCGAAAGAAGCCGAGATCGGGCAGCGCGCTCAGCCCGGCCGGATAGCCGGAGCAATACATTTTGTCCGTCGTCACCATGCCGTCCGCATCATCGTCGACGAAGTCACCGTCGCTGGCAACAATCGTATAGGTGCCGTCCGGATTGAGAAGGCGCTTGGCATGGTGGCGTCCGGTGGGGCCGAAAATATCGTGATTTCCAGGAGTTGCGATGAAATTAAGCCCGTGATCGCGCGTATATCCATCAAGAACCTCGCGCAGGGCGCGTATGGTCGCCGCCTGCCCGTCGTCCGAATAGTCGCCGAGCAGCACAACATGCTTCATGCCGCGCTCGATCACCGTGTCCAGGGCCGCGCGCAAGGCGCGATAGCTTTCGTTGAAGACACGGGTCGACCTTACAGTGTCGGTCAGCCGCCGCGCGGTCATGTTGCGCCCGGCAACATCGATGCCACTGAAATCATAATCGCCGTAGAGATCGTGAAAATGTGCATCCGCGATGATAGCAATGGGCGGGAATTGCGAAGACGACATGAACGAAGCATTCCGGTGGAAAGATACGCAAACTTATACATTTGTATCGACAATTGTCATGAAGCTTAAAAAGCGTATGACTATCGCTTATATACGTTGTGTTTTGGGTGTTTATTGCGCCCATGGCAACTAATTCGAAAGCCAACGCTCGCATTAGGAAAGCGGTTTGGCTACGATACCCGACAGGCGCGGGGGATTGGGTGTAAAAATCGGAATGAACGACGAAGTGTTTCGGGTAAAATTCTGGGGGACGCGTGGCAGCGTCGCCGTTTCGGGACCCGAGTTCGAGCGGTACGGTGGAAACACCGCGTGCATTGAAGTTCAGTGCGGCAAGCACAGGCTGATTTTCGACGCCGGATCGGGCGTGCGGCAGGCCGGGGAAGCTCTGACGCGGGAAGGCGCCGATGAGCTGGATATCATCTTCACCCACTGCCACTACGATCATATCATCGGCCTGCCCTATTTTGCGCCGCTCTACAATCCAATGATGAATGTGCGCATCTGGTCGGGCCATCTTGCCGGCGTCATGTCGACGCGCGAGATCGTCAAGCAATTCATGCGTCCGCCCTGGTTTCCTGTCGAGCCGGAAATCTGCAAGGCATGTCTGGGCTTTCGCGATTTCCGTTCCGGCGACGTGCTGGTGCCATTTGAGGGTGTAAGGATCGAGACGGGTAGTCTCAATCATCCGGGCGGCTGCATCGGCTATCGCATCGAATGGGCAGGCAAAGTGCTGGCATTGATCTACGATACCGAGCACGAGGCCGGGAAGTTTGACCCCGAGGTGATGCGGCTTATCAAGGGCGCCGATCTTGTCGTCTATGATTGCACCTATACGGAAGATGAAATGCCGCGCCGGTTTGGCTATGGACATTCAACCTGGCAGCATGGCGTCCTTCTTGCGAAGGCAGCAAACGTGAAGAGGTTTGCATTGTTTCACCATGCGCCGTCGCGCACAGATGACGAACTCGATGAGTTCGAACATCTGGCAAGGGAGCACTTTCCGGGTGCGTTTTCCGCGCGCGATTTTCAGGAGATCGATCTGTAGATCATCGACCCTGAATGAGCTCGCCGAGCGCGACCCAGCGGGCATTCGGCGCTGCCGCGATGATCGCAAAGAGCTTATGCAGGAACTGCCAGGCCGCTTCGTCATGGACAAGGTGGTGGGTCAGAATTCCGATGGACTCGCCCAGGCCGTCTAATCTGCTCTGAAGCTCCTTGACGATAGCGGCAACAAGTTCGTCATGATTGCGGCCACCGCGCGTTCCATGCCAGTCCATGAGATCGACATGGGTGTTGACGACGGGAATGAATGCCGTCTGCTTCGCCTTGGCCGGGCCGAAAACGGAAAGCGCGTCAAATCCAAGTCGAGGCAACTCGGCGATTAATCCTTGGTCGATGCGGTTCCAGGGCGGCACCAGCACCGGCACGAAGCGCTGCGGGAACAGCGCGCGAATACGCCCGACACCTTCTCCGATTTCGCCGAGGACCATTTGGCGCGGCCGATGGGAGCCGAGTTCCTGCTTCTTCTCGGTGATCGGGGCGTGATTCTGGTGCGACCAGCCATGGACGGCGACAAGAATGCGCTGTTCATCGGTCAATCGCTCGGCAAGCGTCGCCTCGGCATGAGCAGGGACCACCGCCAAGGTCATTGGCACGTCATTCTTGTTGCTGAGCTCAAGCAGCCGCTCCAATGCGGATGTTGGTTTGACCGCATCGTCATCGCGCAGCCAGAATTGCGCCTGGCGCCCGGCGTCGAACCAGCGCTGTAATTCGGCCTGCAGAGGCTGCCAGGTCGCATCAATTCCCATTATGCTGTCCCAGATATTGTCGCAAAATTTGATCAAGCCGCACCGACGCACCTTCAAGGGAACGCTCTTGCGCAATGAAGCGGTGTGCCTCCGAGCCCATACGTGTGCGCCTTGCCTCATCGTCAAGCGATGTGGCGATGGCCCGGGCATATGCCTGGGTGTCACCGGCCGGAGTGAGGATGCCGGTCTCACCATCTTTTACGACTTCGGGAACACCTGCTACGGCTTGCGCCACGACTGGCACCCCTGCTGCCTGCGCTTCCATGTAGGCGATCCCATAGGCTTCGCCGACACCCGGCCAAACGTAGACGGACGCCTGTTGCAGGACGCTCCGGATGGCGCCTGGAGGCTGTTCCCCCAGCCATTCGATGCGTTCAGGCTTGAACTTCGAGAAAAGCGCCCTTGTCTCGGAGGCCGCCGGTCCGTCACCGATGATCGTCAATGTCCAGTGCTCGTCCTCGATCGCCATCAGGGCGTCCGCCAATATTCTATAGCTCTCTAGCTTGTCGCCGCTGCGCATCATGGCGACTGTCACCAGCTTTCGCGGCTCTCTTTGCGCTTTTGACATCTTGAAGGGCGCGACATCGATGAATGGAAACAGACGTTCGAGCCGCGCCTCGGGGATCGCCGCCGCAAGACCCTGCCGGTCCCGCTCGGTGAAGCAGAGATTGACGTCCGCCTGCCGTACGGCATCGGCCACGAGCGACTGCAGGGCCGCCCATCCGCTCCTGGCGCGGCGCTGCGAAAAGGAGGCCTCCGCGGTGACATAGGGTATGTTCAACGCGGCAGCCACTCGAGGGCCGATGAGATCCGGCGCCTTGTAGTAAGGGTGGTAGGAAAGCCAGACATCCGGCCTCTGCTCCCACCGGCGGCCAAGCCGCTCCACCTCTTGCGCCGCTGCCGCGGCTATCTCCCCGCGCCTGCTATCCTCGGGAGTGGCGGTAAAACTTCGTAACTCAGAGGCCAGATCGACGCTGTGGCCGGCAAGCTCCAAAGCAGCGATCAATAGCCGTGCCATCTGACGGTCACCCGACGGGACCGGATGGTTGGGCGATTTCAATGGTGCATAGAAGGCTATGCGCATGAGCAATGATTGACTTTCTGTCGGCAGCAACTGCCACCCTGATGGAATCTGCATGGCACGATTTCCAGCGCGGCGCCAATTGCTTCGGATGTTGCTAACGATATTTTGATGGTTCGTGCGTTCTGGAATGTTCAAAAAGCCATTGTTGTAGACCACCAAGCTTGCGTTTGAGTTATACAGCCCGTATCGCCAAAGGGCCGGGCTTCGCATAGACTGGTCGAGGAAAATCAGGTGTTTATGACAGCAGCCACGACCAAGCCGACCGGTATTTCAGAACGATCCTTGCGCCGGACAAGGCTGGCCTCCGGCTTGATCATGCTTGTCTTCGTATCACTCCATCTCGCCAACCACGCACTCAACCTCATTTCGCTCAGTGCCGCCGAAGCGGGTCGCCTGTGGTTCATTGCCATCTGGCGCAGCCCGCCTGGCACGATGCTGCTCTATGGAGCGGTTGTCGTCCACGTGGCGCTGGTCATGCGTTCGCTCTATCAGCACCGCACCCTGGTAATGCCTGCGCGCGAAGCTCTGCAGATCGTGCTTGGATTGCTCATCCCTCTTTTCATCATCGAACACGTGGCGGCGACACGTATTCGTTTCGACCTAGCGGGAATTGAGCCGACCTACGAAAGCGTCATTCGTGGATTGTGGATCGACTCGCCAGCCAATGGCCTGCGGCAAAGCATTGCTCTCCTCATTGTCTGGACCCATGGCTGTATCGGCGTCCACTTCTGGCTGCGTTATCGCTCCTGGTACAACAAGGCTGCGCCGTACCTTCTGACCGTTGCCATCCTGCTTCCTGTTCTTGCACTGCTTGGATTTGCCGATACGGGCCGCGTTCTCGAAAGCGAGCCGATTCAGTCAAGTTATGGCCGGGCCGTCGAACCGGCGCCTGCAAGGCACCTTCGTGAAGCGAGGCTTGAAGACGTTCAGACCGTCAAATACACGCTCTACGGCGCTTTCGCTGCAACGCTGCTCAGCGTTATCGGCTTGCGCACACGCCGAAGCTGGCGGGAGCGCATCGACCAGATCGAGGTTCGCTATCCGGGCGGTGAAACGGTGCGGGTTCCGCGTGGATTCAGCGTTCTCGAAGCAAGCCGCCTTGGCGGAATACCGCATTATGCGGTCTGCGGTGGCAAGGGGCGATGTTCCACCTGCCGGGTTCAGGTCATTGAGGGAGTATCAAAGCTTCCGCCGCCAGAATCCACTGAACTTGCGACGCTAAAGCGTATCGGTGCAGAGCCCGGCGTGCGGCTGGCCTGTCAATTGCGCCCCTCCGGCAACATCAGTGTCGTCCCTCTCCTGCAGCCGTCAAACGAGGGCATCGTGCCGGTCGGCAGCCAGCAAACCAATCCGGGACGTGAACAGGAGATTGCAATTCTCTTCTGTGATATCCGCAGTTTTACCATGCTGACGGAAGCGCGCCTTCCATACGACATTGTCTTCCTCCTCAATCGCTATTTCGCCATTGTCGGGCAGGCCGTCGAGCGGTCGGGTGGCCGTCTGGACAAGTTTATCGGCGACGGTGCCATGGCGCTGTTCGGCTTGAACGGCTCGGCGGAGGAGGGTTGCCGCAATGCGCTGAAGGCGGCGGCGACGATCACGCACGAGATGGAACGGCTGAACGAAGAACTTGCTGGAGAACTGTCGATGCCGATACGTGTCGCCATCGGCGTTCACGCCGGGCCCGCAATTATCGGTGCCATGGGCTACGGAACGGTGAAGAACCTTACGGCGATCGGCGATACCGTCAATGTCGCGAGCAGGCTTGAGACGATCGCGAAGGAGCTCGATGCCACCATTGTCGTCTCCGAGCCGACCATCCGTCTCGCGGGGTCCGATACCGAAACGCTTGAAAGCCGTGAGATTGCCATTCGGGGCCGCGTCGAACCGCTTCGTGTCTACATCATCCCGCAGGAATTGACCGTGCGCTTTGTGTAATTGGGACAGCATACATGTTCGCTAACAAGCCATTTGGCAGGCACTGGCGCAGGCTTCGTGATCGAGTAGCCCGGCGAATGTTCAATACGCGGCTCGGTCGCGAAGTCCTGATTCACGGAATTGGACCGCGCGTGCTTACCATGACAGTGGATTGCGGCGACCACGTCATGAGCTTTTCTCCATCCGACTACATCGGCAGGAAAGTCTTCCGCAAAGGTAATTTCGACCGCGACCACGTCGATCACCTGCTTGGCATTCTGCGCGACCGACGCTTGTTGGGGCCCCAAACCACGCTGTTGGAACTTGGCGGCAATATCGGCACCCAAACGGTCTATTTCGCCTTGAGCAAGGCATTTGGCCATATCGTCAGCGTTGAGCCCGATCCGCGCAATTTCGAACTCCTTCGGCTCAACATCGAGCAGAACAGGCTGACGGACAGCGTGACGGTCCTCAATTGCGCTGCGGGCGACACAGACGGTCAGATCGATTTTTTCCAGCATCGCGACAATCACGGCAAAAGCAGCATGATCCGGCAGAGCAGCAAGGATCGTTGCATCGTTGTCGCCGTCAAGCCTGTGGAAGCGATTCTGCAGGAATCAGAGGTGAGGTGTGAGGAAATTGGCCTGGTCTGGATGGACATAGAGGGCTACGAACCGCAGGCATGCCGATCAATGGAAGTGCTTCTCGCGCGGCGTGTCCCCGTCTACCTTGAATTTTCGCCGGCCTTCTACGGCCAGGGACAAGCTGCTGACTTTGTCAAATATCTGGCCAAATTCTACGAGGATTGCCTGATTTTCCGTGAGGAAAGCATTGAGGCCTCGAAGGTCGCCGCGATCCCTGTCAATGAACGGCAATTCGACCTGCTGTTATTCGATGCGGCGATAAAGGAAGTAACGGCCGACCGGGACGCTTGAGCAAATGGGCAATGCTTCAAGTTGCGGGTGAAGCAGTTCGAGACCGCTCACGACCAGCCCTTGCGGACGAAGCAGGCCAGCGGCGAGTTGCGGCAACCAGGTGAGTGTGATCGCATCCTTGTCGTCATAGCCGGTGCCTATATCAACATGGACCAGCGCGGCGCCGACGCCGATGAAGGTCTGGGCGGTTTCGCGAATTTCGCCAAGGACGATGTTTTCGGGTGCGGGCGTCGACGTCTTGTGCGAGCCGACTGCCCGGTCGAACGCGATGATGCGTTTGTCTGGAAACAATGCGCGGAGATGATCGAATGTCCGGCCGTTTCCGAGTCCGAGTTCAAGCACCGGCCCTTCGATTTCGTTCACCGTCTCGCGAATATCGTTGAGTATATCGCGTTGCGCGGTCAAGCGGTGAATGAAGCTGTCAAGCCGGCTCATGAATGCCTCCGTTCTCAATCATATCGTCGACCCGCTTAACATGTTCGCCCCATTGGGTCGACCTGTACGGATCGCCTTTCGGATATGATCGATGTCTCCCTCAGGGGTGTTATTCGCAACCGAAAGACGAGGTTAATGTTGCAGGGACTGGCGGCTGCCGCGGATGATCAGCACCGCAAAGATCGGTCCGCCAAGCAATGTTGCAACGAGACCCGTGGGCAATTGCCACGGGAAATAAATGGTTCGGCCGATAAAGTCGGCTGCCGCCATCAGCAATGCCCCGAAGAGCGCCGACCCCAGGATGTGCGTCGTCCCGCGCGGCAAGCCGACGCGTTGCGCGAGATGAGGCGCCATCAATCCGACGAAACTCAACGGTCCAACGACCAGGGTCGCGATGGCTGTCAATAGTGCGGAAAGGCTCAGGATCAGGGCGCGGAAGCGCTTGATGTCGACGCCATGGGCATGGGCGGAGATGTCCCCCAACGCAAAATGCTGCAGGGGCCGCGCGAGCAATATCACGGCGAAGAGGCCGGCGATCGCAAATGCCGCGGACGTCCATGCCAGCAGGGGCGTTACGCCATAGGTAGAACCGGCCATCCAGCTAAGGAGAAAGAGTGCGCGCGGATCGCCGGAAGCAAGGATGACAGAAACGAGCGCCGTCAAAAGTGCGCCAAGCGATACGCCAAAGATCAAAAACTGGTTTCCCGCATGCGATCGCCGGTTGACGGCAAAGAGGATCACGAGCACCACGCCGGCACCGGAAAAGCCGCCGATCAGCCTGTGTGCATAGGTCGGCTGCGCGACAAGAAAAAGCATGCACAGCAATCCCAGGGCCGTGCCGGCGCTCACGCCAAGCACCTCGGGACTTGCGAGGGCGTTGCCCGTCAGCCTCTGCAGAAGGCTTCCCGAGAGGGCAAGCAGAACACCCGCCGAAATGGCGGCAACAAGACGCGGCACGCGCCATGGCAACAAAGACTGCAGGGCCTCGCCCGCCTGGCTTGCCCATCCTGCATTGATGTCGCGGCCAACAAAGATCGCAACCACCGCAGCCGCCGCCAAAAGCAACAAAAGCAATGCCAGCAGCAAGCGAGGCCGTGGAGTGGCTACGATAAGCGCTTTCCCCTGAACCGCGATCGCGTTAGGCACGTTGCGCCTCAACATCAGAATCAACAAGAAAGGTGCCCCGATGACTGCAGTGACTGCGCCGGTCGGAAGGCTAACTCCGGATACCGCCCCGTAAAACTGCACAAGCTGATCGACGATGATGAGAAGTGCCGCTCCCGCAAGCGAAGCCGCGATCAACCGGGTTGTGATGCGCCTTGCCCCGATGGCCCGCGCGATGGCCGGCGCTGCCAGACCGAGGAAACCAATGATCCCAACCGTGCTGACCGTAAATGCAGTCAACGCCACGGCAACGAAGAGCGCGCCGGCGCGAATGCTTTGTATCTTGACCCCGAGCGCCTGTGCGGCATCCCCGAGCGTCAGAACACTGAGCTGTTTGACCAGCAGGAGTGCCAGAACGGCGCATCCGATAATTTTCGGTGTGAGGGTCGCCACCTGCCGCCAGTCGTTCTGATTTAGCGAACCGCCTCCCCAGATGAAAAGGCCGGCAAGGTAGTGGTCTTTCATGAGGGTCAGCAAAGTGACGACTGCAGTGCAGTAGAGCCCCGTGACCATGCCTGTCAGAATGACGACGACGGGATTGAATCTATATTTCCAGCCGACGGCAAATACGATGCCGACAGCGGCGAACCCGCCAAAGGCAGTGGAAATATCCCGGCTCCAGCCGAGGATTGCCGGAAACCAGAGCATGGCAATGCCAAGGCTGAGTTGCGCGCCGGCCTCGATGCCGAGCGTTGACGGCGATGCGAGAGGATTGCGCAGGACATGTTGGAACAGCATGCCCGAAAGTCCAAGTGCGAAGCCGCAGATGGCTGCCATCGCGAGACGGGGAAGCAAGCTATAGTGCGCGAGTACCGCACGGCTGTCGTCGGGTGATGGGGTCGAGAACAGACTGCCGAGGCTGAGCCCTTCCAGCGATGGCAAAAGGTTCAAAGCGGTAATGGCAAGCGCGGCGGCCCAGAGGGCGCCGATCCATATCCATCGCTGGGCGTCTTTACGTTTCATGTGGTGGCTTCCACCAGCAGGCGCGCAAAGCGGGTCATCGAGGGCAAGGTGCCGAACATGAGCACACTGTCCATGCGTCGCGCACGGTCTTTCTGGACGAAAGGCATGCTCTGCCAAAGCGGGCTTCCGGGAAGCGTGGCGAGCACATCCGGTGGCACCGGATCCATGTAGAAGAGCCAGTTATCGCCGACTTCAATGAGGTCGGCGATGCCGCCATCGCTGAAACCCCATTCATTGGTTGGGCGCTTCCAGGCATTTTCGAGACCCAGGCGGTCGAGAACATCCTGAAAATTGCCACCCGGTCCATAGAAGCGGATGTTGCGAGCATCCATGAAGGTCATGACGGCGAGCTTGCCAAGATGTTGCGCTTTGGCCTTGGCGGCTTCGAGTTCGCTTGCGGTACGCTCGATGAGGGCTTCCGCTTCCGACGTTCTGCCGAGGAGGCTCCCAAGCTCGCGCGTTGCGGCTACGATATTGGGATAGGGCGAAGTACCTGTCGCATGGATAGGAAAGGATTTCACAGGCGCAATCAGTTCGAGCTGCGGCCTGACCCATTCGAGATAGGGCGTCGACAGGATAAGGTCAGGCTTCAGGAGCTGCAGGAGTTCCATGTTGATCTCATGGGCTGAGCCCATGTTGGCAATCCCTTGCGGGAGGGGAGGCTCGACAGCCCAGGTGGGCCAGCTTGGGGTATCGATCAGGCCGATGGGGGTAACGCCGATTTCGATCAGCGTTTGCGCCAGGCCATAGTCGAGACTGACGACACGCAGTGTCGCTGCGCCGCTTCTCACGATGGAAAGCGTGGGCGCGAGCGCCATGGTGCCGAGAAGAAATGCGCGTCGTGAGAGGGTAGCCATGGCTAGAGAACGTAGCTGATTGGCGATTGCGTCTGCGGGTGCGGAAAAATGCCCATGCGAACGCCGTAGATTGCATCGAGACGCTCCGCCGTGATCAAGGCGGCGGTTTCGTCGTGCGCCACCAGACGGCCACCGGCAAGCGCGATGAGCCGGTCGCAGTAGCGCGCTGCCATGTTGATATCGTGGAGCACGATTAGCACAGTTTTCTTGTGCTCATGCGCTAGCATGCGAATGAGCTCCATGACCTCGATCTGGTGGCTGATATCGAGCGCCGATATCGGCTCATCCAGCAACAGGCATTCAGTATCTTGCGCGATCAGCATGGCGACAAAGGCCCGCTGACGTTCGCCGCCCGAAAGCGTATCGACGACGCGGTCGGCCAGAGCCGTCATTGAAGTAAGCTTCAATGCGTCCGCCACCTTCAGCTTGTCGACCGCAGAGAAGCGGCCAAGCGCGCCGTGCCAGGGATAACGTCCGAGGGCAACGACCTCGCGCACCGTCATGCCATCCGTATCAGGCGTCTGCTGCGGCAGGTAAGCCACGCGCCGTGCATAGTCCTTGGTGCGAAACGATACCAGATCCTGTCCGGCATATTCGGCCCGCCCCGCTGTCGGGGCCTGAAACCGGGCCAATATCTTCAGTAGCGTGGACTTTCCTGAACCATTATGCCCGAGAATGCCGACGACCTCCCCGGTTGGAACGCTCAACGTCAATGGATGCAACAGTGCCTTGCCATCGACCTCGAAGCCAATGCCATCGAGCGAGAAGGAGGTTCCAGTCATTGCAGCCATCAGAACTTCGCCGAAAGCGTGGCCTTGATGGCCCGGCCCTCGCCATAAATGCACATGGGATTGCCGATGTCGTCGCTGGAACAGGTCGAGTAATACTCCTTGTCGAAGATGTTGCTCGCCTTCAGCGATCCCTTCCAGCCGTTCTTTTCATAGCTGATCAGCGCGTCGACAAGCGTGTAGCTGTCTACCTTGATCAGATTGGCGTTGTCGCCATACGTACTTCCGACATAGCGAACACCCGAGCCGACGTTAAGACCCTCGAGAGCGCCGGTCTCGAATGTATACTTGGCCCAGAGACCCGCCTGGTGTTCGGGCACCAGCGCCGGACGGTTGCCAACCTCACCGTCGATGTTGCTCGACGTGATTTCGGCGTCGAGATAGGTGTAGCTCGCGATCAGGCTGACGCCATGGAACAGGTTGACGACGGATTCGAGTTCAAAGCCGCGATGCCGGACCTCGCCGGTCTGCACCTGGAACGTTGGGTCCACAGGATCGGGCGTCAGCACGTTGGACTTGGTGATCTCGAATACCGAGCCTGTCACCGTGCCAGGGAAATAGTCGGGCTCGTATTTGACGCCGGCTTCGTACTGCTTGCCTTCCGAAGGCGCAAAGGTCTGGCCGCTGGATCCCTGGCCAATGACCGGGCTGAACGATTCCGTATAGCTGATATAGGGCGTGAAGCCGTTATCGAAGAGATAGCCGAGGCCGGCCTTACCGGTGAAGGCGTTGTCGTCCTGGGTATCGGAGGTGTCGCTCAACCGGTCGAAATTCTTGTTCGTCACCCACGACTGGCGCCCGCCCAGCGTGAGAAGCCAATGATCGTCGAACTTGGTCTGGGTCTGTCCATAAAGTCCGATTTGATCGACCGTCTGCTTGCGGTCGACATAGATTGCGGGCGCTTCGATATCGAGATGGTAGTCGGGGTTGGTGATGTCCAGCGTCGGACCCTCACCATAGCCATTGTGGCCGTCGACAGTCTGGCGCGTATAGTCGAGACCCATCAGCAATGTGTTCTTGATGCGGGCATTTTCGTAATCGTACTGCACGTTGTTGTCGACGCTGAAGATCGTCGCTGTCTCGTCCACCGTGAACAGTGTCCGATTCATTGTCGTATCGTCAGCCATGCTTGAATAGTAAAGATGCCGATAGTCGGTATCCTGCGATGAATAGCGAAGGTTCTGCCGAACCTTCCAGGCGTCGTTGAAGCTGTGTTCGAAAAGATAACCGATCGAGCCGTGATTGGCGTCGAAGTCGTTGAAGCCCGGCTGTGCAGTGGTGAAGCTGCGCGAGAATTTCGGCAGGTCGGGAAATGCCGGGTTGGCAACCGGAAGGAAGGCATTGGGAGTGAGCTTGTCCCACTGGTAGTTGGCAAGGGCTGTCAGCGACGTGTCGGCGCTGGGCGACCAGGTAATTGCTGGGGCGATGTACACGCGATCGTTCTGGGAGAAATCGGTCTCCAGTTCGCCGTCGCGCAGCAGGCCTGTCAAGCGATAGGTCCAGACGCCTTCCTTATCGAGCGGTCCACCGGCGTCGATCCCGAGTTCATAGGTGTTGAATGATCCATAGCCGGCATAGGCGCTGTAGAACGGGTCGGTTGTCGGCCGCTTAGTCACCAGGTTGACGAGGCCGGCCACATCATTTTCTCCGTAGAGAACCGATGACGGTCCCTTGAGGACTTCGACCCGCTCCATTCCATAGGGTTCGGATTTGAAACCGGAAAAGTCGATGGCTTTTTGCGGCAGACCATCGCGGAATACGGCATAGGTACCAACGTCAAAGCCGCGGATCAGAAACTGATCGAAGCGCTCGTCGACCCCCCAGGGCGATGCCGTAACGCCCGACGTATAGGCGATGGCGTCTTCGACGCGGTCGACGATGCGGTCATCCATCTGCTCGCGCGTAACGACGGAAATCGATTGCGGAATCTCGCGGATCGGCACGTCGGTTTTCGAGCCAGTCAGGGTGTTTTTTGCGATATAGCCCTTATCAGGACCGACTGGGTTGCTGTCGCCATCGATGACGATCGTATTCAGCTGGATGTTGCCTGCGTCCTGGGAGCGCGCGACGCCGGCCATCATCAGACTGGCAACCGCTGTCGACATCAACAGGAACGTCAATCGCTTTGGCGCTACCGAATTGAAAGCCCGCCTATCGGTTCCGTGAACGCGCATAACCCACCCCATGTATAATCCATTGACATTGCTGGAAGTTTCATGAGTGCCGTACTCATGTTCAAACATGACTACATTTGTCATATTATATGAGTCAAGCTGTGCGTGTGGTTTTCCCGTGCGCACCTCGTGGTTGCAATCAAGGGTGTGACTTTGATGTTACACGCGGGACGAGGCGGCTCGACCTCGCTCGATTTCACGACGCCCGCATCGAGGCGGCCAGCGCGCTAGTCGGATTGGACCTTGCGGATGGCAAAGGCGTGCTGAATGGCGCGATTGACCGCCACGGGCAGCACCGACATGTGGGTTTCACCCGAGTAAAGCTCGAACGAGGCGCTGATCGGACGGCCCGGCAAATTGTTCAGGCGATCCCGCATTTCGATCGCCAACACATCGTTGAGCGTAACCTTCTTTTGTGCAAGGCGCTCCGCCTCGTCGGGGGCGCCGATCTGGAACGGCGCCAGGTTCTCGGTCTCGTACGCGCCGCAGGAAAGATACAGCGCGGCGCCAGCGTTGGTGTCGGGTGCCGCCGCGAATGCCGGATAGAATTGTTCGATCGCGCGGTCTTCCCAATAGATCGAAGGGCTGGCCGCAATCCAGGTGGTGAACGCAGAGGGACGTGTGTACAGGCTGTAGAGCACAAAGAGGCCGCCAAAAGAATGCCCGAACAACGCCTGACGCTTCCGATCGATCGGAACGGTCGCTTCGACCATCGGCTTGATCTGACCTTCGATGAACGTGATGAACTCCTCGGCGCCTCCGGTCTTAACAGGCGGCGTATTTTCATAGAAGGGTGGATAGGTCTTGCCGGGCGGCACGCCGAGGTCCCATGAGCGGCGCAAGGGATCATATGCGGCATCGACCGGGTAACCGATCGTCACGATCACCCCTGGCGCAACATTTGTGCCGCCCGGATAATCGGCCTGGGCACGTATCACATCGACCGCGGTCCCGATCACGGCATTGCCGTCGGTCATGTAGATAACCGGCCAGCCTTCCGTGGGCGCATCGCCATGCGGGCGATAGATGAAAACGCGGTACGTTGCCCCGTTCTCTGCCGATAAGACATCGTGGAATGTGGTGCCGCCGATCAGGGCAGCGTTGCTATTTTGGGTTGTCATGCCCCGACGGATTAGTAAACATGAGTTGAACAGTCAATATTAAATTGTGCCCGCTAGGAAGGCATAGACCGAGCTTGGCTTCACGGCACGACCTTCGGCGTCGGCGAAGTCGCTGACAAGGTACTCAGCGATAAGGCGCAGGTGCGCGCGGGGCAAATAGAAGCGGCCGGGATCGCCAATGAGAATTTGCATTCCGGCAGCGGCGCAGCGAAGCAGAAACCCGGTAACCCGCGCTGCCGTTGCTTCATCATAGAAAAGATCGCCTACAAGGATCAGGTCGACACCGGGCGGGTCACCAATCGTGACGTCGCCATTCATCGGTTCAATGTTTACGCCATTGATGAGAGCATTAAGCTGCGTCGCGACAAGCGCGTTTGGATCGGTGTCGGCGGCGATGACCTTCCCTGCGCCAGCCTTTGCTGCGGCGATGCCGACAATGCCTGAGCCTGATCCGAGGTCGAGGACACGCAACCCCGAGACTACCTCCGGATGATCTAGAATATGGCGGGCAATGACAGTCCCGCCCGCCCAGTGATAGGCCCAATAGGGTGGCGGGTCGTTCTCAGAATCGACGAGCCGTCCGAGTCCGCTTCCAGAATGCGCCCTGTACAGGTCTAGTTCCGGAACGTGCGGCGCCCGACGCACCTCCATGTTCGCGATGATGAACGATTTGACGTCCACCCGGACGTCTGAAGCTATCTTGCGCAAATGCGGCGAATCCTTAAGAGGGCGGTGGCGGCGAGCGCCTATTTCTTGTTCGTACTATCGAACATGCTCTTGGTATCCGCCATCTGATCGTTTGCAAGCTTGTCGACGCCGCCTTGCAGCAACGAAGCGAGGTCGTCATCGATCCTCTGCTTGAATTGCGCGGGCAGCCGATGCTGTGTTGCCAGCACGTCGGTGGAACATGCCGCATCGATAGAATCGATCGCCGCGTACGTCGGGCCGAGCGATGCAATGTAGCCAGGCAGTGCGCGCGCAACATCGGTCTCCTGCAATGCGATGTTGATCTTCATCTTTCCGACAATGCTTGCATAGCGCGCAGAAGCAAGAAGCTGGGTAGCCCTGTCGAGGGCGAACTTTGCGCCCAGATAGTCGTCGACTGCAGCCTCATAGGTAGCCGTAGCCCGCTCGCAGGTTTGCGCCAACACCGGCCCCGCACTGAACGCACCAAGGGCGAGAACCGCTGAAACAAGAGTCCACTTGTGCATACCGGTCCCTCCCATTTTGAGTGCGGTCGGCGGCTTTCCCTAGGCGAATCGAGCACGCGAACGTTCGCGCAATTTTTCAGCCTCGACCTCCCGGTCACGTGCCGGCGCGTGTGTGTGGAGTGACGCCAGCAAGCGACGCGCAGAAGCGGATACCTCCGCCACTGCACGGTCAAATGCTTCGGCATTCGCCTGCGACGGCTTGTTGAAGCCGGAGAGCTTGCGCACGAATTGCAGTGCGGATGCGTCGATTTCGTCCTGTGTTGCCGGAGGATCGAAATTGAAAAGTGTCTTGATGTTGCGGCACATGGCTTGCTTCCTGTTCTGACAACAAAATAGTCGGCCTGACCAAATGAAATAGCACGAATGGCTGTCAGAGGGAAAGCAAGGGCGCTATTGGCGCTCAAGGTGCCTTGGATGCTTCGTGCTTCCATGGATCGAAGCATGCGACCTCGAATGGCGTGAAGTCCGCAATATTGCGAGTGGCAATCCGCAGTCCATGTTCGAGGGCCGTCGCAGCAATCATTGCGTCGGCTGACGGGCGTTTTCCCGCAGTTGCAAGCGTGCCTGCGCGCATGGCGACATCGAGGTCGAACGGGAGGATACGGCCTGCGAAGCTTGGCAATACGATCCCATCCAGCCAGCGCTCGAGATCGGCGGCAAAGGCCGGGTCGTTCCGCTTTTCCCGTTCAATACCGAATTTGATCTCCATGATCGTGATCGCAGAAAGGTACGCAGTTGCAACGTCGAATTCCTGCAGGAATTGCTGGAAGGCGCGGTCTTGCTTGTCCGGCCGCCTTGCTGCCGAAATCACATTGGTATCGAGCAGCAATGCCATCAGAAGTTGGGCGTCCTGCGATCGAAATCTATTCGTTCCGGATCGAATTCCTTGGTCTTAGGAGCATCCGGATCGCGAAGCGCTTCGTAGAGGGTTCTGGGCTTGCTCCAGTTTGCTTCGAATTCGCTGTAGCGCAGGAGCACATAGCTCGCCTCCCCATGGTCTGTTATGACCACGGGCCTCTCATTGGCTTCCTTCTTGGCCCTGCTTGGATTCTGATTGAAGGAAGCGCTTGTCATATAGGTAACTCGCACGGCACTCTCCATCTAGTATATTTTTCTATAAATATACTACTTTTGCCGGCGCTTCAAGCCCAACCGACCCAATGGCGCCATTGCATGAAGGCATCGCCGAGAAAATAAGGTCCGAAGGTCCACACGCTCGCCCAAAGCAGGCCGCCAAGCGCATTGGCGATTAGAAAGCGTCCGAAATGCATGCCGACCGAACCGGCCACAAGCCCGTTCAACTGGCGCAGGATAACGACGAAGCGGGCGCCGAAGACAATGATCGGACCGCGCTTTTCAAAAAGCTCTTCCAGGGATCGTTGCCGCTCTGGCGTGAGACGCACGATCCAGCCATAGCGACGGAGCAAGGGACGACCGCCGAAATGACCAATGGCATATCCGGTACTGTCGCCGATAACGGCAGCGACCCAGACGGCCAGGAAGAGTTCAATTATGGCAAAGTCGCCGCGCGTTGCGAGAAGCGCAGCAGCCACCAGCGCACTTTCGCCTGGAAGTGGCGCGCCGAACGATTCCAGATAAATAATGACGAAGATGGCGTAGAGGCCATATTGCCGGATGTAGGGTTCGAGGAAGGCTGTTCCATCGGTGAGAAATTGCAAGCGGCCGCGTCCCTGTCCAGCGTGTTTGTAAAAAACAGCCTAGACATTCGGGATGCGAATGGAAAGATGGCTGGCAAATGCCGTTATCTGTGCAACATCGCAGGCTGGGCCGATCCGGTCAGCAGCACCGAGGGCTTATCGTCGGGCGGCCCGAATTGCGGTTCGGTCATATCGCCAATACAGGGTGTACTGACTTTCGCATTGGGATTGTCGAGGAAGTCGGCAACCACCTCCCCGCCGCATTCGGTCGTATCAAGCACATCATGGCCGACGCCGCGGAAGAGCACCAATTGACTATGGCCGGTTGTCCTGATGACGCGCTCTGCCCAGCTTGTCGGTGTTGCGGGATCGTAATCGCCGGCGAGCAGCAAGACCGGCACCTTGTTCTGGGCCAGTGATTTATAAGCTCTCTTCGGCGTGGCGGTGGGCCATAGTGGGCAGGCCCAGCTGTAGAAATTGTTCTGCGCCCAGCGGTCGAGAAGCGGAAACGCTGCAAAGGACGCCGCCGCCGAGACACCGTCATTGCAAACGATGGAAAGATGCATGCCGTCAGCAAAGGCGTCGCCGTCGTCGCCGCTCAGGCCGATCATTTCCGCCAGCGGACCATAGTTCTGGTTGGCCGTGTCCTTGATCAGCTGCGGCAGGAGTTCGATCGAGTCGCGATCATAAAACTGGTTGAACAGGACCTCGAGGAAGTCGTTGCCCGATACGCGCGTGAATGCGCTGGGTTCTCCCGCCGCCTTGAGGCGCAGAAGCACGGGCTGGGCGTCGAGTTGCTGCACGATTTCGGTGATCATCGTTCTAAGGCTTGTGCCATCAGATCCGCATTCCTGGCGCGCCGCGCAGTCCTTCTCGAGCTTCTTCAGGACCCCGTCAAAGTTGGCGGCGTCCTGGTCGACATAGTCGACGTCGAGCGGCAGCGTGGAATCGAGGACCACTGCAACGAGGTTCTCTGGATGATCTTCAAGAACCTGTAAGGCAAGTTTCGTACCGTAGGAAATGCCGAAGACGACCCATTTGTCGATATTGAGAGCGCTGCGCAAGTCATGGATATCGGCTGCGTTCTCGGCGGTGTTATAGGCGGAAAGGTCGATGTGCCTGGCCTGAAGCGCGTCGCGGCAGGCTTTGACCTCGTTCTTCTGCGCACCGTCGAAATCGATGATCTCCTCCGGGCGGGACATGATGCCGCCCCAGACCTTCGGGCTGTAATGCTCGGCACAGCTCAGCGACGGCTTCGAAAGACCGACGCCGCGCTGGTCCACAACGACAAGCCGCCGTCCGCGCAGCCAGTCGCCGTTGTCGATGAAGCTCCACCAATCGTCGATATCCTCGCGCGTGTCGATGCGTGCAGCCTGTCCGGGCCCGCCATTGAGGTAAACGACCGGCTCATGGCGAACGCGGTCCGGTTCGAAGATCACCACTGCAAGTTCTATGGTGGCGCTATCGGCCTTGCTGCGGTTTTCGGGGACCAGCAGATGCCCACAGCGCATGTCCCGGTCCTTGGGCAAGGCAAACCAGCACGGCGTTTCCCGGAACTCGGGCGCTGCAGCCAAGGCTGGTGCTGCTGGAAGCATTGCGACAAGCAATAGCAGGGTTGCAAACAGCATCAGGCACAATGCTGGCGAATCCAGATGAAATCTGTATTTGGTCGCAGCCATGTTCGTTGGTCCCCATTGCCGCGTGGGCTGCTTTCGCGAAGGTGCCCCACAGCATTGCCAACAAAATACCTGTTTTTGGTCTCCGAGGGCATCACCCCGGCGGGTTAATTCCGTTCGCTGCTTTGATGTACGAAAAGTAACTCGATGATTTTATCGAGCGATGGTCCTCTGGCCATGAAAATGAATGATGGGACGCCGTCGGCGTCCCATCATTATTGAAAAGAGTCGTGCAAATTGGTTATTTCCAGTCCAGCACGACCTTGCCGGAGCTCCCGGATCGCATGGCGTCGAAGCCTTCCTGGAAATCGTCGATTGGCAGGCGATGCGTGATGATGGGCGAGAGGTCAAGGCCGCCCTGCACAAAGGCAATCATCTTGTACCAGGTCTCGAACATTTCGCGGCCATAGATGCCCTTCAGATTGAGCATCTTGAAGATCACCTTGTTCCAATCGATTTCGAACCCTGTCGGAGCAATGCCGAGAATTGCGATCTTGCCGCCATTGTTCATCTTGTCGATCATGTCGCGGAAGGCGGGTGCCGCTCCCGACATTTCGAGGCCGACATCGAATCCTTCGGTCATGCCGATCTCGCGCATAACGTCCGCCAGGTTCTGCTTGGAGGCATCGACGACGTAATCGATGCCGAGCTTCTGTGCCAGTGCGAGGCGCGAAGGATTGATATCGGTGATCACCACCTTGCGGGCACCGGAGCGCTTTGCCACCAGCGCGCCCATGATGCCGATCGGGCCCGCCCCGGTTACCAGCACGTCTTCACCGACAAGGTCAAAGGATAGCGCGGTGTGAACGGCATTGCCGAACGGATCGAAGATCGCGGCGATTTCATCCGGAACGTCGTCCGGTATGGGCACGACATTGGCCTCTGGAATGCAGAGATACTCGCCGAACGATCCCGGACGGTGAACACCGACGCCGAGCGTGTTGCGGCAAAGGTGTCCCCTGCCCGCGCGGCAATTGCGGCACGTTCCGCACACGATATGACCTTCGCCGGAAACGCGCTGGCCGACCGTGTATTTGGTCACGGCCGAGCCGATCTCGGCGATCTCACCGCTGAATTCGTGCCCGACGACCATGGGAACGGGGATCGTCGCCTGCGCCCACTTATCCCAATTATAGATATGCACATCGGTCCCGCAGATGGCGGACTTCCTGACCTTGATGAGCACGTCATTCGGCCCGGGTTCCGGAACAGGCACGCGTTCCATCCAGATGCCAGGCTCCGCCTTCGCCTTGACCAGTGCCTTCATCATGTTCGACATGGTGTTTTCCTATTTGATGATGCCGAGATCACGCCCGACTTCGGCGAAAACCTCGATCGCCCGGGCGACGTCTTGCGTGGTGTGAGCGGCAGACATCTGCGTCCTGATGCGAGCCTGGCCGCGCGGTACCACCGGGAAGGCGAAACCGATGACATAAACGCCCTTCTCCAGCATCCGCGCCGCCATTTCCTGCGCGAGCGTCGCTTCGCCCAGCATCACGGGAATGATCGGGTGATCGGCACCGGCGAGGGTGAAGCCGAGCTTCGACATGTCGCGACGGAAATGTTGCGCGTTGGCTATCAGCCGGGCGCGAAGGTGCGCGCCATTGTCGATGAGGTCGAAAACCTTGAGCGAGGCAGCAGCGATGACCGGCGCCAGCGTGTTGGAGAAAAGGTACGGACGCGAGCGTTGGCGCAGCCAGTCGACTACTTCCGCCTTGGCGGACGTATAGCCGCCCGACGCGCCGCCGAGCGCCTTGCCGAGCGTGCCGGTAATGATGTCCACACGTCCCTCCACACCGCAATGTTCGGCCGAACCGCGGCCATTTTTGCCGACAAAGCCGACCGCATGGCTGTCATCGACCATGACCATCGCACCATATTTTTCTGCGAGATCGCAAACACCCTGCAGGTTGGCAATGATGCCGTCCATCGAAAACACGCCGTCGGTGGCGATGAGCTTGAAACGGCTGCCTTCGGCCTTCTTCAATTCTTCTTCGAGCGCGGCCATGTCGTTATTGGCGTAACGGAAGCGCTTGGCCTTGGAGAGACGCACCCCGTCGATGATCGATGCATGATTGAGCGCATCGGAAATGATCGCGTCTTCTTCGCCAAGCAGGGTTTCGAACATTCCGCCATTGGCATCGAAGCAGCTCGAATAGAGGATCGTATCCTCAAGGCCGAGGAAAGAGGAGATGCGCGCTTCAAGCTGCTTGTGCTCTTCCTGTGTGCCGCAGATGAAGCGCACTGACGCCATGCCGTAGCCGTAGCGGTCGAGTGCCGATTTTGCGGCAGAGGCGAGTTCCTCATTGTCGGCGAGGCCGAGATAGTTATTGGCGCAGAAGTTCAAGACTTTTGCGCCCGTAGAAATCTCGATTTCGCCTGCCTGCTTGGAGACGATGACGCGCTCGCTCTTGTAGAGGCCGGTCTCCTTCAACTGGGCGAGTTCGTGTGACAAATGGTCGATAAATGGCTTGGTCATGATTATTCCCGCTTCATGCGTACATCCGTTATGGCGGTTCTCATCTCACGATCGGATGAATGTCTCAAGCCCAAGATTGAGCAAAGGTCGAACCGCACCGAGGATAGCGTATTCCTCACTGGACCGGTCAGCAACCAGAACGGGAAGCGCGAGGCCGTCCATGATGCCCTCCGCGTGAAACGCATCTGAAAAAGCGTGCCAGAGTTCGGCATTGCCGACGAAAGGGCCGGTGACAATCACGCGCCTCGGGAACAGCAGGCGGCAAACATTGCCAAGCGATCGAGCCATGAGATGGATTGCCGTCGCAATCTCCGGTCGTTCAGCGACATCGAGGCTGGTCAATTGTCCGGCTACCCGCTCCTCATCCTCCGAAAGCTCGGGCCAGCTTGCTCGCAGTTGCGGCAAGAGGGCCCAGAGCGCCGCAGCCGTTTCGAGGCAGCCATGGTTGCCGCAGCCACATTGGCGCTGATCGAGCATATTGAAGCGCCAGTGGCCGATTTCGCCAAAGGGATTGCTCGCCGACATGAAAGGCTCGCCTTCAACGCTATACGCAAGTCCTATGCCCCAGCCCCAGTGCAAGAGGAGCGTGCTGTCCCGGCCCTGCGCACCGTCCTGCATGGTCCGCGCCGTCAATTCGGCATCGAGATGACGGCAGACGAAGACCACAGGCGTAACCGGCGCTAGAGCGGCAGCAAGGTCAAGATCGCGGACATGGGGCCAGCGTGATGTGATCAGCCATTTGCGGTCACGCACGTTCACGACACCGGAGATCGACACCGAGGTTCCCATGTGGCTCATGCCCGCCGGCAAATCCTTCATCAGAGAGTTTATAAGCCCGCGCATCCTCGCAGCCATCGTCTCATTGTCGGCGCTTTCGGGCACGTCGGCAGTGCAGCGCCCGATCACGCGGCCACTCAGGTCGACCAATACGCCGAGCAGAGACCGGCTGCTCATGAGAATGACCGTCGCGCCCAGGCGTGAATGGTTCAGGGCGATCTGGATCGCAGGCCGGCCGCGTCCGCTCTTTTCGCCTGCTTCGCCGATGACGAGACCGCGCTCCAGGAGGTCCGCGACGACACGCGATGTCGTCGTCGACGTCATTTGCAACGCTTCGCTCACATTCGGACGCGAATGCGATTCTCCATCTGAAAGCAAGGCCGCAACCCGCGCGCAATCGCGCTGGTGGGCATCCTCATAGCGGGTCTCGTCAATCGTCAAAATCATGCCGGAAAAACCTGATCCTTATTTTTGAATAGTATTATTCGAAAATGCTTGCGATGCCAGGGGCAGCTGTGGTTACATTGCCCGCAGCCCGATAAAGCACAAGCAGATGAACGGAAAATTGATGGTGGATATACGCATTTTGAACGACAAGGAGGCGCTGGGCGCTGCTGCTGCCGATCTTGGCGCTGAAGCCATTGGAAGGGCGATCGCGGAGAAAGGCAAGGCGTCGATTATCGTTGCTACGGGCGCGAGCCAGTTCGAGGTCCTGCGCAATCTCGTTGCGGCCAAGGACATAGACTGGTCGAAAGTGACGGCTTTTCACCTTGATGAATATGTCGGCATGGACATCGGCCATCCGGCAAGTTTCCGCAAATATCTGAACGAACGCTTTGTCGAGCCGCTTGCAGGCAAGGTGACGTTTTATCCGATCGAGGCCGAGAATGATGCGCAGGCGGAAGCAGAGCGGATCAGCAAGCTTATCAGCGAGCACGAGATAGATGTATGTTTTGCCGGGATCGGCGAAAACTGTCATCTCGCGTTCAACGATCCTCCGGCCGATTTCGAAACCGAAGAGCCCTATATCGTCGTGACCCTTGACGAAGCCTGCCGCCAGCAGCAGTTCGGCGAAGGCTGGTTTCCTGATCTCGCGGCGGTTCCCGAGCAGGCGGTTTCAATGAGCATCCGGCAGATCATGAAGAGCAAGTTCATCGTCCTCTCGGTGCCCGATGCGCGCAAGGCGCAGGCAGTGAAGGATGCGATCGAAGGAGAGGTGGATCCGCGCCATCCCGCCTCGATCGTCCAGGAACATCCCAACGTCGTGCTCTTGCTCGATCCCGCCTCGGCGTCGCTTCTCGCATGATCACGGCCGGCCTCGTCGATATCCAGGTCAATGGCTATGCCGGCGTCGATTTCAACGACGCTGGCCTGACCGCTGAGGCCCTGGACCGGGCGCTCGAAGCGATGCTGGCGAGCGGGGTGACGACCTGTCTTCCGACGATCATTACAGCCACCCCGGCGGAACTCGAAGCCCGCTTCGCCGCCCTGGACCGGAGCGTTGCGGAAAGTCGTCTCGGTCCGCTGATGTGTCCGGGCTACCATCTGGAGGGGCCTTTTCTCAACCCCGCTGACGGATTTTCGGGGTGCCATCCGGCTAGCGCCATGACCGCAGCCGATCCGGCGCTCGTCCTCGACCTTGAGAAAAAGCTGAAACGGCCGATTTTACTCGTCACCGTCGCTCCGGAAGTCGGCAATGGGATCGGATTTATCGAAGCCATGGCTGCGCAGGACAGGCTTGTGTCGATTGGCCATTCCGCGCTCGATTTTGAAGGTGTCGATGCGGCCGTCGCTGCCGGCGCGCGCCTTTCCACCCATCTAGGCAACGGCCTGCCGCAGGTTCTGCCGAAGCTTGCCAATCCGCTCTTCGCGCAGCTTGCCGACGATCGGCTGCTCGCAACATTCATCGCCGATGGCATTCACGTTCCGCCTCTGGCGCTGAAGGCGCTCATCCGCGCCAAGGGTTTCAAGCGGTCGGCGTTGGTCACTGACGCGACGGCAGCTGCCGCAGCCGAACCCGGCGACTATGACTTTGCCGGCATGCGCATCCGCCGCTCGGCTGACGGCAGCGTCGGACTGGCCGGGCTCGCCGGACTTGCCGGATCAGCGCTTTGCCTCGACGAGGCGGTGCGCAACCTTGTTCACTGGAACATCACCACCTTCGAGCAGGCCGTGGAAATGGCATCCCGCCGGCTTGTCGATGCGCTCGCGCCTGTGCTCGGCGCGCGGGGTATCACCTTGCCTGCCGCGGAAATCGAATGGACGGACGCAATGAACATACGCCGTGTCCGGCTCGGCGGCGAAGAACGGACTTTCAACTGAACGCGATAAAACAAAGGGGAATTTGACATGACAAATAATTTTACTCGCATCAACCGCCGTACGGTACTCGGCGGTATCGCCGTATCCGCAGTAGGCGGCATCACAGGCGCATGGGCGGCGGCGCCTGCACTGCCCGCCGCTCCTGTCCTGATCACCGTCATGGATGTCGGCGGCGCACTCGCCCTGATGCAGCCGGCCTTCGAGGAATATGCCAAGACCTATCCTGAACGGGCCTCCCGCATCGTCTTTACCAAGGCGCCGGTAACGGAACTTGCCGGCAAGCTGAAGGCGCAGCAGGCGGCAAAGAGCGTTGACATCGACATCGTGCTGACGGGCAGCGATGGGTTGGCGGCAGGCCTCGCCAACGAAACCTGGATGAAAATCCTGCCGGATTTTGCCGACAAGCTCCCCGGCCTCGAAGAGAGCTACGAACCGGCGGCACTCGCGCTACACAAGGCGCAAGGCCAGGGTTTCGGTGTGGTCGTCAATTACTACCCGTCGGGGCCACTGATCGAATACGATCCCGAGCGCGTCAAGCAGGTGCCGACGACCGCCGAGGAACTCCTCGCCTATGCCAAGGCCAACCCTGGCCGCTTCATGTATGCGCGTCCGACCAATTCCGGACCGGGCCGGACCTTCATGATGGGCCTGCCCTATCTCCTCGGCGACAAGGATCCGCACGATCCGGTCAATGGCTGGGAAAAGACCTGGGCCTATCTCACCGAGATCGGCCAGTATATCGATTATTATCCGGCCGGTACCGGCGCGACCATGAAGGAATTCGGCGAGGGTTCGCGCGACATCATCATCAGCACGACCGGATGGGACATCAATCCCCGCGCCCTCGGCATTGTGCCTGAGACGGCGAAGATCGGTACGCTGAAGGGCTTCCATTGGGTGTCGGATGCGTTCTTCATGTGCATGCCGAACGGCATCGCGAACGACAAGGTCGCTGTCGTGCTTGATTTGATGGCCTTCCTGCTCACCCCCAAGGCGCAGGCCTATGCCTATGATGAAGGCTATCTCTATCCCGGCCCGGCCGTGAAGAACGTGCCGATCAGCATGGCGCCGCAGCACAGCCAGGATGTCATCAAGGAGTTTGGCAGGCCTGAATACGCCGACCTCATTGCCAACAACCCAATCGAACTGCCGCTGAAGCCGGACCAGATGGTCTTGGCGTTCCGCAAGTGGGACGAACTCGTCGGCTCGCAGAAGAAAGCACAATAAGCGTATAGGTTGGGAGCCGCGGCGAACTTGCCGCGGCCTCTCCTACATCTGCACTAGATGTCCGCTTGAGACTTCCGCATATTGGCGCGACGGAACGACGAAGTCCGGGGCGCGCACCGGGCTTTTGATTTCGTCGTCGGAAACCGGGCGCCTGACGCCGCGACGCGCGGGATCAGGCACCGGAACGGCCGAAATCAGCTTCTTCGTATAGGGATGCTGCGGGTTCTCGAAAATCGCTGCCCGCGGACCGATCTCCACGATTTCCCCGAGATACATGACAGCAATGCGATGGCTGACGCGCTCGACAACCGCGATGTCATGCGAAATGAAGAGATAGGCGAGGTTGAGGCTGGCCTGTAGGTCGAGGAGCAGGTTGATGACCTGCGCCTTGATGGAAACGTCGAGGGCCGAAACGGATTCGTCCGCAACGATAAGCTTCGGATCGAGTGCCAACGCACGGGCAATGCAGACACGCTGGCGTTGACCGCCGGAGAACTCATGCGGATAGCGTCCGGCCATATCCGCCTTGAGCCCGACACGTTCGAGGAGATCGGCGACCCGGTTGCGGGCCTGTGCGCGGGTTCCAAGCCTGTGCTCGAGATAGGGTTCGGCAATGGCGGCGCCGACGGTCATGCGTGGATTAAGGCTGGCGAACGGATCCTGGAAGATCATCTGCATGGTGCGGCGCATGTCGCGCATCTGCTTCGGATCCATGGCGAGGACATTCTGACCATTGAGCAGCACCTCGCCGCTCTGCGGCTGAACGAGGCGCATGATCGAGCGGCCGGTCGTTGATTTGCCGCAGCCAGACTCGCCGACAAGCGAGAGTGTCTCTCCGGGCTGCAGGGTGAAGGAGAGGTTTTCAACCGCGTGCACCCGGCCCTCCAACTGGCCGAACATCCCGGAGTGAATATTGAAGCGCGTCGTCAGGTTGCGGACCTCAAGCAGCGGCGGCTTGTCGGCCTGCACCGTATCGGCGGTCTCGACTGGCGTATCCGATGTGCCAGTCGCGCGATCGACCACCGGGAAGCGCAGCGGCCGCGCGTGCCCTTTCATCGAGCCGAGAACCGGCACGGCGGAAAGCAGCGAACGCGTATAGGGATGCTGCGGGTTCGCGAAGATTTCGCCGGTGTTGCCGGTTTCGACCGCCTCGCCATTATACATGACGACCGTGCGGTCGGCGATTTCCGCCACGACACCCATGTCGTGGGTGATGAAGAGGACGGAGGTGCCTTCCTCCTCCTGCAGAAGTTTGATGAGATCGAGGATCTGTCCCTGGATCGTCACGTCGAGTGCCGTCGTCGGCTCATCGGCAATCAGCAGCTTCGGTTTGCTGGCGAGAGCCATCGCGATCATCACGCGCTGCCGCATGCCGCCCGAAAAGCGATGCGGATATTCGTCGAAGCGCGAAGCAGCCGCGGGTATGCGAACCTTTTCCAAGAGCCGGATCGTCTCGGCCTTTGCCTCTGCCCGCGAGATATTGCGATGACACAGCAAGGCTTCGCTGATCTGGCGGCCGACCGTGAAAAGCGGGTTTAGGCTGGTCATCGGCTCCTGGAAGATCATGGCAACGTCATTGCCGCGCACGCACCGCATCTGTCTCTCCGGCAAGGCGAGAATGTCCTTGCCATCCAGCATGATCTTGCCTTCGATGCGGCTTTTGTCTTTTTGCAGAAGCCGCATGATCGAGAGCGACGTGACGCTCTTGCCGGAGCCGGATTCGCCGACAATCGCCACCGTCTCCCCCGGCGCTACGTCGAAGGAGACGTTGCGCACGACCGGTCGCCATTGACCATCGCCGAGGAAGGACGTGGTAAGGTTCGAGACGGAAAGAACGGGGGCGATGGGCTTTTCCATAAGCGGTCCTCTCAATCAATCCGGCCAGCGCATGAGGCCGGCGATGCGACGGGCGTAGCGCTCTTCGAACGGGGTTGCGATGATCTCGTTGGACGCCCTCGCTTTCCGCAGTTCCTCTTCGAGGCGGCCGGCCACGATCCTTTCTTCGCCCGGATGGAGGTTGCACGGGTCCATGTAGAAGTACCCGTGCTCGGCCTCGTGATCGCGGACGATGATCGGCCGCTCACCTTTCGCCAATGCGTCGGCGAAGTCCCAGGCGGTGATATGCGCCTCGCGCGGATCGATGGTAACCCGCAGGCGATCCAGCGGGTTATGGGTCGGATCAGCTTCGATCTCCGCGGTAACGCCCGGCTTTCCGGTCAGGGTCTGCTTCCAGAGGTGGAGGTAGCCGGTTTCCTTCTCGCGAATGCCGGCATGGTCGCGCTTCTCCCAGGCTTCGAGCGCTACGATCGTGCCGAGAATGCTTTCCTTGCCAAGCTTCATGCCCCGTCCAACGCCCATGTTCTGCAGGAACGCACTGCGCACGAGATCCTTGCGCCCGGCAACAATGCCTCCCGTAGGGCCGCCGAGGAACTTGTGCGAGGAATAGATCGTGATGTCGGCGCCTTCGGCGAGGAAAATCCTGAGGTCATATTCCGATGCCGCATCAACAATCACCGGCACCCCGCGGGCGTGGCATATTTCAGCGAATTTCTTCAGCGCAACGAGGCCGTACTGAACGGTATGGTGCGAGACAACAAAGACGGCCGCAGCCGTACGCTCATTGATTGCCCCTTCCAGATGATAGGGGTAACAGGACGTAGCCTGGCCAACCAGTACGGCCTTGGCGCCCGCAAGCTTGATCGCCTGATCGACTGGAGCCCCGTAACTTACTACATGGCCGGTCTGAATTATGACCTCATTCTTGAGGCCGGTTGTATCAGGGAGGCGCTCGATCGCGGCGAGATCAGGTCCGGTCATTGTTGCGGCAACCGCCAGGGTAATGCCGGCGGAACAGGAAGCCGTAACGAATCCGGCCTCGCCGCCTGTCAGACGGGCGATGACGGGACTTGCCATGCGGTGCAGGTCGTTGATTTCGACGAATTGCGGCAGTATGGAACTCATGGCCGCGATTGCTTGCGGCACGACGATCGAAGCGCCAAGCGAGGTCATCGTGCCGGAGACGTTGATGACGCGGCGCAGCCCGAGGGATTCGCGTATATCGGACGGTGAGTGTTGGTCTGTCATGGTCTTCTCCTTGAAGTGCCGGCCAGCAAGTATTCCACCGGCTTGGCAGCTATGCCTTTATAATGTAATAATTCGTTGAATGACTCGAACGGTCCGGAGTGTGGCGTGGACGCAAAGATTTCAGACATGGAGAGCACCGGCGGCATCGCGAAGGAAGACAGCGCGAAAGCGCGTCGCTCGCGTGTGAGCGGCATCGACCGTGCCTTGCAAGTCATCGATTATCTTTACGAGACCGGCAGCCCGGCGGGTGTCTACGCGATCGCTAAGGCAATTGGAGCACCGCTCTCCACGGTCTATGTGATCGTCGATGACCTTGTCGAAAAGAACATGCTGTCGCGCAATAGCGACAGTTCGGTGTGGCTTGGCGCGCGGCTTTATCACTACGGTCTTGCCTATGCTCGCTCGCTGGATTTTCTCAACGTCGCCAACCACGAAATGCACAATCTCAGCCGCATATCCGGCGAGACGGTGCAAGTGTGCGGACGCGATGGCGACCATATGTTGGTCCTTGCCATGGCCGACGGGCCGGGTCATTTTCAGGTGACGTCCCGCGTCGGCACGCGCGTTCCACTCAACTGGACGGCGTCGGGACGCCTGCTCGTAGGGCATCTGCCGGAAGCCGAGCGCCTCGACCTTTTCGAGCATTGCGCCAAGTCCTCGCCGACGGGCCGCGCCGTCATTGACCCAGCTGTACTTTCGGCGTCCGCCAGACAGGCGCTCGACGCGCGGCTTTCCATCCAGGCCGGAGAGTCCGATTATGCGGTTGCTTGCGTTGCCGCGCCGATCTGCGACGACAAGGGCGCATGCATCGCCACGATTTCCATCGTTCTGCCGGAACAGAAGGTCAGCGACAACCCCGAACGCTATACCAACGAGGTGAAGGCCTCGGCGGAGCGGATCGAAACTGTAATGGGCTGGCGCAGTCATTCGTAGGTTCCTGGCGTTCAGTTTTTGAGTGCGACGATCGCCTCGATCTCGACGGTTATGTTGCCCGGGAGCGAGCCGAAGCCCACTGCCGAGCGCGCATGGTTGCCCGCTTCCCCGAAGACATTGATGAAAAGGTCCGAGCAGCCGTTGATGACCGAAGGATGATCGGCGAAGTCGGGAACGGCATTGACCATTCCCAGCAGCTTGACGACCCGCTTGACCCGCCCGAGATCTCCCAGCGCCGAATGCATGACCGCAAGGAGATTGATGCCGGTGAGGCGGGCATGCTCGTATGCCTCCTCGACCGAAACATTGCCGCCGACCTTGCCGGTGTGAAGATGGCCATCGTTCTCGCGCGGTCCCTGCCCGGACAGGTAGAGCATGTTACCCTCCTGGATATGGGTGACGAAATTGGCGATCGGGCTTGGCGCAGGCGGCAGGGTCAGCCCGAGCGCCTTCAAACGATCGTAGGGTGATTTGCCGGCGCTGACTGCCGGGCTGGGTGTTGTGCTCAAGACGTGTTCCTCAGCGGTAAGAATAGGGCGCTATCGCACCCGAAGTTTCAGGTTTGGCCGGCTGGTAACGACCTGCCTTGACCAATTCGTTGCCGAGCACCGCCCAGCGCGGTTCGAAGAGCTTTTCGAGCCTCGCTTCGTAACCCATGGAGTCGATGACGGTGAGATCGGAGTCGTCGAGTTCGAAGATGGTGAAATCGGCGCGGGTGCCGACGGAAAGCAGGTTTTCGGTAGGCAGTCCAATGGCCGAGGCGGGCGAAAGTGTCACGGCCTCGACGACCTTGTCGAAGGGCATGCCGACGTTCAAAAGCTTGGACATGGTCGTCGCCAGATCCCAGACGGCAAAGTTGAGGCTGCGCAGATGTATGTCCGTCGAGATCGAGAAGGGCAGAAGACCGCGCTGTATCGCCACTTCCGCGACCCGGAACGAGAAGGATGCGCCGCCATGGCCGATGTCGAGGCGGATGCCCTCCCCGGCGCAACGCGCCGCGAGTTCGAACAGGTCTTCATCCTCGATGATGCTGCTGCCGACCTTGCCGTTGAAGCAATGGGTGATGATATCGCCGGGTCCAAGAATCTCGAGTACCTCATCATAGAGAGCGGGCGGTTCGCCCACATGCACCATCATCGGTATCTTGAGGATCTTGGCGATCTTCTTGCCGACCTTGACGGGCGTAACGCCCCATGAGCCGGTGATTACGTGGCTGGCGCGGACCTTGAGGCCGACAATATGGTCGCGGTTTTCGTTGACGCAGGCGACGGTGCGGTCGATGTCGATCGAACGGATATCGCTAAGCTCGCTGACGCGGTTGCAGGCAACGAGGCCGATGGAGCCGAGGTTGAGGAAGGCCTTGATGCGCTCGCGCGCCGGATCGATGATATATTCGCGAAAGCCATGAAAATTGGCCTCTCCGGCCGATCCCGCATCGACGATCGTCGTTACGCCGCGCTCGGCGCCGCACAGTTGCGGACGCACAGAAATGTCGGTGCCGCCATGCCAGATATGCGTATGCAGATCCACCCAGCCCGGCGAAATCCAGGCGCCGTTGCCGTCAATGCGGCGAATGTCGTCCTGAACATTCAGCGAGGGGCCGAATGCAGCGATCTTGCCATCGGCATCGACAAGAATGTCGATGCGGGACGACGGCATACCGGGTCCGAAGGCAACCGGCTTTACGTTGGTCACAAGCAGGCGACCATCGGTTGCGGGGGAGGCAGACATGATCAAAGATCCTTTCTGAGGCGGGGGTCAAGAAGATCGCGGAAGCCGTCGCCGACCATCTGCAGCGACAGAACGGCGAGCACGATCGCGATACCGGGGAAGAGGGTCATCCAGTCGGCCTTGCCGATATATTGGCGGCCGGATGCAATCATCGTCCCCCAGGTGGGTACTTCCGGGCTGACACCAAGGCCGAGGAATGAAAGTCCGGCTTCGGCTAGCATGGCGCTGGCGAAGAGGAATGTGCCCTGCACGAGAATGGGAGAAAGAAGATTGCGCAATACGTGCCGGGTCATGATGTGGCGTGTGGAAATCCCGAGCGATGTCGCCGCTTCCACATAGGGGAGCTCACGAATGACAAGGGTCGAGGCCCGCACGATACGGGCAAGGCGCGGCGCATAGACGATACTGAGCGCCACGATCACGGTCGTGAGCGATGGCCCAAGCGCAGCAACGAGCGCGATGGCAAGGAGAATATCCGGGAACGCCATCATCGCATCGATGAGACGTGTGATCGGCGCGTCAAGCTTCTGGAAGAAACCGGCGAGCAGGCCGAGCGTGACGCCGATAAGCGAGGCAAGGACGACCACTGCGAAACCGACAAGAAGCGAGAGGCGCGCCGAGTAGATCGTACGCGAGAAGACGTCGCGGCCGAACTCGTCGGTTCCGAAGAGGAACTTCATGTCCGGCGGCTTCAACCGGTTGACGATCGAAAGCTTGCTTGGCGAGAACGGCGTGATCAGGGGTGCAAAAACGGCAAGCAGCACGAAGATGGCCAGCACGATCATGCCGAACAGCACAGTCTTGCGCCGGATCAGGACGCGGAAGAATTTGGAGCGCTCGCTGACGGGCGCGGTGGACACGATTTCGGTCATCAGTAGCGCACCCTTGGATCAACGACGAGATAGAGCATGTCGATGGCGAAATTGATGAGAACATAGAGCGCCGCGATAATCAGCAATGCGCCCTGGATCACCGGGTAATCGCGGCGCAGCACTGCCGAAACGACAAGGCTGCCGACGCCGGGGAGTCCGAACACCGTTTCGGTCACGACCGCGCCGGAAATCAGCACCGCGGCGGTGAGGCCGAGAACGGTAAGGATCGGAATGAGGGCATTCTTGAAAGCGTGTTTCAGGACGACGCTGGCCTCGCCGACGCCCTTGGCTCGAGCGGTTCGAATGTAATCGTCGCCGAGTACGTCGAGCATCGAGGCGCGGGTGAAGCGCATGATGAGCGCGGAAGATACGATGCCGAGCGCGAAGGCCGGGAGGACCAGATAAGACAGGCGTTCGCCAAGCGAGGTTCCCGGGCCGCCATAACCGGAGACCGGGAACAGCCCGAAGCGCACGGCAAAAACCTGCATGAGAATGAGGCCGAGCCAGAAACTCGGAATACTGGCGGCCAGCATGGCGAGGGCCGTTGCCGCCTGGTCGAACAGCGAGCCTCGCCGATAGGCCGCGTAGACGCCGATCGGTATTGCAATCACGCTGGCGATTAGCAGGGAGAAGATAGTCAGGAAGAATGTGGGCTCAGCCCGTTGCGCGAGCGCCTGCAATACCGGTTGGTTGAGAAAGATCGACTGGCCGAGATCGCCTTTGAGAAGGTTGCCGATGAAAAACACATACTGCACCGGTATCGACTGGTCGAGCCCGAGGCGCTGGCGCAGCTCGGCGATATCGGCGGCGGTCGCTTCAGGCCCGAGCATGACGGCGGCGGGATCGCCCGGCGTGACGCGGACGATGACGAAGACAATCGTCACCACCAGGAACATCACGACAATCATGCCGATAAAGCGTTGAATAATGTAACGGAGCATCTGTGGCCAATCGATCCCAAATTGACGAGGACTGGGCAGCCGGGCGCGGTTGGCGCATCGCCTTCCGCACCCGGCAAAGCACTACTGCTTGAGCGATACGTTCCAGAAATATGGCCACGGTGCAGGCGTGAAACCTTCGAGCTTCGGTGACTTCGCCGATAGCGCATTGAAATCGCCGATCTTGATGATCGGTACTTCGGCATAGATCACCTTCTGCACCTCGGCCCACAGGGCGATGCGCTTTTGCGGGTCGACCTCGGAGTTGAACGCATCGACGGCGGCCTTGCGCGCCGGCGTGTCCCAATTGCCCGGTGCGCTCGTCGACATGGCACCGATCAGCGCTGGTTCGGGCAGGAACGGGCTGTGGCTGATATAGATATCCCAGAGCTTGGGATCGGCACGGCGCTGCGTCAGCGTCGCCCAATCGACGACCTGAAGATCGACGGTGAATCCGGCAGCCTTCAGATATTCTGCCGCAACCTGCGCCATCTTGTAGTGGAATTCATACTGGCGGCTGGTGAGAATGCGCAGCGGCTCGCCATTGTAGCCGGCCTTCTTCAACTCCTCGGCAGCCTTCTCCGGATCGGCGACATTATAGGCGCCTTCTGTTCCTGCGTCGGTTTTCCAGCTGTAGCCATCAGGATACATGGACGGATTGAGCGCATAGAAGTCCGTACTGCCGAAGGCGGCAGCCAACATGTCTTCTTCGCTGAGCGCATCACGGACAGCGAGGCGCAGATCCTGATTCTTGGTGATGCCCTGACTTGTGTTCATCACGAAGACCGGCCAGCCAAAAGGCTTGAGGAGGACCGCCTCGGTCGTTTTTTGGCCTTTCAGCTGTTCGTAGGATTCGACCGGCAGGCTGTCGACATAGTCGAATTGGCCGGAGAGAGCGCCCTGCACGCGCGTGTTCGCGTCCGGTACGGGAACGAAGCGGATTTCATCAAGATATTGATGACGCGCGCCGCCATAGCCGTTCTCGTCGCCTTCGGGCGACTTGTAGCCGTCAAAGCGGGTCAGCTGGATATACTGGTCGGGCTTGCGCTCTTTCAGCATATAGGGTCCGGTGCCAACCGGTTCGGTCATCGGGTTCTGCTGCTTTTCGCTGGGAAGAATAATCGCCGCTGCATTGTTGAACGCGAGGAGAGAGACCAGCGGCGCGTAAGGGGTATTCAGCGTGATCTTGACCGTGGCGGGATCGACAGCTTCGATCGAGGTGATCATCGAGGCGGTCTGCTTGCCGCGCGACGCAATCTGCGTCCAGCGTTGCAGCGATGCGACCACATCGGCCGAATCCATATCCGTGCCATCGTGGAATTTCACGCCCGAGCGCAGCTTGATCGTATAGACCTTGCCGTCAGCCGAAACTTCCGGAAGGCTCGCGGCAAGAAGCGGCGTAACGTTCCAGGCCTTGTCGAATGTATAGAGCGTTTCAAAAATGTGCTGCGAGACGATGCCGACAAGATCGGCCGTCGAGGCCATGGCATCGAGCGTTGGTGGTTCGCCGATGGTGGCAACATTGATAACGCCGCCCTTGGACTGGGCGAAAGCCGACGGGCTTAGAGCAACAAGTGCCGAACCTAGAAGGAGCGCAAGCTTCAATGACTTCATGACAGTTCCCTTCGTATTCCACTATAATGGATTATAATGCTTTATAGTAGAATAAGACCAAATGTGTAGAAGGCTGTCAATTCAAAAAAGGAAAAAGCAGCGCCTGGGCGCTGCTCGGTAATTCTCAAGAGTGGAAATCGACTAGACGATGCCGCCGCTTCCCGCGACGCTTGCGGGACGCTTGTCGCTTACGAATTGCCGATAGCCGCTATGGCGATAGGCGGCGATCGGATCGATGGCCCCACCCGCGCGCAGGCGCGCTTCCGCGAGAATTGGCTCCACATCGGTGCGATAGGCGCGCTTCAGCGTATCGGACGCCATGAGCGCATCGTTGTCGTCCTGATAGCCGGCAAGAGCTTCCCGATCGACGAGCAAGGCCTGGGCATAGGCACGGCGGATCTCGTTGGCGCTCGATATCAGGCTTTCGATCGGATCAGTCACATTGTGCGACTGGTCGATCATGTGCGCAGGATGAAAATCCGTCACGCCGCGATGATCGGCATCGACCAACTCGTTGAAGACGAGAAAGAGGCGGTATGGATCGATCGACCCGGCATCCAGATCGTCATCGCCATATTTGGAATCGTTGAAGTGGAAGCCGCCGAGCTTCTTGAACTGGATGAGACGAGAAACGATCATCTCGATATTGGTGTTGGGCGCATGATGGCCGAGATCGACGAGGCAGAACGCCTTCGGTCCGAGCGTCTGTGCGATAAGGTAGTTTGTGCCCCAATCCTGTACGACCGTGGAATAGAAGGCGGGCTCGTACATTTTGTGCTCGGAGAAGATGCGCCAGTCATCGGGCAGCGCCTTGTAGACCTCCTGCATGGCGGCGAGATAGCGCTCGAAGGACTGCGCGAAATTGGTCTGTCCCGGGAAGTTCGATCCGTCGCCGATCCAGACCGTGAGTGCCTTGGAACCGATGGCCTTACCGATCTCGATGCACTCAATGTTGTGCTCGACGGCCTGCGCGCGGGTGGCGGCGTCGACATGGCTGAGCGAACCGTACTTGTAGGAATTCGTCTGTCCCGGTGCATCCGAAAACGTATTCGAGTTCATTGCGTCGAAGCCGAGACCGAGTGCGTCGGCATGCGCCTTGAGCTCCGCAGGATCAGCCTTGTCCCAGGGAATATGCAGCGACACGGTCGGGGTTGCGCGTGTCAGTTGCTGAATGACGGCGCAATCGTCGAGCTTGTCGAAAATGCCCCTCGGCTCGCCGCTGCCCGGAAAGCGCGCAAAGCGGGTTCCGCCGGTTCCGACGCCCCATGAGGGCACCGCAACGAAAAATCGCGCTACCTCTTTCGTGACTGCGCCGATGTCGATGTTGCGCCGCGCCAGATGAGCGCCAAGCGCCTCGTAGTCGCTCTCGTGGGCGGCACGCAGCCGCTCGTTCTCGGATGCGATCAGGTCGCCGGATATCTTCTGTTCAGCCATCATGTCCTCCCGAGACAATCTTAACGCGTAAAGCTCTGAGCGTTGCCGGCATCGACGTTGATGATATTGCCCGTCGATTTGGCTGCCGCGTCCGAGGCAAGGAAGTATACGGCCTCGGCAATATCCTCCGGCAGCACGTTGAGCTTCAACAGCGAGCGCTTTCGATAGTGCTCTTCGAGCTCGTCCACCTGAAGGTTCGAGGAAGCCGCACGCTGCTCGCGCCATTCCCCGTTCCAGATTTTCGAGCCACGCAGCACGGCATCGGGATTGACGGTATTGACCCGGATTCCTGCCTCCGCGCCTTCAAGGGCGAGGCAGCGCGCAAGGTGTATCTCGGCGGCTTTCGCGGCGCAGTAGGCACTGGCGTTCGGCGAAGCCGCAAGACCGTTCTTCGAGGCAACAAACACGACATTGCCGCCGAGCTTCTGCCGCCGGAACAGCCTGAAAGCTTCGCGCGAGACCAGGAAATAACCCGTCGCCAGAATGTCGATATTGCGGTTCCACATCGAAAGTTCGGTCGTCTCAATCGGAGCCGAGGAGGCTATGCCGGCATTCGAGACCAGGATATCGACACCACCGAATTCCACGGCCGCTTCCGCATAGCTGGCTATGACACCGGCCTCGTCAGTCACATTCAAGGGAACGCTGCGCACGGCATCAGCGGAATAGCGCTTGGCAAAATCGTCATGGGCGAGCTTCAACGCCTCCTGATCGATATCCGCGAGCACCACGCAGGCGCCCTCCCCGAGCAGGCGTTCCGCCGTCGCACGTCCGATGCCGCCGGCGCCTCCGGTTACGAAGGCGACGCGACCCGCGAGCGATTTCGGCTTGGGCATCCGCTGCAGCTTTGCTTCCTCGAGCAGCCAGTATTCGATGTCGAAGGCCTCCTGTTCGGAAAGCCCCTGGTACTCGGACACAGAAGATGCGCCACGCATCACGTTGATCGCATTGACATAGAATTCGCCGGCGATGCGTGCTGTCGCCTTGTCCTTGGCAAAGGACAACATGCCGACGCCGGGAATAAGGAAGATCACCGGATTGGGATCGCGCATGGCGGGCGAGTTTGCATGCTTGCAGGCGTTGTAGTAGCGCGCATAGTCCGTGCGGTAGTCTTCGAGCGCCTGGTCAAGCGAAGCAACGACAGCATCCGCATCCGGATTGGCGGGATCGAACTGGAGCACCAGCGGACGGATTTTCGTGCGCAGAAAATGGTCCGGGCAACTTGTTCCAAGCGCCGCAAGCGGGCGCAAATCGTGTGAATTGACGAATTCGAGAACAGCTGGCTGGTCGTCGAAGTGGCCGAGCTTGCGCTCCGAAACCCCGATCTTACCGCGTATCTCAGGCATCAGACGCGCGGCAATTGCGCGTCGGATTGGCTTATCGAGGCTCGCGACGGCTTCACCGCCGAAAGCCTTGCGACCCTCCGACTTTGCGTCAAGCCAGACGATTGCCTTATTGATGATATCGAGCGTGAGTTCGTAGCATTCTTTTGCATCATCGGCCCAGGTGAAAAGCCCGTGGCTTTCGAGCACGACGCCTTTGGAATTGGGGTGGGCGGCAACATAGGCACCGAGATCGAGACCGAGCTGGAATCCGGGACGGCGCCAGGGCAGCCAGCCGATCTCGTCGCCGAACACTTCTCGCGTCAGTTCGCGCGAGTTTTTCGAGGCGGCAATGGCGATGATCGCATCGGGATGCATATGGTCGACGTGCTTGAATGGCACAAAACCATGCAAGGGAGTGTCGATCGATGCGGCGCGGCTGTTCAGGTTGAATGTGCAGTGCGGCAGGAAGCCCACCATGCGGTCTTCATCCTCGACGCCCCCGTAGATCGACTTCAGCGATTCCAGCTTGTCCATATACAGCGTCGCGAAGCCATCGAGCTTGATGGTGCCGACATCCCCGCCCGAACCTTTGACCCACAGGACTTCGATGGTCGCGCCCGTCAGCGGATCGTTTTCGCTGACTTTAGCCGACGTATTGCCACCGCCGTAATTGGTAATGCGCTTGTCGGCGCCGAGCAGATTGGAGCGATAGAGCAATTTGCCAGGCTCATCGAGCCCGGCTGCCTTTGCATCGTCCCAGCGGTTTTCCAGAAGTTGGACCCTGTCTGCCATGTTCGCCTCCCGATAGGTCAATTGCCGGTCTGGCTCGATTTGCCAGCACCGCGATTTCCTTTAGCTATGGAGCAGAACCGGTTTTATTGTCAATCATAAACAATCAAATCCAATCATATTCGCATCATTGTGCAGTGCAATATGAAATTATTTGATTGAAGTTGATTGACACTGATCACAAACTTGCGCAATAAATCTTCGCAGGAGGAGACGACGAATGCACGAGCGTGAGCGCCACCGCATCATCTTGAGCGCTGTTCAGGAAAAGCCGGTCATCACCATTCAGGACATCGCCGATCTGACGGAAGCGTCGGAGGCAACGATCCGCCGTGACATCGCTTCGCTTCACGTCAAGGGTAAGCTGCGCCGTGTGCGTGGCGGTGCCGAAGCCGTCCATCCGCCGCAACTGACGCCGCTCGCGGGCCGGCACTTCCATGTTTCGGAATCCGAAAACGCCGACAAGAAACGCGCCATTGCCAGGGAGGCCGTGGCGCTGTGCGAGGAAGGGGACGCCATCATCATCAATGGTGGCACCACCACTTTCCAGATGGTGCATTTCCTCGCGTCGCGACGTCTGCAGGTCATGACCAATTCTTTTGCCATTGCCGAACATCTGGTGAAGAACTCCAAAAGTTCGGTGATCGTGCCGGGCGGCGCCATCTACCGCGAGCAGAGCATCATCCTGTCGCCTTTCGACAATGACGTGACCCGCAACTTCTACGGAAAGCGCATGTTCATGGGGGCGCAGGGCGTTGGTCCGTTCGGCGTCATGGAATCCGATGCGCTTATCATCCAGGGCGAGCAGAAGCTGATCAACCAGGTCGACGATCTGGTGCTGCTGGTCGATTCGACGAAGTTTGCGCGCCGTTCCAGCCTGATCCTGTGTCCGTTGCAACGGGTGGCGACCATCATCACCGATGACGGCATTACCGATGCTGACCGGAAGATGGTGGAGGATGCGAGCATTCAGCTGATCGTCGCCAAGGTCAATCAGGACAAGTCACGAAATTCCGCTTCGGTCGCTTGAGGGCGTAGCGGTCACTATCCAACGCATGGTTCAAACTCTGGGAGGACAGACAATGAAACTATTGAAGAAACTCATACTGGGATCGGCATTCGCCGTTGCCATGCTCGCAACGCAGGCGCAGGCGGCCGATACGGTAAAGATCGGGCTGGTCGTCAAATCGCTGGGCAATGGCTTTTTCGAAGCTGCCAACAAGGGCGCGCAGGAAGCTGCCAAGGAACTTGGCGGCGTCGAGGTCATCTATACCGGTCCGACCTCGACCACGGCGGAAGGCCAGATCGAGGTGATCAACGCTTTGATCGCGCAGAACGTGAACGCCATCGCTGTCTCGGCCAACGATCCCGATGCGCTCGTGCCGGCACTGAAGAAGGCCATGGCCCGCGGCATCAAGGTTATTTCCTGGGACTCGGCTGTCGGCAAGGATGGCCGCATCATGCACCTCAATCCGTCATCCAATGAACTCATTGGCAAGATGTGCCTGCAGCTCGCCGCCAACCATCTGAAGGACGGCAAGGGTGATTTCGCCATTCTCTCGGCAACCACCACCTCGACCAACCAGAACACCTGGATTGCCGAGATGAAAAAGCAGTTGCCGAACTTCCCGGGCCTCAACCTCGTTACCACCGTCTATGGCGATGACCTTTCCGACAAGAGCTACCGCGAAGCACAGGGCATCCTCACCTCGCAGCCGAACGTGAAGGTCATCGTCGCGCCGACAACGGTCGGTGTGCTTGCGGCCTCGCAGGCCGTCGCTGATGCCAAAAAGATCGGCGATGTCTATGTCACAGGCCTCGGCCTGCCTTCGGAAATGGCCGGCGCGATCAAGTCGGGCGTTACCAAGGAATTCGCCATCTGGAACCCGATCGATCTTGGCTACTCAGCCACCGAAATCGCTTATCGCCTCGTCAAGGGCGAGACGGACGGCGCGCCCGGCAGCGAGATCGATGCCGGCCGCATGGGCAAGATCAAGGTGGGCGAGAATGGCGAAGCCGCCATGGCCGATCCATTCGTCTACAACGCAACGAACATCGACCAGTTCTCGAAAATCTTCTGATTTTCGACACCGCCCCCGCCCGGCAGCACGTCTGCCGGGCATTCCTTCACTCTCGGAATGCTCGATGAACCAGATTGCCATGTCAGATCAACGCCTGGAGACGCCGCTTCTCGAAATGCGCGGCATTTCCAAGTCGTTCCCCGGCGTCAAGGCACTCAACGACGTCAACATTGCCCTCTATGCGGGGAAGGTGACGGCGCTGATCGGCGAGAATGGTGCGGGCAAGTCGACTCTGGTGAAAATTCTGACCGGGATTTACCAGTCTGATGAAGGCGAGATCCGCGTCGATGGCGATGCCGTCAGCTTCACCAATGCGCAGGACGCCATCGATTTCGGCGTTACGGCGATCCATCAGGAGACGGTGCTCTTCGACGAATTGTCGGTGGCCGAAAACATCTTTCTCGGCCACGCGCCGAAGACCAGGCTCGGCTTCGTCAACTGGAAGGCCGTCAATGCGCGGGCTCTTGCCCTCTTGCATTCGCTTGAAAGCAATATCGATCCACGCACCCGTCTCAAAAATCTGTCGATCGCACAGCGCCATCTCGTGGCGATTGCGCGGGCGCTCTCCGTCGACGCTCGCATCGTCATCATGGACGAGCCGACGGCGGCACTGTCGCGCAAGGAGGTCGATGATCTGTTTCAGATCGTTCGGCGGCTGAAGGGACAGGGCAAGGCGATTCTTTTCATCAGCCACAAGTTCGACGAAGTTTATGAAATCGCCGACAACTATGCGGTGTTCCGCGACGGCAAGGCTGTCGGCAGCGGCGTGCTTGCCGGCACCGGGCAGGACGAGATCGTGCGGCTGATGGTTGGCCGTTCCATCGAGCATGCCTTTCCCAAGGTCGAGATTCCGCTCGGTGAAGCGGTGCTGTCCGTCGAGAACTACACGCATCCGACGGAATTTCGCGATATCACCTTCACGCTGAGGAAAGGCGAGATTTTCGGTATCTATGGCCTGGTGGGTGCCGGTCGTTCTGAGATCTGCCAATCCCTGTTCGGCGTGACCAGGCCGTCTGGCGGCAAACTGCGGCTTCATGGCGAAGAGATCACGATCGGCTCTCCCGGCGAGGCGATCAAAGCTGGTATCGTCTACGTTCCGGAAGAGCGCGGCCGTCACGGCGCGGTTTTGGAACTGCCGATCTACCAGAACATATCGCTGCCTTCGCTGACGCGCACGTCGCGCTCGGGCTTTTTGCGCGCGGCAGCGGAATTCGCGCTTGCCAGGAAATACGCCGAACGGTTCGATCTTCGGGCCGCGGCGCTTTCTGTTCCTGTCGGAACGCTCTCGGGCGGCAACCAACAGAAGGTCGTCATCGGCAAATGGTTGGCGACACAGCCGAAGATCCTCATCCTTGATGAGCCGACCAAGGGTATCGACATCGGGTCGAAGGCGGCCGTTCACGCATTCATCAGCGAGCTCGCCGGCGAAGGCCTCAGCATCATCATGGTTTCTTCTGAGCTGCCGGAAATTCTCGGCATGTCCGACCGTGTGCTCGTCATGCGCGAAGGGCTTTCAGCGGGCATTTACGAGCGAAACCACCTCAATGCCGAGACGCTGGTTCGAGCCGCAACCGGGAATGCATGAGATGATGAGACAGTTGTTCAAATATCGCGAAATGCTGCTGGTTGTGGTCATCGCCATTCTCGTCGCAGCATTTTCCACGCGCTCACCCGGCTTTGCCCGCCCCGCCAATCTTGCGAACATCTTCAACGATACGTCGATCCTGATTATTCTCGCGCTCGGGCAGATGACGGTGATCCTGACGAAGTCGATCGACCTTTCCGTCGCCGCCAATGTGGCATTTACCGGCATGGCGGTCGGGATGTTGAATGCGGCTCATCCCGATTTGCCGCTCGCCGCCATCGTGCTTGTGGCTCTCGGCATAGGCGCTGTCCTTGGTGCAATCAACGGTCTGTTCGTCTGGAAGCTGGGCATCCCCTCGATTGTCGTCACGCTTGGAACCCTGACGATTTATCGCGGCATGGCGTTCGTCCTTTCCGGAGGCGCCTGGGTTAACGCTCACCAGATGACCGAGCCCTTCCTGCAGACGCCGCGGCAGCTCTTTCTCGGCTTGCCACTTCTTGGTTGGACGGCAATCGTCATCGTCGGCATCATGTATCTCATCATGTCGCGCACATTCCTCGGACGCGCTATCTATGCTTCCGGTGGCAACCCCACGGCAGCAGTCTATGCAGGCATCGATGTCGGGCGGACGCGGTTCTATGCTTTCGTGATCTCGGGCACGCTTGCCGGGCTCTGCGCCTATCTTTGGGTATCGCGCTATGCGGTGGCCTATGTCGATATCGCTGCCGGTTTCGAACTCGATACGGTCGCGGCTTGTGTCATCGGCGGAATCTCGACCCTTGGCGGAATCGGAACCGTAGCTGGCGCGGTCCTCGGCGCTCTGTTTCTCGGTGTCATCAAGAATGCGCTGCCGGTCATCGACATATCGCCCTTCGCCCAGATGGCGATTTCGGGTTCGGTGATTATTGCCGCCGTCATATTCAACGCGCGCCAGGAACGCCGCCGGGGCCGCATCATTCTGCGCGATCGCGGCGCATCTGAAGAGATAGGGGTGGCAGCATGAGCGCGGTTTCCGAAAGACGACAGATCCCCGATCGCCTCGGCACATCGACGACGCGGCTGTTCGCGAGCTGGGAAGCGCTCCTCTTCATGGTGGCGGTACTGATCTTCATCGCCAACGCCTTCGCCTCGCCCTACTTCCTCAACGCATGGAATCTGTCGGACGCGACCTTCAACTTCACCGAAAAAGCAATGGTCGCCTTTGCCATGGCGCTGCTGATCATTTCCGGCGAGATTGACCTCTCGGTGGCCGCAATCATCGCCCTCGCCTCTACTGCCATGGGCGCGGCGGCGCAAGCAGGCATTGGCACGCCCGGTCTCATCCTCATCGGCATTGGCGTCGGCCTCGGCTGCGGCCTCATCAACGGTATTCTCGTGGCAGGACTGCGCTTGCCGTCCATTGTCGTAACCATTGGCACGATGAGCCTGTTTCGCGGCATCGCCTACATCGTGCTTGGTGATCAGGCCTATGGCGGCTATCCACCTTCGTTCGCCTATTTCGGCCAGGGCTACGTGTTCTGGGTCATTTCCTTCGAGTTTTTTCTCTTTGGCGTACTTGCAGTGATTTTCGCTGTCGTCCTGCACGCGACCAATTTCGGCCGTCGCATCTATGCGATCGGCAACAACGAGTTCGCGGCACGTTTCTCCGGCATACATGTCGAGCGTATCAAATTCACCCTGTTCCTGTTGACGGGTCTCATGGCGGGAATTGCTTCCGTTTGCCTGACCTCGCGTCTCGGATCGACACGCCCCTCAATCGCGCAAGGCTGGGAACTCGAGATCGTCACCATGGTCGTTCTCGGCGGCGTCTCCATCCTCGGCGGCTCGGGAACGATTGGCGGCGTCGTTATCGCAGCCTTCGTCATGGGGCTCGTGACGTTCGGACTGGGGCTCCTCAATGTGCCCGGCATCGTCATGTCGATCTTCATCGGGTTGCTGCTGATCACAACGATTACCCTGCCGATCATCATCCGCCGGTTGGGACGCAGGAAGCCAGCATGAGCGAACTCGAAAAATACGCTTTCAAGATGCACCTCAATCCTGGCATGGAAGCCGAGTATCGGCGCCGCCACGATGCGATTTGGCCGGAACTCGTCAGTCTTCTCCATGATGCGGGCGTCAGCGACTATTCGATTCATCTCGACCGCGAAACCAACACGCTCTTTGGTGTCTTGACGCGTCCGAGCGATCACGGAATGCAAGGTCTGCCCGATCATCCGGTCATGAAGAAGTGGTGGGCGCATATGGCCGACATCATGGCGACCAATGAGGATAACTCGCCGGTGCAGAGCGAACTTGTCTGCCTGTTCCATATGCCATGACGTCGCGCCACAACATAGCCGTCCTCGATATAGGCAAGACCAATGCCAAAGTGGTGGTCGTCGATGCCGCGACTGGAACCGAGATTGCCGCGCGCAGCGTTGCTAACACCGTCATCCGCGAGGGCCCCTATCCGCATTACGATGTAGATGCGCTCTGGGATTTTGTTGTCGGCGCACTGGCAAGTTTCGTCAAGGCGCCGGGTGTCGATGCGATTTCCGTTACAGCACACGGGGCGGCGGCGGCGCTGCTCGGCGATGATGCGCTGGCCATGCCGGTGATCGATTACGAATATGAATACCCGGAAAGCGTGCGCTCCGCTTACAGGAAGCTGCGCCCGCCCTTTGCGGAGACCAGTTCCCCGCTTCTTTCCGGAGGATTGAATGTCGGTGCGCAGATACATTTTCAGAAGACCGAGTTTCCTGAAGCCTTCGCCAAGGTGCGCACCATCCTCACCTATGCTCAATATTGGGTGTGGCGGTTGACGGGAATTGCCGCCAACGAGGTTACCTCGCTCGGCTGCCATACCGATCTGTGGAATCCGCAGGCAAATGCCTATTCGAGCCTCGTCGATACCTTGGGTATTCGTGATCTGATGGCACCAATTCGCTCCGCCTTTGAGCGGATCGGCAATTTGACGCCCGCTGTCGCGGGTAAGATCGGTAGTGACAGGACTATCCCGGTCTATTGCGGCATTCATGATTCCAACGCTTCGTTGCTTCCCCACCTTATGACCCGAAAATCGCCCTTTGCGGTCGTATCGACCGGTACCTGGGTCGTTTCATTTGCCGTCGGCGGGCAGCTCGACCGCCTTGATCCTGACCGGGACACGCTCGCCAATGTCGATGCCAACGGCCATGCCGTGCCTTCCGCTCGGTTCATGGGCGGGCGCGAATTCGACATTCTCACCGCAGGCGACAAGCGCGAACCCGATGCCGGTACGCTGCGCGATGTTGTGGACAGACGGCTGATGATTTTGCCGGGCGTCGTCAATGGGTCCGGCCCCTTCCCGCAACGTAAAGCCGTTTGGCCGAACGGGGAACCTTCCGGTAGCTTGGAGCGAAATTCCGCAGCATCGCTCTATGCCGCCATGATGACGCATAACTGCCTTGGACTGATCGGCGCTTCGGGGCCGACTGTCGTGGAGGGCCCGTTCTCGCGCAACGGCGTTTACCTCTCGGCGCTGCGCTCTCTTACCAGCCGCGAGATTATTGCGCTGCCAGGCTCGACGGGTACCAGCCTCGGAGCCGCTTTGCTCGCTGGCGCCACATGCGATCTTCAACAGTCAAGCGTTATGGTTGAGCCCCTTGGCGAAGAATTCCTGGCTTATGCCGCGGAATGGCGTGAGCGACTGTCCGACAAATGAAAAAGGCGGGCCCTTGAGCCCGCCTTCCCTTTGAGACGCTGGAAGTATTACTCCGCGGGGACGAGTGCCTCGTCTTCGCTGAAGCCGCCGTTGAGGGCGAGATCAAACTGGTTCTTGTCGAACTCGCCTTCCCAGCGGGCAACTACGATCGTGGCAACTGCATTGCCGACGAGATTGGTGAGGGCACGGCACTCGGACATGAAGCGATCTATGCCGAGGATGAGTGCCATACCGGCAACGGGGACCGCCGGAACGACCGATAGGGTGGCAGCAAGGGTGATGAAGCCCGCCCCGGTAATGCCGGCTGCGCCTTTCGAACTCAACATGGCAACGAGCAGCAGGAGCACCTGGTCGGTAAGCGTCAGCGGTGTGTTGGTCGCCTGGGCGATGAACAGGGCCGCCAGGGTCATGTAGATGTTGGTGCCGTCAAGATTGAAGGAATAGCCGGTCGGAATGACAAGGCCGACGACGGATTTCTTGCAGCCCGCCTTTTCCATCTTGGCCATCAGTGTCGGCAATGCCGCTTCCGACGAGCTCGTACCGAGGACCAGTAGCAGTTCTTCCTTTATATAGCGGATAAGCGCGAGAATGGAGAAGCCGTTATACCAGGCGACGGCGCCAAGGACGAAGAACACGAAGAGCAGCGAGGTCAGATAGAAGGTTCCGATCAGCATGATCAGATTGGCGACCGAGCCGATGCCGTATTTGCCGATTGTAAAGGCCATCGCGCCAAAAGCGCCGATGGGGGCGGCCTTCATCAGGATCGCAACCAGCTTGAAGATCGGGGCTGCAAGGGCCTGCAGGAAGTTGGTGACCGGCTCTGCCCTTTCGCCAACCATTGCCAGCGACACGCCGAAAAGAACCGAGAAGAACAAGACCTGCAGGATGTCACCGGAGGCAAACGCACCGACGATCGTTGTCGGGATAATATTGGTGAGGAACCCGACGACGCTCTGTTCATGCGCCTGCTGCGTATATGTTGCCACTGCCTTTGCATCGAGCGACGCCGGATCGATATTCATGCCCGCGCCCGGCTGAACGAGATTGGCAACGATAAGGCCGACGATGAGCGCAAGGGTCGAGAACGTAAGGAAATAGATCATTGCCTTGCCGGCGACGCGGCCGACTTTCTTCAGATCGCTCATCCCGGCGATGCCGGTGGAGACCGTCAGGAAAATGACAGGAGCGATGATCATCTTGACGAGCTTGATGAAAGCATCGCCGAGCGGCTTCATGCTCGTGCCGATTTCCGGATAGAAATGGCCGAGCAGAATGCCGATTGTGATGGCAACGATGACTTGGAAATAGAGATGGGCGTAAATTGGTGTCTTGCCGCGCGATGGCTGCGGCGCTGTGTTGATTGTCACAGGACTCATGACTTCCTCCATGGTATGAGCCGCGTCTGGCAGAAAAGCCTGTCAGCCTCCCGAGGCTCGGTTAGGGCTGGAATGGTCCATGCCTTGAGATTTTGTTTTGCAAGCGTCGTGCCAGTTTCGTGAAATTAATAAAGCATTGAAAACAAAAGATATTATTTGCACCTAAAAATGGGTTGTCGTGGGTCCGTGCGAAGTTTCGCACGACATTATTGTTATTTGTGCGGATTTATGCACAGATGGAAAAATGGAGCACGCTTCCGAAATCGGCCCTGTCGACGCCTATGGCAAGTCAAAGCCTGTGGCGAAATATGTTTTCGCCGTCGTTGCGGCGATCCTGATCGGCGTGTGCCTTTTGGGCGCGGCGCGCTATGGTCGCGAGCGTGCCTATGACTCGCTGCGGGCTCGCGCACAAAGCAGCGCCGAACTTAACGCCGTCCTCTTGCGGACCGTGCTTGAAAAGCAGCGGTCCCTGCCGCTGGTGCTTTCGCAAGACCGTGACGTTCTCAGCGCCCTGTCGTCGGGCAGTGAGAGCATGTTCAAGCTGATTAGCGGCAGGCTTGAGAGCCTCGTACCCGGAACCCGGGCGGCTGTCATTTACCTTCTCAATGCCAATGGCCTTGCGGTCGCCGCGAGCAATTGGCGCGAACCCACCAGTTTCGTCGGCATCGATTATAGCTTCCGTCCCTATTATACGCGGGCGGTGGAAAACGGTAGCGCCGAGCACTACGCACTTGGAACCATAAGCAAGCGTCCTGGCCTTTATATTTCCAAGCGGATCGACGGTCCTTCCGGTCTCCTCGGGGTGATTGTCGTGAAGGTCGAGTTCGATGAACTGGAAACCGATTGGCGCAAAAACAGCGACCCGACCTTCGTCACCGACCAGCGCGGCATCGTCCTGATCACCAGTTTCCCTGAATGGCGCTTCATGACTCGCGAGCCCGTTCCTGCCGACCAGAAGCGGCCGCTGCGCGAAAGCCTCCAGTTTGGCGATGCGCCGCTGGAGCCCCTTAATGTCATTCCTGCTTTGCCGCAAAGCCAGCCTGATATCGTGGCGGCGCGCTTGCCCGGCGCGACAACGACTGCGGAGTTCGTGCGTGTCGAAGCCGCGGTGCCAACCACTAACTGGACGTTGCAGCTGTTAACGCCATCGACAGCCGCTGTGGCAGAGGCAACCCGCACCGCGCTTTCCCTCGCGCTGCTCGTGCTCGCCCCGTTGGCCGGACTGGCGGCATTTGTCATGCGGCGAAGGGGCCTTGCGCTGCGCCGGGCCCGCGAACAGGACGCCGCCCGGATCGAGCTTGAGCGCCGGGTGGCCGCACGCACGGCCGATCTCAGCGCCGCCCACGCGGAACTCGTCATGGAATCCGAAGAGCGGCAGAAGACGGAAGCAAAGCTCCAAACGGTTCAGCAAGAACTTGTGCAGGCAAACCGCCTCGCCATCCTCGGGCAGGTCACAGCCGGCGTCGCTCATGAGATCAACCAGCCTGTCGCCGCGATCCGCGCCTATGCCGATAACGCCAAGATCTTTCTTGACCGCACGCAGTTCGATTCCGCCAAGGCAAATCTCGCATCGATTGCCGGGCTCACCGAACGGATCGGCAGCATTACGGATGAACTGCGTACGTTTTCACGCAAGGGCACGGGCGACACCGGTCAAATCGCCGTCTGCGACATCATCGATGGTGCCATGCTTCTGCTCGGTAGCCGGTTTCGCCAGACGGTAGGACACATCACGACCGACATCCCGCCTCCCGAAATCAAGGTGAACGGCAATCGCATCCGGCTCGAACAGGTACTCATCAACCTCATGCAGAACGCCCTCGAGGCGACGGAAGGTGGGCCAAAAAGCCGTATCAATCTGCGCTATGCGGTGAACGAAGACGAAGTTGCGCTCATCGTTTCTGACAATGGCCCCGGTATTCCGGACGCGATCATGCAGGCGATGTTCACGCCGTTCAACACGTCGAAGGAGCGCGGCCTCGGCCTTGGGCTGGTCATCTGTCATGACATCGTCGCCGAATATGGAGGCCGTATCGAAGTCGTATCGAGTTCGAGCGGGACGACGTTCACTGTGCATTTGCCGAGGGTCGCATGACGGATATCCAGCCAACGGTTGCTTTTGTCGATGATGATGACGAGTTGCGCAACGCCAACCGCCAGACGCTGGAACTTGCCGGTTTCAATGTCACTCCCTTTGCCGATGCGATGAGCGCGCTGCGGTTTCTGACGCCGGATTTCCCTGGTATCGTCGTCACGGATGTGCGCATGCCGCATATGGACGGCTTCGAACTGTTCCGGCGGTTGGGCGCAGTCGATCCGGATCTGCCGGTTATCCTCATCACCGGACATGGAGATATCGAAATGGCCGTCGAGGCCATGCACCAAGGAGCCTATGATTTCATCGCGAAACCCTTTGCCGCCGAGCGCCTGGTGCAGAGCATAGGGCGTGCGTTGGAGAAACGGCGGCTGGTGATCGAGAACCGCCAATTGCGCCTGGCACTCGAATCGTCCGACGAGGCGATGCCTCTGCTCGGCCAGACCCCGGTCATGCAGAATTTGCGCAAGACGTTGCGCCATGTCGCCAATGCCGATGTCGATGTCCTAATCGCCGGCGAAACCGGTACCGGCAAGGACGTGGCCGCCGGCCTGTTGCACGAATGGAGCCGCCGCAAGGGAGGAAATTTCGTCGCGCTCAATTGCGGGGCGCTACCCGATACGGTCATCGAAAGTGAATTGTTCGGCCATGAGGCGGGAGCGTTTACGGGGGCCCAGAAGAAACGCGTTGGGCGTATCGAACATGCGAGCGGCGGTACGCTGTTCCTCGACGAGATCGAAAGCATGCCGCTTGCGACGCAGGTTAAATTGCTGCGGGTTCTGGAGACGCGCGAGGTTGCGCCGCTCGGAACCAACGAGCACCGCTCCGTCGATCTGCGGGTCGTCGCTGCCGCGAAGGTTGATCTTGGCAGTCCCGAGCAGCGCGCCAATTTTCGTGAGGACCTGTTCTATCGTTTGAACGTCGTCACAGTCTCTATTCCGCCTTTGCGCGAGCGCAAGGACGATATCCCGCTTCTCTTCACGCACTTTCTCAACCGCGCGGCCGCTCGTTTCAAATCGGAACCGCCGGAATTTACTACTGCGATTCGATCACGGCTTATGGAGCACGACTGGCCGGGAAATGTGCGCGAACTTGCGCATTTTGCTGAGCGGATGGCGCTTGGCCTCCACGATATTGCCGACGCCAAAACCAGTCAGGCGACGAACCCGAAAAGCTTGCCTGAGACCATGGAAAAGTACGAGGCGAAACTTATTCGCGATGCCCTTGCAGCAAATCACGGTGATGTGCGAACGACAATTGAAGCGCTCGGCATACCCCGCAAGACGTTTTACGATAAATTGCAACGGCACGGTATCGATCGAAGCGACTATGTGAAGAGAAAATCCGAGGCCTAGCGATATGCGGCTTTCCGCTCAGCACAATCGGTCACCGACAGTCGCTCAACGAGCGGACATTCGAGCTTCGTCACCGGATAGCGCTTGGCCGGGTTGTGAAGATAGCTGTCGAGTTGCTCGATTGCCCAACGGCCCATGGCGCGATGCGGCAGAACCGAGGTGGAAAGCTGCGGATGCAGATGCCGTGAAATTTCCTCGTCGTCATAGCCGATGACGGAAATATCTTCGGGAATACGCAAGCCGGCTTCCTTCAGCGCTTCATAACAGCCGATGGCGGTGCGATCGTTCTGGCAAAAAATGGCGGTCGGCCTGTCATCGAGCTCAAGCAGTTTTCGCGTCGCGGCATAGCCCGCGCTTGCCGACCAGTCGCCTTCGATGACGAGTTGCGGATCGAAGGGAATGTCGGCCGTGGCGAGGGCGCGCCTGTAACCTTTCAGGCGATCCTTGGCCGCTTCCATCCACGGCTCGCCAGTGATCGTGCCAATGCGGCGGTGGCCATGGTGAATGAGGTGGCGGGTCGAATGCTGGCCGCCGGCAATTTCGCTCGGCACAACGGCGGGAAAGGCGTGATCGGCCGAGTAGCAGTTCAAGAGTATGACCGGCACGTCGAGTTCATAGACCGCCTTGGGAAGCACCACCTCGCGGGTGAAGATCGCCATGTAGATGAGCGCCGATATGCCTTGCTCGTGCAGGGCATGGATGGTGCGTGGCTCCATTTCCGGATCGTTCAGCGTCTGCGCAACAAGGATGATATTGCCGGCGTTCCATGAGGCCTGCCGCGCACCCTCGATGGCGACGACCGCCTCGGGACTCGTGGCGAGCTGATCGACCACGAACCCGATCTTGCCTTCAATGCGGGGAATATGCGCTTCGCCGGGTTCCATGTGAGCAAAGCTCGGCGCGGCATATCCGAGGGTGCGAGCAGCTTCGATGACGCGCTCGCGCGTCTCGGCGGCGAGCTTGATACCCGGAGTCTTGTTGAGAACGAATGAGACGGTCGCCTGCGAACATCCCGCTGCACGGGCGATATCGGTCATGGTCACGCGTTTGCTGACCCGCTTGCGGCGGGTGGTCACGCGAGCCCTTTTGGGTTTCTCAGTGGGGTCTTTTTCCACTGTTTCGCTCATTTGCGTTGTTCACCCTCCTGCCCGGCGCATCGACTCGCCCCGGACCTCTGGGGATATTAGGAGCAGTTGATCCGACTAATCAATATAAATAATTATTGACTAATTTTTATAAGCAGCGATGATCGCTTAGTGGGACGACCCGCTAGATTTCTGGGAGGGAATTTTTATGACCATTACTCGCCGCACTCTGCTTTTAACTTCGGCCGCAGGATTTGCTGCAGCCACGTTTGCCGCCAACGCCTTTGCGGAATCGCCGCCGCTGAAGAAGAAAGATACCTACAAGGTTGGCTTTGCCCAGACCGAGAGCAACAACCCATGGCGTCTCGCTCAGACCGCCAGCATGCAGGACGAAGCCAAGAAGCGCGGCTGGCAGCTCGTCTACACTGACGCCGCAAGTTCCGCCGCAAAGCAGGTCGCTGACGTCAATTCGATGATCGCCCAGGGCGTCGACCTCATCTTCCTTGCCCCGCGCGAAGAAAAGCCGCTGATCCCGGCCATCAAGGCCGCCAAGAATGCCGGCATTCCGGTCATTCTGCTCGACCGTAATGTCGATGCCTCGCTTGCAAAGCCGGGTGAAGACTACGTTACCTTCATCGGTTCCAACTTCATCGAGGAAGGACAGCGCGTCGCCGATTGGCTCGTCAAGAATGCCAATGGCAAGACGACGATCATCGAACTCGAAGGCACCACCGGTTCCTCGCCCGCCAATGACCGCAAGAAAGGCTTTGACGACGTCATTGCCAAGAACTCGGACTTCAAGATTGTAGCCTCGCAGACCGGCGACTTCGCTCGCGACAAGGGCCGTCAGGTTGCGGAAACTCTGCTCCAGGCCCATCCCGACGCCAATGTCGTCTATGCCCACAATGACGAAATGGCAATTGGTGCGATTTCGGCTATCGAGGCTGCGGGCAAGGTGCCGGGCAAGGATATCCTCGTGCTTTCGATCGATGGCGGCAAGGAAGCCGTGCAGGGCGTTGTCGATGGCAAGATCGCGGCAGTCGTCGAATGCAATCCGCGGTTTGGTCCAAAAGCGTTTGATACGGCGGTCGCCTATGCAAACGGCGAAAAGATACCTGCCAAGCTGATCAATCCGGACCAGTTCTATGACGCGAGCAACGCCAAAGACCTGCTGAGCACCGCCTACTGATTTTATGAACATGCCAGCGCTCAATAGGGCGCTGGCCCTCCTTCGACGTGTTGTTTTGATCGTCGAAGCTTTTCCACGTTCTGCAGAAACGGCTTGGTAATGAACACCGGTACACTTCTATCGATGACGGGGATCGACAAGCGGTTTGCCGGCATTTCGGCTTTGTCCGGCGCTTCATTCGAAGTGGGGCGCGGTGAGGTTCACGCCCTGATCGGCCAGAACGGTGCCGGTAAATCAACCCTGATCAAGGTACTGACCGGTTATCATCGCCGCGATGCCGGCGAAGTGACGTTTGACGGCCGGCCGTTCGAGGTCTTTTCGCCGCATCAGGCCCAGGCGAGCGGCATCAGCACGATTTACCAGGAGATCAACCTGGTCCCCTATCGCTCCATCACGGAAAACATCTGTCTTGGCCGGGAAGCACGGCGCTTCGGCTTTCTCGACTGGAAGCGCATGCACCAGGAAGCCGAAACATTGCTGCAGCGATTCAACGTGCGTATCGACGTGCGCCGCCCGCTGATGGAATTCAACACGGCGACCCAGCAGATGGTCGCCATTGCCCGCGCCATCGGTTTTTCTGCCAAGCTGGTCATTATGGATGAGCCAACCTCCTCGCTCGACGAACGCGAGGTGAGCGTGCTCTTCGACGTTATCCGCCAATTGAAACAAGAGGGCGTCTCGGTCATTTTCGTCAGCCACAAGCTCGATGAACTTTACGAAGTTTGCGATCGCGTCACGATCATGCGCGATGGGCGGACCATCAAATCTGCGCGGATGATCGAGATCGACAAGATCGGGCTTGTCTCTTCCATGCTCGGACGCACGATCGACCGCGCCGAGGGGCATGCGACCGCCTTCAGCGAGCGGGATCGACGCAAGATCGGCAATGTTCTGTTGTCGGCAGAAAATCTCGCAATCAATCAGACGGTCCAGGATGTTTCCTTCGATGTACGGCAGGGCGAAATCGCGGGATTTGCTGGGCTCCTCGGTGCGGGGCGCACTGAGACGGCGCGGCTTGTCTTCGGCATCGACCGGCCACGCGCCGGTACGATGCAACTCGACGGGCAAAAATTCGCACCACGCGGCCCGGCAGAAGCCATTGCCGCAGGGATGGGATTTTGCACCGAGGACCGCAAGAGCGAAGGCATCGTGCCTGAAATGAGCGTTGCCGAAAACATGATGCTGGCCTTGATGCCGAAACTCAGCAAATCCGGTATCATCGACGAAAAGGCGCAGCGCGAAATCGTCGAACGTTTCATCAAGCAACTCGGCGTAAAATGTTCGGGACCTGACCAGAAAGTGCGCGAACTTTCCGGCGGCAACCAGCAGAAGGTCCTGCTTGGACGCTGGCTCGCCATGAACCCGCGCCTGCTCATCCTCGACGAACCTACGCGTGGCATCGATGTCGGCGCCAAAGGCGAGATCCAGTCATTGATCAAATCGCTCGCCGATGAAGGCCTCGCGGTATTGATGATCTCATCCGAACTCGAAGAAGTCACCGAGGGCGCCGACAGGGTCTTCGTCCTGCGGGAAGGCTTGAGCGTCGCCACATTTGACCGCAGTGAGGCGACGGAGGATGCGGTGATGTCGGCCATGGCGCATGGCAGCCCACCAACGAATGCGGAGGCCCTGTCTTGACCGACACGACCCGGCAGCAAAGCGTTTCGCGACCCTTCGTCCCCATGGATTTCATGGCGCGCTACGGTACCCTGATTGCGCTCGTCGCGCTCCTCATCTTCAATTTTGCTTTTACCCGTAATTTTGCGACGATGCAGACGCTCAACGTCAACCTTACGCAGGTTTGCACCATCGTCATCGTCGCGGTGGGCATGACGCTCGTCATCGCGACCGGCGGTATCGATCTTTCCGTCGGCTCTCTGATGGCGATTTCAGGTGCGCTGGCACCGATGATCTTCCTGGGCAAGATCGTTCCGATCGACAATGTCGGCCTGGCAGTTGCTGCGGCCATGATCGTCTCGGTCGGCATTGCCGGGCTGCTCGGTCTTTTCAATGGCTGGCTAATAGCCAAGTTCCGCATTCAGCCGATTGTCGCGACACTCGTGCTTTTCATCGCCGGGCGCGGCATTGCCCAGGTGCTGACCAACGGTAACTTGCAGACCTTCCGCGTGCCGGAGTTTCAGTTCATCGGTCTCGGCCGCATCTTCGGCATTCCTGTCCAGGTGGTTCTCATGGCGCTTTTGGTCGTCGCCGCCGCCTGGGTGCTGAGACGGACCGTCTTCGGCAGGCAGATTATCGCAATTGGCGGCAATGAACGGGCGGCGGAACTTGCGGGCATCGCGGTGTCGAAGGTGAAGCTGGCGGTTTACGCCATCAGCGGACTGTGCGCGGGGATAGCGGGACTCATCGTCATCGCCATCAACTCGTCGAGCGACGCCAACCTCGTGGGGCTCGGCATGGAGCTCGATGCGATCGCGGCCGTCGCGGTCGGCGGAACGCTTCTTAGCGGCGGGAAGGCAACCATCATCGGCACGCTTCTCGGCGCCATGACCATCCAGCTCGTGCGCTATACGCTGCTCGCCAATGGCGTGCCGGACGCAGCGGCCCTCGTCGTCAAGGCTGGCATAATCGTGCTCGCGGTCTGGATACAGCAACAGGGCAGGCGCGCATGACCAGAACCAGATTGATCTCCCTGCTTGGAAGTTATGGCGTCGTGGTTGCGTTGCTTTTGCTCGTCCTCTTTGGCTGGGCGCGCTACGACTATTTTCTCGGCTTCTTCAACATCACCAGCGTGCTCCGCTACAACTCCATGTTCGCGCTCGTCGCCCTCGGCATGTGCTTCGTCATCATGACCGGTGGCATCGATCTTTCGGTCGGTTCGACTGCGGCGCTCGGCAGTGTCGTTGCGGCGCTTGCCAGCCCCTACGGAGTCTGGATCGGACTAGGTGCTGGTGTCGGTGCTGGCCTCTGCGTCGGTCTCGTCAATGCGATCCTCGTGACGCGTCTGCGGATAATGCCTTTTGTCGCCACACTCGCAATGATGCTCGCCGCGAGCGGTACGGCGTTGCTGCTTGCCGACAATCAGTCGGTATCCGTATCCTATGACAGCGGCTTCACCTCGATCGGACAAGACAATTTCCTTGGTTTTCCAATTCCCGCATGGATCGCGATGCTCGCCTATTTCATCGGCTGGATCGTGCTGAACTTCACGGGAACGGGTCGCGGCGTCCTCGCCGTCGGCGGCAATGAGGACGCGACGCGCCTTATGGGTCTGCCTGCCGACCGGATCAAGTTCCTCGTGTACCTCGGAAGCGGCGGGCTTGCCGGGCTTGCCGGTGTGATCCTGGCCTCGCAATTCGGCGCGGGGCAGCCTATCGAGGGTGTGGGCTGGGAGCTTTTTGCCATTGCCGCAGTCGTTGTCGGCGGCACGTTGCTGACTGGCGGCGTCGGCTCGGTCGGGGCGACACTTGCCGGCGTGCTCCTTTTGGGCATCCTGTTCAATGTCCTCAATTTCGAGAACGGCAAGGGCTGGATTTCGCTTTCGGCCTACTGGCAGTCGGTGATCCGCGGGCTCTTCCTGCTCGTCGTCGTCATGCTGCAGGCAAAGCTTGCCGCGCGCAGCCGAACCGTCGCAGGAGAACACTGATTTTGCGTGGCGTCACAAATACGAAAGACTTCGGTGAGTTCGAGGGCGACCCAGTATCGGAAGTCACCATTCGCTCTGCAGCGGGCGCGGTTGCCCGCATATTGAATTGGGGCGCCGTTATCCGCGATCTGGAAGTCCCGCTGGCCGACGGCACACTCCAGCGCGTGGTGCTTGGTTTCGATGAGTTTACCCCCTACCCCGGGCGCTCACCCTATTTCGGCGCGCTCGTTGGGCGTTATGCCAATCGCATCGCCAATGGCAGCTTCGTGCTCGACGGCAAGACCATCGTTCTCGACCGCAATGAACGAGGTGTCCAAACCCTCCATGGGGGCAGCGGCGGCGTTTCCCAGCGTCTCTGGAAAATCGCCGACCACGACGAAAGTGCGGTAACCCTTACCCTCCACCTTCCGGACGGCGATCAGGGTTTCCCAGGCAATCTCGATGTGCGCTGCACATATCGGTTCGTGGAAGACGCGACGCTGCGCGTCGATATCGAAGCGACGGCCGATGCACCGACGGTCGCGAATTTCGCGCAGCACAGCTATTTCAACCTCGACGGTACGAACGACATTCGCAATCACCGCCTGCGCATCCTCGCCGACGCCTATACACCGGTCGACGCGGGTCTCATTCCAACCGGAGAGATCGCTTCGGTCGCCGGTTCGCCTTACGATTTCCGCTTGCCGCGCCGCATCGGCGTCGAGGGATCGACGCCCTATGACCACAATTTCGTCCTCTCCGAGCCCCTGAGCCAGGGCATGCGATTTGCCGCGTCGCTTGCCGGCGGCAATGGTCTTGCCATGCAAGTTCACACCAGCGAGCCCGGCCTGCAGTTTTACGACGGCGCCATGATTCCAGCCCTTCTCGGTCTTGGCGGCAGAAACTACGGGCGGTTCGCCGGGCTGTGTCTTGAGGCGCAGCATTTCCCTGACAGTCCCAACCAGCCACATTTTCCAAGCACGACCCTCGTGCCGGGCGAAACCTACCGGCAACGCACGGAATTTCGCTTCCACAGTTCCTAGACAAGCGCGTCTTGCCGTCCTATTCCGGTCCCATCAAACCGGAGGACAATCAGATGAGCACCAATGTTGCACTGACGGGACTGGCGCGAGACATGCAGGCGCGGGCGGATGCCGGGCGGCCGATCCGCATCGGGCTGATCGGTTCGGGCGAGATGGGCACGGATATCGTGACGCGCGTGGCGCACATGCCGGGCATCGAGATCGGCGCGATCTCGGAACTGAAGCTGCCGAATGCGCTCAAAGCCGTCGACATCGCCTACCAGGAGAGCGGCCATGGCCGCGAGGTCGCCAATGCCGCGGCGCTGACGGC
>NZ_JBFTRH010000011.1:0-183362 GCF_056399405.1 Phyllobacterium sp. 01N428
GACGTGACGGGTGTTGTGACGCTGCCGGAAGGCACGGAAATGGTCATGCCCGGCGACAACATCGCAGTCGATGTGACGCTGATCGTGCCGATCGCCATGGAAGAGAAGCTCCGCTTCGCTATCCGTGAAGGCGGCCGCACCGTTGGTGCCGGCATCGTCTCGTCGATCATTGAGTAAAATTAAGGTTTTATGCAGAGGCGCCTGTTACATGGCGTCTCCGCTAAACAAGGAAAAGATGAAATGAACGGTCAAAACATCCGCATTCGCCTCAAGGCGTTTGATCATCGGATCCTTGACGATTCGACGCGGGAAATCGTGTCGACTGCCAAGCGTACCGGTGCCAACGTGCGCGGACCGATCCCGCTTCCTACACGGATCGAGAAGTTCACTGTTAACCGGTCGCCGCACATCGACAAGAAGAGCCGCGAACAGTTCGAGATGCGCACTCATAAGCGTCTTCTCGATATCGTAGACCCAACGCCGCAGACCGTAGACGCGCTGATGAAGCTCGATCTCTCCGCTGGTGTTGATGTCGAGATCAAGCTGTAAGGCTTGAGGACGGAAGGACGAACCGATGCGTTCAGGTGTAATTGCACAGAAGCTGGGCATGACTCGCGTCTATAACGACGCAGGTGAGCATGTGCCGGTGACAGTACTCCGGATGGAGAATTGTCAGGTTGTGGCTCAGCGTACAGTCGAGAAGAATGGCTACACTGCCGTTCAGCTCGGTGTTGGTCTGGCCAAGGTTAAGAATACGACGAAGGGCCTGCGCGGCCATTTCGCGACTGCCTCGGTCGAGCCGAAGGCCAAGGTCGCGGAGTTCCGCGTCTCTGCCGATAATCTGCTTGATGTCGGCGTCGAGATCACTGCGGAGCATTACGTTGCCGGCCAGAAGGTCGACGTGACCGGTACTTCGATCGGCAAGGGTTTTGCCGGTTCGATGAAGCGGCACAACTTCGGCGGTCACCGCGCTTCGCACGGTAACTCCGTTACCCACCGGGCACACGGTTCAACTGGTCAGCGCCAGGATCCGGGCAAGGTGTTCAAGGGCAAGAAGATGGCCGGTCACATGGGTCAGACCCGCGTGACGACGCAGAATATCGAAGTCGTTTCGACCGATCTCGATCGCGGGCTCATTCTGGTTCGTGGTGCGGTTCCGGGTTCGAAGGGTGCTTGGATCCTGGTACGCGATGCCGTCAAGGTAGCGCTGCCGGACAACGCTCCGAAGCCGGCTGGTCTCCGCCAGGCAGCAAACGCGACAGCCGCTGTGTCTGATGCAGAAGTGGCGCAGACAACTGAGGGAGCCGAATAATGGACCTTTCGATTACAACACTTGAAGGCAAGGACGCCGGCAAGGTGGAACTCTCCGAGGAGATTTTCGGCCTTGAACCGCGCGACGACATCCTTCAGCGCATGGTCCGTTACCAGCTCGCCAAGAAGCAGCAGGGAACGCACAAGGCAAAGGGCCGTTCGGAAATCGCACGCACCGGCGCCAAGATGTACAAGCAGAAGGGTACGGGCCGCGCCCGTCACCATTCGGCACGTGCACCGCAGTTCCGCGGCGGCGGCAAGGCTCATGGTCCGGTTGTTCACAGCCACGAACATGCATTGCCGAAGAAGGTCCGCGCGCTTGCGCTTCGTCATGCCCTGTCTGCCAAGGTCAAGGCTTCCGACCTGATCATCGTCGATGATCTGGCCGCAGCCGAAGGCAAGACCAAGGTTCTTGTTTCGCAGTTCGCCAAGCTTGGCCTCGAAAATGCGCTTCTCATCGGCGGTGCCGAGATCGATGCGAATTTCCGTCGCGCTGCTTCGAACATTCCGAACATCGACGTCCTGCCGATCCAGGGCATCAATGTTTACGACATCCTGCGCCGCGGCAAGCTCGTGCTTTCCAAGGCAGCGGTTGAAGCTCTCGAGGAGCGTTTCAAATGACTGATCTTCGCCATTACGACGTGATCGTCAGCCCGGTCATCACCGAGAAGTCGACCCTGGTTTCTGAAAACAACCAGGTCGTCTTCAACGTAGCCCGCAAGGCAACGAAGCCGGAAATCAAGGCCGCAGTCGAAGCGCTGTTCCGCGTGAAGGTCACTGCAGTCAATACAGCTGTGCGCAAAGGCAAGGTGAAGCGGTTCCGCGGCATCGTCGGGCGCCAGAGTGATGTCAAGAAAGCAGTCGTGACGCTCGCCGAAGGGCAGTCGATCGATGTTTCGACTGGTCTCTGAGGGGCAGTGGAGTAAAGACAATGGCACTCAAGAATTATAATCCAACCACACCAAGTCAGCGTCAGCTGGTGATCGTGGACCGTTCGGAGCTCTACAAGGGCAAGCCTGTAAAGGCTTTGACCGAAGGTCTCGTATCGAAGGGTGGTCGCAACAACACGGGTCGCGTCACTGCACGCTACCAGGGTGGCGGGCACAAGCGCACCTATCGCTTCGTCGACTTCAAGCGTCGCAAGCATGACGTCGCTGCCAAGGTTGAACGGCTTGAATACGATCCGAACCGGACCGCATTCATCGCGCTCATCCGTTACGAAGATGGCGAGCTGAGCTATATCCTGGCGCCGCAGCGCCTGGCCGTTGGCGACAGCGTCATCGCCGGTGCGCAGACCGACGTCAAGCCGGGCAATGCAATGCCCCTGTCGGCAATCCCGGTCGGCACCATCATCCACAATGTGGAGATGAAGCCGGGCAAGGGTGGCCAGATCGCCCGTTCGGCTGGCACCTATGCACAGCTCGTCGGCCGCGACCAGGGCATGGCGATCCTTCGCCTGAACTCGGGTGAACAGCGCCTCGTTCACGGCTCGTGCTTTGCAACGGTCGGTGCGGTTTCGAACCCGGACCATGGCAATATCAGCCTCGGCAAGGCAGGTCGCAGCCGCTGGCTGGGCAAGCGCCCGCATGTTCGCGGCGTCGCCATGAACCCGGTCGATCACCCGCACGGTGGTGGTGAAGGTCGTACGTCCGGTGGTCGTCATCCGGTTTCTCCGTGGGGCAAGCCCACGAAGGGCAAGAAGACGCGCTCCAACAAGTCGACGGACAAGTTCATCGCTCGTTCGCGTCATCAGCGCAAGAAGTAAGAGAGGTAGTCTGAAATGGCTCGTTCAGTTTGGAAAGGCCCGTTCATCGATGGCTATCTTCTCAAGAAGGCTGAGAAGGTACGTGAGGGCGGTCGCAGCGAAGTTATCAAGATCTGGAGCCGTCGCTCCACGATCCTGCCGCAGTTCGTCGGTCTGACGTTCGGCGTCTACAACGGTAACAAGCATGTTCCCGTTTCGGTCAACGAAGAGATGATCGGACACAAGTTTGGTGAATTCGCTCCGACGCGGACCTATTACGGTCACGGCGCGGACAAGAAGGCGAAGAGGAAATAACGATGGGCAAGGCTAAGGCTCCGCGCCAGCTTAAGGACAATGAGGCGAAAGCCGTTGCCCGCACGCTCCGCATCAGCCCTCAGAAGCTTAATCTGGTGGCTGCAATGATCCGCGGCAAGAAGGTCAACGCCGCTCTTGCCGATCTGGAATTTTCGCGCAAGCGGATTGCAGGCACGGTGAAAAAGACTCTCGAATCGGCTATCGCCAACGCGGAAAACAACCATGACCTGGATGTTGATGCTCTGGTTGTCGCCGAAGCCTATGTAGGCAAGTCAATCGTGATGAAGCGCTTCCATGTTCGTGGTCGCGGTCGTGCAAGCCGGATCGAGAAGCCGTTCTCGCATCTGACGATCGTCGTTCGCGAAGCACAGGAAAAAGGGGAGGCCGCATAATGGGCCAGAAGATTAATCCGGTTGGCTTCCGCCTCGGTATCAATCGGACCTGGGATTCGCGTTGGTATGCGAATACGGGTGAATACGGCAAGCTGCTGCATGAAGACCTGAAGATCCGCAAGTATCTGATGGACGAACTGAAGCAGGCTGCGATCTCCAAGGTTGTGATCGAGCGTCCGCACAAGAAGTGCCGCGTGACGATCCATGCCGCCCGTCCGGGCCTGATCATCGGCAAGAAGGGCGCCGATATCGAGAAGCTGCGTCGCAAGTTGTCAGAAATGACCAATGCCGATGCCGCGCTCAATATCGTCGAAGTCCGCAAGCCTGAGACTGACGCAACGCTCGTTGCCCAGTCGATCGCTCAGCAGCTCGAGCGCCGCGTTGCATTCCGCCGTGCCATGAAGCGCGCCGTTCAGTCGGCCATGCGTCTTGGTGCTGAAGGCATTCGTATCAATTGCTCGGGTCGCCTCGGCGGCGCGGAAATTGCGCGTATGGAATGGTACCGTGAAGGCCGCGTGCCTTTGCACACCCTTCGTGCCGATATCGATTACGGAACTGCTGAAGCTCACACTGCTTATGGCATTTGCGGCGTCAAGGTCTGGGTCTTCAAGGGCGAAATCCTTGAGCACGATCCCATGGCTTCCGAGCGCCGTGCTGTCGAGGGTGATAGCCATCAGGGTTCGAACCGTCGCCGCGAAAACGCTTAATTAGCGTCTTTCCGGATCGTGAATTTTGGAGTAGAGAACAATGCTGCAGCCTAAGCGCACAAAGTTCCGCAAGCAGTTCAAGGGCCGTATCCACGGCGCGTCGAAGGGCGGTACGGATCTTAATTTTGGTGCTTTCGGCCTGAAGGCCCTCGAGCCGAACCGCGTTACGGCGCGTGAGATCGAAGCCGCTCGCCGTGCAATTACCCGTCACATGAAGCGTGCCGGTCGTGTTTGGATCCGGGTTTTCCCGGATGTTCCGGTCACATCGAAGCCTACCGAAGTCCGTATGGGTAAGGGCAAGGGTTCGGTCGATTATTGGGCAGCCCGCGTCGCACCAGGCCGCGTCATGTTCGAGCTCGACGGCGTTTCGGAAGAGCTTGCCCGTGAGGCACTGCGTCTCGGCGCGGCCAAGCTTTCGGTCAAGACGCGCTTTATTCAGCGCATCGCAGAATAAGGGGTGGATGTTATGAAATCCGCAGAAGTCCGGGCGATGAGCCTCGATCAGTTGAATGAAGAATTGGGTTCCCTGAAGAAAGAGCAGTTCAACCTGCGCTTCCAGAAGGCAACCGGCCAGTTGGAAAAAACCGCTCGCGTCCGGCAGATCCGCCGTGATATTGCGCGCATCAAGACTGTCGCCCGCCAGAAAGCGGTCGAGAGCAAGGCTTAAGGAAGAAAACCATGCCTAAACGCATTCTGCAGGGCGTTGTCGTGAGCGACAAAAACGACAAGACCGTTGTGGTCAAGGTCGAGCGGCGCTATTCGCACCCGCTCCTCCAGAAGACTGTGCGCCAGTCGAAGAAGTACAAGGCGCATGACGAGAATAACCAGTTCAAGGTCGGCGACGCGGTTTCCATCGAGGAATCCAAGCCGATTTCGAAAGACAAGCGTTGGGTTGTCGTAACGGACGCCCCGGCGAGCTAATTATCTGTATGTAAGTACGCAACAATCGCGAGGGGCAAGGAAAGCCCAGTCCGGTTGAACAAGAAGAAGGCGGCTAGTCATGATTCAGATGCAAACAAACCTCGACGTGGCGGATAATTCCGGCGCACGTCGTGTCATGTGCATCAAGGTGCTGGGCGGTTCGAAGCGGAAATATGCTTCGGTCGGCGACATCATTGTCGTTTCGATCAAGGAAGCAATTCCGCGCGGCCGCGTTAAAAAAGGTGACGTGATGAAGGCAGTGGTTGTTCGCACTGCCAAGGACATCCGCCGCCCGGACGGTAGCGTTATTCGTTTCGACAAGAACGCAGCCGTTTTGATCGACAACAAGAAAGAGCCTATCGGCACACGTATCTTCGGACCGGTTCCGCGCGAACTTCGCGCAAAAAGCCACATGAAGATCATCTCGCTGGCTCCAGAAGTTTTGTAAGGAGCAGACGATGCAGAAGATCCGTAAAGGCGACCGCGTTGTCGTTCTGGCTGGTAAGGACAAGGGCCGTACCGGCGAAGTAATCAAAGTTTTGCCGAAGGATGAGCAGGCGCTCGTTCGCGGCGTCAATGTTGTCAAGCGTCACCAGAAGCAGACACAGAACCAGGAAGCCGGCATCATTTCGAAAGAAGCGCCGCTCCATCTGTCGAACCTCGCGATCGCCGACCCCAAGGATGGCAAGCCGACCCGTGTTGGCTTCAAGGTCCTCGAAGACGGCAAGAAGGTACGTGTAGCAAAGCGTTCAGGAGATCTGATCGATGGCTGATGCAAAAATCGAACCCCGCTTGAAGAAGCAGTACCAGGACGTGGTACGCAAGGCTCTTCTCGAGCAGTTCAAATATGACAACGAGATGCAGATCCCGCGCATCACCAAGGTTGTTCTCAACATGGGCGTTGGTGAAGCTACTGCTGACTCCAAGAAGCCAACGGTCGCAGCTGAAGATCTGGCATTGATTGCCGGTCAGAAGCCGGTTATTACGCGTGCGCGCAATTCGATCGCTACCTTCAAGGTTCGTGAGAATATGCCGATCGGAACGAAGGTCACCCTTCGCAAAGAGCGCATGTATGAATTCCTGGATCGCCTGATCACGATCGCGCTGCCGCGCGTTCGAGATTTCCGCGGTCTGAATCCAAAGAGCTTTGACGGTCGTGGCAATTTCGCCATGGGCATCAAGGAGCACATTGTGTTCCCGGAAATCAACTACGACAAGGTTGATCAGATCTGGGGCATGGACATCATCGTTTGTACGACTGCAAAGACGGATGATGAAGCACGCGCATTGCTGCGCGCCTTCAACTTCCCCTTCCGGCAGTAACGGCAAGCGTAGCGAGGTATTAGAAATGGCTAAGACGAGCGCAGTCGAAAAGAACAAGCGCCGTGGTCTTCTGGTGAAGCGTTTCGCTGCAAAGCGCGCGCGCCTGAAGGCTATTGTGATGAACCAGTCGCTGCCGCTGGATGAGCGCTTCCGCGCCACCATTCAGCTGGCAGAACTGCCACGCAATTCCACCAAGGTCCGTATCCGCAATCGTTGCGAAGTTTCGGGCCGTCCGCGCGGTTACTACCGCAAGCTTAAAATGTCGCGTATCGCATTGCGCCAGCTGGGTTCGTCCGGCCAGGTGCCCGGCGTCGTGAAGTCGAGCTGGTAAGGGAGCAAACAGATGTCTGTAAATGATCCTCTCGGCGATATGCTGACCCGCATCCGCAACGCGACGATGCGCAAGAAGGGCAAGGTTTCGACCCCTGCCTCTAAGCTTCGCGCCCGCGTTCTGGATGTTCTTCAGTCCGAAGGCTATATCCGCGGATACAGCCAGGTTGATTTCGAAAACGGCAAGTCCGAGATCGAAATCGAGCTGAAGTATTTTGAGAACGTACCGGTAATTCGCGAGATTACCCGTATTTCGAAGCCCGGCCGTCGCGTTTACGTTTCGGTCAAGTCGATCCCGCAGGTTGCAAACGGCCTTGGTATTTCGATCCTGTCGACGCCGAAGGGCGTGATGGCGGATCACGAGGCACGTGAACAGAATGTTGGTGGCGAGTTGCTCTGCCGCATATTCTAATGCGTGGGCTGTAAACAGGAAGAAACGGACAGGTTGAAAAATGTCTCGTATCGGTAAAAAACCCGTGGCAGTCCCGCAGGGCGTAACAGCCAGCGTAGACGGCCAGACCATCAAGGCCAAGGGCCCGAAGGGGGAACTCTCCTTCGTCGCCAATGACGACATTGTGGTCAAGTTCGAGGATGGCGCGGTAAGCGTCAATCCGCGTGACAATACGAAGCTCGCACGCTCGAAGTGGGGCATGAGCCGCACGATGGTCGTCAACATCTTCACGGGTGTTAAGGACGGCTTCGAAAAGCGTCTCGAGATCAGCGGCGTCGGCTATCGTGCGGCAATGCAGGGCAAGAACCTGCAGCTGTCGCTCGGCTTTAGTCATGAAGTGGTCTACGAAGTGCCAGCCGGCATCACTGTTGCCGTACCGAAGCCGACGGAAATCGTCGTGACCGGTATCGACAAGCAGCAGGTCGGCCAGGTCGCTGCCGAGATCCGCGAATATCGTGGTCCGGAACCCTACAAGGGCAAGGGCGTCAAGTACGCGGGCGAGAAGATCGTTCGCAAAGAAGGCAAGAAGAAGTAAGGAATTCGTGTCATGGCATCGCCGAAAGAAATCATTCAGCGTCGCGCTGCGCGTGTTCGCCGCCAGCTCAAGGCGGTTGCCGGTGACCGTCCGCGGCTCAGCGTCCACCGTTCTTCAAAGAATATCTATGCGCAGGTCATCGATGACGCGCGTGGACATACGATTGCATCCGCATCTACCCTCGAAGCTGACCTCAAGGGCAAGCTGAAGACCGGTGCAGATTCGGATGCAGCAGCCCTCATCGGCAAGCTCGTCGCCGAGCGCGCCGTCAAGGCTGGCATCAAGGAAGTTGTCTTCGACCGTGGCGCCTATATTTACCACGGCCGCGTGAAGGCGCTTGCCGAAGCTGCTCGCGAAGCTGGCCTTAGCTTCTAAGGTCAGACTTTAAAAAACCATTCGTGCTACCGGAAAAGAAAAAGGAATTAGGAGCATGGCACAGGAAAAGAGAAGCCGCGAAGATCGCGGCCGCAACGAAGAGCGCGATAGCGAATTCGTTGACAAGCTGGTCCATATCAACCGTGTTGCCAAGGTCGTCAAGGGCGGCCGGCGTTTCGGTTTTGCTGCTCTCGTCGTCGTTGGCGACCAGAAGGGCCGCGTAGGCTTCGGTCATGGCAAGGCACGCGAAGTGCCGGAAGCCATCCGCAAGGCAACCGAGTCCGCCAAGCGTGAGATGATCTTCGTACCGCTTCGTTCGGGCCGTACGCTGCATCACGATGTCGAAGGCCGTCATGGCGCCGGCAAGGTTCTGCTGCGTGCAGCAACGGCAGGTACCGGCATCATCGCCGGTGGTCCGATGCGCGCCGTCTTCGAAACGCTCGGCGTTCAGGACGTTGTCGCCAAGTCGCTCGGTTCGTCGAACCCCTACAACATGGTTCGCGCGACGTTTGATGCCCTCAAGCATCAGATGCATCCGAAGGACATCGCTGCACAGCGCGGTATCAAGTATTCGACACTGCAGGCTCGCCGCCGCGACGTGGTCGGTTCGGAAGAATAGGCCAGGAACTGGCGCAGCGGGGCAGGGGCCGTTGGCTCCGCCCACTGTAGACAAAGGACAAAGTCATGGTTGAGAAAAAGAAGGGTAAGACGGTTACGGTCGAACAGATCGGTAGCCCTATCCGCCGTCCGGTTGAACAGCGCGCAACGCTCGTCGGCCTGGGCCTCAATAAGATGCATCGCCGCAGCACGCTTGAAGATACGCCTTCGGTGCGTGGCATGATTGCCAAGGTTCAACATCTCGTCCGCGTCGTGGACGAGGCTTGATACCGGAGATATTCAGATGAAACTCAATGAACTGAGTGAAAACACAGGCGCCACCAAGGCTCGCAAGCGCGTTGGCCGTGGTATCGGTTCCGGTTCCGGCAAGACTGCCGGTCGCGGTGTGAAGGGTCAGAAGTCGCGTTCGGGCGTTGCCATCAACGGTTTCGAAGGCGGCCAGATGCCAATCTATCGCCGCTTGCCGAAGCGCGGTTTCACCAACATCTTCGCCAAGAGCTTCAACGTCGTTTCGGTCGGCCGTATCCAGGCTGCCATCGATGCCAAGAAGCTCGATGCGAAGGCGTCGATCACCATCGAGACCCTCAAGGCTGCCGGCGTCATCCGCCGCGCCAAGGATGGCGTTCGCCTTCTGGCCGATGGTGACATCAAGACGGCGGTCACGCTCGAAGTGGCCGGCGCCTCGAAGGCTGCGATCGAAAAGATCGAGAAGGCCGGCGGTACCGTCAAGCTTCCGGCAGCCCCTGCTGCTGCAGAATAAAATCTGACTATTCGAGCGGCGATCTCCTGATCGCCGCTTGTACCTTTTATCAAGGGCACATATCTGGGTAGAGCCGCCGATTCCCGTTCGGGTGGCGAGGCCCCGTCGGGCACAGACCGGAGACTATAATGGCTTCAGCCGCAGAACAGCTCGCGTCAAATCTTAATTTCTCTGCTTTCTCGAAGGCTGAAGAGCTCAAGAAGCGCATTTGGTTTACTCTTGGCGCATTGCTGGTCTACCGTCTCGGTACCTACATTCCGCTGCCGGGCATCAATCTTGCCGCTTACGCACAGGCATTCAATCACCAGGCGCAGGGCATCCTCGGGATGTTCAATATGTTCGCCGGTGGTGCCGTCGCCCGTATGGCGATCTTTGCCCTCGGCATCATGCCTTATATTTCCGCCTCGATCATCGTGCAGCTGATGACGTCGGTCGTACCGGCGCTGGAGCAGCTGAAGAAGGATGGCGAGCAGGGCCGCAAGGTCATCAACCAGTATACCCGCTACGGCACGGTGCTGCTCGCAACCGTCCAGGCCTATGCGATCGCAGTCGGCCTGCAGGGCAGCCAGGGAATTGTGACCAATCCTGGTCCGTTCTTCCTGTTCTCGACCGTCATCACGCTCGTCGGCGGCACCATGTTCCTGATGTGGCTTGGCGAACAGATCACTGCCCGGGGTATCGGTAACGGCATTTCGCTGATCATTTTCTCGGGCATCGTCGCCAACCTGCCGCAGGCAATTTCCGGAACGCTGGAACTCGGCCGTACCGGCGCTCTGTCGACCACGGTCATCCTTGCGATCATCGTCCTGACGATTGCCGTCATCGGCATCATCGTCTTCGTCGAGCGCGCACAGCGGCGCCTGCTGATCCAGTATCCGAAGCGTCAGGTCGGCAACCGCATGTTCCAGGGCGACACGTCGCATCTGCCGCTGAAGCTCAACACCGCCGGCGTCATTCCGCCGATCTTTGCCTCATCGCTGCTGCTTCTGCCTGCAACGATCGCCGGCTTCGCGCAGAGCCACAATCTGCCGGCATGGGCAACGACGGTGCTGTCGTCGCTCGGCCATGGCCAGCCGATGTACATGGCGCTCTATGCGGCGATGATCGTGTTCTTTGCCTTCTTCTATACGGCGCTCGTCTTCAATCCGAAGGACACCGCCGACCAGTTGAAGAAGCATTCCGGTTTCATTCCCGGCATTCGCCCCGGCGAGCGTACGGCTGAATATATCGATTACGTCCTGACGCGTATCACGGTTCTTGGCGCTATCTATCTTGTCATCATCTGCATGCTGCCAGAATTCCTGATTTCGTGGGCGGGTGTTCCTTTCTATCTCGGCGGTACGTCGCTGTTGATTGTCGTGAGCGTGACGCTCGATACGGTTGCACAGATCCAGGGTCACCTGATTGCGCATCAGTATGAAGGGCTGATCAAGAAGTCGAAGCTCCGTGGGGGGAAACGCAACAGATGAGATTAATACTTCTCGGACCACCGGGGGCAGGTAAGGGAACTCAGTCTCAGCGCTTGGTAGAAAAACTAGGGATTCCACAGCTCTCGACGGGCGACATGCTGCGCGAGGCGGTGAAGGCCGGAACCGAAGTTGGCCTGAAGGCCAAAGCGGTCATGGATGCCGGGAACCTCGTTTCCGACGAGATCGTCAATGCGATCGTCTCCGAACGCATCGACCAGCCGGATGCGGTCAAGGGGTTCATCCTCGATGGCTATCCGCGCACGCTGGTACAGGCGGATGCGGTTGAAGACATGCTTGCGGCCAAGGGGCTCGATCTGGATTGCGTGATCGAGCTTGAAGTGGACGACAATGTTCTCGTCGAGCGTATTTCCGGAAGATACTCCTGCGCCAAGTGCGGGACCGGTTATCACGACACCAACAAGAAGCCGCATGTTGCCGGCGTCTGCGACAAGTGCGGATCGACCGAGTTCAAGCGCCGGCCGGACGACAATGCCGAGACGGTACGCACGCGCCTCGAAGCATACTACAAGCAGACCTCGCCGTTGATTGGCTACTACTATGCCAAGGGCAAGTTGAAGAAGGTCGATGGCATGGCCGACATGGAAGATGTCACCGCGTCGATCGAAAAAATTCTGTCGGATTTATAGATCTGACATAATTTCATCGAAGGAGTTGACTTTTTGCGGCGATTCCTTCAAGTACGGCGCAAATTCGCTTGGATATGAAGCGGTCGGCGCCGATCCGGTAAAGCAGGTTCGGGGCTGATCGTTTATGTTTGTCCCGGATATAAGTTTTCATCCCGCCATCTGGCTGCCGTGTTGGCACTCCAGCTCTGCCGGTCAACAAGGAGAATAGACGTGGCACGTATCGCTGGCGTCAACATCCCGACGAACAAGCGCGTTGTAATTGCGCTTCAGTACATTCACGGGATTGGTCAAAAGTTTGCGCAGGAAATCGTCGAGAAGGTCGGCATTCCTGCAGAGCGTCGCGTCAACCAGTTGACCGATGCGGAAGTTTTGCAGATTCGCGAAACGATCGACCGCGATTACCAGGTTGAAGGTGATCTGCGTCGTGAAGTTTCGATGAACATCAAGCGTCTGATGGATCTGGGCTGCTATCGCGGTCTGCGTCATCGCCGCTCGCTGCCGGTTCGTGGCCAGCGCACGCATACCAATGCGCGTACCCGCAAGGGTCCTGCCAAGGCAATCGCCGGCAAGAAGAAGTAAGTTCATGCCGGCGCGATTGCTCGCGCCGGCTCTGCCTTTGGCAGATGCAGTGCTGGTTTCGCACTTTAAATGAAACCACGGTGGAGCCTCTGGAAATACGGAGGCGTCGAGATCAACTGAAAGGACTACCATGGCCAAGGAAGCCACGCGCGTTCGCCGCCGCGAGCGCAAGAATATTTCGTCGGGCGTTGCCCACGTCAATTCGACATTCAACAATACGATGATCACCATCACGGACGCACAGGGCAATGCGATTGCCTGGTCTTCCGCAGGTGCGCAGGGTTTCAAGGGTTCGCGCAAGTCGACCCCCTTCGCTGCACAGATGGCCGCTGAAGATTGTGCCAAGAAGGCACAGGAACATGGCATGCGTTCGCTCGAAGTCGAGGTCTGCGGACCTGGTTCCGGCCGTGAATCGGCTCTGCGCGCGCTCCAGGCTGCTGGTTTCACGATTACGTCGATCCGCGACGTAACGCCGATCCCGCACAATGGCTGCCGTCCGCGCAAGCGTCGCCGCGTGTAATCTTCGCGACAGGATTTTGACCGCATGAGCTGGGTTTCCAGCTCCTCTGCGGTTTCCACGCCTCAATGCCACGATTGGATGGTGGTAAAGGCAAGGATAGGGAAAAGCTAAATGATCCAGAAGAACTGGCAAGAACTTATCAAGCCGAACAAGGTCGAGTTTCAGACCTCCGGCTCGAAGACCAAGGCAACGGTCGTCGCCGAACCGCTCGAGCGCGGTTATGGCCTGACGCTCGGCAATGCCCTGCGCCGCGTGCTTTTGTCCTCGCTGCGCGGCGCTGCCGTGACGGCGGTACAGATCGACGGCGTTCTGCATGAATTCTCGTCGATTCCGGGCGTTCGCGAGGATGTCACGGATATCGTCCTCAACATCAAGGAAATCGCAATCCACATGGAGAGCGATGGTCCGAAGCGCATGGTCGTGCGCAAGGAAGGCCCGGGCGTCGTTACGGCTGGTGACATCCAGACCGTTGGCGACATCGAGATCCTCAACCCGGAACACGTCATCTGCACGCTCGACGAAGGCGCTGAAATCCGGATGGAATTCACCGTCAACACCGGCAAGGGTTACGTGCCTGCCGACCGTAACCGCGCTGAAGACGCGCCGATCGGGCTCATCCCGGTCGACAGCCTCTATTCGCCGGTACGCAAGGTTTCGTACAAGATCGAGAACACCCGTGAAGGTCAGGTTCTCGACTACGACAAGCTGATCCTTTCGATCGAAACCGATGGCTCGATCTCCGGTGAAGATGCGGTTGCCTATGCAGCGCGCATCCTGCAGGACCAGCTTGCGATCTTCGTCAATTTCGACGAGCCGCAGAAGGAAGTTCAGCAGGAACAGGTCACTGAACTTGCGTTCAATCCGGCCCTTCTCAAGAAGGTCGATGAACTCGAGCTTTCGGTACGTTCGGCAAACTGCCTCAAGAATGATAACATCGTCTACATTGGCGATCTCATTCAGAAGACAGAAGCAGAAATGCTGCGCACCCCGAACTTCGGCCGCAAGTCGCTGAACGAAATCAAGGAAGTTCTGGCTTCCATGGGTCTCCATCTTGGCATGGAAGTACCGTCGTGGCCGCCGGAGAACATCGAAGATCTCGCGAAGCGCTACGAAGACCAGTATTAAGAACCCGGGCAGATCGCCCGACAGTCTAAAGCCCGGGCAGTGAGCCCGAACAAAGAAACTAAGGAGAAGGCTCATGCGCCACGGTAATTCAGGCCGCAAGCTTAACCGGACTGCCAGCCACCGCAAGGCGATGTTTGCCAATATGGCCGCATCGTTGATCGAGCATGAGCAGATCGTGACAACGCTGCCCAAGGCCAAGGAAATTCGTCCCATCGTTGAAAAGCTTGTCACGCTCGGCAAGCGTGGTGACCTGCACGCTCGTCGTCAGGCTATCTCGGCTATCCGCGATGCCAAGCTCGTTGCCAAGCTGTTCGATACGCTTGCACCGCGCTATGGCCAGCGCAACGGTGGTTACATCCGCATCATGAAGGCAGGCTTCCGCACCGGTGACAATGCACCGCTCGCAGTTGTCGAATTCGTTGATCGCGACACCAGCGCCAAGGGTTCCAAGGACCTGGCTCGCGTTGCTGCCGAGCAGGCCAACGAAGCTGAAGCAGCGTAAGCACACCGCTTGCTAGCTATGGCAGTTTGATTTGGGGGCCTCGTGCCCCCTTTTCGCGTTAGGTGCTGCCGGCGAAGGCACGGCGATCGCCGCGATGGGTACGGAGATTGGCGACGCTACAGCGGGCGCCTGTCGGAAAGCCCTTTACAAGCTTCGACGCGTTGTCAAACCTGCATCGTCGGAAAAACATTCCACACGTTGCAGAAATCGGGCGCGATATGATCCCGATCAGGGAGTTCCTTGGTTATGACACGCTTTGTAATTGGCCCTGACGTAGCCTTGCATCTTGCGGAGATCGACGCGGCAATCCCTGCGAAACATAAGCTGGTCGCGCCAACGCTTTTAAGGTCGCAAGTTCTGGCGCTGCTTTTTGAAGCCGTTAGACGTGGGGATATCGATCGCAACGCCGCCAACGCAAAACTTGACTATCTTCGGGCGCTGAAGCTCCGTCTGCTCGGTGATCGGGTTCTACAGCGCGTCGCTTGGGACATTGCCAGGCAACTGGATTGGCCTGACACTTATCAGGCAGAATATCTCGCCTTGACCCGGCTTCAGGCCGATGCCTTCATCACGCTGGACCGTGATCTTGTGCGGACAGCACGGATCATCGTCCCCGTGGCGTCAATCGAAGACCTCCTCAACGCACCCGACTGATCATTGTAGGAACGACCACAGGCCACCGTCGTGCAAGGCTCTTTCGCGTTCGTGTGCCAGGCTCCGGGTAACCCTTTTACGTACTTGTGTTGATGGACCCCGCCCGGCAATCTGCCCTCGGTCTACTCCGAGGGAGGGTTCGATGAACGACGGCCGGAAAGCATTTCAAGTAACAATCAGGCATTTGCAACGCAGCGCGGCTGCGTTGGCTGCGTTCGCGGCGGCTGGTATGCTGTTGCTGACGCTTCTTGTCGGAACCGCATATGCGCAGCAGCCGACAGCGGCCCAGCAAAACGCCATCAAGTCCAACTGCCGCAACGATTTCATGGCGCAATGTTCGGGCGTGCAGCCTGGAGGGCAGGCCGCCCTCTCATGTCTGCAACAGCATAGTTCGTCGCTCTCATCTGCCTGCAAGAGTGCGGTTGCGGCGATCGGCGGATCAAGTGCTCCCGCGGCAGGAGCGACGACAGCCGCGCCCGCTGCGACCGCGCCTGCTGCGGCAGCGCCCGCTGCCAAGGCCTTCACCCCGCGCGAGGAAATGGCGATCGCCCGGCAGGAATGCGGACCGGACTTCCGTGCATTCTGTCGATCGGTAGCGCTCGGTGGCGGTCGGGGAATTGCCTGTCTGCGGGAGAACATGGCGCGGCTTTCGCCCGGATGCCAGAAGGTGCTGAGCGCCCGCTAGCGATCGGCCAGCGCAAGCTTCATCCCCAGCACGACGAATGCGCCGGCAAAACTCCGGCGCAGCCAGGTCAATATGCGTGGCCTGGCGATGACCTGATTGCGTACCGACGCAGCAAATAGCCCATAGAGCACGAAGACGACGAACGTCATCAACATGAACACGCTGCTCAGCCAAAGCATGCGCAGCAGCGGATGCGGTTCGTTCGCGCTGACGAATTGCGGCAGGAAGGCGAGGAAGAAGATCGACAGTTTCGGGTTGAGGATGTTGATCAGGATCGCCTTCAGCGTAATTCCCGCCATCGAACTCTGACCGCCATCGGCATCGATCTTGAGCGAGCCGTTCTCGCGCAGCGCGTTCCACGCCATATAGAGCAGATAGGCGACGCCCAGATACTTGAAGGTGTGAAACGCTACGGCGCTGGTGTGCAGGATGGCCGCCAACCCGCCGATTGCGGCCGCCATATGCGGTACAATGCCGATCGTGCAGCCGAATGCGGCAGCGACACTCGCCCAGGCGCCGCGGGAAAGGCCGGTTGCCAGAGTATAGACCACGCCCGTGCCCGGCGAAACGACGATGATGAATGATGTAATGAGGAATTCGAGACCCACTTGTGTGCTCCTTTTGTGTCTCGACCGATACTGGAGCAAGCCGAACGTGGCGTCTTGAACGAGATTGCAAGGTCAGGCGTATGACGCCGCGTAGGCACCCGGAGAGACCCCGAATTTGCGAGTAAAGAGGCGGGTCATGTGGCTCTGGTCAGCGAAGCCACTGGCCGCTGCGGCTTCCGCAAGGCCGATGCGCTGAGCGATAAGGTGCCGCGCGAGGTCGAGCCGGCGTTGCATCAAATAGGCGTGCGGTGAAAGACCCGTGGCCTTGACGAACCCGCGAAGCACTTGAAAGCGGCTGATACCACAGATGTCGGCGAGATCGGCAAGGCTGATATTTCTCGCAGGATCGTCATCGATCTTCGCCTTGGCGCGCAGGACGGGGGCAGGGAGCCCGTCCCGGACCCTTGTGCGCTCATGATTCATGCCCTCGAGAAGGCGTAAGAGCAGTTCGTCGCATAGGAGCTTGCTGCTCCCGTCGCCGGTCGCAGTAAGGGCTTTGAACAGGCTGACGAACGGCACAGCAAATCGCGCATCATCGATCACCGGAAGCGTGAACTCAAAATCGCCATCCAGACCCTCGTCGAGCTCGCTTGTGGCTTCGGCAATGACGGACGGATCAAAATAGAGCATGCGCCAGCTGCGCCCAGCATCGCCGATCGGCATCCCGTCATGGATCTCACCGGGATTGACCGTGATCATGTTGCCGGCCCCAGCTTCCACCATGCCGCGGCCGCTCGCGGATTTCTGTGCGCCTTGCTCGATGAGGCCGAAACCGTATTGCTCGTGAAAGTGACGCGGAAAGGCATGGGCCGTGGAAGCAGCTACAGCTTCAACCCCGGCAATATGACTAAGGTAGATATGGAACTCGCCCTTTGCCATGCTCGTCTCGCTTTGACCGCCAGTGTCACGGCCGCATTTTCTTCTACGCCAAATCGCCGATCTGCAGAAGCGGCAATTTGCGCGGGGCAAGCGCACCCTTGCGTCTCAAATTTGCTTTGTTTCTTCGCTGGTATTCGGCTCTAAAAGCGCCACATTGGTCGAGAGTTTGACTGATTCATCACTTCAGGAGATCGCCATGAGTTCCAAGGTTGCCGCCTCGGCGCGGACCCTCATTCTCTGCACAGCACTGCTTTCCGGCACTGTAGCGCCCGTTTTCGCACAGACGGCGGCAGACACGACCAGGCAGCTTCCGGCGACGCGAAGTGACATGCAGCTTTCCTTCGCGCCTTTGGTCAAGCAGACGGCGGGCGCTGTGGTGAATGTTTATGCCGCCCACGCCGTTCAAAGCCGCTCGCCTTTCGCAGGCGATCCATTTTTCGAGCAGTTTTTCGGCGGTCAGTTCAATGGGCCGCCGCGCGTCCAGTCCGCGCTCGGTTCTGGCGTCATTGCCGATGCTTCCGGCATCATCGTGACCAACAACCACGTGATCCGCGATGCCGATACAGTGAAGGTTGCGCTGTCGGACGGCCGCGAATTCGACTCCAAGGTGCTGCTGAAGGATGAATCGACGGATCTCGCCATCCTCAAGATCGAAGCGGGCGAAGCATTGCCATCGCTTCAACTGGCCGATTCCGACAAGGTGGAGGTTGGTGACCTCGTTCTCGCGATCGGCAATCCGTTCGGCGTCGGCCAGACGGTAACCAGCGGCATAGTCTCGGCGCAGGCGCGGACGCGCGTCGGCATTTCCGATTTCGACTTCTTTATCCAGACCGACGCCGCGATCAATCCGGGTAATTCCGGCGGCGCCCTCATCGACATGAGCGGCAAGCTTATCGGCATCAACACGGCGATCTTCTCACGTTCAGGTGGCTCGATCGGTATCGGATTTGCTATTCCTTCCAATATGGTACGCGCCGTTGTTGAGACGGCCAAGGGCGGCGCGGATACCTTCGAGCGGCCCTATATCGGCGCTGCCTTCCAGAACGTGACGCCGGATGTCGCCGAGAGCCTCGGCATGAAGCAGCCCTATGGCGCGCTTGTGACTGCGGTTACCAAGGATAGCCCGGCCGAAAAGGGTGGACTGCTGGTCGGTGACGTCGTCCTCTCCGTCGACGGCGTGCGCATCGAGAATCCGGACGGTCTCGGCTATCGCCTGACGACGGCGGGTATCGGCAAGAGTGTAAAGTTCGACGTGCTCAGCCGCGCCAAGGAAAAGACCGTCACCGTCGCGCTAGAAAAGCCGCGGCCGGATTCTGCCGACAACCAGATGCTGATCCAGGGACGCAATCCCCTGTCCGGCGCGCATGTGATCAAACTCTCGCCGAGCAGCGCGTCACGCCTCGACCTTCCATCGGATACGGAGGGTGTGGCAATCGACAAGGTGTTTCCAAACACGCCGGCGGCGCGCATCGGCTTGCAACCCGGCGATATTGTCCGCGGGGTCAACGGCGCGGAGATTGCGAGCGTCTCCGACCTCAGCAAAGCGATGTCAGCGAAGCCGACGCTTTGGCGCTTCGATTTCGAGCGCGGCGGTGCCATAATCCGCCAGGTCATTCGCTGATACGGAAAAAGGAAACATGGCGGATCTCTTTTCAGTCGGCGAGGATCCGGCATTGGACAAAAGCCGGCCGCTTGCGGATCGCTTGAGGCCGAAAACATTGCAGGAAGTAACCGGCCAGGAACATCTTACCGGGCCGGAGGGTGCGTTGACGCGCATGATCGAATCCGGTTCGCTTGGCTCGATGATCTTCTGGGGGCCGCCGGGTACGGGCAAGACGACGGTGGCGCGGCTCCTCGCCAATGAAACCGATCTGGCGTTCGAGCAGATTTCGGCGATATTCTCGGGCGTCGCCGACCTGAAGAAAGTCTTCGACGCGGCACGTGCGCGCAAAATGTCCGGGCGGCGCACGCTGCTCTTCGTCGACGAAATTCATCGTTTCAACCGCGCACAACAGGATTCCTTTCTGCCTGTCATGGAGGACGGGACAATCGTGCTTGTCGGCGCGACCACTGAGAACCCGTCGTTCGAGCTTAACGCCGCTCTCCTGTCGCGTGCCCGCGTCCTGGTGTTTCACCCGCATGACGAGGCAAGCCTTGCCGCCCTGATGCAGCGGGCGGAGATTCATGAGGGCCGCGAGCTTCCGCTGACGGAGGAAGCGCGCGCCAGCCTGGTGCGTATGGCCGATGGCGATGGCCGGGCAATTCTAACGCTTGCCGAGGAAGTGTGGCGGGCGGCACGCGACGGCGAAACCTTCGATGCGGAACGGGTCCAGCAGATCGTGCAGCGGCGTGCGCCCGTCTATGACAAGGGGCAGGACGGCCATTATAATCTGATCTCCGCGCTGCACAAATCGGTGCGGGGCTCCGATCCGGATGCCGCTCTCTATTATCTCTGCCGTATGTTCGATGCCGGGGAAGATCCGCTCTATATCGGGCGCCGGCTGGTGCGGATGGCGAGCGAGGATATCGGGCTTGCGGACCCGCAGGCGCTGGCGATCTGCAATGCAGCCAAGGACGCCTACGATTATCTCGGCTCACCCGAGGGCGAACTGGCGCTGGCTGAAGCCTGCGTCTATCTGGCGACCGCGCCGAAATCCAACGCCATCTACACCGCCTATAAGGCGGCGATGCAGGCGGCCAAGCAACATGGCTCCCTCGTGCCGCCCAAGCATATCCTCAACGCGCCGACGAAACTGATGAAGGGCGAGGGTTACGGCAAGGGCTATGCCTATGACCACGATCAGCCCGACGCCTTTTCGGGTCAGAACTATTTCCCCGAAGCCCTTGGCCGCCAGACCTTTTACGACCCGCCGGAGCGCGGGTTCGAACGGGAGTTGCGCAAGCGCATCGATTATTGGAACAAGCTGCGCAAGGAACGCGGCGAGGAGTGAATACAAAAAGGGCCGCTGAAGAGCGGCCCTTGATCGTTTCATGTCAGTCTTTTCAAGCGGCTTCCGGCTTGCGCGGGAAGGGCGTGACATTTGCGGTATCGTCGTCGAGCTTCAGGCCACCGGCCTTGAGCAACGAGGTAAAGCGGCCATTCTGGCGTGCAAGCTCGTCGAAGCTGCCCTTCTCGACGACTTCGCCCTGATCCATGAAGAGCACGAGGTCGGCATCACGGACCGTCGAAAGACGGTGAGCGATGATGAAGGTGGTGCGGTTCTGGCAGAGCTTGTCGACTGCAACCTTGACGCGGGCCTCGGTCTCGACGTCGAGCGCGCTCGTCGCCTCGTCAAGGACCAGTATGGGCGCATCTTTAAGGATGGCGCGGGCGATGGCGACACGCTGGCGCTCACCACCGGAAAGCTGCGAACCGCGCTCGCCGACGACGGTGCCGTAACCCGCCGACTTGGAGAGGATGAAATCGCTCGCATCGGCTGCTTCCGCTGCGGCCAAAACGTCTTCGTCGCTCGCCTTCGGACGGCCGACGCGAATATTGTCCTCGATCGAGCGGTTGAACATGCCGGCATCCTGGAACACGGTCGCGATGGCATTGCGCAGCGAGCGACGGCTGATCGTCCTCGTATCGATATTGTCGACGAGGATGCGGCCTTCCTTTGGATCGTAAACCCGCTGCAGGAGATTGATCAGGGTCGTCTTGCCGGCGCCGGTCGGGCCGACGATGGCAACCGTCTGGCCAGCCTTGGCCTTGAAGGAGACGTGCTTCAGACCCTGTGTCGAATTGGCGAAGGCGAAGGAAACATCCTCGAACTCCACATCGCCTTTAACATTGTCGATGTCATGCGCCGACTTGGACTCGACTTCATAAGCTGCCGAAGCTTCCATCTCGAAGAAGTCTTCGAGCTTGGCGCGTGCCGCAAAGATCTGGTTGACGAAGGCGCTCAGCTGGTCGAGGCGGCCGATGAGGAGGGCGGCAAAGCCGGTAAAGGCAACGACTTGCCCGACATTCATCTCGCCGTGGGCGACGAAGTAGGAGCCGAGAAACAAGACGACGATCATCGAAATGGTAGCGGCCATGCGGTTGATGCCGCTGGCAAGGGCCCACCAGTTGAGGACCGGATACTGCGAGTCGAGGAGTTGCTTCGCATAGGTCTGGAGCGCACGGGTCTCCTCGTCTATGCGGTTATAGCTCTGCAACACGGAAATATTGCCCATCGAGTCGGTGACGTGGCTGAACGCCTTGATATGATGACGCTCAACCTGCGCCTGACCATCCTTGGTCTTGGCGGTGACAACGCGGCTGACGATGACATAGACGACGCCGAGCACAGCGAGAACCGAAGCAAGACGCCAATCCTGGGCCAAGGCCAGCGGTATGAGGCCAACCAGGGCGACCATCGTAGCAAGGTGCGTGCGCATGAATTCCAGCCACAGGCCGAACAGCGTCTCGATGGCGCGCAACAGCGTGTGCATGGAATTGGACGTGCCGCGCTGATGATGCCAGGACAGCGGCATGCTGATGACGCGATTATAGGATTCGGTCAGCACAGCAAGCTTGCGCCTATGCGCCAGCCGATCTGCCTCGCGGGACACCAGTACGTTTGCGCCGATATGAAACAGGCCGACGGCGGCAAGCTGCGTCAGCGGAAACAAAACGTCCGCTTTCATAGAGATTGCATAGATGACTCGGCCCACAAGAACAGGCTCGATCAGCATGGTTAAGGCCAAGGCGATGTTGACGACACAGATGAATACTGTCGCGCCTTTCTCTTCGCCAAGATATTGGAGCGATTTCCAATAGATACCTAACAATGACACTTTGCCACTCCGCTTGCTTGGGGACGCTACTCGCGCGCAGATTTGACTCTGCATCAGACTCTTGTGCACCGCAATATTCAACACCTGAAAGTCTTCGTAGTTTCAAGCTCCAGGCAGGAACAATTTTCTACGTCGCGTAACGTCCCGTGAAGATTCAACCATTTGAGTTTGCAAAATAAAGAAGCGCGCCTGAATGTAATATGAACGAAATTATACTTGTGGTTTAGGTAGCGTTTTGCCCGCTGTGCGGCGGGTAATCGCATGAGCCTCGCAATATGGCTCGCAACAGTTGCCGCATAGTGTTATGCGCATGCCTGAAAGGTCAGGTTTATGGCAGTTGTAGAACAAAAAACAGTCGATACAGGTGAGGCGGAGATGCGCCTCGACCGATGGTTCAAGGTGCATTATCCGGGGCTCGGCTTCGGCCATTTGCAGAAATTGCTGCGGTCGGGGCAGATCAGGGTCGACGGGTCGCGGGCAAAGTCGGACACCCGCCTGCAGGCGGGTCAGAGCGTGCGAATTCCGCCTTTGCCAGTCGATTCAAAGGCCGAGGGCAACCTTACCGGCAAAAGCATACGCGGCCGTGAGGATGGCGACGTCCTGTCGCAAATGTTGCTATACGAAGACCCCAAGGTATTCGTGTTCAACAAGCCGGCGGGGCTCGCGGTCCAGGGTGGCTCCGGCGTCAATCGCCATGTGGACGACATGCTCGGAGCCTGGCGGAACAAGAAGGGCGAAAAGCCGCGTCTCGTGCATCGGCTCGACCGGGATACCTCCGGCGTTCTCGTCGTTGCAAGGACCCGCGGCGCCGCGCAGGCTCTCACCGCTGCGTTCCGCGAGCGCGACACCAAGAAGACCTATTGGGCATTGGTGAAGGGCGTGCCGCGCAAGCGCGAGGACAAGATCACCACCTGGCTGGTGAAGGAGGCGACAGTCGATGGTGACCGAATGCGTATCGCCAAGCATGGTGAGCCGGATTCCGACCATGCCGTTTCCTACTACCGCGTCATTGAATCGGCGGGACAGGTGCTGACTTGGCTCGAGATGGAGCCATATACGGGACGAACGCACCAGTTGCGCGTTCACGCCGCCCATATCGGCTGCCCTATCATCGGGGATCCGAAGTATTTCGAGGCGGATACGAACTGGTCGTTCCCGGGCGGGATTCAAAATCGCCTGCATCTTCATGCGCGGCGCATCCGCGTTCCCAATCCATCGGGTGGGATAATCGATGTCACAGCGCCCTTGCCGCCGCACATGGTGCAATCCTGGAACCTGCTCGGCTTTGACGAGGCCGATGCGGACGAAGAGATGTAAGCGGCTTGCCCGCGCATTCTCTCGCGCCTATATCCGCCGAAACGAATTGAACATCAATGGGTAACGACATGCGCAACGATCTCTTCAACCTCGATGCGAAAGAGGGGCTTTCCGATCCCGATCCGGTTCGGCGCGCCCAGATACAGTCGAAACTGCCACTGCCGAAGCGGTTCTACAAGGACGCGCAGGTCGCTGAGTGCGACGGCAGGTTCGTCGTCGAACTCGACGGTCGCAGGGTCAAGACGCCGGCGCGCCAGGACCTGGCCCTGCCGACACAGGCCGCCGCGCAATTGGTAGCGGACGAGTTTGCGGCGCAGGAAAAGGAAATCGATCCAGCGCGGATGCCGGCAACGCGCATCGCCAACACGGCAATCGATGGGATCGTGCAGGATCCGCAGGCGGTGCTCGAGGATGTGCTGCGCTTTGCTGCGTCGGATATGCTCTGCTATCGCGCCGGTTCGCCCGAGCGGCTTGTGGCACGTCAGACCGAACTTTGGGATCCGCTGGTCGACTGGGCCGGGGCCAGCCTCGGCGCGCGCTTCATGCTCGCGGAAGGTGTCATGCATATCGAACAGCCGCGCGAGGCACTCGCCGCTTTCAGCGTGCATCTCTTGCAGTTCAGCGATCCCTTCGCTATCGCCGCCCTCCACACGATCACGACGCTGACGGGTTCTGCCATTCTTGCGCTGGCCGTCGCCAAGGGTGAAATCTCAGGTGCGGAAGCCTGGAAGCTTGCTCATGTGGACGAGGACTGGACGATCGAGCACTGGGGCGAAGATGCGGAAGCGAGCGAGCGCCGGGCCATTCGCGAGCGGGAAATGATAGCGGCCGTCCAAATGCTGGAAGCTGTCGGAAGCTGATTGGTCCAAGACAGGGCAATAAAAAACCCCGGCGAAAGCCGGGGTTTTTCGTTGTTATATCAGGTGCTTACACCGAGTAGTACATGTCGTACTCGACCGGATGCGGGGTCATCTCGAAACGCATGACCTCGGCCATCTTCAGTTCGATGAAAGAATCGATCTGATCGTCGTCGAAGACACCGCCGGCCTTGAGGAAGCCGCGATCCTTGTCGAGGCTCTGCAGGGCCTCGCGCAGGCTGCCGCAAACAGTCGGAATCTTCTTCAGTTCCTTGGCCGGCAGGTCATAAAGATCCTTGTCCATCGGCTGGCCGGGATGAATCTTGTTCTTGATGCCGTCGAGACCAGCCATCAGCATGGCGCTGAAAGCGAGGTAAGGATTGGCCGAAGGATCGGGGAAACGGATTTCCACGCGCTTCGACTTCGGCGACGAGCCGAAGGGGATGCGGCAGGAAGCCGAACGGTTGCGGGCGGAGTAGGCCAGCAGAACCGGCGCCTCGTAGCCCGGTACCAGGCGCTTGTACGAGTTGGTCGACGGGTTGGTGAAAGCGTTGATTGCCTTGGCATGCTTGATGATGCCGCCGATGAAGAACAGGCAGTTCTCGGAAAGACCGGCATATTCATTGCCGGCGAATGTCGGCTTGCCGTCCCTCCAGATCGACATGTGGACGTGCATGCCCGAGCCGTTGTCGCCGAAAACCGGCTTCGGCATGAAGGTCGCGGTCTTGCCATAGGCATTGGCAACCTGGTGCACGACGTACTTATAGATCAGCATCTTGTCGGCGTTGCGGGTGAGCGCATCGAACTTGACGCCGAGCTCGTGCTGGGCAGCCGCCACTTCGTGGTGGTGCTTTTCAACGCGCACGCCCATTTCGGTGAGGACGGTCAGCATTTCCGAGCGCATGTCCTGACAGGAATCGATCGGCGGGACCGGGAAATAGCCGCCCTTGATGCGCGGGCGGTGGCCGAGATTGCCGGTCTCGTAGTCGGTGTCGTCGTTCGACGGCAGTTCGGTCGAGTCGAGCTTGAACCCTGTGTTGTAGGGATCGGCCTTGTACTTGACGTCGTCAAAGACGAAGAATTCGGCTTCCGGACCGACGAAGATGGTGTCGCCTACGCCCTGCGCCTTCATGTAGGCCTCGGCCTTCTTGGCGGTGCCGCGCGGGTCGCGATTATAGGCTTCGCCGGAAATCGGGTCGAGGATGTCGCACAGGATGACCATTGTCGACTGGGCGAAGAACGGGTCCATGTGAACCGTGTCAGTGTCGGGCATCAGTACCATGTCGGACTCATTGATGGCCTTCCAGCCGGCAATCGAGGAACCGTCGAACATGACGCCATCGGCGAACATGTCTTCATCGACTTCTGCAATATCCATCGTCACGTGCTGCAGCTTGCCCTTGGGGTCGGTGAAACGAAGGTCAAGGAACTTCACATCGTTGTCCTTGATCTGTTTCAGGATGTCTTTGGCGGTGGTCATGTTTTTTCCTCACTCGGTGACGATGATTGGGTTTGCCGGCCCGAACGTGCCAGCAGATGGGAGAGTTAGCTTTAGATTGCGTCGATGCCGGACTCGCCTGTCCGGATACGCACGACTTCCTCGATGTTGGAGACGAATATCTTGCCATCGCCGATGCGGCCGGTTTGCGCGGCCTTGCGGATCGCCTCGATGGCGGCCTCGACGGAATCGTCGCCGAGAACGATCTCGACCTTCACTTTCGGCAGGAAATCGACGACGTACTCGGCGCCGCGATAGAGTTCCGTATGGCCCTTCTGGCGGCCGAAGCCCTTTGCTTCGGTAACGGTAATGCCTTGAAGCCCCACTTCCTGCAGTGCCTCTTTCACCTCATCCAGCTTGAATGGTTTGATGATGGCTTCGATTTTCTTCATCAGAGAATAATCTCCCTATGTACACAAAACGAGCCTCTTGCCCGCTTGCCTCAACAAAAGCAGGAACTATGCCAATTCGGCGGCGTAGTCACAAATATCGACGTTACGGCGTAGAGGGCGGCGCATTTGTCCCCGCCGCGTTATTCCAACGTACGATAACCTCGAAAAAGGGCCGAGGGTCCAGATTAAAAAATAAGCAAACTGCATAAAAATTATGCGGTAATCCGAGGTGCGAGTGCCGGCTTACTGCTTGATCCGCTGTGCGAGTGCTTGAGCTGCCTGCGGAGCGCGCACTTTGCCTTCATGGATGAAATAAACAAACACGTCGCGTTGGCGCTTATGCGCCTTCTCGTCGGGAGCGGCAAGCGGCAGATCCTCGGGTACGTTGCCCTTTGCCCAGTCCTTGGCGCGGTCGGCCCATTTGTCGAGGGCTTCCGTCGGATAGGCTGTCTCGACTGCATCGTCACCTTTCTGCAAACGCGCATAGACGAAATCCGCGGTCACATCGGCGATTTCGGGATATTCGAAGTGCTCGGCGTAAACCACTGCAACGTTCTTCTTGCGGGCAAGCGCAATGAAATCCGGATCGACGAAGGAGGGGTTGCGGACTTCCACGGCATGGCGGAGCGCGTGCCCCGCTTCCTTTTCCGGCAGAAGATCGAGGAACGCGCCGAAATCCTCGGCGTTGAATTTTTTCGTCGGCGCGAATTGCCAGACGAGCGGGCCGAGCCTGTCACCGAGTTCGACCACTCCGGACTTGCAGAAAAATTCGATGGATTCACCGGCTTCCGCCAGCACCCCCCGATTGGTGACGAAGCGATGGCCCTTGACCGAGAAGATAAAACCATCCGGCACCTGCGAGGCCCATTTGGCGAAAGTCGCCGGCTTTTGCGTGCTGTAGTAGGTGCTGTTGATCTCGATGGTCTGAAGGTGCTGGCCGGCATACTCCAGTTCCTTGGTCTTCGACAGACCCTTCGGATAGAAGGTGCCGCGCCAGGGTTCGAAGATCCATCCGCCGATGCCGGTGCGCACGGTTCCGCTGTCGGTCATTTATTCTCCTCCCGCTATGCCAATACGAAAAACCCACCACGGTCGTGGCGGGTTCTTGATCACTCGGCGGCGGCCTGCGCTTTGTGGCCGGGACGCCGGTTCAGAAGTTCCTTGAGGAAATGACCGGTATAGGAGCGATCGACCTCGATAATGTCCTCGGGACGTCCGACCGCAACGATCTCGCCGCCGCCGTCGCCGCCATGCGGCCCAAGATCGATCACCCAGTCCGCAGTCTTGATCACTTCGAGGTTGTGCTCGATGACCACCACCGTATTGCCCTGGTCGACCAGTTCGTGCAGCACTTCGAGGAGCTTCGCCACGTCGTGGAAGTGCAGGCCGGTCGTCGGCTCGTCGAGGATGTAGAGCGTGCGGCCGGTAGCCTTGCGCGACAGTTCCTTGGCGAGCTTGATGCGTTGCGCCTCGCCGCCGGAAAGCGTGTTGGCTTGCTGTCCCACATGAATATAACCGAGGCCGACCTTGGCCAGGGTTTGCAACTTGTCGCGAACGGCCGGAACGGCGGCGAAGAACTCCGCGCCTTCCTCGACCGTCATATCGAGCACGTCGGCAATCGACTTGCCCTTGAACAATACTTCGAGCGTTTCGCGATTGTAGCGCTTGCCGTGACAGACGTCGCAGGTGACATAGACGTCGGGCAGAAAGTGCATTTCGATCTTGATGACGCCATCGCCCTGGCAGGCTTCGCAGCGCCCGCCCTTGACGTTGAAGGAAAAGCGGCCGGGCTGGTAACCGCGGGCTTTCGCCTCGGGAAGCCCCGCAAACCAGTCGCGGATGGGCGTGAACGCACCGGTATAGGTCGCCGGATTTGAGCGCGGCGTGCGACCGATGGGAGACTGGTCGATATCGATCACCTTGTCGAGATATTCGAGTCCGTCGATGCGATCGTGCTCCGCCGGGTGCTCCCGCGAACCCATGATGCGCCGCGACGCAGCCTTGAAAAGTGTTTCAATGAGGAAGGTCGACTTGCCGCCGCCCGACACGCCCGTCACCGCCGTAAAGGTGCCGAGCGGGATTTCCGCCGAAACATTCTTGAGATTGTTGCCGCGTGCGCCAACGACCTTGATGCGCTTCTTGTTCAGCTTGCGCCGCTCTGATGGCACGGCTACTTCGATCGCGCCGGAAAGGTATTTGCCGGTCAGCGATTTTGGGTTCGCCATGATGTCGGCGGGCGTTCCCTGGGCGATGATTTCGCCGCCATGGATACCAGCAGCCGGTCCGATGTCGACGACATAATCAGCTGTCAGGATCGCGTCTTCATCATGTTCGACGACGATCACCGTGTTGCCGAGATCCCGCAGGTGACGCAGCGTCTTCAACAATTGTTCGTTGTCGCGCTGGTGCAGGCCAATGGACGGCTCATCGAGGACGTAAAGCACGCCCGTCAGGCCGGAGCCTATTTGCGAGGCGAGCCGGATACGCTGGCTCTCGCCGCCCGACAAGGTGCCGGAATTGCGCGATAGCGCGAGATAATCGAGGCCGACATCGTTCAGAAAGCGCAGGCGCTCGCGGATCTCCTTGAGAATGCGCGCGGCAATCTCGGTCTGCTTTTCGTTAAACGTCTTGTCGATGTCGCGGAACCAGGCGTCGGCATGGCGGATGGACTTCTCGGTGACCTCGCCGATGTGCAATCCGCCGATCTTGACGGCCAGTGCCTCGGGCTTCAGCCGGTAGCCGTTGCAGGCCGGGCAGGGGGTGCCGGACATGAAGCGTTCGATTTCCTCACGCGACCAGGCGGAATCCGTTTCCTTCCAGCGACGCTCGAGGTTTGGAATGACGCCCTCGAAAGGCTTGGTCGTGCGGTACGACCGCAGACCGTCATCATAGGCGAACTGGACTTCGCGGTTGCCGGTGCCATAGAGGATGGCTTTTTGGGCCTCTTCGCTCAAATCGCTCCAACGGTCGCCAAGCTTGAAGCCATAGGCTGCGCCGAGCGCGTCCAGCGTCTGGTTGTAGTAGGGCGAGCTCGACTTCGACCACGGGGAGATGGCTCCGTTCTTGAGGGTCACATTCTCATCAGGCACGATCATGGTCGGATCGATGGCCTTTTGCGTGCCGAGTCCATCGCAGGTCGGGCAGGCGCCGAATGGATTGTTGAACGAGAACAGCCGCGGCTCGATCTCGGGAATTGTAAATCCCGAAACCGGGCAGGCAAATTTTTCCGAGAACATGAGCCGTTCATGGGTCTCGTTCTTGGACTTGTTGGCGGATTCACTCGCCGTCTCGTCCGCCGGCAACGGCTTGTCGGCAAATTCCGCAATCGCGATGCCGTCGGCGAGTTTCAGGCAGGTCTCGAGACTGTCGGCAAGGCGCGCCGACATGTCCGGGCGCACGACGATACGATCGACCACAACGTCGATATCGTGCTTGTATTTCTTGTCGAGCGCAGGGACATCGGCGATTTCATAAAAGATGCCGTCCACCTTGACGCGCTGGAAGCCGCGTTTCTGCAGGTCCGCCAGTTCCTTGCGGTACTCACCCTTACGGCCGCGGACGATCGGCGCGAGAATGAAAAGGCGCGTGCCTTCCTCAAGCGCCAGGACGCGATCGACCATCTGGCTGACCGTCTGGCTTTCAATCGGCAGCCCCGTTGCCGGCGAATAGGGAATACCGACGCGCGCGAACAGCAGGCGCAGATAATCATAGATTTCCGTAACCGTGCCGACCGTGGAACGCGGATTGCGGCTGGTTGTCTTCTGCTCGATCGAGATAGCCGGCGACAGGCCATCGATCTGGTCGACGTCCGGCTTCTGCATCATTTCAAGGAATTGCCGCGCATAGGCCGACAGGCTCTCGACATAGCGACGCTGTCCCTCCGCATAGATCGTGTCGAAGGCGAGCGACGACTTCCCCGATCCGGACAGCCCCGTCATGACAATCAGCTTGTCGCGCGGCAGATCGAGGTCAATATTCTTCAAGTTGTGTTCGCGAGCACCGCGAATGGAAATATACTTCTGATCGCTCATGAGTCTTGCCTTTGAGGCACGCCGTTTGGAAGGAGGGATTGCTCTCAGGCGAGAGACTTTCCCTTATTTAGAAAGTCTTTGGCGATTTGCGAGATCAAACCCGGTCGGAATCACCATAGCCATGTTGACATTGCTAGGGCAAGTGATAGAACAAAAATAGAACAAAGGGCAAGAGACTTGCCGATCGTCGCAAAGCGCTTCGCGATGAAAGTGCATTGTCCGGCATCCTGGCGACAGGTTGCACAACAATCATATGCCAAACCTCCTGACAGATTTGGCAGGAGCCTGTCAGTTGGATGGCGAAGCGGGAAATGCGCGGGCTGTATATTGTGGATAGCGGTAATGAATTGCCCGCCGTCCGTGCTCGTTCTGTATGATGGCCGAAATTTTTAGAACAGGGTTGATGGAGTTCATATCATGGCAGGCAGTGTCAACAAGGTCATTCTGGTAGGCAATCTTGGCGCTGACCCGGAAGTGCGGCGGCTCGGTTCGGGCGATCCTGTCGTCAATCTGCGCATCGCCACCTCGGAAAGCTGGCGCGACAAGAACAGCGGCGAGCGCAAGGAAAAGACCGAGTGGCATAGCGTCGTCATCTTCAACGACAATCTCGCTAAGGTCGCTGAGCAATATTTGAAGAAGGGCATGAAGGTCTATCTTGAAGGCGCCCTGCAGACACGCAAATGGCAGGACCAGACCGGCAATGACCGCTACTCGACCGAGGTCGTGCTGCAGAAGTTCCGCGGCGAACTCCAGATGCTGGATTCGCGCGGCGAGGGCGGTGGCCGGTCCTTCGACAACAATTCGGCGCGCGGGCAGGTTTCCGACAATGATTATGGCTCCGACTTCGGGCGTTCCAACGCCTCGTCGTCGAGCAGTTCCTCCAGTTCCGGCGGGAATTTCTCGCGCGATCTCGACGACGAAATCCCGTTCTGAGGAACGCATCGACCCGCAGGGGGGGAACACAGTTCAGATGAAGACAGTTCCTCAACGATAGTGCAGACTGCAATCAACTGAGCTTTTTCCCTATCTTTGGCCGCTTTGGCTTGTTCCCTTTGGCCCCGAAAGTGACATTCGCTGCTTCGAGGCCTGTAGAGCTTAAAAAAAGAGGCTCGGTATTGATCCGAGCCTCGTGCCATTACGGGGAAATGTGCACGGACAAATTCTGCAATGATTTCCGCAAGATAGAAATAGATCAGGCGCTCGGTAAATCGAACTACGACCAAGGGCCCGGGAGTGACCGACCTTAGTCCCAACCGATGCCGCCGGCCGTCGGCCCGTCGTATCACTGACAAGTTGCAATGCTAGGTTGCTTTGAGCCTCCTGGAAAGCTCTGAGGTGTGGCGGCATGGCGACAGTATTGGCTTTCCATGCGTGGTATAGATTGTTCGATGTAGTTGGGATTAGCGCAACATTCGGGGGCGTCGCAGTTTTCCCGATTTTCGTTTGAATGTTGCCGGTACACCCTGGGGGACCTCATGGCTGTTCGAACGCTTCTTTTCTCTTCAGTCGCAGCGATTTTGACGACATCGGCGGCGTATGCAGCCGATGCGGTTGTCGTCGCTGAGCCCGAGCCCGTCGAATATGTGCGCGTATGCGATGCCTACGGCAAGGGTTTCTTCTATCTTCCAGGCACGGAGACTTGCCTGAAGGTGAACGGCTATCTGCGCGTTGATGTCGCCGGCGGCGATGATCCCTATACCGGCGGCCACATCGGGGGAGACGATGACACCTGGTATGCGCGCACGCGCGCCGAAATCCGTTTCGACGCCCGTTCCGAAACCGAGCTTGGCACGCTGCGTTCCTTTGCCGATACCCGCTTCCAATTCACCAACGGCAGTGACGGCGGCGCCTCGCTGCATCAGGGCTATATTGAACTCGGCGGCTTCCAGATCGGCGTGAATGACGTCCTTTTCGGCTCCTGGCTGGGCTATGCGGGCGAGGCGATCATTCAGGATGACGTGATCCAATATGGCTCCGACAGCCTTTCCAGCAATCAGGTCAGCTATACGTTCAAGGGAGGCAATGGTTTTTCCGCGATTGTCGCTGCCGAGCAAGGCGAGGAATTCAACGGCTACGATTACGTCATCGACGATTACATGCCGCATGTGCTCGCCGGCGTGAAACTCCAGCAGGGCTGGGGCCAGATCGGCGCCGTCGTCGGCTATGATTCCGTGCAGGACGATGTCGGCGTAAAGGCTCGCCTCGACGTCAGCCTTACCGACTCCATATCGGCATGGATCATGGCGGGATATCAATCCGACTACGATTCAGATTCCTTCAACACGAACCAGAACCGCAATTGGTACGGTCTGTGGGAGGGTGATTGGGCCGGGTGGGGCGGCTTTGCGGTAAAAGTCACCGAAAAGGCGACCATCAACGGCCAGGCGGCTTATGAAGAGCAGGGCACATGGGCTCTTGCCCTCAACGTCAACTACGAACTTGTGCCCGGCTTCATCATCAGGCCTGAAATCGACTACACCAAGTTTGGCGGGGCCCGCAAGGAACAGGCGGAGAGCGAGTTCGGCGACGATGACGCGATCGGCGGTATTGTCCGCTTCCAGCGTAACTTCTAGATCCGCCTACGGAAAGTTACCGTAACGTACTTTTTTTAGCCGATCCAACGTGTAGGTTGTAGCTTGCGTGCGTGTGCTTGCACGCTTGGGGCCCGAACTTTCTGCATGTGGGAGGAGGCCGTTATGGCCGAAAAAATGAACCCCGCGGTGGTTGACCATCTGCCGTCGTTTATTCCTGTGCCTGGACACAGCGACTGGCTCTTCAACGCCGTCGTTGTCTTTCTGCTCATCGTGGTGCTGGTCGTCGGCAATCTCTATTTTCAGCTTCACGCAGTGCCGGAGCGCATGGCGCACCGCACGAGCAAGGTGCAGATCGAGATCGTCGCCGTGCTGGCGTTGATTTCGCTGTTTACCCACAATCACATCTACTGGATCATTGGCCTGCTGCTCGCGATGATCGAGTTTCCCGACTTTTCGACGCCGATGAGTTCAATCGCCCAATCGTTGGAGCGCATCTCGGGCCGTGAGAGTTCGGCGCTTACAGACGAAGATGCTGCTGCTACCGACGCCGAGAAAATCGCCGGCAAAGGCGAGGGGATCTGAGCCATGTTCGAGTTGCTGCTCTGCTCGATGCTCACCGTGTTTCCCGACTACCTTTTTCGCCGCTATGTCCAGGGCAAGCGCATCGGCCGCGAGATTACGCTCTATACGATGTGGTATGAACTGCGCTGGGGCATAACCGCCTGCCTGCTGCTGACGGTCCTCCTGATTACGACGATTTTCTACTTTCACCCGACAACGAACAACGTCACCGCCATTTTCCGCACCGTCACGATCCTGCCCGAGACCAGTGGGCGCGTCGCCGAAGTCTATGTGACCAACAATGAGACTGTAACGGCGGGTGCGCCGCTGTTCCGGCTTGACAGCTCGGAGCAGGAAGCCGCCAAGGAAACAGCGCAACGCGGCATTGCCGAGGTTGACGCGGCCTCTGCGGTGGCCAAAACCGAACTTGCGGGCGCGGACGGCATGATCCAGCAAGCGCAGGGCGCGCTCCAGCAGGCCATCGACGAACTCAATACGAAGCAGGAGATCATGCGGCGCAACGCCAATGTGGTCGCCCCGCGTGAGATCGAGCGCCTGCAGGTCGTCGTGGATGGCCGCAAAGGCGCCGTCGATGCCGCTGTCGCCAACAAGGAGACGCTGCAGGCGCGCATCGCCGCGCTGCTGCCCGCGCAGAGATCGAGTGCCGAGGCTGCATTGGCGCAGGCGCAGGTCGAGCTCGACAAGATGATCGTGCGCGCCGGCGTCGCGGGGACCGTCCACCAGTTCACATTGCGGCCTGGAGATTTCGTCAATTCGCTCCTGCGTCCGGCCGGGATCCTCGTGCCAACCGAGGCCGGCCGCGTTGCTCTCATTGCCGGCTTCAACCAGATTGAAGCGCAGGTCATGAAGCCCGGGATGATCGCCGAGGCGACCTGCATCGGCAAGCCCTTCACCATCATTCCCATGGTGGTCACCCAGGTGCAGGACGTGATTGCCGCCGGCCAGTTGCGTCCGACCGATCAACTGATCGACGTTCAGCAGATCGCCCAGCCAGGAACTTTGACCGTCTTTCTCGAACCGATATTTGCGGGTGCCCTGGAAGGCATTCCTCCCGGAAGCAGTTGCATCGCCAATGCCTACACCAGCAATCACGCAGCTCTCGAATCAAAGGATCTTGGCACGCTGCATCGCTTTTTCCTGCATGGCGTCGATGCGGTCGGGCTTGTCCATGCGGCGATCCTGCGGATTCAGGCCATATTGCTGCCGGTTCAGGTATTGGTGTTCTCGGGACATTGACGCGGCCCATGACGTGTGGAACGAGGTGCCGAGCTTCTCGTGAAAACGGTCCCGATGTTTCGCATGCCTGAACAAAATACCCGGCTGTGGCTGGTCGAGCCGCGCGCATAGCGATGCCAGCAGATTTCGCGGTCTATGCCGGACTGTTCGCCATTGCTTTTGCGGCCGCAACCATCCTGCCAATGCAGTCGGAGGCGGCACTGGCCGGACTCCTGCTCAGCAATGCCTACCCGCCCGCCGGTCTGATTGCGGTGGCGAGTGCCGGAAATATTTTGGGCTCGGTCGTCAACTGGGGTCTTGGACGCGGTATCGATCGCTTTCGCGACCGCACGTGGTTTCCGGCGAACAGCGCGCAGCTCGACCGCGCCGCATCATGGTATCGACGCTTTGGGCGCTGGACGCTGCTTTTGAGCTGGATGCCGATCGTCGGCGATCCGCTGACGGTGGTTGCCGGTGTTCTGCGCGAACCCCTTGCCAGTTTCGTCATCCTGGTGGCGATAGCAAAGATCGGCCGCTACCTCGCCGTCCTTGGCCTGACGACCGGATTGTCATAGGCCGGCATTTGCCTTGCGGATCACGGGTGCATGCGGGCGCCCTTGGTGATCTTGTCGACCAGCTTCTTGTCGGCGCGCATGGCAATTCCTACGACCTTCGCATCCGAAGGCGCGAATTTCGCAAAGATGGCGCGATTTGCTGCGTCATGACCGGTCGAGAACATTTCCTCGACATAGAGGCAGGTGCGGACATCGCGTTCGAGCGAGCGACGATGGATCGTGGAAATCGTTGCGTGGTCGGCCGCAAGGACGATGACGGGCTGAATTGATAAGGAATTGTAGATATTGCCGTCGCGGTCGCGATAGGGCTCGCCGATCACGTTTGGCGTCTCTGCAACGATGCCGCTCATCAGGAAAGCAGTAACATTCAGCGTCTGCCAAGGGGCAAGGTCATCGCGCAGAACAATTGCAATTTTCGTGTCGAACATAAATATACTAGCCTTTGCAGGTTCGGGTTGAGCGGATGAACAATGTTCTAGGGGAAGCGGCCGCAGAGCGTCTTGGACGTTTGTGCGAACCATCGCTGGAGGACGCGATCGTTGCGGCGCCCTCCAATCCGGGGCTCGAAAGGATCGAGGCGCGTTTTGCCGCCAATGCCTATGAACTGCATCGGCATGATACCTATGCGATCGGCCTGACGCTGCACGGCGTGCAATCCTTCTGGTATCGCGGTGAGCGCCGATGCAGCCTTCCCGGCAACGTCATCGTCCTGCATCCGGACGAGATGCATGATGGCGGGGCGGGGACCGAGGTCGGCCTGCGGTATCGCATGCTCTATCTGGAACCCTCATTGGCACTGGATTCGCTTGGTCCTGCTAGTTCGCTGCCATTCGTGCGCGATCCGGTGCTTAGCGATCCGATGATCGCGGCGGCGCTTTCCGCAGCGCTTGATAATCTCGATGAGGAGCTGGACGAGCTTCTTGTCGATGATGTCATCTCGCGGTTGGCGCAGGGACTGTCGCGCGTCGCCCGGCAATCGCCCAAGCCGACCGACAAACTTGCGGTAAGGCAGGTGGCACTTGTTCGCGATTATCTTGAGGCGCACGCCTTGCGTCTTGTAAGATCGGATGAGCTTGAGGCAATAAGTGGCCTTGATCGCTATGCTTTATCGAGGCAATTCAGGGCGGTGTACGCGACCAGCCCGCATCGTTTCCTGCTCATGCGCCGTCTGCAGCGTGCCCGCGACATGATAAGGATGGGCGAGCCTCTTGCGGAGATCGCCGCCGATACTGGCTTCAGCGACCAGAGCCACCTCAACCGGCAGTTCAAGAAGGCGTTTGGCGTAAAACCGGGCCGCTGGGCCGCACTGGTTGGTTCGAACGCATAATTGTAGTTCGCCGGGCCCTCTGCTAGACAGGCATGCGGTTTGTCCAGCGGAGCCAACGATGACGGAAGATCAGACTCCAGTGCAGCACCGTATCGTCGTTGTCGGCGGTGGTTTTGGCGGGCTCGAGACCGTCTACAATCTTCGCGGTGTCGATGTTGCTATCACTGTCGTAGACCAGCGCAACCACCATCTTTTCCAGCCCTTGCTCTATCAGGTGGCAACGTCGACCCTCGCAACATCCGAGATCGCCTGGCCGATCCGGCATCTGTTGCGGCGCTACAAGAATGTCTTGACGCTGCTTGGCAGCGTGGAAGCCGTGGATACGGCCGCCAAGACGGTGATTACGGCGGATGGCGACGTTATTCCCTATGACACGCTCGTGCTCGCTACCGGCGCCCGCCATGCCTATTTCGGCCATGACGACTGGGAGCCATTTGCGCCCGGCCTGAAGACGCTGGAGGACGCGACCGCGATCCGGCGGCGCATTCTTACGGCTTTTGAGATGGCCGAGCGCGAGCCTGATCCGCAAAAACGGGCACAATATCTGACGTTCGTCATCATCGGCGGCGGGCCGACCGGCGTCGAAATTGCCGGGACAATTGCTGACCTTGCCCGCGACACGCTGAAGGGCGATTTCAGGGAGATCGACCCAGCCAGCGCGCGAGTCGTGCTGATTGAAGGCGGGAGCCGCGTGCTTGGCGCCTTCAAGGAAGACATGTCCGCCTATGCCAAGATGGCGCTGGAAAAGCTCGGCGTGACCGTCCATCTCGGCAATCCGGTTACCGCGTGCCATGCAGACGGGGTCGAATTCGCCGGCCAGACGCTGCGTGCCCGCACGATTATCTGGGCGGCGGGCGTGCAGGCATCGCCCGCTGCCAAATGGCTGGGCGTTCCGGCCGATCGCGCCGGGCGGGTCGTCGTCAATCCAGATCTCACCGTGCCGGGCCACCCTGAGATTTTCGTGATCGGCGATACCGCAACGGTGGCGAATGGCGACAAGGGCACGGTGCCGGGCATCGCACCTGCCGCCAAGCAACAGGGCAAGCACATAGCAAAGACAATCAAGGCGAGGCTTGCGGGCGACAATGCGCCGAAGCCCTTCGTCTACCATCACGCCGGCGATCTCGCGACCATCGGCAAGCGCGCCGCGGTGACCGATTTCGGCTGGTTCAAGCTCAAGGGCTATCTCGCCTGGTGGCTATGGGGCCTCGCCCACATCTACTACCTGATCGGTGTGCGCAATCGCCTCGCCGTGGCGCTGAGCTGGCTGTGGATATCGGTGAGCGGCGTGCGCAGCGCCAGGCTGATCACGCAGCGCGATGCCGCGGAGGAAGACAAGTCAGCGTAGCTTGAGCCAAGGTCAGCCCTGGACGAGCGTCCGTATCCCATCGGCCACGAACTGGACCGCGAGGGCGGCCAGGATGACGCCGAGCAGGCGGGTCAGGATCGAGCGGCCGGTTTCGCCAAGGAAGCGGTCGACGCGTTCGGCGAGCAGAAAGACCACGTAACAGGCGGCTATACAGACCAGAATAATGCCGATGAGGGCAACGCGCGACGTTGGCTCGGAAAGCGTGCCGGCAAGTAGGATGGTCGCCGAGATGGCGCCGGGACCGGCAATGAGCGGGATCGCCAGCGGGAAGGCGGCAACATTGCGGATGTGATCCTTGGTGATGGCAACCTCGGCGCTCTTTTCCTTGCGCTCGGTGCGGCGCTCGAAGATCATTTCGAAGGCGATCCAGAACAGCAGCAGACCACCGGCCACACGGAAGGCGCCAAGCGTGATGCCGAACAGCGCGAGAATCTGCGCGCCGGCGACGGCGAATATGGTGAGGATACCGAAGGCGATGATGCTTGCTCTCAATCCGACCTGGCTGCGTTCACTGCGGTTCATGCCGCGCGTGAGCGCCAGAAACAGCGGCGCCAGCCCCGGAGGATCGATGGTCACCATCAGGGTGACTAGGGCATTGAGAATGGTGTCGTAGAACGCCACGATTTTGCTTTTCTTCTCGGTTAAGAGCCCAGCCAACCTACCGGATTCAATATCCAACGTCGAGAAACATGCGATTTCACGCCCAACAATTTCATCGCATGAGAAAATCTCTTCTATCCATTTGATATCAAATGGTTTTCTGCTGTGAATTCTGACCCCGTTTGTTGGCTTTTCGCGATGAAAGCCGCTATAAGATCAAAGATTGATTCCATACGAAAGATGAGTGCCTCGTGTCTGACCTAACTCCACCATCCGGACCTGAAGACGATAAATCCGGGCCCAGTTCCGGTATCGAGCCGATTTCCATCATCGAGGAAATGCAGCGTTCCTATCTCGATTACGCCATGAGCGTGATCGTCAGCCGGGCTTTGCCCGATGTTCGCGATGGTCTGAAGCCGGTGCACAGGCGTATCCTGCACGCGATGAACGAGATGGGCCTGTCCTGGAACAGATCGTACCGCAAGTCGGCCGGTGTCGTCGGTGAGGTGATGGGTAAGTTCCATCCGCACGGTGACGCCTCGATCTATGACGCGCTCGTCCGCATGGCGCAGGATTGGTCGCTGCGCGACCCGCTCGTCGACGGCCAGGGCAATTTCGGCTCGATCGACGGCGATTCACCGGCGGCGATGCGGTACACCGAATGTCGCCTCGAAAAGGTCACGGAATCGCTTCTCGAGGACATCGACAAGGAGACGGTCGATTTCCAGGACAATTATGACGGCCGCGAGCAGGAGCCGACGGTACTGCCGGCGCGCTTCCCCAATCTTCTGGTCAATGGTTCCGGCGGTATCGCCGTCGGCATGGCGACGAACGTGCCGCCGCACAACCTTTCCGAGGTAATCAACGGCTGTATCGCGCTTATCGACAATCCGGCGATCGAATTGCCGGAACTGATGGAAATTATTCCAGGTCCGGATTTCCCGACCGGCGGTCTTGTCCTTGGCCGTTCCGGCATTTATTCGGCTTACAGCACTGGCCGCGGCTCGATCCTGATGCGCGGCAGGGTTGCCATCGAAAGCATGCGCGGTGACCGCGAGGCGATCATCATTACCGAGGTTCCCTATCAGGTGAACAAGGCGGCGATGATCGAGAAGATGGCCGATCTGGTGCGCGAAAAGCGCATCGAGGGCATTTCCGACATTCGCGACGAATCCGACCGCGACGGCTACCGTGTCGTTGTCGAATTGAAGCGCGATGCGGTGGCGGATGTCATCCTAAACCAGCTTTATCGCTTCACGCCGCTGCAGACCTCGTTTGGCGCCAATATGGTGGCGCTCAATGGCGGCAAGCCCGGCCTTCTCAACCTGCTCGACATTCTGCGCGCATTCGTCAGTTTCCGCGAGGAAGTCGTCAGCCGCCGTACCAAGTATCTGCTGCGCAAGGCCCGTGACCGGGCACATGTGTTGGTGGGTCTTGCGATTGCCGTCGCGAACATAGATGAGATCATAGCGCTGATCCGTCGCGCTCCGGACCCGGCTACGGCCCGCGACCAGTTGATGGAGCGCCGCTGGCCTGCAAGCGAGGTCGCGCCGCTGATCCTGCTCATTGCCGATCCGCGCCACAAGCTTAATGACGACAACACCTACAACCTCTCTGAAGAGCAGGCGCGTGCCATTCTCGATCTGCGCCTGCAGCGCCTGACGGCGCTCGGCCGTGACGAAATCGCTGACGAACTCAACAAGATCGGCGTCGAAATCAAGGATTATCTGGAGATCCTGGCCTCGCGTCTGCGGATCATGGGTATTGTCAAGGACGAGCTCGCCGCGATCCGCGACGAATTCGGCACGCCCCGCCGCGCCGAACTTACCGAAGGCGGCGCCGACATGGACGATGAAGATCTCATCGCCCGTGAAGACATGGTCGTCACTGTCAGCCATGCCGGCTATATCAAGCGTGTACCGCTTGCGACCTATCGCGCGCAGCGCCGCGGTGGCAAGGGGCGCTCGGGCGTCACCATGAAGGATGAGGATTCGGTTACGCGCCTGTTCGTGGCCAACACGCATACGCCGGTCCTTTTCTTCTCGTCGCGCGGCATCGTCTACAAGGAAAAGGTCTGGCGCTTGCCGATCGGCACGCCGCAGTCGCGCGGCAAGGCCCTGATCAACATGCTGCCGCTCGAACAGGGTGAGCGCATAACGACGATCATGCCGCTGCCGGAAGACGAATCCAGCTGGGCCAACCTCGATGTGATGTTCGCAACCACACGCGGCACGGTTCGCCGCAACAAGCTGTCGGATTTCATCCAGGTCAACCGCAACGGCAAGATCGCCATGAAGCTCGACGAGGAGGGCGATGAAATCCTCAGCGTCGATACATGCGACGAGTTTGACGACGTGCTGCTCACGGCCGCCGGCGGTCAGTGCATTCGCTTCCCGGTTACGGACGTGCGGGTTTTCGCCGGCCGCAATTCCATCGGCGTGCGCGGCATGAATCTGGCCAATGGCGACAAGATCATCTCCATGTCGATCCTCGGCCATGTCGATGCGAGCCCGGCAGAACGCTCGGCCTATCTCAAACAGGCAGCGGCGGAACGCCGTGCGCAAGGCGCCGATGATGTGGAGGAGATCAATCTCGTCGGCGAAGAGGCGACAGACATTGCCGACCTCGCGCCCGAGCGCTACGCCGAACTGCGCGAACGCGAGCAAACCGTTCTGACCGTGAGCGAATACGGCTACGGCAAACGGTCGTCGTCCTATGAATTCCGTGTTTCCGGCCGCGGCGGCAAGGGCATCCGCGCAACTGATACGTCCAAGACCGACGAAATCGGCAAGCTGGTCTCGTTGTTCCCGGTGGAGTCTTCGGATCAGATCCTGCTCGTTTCCGATGGCGGCCAGCTCATCCGCGTGCCGGTCAACGGTATCCGCATTGCCGGACGCTCGACAAAGGGCGTCACTATCTTCAATACGGCGGATGGTGAAAAGGTGGTGTCGGTCGAGCGGATTTCCGAGACGGAGACCGACGAAGTCGAGACCGAAGCAACTGCGGAAGGCGAGGTCTCAGTACCGGAAGCCCCGGACGGCGCGGAGCCGAATTAAGGCTCAGGCAGGTCGGAACTTAAATGTCGCGGCGATGGTGATAAACACCAAAGCGGGTGGTTCTAACAGGAGCTTCCCGCTTTTTGCTTTCTTCCACGATCATCACAATCGCCGAAACGACCATTGCAACCATCATGGCAATGCTGAGAAGAATAAACATCAATCTGTCCCTTTGCTCCCTGGCCAACTTATGGATAGTAACGTGCTGACTTCGAAATGGTTTCATGCGAGCGTCTCACGCATAGTTGAACGCGCATGAATGCTTGCTGATTTATGTGTTCATCTATCGTTCATCTGGATCGTGCGAGCCATTGAAAGCTCCAAGCAAAACCGATAGGAACCGGTCATGACAATCGCGATCTATGCCGGATCCTTCGATCCGATCACCAATGGCCACATGGATGTCCTGCAGGGCTCGCTGCGGCTTGCGGACAAGGTCTATGTCGCAATCGGGGTTCATCCGGGGAAGGCGCCTCTGTTTTCCTTCGACGAGCGGATGGACCTCGTCAAGCGTGTCTCGGCCGAGGTGTTCGGCAAGGACGGTGAGCGGATCGAAGTCATTTCCTTTGACGGTCTGGTGATCGACGCGGCACGCAAATTCGGCGCATCGCTGCTCGTTCGCGGATTGCGCGATGGCACGGACCTCGATTACGAAATGCAGATGGCGGGCATGAACGGTAAGATGGCGCCGGAATTGCAGACCGTGTTTCTTCCGGCGGACGCGGCGGTGCGCACCATTACCGCCACATTGGTTCGCCAGATTGCAGCGATGGGCGGCGACGTCCGGCACTTCGTTCCCGCGCTTGTCGCTGATGCGCTTGCGACCAAATTCAAACCCTGACCAAGTCACTGATCCCGGAGAGATTTTTCATGACCTTTACTCGTAGAGCCCTCATTGCGGCTGCAGTTTCATCGCTTACGTTTGCGACGCTGAACCCCGGCTTTGCCGACGACGCCAATACGATGACGATCAAGCTCAAGGACGGCGACGTCAAGGTCGAGTTGTTGCCCAAGCTCGCACCGAAGCATGTCGAGCAGATCAAGGCGCTCGCCAAGGAAGGTGCTTATGACAATGTCGTATTCCACCGCGTCATTCCAGGATTCATGGCCCAGACCGGCGACGTTCAGTACGGCAATGCCGAAAAGGGCTTCAATGCGCAGGCCGCCGGCACCGGTGGCTCGACGCGGCCCGACCTTCCCGCAGAGTTCTCCAAGGAACCTTTCGTGCGCGGCGTGGTCGGTATGGCGCGCTCGCAGAACCCCAACTCTGCAAATTCGCAGTTGTTCATCATGTTCACCGAATACCCCTCGCTCAACGGGCAGTATACAGTCGTCGGCAAGGTCACGAGCGGCATGGAATATGTCGACAAGATCAAGAAGGGTTCGGAAGCAAACAATGGCGCCGTAGAGAATCCCGACAGGATGATCAAAGTTACCGTCGGCGCCGGCAAATAATTCATATCACAGGAGATTGGCGAAAATGGCTTATAAAGATCCCGAAAACACGATCCTGCTCGAAACGACCAAAGGCAATGTCGTCATCGAGCTCTACCCGGACCTTGCGCCGGAACACGTCAAGCGCATCAAGGAACTCGCACGCGAAGGCGCTTATGACGGCGTCGTCTTCCACCGCGTGATCGACGGCTTCATGGCGCAGACCGGTGACGTCAAGTTCGGCAAGAAGGGTGGCGCTTCGTTCAATCCTTCGCGCGCCGGCATGGGCGGTTCGGACAAGCCAGATCTCAAGGCTGAATTTTCCAACACCAACCATGGCCGCGGCGCATGCTCGATGGCGCGTGCGCAAAACCCGAATTCCGCCAACTCGCAGTTCTTTATCTGCTTCGACGATGCCGGCTTCCTGAACCGTCAGTACACGGTTTGGGGCCAGGTCATCGAAGGCATGGACAATGTCGACAAGATCAAGCGCGGCGAACCCGTGCAGGATCCGGATTCGATCGTTTCGATGCGCGTTGCTGCGGACGTTGAGTAAGATCGTTTCGTTGCATCATGCGTGTTGATCTTTTCGATTTCGATCTGCCGGAAGAGAACATCGCATTGAGACCAGCAGAGCCGCGCGATTCAGCGCGGCTTTTGCTTGTAAAGGCGGATGGCTCGGACCTTGGCGAGGATACCGTGCGCAATCTTGGCAATTATCTGCGTGAAGGCGACGCGCTCGTTTTCAATGATACCAAGGTGATACCAGCGCAACTTGAAGGCTTTCGCGAGCGCGAGGGGGTGCGCGCGCAGATCGGCGCAACCTTGCACATGCGCACCGGCCCCGACCGCTGGAAGGCGTTTTTGCGCCCGGCAAAGCGTATCAAGGAAGGTGAGCGGATCGATTTCGGCCACGGCAATAATGCGTGCTTGCTCGGCTCGCTGCAGGCAACGGTGGCCGAGAAGGGCGAGGCGGGCGAAGCCCTGCTTGTTTTCGATTTCAGCGGAGCCGATTTGGACCAGGCCATCGCCGCGGTCGGGCATATCCCGCTGCCACCCTATATCGCCTCGAAGCGGGCCGACGACAGCCGCGACCGCGACGATTACCAGACCGTCTATGCTCGCGAGGAAGGCGCTGTCGCCGCCCCGACGGCCGGTCTGCATTTTACGCCCGGTCTCCTTGACGATCTGAAGCAAAGCGGCATCGAGGAACATTTCGTGACGCTGCATGTCGGGGCAGGGACGTTTCTCCCCGTAAAGGCCGACGATACGTCCGAACACAAGATGCATGCCGAAATCGGCCATGTCGACCAGGCGACTGCCGATGCGCTCAATGCGGTCAGGGCGCGTGGGGGGCGGATCGTCAGCGTCGGTACGACGTCGCTGCGGCTTCTCGAAAGCGCAACGGGCGAAGACGGGATCGTTCGCGCGTGGTCAGGAGCGACCGACATATTCATTACGCCAGGCTATAGGTTCCGGGCCGTCGACATGCTGATGACCAATTTTCATTTGCCACGCTCGACGCTGTTCATGCTCGTTTCGGCCTTCAGCGGCATGGATCGCATGCGGGCCGCCTATGAATATGCAATCGAAAATCACTACCGCTTCTATTCCTATGGCGATGCAAGCCTGTTATGGCGATCAGAATGACCAGCACCAATTTTGAATTCAAACTCATTGCCAGCGATGGCAAGGCGCGACGCGGCGCGATCACCATGCCGCGCGGCACGATCCGCACCCCCGCATTCATGCCGGTGGGAACCGGCGGCACCGTCAAGGCGATGTATATGGACCAGGTGCGCGAGCTTGGCGCCGACATCATCCTTGGCAATACCTATCACCTGATGCTGCGCCCGAGCGCCGAGCGCGTTGCGCGGCTTGGCGGGCTGCACGAATTCGCCAGATGGCCGGGACCGATCCTGACGGATTCCGGCGGGTTTCAGGTGATGTCGCTGGCGCAACTGCGCAAGCTGACCGAAAACGGCGTCACCTTCCGCTCGCATATCGATGGCAGCGCCCACGAGATGAGCCCGGAGCGCTCGATCGAAATTCAGGGTCTGCTCGATTCCGATATCCAGATGCAACTCGATGAATGCGTTGCGCTGCCTTCGACGCCGAAGGACATCGAGCGGGCCATGGAACTGTCGCTGCGCTGGGCCGAACGGTGCAACAGCGCATTCGGCAACCAGCCAGGGAAAGCCATGTTCGGGATCGTGCAGGGCGGTGATGTGGCCGATCTGCGTGTTCGTTCGGCGCAGGCGCTCAAGGCCATGGACCTCAAGGGCTATGCCGTGGGCGGTCTTGCCGTCGGTGAGCCGCAAGAGGTCATGCTCGATATGCTCGACATTACCTGTCCGGAACTGCCGGCGGAAAAGCCGCGCTATCTGATGGGCGTCGGCACGCCTGACGATATTCTGAAGTCTGTGGCGCGCGGCATTGATATGTTCGATTGCGTGATGCCGACGCGGGCAGGCCGGCACGGTCTCGCCTTTACCCGTCGCGGCAAGGTTAATCTGCGCAATGCCCGGCATGCGGATGATCCGCGGCCGCTCGACGAAGAATCATCCTGTCCTGCGGCACGTGACTACAGCCGCGCCTATCTGCACCATCTCGTAAAATCGGGTGAAGCGCTTGGCGGCATGCTGCTGACATGGAACAATCTCGCCTATTACCAGCAACTCATGCAGGGCATACGCGGTGCGATCGAGACTGGAACCTATGTCCCGTTCTGTGAAGCGACGCAGGCCGAATGGGCGAAGGGGGATCTTCTAGCTTACTCATAATCGAGATCAAGCGACGGCCGGCGTTTCCACGGGCGCGGGGTCCGCAGGTTCGAAGAGATTTTTGAGGCGGTCGATCGCGGCGATCTGTTCAGCCCGATCGAGAACATTCATCTCGAACAGCTTGAGGCTGCGCAGACCCTCGATGGTCAGGAAAACCATCATCGCCAGCATTGGGTCGGCTGCGTTTTCACGCATGCGCTGCAGCAACTGCTTGTTGTAGCGGCGGATCGGCTCGAGAAAGCCCGGATCGTTGGCGATGGCGGCAAGAATACCAGAGGGTTCGGGCTCGTTGCAGACAAATTCGGCACGGTACACGGCGATCACGGCAAGAACGACGCTGTTCGGGCCGAAGTTGCGGGAAGCCTCTTCACGGCGAAGTGATTGGTCAAATTCCGAGACGTGCTGCTCTACCAGACCTTCGAGCAGTTTGGCCTTGGTTGGAAACGTATAAAGCAGTCCACCCTTCGAAAGTCCCGCTCGCTTGGCCACAGCATCAAGTGAAAGATTCACCGGTCCCACTTCCTTGGTGATCTCGGCTGCCGCCTGCAGGATCTTGTCTCTTGTCGTTGGGATGTCCGCCACCATTCTGAAACTTTCGTCGTAGGGTTGTTGCCAAAACAATATTGACATTACCGTCCAGACGGTACAGTACTTCGCCCGCGGTAATCAAGTCCGCGTAAATCAATCCCCGTAAGAAAGGCTGGCAGACATATTTGCTGGCCATTGTTTTGTTTCGGAGCAGTCTCCTCATGATCAAGCGGTTCCTACTTCCCGTTATCATCCTCGTCCTGGTCGTTTTGCTGGGCGTCGGGCTGGTCGGATTCAATCTGTTCCGTGACAAGGCAATCAAGGATTTCTTTGCAACGATGCAGCAGCCGGCTGCGCCGGTTTCGACCTACACGGTCGAGCCGACATCATGGACGCCGGAAATCGAGGCAATCGGCACGGTAAGCGCTATCCAGGGCGTCGAACTCTCCGTCGAGGTTGCCGGCATCGTCAAGGATATCCCGTTCACAGCGAATCAGGTCATCCAAAAGGGCGCTCCGCTGCTCCAGCTCGACGACGCGATCGAAAAGGCCGATATCGTGGCTGCACAAGCACAGAATGTGCTTATGGACCAGACGCTCGAGCGCGCCCGCACGCTGAATACGCGTGGTGTGGGTGCCGTGTCCAACGTCGACGAGGCCCAGGCGGCGTCGCTCGCGAAAAAGGCCGAGATCGCCAAGCTGCAGGCCGTCATGGACCAGAAGCTCATCAAGGCGCCGTTTACCGGCACCGTCGGTATTCCGCGCATCGAGCTTGGTCAGTATCTCGCACCCGGCACTGTAGTCGTGAGCTTGCAGGACCTTTCGACAATGCGCGTCGATTTCACCGTTCCCGAGCAGACCTTGAGCCAGCTCAAAGTCGGCCAGCCAATCCGGCTCGGCCTGACCGATAGTGAAATCAACATCAAGGGTGAAATTACGGCAATTGAGCCGCGCATCGATCCCGCGACGCGTCTTGTTTCGGTTCGCGCCAAGGTCGACAATTCCGAAGGCAAGCTGCGCCCCGGCCAGTTCGCACAGGTCCGCGTCGGACTGCCGAAGGAAGACAATGTTCTGACCTTGCCGCAGACGGCGCTCGTTTCCAGTCTTTACGGCGACTACGTGTTCGTTGTCCGTCCGGCCGAACAGAAGCCCGAGGAAAAGAAGCCGACCGAACAGCAGCAGCCCGGCGCCGCATCCGCCGAGACGGCAAAGCCAGCCGACGAAAAGGCAAAGGAAGAGCCCAAGCTTGTTGTCGCTCAGGTATTCGTGACGCCCGGACGCCGATCCGGCTTGAATGTCGAGATTACCAAGGGTCTTAAGCCCGGCGACATCGTCGTCACCGCCGGCCAGAACCGCCTCAACCCCGGTGCTGCCGTCAAGATTGCCAACGATGTCAATCCCGCCAACACCAAAGACGCAGGGCTGCCCACAAAATGAACTTCTCAGAAATCTTCATTCGCCGTCCGGTCCTTTCGACGGTCGTTGCTCTGATGATCATTCTGCTCGGCGCGCAGGGGCTCGTGAACCTTTCGGTTCGCGAATATCCGAAGGTCGAGGAAACGGTTATCACGATCAAGACCGCTTATGCGGGTGCCAGTGCCGACCTTATGCAGGGCTTCATTTCGGCGCCAATCGCCAAGGCCGTGACCACGACGGAAAACATCGACTACGTAACGTCCTCGTCGGGTCCGTCATCGAGTACGGTTACCGTGCAGATGAAACTCGGCGCCGATCCCGACGCCGCGCTTACCGAAGTTATCTCGAAGGTCAACCAGGTGCGCGGTGATCTGCCGGCTGAGGCTGACGACCCGGTTATCACCAAGGGCACGGGCCAGGACTTCGCGACGATGTACCTCGCAGTACAGAATCCGAACATGACCAGCGAGCAGATCACCGAATATCTGGAGCGCGTTATCCAGCCGCGCATGTCCACGATTCAGGGCGTGGCCGATGCGCAGATTCTCGGCGGCCAGGTGTTCTCGATGCGCGTCTGGATCGACCCGATCAAGCTCGCGGCTCGCAAGACGACGGCATCGGAAGTGCTGACGGCGATCAACCAGTCGAACTTCCTGTCGGCGCCGGGCAAGGTCGAAAACCTCTATACGGCCTCACCAATCACGTTGAAGACGACGTTGCAGACGCCGGAAGCCTTCGGCGCAATGCCGATCAAATCCGACGGCGACAATATTGTGCGCCTCAGGGATGTGGCGCGCATCGAGCTTGGTGCCGTCAACAAGGATACGATTGTGACCTTCAACGGGTCCAGCGGCACCTTCCTTGGCGTCTTCCCGACGCCCGCTGCAAATCCGATCGATATGACAGCGGCGGTCCGCGCCGAACTGCCATCGATCCAGGCAACCCTGCCTGACGGGATGTCGATTGTCCTGCTTTATGACGCGACGGAACAGATCAGTTCCTCCATCCACGAGGTGTTCAAGACCATCGGCGAGGCGGTTCTTATCGTCGTCCTGGTGATCCTCCTGTTCCTCGGCTCGTTCAGGTCGGTCATCATCCCGGTCGTCACCATTCCGATCTCGCTTGTCGGCGTGTGCTTCTTCCTGTTCATCCTTGGCTATTCGATCAACCTTCTGTCACTGCTCGCAATGGTTCTCGCGATCGGCCTCGTCGTCGACGACGCGATCGTGGTGCTGGAGAATATCCACCGCCATATCGAGGAGGGTCTCCGGCCGGTCGATGCCGCACTGAAGGGCATGAAGGAAATCACCGGTCCGATTGTGGCCATGACCATCACGCTCGCCGCGGTGTTTGCGCCGCTCGGCTTTACCGGTGGTCTGACGGGTGCGCTGTTCCGCGAGTTCGCTTTCACGCTCGCGGGTGCCGTTATCATCTCTGGCGTTGCGGCCCTAACCGTTTCGCCGATGATGTGCGCGCTTCTGTTGAAGCCGGGCAATCACAGCCGTTTCCAGCGGATTGTCGATAATACTTTCGGTTGGCTGGAGCGCGCCTATGAACGCCGCGTCGCCGGGTCGCTGAATTTCCGTTTCCTGACGCTGTTCATCGTCATCGCACTGGTCTCGCTGACCGGCTTCCTCTTTACCAAGACCTCATCGGAGCTTGCTCCCGAAGAGGATTCGGGCGCCCTGTTTGCGATCGTCAACGCACCTCAATATGCGACTTCGGACTACACCAAGCTCTATGCCGATCAGATCGATGCGCTGACCAAGGACCTGCCGGAACTCAAGGCCCGGTTCAACATCCTCGGTCTCGGCACGACGAATTCGGCCTTCGCTATCTGGGTGTTCAAGGACTGGACCCAGCGCGAAAAGTCGCAAAAGCAGCTTCAGCAGGAACTGCAGGGAATGATCAGCCCGATTGCAGGTGCCGAAGCCTTCATCTTCGCGCCGCCGACATTGCCCGGTACGGGCGGTGGTCTGCCGATCTCGGTCGTCATTCAGTCTACCGGACCGGCCGACAAGGTCTACGAGGTGGCCGAGGAGATCAAGAAGCAGGCACAGGCATCGGGTCAGTTCATCATCGTCCAGAACTCGCTGTCGTTCAATGCGCCGCAGGTGACAGTCACGATCGATCGCGACCGTGCTTCGGCCCTTGGCGTACCCGTCAGCGATATTGGCCAGACGCTCGGCCTGCTCGTCGGTGGCGGCAAAATCTCGAAGTTTGACCGCGATTCCAACAGCTATGACATTATTCCTCAAGTGCCGCAGGATTACCGGGCCAATCCGGAAAGCCTCGGCCAGTACTTCGTCAAGAGCGCGTCGGGCGAAATGGTGCCGTTGTCGGCGGTAATCAAGATCACCGAGAATGCGTCACCGGCGGCGATCGAACAGTTCAACCAGCTGAATTCGGCGACGATTTCCGCGCTGCCCATGCCTGGCGTCACGACAGGCCAGGGATTGCAGACGATCATCGATACGGCTCGCCCGTTGATGCCGGATGGGTTCTTCATGGACTATTCGGGTCAGTCGCGACTCGAGATCGAGCAGGGCAGCACGATCCTGATCGCGTTTGTTCTCGCCGTGGTGGTTATCTATCTCGTCCTTGCGGCGCAGTTCGAAAGCTTCCGCGACCCGTTCATCATCATGATGTCGGTGCCGTTGTCGATCTTCGGCGCGATCGTCCCGCTCAATCTCGGGCTCGGAACGCTCAATATCTATACGCAGGTCGGCCTGATCACGCTTGTCGGGCTCATAACCAAGCACGGCATTCTCATGGTCGAGTTCGCCAACCAGCAGCGCGAACTGCACGGCATATCGCGTCATGACGCCATCATCCTTGCGGCGAAGACACGACTTCGTCCCATTCTGATGACGACGGCGGCGATGGCGCTTGGTGTCATTCCGCTGATCACGGCAACCGGCGCTGGTGCTGCGGCGCGTTACTCGATCGGTCTCGTGATCTTCTCCGGCATCATCGTCGGAACGATCTTCACGCTCTTTGTTGTGCCGATGTTCTATACGTTCATCTCGCGCAAGGACGTGGCTGTCGAATCCGGGAAAACGCCGGACGCCCAGCCTGAGTTCGGACGAGCCTGACGGACTTATATTTAGAAATGGAAAGGCCCCCGAACGGCAGCGTTCGGGGGCCTTTTCTTTTGATCGCTTCGGTCAGGCGCGTTTGAAGGCGCGCAATATGACGAGAAGGATGATTGCGCCGATGGCGGCTGCGATGATGGCGCCGAGAATGCCGCCGCCAAGGGAAATGTTGAGGGCAGGAAACAGGTAGCCGGCAATAAAGGCGCCGATCACGCCGACGACAAGGTCGCCAACGAGGCCGAAGCCGCCGCCCCGGACAAGCTGGCTCGCGAGCCAGCCAGCAATCAAGCCCACCAGAAGAAAGATAAGAAGACCTTCTGCACCCATCTTGGAATCTCCATGAACCGGTTTCGTTATGATGGTTCGCCAGCCCCTGGATGCTTCAGTCCATGCTTGGCAGGAGAATCACCTGCCCGATGCTACGACGGCAATCGATCTTTGCACAACGAATCTTGCCAACGTGGTAACCGGCATCATGGACACGCAAAAATACCGGCCGCGGACTGCCACGGCCGGTATGTTTTCAAATTTGCAAGCGTTCTTACTGAACGGTCGTTGCAGCCGGCTTGGCAGGTACCTTCTTCGTGGTGGTCTTGTGAACCTTCTTCACGTGATGCTTTGGCATGACCTTCTGCGTCGAGGTCGAGGCGGTTGTGCTGGCTGCGGCGGCTGCATAAGCGCCTGAGCTCAGGACGGGAGCCGAGACGGCGAGGGCGACAGCGAGACCGAGAGCAGTGTAGAGGGACTTTTTCATGGCATCAGTTTCCTTTTGAAGCGGGCTTCGTGGATGCGGTCAATCGTCGACCGGCCGCACCCCAAGCAGCCTCAACGCCTGGGCGTAATCTCTAATTCCCTGCGCCTGCTTGTTGCTCGCGCAGAAATTAGCCGCCTGCTTTTGAAGTGCTTTCGCCTTGGCCGCCCGTTTGGCCTCGGCATGTTCGGTGAGTGCGTGTTGAGTCTGTAGCTGAAGTTTGCCGCACAACTCTGTGCGGGTAAGCGTCTCGTCGGCGTTCGACTGTCCGGCCGAGGCGGAGAGGACGATCCCCCCGGCGAGGATGGCGGTCGAAATGGCAGTGAAGGAGTTGAAGAAAGCCATTGCGGTGTACCAGCATCCATTCTGCAAACAGTTGAAACCGACGCACCCTTTATCGGGCAGCACTGTTGCCCCGTTTTTTCTCGTTCGTGGTGTTTTGTTTCTGGAATGTTTCTGAAGCCACAATCCCGAAAATTTGCGTGGCTTTTCGGCCGCAACCGCGCGTAAGACTCGAAGTGCAATGTCAGGTCGGAAGGACTTTGGGAATAGAACATGAAATCCGAGCCGCACATACTGATTGTCGACGACGACGATGCGATCCGCGATCTCCTGCATGAGTTCCTCAAGAAGCGCGGCATGCAGGTCTCGGTGGCTCGTGACGGCGAGGAGATGCAGGCGGTCATGGCGCGCAGTCCCATCGATATCCTTATCCTCGACGTGATGCTGCCCGGCAAAAGCGGTATGGAAATCTGCCGCGAGATCAGGATGCATTCGCGTGTGCCGATCATCATGCTGACGGCGATTGCCGAAACCACGGATCGCGTTGTCGGGCTGGAGATGGGTGCCGACGATTATGTCTCCAAGCCATTCGATCCACGGGAATTGCTGGCGCGGGTGCGGGCGGTGCTGCGCCGACTCGAGACGCCCGGAGCAGACCGGCGCGCAGAACCCAAGATTTACAAGTTCGCTGGCTGGAGCATGGATTGTTCGCGCCGGCGCCTCGTTTCGCCAGATGAGGTGAGGGTGGAACTTACGACAGGCGAGTTCAATCTGCTTGAGGCGCTGGTGAAGAGTTCGCAGCGCATGCTCAGCCGCGATCAGTTGCAGGAACTGGCCGGAAGCAGCACCGCCTATGGCTATGATCGCAGCGTCGACATTCTCATCAGCCGGCTAAGGCGCAAGATGGAAGACGATTCGCGATCCCCAAAGCTGATCTTGACTATCCGGGGCGGCGGTTATCAATTCGTGCCGGAAGTCACTGCCGAATGAACCGCTATCTGCCCCAGTCACTGCCAAGCTGGATATTGCTTGTCCTGATCGCCGGGCTTTTGACGTCGCAAGTCGCAACCCTTTCTATTGTTGCGCGCGACCGGGCAGAAAATACTGAAATCCTTGAGTTTTTCCGGCTGAACGAACGGGCTCATACGCTGGCTAAAGTGTTTTCCGCAGTACCGTCGGCGCAGCGCAAGCAGCTTGTCACCGCCTTTTCGAATTCAGCCAATACAATGAGCCTGTCTGCCGAGCCGGTCGTCAAGTCGGCCATTGCCGCCGACGACAGCCTGGCGGAACTGGAAGACGTTCTTGTCGCGCAGCTCCAGGAGTTCGGCGTGACCGATGCCCGCATCGGCCGGGTGCTCGCACAGGTTCCGACTGGACAACTTGCCAATACCAACGCGCCGGACGATCCCGATGCCGGCCTTATCGAGCGTCAACTCTCGGATATTGCCGAGGACTTGAGCCAAAGCGACGGTCTCGCCGCCTCGATACGTTTCAACGATGGGCAATGGCTGAACTTCGTCACGCCCATCACACCGCCCCATCCGATATTTTCGGGTCAGTCATTGCCGCTCTTCGGCGGCGTTGCCGCGGCGGTCATCGGCATGTCGATATGGGCGACGCGGCGGCTCACTGCACCTTATCGTGCCCTTGAGCGGGCCGTGAAGCGCATTGGCGAGGATGTGAAGGCGCCGCCGCTGCCGGTGATCGGCAGCAGCGAATACAAATCGGCGGCGAGGGCCGTTAACACCATGCAGGCCCAGTTGCGCGCCTACGTAGCGGACCGCGAGCAGCTTGCGGCGGCACTTGCCCATGATCTGCGCACGCCCTTGACCCGCATCCGGCTGCGGCTCGAATTGCTGCGAAACGCACCGGTTCGCCAGCAGATTGCCCATGATCTCAATGATATCGAAGGGATAGCCCGGTCGGTCATAGACTTTGCCAGCTATGAGATCGTCGACGAGGCGCCCGAGAAAATCGACTTCTGGTCGCTCGTCGATGCGATTGCCGACAACTATCCGCGAGTCTCGTTCGAAACGCCGGTCTCACGCGCATTTATCTGTTCGGGGCGTCCCATGGCGCTGCGCCGATGCGTGACCAATCTTATCGACAATGCGGTGACCTACGGCAGCAAGGCGCACCTTGATCTAGCGCAGCGGGATGGCGACATCGTCCTCACGATCCGGGATGAGGGCCCTGGGATTCCCGCGGAGAAGCTCGACGAGGTGTTCCAGCCGTTTCGCAGGGTCGAGACGTCCCGCAACCGTCAGACAGGCGGTTTTGGCCTCGGGCTGACCATAGCGCGCAATATCGCGCGACGCAGCAGCGGTGACATTACGCTTGCAAATGATCCTGCCGGGGGTCTGCGCGCGGAATTGCGTATTCCTCGCTCTGCCTGAAGCGACGGGGCAAATCCGTCAATGCGATGTCATGATGGCCTTGCGGATCTCGAACAGCGCCTTGGCGATGGCGATGTCGGCTTCCGAGCCTGCATTCTCCGCCGTCGTCTCGACGAGTTGTTCTCCAAGTTCGGAGAGCGCGAGGGCGACGTCATACTGGTCCCAGCCGGCGCTCAGGGCCTGGCTTACAAGATCCTCGAATCCGGCACGGAGGGCCGCCTTGCATTCGGCAGCCTGGCTCAACGGATCGTCGGTTCTTTTGGGCGGCGAAATAGTCATGGCGCTGATAGTAAAGGCGAATCGGCGACAGGCAATCCGCCAGAAAGTGGTAGGTCTTGTTCGATTGGATTAAGTAGTGCCCGGCAACGCGTAGTGTGCGGCAATAAATACACCGCGTAGGAAAGCGGCCCTGGGAGGCGCGCGATTTAGATCGTCACTACTCCCCGTGCACCTTTTCGAGGCTTGATGAATAGAATGCCCGCGCATCGGCGCTCAGCGCCTGCCTTGAACCGGTGCGTGTATAGAACATATGGCCGCCGCGGTAGAGCTTGAGCTCCACCCTTCCTGCGCTCAGCGTCGCCGGCAGGTGATCTATGACGTATTTGTTGATCCCGTAAGGCGTGAGCGCATCGCTGTAGCCGTGGGCCACGAGCAGGCGAAACGAAGGGATGACCGACAGAAGCTCGCGTATGTCGCCTGCCGCGCTTGCCCGTGTGCGGCCGCCGCTGTTTTCGTTCTGGCTCCATTTCCACTTTTCGTTGACGTTGTTGGCGAGCAGATTGTAGGTGAGCTCGGTCTTGAAGCCGAGTTCGTTGCGGGCGTAGCTTGCGAAGGCTGCGCCATAGGCGCGGGTAAAACCATCGAGAACCGGGTCGCCGCCCTCTTCGGAGTCAGATTCAGGATAAGGGTCCGGCGCTGCGAGCGAGGCATCATAGCGGCTGACGACTTCGGACGAGGCGCTTTTCGAGTTCTTGACATAGACGTCGGTGAGAAAGCCGCGGGCGCGCGTTACCACAGCTTCAGGTATGCCGGTCATCTGCGCGATCCGGGCATAGAGGTTTTTTGCGGCATCGCCCGCGGGTTCCGGTCCGGAAAGGGCGACGAGATAGTCTGTCATCGCAAATTTTTCGGCCTCTGCGACAGCGGCCGGATCGAAGGCGTTCTTGCGCTCAAGCTCGCCGGCGGCAAGGGAGGGCAGTTGCAGCGCTGCCCATAGCGGATAGCGACGATCGCCGAAGAGAAGATTTCCCTCGATGAGCGGCGACAGCATGACAATGCCCGATACGAGTATGCCTTGACTGTCCTTCAGCCGCGTTGCGACCTTAGCGGCGCGAAAACCGCCATAGCTTTCGCCAAGCAGGAATTTCGGCGCGGTCATGCGATCGTTCTGCGCAACGTAAAGCGCGATCGCCTTGGCGATACTGTCAGCGTCTTCGCCGATCCCGTAGAAGTCCGCAGAGACTTTGTCGTTGCTGGCGCGGCTCCATCCCGTTCCCACCGGATCGATCAGGACGAGATCGGTGAAGGCGAGCCAACTGTCCGGATTGTCGGTAAGAGCCGGACTGGTGCCGCCTTCGCCATGCGGCCCGAACTCCAGAATGCGCGGTCCCACCAATCCAAGGTGAAGGTAGGCGGACGCTGCGCCCGGTCCGCCATTGAAGGCAAAGGTGATTGGCCGGCCGGGCGTGCGCTCGCGCGCGGCATAGGCGGTGTAGAACATCTTCGCCATCGGCTTGCCATCCTGCCCGTATAGGACGAGCGTACCGGCGGTCGCCGTATAGGGCAGGTCGCCGGCATCGGTTTTCAGCACGTGCTCGGTTACCGAATTTGCCGGAAGCAGGCCGAGGATGCCTGAACCGGCCGCGGCAGCGCCTGCCTCGGGGGAAGTATAGGCGGCGCTGGGATTATCAGCTTGGCTACCATGCGGCGCATGGTCCTGCGGGGTGGCGGGCGTTGCCAGAAACATCGACGCAAGTGCTAGGCACAAAAGAAAACGTTGGAGATACAACGGCTTCGTCCTTTGAAAACAGAAACACAGGGCGAGTGTATTGCTGTTGATCGGCAGGAGGAAACTCAAACTAAATTGATCCCGGCCAGATGGCGCCAGTTCGCTATAGCGAACTTTCGCTGCCGAACTCGCGGCTATATTGCTCCTGGGTGATCTCCTGCACGGTGCAGGCCTTGTATTCCGGCGTATCGAGCCCGAAGCCCCGGGCGAGGCATTTGCGCTCCACCGCGCCGGCAAGCTGCCCCAACTGCCCATAGGATATTTGCTCCAGCGGCGGCCGGCTCGCGCAACCCGTTAAGGCAGAGACGCCGAGCAGCGCAAGCATGATAGCGTTGGCTTTCATGCGGCGAGGGTGGCGAAAAGGGGTAAATGAAGGGTTAAGTTAATTCGATGTTGGTGAGCGCGCAGGGATTCGAACCCTGGACCTACTGATTAAAAGTCAGTTGCTCTACCGGCTGAGCTACGCGCTCCCAAAACGAGGCGCGTTCAATCGCCTCGGGAAGTGCGGCGGAACATAGGGGCGAGACGGCGATCGGTCAACAACTAACATGCAGATAATTTGGGGAAAAAAGCCTTGTTTTTGCGGGATTCGCTGCTTTTGCGGCGCCTTGTGATCTTTGAACCCGCGAGCGAAACCGCAAGGGTTTGCCAATCATGGCAAAACTGGCGAAAAGGTGATTGGCCTTCGCAGGGGATTCGGCATAATCCGCGCCCAACGAGATGCCATTTTCAAGGAGCGCGCATGGCGCTTGATGTTTCCTACCTGACGGCCGTTGGCGCCGGCGCCCTGTCATTCCTGTCGCCTTGCGTGCTGCCACTCGTCCCGCCCTATCTTTGCTACATGGCGGGCGTGACGGTTGAAGATTTCCGTTCGGGTTCGCCGCAGGCGCGCATTTCGCCGGTGCGGCAGGCGCTGCTTATGTCGTCGCTGGCCTTCGTCCTTGGCTTTACCACCGTGTTCGTTCTGCTCGGAGCCGGCGCTTCGACGATCGGCGGCTTTTTGCGCATGTGGCAGCAGGAGATCGCCATCGCCGCCGGCATCGTCATCATCCTGATGGGCCTGAATTTTCTCGGTGTCTTCAAGCTTGCTTTCCTTTCGCGCGAGGCGCGCTTCCAGACGCAGGGCAAGCCCGCCAACCCGCTTTCGGCCTATGTGATGGGCCTCGCTTTTGCCTTCGGCTGGACACCTTGCATCGGTCCGGTGCTGGGGCCGATCCTCGCCCTTGCCGGCGCGCGCGATACGGTCGCCGACGGCGCAATTCTGCTTGCCGTCTACTCGCTCGGCCTCGGCATTCCATTTATCGTCGCCGCGCTGTTTTCGGGCCTGTTCATGCGGTTTCTCGCCCGCTTTCGCATGCATCTCGGCAAGGTCGAAAAGGTGATGGGCGGGCTTCTCGTCGTCACGGGCATTCTGTTCCTGACCGGAGGACTGCAGACTTTCTCATTCTGGCTGCTTGAAACATTTCCCATCCTCGGCCAACTCGGCTAAAGGTGCTTCAAATGTTCATTCAAATGGCGATAGGGCCCGTGCCAGAGCAGGCATGAGAATGCCCGGCCAAAACTGATCTGGAAGTCCGACATGACATCACGCTCCTGCCTCACCGTCATTCTCGCTGCCGGCGAGGGCACCCGCATGAAATCAGAGCTGCCGAAGGTCCTGCACATGATAGCGGGGCTGCCGATCGTGGCACATGTGGCCAAGGCGGTTACGGGGGCCGGCGGCAGCGACATTGCGCTCGTCGTCGGCAAGGGCGCCGAAAAGGTGGAAGCTGCGGTGCGCGCGATAGCGCCGAATGTCACCGTGCACGAGCAGACCGAGCGGCTCGGCACCGCCCATGCTGTTCTGGCGGCGCGCGACGCGATCGCACGCGGCTACGATGATGTGCTGGTCGTCTTCGGCGATACGCCGCTCATCGAAACTGCGGCTTTGGCGCAGGCGCGGGCCAAGCTTGCCGACGGCCCCGATGTCGTCGTCATGGGCTTCCGCCCGGCTGTACCGAACGGCTATGGCCGGCTCATCGAGAAGGACGGCCGTCTCGTGGCGATTCGCGAGGAGAAGGACGCGAGCGCCGAGGAAAAGCAGATCGGCCTGTGCAATGGCGGGCTGATGGCGCTGCGCGGCAAGAGCGCGCTCAGCCTGCTTGACCGGATCACCAACAACAATGCCAATGGCGAATATTATCTGACCGATGTGGTCGAGATCGCCAATGCCGGCGGCCAGAGCGTCGTTGCCATCGAGATTTCGCCGGACAATGTCATCGGCATCAATACGCGTGCCGAACTCGCGGAGGCCGAAGCCATCTGGCAGAACCGCAAGCGCCGCGACATGATGATGGCCGGCGTGACGATGCATGCGCCGGAAACAGTGTTCTTCTCGCACGACACGCTGGTCGAGTCCGACGCCATCCTTGAACCCAACATCGTTTTCGGGCCTGGGGTAACGGTTGCGCGGGGCGCGGTTATCCATGCGTTCTGCTATTTCGAGGGCGCGAAAATCGGCGCGAATGCCAATGTCGGTCCATTCGCACGGCTGCGCCCCGGTGCCGATCTTGCGGAAAAATCCAAGGTCGGCAATTTCGTCGAGGTGAAGAATGCCATGGTCGGTATCGGCGCCAAGGTCAATCATCTGACTTACATCGGCGATGCGACGATCGGCGCAGCGGCCAATATCGGCGCGGGGGCGATTACCTGCAACTATGACGGCTACAATAAACATTTGACGGAGATAGGGGCCAACGTCTTCGTCGGGTCCAATACCTCATTGGTGGCACCGGTGAAGATCGGCGATAATGCTTATGTCGCATCAGGCAGCGTGATTACGGCAAATGTGCCGGCAGATGCCCTGGCTTTCGGGCGCGCGCGCCAGGAAATCAAGGAAGGACGCGCGATCGAACTGCGCGCCCGCTATGCCGCCGCGAAATTAGCCAAGAAGGCTGACTAGATCGCATTCCATTGTTCGTGCAAGATTGCGCAACGGAAATTGACTTCCGGCCAGGGCGATTCCGCCCTAAGGCAGGAACATAAAAAAGCTTGGGGCATCGGAGTTTTGCATGTGCGGGATCGTTGGAATTATCGGCCGGGAGCAGGTTGCGCCGCTGCTCGTGGACGCGCTGAAGCGGCTTGAATATCGCGGATATGATTCTGCCGGTGTCGCGACCCTCAATAATGGCGTCCTCGATCGCCGCCGCGCCGAGGGCAAGCTCGCCAATCTCGACAAGCTCCTGAAAGAGCAACCGCTCGCCGGCACGATCGGCCTCGGACACACCCGCTGGGCGACCCATGGTGCGCCGACCGTGCGCAATGCGCACCCGCATACGACGCCCCGCCTTGCAGTCATCCACAACGGCATCATCGAGAACTTTGCCGAATTGCGGACCATGCTCGAATCCGACGGCTATAAATTCGAGACCGAGACCGATACGGAAACCGTCGCGCATCTGGTGACGCGCGCGCTCGACCGCGGGCTTTCGCCCATCGACGCAGTACGCCAGACCTTGCCGCAGCTGCGCGGCGCCTTTGCCATTGCCATCATGTTCAAGGGCGAGGAGGATCTTCTGGTTGCCGCCCGCAATGGCCCACCGCTTGCGGTCGGGTATGGCGACGGCGAAATGTATCTGGGCTCGGACGCGATTGCGCTTGCCCCGTTTACCGACAATCTCTCCTACCTTGAGGACGGCGATTGGGCCGTCCTGACGCGCGAAGGCGTCGTGATCTACGATGAGACGGGCATGGAGGTCGAACGTCCGATTCAAAAGTCGGCGGGGACCGCCTTCCTCGTCAGCAAGGGCAATCACCGCCATTTCATGGAAAAGGAAATTCATGAGCAGCCGGAGGTGATTTCGCATACCCTTGCCAATTATCTCGATTTCGCCAAGGGAACCGTTCGCACCGATGCAACGCCCCTCGATTTCAGCAAGGTGGACCGCATCGCGGCATCTGCCTGCGGTACCGCATTTTATGCCGGCCTCATCGGCAAATACTGGTTCGAACGCATTGCGCGGCTCCCGGTCGACATCGATGTCGCTTCCGAGTTTCGCTATCGCGAGATGCCGTTGTCGAAGGACAGCCTTGCGCTCTTCGTCTCGCAATCGGGCGAAACCGCCGATACGCTCGCCTCGCTGCGCTACTGCAAGCAGCAGGGGCTGAAGATCGGCACGATCGTCAATGTGCGCGAATCGACGATGGCGCGCGAATCGAACACCGTGTTCCCGACGCTCGCCGGTCCTGAGGTCGGCGTCGCATCGACCAAGGCTTTCACCTGCCAATTGGCGGTTCTGGCATCGCTCGCAGTCGCCGCCGCCAAGATGCGAGGCACGATCGACGAGCAGGAAGAACGCCAGCTCGTGCGCGAGCTTTCGGAAATTCCGCGCTATGCCAATCACGCGCTGCGCCTCGAAGAACAGATGGAGACGATCAGCCGTGACCTCAGCCAGGTCAAGCACGTGCTTTACCTTGGCCGTGGCACCAGCTACCCGCTTGCGCTCGAAGGCGCGCTGAAGCTCAAGGAAATTTCCTACATCCATGCAGAAGGCTATGCGGCGGGTGAATTGAAGCACGGGCCTATCGCACTGATCGACGAATCGATGCCGGTCATCGTCATTGCGCCGTTTGACCATTGGTTCGAGAAGACGGTTTCGAACATGCAGGAGGTAGCGGCGCGCGGCGGCAAGATCATCCTGATCACCGACGAGAAGGGCGCGGCGGCGAGCACATTGAATACGATGCACACGATCGTGCTGCCGGACATGCCGGAAATCATCGCCCCGATCATCTATGCGCTGCCGATCCAGATGCTGGCATATCATACGGCGGTGTTCATGGGGACCGACGTCGACCAGCCGCGCAACCTTGCAAAATCCGTGACGGTCGAATAGTTAGCCGGCGCGCAAAAGCCTGACAGCCTCGTCGCGCTCGAAGAGATAAAGCAGTATGCGCAGCGCCTTGCCCCGCTCACTTTGCAATTCGGGATCGCGCGCAAGAATATAGCGCGCATCCTTGCGGGCAATCTCCAGGAACTCCTGATGGGCCTCGATGCTGGCGAGGCGGAAGCCGGGCGTACCGGATTGGCGCGTGCCGAGAAGCTCGCCTTCACCACGCAGCTTCAGATCTTCCTCGGCAATGCGAAATCCGTCTTCCGTTTCGCGCATGATCTTGAGCCGCGCCTGCGCCACTTCGCCGAGCGGCCCCTTGTAGAGCAGGAGGCAGGTCGAGGGCTTGTCGCCACGGCCGACCCGGCCGCGCAACTGGTGCAGCTGGGCAAGGCCGAAGCGTTCGGCATGCTCGATGACAATGATGGTGGCGTCCGGCACATCAACGCCAACCTCGATCACCGTTGTGGCGACGAGAAGCCGGGTATCGCCATTCTTGAACGCCAGCATGGCAGCGTCTTTTTCCGGACCGCTCATCCGGCCGTGCACCAGGCCGATCGTGCTGCCAAGCAGGGGCTTCAGCGATTCGAACCGCTCTTCGGCCGAGACAAGGTCGACGACCTCCGATTCTTCGACAAGCGGACAGATCCAATAGATCTTCTGGCCGTCGGCAATGGCGCTCCGCATGCGCTCGACAAGGTCGCTCAACCGGTCCATCGGCAGGATCGCAGTGGTGATCGGCCGCCGTCCCGCCGGCTTTTCCGTGAGTTTCGATACGTCCATATCGCCGAACGCGGTGAGGACGAGGGTGCGGGGTATGGGGGTTGCAGTCATCACCAGCATGTCCGGCGCGTCACCCTTGGAGGTGAGGAGCAGGCGTTGATGAACGCCAAACCGGTGCTGCTCGTCGACAATGACGAGGACAAGGTCGCGGTATGAGACTTTTTCCTGGAAGAGGGCATGCGTGCCGACGACGATATTGATCGCCCCGGAACGCAGTCCTTCGAGAACGTCCTCGCGTTCACGGCCCTTTTCGCGCCCCGTGAGAAGAGCAACGCGCAGCCCGGCCTTCTCGGCGAGGGGCGCTATCGTGGCGTAATGCTGGCGCGCCAGGACTTCGGTCGGCACCATCAGGGCCGACTGGCCTCCGGCTTCCGCCGCATGCGCCATCGCCAGCAAGCCTACGACCGTCTTGCCGGAACCGACATCGCCTTGCAACAGGCGCAACATGCGATCGGGCTGGCGCAGGTCCGCGATGATTTCCTTGATAGCGTCAGATTGGCTGTTGGTCAGCGAATAGGGCAATGCGGCAATGATCCGCGCCTTGATCTCGCCATTGCCCTCGAGCTTGCGGCCGGAAAGGCGCTTTGCTCTTAGCCGCACAAGTGCGAGCGCGAGCTGGCCCGCGAGAAACTCATCATAGGCGAGACGCTGGCGGGCAGGGCTGTCGAGCGCGATGTCTGCCGGATCGGCCGGCCCGTGCATGATCCGCAGCGCTTCGCGATGTAACGGAAGCTGGTGGGCGGCAAGAACGGGCGCGTCGATCCATTCCGGCAGCTCCGGCACTTTGGTCAAGGCATCCTCTACGCCGCGCGCCAGAACTTTGGGCGAGAGCCCGGCGGTCAAGGGATAGACAGGTTCAACGAGCGGCAGCGACACTGCGTCGTCGAGGCGGGCGATATGGTCGGGATGGACCATGGTCGGCCGTCCGTTAAACCACTCCATCTTGCCCGACACAATCACCGTTTCCCCAACAGGCATCGCTTTTTCGAGCCAGGCCTGCTTGGCGTGAAAGAATGTCAGCCCGATCTCCGCCGTATCGTCATGCGCATAAACCCGGTAAGGCGCGTTGCTGCGCCCGCCAGGCAGGTGGCGGTCGATACGCACTTCAAGAGTAACGATGGCCCCCTCGGGCGCATGGGCTATGCCAGGCCGATGGCGCCGGTCGATGACGCTGTGCGGAGGAAGATAGACAAGATTGGCGACGCGCGGGTCCTGACCCGGCGGCGTGCCGAGCAGGGTTGCGAGCAAGCCGGTTACCTTCGGGCCGATGCCGGAAAGTGTGCGAACCGAAGCAAAGAGGGGATCGAGCAGGGATGGGCGCATGGCAAAGGTCTAGAATGTTTCGGGTTTGGAGACCAGTCTCGTTGCTGCGTCTCCGTTGTCATGGGGGGCCTTATCCCGAGTATCCATTCGCGGAACGGGCGACCGTACCGGATTATTGGCAGCACATTGCACGAGCAAGGCTGACACGGCCGCCGGATGCGGCTATACCCTCGCCAAAACGCGCGCATTGTCTGAACACGGAGCCGATCATGACAGGAAGCAGTCGCACCACCGCCGACCTGCCGCCGCGACAGCGCAAGCTGTTGTTCCGGTCGTGGCACAGGGGCATGCGCGAAATGGACCTGATCCTCGGGCAATTCGCCGACGTCCATATCGAGACCTTGTCAGAACGCGAACTTGACCAATATGAAGCACTCATGGAAGCTTTGGACCGCGATCTTCTAAAATGGGTCACGGGCGAAGCCGATGTTCCTGCCGAATTCGATACGCACATCTTCCACAAGATCGTCGCGTCCCGCAAAGAGATGAAATTCTGAAAATTCAATGACTGCGTTTTCCAAGCTTGGATTGAAGCCCGGTACAGCGGGCCATGTCGTTGTCGACGGTGTCGTCGACGGCTATGAGGCATTTGCGCTGGCCAAGGTCGTTGCCGAGGCCGGGGCAGGCGGCCCGGTGCTCTTTATCGCCCGTGATGGCCAGCGCGTTGCCGATCTTGAACAGGTCCTGAGTTTTGTCGCGCCTGAGCTTCCGGTGCTGCAATTGCCGGCCTGGGACTGCTTGCCCTATGACCGCGTCTCTCCGGGCGCCGATACATCGGCACGCCGCCTTGCGGCCCTTGCAGGTCTTGCCGCCTTGCGCGAACACAAGCATCCCGGCGTCATCCTCGCCACAGCCAATGCGATGCTGCAAAAGCTTCCGCCGCGCAATGTGCTGGCCCAGCAGCTCTTCATGGCCAGGCCCGGCAATAGAATCGACATGAACGCGCTCGTGCAGCGCCTTGAAAACAATGGATTTGAGCGCGTGCCGACGGTTCGCGACGTCGGCGAATACGCGGTACGGGGCGGCATTCTCGATCTCTTCGCGCCCGGCGCCGAAGCACCTTTGAGACTCGATTTCTTTGGCGATACGCTGGAGACGATCCGTGCTTTCGATCCGGCAACACAGCGGACGCTGAGCCAGAAGACCGAGTTCACCATGCAGCCGATGAGCGAAATCACGCTCTCGCCCGAGGTGATCAGCCATTTCCGCTCGCAATATGTGCAGACGTTCGGTGCGCCTTCACGTGATGACGCACTCTACCAGTCCATATCCGAGGGTCGCCGTTTTGCCGGAATGGAACACTGGCTGCCGATGTTCTACGACAAACTGGAAACCGTGTTCGACCATACCGGTGACATGCCGGTCGTCTTCGACCATCTTGCGCACGAATCCATGGCCGAGCGCCACAAGATGGTCCTGGACCATTTTGAAGCGCGCAGGCGTCAATCGGACGGCAAGGAGCCCGGCGATGCGGTGCCCTACAAGCCTGTCGCGCCGGGCCTGCTCTATCTGACGCCGGAAGCCGTGGAGGTGGCGGCACAAACGTCGGGCATGCGCATCGATTTCACGCCCTTCGATGCGCCGTTTGCCAGCGGCCGGTCCATCGTCCACGCCGGCGCCCATCGCGGGCGGACGTTCGTCGAGGAGCGGACCGCCAAGGATACCAATGTCTTTGACAGCGTGGTGAAACATATCGCCGACGAGCGCGCGGCTGGCAAGAAGGTGCTGCTTGCGGCCTGGAGCGAAGGCACGCGCGATCGCCTCGTCCAGGTGCTTAATGAACATGGCCTCGAAAAGATCGAGCTTGTCGACGATCTGAGGACGGTCAAGGCTCTGTCGCGCGACAAGATCACCGCCGGCGTGCTGTCGCTGGAGACCGGTTTCGACGCCGGCGAACTCGTCGTAATTGCAGAACAGGACATTCTCGGCGACCGTCTCATTCGACATTCTAAGCGGCGCAAGCGCGACCGCGACTTCATCAGCGAAGTGTCCGCGCTGAATGCCGGCGATATAGTCGTGCACGTGGATCACGGCATCGGCCGGTTTATCGGCTTGCGCACCATCACTGCCGCGGGCGCACCGCACGACTGCCTGGAATTGCACTATGCCGGGGATGACCGGCTGTTTCTTCCGGTCGAAAATATCGAGCTGTTATCGAGGTTTGGCTCGGAATCCTCAACCGCCATCCTCGACAAGCTTGGCGGTGGTGCGTGGCAGGCGCGCAAGGCAAAGCTCAAGAAGCGGTTGCTCGCCATTGCCGGCCATCTCATCAAGATCGCCGCGGAACGGCAGATGCGGGGCGCACCTGTGCTCACGCCGCCGGATGGGCTCTACGGCGAATTTGCTGCCCGGTTTCCCTATGACGAGACTGAAGATCAGGATCGCGCCATCGATGCAGTCATCGATGATCTGGCCCTCGGCAAGCCGATGGATCGCCTCGTATGCGGTGATGTCGGCTTCGGCAAAACCGAAGTAGCGCTGCGCGCCGCCTTCGTAGCCGCGCTGAACGGCGTTCAAGTGGCTGTCGTAGTCCCGACCACTTTGCTTTCCCGCCAACATTTCAAGACGTTTTCCAACCGGTTTCAGGGGCTCCCCGTCAATGTGGCGCAGGCATCGCGGCTGGTCGGCTCCAAGGAGCTTGCGGAGAACAAGAAGGGCATCGCCGAGGGAAAGGTCGATATCGCGGTTGGTACCCACGCGCTGCTCGGACAAGGTATCACCTTCAAGAACCTTGGTTTGCTGATCATCGACGAGGAGCAGCATTTCGGCGTCAAGCACAAGGAACGTCTCAAGGAGCTGAAGTCGGACGTGCATGTGCTGACACTTTCGGCAACGCCCATCCCGCGCACGCTGCAGCTTGCGCTGACCGGCGTTCGCGAATTGTCGCTTATCACGACGCCGCCTGTCGACCGCATGGCGGTGCGCACCTTCGTTTCGCCCTTCGATCCGCTCGTCATCCGTGAAACGTTGCTGCGCGAACGCTATCGTGGCGGCCAAAGCTTCTATGTATGTCCGCGCATTTCGGATCTTGCCGAAATCAAGGAGTTCCTCGACGCGCAGGTGCCGGAACTGAAGGTCGCCGTCGCTCACGGCCAGATGGCGCCGGGCGAGCTCGACGACATCATGAACGCCTTCTACGACGGCCAATATGATGTGCTCCTGTCGACGACGATCGTCGAGTCCGGTCTCGATATCCCGACGGCCAACACGATGATCATCCACCGCGCCGACATGTTCGGCCTGTCGCAGCTCTATCAGCTGCGTGGCCGCGTCGGCCGCTCGAAGCAGCGGGCCTATGCGCTGTTCACGCTGCCCGCGCATAAATTGCTGACGCAGACGGCCGAGCGCCGCCTGAAGGTGCTGCAGTCGCTCGATACGCTCGGCGCGGGCTTCCAGCTTGCCAGCCACGACATGGATATCCGTGGCGCCGGGAATCTTCTGGGCGAAGAACAATCGGGCCATATCCGTGAGGTCGGGTTCGAGCTTTACCAGCAGATGCTCGAAGAAGCGGTCGCCGAGATCAAGGGAACGGGCGAAATAGAAGACAGCCATTGGTCGCCGCAGATATCCGTTGGCACGGCGGTGATGATTCCCGAAGCCTATGTGCCGGATCTGCAGTTGCGCCTCGGCCTTTATCGCCGTCTCGCAGATCTCGAGGAACTGCAGGATATTGACGGGTTTGGCGCCGAACTGATCGACCGGTTCGGCCCATTGCCCGAGGAAGTGCAGCACCTCCTGAAGATCGTCTATATCAAGGCGCTGTGCCGCCGCGCCAATGTCGACAAGCTCGATGCCGGCCCGAAGGGTGTGGTGATCCAGTTCCGCAACAAGACGTTCAACAATCCCGCAGCCCTGGTCAAGATGATCGGCGAGCAGGGCTCCATGGCGAAGATCAGGCCGGATCAGAGCATCGTGCTCGTGCGCGACTGGCCGACGGCGGAAAAGCGCCTGAACGGCGCTGCGGTGGTCATGACACAACTTGCGAAACTGGCGGACGCCGCCTAGGCGGCTCCGCTTCCAGGCTCGAAACCGTCCGCCGTCTGGCGGATCGCGTCGGCCAACGTCTCGGCCGATTGCGCGCCCATCACGGCATATTTCTGGTCGAGGATGAAGCAGGGAACACCACGCACGCCAATCTGGTTCGCCGTATCGATCTCCTGCCGCACACCAACCGCATCGGCATCCGTTGGCAGGAGGCTCGCGACGATGGCGACGTCCATGCCAGCCTCTTCAGCGGCTTCAAGCAGAACCTCGGCGTCGCCAATATCCTTGCCTTGCTCGAAATAGTAGGAAAACAGGATGCCGACGAGCGTGTCCTGGACATTCGGCTGAGCTTGCGATGCCCAGCGGATCAGGCGGTGCGCGTCGAGCGTATTGGGGCTAATCTCGATCGAATCGAAGTCGAACTCAATGCCGACCTCCTTGCCGAGTTCAGTAAGCTGTTGATGGATCTCGAAGATCCGGTCCGAGCTGCCGAACTTTTCCTGCATGTAACGCTTGCGGTCCTTGCCTTGCGGCGGGATCGTCGGATCAAGCTGGAACGGCCGCCAGTTCACCGATACATCGATGTCGGGGTTGAGCTCGAGCGCCTGTTCGAGCCGCTTTCGCCCGACGAAGCACCAAGGGCAAACGACATCCGACACCACGTCGATGGTGAATTTCTTTTCGGGCATAACTTCAACCTATCGTTTATCAGACCACCACGTGTTCAGCTGGTTTCCCACGAGGGAGGTCTTTTCGGGATGATGCAGGTGCGACCACCGCGCAACCCATTGCTCCGGCTGATAATAGATCGGAATCATATAATGGCCGGAGATCAAAAGCCTGTCGAGTGCGCGGACCGTGCTGGTAAACTCTTCCTGTCCGCGCACCGCCAGCATCTTGTCGAGGAGGGCGTCGATGGCCGGATTGGCAACGCCGGCATAATTGAAACTGCCCTCGACATCCTTCGACTGGCTGCCCCAACGATAATATTGCTCATAGCCGGGTGACAGCGAACTCGCATAGGCACCGAGTATCATGTCATAATCGAAGGTCTGCAGCCGTTTCTGGTACTGGGCGTCATCGACGGTCCTGATGGTGACGCCGATACCGAGCCGCTCAAGGGTGCGCTTGTAGGCAAGGCCCAGGCGTTCCTCGCCAACGGATCGCGTCATGATTTCGAAGGTGAGGGGAGTTCCGTGTGGATCGAGCATCCGTTCGTTCTCGATCCTGTAGCCCTGCTCGGTCAGGATGTCGAACGCACGCTTCATTTCCTTGCGGTCGCGCCCCGTGCCGTCCGTTTGCGGCGGCACGAACGAACCGTCCATCACGTCCGGCTGGAGAGAATCGGCAAAGGGCGCAAGCCACTCGCGCTCCATGGCATCGGCAGGACGTCCCAGCGCCGAAAGTTCCGATCCTTGCCAATAACTGCCGAGCCGCCGGTAACGTCCGGCATAGAGATTGCGGTTCGCCCATTCGAAGTCGAACATCAGGGCCAGCGCCTGGCGAACCGCTCGATCCTGAAATTTTGGGCGGCGCGTATTGAACAGGAACCCGAACATGTTGGCAGGCGAGTGTTTTTCGAATGTATCCTTGATAACCCGGCCATCGCGCATGGCCGGGAAGTCATATGAAGTTGCCCATTTGTTGGGATCGCCCTCAAGGAAGACATCGAAAACACCTTTCTTGAAGGCTTCGAACTGCGCCTGGTCGTTGCGGAAATATTCAACGGTCACCGTGTCGAAATTATTGAAGCCGATGCGGCTCGGCACATCTTTCCCCCAATAATCCGGATTGCGCTTGTAGACGATGCGCTGACCCGGCTGTACCTGTGAGACCGTATAGGGTCCGCTGCCCACTGGGATCGAGAGAGGCGAACTATCGAAGGTGTCGATGTTGATGGCATGTTTGGGAAGAACTGGCATTAACGAGAGGATCAGCGGAAGTTCGCGGTTGGCCTGGTCGTTGAACGTAAAGCGAATGCCGCGCTCGCCAATCTTCTCGATCTTCGAAATGAGCTTCATCCGGCCGCTGAAGGGTGGGCGGCCCTTTTTTGTCAGGAGGTCGAAGGTGAATATCACGTCATCGGGCGTAACCGGCTCGCCATCAGACCATTTTGCTTTGGGATTCAAGGTAAATTCGACCCAGGTCCGCGCATCGTCGGTTTCGACTTTTTCAGCGAGCAGGCCATACATGGTGAACGGCTCATCGGCGTTGCGCTGCATCAGCGATTCATAGACGAGATCGCCGAACTCGCTGTCGCTGAACAGTCCACGCGCGTATGTGCGCATGCTCTTGACCAGGAACGGGTTGAGGCTGTCAAACGTGCCGACGACACCATAGGTGATCGAGCCTTCCTTGGGGGCATCCGGATTGACATAGGGGAAATGCTTGTAGTCCGCGGGCAGGGCAGGTTCGCCGTGCATGGCGATTCCATGCCTCGGTTCGGCAAATGCGCCGCTTATTGTACAACAAATCGTGGCAAGTATAGTCAGCGCCTGGGTAGTTTTCTTCAACATCGTCTCGACCTAGCATTCCCGAAAGCCGGGAATTCATTCTGATTCGTGACAGAGACTACCACTTGACGACGATTCTGCGGCGTGCGCCGTAAATCCTCGAGGGGAATCCCCAACTAGTCCAAAAGGTGGCTGGATTTGAGAGAACATGCAGTGTAACACGGCCTTCGATATTCAAAGGGTCACTCTCTTGCCGCATTTGGCAACCAAAGCCAGACAAGCAAATAAAGATGATCGAGATACACTTAGGATAAGTGCGCTGAAAGGAACCAGTTGACCATGTCCAACCCGAAGTCCATCGCGGCAACCGCATCATTCGCTGGTGCCATCGCATTGCTCGCCGCCGCGGCAGTACCAGCAGCAGCCCAGCAGCAGAGAGCGCCGCAAGGTTGGTTCAAGGTCTGCTCCAAGCAGGAAGAAAACGATATCTGCAACACCCAGAATATCGTGACTGCCGATAGCGGCCAGCTCCTGACCGCGGTCAACCTCATCGAGATCAAGGGCAAGATCAACCGCAAGATCTTCCAGGTATCGGTTCCGACCGGCCGTCTCATTCCTCCGGGCGTCGGCCTCCAGATTAATGGCGGCAAGACCCAGAAGATCGAGTACGCTATCTGCTTCCCGGATCGTTGTATTTCGGAAGTCGCCCTGTCGGACGATCTGCTCAACTCCTTCAAGAAGGGCAACCAGCTGACGCTGACTTCGGTCAACTTCCAGAACAAGCCTAATCCGATCAATGTCGCTCTGACCGGCTTCAGCCAGGCCTATGACGGCCCCGGCCTGCAGCAGAACGAGCTCGAACAGCGCCAGAAGACGCTGCAGAGCGAAGTTCAGAAGCGCCAGAAGGAATTCGAAGACAAGATGAAGGCCGAACAGGAAAAGGCGAAAGCCGGCAACTGATCAGCCAGTGCACACAAAAAAGGGACGCGGTGACGCGTCCCTTTTTTTATTGTCAGGCTTCGGTGCAAAGCCTTAGTTGAGATGCGGCCGCTTGACCCGATAGACGCCATCCTCGATCTTTTCGAACACATTCTTGATCTGCGGGTGGCGCAAAGGTGTTCCGGTCGTATCGGCAACGAGGTTTTGTTCCGAAACATAGGCCACGTATTCTGTCTCCGAGTTCTCGGCGAAGAGATGGTAGAAGGGCTGGTCGCGATGCGGCCTGATCTCTTCGGGAATGGATTGATACCATTCTTCGGTGTTGCTGAACTCGGGATCAACGTCGAAAATCACGCCACGAAACGCAAAAATGCGGTGGCTGACTACCTGACCGATCTGAAATTTGGCATGCCGTATCTGTTTTATCATCGTCATTCAGGATAGATATCCGTTTCTGTCCAATCCCGCGAGCCTAAAGCGTCCTTGCTCTTGTTTCCGGCGCGGCAAACCTCAAAGCCTGCTTATGCTTGATGTATTCAACCTGGTCTTACCGTTCTTTGGGCTGATTTTTCTTGGCTTTTTCGTGGCCAAGGTAAAACATCAGCCGCTCGAGGCGCTCGGGTGGATGAATACGTTCATCGTCTATGTGGCGCTTCCGGCGCTGTTTTTCCAGATTTTGTCGAAGACGCCGGTGGCCGAATTGACGCAGTGGGGCTTTATCATAGGCTGCACCGCATCGACCTTCCTGATCTTCATGGCAATGTTTGTGGTCGCGTTCGTGCGCACACGCCGCATTGACGAGAGCACCATTCAGGGGCTAGCGGCGGCCTACGGCAATATTGGCTACATGGGCCCGGCGCTGGCGATCCTTGCTTTCGGCGCGCCGGCAGCCGTGCCGGTCGCACTCATCTTCTGCTTTGACAACACGCTGCATTTCGTGATGGCGCCGTTGATGATGGCGCTTTCCGGCAACGACAGGCGTTCGCCGCGCGATCTCGCCGCCGGGGTGCTCAAGAAGATATTTGGCCACCCTTTCATCATCGCCACCATTTTCGGAGTAGGCGCGGCCATCACCGGACTGGAGCCGCCTGTGGCGGTCGACCGGATGATCGATTTTCTTGCCCGTGCGGCGGCGCCTTGCGCGCTCTTCGCCATGGGCGCGACGCTGGCGCTGCGCCCCTTGCGACGTGTGCCGAAGGAACTCTATCTGATTGTTCCGCTCAAGCTCGTCGTCCAGCCCGTACTGATTTACTGCGTCTTGCGCCTGGCCGGCGATTTCCCACCGGTATGGGTCTATACGGCAATGCTCATGGCGGCCTTGCCAACCGCGACGAATGTCTTCGTCATAGCCCAGCAATACGGGGTCTGGGTCGAGCGCGCATCAAGTTCGGTGCTCGCGACCACCCTGTTTTCGATCGTGACATTGACGCTTTGGCTCTACGCCATGACACATGGGCTGGTTCGGTGAGCCCTCATACGCCGCACCTTTAGTCCCCGACGCGTGCCGCTGCACGCCATCGGCTAGCTAGTTTGTATCAATTCTAAAGTTTTGTGGGCCACCCCCTTGCGGCTCTGGCGTCCATCTGTTTATATAGTTGCGAATGATTTGCAATTGCGTTTCGGAGAATTTATGGATCAGCTAGCGCAGCACACCCCGGCGGCCGATGGATGGCGGCATGCCCGGGGCGAGGCATCTTTGTCCGACGTTCATCGTTCGGTCGCCGTGCGCTCGACCGGACCGGGCTGGCGGCGTGCTGCTGCATTTGTCGGGCCAGGCTATCTGGTGGCGGTCGGCTACATGGACCCCGGCAATTGGGCGACATCGCTCGCCGGTGGTTCAAAGTTTGGCTATTCGCTGCTTGTTGTCGCGCTGATCTCCAACATCATGGCGATCGTTCTACAGGCTCTCTGCGCGCGTCTCGCGATTGGATCGGGCAGGGACCTTGCGCAGGCTTGCCGGGATGCTTTTCCAAAGCCCGTCGCCTATACGCTGTGGTTCCTTGCGGAAATCGCCATCATCGCAACCGATATTGCGGAAGTCATTGGCACGGCGATCGGCCTCAATCTTATTTTTGGCATTCCACTCGAGATTGGCGTCCTTATCACTGCGCTCGATGTTTTTCTTATCCTGTACCTGCAGAAGTTAGGCTTCCGCTGGGTGGAGGCGTTGATCATAACGCTGCTTGGCGTGATTGCTGTCTGCTTCGGCATCCAGATTTTCCTTGCCGATCCTGAATGGGGCGCGGTGATCAAGGGCTTTGCCCCGACGACTGAAATCGTGACCAATCCGGAAATGCTGTATCTGGCGCTGGGCATCCTCGGCGCCACGGTGATGCCGCACAATCTCTACCTGCATTCGGGTATCGTGCAGACGCGCGCCTATGGCGATACGCTGCCTGAGAAACGGCAGGCGCTGAAATACGCGACGATCGATTCAACCGCGGCGCTGATGTTTGCACTTCTTATCAACGCTTCGATCCTGATCCTCGCCGCCGCGACCTTCCATACGACCGGCCGCACGGAGGTTGCGGAACTTGGCGAAGCACATTCCCTGCTTGCACCCTTGCTCGGTCTTGCGATCGCTCCCACCCTGTTCGGCATTGCGCTTCTGTGCTGCGGCATCAACTCGACGGTCACAGCGACGCTTGCAGGTCAGATCGTCATGGAGGGCTTTCTCCACATCAAGCTCGCACCATGGCTACGCAGGCTGATCACCCGCGCGATTGCGATTATCCCGGCTGCGATCGTGACGATCTGGTATGGCGAAAGCGGAACGGCGAAGCTTCTCGTACTCACCCAGGTGGTGCTCAGCCTGCAACTGTCGTTTGCGGTGTTCCCGCTCGTCATGTTCACGGCAAGCAAGGCCAAGATGGGCGCTTTGGTCTCACCGCGCTGGCTGACCACGTTTGCCGTCATCATTGCGATCGTGATCGCCGTACTCAATGTGAAGCTGCTTTACGACTTCGTTCTTGCCTAATGTTCCGGGGCAGTGTGCTTGCGCGTAAAGCGGAAGCCGCTGCCCGGACGAAGCCCTTCACGCATGACGAACCCGCGCAGGGGCGAAAACACCCGCAACAACTCCAGGCCCCCACTGCGGACCATCTGCACCGGAAGGAACTCAGACAAAAGCGATCTGTTCAGTGCATCGACCGCACCCGTCCGCGCCAAGATGTCAGGGCTGCGCTTGCGGTTATAGGTCGAGATGACCCGTGACGAGCCGAGATCGGCCCCGTCCGTCGGGAAGGTCTCGAGCAGGGTCTCGACGTCCCTTACGCCGAGGTTGAGACCTTGCGCGCCAATGGGCGGAAAAACATGAGCGGACTCGCCGGCAAGAAACACGCGATTTCGAGCGAACGATGTCGGAACGAGGCCGGAGAGCGGCCAGCTTTGCGGATCGACATCTACGGTCACTGCGCCGAGCATGGACTGCATGCGCTCTTCCACCCGCATTGCGAGCTGGTCGCGAGTGAGTTCAAGCAGTTCAACCGCGTGCGCCGGCGTCGTCACCCATACGAGGCTCGAACGCTTCCCCTGGAGCGGGACCTGTGTGAACGGTCCGTGCTCAGTGTGGAACTCCGTCGAAATGTCGTGGTGGTCGCGCGTGTGGCTGAAGCTCAGCACGATGGCCGTCTGGTTGTATGACCATGTCCGGGCGGAAATGCCTGCCGCTTCGCGAGCAAGCGAGGACCGGCCATCCGCCGCAATCACAATGTTCGTAGTAATGCTCGAGCCATCATTGGCTTCCACCGTAATTGCGTCGTCGCTCGGGTGGTAGTGGGTGGCCGAGGCGGCAATGTGCCTCGCGCCTGAATGCTGGAGTGCGTCAGCAAGGACAGACGTCAGTGTCGTATTGGGAATATTGTAACCAAATGCCGGTTCATCAATCTCGCTGGCCTCGAACGTGACGGCAGGGCTGCGGATCAGACGCTGCGTGCCATCGAGGATGCGCATCGTGGTAATCGGGGCTGCGTGCGGTTCGATCGCTTCCCACAGACTGATCTTTTCCAGGAACTTGATGGCTGGCATCATCAGCGCAGTGGTGCGCTTGTCGGAGGCTTCAGGCACGACGCCGAGGCTGACGACATTGTCGAACGAGCGGGCCGTGGCGATCGCCGCAATCAGCCCGACGTGCCCAGCTCCCGCAATGACGATCGGATCGGTTCTGGTGCTGGTCATATCTGTTCTCCGTTTGCGGGCCCGTGCGGGCTTTCAACAGTTTATATGAGTTTCATTGCTTGCGCTTTCAGCCAATTTCAAGAAAAGCTGATCGCAAATCGTTCGTCGTTGCCAAGATATAACGGCAGGCGTTTAATTGTGATGCAGCAGATTGGCGCGGACCCTTGAAAAAACCTACCATGCCCAAGGGCGTCAAGCCCAAGAAAGTGACGGCGCCGCAAGCAAAGGCTTTCTCGGTCCATCTGTTGACGGCGTCCGGTTCGTTTCTGGCGTTTCTCTCCGTCGTCGCCGCCAGCGAGGAAAGCTGGACCGCCATGTTCTGGTGGCTCGGACTTGCCTTGTTCGTTGACGGCATCGATGGTCCGATCGCCCGCAAGCTGGAAGTCAAGTACGTCTTGCCCAATTGGTCGGGGGAACTCCTCGACAATATCATCGACTACATGACCTATGTGCTCATCCCCGCCTTCGCGCTCTACCAGCGCGGCTTCATGGGCGAGGGCCTGTCGTTTCTAGCAGCGGCCATCATCGTCGTATCGAGCGCTATCTACTACGCTGACACAGGCATGAAGACGAAGGAGAACTTCTTCAAAGGGTTCCCAGTTGTCTGGAACATGATTGTTTTCACTTTGTTCATCGTCCGGCCCGGCGAATGGGTGGCTTTTGCAATCGTTCTCGTTGCCGCCATCGTTTCCTTCCTGCCGATCTATTTCCTGCATCCGGTGCGCGTGCAGCGTTTGCGCAACCTCAATCTGACGATATTTTTCCTCTGGTGCGGCTTTGGGGCGTTTTCGCTGTTTCAAGAACTTGATTCGCCGCTTTGGGTGCGCATTGGCATTTCCGTTACCGGGATCTATCTTTTCTTTATCGGCGCCGTAATGCAGTTGTTCCCCAATTTGGGGCGGACGGAGAAAGCGTAATGGTCAAGGCTGTTCGTATTCATCAAACCGGCGGGCCGGAAGCATTGACTTACGAAGATGTTCCGGTCGGGGCGCCCGGACCGGGCGAGGTGCGCATCCGAAATGAAGCGCTCGGCCTCAACTTTCTCGATGTCTACTATCGAACCGGTCTCTACCCGTCGCCGACCCCGCTGCCGTTGATTCCTGGCCACGAGGGCGCTGGCGTTGTGCTTGCCGTCGGCGAGGGTGCCGGATGGCTGAAGCCCGGCGACCGCGTCGCCTACACCGGTCCGATCGGTGCTTATGCGCAAGAGCGGCTCATTCCGGCCGATCGCCTTGTCAAAGTCCCTAATGAAATTCCGCTGCAACAAGCGGCAGCGATGATGCTGAAAGGCCTTACGGCCCAGTATCTTTTGCGCCAGACTTTCCCGGTGAAGAAAGGTGACACAATCCTCTTTCACGCGGCTGCCGGCGGCGTCGGTCTCATCGCCGGACAATGGGCAAGACATCTTGGCGCGACGGTCATCGGCACCGCCGGTTCAGAAGACAAGGTGAAGCTAGCCCTCGATCATGGCTACGACCATGTCATCAATTACCGCAGTGAGAATTTTGTGGAGCGGGTGAAAGAGCTGACCGGCGGCAAAGGCGTCGATGTCGTCTACGACTCCGTCGGCAAGGACACGTTCGACGGCTCGCTTGATTGCCTGCGTCCGCGCGGAATGATCGTGTGTTTCGGTCAGTCATCCGGACCGGTTCCGCCATTCGATCTGGGCATTCTCTCGCGCAAGGGATCGCTCTACCTTACGCGTCCGACGCTCTTCGTCTACGTCGCCGCGCGCGAGGCGCTCGAGAGCGGTGCCAACGAACTTTTCGATCTCGTTGCAAAGGGCATCATTCGTATTGAAGTCGGCCAGACGTACGCGCTGAAGGATGTTGCCAATGCGCATCGCGACCTCGAAGCCCGCAAGACGACCGGCACGACCGTGCTCATTCCTTAAGCCTCGGATGCTCGTGCACGATTAATGTGCGCAAATGGCCGCAACCACTCGTTTTGTACTTTCCAAGTTTGGCCGGGGTAGCATAGGATCAGGAACGGTCTTGGCCGCGGGGAACAATGACACAAAAAAGAATAGACGGCTCTGAAACACCGCTACTGGAAGCTGACAAGCTCACCAAAATTTTCGGCACACTCAAAGCCTGCGACGAAATCGACCTGAGAATTAGCGCCGGCGAAATTCATTCGCTGCTCGGCGAGAACGGCGCTGGAAAATCGACGCTGGTGAAGATGCTGTTTGGCGCATTGCAGCCAAGTTCCGGCAGCATTTCCTGGAAGGGAAATGCTGTCACCGTGACCAATCCAGCCATGGGAAGATCGCTCGGTATCGGCATGGTTTTCCAGCACTTTTCGCTCTTTGATGCGCTGACGGCGGCAGAGAACATCGCCCTTTCACTCGACGAAAAGACGCCGCTCGATACGATCGCCGCGCGCGCTCGCGAAATCGGCGATGCCTATGGTTTGCCGGTCGATCCTGAAGCGCTTGTCGGCGATCTTTCCGTCGGCGAGCGGCAGCGAATCGAGATCATTCGCTGCCTGTTGCAAAACCCTGACCTTATCATTCTGGACGAGCCGACATCCGTGCTGACACCACAGGAAGCAGACCTGCTTTTCGTGACGCTGGAACGACTTCGCTCTGAAGGTAAATCCATTCTCTATATCAGCCACCGGTTGGAGGAAGTTCGGCGCCTGTGCGATCGGGCAACCGTTCTTCGGCACGGCAAAGTTGTGGGCCAGTGTGACCCCCGGGCCGAGACTGCCGCTTCCCTGGCGCGGATGATGGTGGGCAGCGACATCCACGTCATCGAGCGTAGTCCGGTGCAAAAATCTGCTGAACAGAGCCTGCCGCTTGTCGAGGTCAACGGATTGTCGCAGCGGCCGCGCGGCCCCTTTTCGGTTTCGCTGCACGATATCCGCCTTGCCGTCCAGGCTGGCGAAATCCTCGGCATCGCAGGTGTCGCCGGAAACGGGCAGGGCGAATTGTTCGAGGCAATTTCCGGGGAGGTTTTGCAGGAGCGACCGGACATAATCCGCCTTCGCGGCAAGGATGCTGGCAGGATCGGTATTTCGGCCCGGCGCAAGCTTGGTGCCGCTTTCGTGCCGGAAGAGCGCCTTGGCCACGGCGCTGTGCCGGATATGTCGCTGACCAACAATCTCCTTCTTTCGCGCCATGCGACGGATCGCAAGGTGTTTCTTGCCGGCGGCGCGCTCAAGCTCGTCGCAGAGTCCAGTCTTGCCTCGGCGGCTAAGCGCATCGTCGGCCGCATGGACGTCCGCAAAAGCGCAGAAAACCCCGATGCTTCAGCGCTTTCTGGCGGAAACCTGCAGAAGTTCCTGATCGGGCGCGAGCTTGATCGCAACCCTTCGGTGATGATCGTCAACCAGCCGACATGGGGCGTGGACGCTGGCGCGGCTGCGCATATCCGCCAGGCGCTCGTCGACCTTGCCAGGAGCGGCTCGGCCGTGATTGTTATCAGCCAGGACCTCGATGAGCTTTTCGAAATCTCGGACCGCATCGCCGCGATGGTGCATGGCCGCCTGTCTGAATCCGTGCCTATCGAAGCCATGAACCGCGAACGCGTCGGCTTGATGATGGGCGGTGCCGAGCACGCCGCACCCCTGGCGAGTGCAGGGGCAGCATGATGCGGATAGAAATCGTCAGACGCCCGCAGCACTCGGCGCTTTTCAGTGCGCTGTCGCCCTTCATCGCCCTGTTTCTCACGGTCATTGCCGGAGCAATTCTCTTCTCGTTGCTCGGCAAGAATCCATTTGCAGCACTCTATTCCTATTTCGTCGAGCCGCTCACCGAGGTCTGGTCGATCCATGAACTTTTGGTGAAAGCCGCGCCGCTTATCCTGATTGCAGTCGGCTTGTCGGTCTGCTTCCTTTCGAACAACTGGAACATCGGCGCTGAAGGTCAGCTGATCGCAGGCGGGATCGCGGGGTCGATTCTTCCGGTAATGTTCCCGGACTTTCAAGGCTGGTACGTGCTGCCGTTGATGCTGCTATTCAGCATGGCGGGGGGAATGGCATATGCGACGATCCCGGCCTATCTCAAGGTACGTTTCAATACCAACGAGATCCTGACGAGCCTCATGCTCGTCTATGTCGCGCAGCTTTTCCTCGATTGGCTGGTACGCGGTCCATGGCGCAACCCGCAAGGCTACAACTTTCCCGAGACGGTGCAGTTTAACGACAGCGCTATCCTGCCGGCCATTTGGGCCGATTCCGGCCGAGCGCATTGGGGCTTCATTATTGCGCTGATCGCTGCTGTCCTCGTCTGGTTCATGCTGTCGCGCACGCTCAACGGCTTCGAGATCAAGGTACTCGGCCGCAGTTCGCGGGCAGGGCGCTTTGCCGGTTTCAGCGCCGGTCGGCTTACCTTCTTTGCCTTCCTTGTATCCGGCGCGCTTGCCGGCCTCGCCGGCATTGCTGAAGTCTCCGGCGCCGTCGGCCAGTTGCGGACGACAATTACGCCCGGATATGGCTTCACCGCGATTATCGTTGCCTTCCTTGGACGGCTCAATCCGCTCGGCATCGTTGCCGCGGGACTGGTTCTGGCTCTTTCCTATCTCGGGGGCGAGGCGGCGCAGATCTCGCTCGGCATATCGGAAAAGTCTGCCCGCATTTTCCAGGGCATCATCCTTTTCTTCGTGTTGGCCAGCGACACGCTGATCTACTACCGCATAAGGTTCGTAAAGCGTCTCGGCGACGCCGTGGCAAAGGGCGCCTGAGATGTCCATGTTCGAAGCCATTCTTCTAACGGTTGCGACTGCGGCGACGCCGCTCCTCATTGCCGCCCTTGGCGAACTCGTCGTCGAACGCTCAGGCGTACTTAACCTCGGCGTCGAGGGCATGATGATCATGGGCGCGGTCTGCGGCTTTGCGGTTGCGCAGACGACCGGATCCGCCTGGCTCGGCATGGGCGCGGCCATTTTGGCCGGCGCCGCCTTTTCGCTGCTCTTCGGGTTTCTTACGCTGACCCTTGTGACCAACCAGGTCGCAACCGGTCTCGCACTGACCCTGCTCGGCCTGGGCGCATCGGCGATGATCGGCGAAAGTTTTGTCGGCCTGCCCGGGGTCAAGATGGAATCGCTCTATATTCCCGGGCTGACCGATATTCCCTATGTCGGCAAGTTTCTCTTCGGCCAGGATCCGATCTTCTATATCTCAATCCTTCTGACGATCGCCGTTGTCTGGTTCCTGTTCAGGACCCGCGCAGGCCTCACATTGCGTGCTGTCGGCGACAACCACACCTCGGCGCATGCGCTTGGCGTTCCCGTTGTCCGCATCCGTTATCTGGCGGTGCTCTTCGGCGGCGCCTGTGCGGGGCTCGCCGGCGGCCAGCTGTCGCTGGTTTATGTGCCGCAATGGGTGGAGAACATGACGGCGGGGCGGGGCTGGATCGCGCTTGCGCTCGTTGTGTTTGCGTCGTGGCGGCCATGGCGGATTCTGGCGGGCGCCTATCTTTTTGGCGCGGTGAGCATCGGCCAATTGCATGCGCAGGCGCTGGGTATCGGCATACCCTCCCAGTTCATGTCGTCGCTGCCCTACCTTGCGACAATCGTCGTGCTCGTGCTGATCTCCAGAAACAAGCGGCTGACGCTGATGAATACCCCGACTTCGCTCGGCAAACCCTTCGTGCCGGACCGCTAGGGCGGCCCTGCAACGAAACTCGATATCGCATTAACAGAGAGGTGAACCTAAATGAAAAAATTGATGATGGCGCTGACTGTCGCCGCCAGCTTTGCCTTGGCGGGTGCGGCGCACGCCGAGGACAAACTGAAAGTCGGATTCATCTATATCGGACCCCCCGGTGATTTCGGATGGACCTACCAGCACGACCAGGGCCGCAAGCAACTCGAAAAGGAACTCGGCGACAAGGTCGAGACGACCTTCCTCGAAAACGTACCGGAAGGTGCGGATGCCGAGCGTGCCATCGAGCGCCTCGCACGCGCCGGCAATCAGCTGATCTTCACGACATCGTTCGGCTACATGGATGCGACGAACAAGGTCGCGCAGAAATTCCCCAAGGTGAAATTCGAGCACGCAACCGGCTACAAGACCGCCGAGAATGTCGCTGTTTACAATTCTCGCTTCTATGAGGGGCGATATGTGCAAGGCGTGATCGCCGCGAAAATGTCGAAGACGGGCGTTGCCGGCTATATCGGCTCGTTCCCAATTCCTGAAGTCGTGCAGGGCATCAATTCCTTCATGCTTGGCGCACAGTCGGTCAATCCGAACTTCAAGATCAAGGTGATCTGGGCCAATTCCTGGTTCGATCCGGCCAAGGAGGCTGATGCCGCCAAGGCGCTGGTCGATCAGGGCGTCGACATTATCACCCAGCACACCGACTCGACGGCACCAATGCAGGTTGCGTCGGAGCGCAAGATCAAGGCGTTTGGCCAGGCATCGGACATGATAAAGTTCGGACCGGAAACACAGCTCACGTCGATCGTCGATAATTGGGGGCCATACTACATCGAGCGCGCCAAGGCAGTCCTCGACGGCACCTGGAAGTCGCACAACGTTTTCGAAGGCATGCATGAGGGCCTCGTCGTCATGGCGCCCTACACAAATATGCCTGACGACGTGAAGAAGCTGGCAGAGGAAACTCAGGCCAAGATCGCATCCGGTGAACTGAAGCCGTTCACTGGCCCGATCAAGAAGCAGGACGGCAGCGAATGGCTGAAGGCAGGTGAAACCGCCGACGACAAGACCATTCTCAGCATGAATTTCTACGTTGCCGGCGTTGATGACCAGCTTCCGAAATGAGCTGTTTACGAAAAAGGAAAAGGGCGCCGCTGGCGCCCTTTTTTGTGTCCGGCAAATTCTGGCTCAATCGACGTCGTTGGCCGAAGCAGCATTGAGCTGGCCGTAACGCTCGACGCCGATTGCGTTCAACAGATCGATCTGCGTCTCGAGGAAGTCGACATGCCCTTCCTCATCCTTCAGGAGTTCGTCAAAAAGCTCCTTGGAGACATAGTCCCCGAGCTGATCGCAGATTTCGCGCGATTTCTTGTAGGATTTGACCGCATCATATTCGCCGGCAAGGTCGGCTTCGAGCACTTCCTTGATGTTCTGGCCAATGCGCAGGGCGCCGATAGACTGCAGGTTGGGATGGCCTTCGAGGAAAATGATGCGCTGGATGATCTTGTCAGCGTGGTGCATTTCCTCAATGGATTCTTCACGCTCTTTCTTGGCGAGCTTGGTGTAACCCCAATCGTCAAGCAGGCGATAGTGAAGCCAATATTGATTCACGGCCCCCAGTTCGAGGAACAAAGCTTCGTTAAGCCGCTCGATGACCTTTATGTCGCCCTTCATGTCGTGAACTCCCGTATTGGTGACGCAATTCCCGAACACGGTCGATGAATGAAACGGCAACAGAATCATTCGAACCATGGCGGAGGTGATATTCTTCCGTCACCTTTATGATGGTTTCAACGACATTTGGGAAGCAGCCACAGCAGCGTCCCCGCTTCTTCATGGCATGGTAAACCTTTGCAGGAACAACGAGTTGCCACGGGTCGGCGTCGAGAAGTTCAATGATAGTATTCTCGACTTCCTTCTGGGTAATGATATTGCAATGGCAAACTAGCATTTCGGGTCGACGCCGTATTCTTGAGAAGAAAGGGCCCCGGCCTTCGACACCAAATTGGCATCAAAGCTTAAATAAGCTATTGAAATAAAAGCGTTTTGTACGCAGAGACCTGAAAATACTGCCCCGAAAACGGGAGATACTATCGAACCAGACAATGGTTCCTCCAATCGCAAGGGTTCAAGGCCCAAACATCAAAGGTCATGCGTCACCGTAACGCTTGGTACATAAAACCGGCTATCGCGATAACTGTCAAATCTATGTGGTGAGATTATGTCATGTTTTCAAGTAGTTAGAATAGTTCTAAACTAGACAAATAACCTAACCAATTCAATCAGGTTAAACCACCAGTGGTCATTTGCACCGCAAATTCCCGGCGAAATCCGGTTATGTGTCAAAACGTCTCATGCGCCTTAATGATGGCTTCTTCTCTGTCGAAGGTCTGTCACAGCATACCCGGCAAAACCCAATACCGGGTCGCGCTCACGCAGAATCGGTCGCTCGGGCGCACGACCGGTGCGCTCCCGCGTAAAGACGCAATGCTGGATGGAAAACCGTGCGGCTAGCTTGCCGCAGCCAGTCGCTTCTCGATGATGTCGATACCGAGGAGTGCGCGCACGTCGCGCTTGTCCACGATATCTTCGATCGTATATTGAGCAAGGACTTCGAAGAACGCGTTGAGCGCCTTGCGCAGCGCGGAATTCAGGCCACAGCTGTCGATCAATGGGCAGTCGGCGCCATCATTGTCAAAGCATTCCGCCATCGAGAAATTCTCTTCAGTCACCCGAACCACGTCGAAGAGGGTGATATCCTTCGCGGGTTTGCCGAGCTTCACGCCGCCATTGCGGCCGCGTACGGTTTCGATAAAACCGTTCTCGACCAGCGGCTGGAGGATCTTGAAAAGAAAGAGTTCTGAGACTGTGTATGCTTGTGCGATCTCGCCGATCCGGCTCAGATTGCCCTCGTTGGCGGCACAATACATGAGAATGCGGATTGCATAATTCGTCTGTCTTGTCAGGCGCATCGGATTACTTCTCTTTCAACCTGAGCCAGGGACCGGTGCTGAACTATCGCATAAAACCGACAGTTGGCAGCGCCACGGATTCAGGCATGCACTTTGAATCTGAGCCGCAGTTTAGAATTATTCTTGATAAAGTAAACGATAATATGAAGCCCGGTTTCATATTATGCGCGAACCGAGAATCGGGCGCGTTACCGAACGAGTACGACGACCGAGGCCGTGATCAGTGCGGTCGTGACGAGCAGCAACAATCCGTAAAGACGGGGCTTGTCGAACAGGACCGCAAAACCGGCGGACCATGCCACCACCGCAGCGCCCAAGGCATAAAGAAAACCTGCCTTGTGGGCCCAGGCAATATGAACAGCCATGAGGCCACCGATAATCAGGGCGCCAAACACAACCATGATGGCCAGAGCGTACTTCTCAAAATTGTCCATTCAAGGAACCCACTCTCAATACAAGCTCGAGACGGCCCGCTGGCGTCGAAACTGGACGGCCAGGCCGATAGCCAGACCTTCATAGACCGTTCGCACCCTCGAAGGCAATCGGATACGCTGACGGACGCGGATTGCAGTGAACATGTGTGCGATAGGCAACAAAAAAGGCCGGGAATTCCCGACCTTTCCGAATTCGCCTCGATACCAGTGCCAGTACATCCGTGGTCAAAAGCAGAAGCGAATTTCTGGGACTTAAATAGGTAGGTGGATGCCGATATACAAGAGCAGGCCAGTCTGCTTATTTCCAGCAGCCATTGTTCTGGCCGTTTAGATTGTGAGAATCGATATCGATCCCGGCGGCAAAGTCGTTCTTGGCAAGATAGACCGCGGTTTCAGGCTTGAGGCGGATCTTGTTCCAACCGGCGCAACTCGAATTGTGCGCGGGAGGCTGGCTCATCCAGCGCATGGCGCCGCAATTGGTTACCGCGAACGCGCAGGGCAAAAGGAGGGCCAGGCTCAGTTTCTTCATGTTTCGTACTTTCGACGCGTTGTCAGAGCGCGTGCAATCGAGAATGTCCGCGCCCTGATCGCATAATTCGGACGCGGCTGAAATTGGACCTTCGGGTAATGATCGCGCTTCCACTCAATCATCATTGCTGGCGTTGAGTTCTTGCGGCCTCAACCCCTCGGCAGCCCGCGCAGTGAGCGATTGTGCCAGTATCAAACGGCGCGACTTGAGAAGCGGTGCGTTCATTTTCTGCAGCTTGGGCATGCGCGGATTGTTCTCGTGCGCCGTAACCGCCGCCTCGTTTGCGTAAAGTTCGTTGACGATCACCTTGTTCGGGATCGGCGTTCCGTCGCGTTCGATCGGCTTGATCACTTCAAATCGCAAGCAACCCGCTTCCTCTTCGAGGGTCCTGCGGGCATGTTCACGAATAATCGCAGTAAATTCCTCTTCGCAGCCGTCATTGGTTTCGAATTCGACGATAATAGTAAGTGCAGTCATAAAATTGATCTCTCCCATGCATTTCGAGGCTAACAGCCGTTATTCAACAAATCCAGACGCAAGGCCAATGGAGCTGCATTAACCAACGGCTTTTCTGACGTCAGCGCCTTCTCGTGACGAAAAACAGGACGCCTCCGAAGATCATGGTCAACAGACCGATATAGAGCCAGCGCGTCTGCCCTACCATGAAGCTCCCGCCGAGGATGCTCAGTCCCTGGAGCGCCCAGATACCTCCCATGAGCACAAGGAGAACGGAAATGATCGAAAGGGCGATCTTCATTGCGTTACATTCCTTTTCAGATGCTTAGGGGTGCCAAGCGGAACGACTTTCGGAAAAAAAGCAGGAACTTTCCGCTGGCGCAACCCGTTGACCAACGTCCTCGCCGCACCACCACCAGGCATCAGCTAAAGAACTCGCTTGGTCATTGTGCACATTTCCAACCACACGAAACTCCAGTAAAAAGGAATTCCAGATGACAACATATCAGTCGGAGTCCGCGATGGTGAAGGTCATTTTGAACCGCCAGACCTGGGTTCTGGTTGCCGACGGAGAAAAGGCACTTTTTCTGCGCAACAAGAACGATATGAACAATGTCCAGCTTGGCATTATTCACCAGTTGAGCCAGCCCAATCCGGCTACACGCGAGCAGGGCACCGACAAGCCCGGGCGATTTTCCAGCGGACCCGGCCTTGGCCGTGCGGCGGTCGATGACACCGATTGGCATGAAATGGCGAAGAAACGTTTTGCCAAGGAAATCGCTGACACGCTCTATGCCCACGCTCACAAGGGTGAATTTGAGAAACTCGTCATCGTCGCGCCTCCGCTTATGCTGGGAGAGATGCGTCAGGAGTTCCACAAGGAAGTCTCGGACCGGGTGGTGGCCGAAATCCCCAAGACCCTGACAAACCATTCGACGACAGATATTCAGGCCATCGTAGAAGAGAATTAAGTATCTTGCCGTGGGGGGAGAGCGGCGGTGGACGGCAGGGTTAATGCGCCTTCGATCAAGTTCTTCCTACACAAGCAAAACCCCTGCCTTGACGGTAGGGGTTTCGCGGGTTGAGGCTTGATTTGGCTCTAGCAAACTGGATTCTGGATAAAAATATCGCGCATCGTTTCAGTGCGGCTCAGGCTCAAGGCACCGCTACACTCAACTTGCGTAGATGCTACCACAAGTATCGCGAATTTCAAGAAATAGATGCCGATAACGTTATTTTGACGAACGTTTCAGGCGCTCTACTTCTTCTTCCAGATGTTTAATTCGTTCTTCTAAGGCATTGATTGCCTTAAAGACAGCAACGCCCATGCCTTTGAAATCACCGCTATGGATCGCGGCTTCGATCGCATGTCTGGCATTTTCAATCGACATCTCTACCTCCACTCGTGCCGGGGACGGTACATGCAGAAAGCCCAATCCTCAAGGGGCATGAGGATTGGGCCATGTTGGCTTGTGGGTTAGCCAAGGGCTGGTTTGGGGGAACCAGTACATTAAAAACGCGAGATCGGAAATTTGGTTCCGGAATTTTCTAAAAAATCTGCTAATCGGTCACCGCGCTCAAGGGCGGGTAATCGGTGTAGCCTCGTTCGCCGGGCGTATAGAAGGTGGATTTGTCTGCTGCAGTAAGATCCGCGCTCAATCGCCACCGCTCCGGAAGATCGGGGTTGGCAATGAAGGCCTCGCCCACGGCAACGAGATCAGCCGCGCCCGATGCCAGTACGTTTTCGGCGTCAGTGCGCCCATAGCCACCGGCAACAATGAGCGTTCCGCCGAATGCATCGCGAATGGCTGGCAATGTCCGCGGTTGGCCAGACGATTGCACCATGGGCTCGACGATGTGAAGGTAGGCCAGTCCGAGCGGATCGAGCAACGCGGCAATCCCGGCAAAATGACCTGCTGGGTCGCTGTCGCTCATTCCCTGGTAGGTATTTGTCGGGGATAGACGGACGCCAACGCGGGCGGCCGGCCAATGCATCTGGGTTGCGGCGATGATCTCGATGAGGAGGCGAGTCCGGTTACTGACCGAGCCGCCGTAACGATCGGTGCGGATATTGCTGCCGTCGCGCAAGAACTGATCGATCAGATAGCCATTGGCGCCATGGATCTCGATACCATCGAAACCCGCTGATCGCGCCCGTCTTGCGGCGGCCGCAAACTCGGCGACGATCGTGCCTATTTCCGGGATTTCGAGCGCGCGCGGTGTGGCGTAAGGCTCGGGACCTGTCGACGTGTAGATAGTCCCGGATGCGGCGAGTGCCGATGGTCCCACCGGTTGCCTGCCGTCAAGCAATTGCGAAAGATGGGCCGTGCGTCCCATATGCGACAATTGGGCGAAGATCTTTCCGCCGGCGCCGTGAAGGGCATCAGTCACCAGGCGCCAGCCGGATTCCTGGGCAGAATTGGTGAGGCCCGGCCTCGTCGGAACATCGATTGTGCTGAACGGATCGACTTCGATCGATTCCGAAATGATCAGTCCGGCGCCGGCACGCTGGCGATAATAAAGGGCGTTGAGTTCGCTGGGGATCTTGCCGTGCAGGGCGCGGCGGCGCGTCATCGGAGCCATGACGATGCGGTTGGAGAGGGAAAGGTCGCCGAACGTCATCGGCGCAAACAGGCATGGAACAGACATTATCACATCAAGAATGAATTAAAGAGGCGAAGGACAATTCGAGCGAACGCTCAGGCTGGCAGCAGGTTGAACAGGATCGCCAGGTGGAAAGCGATTGCCGTTGCGAAAAGCAGGATACCGGGCGCTCTTTCCCGGATAAATCGGCGAGCGGGCCGGGCCAGGGTTGTGCGCTGGGCGAAGTCGATGGAGGCCATGAGGAACCGATTTTCCGTTTGGTCGTATGCCTATCTTGACGCATTGGTTACACGATTAACACGATAGAGATTACGATTTTCGGCTGCCCTCCGGTAGGGTTTTGCGCCCCGGCCGAGTTCGGTAGGATTAAATTTCGTCTGAACCCTCCAAGCCAAAAGCGGATATCTCTACCACGGCAGTCGTCTAAAGCGTCTGACTAGATTGGATTTCTCCAAACTGTCGGGATAGGCAAAACAAAATCGCCAAATGGTTGTATCGGGCGCAAAGCAAAAGCTGGCTGCCCGGGTGCTTGTTGTGGTGCAATTACCGCACGACCTTCATTCGCGATCCGCGAGCAACCTATGATGAGGAAAGTATGTCCGTATTTTATTCGGGAGCGGGCGCGGCCCACCGCGAGCTTTCCGTTGAACCAGACCTGTTCAAGGATTCCATGCGGCATCTCGCCGGTGCCGTGAGCGTCGTTACCGTCGGTCGCGGCAACGACCGAACCGGATTTACCGCAACATCGGTTTCATCACTGGCGGTCGATCCCGCTTCGGTGATCGTCAGTCTCAATCGCGATTCGTCCTCCTGGCCGGTGCTGCAGCGCCACGGCACATTTTGCGTGAACGTTCTCGCGCACGATCAACGCCACGTGGCCGAGAGTTTCTCCGGGCGCGGCGGGCGAAAGGGGATCGACCGCTACAAGGATGCCGAGTGGCTGGAACTTTCGACGGGCACCTTGGCGCTCGCTCATGCCCTGACGGTGCTCGATTGCGAACTCGATGACGCGATCGAACGGCATTCGCATGGCATTCTGATCGGCAGGGTAAGAGCAGTCACACTACGCGCAAATGCCGAGCCGCTGCTCTACTGGCATGGCGCCTATCGTCAGATCGCGCCGCAGTCCCGGAAATGAGAGGCGTCAAGTAACGATTGCGGTTATCGAACAGCCGATGAGCGCGACCGAGACAAAAAGAATAAGCCCGTAAAGGCGCGGCTGGTCGAAGATTACAGCAAAGCCAAGGAAGAAGGCGGAGCATCCAGAAGCCAGTGCGAACAGGAAGGCCGGCTTATCGCCGGTCGCAATCGCGAACGCCATCAGGCCGGCTACGATCAACGCCCCGAAGACGATAAAGATCCAGGTTGCGAAGGTTTCGTAGCGGTCCATCTTCGGTACTCCAGCATTCAACGGCATTCTGATCATTCCAATTACAACGAAACATGCTGTGTCAGTCAAATCAATCGATGGAGGCCAAAACGTGACCCAAAGGCTGTGGCATCGCACAATTGCGCCATATTTGTCACAGCGCGGCGCGAACTGAAACCTGCGGTTGTAGAGTGTGGCGGTGAAATATAGGTTGGGTCTGGAGCGTTCTTCCAAAGAGCCAGCATAGCAATCGAGTTGTGCCAGCTACTGTGTCAGGTGAGGGGAAGCATGAAGTTTCATGGTGTACGCACACGACTTCTCTGGCCCTCCATCATTTCACTTTCCCCAATTCTATTAGCGGGCCAATCGGCACAAGCTGCGTGTGTCCTCGTCCCGAATCCCGGCAACAATACTTACACGTGCGACAGCGGTGTCGGCGGACCGCTGATCGATACGGGCGGCAACAACACCCTCATCATGCCGGCTCGCGGAACGGGGTTTATCAACGGTCCGGTCGTATTCGGCGCGGGCGCGGATTCGGTCTTCATCGAATCCGGCACCATACAGGGCAACCTCGACACCGGTGCAGGCAATGACACCGTCGAATTGAGGGGAGGCTTCGTCAACGGAACGATAACCCAGGGCGCCGGCGTCGACACGTTCAAGATGACCGGGGGCACAGTCCAGCGCGTCGAGCAAGGCAGCGATCTCGACACGGCTGTCGTCTCTGGCGGACGAATCATCGGGCAGTTTTTTGCGGGTGACTTTTTCACGATGACCGGAGGCCAGATCGGCGAGGTCAATCTCGAACAGGCCAACAATGAAATGCGCATGTCGGGGGGCACGATCGACCGGTTCGTGATCGCCGCGCAAGGGCGCGACCTTTTGATATTATCAGGCGGTTCTATCGGTACCTTCGTAGATCTTGGCATTGGTGATAATCGCGTCTTCGTTTCGGGTGGATCGATCGGCAGCACGTTGACGACCGGGACAGGAAATGACCAGTTCACCTGGACCGCTGCGGGCACGATCGGCGGTGCCATAAGTCTCGGCGGCGGCAATGACACGGGAACGCTGCAAAACCTGACTGACGCTGTGCTTTCCTCAACGCCGTTGCTTGACGGCAGTGCGGGCACCGACACCCTCACATTCGCCAACACGACCGCGACCACATCCGCACGCTATGTAAACTGGGAAAACGTGGCTCTAACTGCGGGCTCGGTATTCACGCTCGACAGCACGTTCATTCTTGGCGATAGCGGCACGGGCACCGGCAGTTTCTCGATAGATGACAGCAGCACGCTCCTTGCCGGTAACGGCGTCAATGCAGCGATCGCGCCTTTCGATGGTATCCGGCCTGTTTCGCTCACCAATGCCGGCGTCATCGATCTTACCAATGGCACCAGCGGAGCAACGGATACCTTCACTGTCATCGGCAATTATACCGGCAGCGGCGGCGCCATTCGGCTGCAGACGGTCCTCGGGGACGACGCTTCACCTGCGGACAAACTTGTTATTTCGGGCGGCGCAGCAAGCGGGACGACAGGGCTCGCGGTCACGAACCTAAACGGGACGGGTGCGGCAACCCGGCAGGACGGTATCCTCGTCGTGCAGGCGATCAACGGGGCGACCACGGCCGGCACGGCGTTCGGCCTAAGCAATGCGGTGGCTGCCGGCGCCTTTGAGTAAGCGCTCTTTAGAGGTGCCGTTTCGGCAGGTTCGGATGAAAACTGGTACCTGCGCTCGGCGCTCATTCCCGGATCGGAACCACCGGTGCCGCCGATTGATTCTGATCCCGCCGTCGAAGAACCGGGAGAGGAAATCATCCTGCCGCCGGCACCGGGAGTTGAACCGCCCACGCCTGGCGCAACGCCCATCGTTGCCGATGATCCAACCGAGGCCATCCCGCTCTATCGTATCGAGGTTCCGACCTATTCGGTCGTCCCGCCGGCAGTGCGGGAAACCGCGCTCGCCACGCTCGGAACTTTCCACGAACGGCGCGGCGAACAGAGTATCGCTACGTCGAATTCGAATTTTTCCGCAGGTTGGGGCAGGGCTTTTGGCCAATCGACCGATCAAAGCTGGAACGGTACTGTCAATCCATCTGTCGACGGACATCTTTACGGTATTCAAGCCGGCCTCGATATCCTTGGCCATGAAAGCAATGGCGGACATTATGACATGGCCGGACTGTTCTTCGGCTATTCCAACTTCGACGCCGACGTAAAGGGCGAAGCCGTCGGCTGGAAAAATCTCCAGGTCGGTTCGATGAATGTCGATACCACCAGCATTGGCGGCTATTGGACCCATATTGGCCCGTCCGGCTGGTATGTCGACGCCGTGCTGATGGGCTCGTGGTTCAACGGAGATTCTAAATCTTCGCGCGATATTGGCGTTGATATCGACGGAACGGGCATAACAGCTTCGCTTGAGGGCGGCTATCCATTCGCGCTCACGCAGAGCTGGAATATCGAGCCGGAAGCGCAACTGATCTGGCAGCATTTGTCGCTCGACGACCAGTCCGATGCCTTTTCCGATGTATCGTTCGACACCGACGATGGGTATATCGGCCGCGTCGGGTTCCGCCTCCAGGGCAAATACGAGACCGCCTCCGGCCTGTTCCAGCCCTATCTGAAGGCCAATCTCTGGCACAACTTCAGCGGGACGGATTCTGTTCTGTTCGGCACGGACGCGATCAATACCGAGCTCGAATCAACGTCTCTTGAACTTGGCGCTGGCGTAACCCACGATTTCACCAAGAATGTCAGCGCCTTCGCCGTGGCCGATTACACTTTCGACGTCGATGGCCCCCATCAAGAGATTGTCGAGGGCAATATCGGCCTGCGGGTAAAGTGGTAAGCCATTTCCGGCTCGTCGAGGGTAATGCTATTTCGCAAGGCCCTTTGAATAATAGCGCCGGCTCGCGTGTTCAAAGACATGTGGGAGGAACGGCCGACCGTCGCAAGGCGTTATAGCAGGTGACCCATCCCGCGCGTCAACTGCCTCAATTCCGATCAGAATTTGGCGCATTGTTTGAACAGAGGCGAGCGGCTTGGTTCGCCAAGAAAACGGGCTCTGCCGACATTCTGCCGGTAACCCTGAAGAGGGAGTACATAAAATGCGGACTATACTCGTAGCAATGGGAATACTTGCAGCCACGAGCCTGTCTGTCTTCGCTGCAGAACCGGTGAAGATGATGGATACCAAGATGGGGAAGGTTATGACAACCCCCAAGGGCATGACGCTTTATACGTTCGACAAGGATGCAAAGGGCAAATCCAACTGTGATGCGAAATGCCTGAAGAACTGGCCGGCTTTCCATGCCGATAGCGGCGCAAAGGCGGAAGGCGAGTGGTCGCTCGTCAAGGACGCCGACGGCAAGGAAATGTGGGCCTATGATGGCAAGCCGCTCTACATGTTTGCCAAGGACAAGAAAGCCGGCGATATGAGCGGCGAAGGCGTCGGTGGCGTTTGGCACGTCGCCAAATAAGATCAAATTCTTTGCAAATGAGAAAGGCGGCTCTGACGGGCCGCCTTTTGCTTTTCACGCTGTGATTGCAAGCGCATGATAAACATGCTGATCTTCAACCTGGAGTATTGTTGCGACAATCAGGAGGACAATCATGCACTTCAAGTCGTTGATCTACTCTCTTGCAGTTCTTTTCGCTCTTGCCACCAGTGTTTTCGCCGCGGAACGGTGGGAACAGCTTCCCGAACCGCAACCGATGCCGAAGGCAGACAAAAGCGGCACTGCGCCCGTAAACGGTATCGAGATGTATTATGCCGTTTACGGCAAGGGACCGCCCGTCCTGCTTATCCATGGTGGCCTCGGCTATGCCGATATCTGGGGTGCGCAAGTTGCCGATCTTTCCAAGGACCATATGGTTATCGTTGCTGAAAGCCGCGGACACGGGCGCTCGACGCGCACCGCCGATCCCTATAGCTACGACCTCATGGCTTCCGACTACGTCGCCCTCCTGGATTATCTCAAGGTCGACAAGGTGGCGATCGTCGGCTGGAGCGACGGCGGTATCATCGGTATCGATATCGCCATGAAGCATCCCGAGAAGCTGACGAAGGTCTTTGCCCAGGCGGCAAATACGAAGGTCGACGGTGTGAAGCCGGACGTCATGCAGAACAAAACGTTTGCCGGCTACATAGATCACGCGGGGCAGGTCTATAAGAAGATTTCGCCGACTCCGGACCAGTACGACGCCTTTGTCGAGCAGATCAGCGGAATGTGGGCGAGCCAGCCGAACTGGACCGACGACGATCTGAAAAAGATCAATACGCCCGTTGCCATCGTGCTTGGCGATCATGACGAGGCGATCACCCGCGAGCATACCGATTACATGGCCAAGACCATACCTGGCGCGAAGCTGATCATTCTCGACAATGCCAGCCACTTCGCCATGGTCCAGGATCCGGAAGGCTACAACAAGGCCGTCCGTGATTTCATCGACAATTGATCAAGCGGTCTTCTGTTCTTCGACCCCAAGCTCATCCGCCATTTGTTGGCGGATGAGGAATTTCTTGATCTTGCCGGTCACCGTTAGCGGAAACGCTTCGACGAAACGGACATAGCGCGGCACCTTGTAGTGCGCGATCTGTCCTTGGCAGAACATGCGGATTTCCTCCTCGGTTCCCGTCTCGCCGGCCTTCAGGATAATCCAGGCGCATAGTTCCTCGCCGTATTTCAGGTCGGGAACACCGACGACGGTCACGTCCTTCACTTTTACGTGGCGGAAGAGGAATTCCTCGACCTCGCGCGGATAGATATTCTCGCCGCCACGAACCACCATGTCCTTCTGACGACCGACTATGTTGCCATAGCCTTCTTCATCGATGGTCGCGAGATCGCCGGTGTGCATCCAGCCATCCGCATCAATGGCTTCAGCGGTTTTCTCCGCATCGTCCCAATAACCGATCATCACCGAATAGCCCCGGGTGCAGAGCTCGCCAGGGGTGCCGCGCGGCACGGTGTTGCCGTCCGTGTCGATTACCTTGCATTCGAGATGCGGCTGAACACGCCCGATGGTCGAAACGCGGCGCGACACCGGGTCTTCGGCCGAACTCTGAAAGCTGACCGGGCTCGTTTCGGTCATGCCGTAGGCGATCGTGACGTCGCGCATGTGCATGCGCTCGATTACCTGCTTCATGATCTCGATCGGGCAGGGCGAACCTGCCATGCAACCGGTGCGCAAGGAGGAGAGGTCGAATTTGTCGAATTCCGGGAGGCCGAGTTCGGCGATGAACATCGTCGGCACGCCGTAAAGCGCGGTACAGCGCTCCGTCTCGACCGCCTGCAGCACGGCGAGCGCATCGAACCCCTCGGAAGGGTAGACCATGGTTGCGCCATGCGCGACGCAGCCGAGATTGGCCATGACCATGCCGAAGCAGTGATAAAGCGGCACCGGTATGCAGAGGCGGTCGCCGGGGCGAAGACCGACGCTGCGGCCGACAAAGAACCCGTTGTTGAGAATATTGCGGTGGGAAAGCGTCGCGCCCTTTGGCAGACCTGTGGTTCCGCTGGTGAATTGGATATTGACGGCGTCCTTCGGACTGATGACCCTGTGCCGACGTTCCAGTTCTTCGTGGTGTTCTCTTTCTGCAAATGCGGGCACGGCGTCGAAGGCAAGCCAACCCGGACGCTTTCCTTCACCAATACTGATCACGTGCCGCAGATGCGGCAATTTCGTTGAAACGATCGCATGTCCCGTACGAATTTCAGGTGCAAGCGTTTCCACCATTTCCGCATATTCGCTGGTCTTGAAGCGCTCGGGGGCGACAAGCGCCTTGACGCCGACCTTGTTCAGCGTGAATTCGAGTTCCGACAGGCGGTAGGCGGGATTGATGTTGACGAGGATCAAGCCGACTCGGGCGGCGGCAAACTGCGTCACGGTCCATTCGGCGCGGTTGGGAGACCAGATGCCAATTCGTTCGCTAGGCTCCATGCCAAGGGCGATCAGCCCAGCCGCAAATGCGTCCGCCCTTGCCTTGAGCTCACCATATGTCAGCCGAATACCCTGATGCACGGCGACGAGGGCATCGATATTCCCCCAGCGCTCTGCCGCATCATCGAGCGCCTGCGATATGGTCTTGTCGAGAAGCGGCGGCTCGTTTGGGCCGCGCACGTGGCTCAAACGTGAATCGTCGCCCGTGAAGGCTGCAGCCGGGCTCATGACGTTCCTCCCAAGGTCGACGGCACAGACCCGCTAGACTAGCCGAAAGCCGAGCAAATACCACGCTGATTTTCGCTCAGGCGCTGATGGCGGTGCGTAGCTTTTCGGCAAGCCCGCTCAACTGATCGACAGGGTTGCGACCGACGAGCATGTAGCCATGGGCGGCATCAGCCCAGTAGACCACATTCATGCCATAGCGCTTTTCGACCTGCGGCGCGAAGGCTCCGCGTGCAGACTTGACGATGCACAGTGCAAGCGGTCCGTGCTCGGGATCGAGAAAAGCAAGCTGGCCAAGCGGCCTGCCGTCATATTGCAGAAGCTGCGCGCGCTTGAGCGGTATATCGGGAAGCGCCAAAGCGGAGGCAGGCAATTGAAGGCCGAGCCTGTCGCTGATCAACTGCAATTGCGCTGTCTGTACGCCCGGATCGTTTGCCAGATCCGCCAGCGTATCGGCGGTATAGAGACTGAGGTATTCGGCGACGACCGAGCGCCATTCCGAACCGTCTGCTTCCTCGTGATCGTCCTTGATGCGCAGATAGGCGCGGTCGATCGCGACGCCGACAAAAACAGATGCAACTGCTGCAGCGAGCAAACCGCGGCGTGTCCAGTTTTGGCCCCTTGGCTCGGCGGCGTTGGGTGAGGGCAGGCGCGCAAGTATCGTTTCTAAATCGGAAGCAGGCGCGTTTTCCAACAGCGGAACGAACGCGTCGTAGAATGGCATCTCGCTGCGCGAAAGGAATTCATAGCGCGCAGCCACCTCAGGATCGCTCTCGACCAGGGCTCCGATACGCCGCCGTTCCTCGCCAGTGAGTTCGCCATCGAGGAAAGCAACCAATAGTTCGTCGGAGGGCATTTCAGGGTGCTTGTGTTCGCTCATCAACTGCCCCCTTTCGTCCGTCTGGCAACCGCGTCCTCGTCCATGTTCTCGGCAAGTTTCGCCCGAGCAGCAGCAAGGCGGCTCATGACCGTGCCAATCGGAACATCCAGCACATCTGCGACTTCGCGGTAGGAGAGGCCCTCGACATAGGCAAGAAACACGGCCGTTCTTTGCGCTTCGGGCAGGGCGTTGACCTTGCGCAAAACCTGATTGGCCATGACATGCGTTTCGGTATCCTGTTCACCGTCGAATGTCAGCGTCAGGTCCGCATCAACGAAGCCGTTGCCCATGCGAATGCGGCGCGAGCGCACTTCGTTCAGCCAGATTGAATGTAGGATAGAAAACAACCAGCGGTCGAGGCGCGTGCCGCTGGTAAACTGGTTTGCCCGCTCAAGGGCACGCACGCACGTTGCTTGCACAAGGTCGTCGGCCACGTCGCGCTGACGTGACAGCACGATTCCGTAGCGCCAGAGCCGAGCGAGGTGCTGGCTCAAACTCGCCCTGATTTCGTGTTCGCTCGCGATGATTGCCTCCGCGCCAACTCGTTCTTTGCGAACGTCGGGCAGCGATAATGCGCCCTTGTCCGGGCGACTATAAGCATAAAGTTGAAGGTGAGCGACAGGCACTTTGTGCTCCTTTGGTGAACCCGGCATGCCGCTCATGCTGTTTTCCTAAAGCCGTGCGTGATCGGGGTCAGATTTTAGAGGGCTTTTCGATTGCCTCGTGCAGGTCGCGATATTCTTCGCAACTCGTCCCGCATATCGATTTGATCGTCGTCAACTGTTCCTTGGCGAGGTCGATCTGGCCCTTGATGACATAGGCTTCGCCGAGATATTCGCGAACTTTCGCGTATTTCGGATCGAGCGCGACCGACTTCTTGTACCAGGAGATGCCCTCATCGGTACGGCCGAGCTTGCGTGTCGCATAGCCGCGATAGTTGAGCGCCTCCTTGGTGTTCGGATCCTTCAATGTATCGAGCATGTCGAGCGCTTCCTGGTAGCGGCCGGCCTTGGCCAGCGTATAGGCATATTCGGTGCGGTCTTCGTCCGGAACATTGCTGGTGGTCTTGTCGACGCATTTCTTCGACTTCTTTTCGTAAACCTTGCCCTTGGGACAGGTCGGCGTCGTTGCTGCATCGTCGCTGCCTCCGCCTCCCGCGGCGAGGCTCGCGCCAGGAAGCATCGCGATCGCAAGTCCGGCGCCAAGCAGGGCGGCAGGCACCTGCCGGTAGAGTGTGTTGAAGATGTTGCTCATGAGATCAGTCTCCGCTGGAAGGGAACGTGCGATCTAAAGAACACTTGGAGAGGTGGTTTATTCGAAGCGCCCACGCCGTATTCGGCGAAACGCCCCTTTGCAATTCAATTTCCAGAACCGCTCCGCTCGCGGGAATCGCTTGCTCCATTCGCGGCGAATTTTGATCGGATATACGTTCCGGGCGTTGTCGCGACCTTGTAGATTAGGGAAGATCACAAGCTCCTCAACCTCACGAAAACACATGAACTGCAGAACGGCTGAACCCATGACCTCCGATATTGCCAGCGCCCCGCTCGTGCAATTATTGCTCGCAGGACTCGACATGCGTTCAAACAAAGCGCGTGAGCAGGAGCGCGCACCGCGAAAAGGCGTATCTGCCGTCGAGCGTGCGAGCAAACATGTCGAAGCGGCAAGACGCGCTGCCGACGCGAGCCTGGCGCGGGCCAAGGCGGCACCCCGGCCGCACGAGATCACCAATCCCGTCTTTGTCGCCTTGTTCGACGCGCATCAACAGGACAGGGAAGCGCTTTTTGCGGCGATGCGCGCGCTCGACGCGGCACGGACAGCAGAGTCCGCCGACGATCTGGTTTGAGCGGCGGTGCTCTGCGCACGATTTTGTTACCGGAGCCTGGAGCGGATTTCAAAAAACACTATGGCCTTCGCAGCCGCGCCCTAATATATCAATTCCGTTCCTGCGAGCCTCAGCGCGTCTTCCCAGCCGTTGTGCCGTCGCGGCGCAATCGGTCCCAATCGAAAGAGCTGTCTTAAAAATGTCGGATCAGACTTGTCATGTTGCCGCGACCTCCCAAGGCGCGCTTCAGAGACCGGCGCCGAATTTCCGTATCATTGCGATGATCATTGCCAGTGCCATGTTCATGGAGCAACTCGATGCTACGGTGCTTGCGACGGCGCTGCCGACAATGGCGCGTGATTTCGGCGTCAGCGCGCCCGCGATGAGCATCGCGCTCACTTCTTATCTTTTGAGCCTTGCCATCTTCATACCGGCGAGCGGCCGGGTTGCCGACCGGTTCGGATCCCGCACCGTTTTCCGCACGGCTATCGGCGTATTCGTCCTGGGTTCTGTCCTTTGCGCCTTCGCGCCGAATCTCACTTTTCTCGTCTTTGCGCGACTGGTGCAGGGCCTTGGCGGCGCCATGATGATGCCGGTGGGCCGTCTGGTGCTGATGCGCAGCGTCGAGCGCAAGAATCTCGTCCAGGCCATGTCGTGGTTGCTGGTACCGGCCCTGATCGGCCCGATCCTCGGTCCGCCTGTTGGCGGCTTGATCGTGACCTACCTCGACTGGCGCTGGATTTTCTACATCAATGTCCCGATTGGCATATTGGGCTTCATCCTCGTCAGCCTGTTCATAGAGGACTTCAAGGGCGAAGCGCGGGGGCCCTTTGACTGGACCGGCCTATTTCTTTCCGGCATATCGCTCGGCTCTCTGCTTTTCGGCTTCGAAATGGCTAGCCGCAGTGGCGAGGCCGGCCTTGCGGCGTCGCTGGTCGCAGTCGGCGCAATGGCCGGCATTGCCTATCTGCGTCATGCGCGGCGGCACCCGTCGCCTATTCTCGATTTTTCGCTGATGCGCATTCCGAGCTTCAGCGCCTCGGTGGTCGCTGGATCGTTGACCCGTATTACGCAGGGCGCACAGCCGTTCCTGCTGCCGCTCATGTTGCAGCTTGGCTTCAACCTCTCCGCCGCATCGGCTGGCGCGATCGTCATCGCGACGGCACTCGGGTCGATGACGATGAAGGCGGTTGCACCAAAGATCCTGAGGCAGTTCGGCTTCCGTAACAGCCTCATCGTCAATGGCATAATCTCGACATTCGGCTATGCGCTGTGCGCGGCGTTCCGGCCGGATTGGCCGCTGCCGCTGATCTTCGTCATTCTCTATTTCTGCGGCTTCTTCATGTCGTTTCAGTTCACCGCCTATAATACGGTCGCCTATGATGAGATCGGACGCGATCAGATGAGTTCGGCGACCAGTTTCTATACGACGTTCCAGCAGCTGATGCTGTCGCTGGGCATTTGTGTCGGCGCGCTGGCGCTGCACGGATCGATGCTCGCGCGCGACCACGATGTGCCGGAACTCGGCGACTTCTCGGTCGCTTTCATCATCGTTACGGCGATTTCCATCACCGCAACGGTCTGGAACATGCGGTTCTCAAATTCCGCGGGCGCCGATATCAGTGGGCATCAGGTAAAGACAACGCCGCGAAAGGCGTGATCATCCATCGATGGTGAGAGAAATGACGCTGTTGTGATGAGTCTTACAGACGAAAGGTGTGTTGCCGTTGGCCTTGCCCTGGATTGTCATCCACATGCCCTTGCCGAAATTGGTGGTGACCGCGGAAGCAGCGGGCGGTGTGAGCCCCTTCTTCTGAAGCGCTGCGCTGCAGGCGGCGATCGATCGCGGCTTGTTGGCTGATTCACCCGGCATCGGTGCGCTGACGATGAAGGCGCAAACCGGGACGATAACGATGAGATAGCTTTTCACGATTCCCTCCCCAAAGAATGTGATCAGTAGGGGAGCTTACGCTTATTGCGGGTAGACAACCATCCAGCCAAAATCTCTAGCTCGAATGAATGGGTCTTCTGGACGGGAGTGCAGATACCTCAGCTGCTCAGGCCGCTTCAGCCATCTGCACCAGACGGTACAGATCGCGCTCAAGCGTCGCAATATCGGCAGCGTGTAGCGTGCACCCGTTATGGTGGAGCAGGAAGACCGCGCCGCTTTTTTCAATGCAGCAAAGACCGTCGGCATAGACATAGCCTTCACCATCGCAATGGCCTACAGCGAAAAGATCGTCGCAGTAGTCACGCGATTCTACGAACTCTTCGAAGCTCAGTTTCATTCCGGTCATCCTTCAAGACGCCAATGTCAGCGATCGGATTTTGAGCCGATTCGCCTGAAATGCCTAGAAGGTGACGCGTTTGACCCCAATATTGCGCTTGCAGGGCCGAAGTCCGCTAGATGTGGAGCAATCCCAGCGTTACGCCGAGGCTGAGGCCGATTGTGAATACGGTGAAGCAATTGAAAGCTGTCAGGCGCATGAGGTTTTTCCCCCGTCATTATTATTCGATCGCCAATCATCCAACAGATCGGCCATGCTGACAATCGCCCTAAAAGGATGAAGTGCGCCGCGTCCGGCTTCACGCCCCGTCGGTTCGCCTATAGTGGGCTGATCTGCGACCAAGACAGGGATGGGTATGGGGAAGCCCTGGCAACCCATCGAGATCATTGGGCCATTCTCTCAGGACGACAAGATCCGCCTGGGCTCGGGTACCGAAAGCTCCGCTATTTGTCCTTGCAGGATTTTTTCGACCTCGATTGCGATACGCGCGGGATCGCTCAAGGTCACGGCCCGGAAGCGTCCGTTCTCGACGTTGCCGTCATCCGGCTGATCGATGGTCTCGACGATCGCGGAACCCAACCGCTCAGTATCGTGCTCGGCGATCAGGAACCCGTAGCGGCTGTCGGTAATCACTTCGCCGAGACCGCCGTGCATCACGGAAGCTACCACCGGTATGCCGTAGGTCATCGCCTCGACCGGCGTATTGCCGAAGGCATCCCAATCGGAATTGAACAGCAGGACATCCAGGCTGAGATAGAAGTCGCGCATATCCGCAATCCAGCCGAGCCAATGGATACGGTCAGCGATACCGAGTTCCTGCGCCAAATTCTGCAGCTTCTCCTTTTCGGGACCAGAACCCGCGATAGCGAAACGCACGTCGGGCTGTTTTGCGGCAACGACGGCGGCTGTTCGCAAGAACACGTCAAACCGCTTGCGATCGATGAGCCAGCCGGCATTGCCGACTATTTTGGCTTGTGGCGGCAACCCGTACCGTCGCCGTGCGGCCGCCTTATCCTCCGCAGATGCCTTTTCCGGCACCGCCAGCGGATTGCGGATCGTGCGGGTTATGGATTTGACAGAAGGGACAATGGTTTCGGCCTCGAGCCTTACAAAATCCGACGGGTAGCTGATTGCATCGAATCGGCGCTTTGCCAAACCATAGAAAAGCTTCCACTGCCAGTCGGGACGCACCGAATGGTGGAAATGCATGGCGAGGAGGCGGCGACCGCGCGCAATGCCGCCCAGCGCCAGCATTGCCAGGAGATTGCTTCCCGTCATCATCAGGGCATCTGCCCGTTCGCCCCGCAGGATCCGGTAAAGCGTGGGCAGGCTGCGCCAACCCAGGGCGCCCCGATACTCCATCCCGACCGCTTCGATGCCGGACTTGTCCAAATGCTCCTTGAGGGCACCAAGCGGATTGAGCGATATGACTTTTATCTCGTGGCCGCGATCCTGAAGGCATTGCATCAGCCGCAGCGAGGCCTGCTCCATGCCACCGAGTTCAGTGCACTGAATGATATTGAGAATGCGCATATCCTTGCCCCGATCGGACAGCGCCCACATTGCGAGCACTATTTGTTAGAGGCGATGATCTTATTCCTCGGCAACAAATGAAAGTTATCCATCCGGATGAACTCCGCGAACCATTCACTGGTTGTATAAAATAAGCAATCCGATGCGTAATCCTAATTGGGTACGGGACAGAATCGAAGAACAAGTGCCTAATATCGCCCAAAGCCGCAAAGGCAAAAGGGGGGCGAAGTCACTATGGTGCCAATTTCTGTTGCGCTGGTCGATGACCATCCGCTCATGCTTGCAGGCGTCGTCAATCTCTTCGAAACAAACTCAGAATTTTCAGTTGTGGCCAAGGGCGCATCGGCCGATGACGCGCTCCAGATCAGCCGGCAATTGCGTCCCGATGTCATGGTTCTCGACCTTTACATGCCGGGCAATGTCTTTGAAGTCATCAGCGAGATCGGCGCAAATCCGGGAGGCACGAAGGTTGTTGCGTTTACTGCGATGACGGGCAGCGACTATGCTGTGCGGGCGCTCCATGCCGGGGCCAAGGGCTACGTTCTCAAGGGCAGCAGCGCCGATGAACTCATTCAGGGCGTGCGTGCCGCCCACTCGGGCGAAACATACATTACGCCGGCTTTCGCAATCAAAGTCATCGAAGCATTGCGCATCGCCTCCTTGCGCAAGAGAGCTGCGGGACCGATCAAGCTCAGCATCCGTGAAGAACAGATCGTCAGCCTCCTGCTCAGGGGCCGTACCAATCGTGAGATCGCGATCGGGCTCGGCATAGGCGAAAAGACGGTCAAGAACTATATGACGATCCTCATGCAGAAGCTGCATGCGCGAAACCGTCTTGAAGTGCTGATCGCCGCGCAGAAACTTGAAGTTGCCAGCCGCGACGAGCGCGAATCCGTTTCGCGTCATTAGTCGAAGCGATTCCAATGCCTAGGCGCTGTTGCTTTCGAGGGGAACGGCGACAATAAGGCTGGTGCCTGCACCCGGTTCATGCACGATCCGCACCGTGCCGCCAAATGCCTCCACCCGGTTGCGAATTCCCTGAAGTCCGAGTGGGTGCCGTCGCCCGGCCGAAGCAATTGGCTGGTCGGGGCTGGGGCCCTTGTCGCTGACAGTGACGGTGATGACGCTGCCATCGGCGCTCACTTCCACCCGCTGTCCGCGGGCTCCAGCATGGCGATAGGCATTGTTGAGACCTTCCTGCACGACCCGGTAAAGACATATCTTCAGCGGATGCGCGACCTTTTCCGGCAGATTCTCGTAATGTGCCGCGACAATTGACCCTGTCGCGTATTCGTGGCGTTGCGCTGCGAGCTTGAGCGCTGCTTCGATGGACAGGTTTTCAAGTTCCGGCAGCACGAGACCCGTCGAGAGCTCGCGCAGTTCACTGAGTACCTGGCTCGCAAGCCGCGACGGGTCGAGCTCATCCCGCTGGTTGCCTGCGCCCGACGTTTGCCCGAGGCGCAGGATCAGCAGGCTCAAGACCTGGACGGGACCATCATGCAGATCCGAGCCGATACGATTGAGCAGTGTTTCGTTGGACTTTGATGCATCCATGCGCGCCTTGTCGGCGGTTCTGCGCAGTGCACGGTTCTGATCGGCAAGCGCTTGCGCGTTCTCCAACTGCGATTTCAAGGTTTCACGCTGCGTATTGATAATGCCGCTGGCGCGCCGCACGATCAGGTAAAGCAGGCCCATGATCGTCAAGGTCGTCGCGCCGACCAGCGCCCAGGTGCTGCGCTGGACGCGCGATCGCTGCGCGATGAAATCCTCCGCTTCCTCGTATAGCTCTCCAACCGCGATCACATCATGGTTCCCGGGTCGGTAGATGGGTGCGTAGATTTCGATCAGTGGACGCGCCGTTTGCTCGTTGGCGATACCCTGATCGTCATGGTGCTCTTCGAGTTGAGCGACGACTGTTCCGGCGAACGCCCGTTCAATATCCTCGGATGGCAGCCGTTTTCCCATAAGTGACTTGTCTGTGCTGTAGACAACAGTTCCGTCCTTGTCCCAGATTCTGAAGCCTTCCACTCGCTTCGCAAGATCCGTGCCGATTAGAAGGTCATCAAGTTCCTTCTGCCTTTCCGGAACGACAAGCGGCCTGCCATTTTCCTCGTCGACGTGGCGGGCAAGGAATCCCTCCATGTAAAGGGCGCCCGACTCTGCCCGGCTCCGCAACTGGTTGGCCGCAATCTGTGAACTCAGCCATTCTCCAAGGATCGCCATGGATCCCAGGAGGATGAGCGCGGCTACGACGAGGAATTGCGATTTTAGATCAAGGCGTTGCCAGTACCGTACGAGCTTGCCGATACCGAACCGCCCACCCTCGTGGTTGAGGTCATAGGTCATGTTGGCGATAAGGCCAAAAGTCCCGAAACTCTCTTGACCAAGGTCTTTGTAATTGACCGGACCTTCCGAACTACCAAGTTCGCTCCCCCCACCACATCATCCGACTATCGAAACTCGTGTCGACGTTTTTGGTGAGTTTGTCCCGGAGATCCGGGTCTGGTCAAGAAAAACACGCCGCGGGAGGGGGATGGCGCCTGCCTAAGTGCAGTCGCGGCAACAAAACACCGCGCAAGAAAGCGGTCCAGGAGGGCAATTATGGTAACCTACATTCGTTCGGATCTCGATTTCATCCTCAAGCAGATCAAGATTGCTGAGGCGGACGCCGCATTCCGGCAAGGCATAACCACGGGCGATCCGAACAATGTTGCCAAGCCGCTCTTCGGGGAGGGAGGGTCCATACCGACCTACAACCTCGCTTGGGGCCTTCGCACCGTCGACGGAACCTACAACAACCCGCTGCACCCGGAATGGGGCGCTGCCGACAATGAGTTCCCTGAGCCGCTCGGCACGCAGTTCAAGACGATCATGGTGCCCGCAGGTCCAGGCGGAGCGCTGGTTCCGGTCTCATACAATCCCACGGTGGATAATGACGGACCCGGGACCGCTGTCGCCGGCGATGTCTTTGATCCCTATGTGCGCACGATTTCAAATTTGATCGTCGACCAGACGCTCGGCAATCCGTCGGCGATCCTGACGGCATTGCAGCGCGCCGGTATTGTTCCGGCAGCCCAGCAAATGACCGTTACGGCCCAGATCACCGCGGCTTATGAGCCGCTCAAGCCCCTGTTCAATGCTGTCGGCACGGCCGAACGTCTGAACGCTGAGGCGCAGGCTGCCGCATCTGCGAGCCCAGGCAACCAGGCCCTGCAGGACGCTGCCGCAGAAACCGCCGCCGACCTTGCAGCCGCGCAAGTTGCACTTGAGGCAGCGGACGATGCGCTCATGACGCTCCTCGACGCCAATGGCGTCGAACTCGACGGCGTCAACATCGTCATCACCAACGCTGCGCCCGATGAGGGACTGTCCGCGCCGTTCAATTCCTGGTTCACGCTCTTCGGCCAGTTCTTCGATCATGGCCTCGACCTTGTCGCAAAGGGCGGCAACGGGACCGTGTTCATTCCCCTGATGGAAGACGATCCGCTTTTCGTCCAGCCGACGCCCGAGAATCCGAACCCGCCGAACTTCATGGTGCTGACCCGCGCAACGCTCGCCGGTCCTGGCAATGACGGCGTTATGGGTACTGCCGACGATACCGATCGCCCGGTGAACACCACCACCTCTTTCGTCGACCAGAATCAGACCTACACTTCCCATCCATCGCATCAGGTCTTCCTCAGAGCTTATGAGTTCAACGCGGCCGGCGACCCGGTCTCGACGGGCAAACTCATCGAAGGCGGCAATGGCGGCATGGCCACATGGGCCGATCTGAAGGCTCAGGCGGCTTCGATGCTTGGCATTCAACTTCTTGATGTCAACGTCGGCAACGTTCCCTTGCTGGCCACAGATCCCTATGGCGAGTTCATCCGCGGGCCGAATGGCTTTCCGCAGATAGTGACATCGGCTGGTCTGATCGAGGGCAATCCTGCCGCCAATGGCGGGCTCGGCGTCCTTGTCGACGATCCAAACCATGTGCCCCCCTATACAGCGATCCGGACCGGTCATGCTTTCCTTGCCGACATTGCCCACAATGCGGTGCCTGACGGGCTCGCTGATGGCGACATCGAGATCGGGCTGAACAATCCCGGCTTTGATCCCGGCGACTACGACAACGAACTTTTGGACGCGCACTACGTCGCCGGCGACGGCCGCGCCAATGAAAATATCGGCTTGACCGCCGTTCACCACGTTTTCCATTCCGAGCACAACCGCCTCGTCGAGCACACCAAGGAAGTCGTTCTTGCTGATGCCAATGCGATGCTGGACGATGGCGCGTCACAGGCCGAGGCCGTTGCATTCCTCAATGAATGGCTTGTCAACGACGTCGCTTCGGTTCCCGCAACAGCGACGGGCCTGATCTGGGATGGCGAACGGCTGTTCCAGGCCGCCAAATTCGGCACCGAGATGCAGTATCAGCACCTCGTTTTTGAAGAATTCGCCCGCAAGATCCAGCCGAACATCAATGTGTTCCTGGTTCCGGATGGCTATGACGTCACGATCGATCCGTCCATCGTCGCCGAGTTTGCGCATGTGGTTTATCGCTTCGGCCACTCGATGCTGACGGAATCCATCGATCGCTTCGATCCCAACTTCAATCCGGATCATATCGGCCTTATCGAGGGCTTCCTTAACCCGCTGCAGTTCGAAAACAACGGCGGCGACACCACGGTCGATGCCAATGTCTCGGCAGGCGCGATCGTTCGCGGAATGACGCGGCAGGCCGGCAACGAGATCGACGAGTTCGTCACGAGTGCATTGCGCAACAACCTGCTCGGCCTCCCGCTCGATCTGGCAACGATCAACCTGGCACGCGGCCGTGATACGGGTGTTCCTTCGCTTAACGCCGCCCGCGCCCAGTTTTATGCGGCAACCAACCAGGATGTGTTGCTAAAGCCTTATGCAAGCTGGGTGGATTTCGCCGGGCATCTGAAGCATGAAGCTTCCATCATCAACTTCATCGCTGCCTACGGCACCCATTCGCTGATCACCTCACAGGCGACGCTGGAAGGCAAGCGGGACGCCGCACTGACGATCATCTCGGGCGTATCCGTCGATGGATTGGTCGTACCCGCAGACCGCCTAGCATTCCTGAATGCCACCGGAGCTTACGCAGCAAATCAACCGGGAAGCACGCTCGGCGGTCTCAACAACGTCGATCTGTGGATCGGCGGCCTTGCCGAAGCGATCATGCCCTTCGGCGGCATGCTTGGCTCCACATTCAACTTCGTCTTCGAGATGCAGATGGAAAAACTGCAGAACGGCGACCGGTTCTACTATCTGCAACGCCTCGACGGCCTGCATTTGTTCGGCGAGATGGAGAACAATTCGTTCGCGGCAATGATCATGCGCAACACCGATGCAACGCATCTTCCATCGGACGTGTTCTCGACGCCCGGCCTTATCCTGGAGGTCGACCAAACCCGGCAGTTCAACGATCTGAATGGTGATGGCACTCTCGTATCCGACGATCCGCTGGGTGATGGGATCCTCACACAGCTCGTTATCCGGGATGATCCGGGAACAGCGGCCGTGGAGACGAACTACCTGCGCTATACTGGCGGCGACCACGTGGTCATGGGTGGTACTGATGGCGCCGACACGATAATTGCCGGTATCGGCGACGATACGCTCTTCGGTGACGGCGGCAACGACCGGCTCGAAGGTGGTTTCGGCAACGATATCATCAATGGCGGCGATGGCGACGACATCATCCTCGACAGCGGCGGCGACGACAATATCAAGGCGGGCAAGGGTAACGACGTGGTGCACGCCGGGCCTGGCCTCGACCTTGTCATGGGCAATGACGGGCAGGACTTCATCTTCCTCGGCACCGACATGGGCTCGGAGGTCTTTGCCGGCACCGGCGACGACTTCATCTACGGCAACAAAAACGCCGAACGCATCCTTGGCAATGAGGGCAACGACTGGATCGAGACAGGGACCTTCGACGGTGCCCCCGGCGACAACTTCGACGAAATCTTCTCGCACGATGAGATCAACGGACACGACGTGTTCCTCGGCGATGGTGGCTTTGACGAGTTCATCGGCGAAGGCGGCAACGAAATCTTCGTCGGAAGCGCCGGTCGCGGCAAGATGGTCGGCATGTCCGGCTTCGATTGGGCGACGTACAAGGATAATCCGAATTTCGTGAACGCGGATTTGTCGATCCCGATCGTATTCGACGAAGCGCCTACGCTACCTCAGAATGCCGCGCTCGATGAATACGAGTCGGTCGAAGGCCTCTCCGGTACACGGTTCAACGACGTCCTGACCGGCACGAACATACTCGCCGCGGAACGGCTTCCCGCTCTCCAGGGGGGTACTGAAGGCTATCAGGGCAGCGCGCTCGACGCCGAAGGCATCGCGTTGATCAGGGGCCTGCAAGAACTGCTGGGTGCTGGCGTGACCGAATACAGCGCCGGCGACATTATCCTCGGCGGCGATGGCAGCGACCGCCTGACCGGCCAGGCCGGGGATGACATCATCGACGGCGATAGCTGGCTCGACGTGCAGATCGGCGTCTTCGCGGTTGGCGATACGGAGCACACAGGTACGCCGATCGCCCTGCACAACAGTATGACGACGCTCGCTGCGAGCATGTTCAACGGGACGATCAACCCGGGTCAGCTCAGCATCGTGCGGACGATCAGGAACAGCACGACACAGGAAGCGCTCGGCGAGACCACCGACAGCGACGGCGTTGCCGATATCGACCGCGCGGTGTTCTCCGGTGCACGGGCCGAGTACGACATTACCTTTAATCCCAATGGCACCGTAACGGTCGCCCATACCGGCGGTCTGGCGACCGACGGCACGGACACGATCCGCAATGTCGAGGTCCTGGACTTCACCGATCAGGATATCTCGCTGCTGGCGCCAACGCTCGATCTCAACGGCGATGTCACTACCACGACGACCGCAATTGCTGCGCAGGCCTATCGTGATGAGTTCGAAACTCCTGCTCATAACAACAGCAATGGCAGCGTGGCCTGGGGGGCGACACCCTGGGTGGAGACCAACGATATAACTACCGGCAATGTGGTCACTGGCGGCCAGATTCAGCTCGACAACGGCACCAACGAGTTGCGCTTCACTGCCGGCGACGGTGCGCAGATCACCCGTACCGTCAACCTCGGCGGCGTGACCACGGCGACACTGTCTTTCAGCTACGATCGAAATAATGGCACCAGCACCATCGATGCAGGCGAATCCGTACAGGTCCAATACTCGGCTAGCGGGTCCTTTGCCCCTGGAAGCTTTACTATCCTGACGACGATTGATCAAAACTCTGGAGGAGCTGACGGCGCTGACACGTTCAGTACCAACTTGAATCTCACGGGGGCTGGCCCGAACTCGGCGATCCGATTCGTCACCACTGCGATCAGCGCTGGCGAGTACGTTCTGATCAACAACTTCAACATCGCCACATCGACGACCACCACCACCGTCACTCCCGGTAGCCCCGGCAACAACTACGTCACCAGCTATGCCGAGAATGGGGCTGCCGTTGCGATCGCAGTTGGCGCTCGGATCACCGACGACGGCACGACGATGGCTTCGGCCCGTGTTGTTCTGACCAATGCGAGCGCAGGCGACGTCCTGTCGGTGCTGGGCGGATTGCCGGCTGGAATCACCTCGGCGGTTGATAACAGCGTTCCCGGGCAGATCACTTTGAACCTGACCGGAAACGCCTCGCTCGCCGCCTATCAGGCAGCCATCCAGCAGGTTCGGTACTCCAACAATTCGGAAAACCCGGCAGTTGGCGCACGCACCCTGCAGGTCACCGTCAATGACGGCCTGCTCAACAGCGCGGTGGCCACGACGACGGTAAATGTTACGGCCACCAACGATGCTCCCGTCGCCAATAACGACACGGTCATCACCAATGTGGCGGCAAACACCTTGTTCTCCGTCTCCCAGGCCGCTCTGCTCGCCAACGATAGCGATCCGGAAGGTTCCCCTGTCACCATCACGGCAGCGGGCGGCGCCACCGGCCTTGCAACCGGCCCCACATTGGGAGCGGGCATCATCAGCCTCTCGGACAATGCCACCGCCGGCGGCACCTTCACCTATACCGGCAGCGACGGTGCACTGACCGACGGCGCCACGGTGACGATCACCCGCGTTACCACGGCCGGCATCACTGGCAGTGCAGGAAATGACATCATCGTCGGCAACAACACTGCCAACACAATCACCGGCGGTGCGGGCTTTGATCACATCAATGCCGGGGACGGCGGCGACACGGTCAGCGGCGGTACCGGAAATGACATCATTCTCGCTGGCACCGGTAACGATACGATTATCTGGAACGCCAATGCCGCGGGCGATACCGATGGCTTCGACATGGTCAATGGCGAAGAGGGTGCAACCGACACCTTCGTGATTAACGGGCGGGCTACCGCTGCCGAAACCTTCATCATCTACGCCCGGGCAGCGGCCATAGCGGCCGGTATCCAAGTGAACGGTGTCGATAGTGAGATCATTATTACCCGGACGGTCGGGGGTGTAACGACGATCATTGCCGAGCTCGACAATATCGAAGAGATCACTGTCAACACGCTCAATACGACAACAAACAACGGCAACAATCCGAACGCGCCGGATGGAGGGGTGAGCGCAGGCGACACGATCCAGGTCATCGGCAATTTCAATTCGCCGTTCACCAGCCTGAACTTCAGCACGATCACCATCGATGGCAATGCCGGTGACGATACGGTCGACATCTCGGCCCTCTCGTCGGCACATCGCATCGTTTTCCGCTCCAACGGCGGCAACGATACGATCATCGGCAATCTGCGGCCGCAGGACGTGATCGAGCTTCCCGACGGAAAGACCGTCGCCGACTATGCGACGACGATCGAAAATGGCGTCACTACCCTGACGAGCAGTGAACAGACGATTACGTTCACCGCCCCCGATGGCATGCCGCAGATCGGCGCCCCGATCGACGATGAAGAAGAAGTACCGACACCACCTGCAGCTCCGGCAACGGGCGCACCGATCATCGGCACTGCCGACGGCGACGTCCTGAACGGAACGGCAAACGGCGAAACGATCCTTGCCAGGGCCGGCAACGACGTGGCCATGGGGGGGGCCGGTGCCGATATCATCCGCGGCGATGAGGGCGACGACTTCGTCATGGGCGAGGGCGGCAACGATATGATCTTTGCCGGCTCCGGCAACGACGATGCCCTTGGCGGCGAAGGCAACGACATGCTCTACGGCGATGCCGGAAACGATCGTCTATTCGGCGATGCCGGCAATGACCTGATCGACGCCGGGGCCGGCAACGACGCGGCATATGGCGGTGAAGGCAACGACATGTTCGTGGCAGCAGCGGGTGACGGCGACGACACCTTCTACGGCGATACCGGTGTCGATACCCTCGACATGGCGGCTATCACCGCGAACCTGACCGTGGAGCTGGGCTCAGGCTTCATGGGACGCGGCAGCGCGTCAAGCAGCCAATCCGGTTCGGATACGCTGTGGAACGTCGAAAACATCGTGACCGGCTCGGGCGCGGACAAGATCACCGCGAGCAGTGCCGTCAACATCATCGACGGCGGTGCGGGCAACGATACGTTCCGCTTCCTCTCCGAGGCGGATGCGGATGGCGACACGATCGTCGGGTTCCAGACCGGCGACAAGATCGATGTCAGCGGTATCGACGCCAACAATGGAACGAGTGGAAACCAGGCATTCACGCTTGTTTCCGCGGCGACGCTCAGCGGCCCGGCGCAACTGATTGTCACGCATGAGACACGTGCGGATGGTGACTACACCGTGGTCCAGGGCAGCGTCGACGGTGACGCCAGCGCAGAACTGCGGCTCAGCATCAAGGGCAATCACAACCTCACCAGCTCGGATTTCAATCTATAGTCCGGGCGGGCGACGGGCCGGAGGCATAGCGGGCCCGTCGCCTCATTCAAATAAGAAAAGTGGGGAAAAACAATGCGTTCCAAGCCAGCTTTAACGGGGATGAAGCGAAAGAATGCCGAGAAGCTCACAGAGGGTTTTCGCGGCATCTTCGCGTTTCTGTTCACGACCTCGGGGATCATCAACATCCTTGCCCTGACCGGCTCGTTCTACATGTTGCAGATCTACGACCGGGCCTTGACCAGCGGCAGCGTCCCGACGCTGCTCGCACTGTCGGCACTGGCGATCGGCCTTTACCTCTTCCAGGGTCTTTTCGACATTATCCGCTCGCAGGTGCTGGTGCGGGTCGGAGCGCGTCTCGATGCTAAGATCGCGCCGCTCGCGCATCAGGTCGCCATCGACATGCCGCGTTTCGGCTTTTCAACGGCGGAGGCGCTCGAACGCGGCCGCGACGTCGACACGGTGCGCAGTTTTCTTGGCAGCCAGGGCCCGGTGGCGCTGTTCGACCTGCCATGGATGCCGCTTTATCTCATCTTCGTCTATATGCTGCATCCCTATCTCGGGGCGCTGACCTTCGGTGGCGCCTTCATCCTGTCGGTGCTGACGGTGATCACCGAATTGATGACGCGGCGGCTGGCAAGTTCGACGCACCAATCGGCGATTGCCCGGAATGCCATTGCCGATTCCAACGCGCGCAATGCCGAGATCCTGAAAGCGATGGGCTTTGCCGGGCGGGCGGTCAGCCGCTTTAACGCGGCGAACCAGGAGCATCTGCAATTGCAGACGCGCACCAACGACATCAGCGGCACCTTTGGCGCGGTCTCGCGCGTTTTGCGCATGGTCCTGCAGTCGGCCGTCCTCGGCCTTGGCGCCTGGCTGACCATTCAGGGCGAACTTTCTGCCGGCGCAATCATCGCCGCCTCTGTGGCTTCGGCCAGAGCGCTTGCCCCCGTCGATCTTGCCATCGGCAACTGGAAGGGTCTTGTTGCGGCCCGCAATGCCTTCAACCGCCTGAAGGAAACCGTCGTTGCGCTCGCGGGCAACGAGGCGCCGATGCAATTGCCGGCGCCGACGGCATCGCTGAAGGTCGAGAAGATCACCATTGCGGCGCCCGGTTCCGGCCGCGTGCTTCTGAGCGAGGTGAGCTTCGAGATCATGGCCGGGCAAGCACTCGGAATAATCGGCCCAAGCGGCGGCGGCAAGACGACGCTGGCGCGGGCGCTCACCGGCATCTGGCCGGCGCTGCGCGGCAGCGTGCGGCTCGATGATGCCGACCTGACACAGTGGTCGGATGACAATCTCGGCCAGTATATCGGCTACCTGCCGCAGGATGTGGCGCTGCTCGATGCAACGGTTGAGGAAAACATTGCCCGGCTCGAAGAGGATGCCGATGCCCGCGCCATCGTCGAGGCGGCGCAGATCACCGGGATCCATGAAATGATCGTGCGCATGCCGGACGGCTATCGCACGGCGCTCGGGCCGCAAGGCGCCTCGCTTTCCGGCGGACAGCGCCAGCGCATTGGCCTCGCTCGAGCGCTCTACAAGAACCCATTCCTGGTCGTTATGGACGAGCCCAATTCCAACCTCGACGGTGAGGGCGAAATGGCCCTGACCGAAACGATCAAGGCGATCAGGGCGCGCGGCGGCATTGCCGTCGTCATCGCCCACCGGCCGAGCGCGCTCGCCGCCGTCGATCTGGTTGCCGTCATCCAGAATGGCAAGATGGTGGCGTTCGGCCCGAAGGAGGAGATTCTCAAATCAGCCGCCCCGGCGGACCCGGGCAACCGTCAGGCACCGGCAGCGCAGAATGCGCCGCGCGTCACATCGAGGGTACTGGCATGATCATCGAGGCAAAAGGCACCAAGACCAACCCATCCGAGAATGAAAACCCGCATGAGCGCTATGTTCTGAAGAATGCGGACAGGCGCTCCCATGCGCCCCTGTTCTTTACCGTATTCCTGACCGGGCTTGCGGTATATTTGAAGAGCGCTTTTCCGCGGCTCGGCGACTATGCCGACAATAGCGAGGAAAGACCGCCGGCGCCGGCCGGTGCGGCCGGAACGTCCGCCCCGGAGCAGGTTGTGGCGCGCGGGCCCGAACTTGTGATCGATAACGAATATCCGGAGGAGAGGAAGCACAGCGGCTCAGGCGAGGCGCTGGTATCGGCGCGGCGAGGGAGCGCTTTTGAACTTGCCGATACACCGCCCATCAGCCTCCAGGACTTGAACCTGCCGAGTTCGGCGCTGCTGCGCCAGTTCGGCGGAATTTCGGTATCATTCCAGGCCGCCAACGACAACGCCTGGATGGCACAGCCGGCGCGCGGGATCGCCTCCAGCAGCGGCGGTGGATATGGCTGGGCACCCGAAGCCTTTCGGCATGCGTTTCCAGACTTGGACGACGACAACGAAGAGCCGGCGAGCGACGATGCTGACGATGAAAACGGCAAGCCGGTAAACCGGGCGCCGCGCACCAGCGGTCCCGTCACGCTCTACGACGTCTACGGCTGTGCGGGGGCGCTGATCGGCCTTGCCGATCTCCTGCGCGGCGCCGCCGATCCCGATGGGGATCCGCTTTCGATCCGCAATTTGACTATCTCCTCAGGGACGTTGACGCAAGCCGGCAATGGCTGGACCTTTGCCGCAAGCGGACTTGGTCCGGTCACGCTCACTTACGAGATTACCGACGGCAATCTTTCGGTGTGGCAAACCGCGCAGTTCTCGGTGCTGCGCAATCTGCCCATCTTCGGCACCCCCGGCGACGATATTCTTGTCGGCGGCGACTGTGCCGACGACATTGACGCGCGCGCGGGCAACGACCTCATCGATGCACGGGGTGGCAACGACACCGTCAATGGCGGCGATGGCGACGACCACATCGTTGCCGGCAGCGGCAACGACATCGTCATGGCGGGTGCGGGCGCCGATATCGTGCTTGGCGGCCTCGGCGACGACACGATCTGGGGTGGTGCCGGCAATGACCGACTCTATGGCGAGGATGGTCGCGATACAATTTTTGGCGAAGACGGCGACGACACGATCAGTGGCGGCGATGGCGACGACCTCATGTTCGGCGGCTTGGGCAATGACAACATTACGGGGGATTTGGGAAATGACCGCATCAATGGTGATGATGGCAATGACATTCTTGACGGCGGCCTCGGCAATGACGTTGTCCTGGGCAATGCGGGGCTCGACATCGTCCGCGGCGGTGAGGGCAACGATCTCCTCGGCGGCGGCGCCGATGCCGACAGCGTGCGCGGCGAGGCGGGCAACGACACGATCCTAGGCGATGCCGACGGCGCGAACGACAGCTATGACGGCGGTGACGGCGAGGACACGCTCGACTATTCGGCAGTGACGGGCGCTATCGAGGTCGATCTTGCAGAAGGCGCAGCCTCGGGCGGCGAGATCGGCAATGATGCAATCAGCAATATCGAGGCGGTCAAGGGCGGTGGCGGCGACGATACGATGGGCGGCAGTGCCAATGATGACACGCTTTCCGGCGGCGGCGGAGATGACCGGCTTGCTGGTTCCTCCGGCGCAGACGAGGTCGGCGGCGATGCCGGCAATGATGTCGTCATCGGCGACAGCGATGCAGCGGATGATCGTTATGATGGTGGCAGCGGTATCGATACGCTCGACTATTCTGTGGCAATCATGGCGGTCGCCATCGATCTTGCAGCAGGGAACGCCACCGGCGCCGAGATCGGCACCGACACGATCAGCAACTTCGAAACAATCAGTGCCGGGGCGGGCGACGATACCATTGCCGGCAGCAATGGCGAGGAGACGCTTCTGGGCAATGGCGGCAACGATACGCTTGCCGACGGCGGCGGCACAGACTGGGTTGACGGTGGACATGGGGATGATCGCGTCGTCGCAGCGGCCGATGGCGCCGACGATACCTATGCCGGAGGCGAGGGCACCGATACGCTGGACTACTCGGCATCGGCACAGGCTGTGCTCGTCAACCTCGAAACCGGCGAGGCGACCGGGTTTGACATCGGTCATGACGCGATCAGCGGCTTCGAGACGGTGCACGGCGGTAGTGGCGATGACCGAATGATCATCGGGCCCGAGGCGATGATCCTGCGCGGCGGCGATGGCAACGACACCTTCCAGTTTCACATACCCGAGGGTAGCTCGAGCGCCGAGGTAATTCATAACATTATCGATTTCATGGTCGGCGACCGTATCGAGACCTCGAACTACGAGATCTTCGAAGACGTGATCGACGGGCTGGAGGACCGCTTTGAAGATATCTATGGCGAGACGGCCGGGGACGAGCCCTTGCCGATCAAGATCAGGCACGAGGGCACGGGCGAACTCGCGCAGACATTGATCGAGGTCGATATGAACCGCGACGAGCACTTCGAGATGACAATCAACCTGAGCGGCCATCACGTGCTGATGATCGTCGAAAATCCATAAAAAAGCACGGCAACACAAAAGAACCGGGGGCAGGCACATGCTTGGAAGAAAGAACAAAAAGACCAATCGCAACGGTGCACTATCGGCTGCAGCGCCAGACCAGACGTTCCCGATAGGATCGCGGGTTTTTGCCGGCACACTGTTTGGCCTGCTGCTGTTTGCAGGAGCTGGCGGCTGGGCGGCAACGGCACAGCTGACCGGCGCCATCATTGCGCCGGGGCAGGTGAAGGTCGATCGCAACATGAAATCGGTGCAGCACCGCGATGGCGGCATCATCAGCGAGATCGCCGTCAAGGAGGGCGATTTCGTCACCAAGGGCCAGGTGATGCTACGCCTCGACGATGCCGAGACGCGGGCGGAATTGTCGATCGTGCGCACACAGCTCATCGAGCTCACGGCTCGTCAGGTCCGGCTTATGGCAGAACGCGACAATCTCGATGCCATCATTCTTTCCCCTGAACTATCGAGCCGGCTCGAAGAACACCACCATATCTTCTTCGGGGAGAACCGCCTGTTCGAAGGCAACCGCCAAAATCGCAAAAGCCAGAAGGAACAGCTGGAACTCGGGATCGATCAGCTTGGCCAGGAGGTGACCGGCCTTGAAGCGCAACGGGATTCCAAGACCGATGAAATCGCCCTCGTCAAGATCGAGCACGACAAGATCAAGGGCCTCACAGACAAGCGGCTGATCGAAACTTCGCGCAAATATGTCATCGACCGCGAGATGGCCAAGCTCGTCGGCGAAAAGGGTGAGGTCGAAGCCAGCATTGCCCGCGCCAAGGCCAAGATGAGCGAAATCCAGATCCAGATCATCGCCATCGACGAGACCGCGCGTACCGAAGCGCAGCGCGAACTTTCCTCGATCGAGCCAAAGCTTTCCGAATTGCGCGAGCGCCGCATTGCCATCGAGGACAGGCTGGCGCGCACAGACATTCGCGCGCCCCTATCCGGCACCGTCAATGAGCTTGCCGTCCACACAATTGGCGGGGTCATTACCCCGGCGGAAAAGTTGGTGACGTTGGTGCCCGCCGACGCCGCATTGAAGATCGAGGCAAAGCTGGCGCCGACCGATATCGACCAGGTCTTTGTCGGCCAACCGGCGAAATTGCGCTTTTCTGCCTTCAATCAGCGCACGACTCCCGAACTCTTCGGCAGCATCGCCTATGTCTCGGCGGCGACAAGCACCGATCCGGCAACGGGCCAGGTCTATTATCTTGCCGACGTCATCGTTCCGGCGGATGAACTGGAAAAGCTCGGGGACGGGAAACTGCTGCCCGGCATGCCGGTCGAGGTCTTCGTTTCGACAGAAGAGCGCACGGCGCTGTCATTTCTTGCCAAGCCGCTCGCCGATCAGTTCAGCCGCGCGTTCAAAGAGCAGTGAGGGTTTCGCATTTTCAAGCAAGGTATTAACGCCATGTATTGATGTTTAAGCTTCGCTTGTAGCGATCAATTCTGTCCTGCCCATGACGCATGCCGGGGTATTCCGCCGCCGTCCTGTGGATTGCTCGTGACACACCCGCTCAACGCCAATGCGAGGAACGCAACAATATAAAGTCGCATCGCCGCCTCCTGAAGTTTTGGATGATACGAGAATAAGCTCAAAAATCAGGAATGGTATGTGATCGCCTTCACCTTTGCTTGAGCGGAGGGTGATCTGGTTGAGGCCGCTACCCAAAGCTTGAGAGCGACGGAGTGGGATAGGCGATCGGCTCCAGCATTGCTCCGTGCGAGCCGACACGCGTATCGGTGGATTATATCGTAAATAAATGACTTAGATCGGATGCGATGGCGGAAGAGGTGAGATTCGAACTCACGGTACGGTTCCCCGCACGACGGTTTTCAAGACCGTTGCCTTAAACCACTCGGCCACTCTTCCAGCCTCAGCAGGCGAGGGAAATCAAGCAAAACTCGCCTCGAAGCATCGCCGCGGCTTTTATAGCTCTTCGCATTGCCGCGTCAACGGTTGCGCCGCATCTTTTGCCGTAGACTTGTCCCACAGCGTGCCTGCAAAGTAGAGGAAGCGCAACGGTAGCATAGTGGGAAGCCGCAAGATGTCAGAACTCAAGATCCGCACCAGGGCCGTCGGAGCCACGGCAGTGCTCAAGGGCAAGGAACTGCCGGTGGTAACGTCCGAGACAGGCGGCGAGATCAACATCGTCACCTCCGTCTCGCAGCCGGGGTTCAATCCGCTTGATCTGCTTTATGCGTCACTCTCAGCTTGCATTGCGCTCAGCGCTCGGATTGCGGCAAACAAGCTCGGTGTCTCGGAAAAGCTTGCGGGAGTGCGTGTCCACGTCACCGGCGAAAAGGCGCATGACGAGCCATCCCGCGTTGCGTCGTTTAACATCGACATCGAGATCGATGGCGATCTCGACCCCGGCACGCGTCGCCAGATCGTCCGAAAAGCCGAGGAAATCTGCACCGTTTCCAATACGCTGCGTGGCGACGCGCAATTCGTAACGACCCTTCGCGACTGATCTTCAGGAGGCCACGATATCGCCGGCTGCGGCGTAGCGCGCAAGCTCGGGATCGAGATCCACATTGACGACATTGGTGAAAATGGTCGTCGCAATCATGATCCCCGCAAAGGCGACGAGGTTGACGAGCGTGGCTTCATCATAGCTGGCAGCGAGCTTGTTCCACAATTCGTCCGCTACGGCATTGGAGTTTACGACAATGGCCCTTCCGAAATCGATCAGCGCTGCTTCTCGGGCCGTCGGCACCACGGCTTCCAGCTCCAATCCGGACTCGATCAAGGCCCGGCGAAAAAAAGTGGCGGGAACGCGCGCTTTGCTCGCTTCGGAAATCGCCAGCGACAGGAGCCAGATTTCCCGGTCGCTCAAGGCCGGCCGCAGCAAATCGCGCAACGTGAACCACTCGGCATAGATGCGATGGGCAACCGGAGAATGTAGCATGATGCGTTTCATGTTGGTCATCCGCCCGCGCAATTGCAGCTCACGGTCGTGTTCGGCGCGTGCTTCGGGCGAAGCGGCGGCATAGTCGATTGCAGATATGCGACTCATGGAAATATCCATATTTTTGATAGGCTTGCCGCACTATAGGGCCTGTTAATGGCCTATCAACCTATCGGTGGCAATTTCATATTGGTGCATCCCGGATGGGCGTCGGGGTTTGCGTCAACGTTCTGATCTGCTATCGATACATTACCATTCCTGGGGACGGTCCGCGCGGCCGGTGGTCAACATTGTCAAAAGCCAAAGCTTTTCAAGTTGTGGGGGTTGTTGCCGTGGGCGCTCTGATGACCGCCTGTGCTTCCCCTAAAGTGACAGTTGCACGCAAGCAGCACCCCAAGGAATATTTTGCCGAATCCGCCTATGGCGTAAAGGCGAGCCCGCGGGTCGTCACCGATCTGCGCCACATTCCGCGTGGAGGCGGCCGTAATCTTGTCGGCCAGCCCTACAAGGTTGCCGGCAAGTGGTACTATCCCAAGGAAGAGCCGGGTTATCGGCGCCAGGGCAAGGCGTCCTGGTATGGCTCTGCGTTTCATGGCCGCCTGACCGCCAATGGTGAAATTTACGACACGACCCGGCTGACGGCGGCGCACCCGACGATGCCGCTGCCCAGCTATGCGCGCGTCACCAACCTTTCCAACGGCAGTTCTGTCATCGTCCGCGTCAACGATCGCGGACCCTATCATTCCGACCGCCTCATCGATCTTTCGCAGAAGGCCGCGATGGTGCTGGACTACCACGACACAGGTACCGCTAGCGTCAAGGTCGAGTATGTCGGCCGTGCACCGCTCGAAGGCAATGATGACAGCTTTCTCATGGCCTCATATCACGCGCCTGGCGTCGATCCTTACGGCCAGCCGGCATCCGGGGTGATGATTGCCATGAACGGCGGCACGCCGACGCGGCGCGCGCCCATGCCGATACCCGGCATGCAGCCGCAACATCCCGCCGGCATCCAAGTGGCCAGCCTTGGCAATCAGGCATTTTCGCTTGAGCAACAGGCGGCGCGGATCGACGGGGGCCAGCCGCAGCCTGTGCCGATGGCGGCAGCCATGAACTTCAGCACCGATATCGACCCGGTCTTGCCCCTGGTCGGGCCCTATATCGACGACAAGCCGACGATCCTTATCGGCTCGCTGAAGGGCGGCAAGGCGGGATCGCCATTCGTCAGTTCCTATGCCAGTGAGCGTATTGAAAGCGCCAATGCGCCGATCGAGGCGACTACAGGCATTCTCTCCTCGTCAGCGATTTCTTCGTCATGGAAGAGCATGAACGGGGCGACCGCCAGCCCATCATCCGGCGAATATATCGAGATCGGCCTGTTTGCCAGCAAGAGCGAGGCCGGACGGATAGTCGCGGCCCTTTCGGCGTTCGGCAAAGTCGAGATGGCCGAAGTCGCCAGCCCCGAAGGGCGCAGGATAGAGCTTATTGCCCGTGCCGATACCGGGAAGAATACCGACCGGTTGCTCAAGGCCGCCTGGGCGGCGGGGGCAGGCGATGCATTTGTCGTTCGCGATGACGGGAATTGATTGCCGACGCCTGGTCGTCGCGTTGAAAGCACCCATCCGTTCTCTCGTTCTTGGCATTGCAGTGGTAATGCTCGCAGGCTTCGCTGCCGATGCGCAGGACCAGCTTTTTGACACCAAAGCCAAGCAGGCGTTGATGGTCGAAGACCAGACCGGTACGGTGCTCTATTCCAAAATGCCCGAAACTCTTATCGAGCCTGCAGCCCTCGTCAAATTGATGACGATGGAAGTCGTGTTCCACGAGTTGCAGGCGGGAAGGATCAACCTTTCGACCCAGTATACGGTGAGCGAACACGCCTGGCGCACCGGTGGTGCACCATCGGGTGGGTCGACCATGTTCGCCAAGCTCAAATCGGCGGTCAGCGTTGGCGATCTCATACAGGGCGTTATCGTTCAGTCGGCCAATGATGGCTGCATTATCCTTGCCGAAGGCATTGCCGGGTCGGAGGAAAAATTCGCCGAAATGATGAATGCACGGGCGAAGGAACTGGGGCTCAACAGTTCCACCTTCGTCAACTCCACGGGGTTGCCGGATCCGAAGCAGCGCGTTTCCTTAACTGACCTTGTCGCGCTTGCCCGCCACATAAAGCGCAGCTATCCGGAATTCTATCACACCTATGCGCAGGACAATTTCACCTGGAACAATATCTTCCAGCGCAATCGCAACCCGCTTCTCCGCCTTGATATCGGTGCGGACGGCATGGGCACCGGCTACACCGAACAGTCGGGATACGGCATTGTCGGCGCCACGGAGCACGGCGGCCAGCGTTATGTCGTTGCCTTGAGCGGGCTTGCCAGCGACAAGGAGCGGGCCGAAGAGGCAAAGCGCATCTTCGAGTGGGCCTATCAGGCGTTCGAGGAAATCGATATCTTTGCTGCGGGCGAAACGATCGGGGAAGCGAGTGTCTTTGGCGGCACGAAGTCCAGCGTACCGCTGAAAGCAACCGAAAAAATCAGCCTGCTGGTTCCTGTTGCCAATCGCGACCGGCTGAAAGCGCATGTTATCTACAAGGGACCGCTTGTCGCGCCCATAAAGGCGGGGGAAGAGGCGGGCGTGTTACGCATCTGGATTGGTGACGAGCTTGTCCAGGAAACGCCCGTGTTCACGGCCGAGGCCGTGGAGACCGGCGATCTGAAGAAGCGCAGCATCGATGCGATGCTGGAGTTGACCACGGGCTGGACGAGGCAACTCAAGTTCTGAACACGCCTCGACCTTTTAATTTGCGGGCGCTAGAACCATCTTTAAAATGAGTCTGCATCGAAAGACGGCGGCGGCGTGCAAGGACTATTCATTACATTCGAAGGCGGCGAGGGCGCTGGCAAATCAACGCAGATTGCGCGGCTGGCCGAACATCTGCGCGCAAGCGGCGATGACGTGCTGGCGACGCGCGAGCCCGGCGGCTCACCCGGCGCCGAAGCACTGCGTCACGTCATCTTGAGCGGCGCTGCCGAACTATTCGGGCCCGCGATGGAAGCGCTGCTTTTCGCTGCGGCCCGCAATGATCATGTGGAGCAGGTCATGCGTCCGGCGCTCCGCTCGGGCCGGATGGTGCTCTGCGACCGCTATATCGACTCGAGCCGGGTCTATCAGGGTGTGACGGGCGACCTCGACCCTGATCTCATGCACGCCATCGAGAAGGTGGCAATCAACGGGCTGGTGCCGGATCTTACGATCATTCTCGACCTGCCGGCGGAGATCGGTCTCCAGCGTGCCAACGCGCGACGCGGCGAGGGCACCGCCGACCGCTTCGAGAAGGAAACGGTCGAAATGCATGCCCAGCGGCGCGATGCCTATCTCGCAATTGCCCAGGCTGAACCCGAGCGCTGCAAGGTGATCGCCGGCGACCGGCCGGCAGGCGAGATCGCTCGCCAGATCGCCGAGCTTGTCGACGACCTCAAGGCAAGCCGTGGCATGAAAGCTGTCCGTGCTGCCGAGGTGGCACGATGACCGACGCGATCCTCGACGTTCCGGCTACCCATGACGCAATCGACGGTGTCCCGTCACCCTCTGCCAATTCTGCCCTGTTCGGACACGAGGTGATTAGATCGTTTCTGGCGCAGGCCTATCAATCCGGCCATATGCACCATGCTCTTCTCCTGGAGGGGCCGCAGGGCGTCGGCAAAGCGACTCTTGCATTCCATCTTGCCGGGCACATGCTCAGCAATCCGCAAGCTCACGCTGCGCCGCCGGCACTTGCCGAGCCGGATTTCACAGTTGCGCCCTACCGGCAGATTGCGAGCGGCACGCACCTTGCGCTCTTGCACATCACGCGGCCGGTCGATGCCAAGACGGGCAAGTTCAAGACCGGCATCACCATCGACGAGATCAGAAGGGTCACGCATTTCCTCAACCGGACATCGCATGACGGTTCCTGGCGCATTGTCATTGTCGATCCCGCAGACGACATGAACCGCAATGCCGCCAATGCCTTGTTGAAAACGCTTGAAGAGCCGCCGCAGCGAACGCTCTTCGTTCTGATATCGCATTCATCCGGCCGTCTCCTGCCGACGATCCGATCCCGCTGCCAGTCGCTGCGATTTGAGCCGCTGGAGCGGAACGATCTGATATCGGCTCTAAGCGCAATCAAGCTCGATTCCGCGCAAGCCGGCGATGTCGAGGCGCTCGTTGAGCAAGCCGATGGCAGCGTGCGCAAGGCGGCGTTGCTTCTGGCGTTCGGCGGCCTTGAAATTGCCGAGGCCGTGGAAGGCGTTCTCGCCAAGGCAGTATTCGATGTGCCAAAGGCGCATGCGCTGGCCTCGGCGCTATCGGCCCGCGAAGCTGAAATCCAGTACGATCTCTTTCTGGAAGGTCTCTTCGACCGGATCGCGCTCAAGGCACGTCTGGCGGCAGAGCAGGGCGATACCGCAATGGCAAGCAGGTGGTCCAACCTCTGGAACGAGATGCAGAACGAGGCGAGGGATGCCGCCGCCTACAATCTCGACCGCAAGCAGACCGTGCTGATCTTCCTCGAACGAATTCATCGCGCTCTTGCAGACGCCAGATAGGGCTTTGGTGGTCTGGCAATCGCGCCGGACATGAGTTATGTCAAAGCCTCCCAAGCTTCCGAGACAAAGACGAAAAATTAGGTCAGCATGAGCCGCGAAAAATTCTATATAACCACTGCCATTTCCTACCCGAACGGGAGCCCGCATATCGGCCATGCCTATGAGCTGATTGCGACGGACGCGATTGCCCGTTTCAATCGCCACGATGGCAAGGATGTTCTCTTCCTCAGCGGCACCGACGAACATGGCATCAAGATGCTGCAGACGGCACGCAAGGAGGGGATTTCCCCGCGTGAATTGGCCGATAGAAATGCAAAGCTTTTCCGTGACATGGGAACGCTTCTCAATGCTTCCTATGATGATTTTATTCGCACCACCGAGGAGCGGCACTACGCTTCATCGCAGGCTATCTGGAAGAAGATGGTAGAGGCGGGGGACATCTACAAGGATTCCTATGCCGGCTGGTATTCCGTGCGCGACGAAGCCTATTATCAAGAAGAAGAGACGGAAGTGCGTGCGGATAATGTGCGCTACGGCCCGCAGGGAACGCCTGTCGAGTGGCTGGAGGAGGAGAGTTATTTCTTCCGCCTGTCCGCGTATCAGGAACGCCTGCTTCAGCTTTATGCCGACAATCCTGGCTTTATCGGACCGGAGGAACGCCGCAACGAGGTGATTTCCTTCGTCAAGTCCGGATTGAAGGACCTGTCGGTCTCGCGCACCACCTTCGATTGGGGAATCCCCGTTCCCGGCGATGAAAAGCACGTCATGTATGTGTGGGTCGATGCACTCACCAACTACATTACTGCCGCCGGCTACCCGGACACGAATGCCGAGCGCTGGCGCTATTGGCCGGCAGACGTTCACGTCATCGGCAAGGACATCATTCGTTTCCACGCCGTCTACTGGCCGGCGTTTCTGCTTTCTGCCGGGATCGAGCTGCCGAAACGGGTCTATGGACACGGCTTCGTCTTCAACCGCGGCGAGAAGATGTCGAAATCGGTCGGTAATGTCATCGATCCGATCTCGCTCGTCGAGCATTATGGGCTCGACCAGCTGCGCTATTTCCTCCTGCGCGAGATCCCGTTCGGGCAGGACGGCAATTACAGCCATGAGGCCATCGTCAACCGGACCAATGCCGACCTTGCCAACGATCTCGGCAATCTCGCGCAGCGTTCGCTGTCGATGATCGCGAAGAATTGCGGCGCCAAGGTGCCGCAGCCCGGGGCGTTCAACGATGCGGATCAGGCGATCCTCAACCAGGCGTTGACAGCCCTCGACACGGCGCGAAAGGCAGTGTCTACGCAGGCGCTGCATCTCGCGCTTGGCGCAATCTTCGCTGTCGTGGCTGAGGCAAACCGCTACTTCGCCGGGCAGGAGCCATGGGCGCTCAAGAAGACCGATCCGGCGCGCATGGAAACAGTTCTCTATGTGACAGCCGAAGTCATCCGCCGCGTCGGCATTCTCTGTCTGCCGTTTATTCCAGGGTCCGCAGCCAAGTTGCTCGACATCCTGGCGATCCCGTCCGACAAGCGCAACTTCGCCGATCTGACTGGCGGCGAGCTCGTTGCGGGAGCTGACTTGCCGGCACCGCAGCCGATCTTTCCGCGCTACGTCGAAGCCGATAAAGAAGCCTGAGCGGACAGCGAATGACGATGCTTGTCGACAGTCACTGCCATCTCGACTTTGCCGATTTCGAGGAAGAACGGGATGCCATCGTCCAGCGGGCGCTTGATCACGATATCAAGCGCCTCGTGACGATCGGCACGCGTGTCCGGCGCTTCGACACGATCCTTGCCATCGCCGAACGCTATGAAAGCGTCTACGCTTCGGTTGGCACGCATCCGAACAATGCGCATGAGGAACTCGACGTAACAGCCGACGAGCTGATCCGTCTGGCAGAGCATCCGAAGGTGGTGGCGATCGGCGAAGCGGGGCTCGACTACCATTATGACTACGCGCCACCGCAAGCGCAGGCGCAGGGACTGCGCACGCACATTCAAGCGGCGCGCGTCACGCAGCTTCCACTGGTCATCCACGCGCGCAACGCCGATGACGATATGATTTCGATCCTCAAGGAAGAATCGGGGAAGGGGACCTTCCCTTTCATCCTGCACTGCTTTTCCTCTGGCGCAGAACTCGCCAGGGTTGGTGTGGATCTTGGCGGTTACGTTTCCTTCTCAGGCATACTTACCTTCAAGAATTCGCCCGAGATACGTGACATAGCCCGTAATGTCCCGCGTGATCGGGTGCTGGTTGAGACCGACGCGCCCTATCTTGCGCCAGTGCCGCATCGCGGCAAGCGCAACGAGCCGAGTTTCGTCCGCCACACGGCTGCTGTCCTTGCCGATACCATCGGCGTCAGCGAGGAAGAGATCGCCCGCCTGACGACTGATAACGTGTTCCGGCTTTTCACCAAGATGCCAAGGCCCGCCGATGCCTGACCGCTTGCGCTTCACGATTCTCGGCTGTGGCTCTTCGCCGGGCGTGCCGCGCATCAATGGCGACTGGGGCAAATGCGATCCGGGCAATCCGAAGAACCGTCGCCGCCGCGCCTCGATGCTGGTCGAGCGCATTGCCGAAAATGGCGGTGTCACCACCGTTATCATCGACACCGGCCCGGATTTCCGCTCGCAGATGATCGATTTTGGTTCGGGCAAGCTCGACGCTGTTGTCTATACGCATCCTCACGCCGACCATATTCACGGGCTTGACGACCTGCGCACCTTTGTCATCGATCGCCGCGATCTCTTCGATATCTATGCGGACGCGCCAACCCTGAAGAGGCTCTATGACGCCTTCGGATATTGCTTCAAGACACCCGAAGGATCGAGTTATCCGCCGATATTGCGGCCGCACGAGATTATCCATGACGAGAGTTTCGCGATCGAAGGCGCGGGCGGAGCGATACGCTTCCTGCCATTGCCGCAGATCCATGGAGACATCGTTTCGCTCGGCTTTCGCATTGCCGATATTGCCTATTGCTCCGACGTGAGCGCATTTCCTGCGGCGACGGCCTCTGCCTTGGCTGGCCTCGATACGCTGGTGATCGACGCGCTGCAGTACCGGACGCATCCAAGCCATTTTTCTTTAAAAGAATCAATTGAATGGATCGATAAGCTCAAGCCGCGTCGAGCAATCCTGACCCACATGCATGTGCCGCTCGACTACGAGACGGTCATGCGCGAAACGCCCGATCATGTCGAACCCGCGTTCGATGGACTGACATTCGAGGTCAACCTATGAGCAAGAGCGTCGAACGTGTTCGCCAGGCAGCCCACGCCGCCGGCTTTGAGATCGAGATTCGCGAGATGCCGGATTCGACCCATACGGCCGAAGACGCGGCTGTGCAATGCGGCGTGACCGTCGGCCAGATCGTCAAGTCGCTGATCTTTCAAGGCGCTGAGACCGCGAAGCTGTATCTGTTTCTGGTGTCCGGTCCGCGGCAACTCGATCTCGGCAAGGCCGCACGTTTGACTGGCGAAGCATTGCACCGTGCTGATCCAAAGCACGTGCGCAAGGAAACCGGCTTCGCCATTGGCGGCGTTGCGCCCATCGGCCATCTCATCGACATTGCGGCTTATGCCGACGAGCATTTGATGCGGTACGATGTTGTCTGGGCGGCCGCAGGCGGCACCAATTTTGTGTTTCCGAGCGATCCCAAGGCCTTGGTCAGGGCTGCAAAGGCCCAAATTGCGGATATTGCTGGCTGATTATATCTATATGTTAGTTCCATAATCTATCTTATGTGACTTTTGTATTTGGGATGGGCACATTCTATTTTCAATTGCGACACGCACCGAACCCTCCCTTGGTTTCAGGAGGCGCAGTGCCGCGCGGTCGAGGCATTTGAAGTCCGGAGAAAAATACTGAAGATGAAAAGCGACGATCGTGAACTCCAGTCTGCCCAAAAGTTCGATAGCTCGCGAGCGGATGAATATGAAACCCAGAGCCGGATAGCCCTGGCTGGCTATGAGGCATGCCATGAACTTGCCGCCTGCATGTTGGCTGCAGCACTCGGACCTGGAGGCAAGCGACGCATTCTCATCGTGGGCGTCGGTGGCACTGCACAGGAAATAACCGCAGTTTCCAAAATCGAACCCACGTGGCGGTTCGTTGGCATTGACCCTTCCGAACCGATGCTTGCGCGTGCTGCACAGCGCCTTCAGGAGCAAGGCCTAAGCGACAGAGCCGAACTGCATCTGGGCACATTGGACGTTCTATCGACAGATGCAACGTTTGATGCCGCCATGATGCTCGGGGTGCTGCATCACCTGCCCGGTGATGACGCAAAGAACGCCATACTGAAGGATATCGCAAATCGGATCGCGCCCGGTGCGCCTCTCATCCTTGCGTGCAACCGCTATGTTTATGCCAAGAAACCGCACTTGCTTGCCGCGTGGGGAGAACGCTGGCGGATGCATGGTGCGACCAGCGAGGACGTCAAGGTAAAGCTTGGCAAGATCCTGCAAGGCGCCGACCCACCTGCATCTGAAGATGAGGTGTTCAGCCTGCTTGATGTCGCGGGTTTTGAACGGCCGGAAGGATTCTTTTCAAGCTTGTTTTGGGGTGCGTGGATCGCCTGGCGTAAAGCGCTTTAGAGTGGTCGTCACCTACGAAATCACCTGTTGCGGCCCCGCTCCCATTACGACGTGGCCCACAAGGTGTCCTTATCCAGATGTTGTGGACAAATTTCGCTTGCGATCCAATCCGTCATGTTCGGCAGCACTGACGTGGCCTATGCTCTATCCATGAAACCATCACGCGATATCTCCCGCCTCCTCGATATCATGCAAGCCCTGCGCACGCCTGTCACCGGCTGCCCGTGGGATCTTGAACAGGATTTCAAATCCATTGCGCCCTATACGCTGGAAGAAGCCTTCGAGGTGATCGATGCCATCGAACGCGACGATATCGACGATCTGCGCGAGGAACTCGGCGATCTTCTGCTTCAGGTTGTCTTTCATGCCCGCATGGCCGAGGAAATGCAGGCATTCGATTTCGGCGACGTGGTTCAGGCGATCACGCACAAGATGATCCGGCGGCATCCGCATGTGTTCGGCGAGGAAGCGGCGCGTGGCGCCGGCATGGCCAAGGGCATGTGGGACAAGATAAAGGCCGAGGAAAAGGCGGAGCGGCGCGAGCGCCGCGCGGCGCTCAATCTCAGCCTTGCCGAAAAAGAGGGCTTTCTCGATGATATTCCGCACGGCTTCCCCGCGCTGATGCGTGCGCTGAAGCTGCAGCAGCGCGCCGCCAAGGTCGGTTTTGACTGGTCGGAAGCGGCGCCCATCCTTGACAAGATCGAAGAGGAAATCGGCGAGCTGAAGCAAGCGATCGCCAGCGGCGAGCATAAGGATACCGAGGAGGAATACGGCGATCTTCTCTTTGCCATCGTCAATCTCGGCCGCCATCTCAAACTCGAGCCGGAGAGCGCGTTGCGCGGGACGAACGAGAAGTTTCGCAAGCGCTTTCACTACATCGAGCGCAAGCTCGCCGAACAGGATCAATCGCTTGGCGCGGCTACGCTTGAAGAGATGGAAGCGCTATGGCAGCAGGCGAAGAGCGAAAAGTAAGCGCCCTACCGCGCATTGCGGCCAAGCTTTTCCTCGAGCATCTCGTTTGAGGCCACCGTCATGTCCATTGTCAGCGCGATCGATCCGTCGTCGAGGTCTTTGCGCTTTACATTGCTCGAATGCTGGTAAATCCAGTCCATCAAGCGCATCTGGTCATGCTTGAGCGTGACCTTGACCCGGGAAAGTGTGCCGGAAATTCGGCCCTCGATCTCCTGTAGCAGGGCGTCCACGCCCTCGCCTGTGATCGCCGAAATCGGGATCGGATGCTCGCTTCCGGAAACCGCGGCGCTCTGGCGCAATGCTGTCTCGCGGCCAGCCTCATCAAGCAGATCGATCTTGTTCCAAACCTCGATGATGCGCTTGGAGTCGCCGCGTTCAATGCCAAGACTTTCCATGATCGCATGAACGTCTTCAGCCTGAGCGGCCGTATCGGGGTCGGAGATGTCGCGCACATGCAGGATAAGGTCCGCCTCCACCACCTCTTCGAGCGTGGCACGGAACGCGGCTACCAGATGTGTCGGCAGGTTCGAGATGAAACCTACCGTATCGGAAAGGATGATCGTCTCGCCGTGTTCGAGGCGGATGCGGCGCAGCGTTGGATCGAGCGTGGCGAAGAGCATGTCCTCGGCGACGACCCGTGCTCCCGTGAGCCGGTTGAACAAGGTCGATTTGCCGGCATTGGTATAGCCGACGAGCGCCACGACCGGATGCGGCACCTTCTTGCGCTTGGCACGGTGCAACGTGCGCGTGCGGACAACGGTTTCAAGTTCACGCTTGATGCGCAGGATCTTTTCCTGCAAGGCACGCCTGTCGGCCTCGATCTGGGTTTCACCGGGACCGCCGAGAAAGCCGCCGCCACCGCGCTGGCGTTCAAGGTGGGTCCAGCTGCGCACGAGCCGGCCCTTCTGGTAGGTCAGATGCGCAAGTTCGACCTGGAGCGCGCCCTCCTTCGTCTGCGCCCGGCGCCCGAAGATTTCGAGGATGAGCCCGGTCCGGTCGAGGACCTTGGCATTCCATGCCTTTTCGAGATTGCGTTGTTGTACAGGCGTCAAAGGATGATCGACGATCACGAGTTCCGCATGGGATGCTTCCACGAGTTCGCCGATCGATTCCACCCTGCCCGTTCCGAGCAAGGTCGCCGGTCGCGGGTTGGGAACCTGGACGATATCGGAATGGACGATGTCGAGATCGATGGCGCGCGCTAGTCCCTCAGCCTCTTCGAGACGGGCTTCGTCGCTGCGCTGGAATTCATGCTGGAAACTGCTGTGATTGCCCGCATCCTTGCCGCCATCGGCAAAGCGCTGCGGAAGGATCGGCACGATCACGATAGCGCGCGTCAGTTCCCTGGCCGTTTCACCGTTGTTGGTAATCGGGCTGGACTTCTTTGCGTTACGCCGGGTTTCTTTGGTCAAATTGGTTTCAGTCGCTCTCTTCAACTTCGAACATTTGCACGGGCTGGCTCGGCATTATGGTCGAGATCGCATGTTTGTAGACGAGCTGCGAATGGCCGTCGCGGCGTAAAAGCACGCAGAAGTTGTCAAAAGAAGTGACAATACCGGTCAGTTTCACGCCATTGATGAGGAAAATTGTCAGAGAAATCTTTTGTTTTCTGACTGAATTCAGAAAAAGATCCTGAAGATTCTGCGATCGTTCAGCCATTGTTCTTGTCCTTTTATGCGATCAGCAAAGCGTCTCATACAACATTCGGCAGCAGGAGTGGAAATGAATCGACTCCTACGGGAGGTGAAAAAGTGCGTCTGTTAGTCCCCTCACTCTCCGGTTAACAGGCTGGCGTTCTTTCCGCAACGTCAAAAAACGCTTCCCGTAAGGAAAGTGTAGTCTCTCCAGGATGGCCATTTGCCACCGATTCGCCGTCAATCGCAACGATCGGCATGATAACAGTGGTCGCAGCCGTCATGAAAACCTCCTTGGCTTTCTTGGCTTCGTCCACTGAAAACCCCCGCTCCTCGATCTTCAGCCCCAGCTTTTTCGCCACATCAAAGATGGTCGTGCGGGTAATGCCGCGCAAGATGCCATTTTCGGCCGGCCGGGTCACGAGCGTACCGTCCTTGGTCACGATCCAGGCATTGGTCGCCGCGCCCTCCTTGACCGTGCCGTCGGGATCGATGAACCAGGCTTCCTGAGCACCCTCCTCCTTCGCCTGTTGGCGCGCAAGCACGTTGGGCAATAGACCGATCGACTTGATGTCCACGCGCTCCCAGCGATTTTCCGGCACGGTTATCACCTTGATTCCCTTGGCCGCGCGCGCCGCCGAGGCTTTCGGATCCGTGCGCTTCGCCGTAACGACGATAGATGAAGGCGTGCCGGCAGCGGGAAACACATGATCGCGCCTGGCGACACCGCGCGTGACCTGGAGGTAGACGAGCCCGTTATGAACGCGGTTGCGCCTTACCACTTCCTTGATCACGACGACGAGTGCCTTGCGATCCATCGGCCAGGCGATGCGCAGTTCCGAGAGCGAACGATTGAGGCGATCGAGATGGCGGGTCATGTCCATGATATTGCCGCGCGCGATTTCGCAGACTTCATAGACGCCGTCGGCAAACTGATAACCGCGGTCCTCGATATGAATTCCCGCTTCTGAGTGCTGGACATACTGGCCGTTGACATAGGCAATGCGTGACATCTGCTTGCAACCTCAACCGAACGTGCCGAAGACGACGCGCATAGGGTTGGGCAGGTCGACACGCTTGCCGGTATCGGAAAGCGCACCCGTCGAAACATCGCGCTTGAAGATGGCGATACCTCCGCCTTTCTGGTTGGCGACAAGCATGAAAGCTCCACTCGGATCGATCGTAAAGTTGCGCGGGCCGATACCCTGCGACGGCGTCCAGCCGATCAGCGACAGTTCGCCGGAAGGTGCAACGGCATAACTGACGATGCTGTTGTGGCCGCGATTGGACCCGTACAGGAACTTGCCATCGCTGCTGATCGCAATTTCCGCACAGGTGTTCGTATCGGTGAAATCGTCCGGGAGGCTAGGCAGCGTCTGGAGGATCGAAAGTTCGCCATCGGTTGGATCGTAGTCCAGTGCGCTGATGGTGCAGTTCAGCTCGTTGATCACGTATGCGACCTTGCCGTTTGGATGAAACGTTAGATGGCGCGGGCCCGCACCGTCCGGGAACTGGACGTACGGCGCCGACGCGAGTGTCATCGCCTCGCCTTTCTTCGGCAGATTATACGCGACGATCCGATCGAGGCCGAGATCGCAGACGAAGAGGTAGCGGTTGTCGGGGCTCGCCACCGCACAATGGCCATGCTGGCGCTTGTCGGTGGCAATGATGGCGTGCTTGCCCTCGTGTGCCGCGGCGGCAAAGGCCGGCTCCAGCCCACCGTCTTCCCGCAGGGCGAAGGCCGCGACCGCATTGCCGGGTTGCTCGCCAAGATCGGCCACGGTGTAGTTGGAGGCAAAGATGGTCTCCCCCTGCTGGTCAAAGCCAAGATGGCACGTCGTGTTGCCGAGTGTCGGCTGCATGTTGATGTAGGAAAGTGCTCCCGTCTCAGGGTCGATATCGAAGGCGACGGCCAGATTCTCGTTCCAGGCGGGGATCTCAACGGCGGCGTAGAGACGCTTGCGCTTCTCGTCGATGGCCAGATAGCCCGGATTGTCGATGGCGAGATATTCGCTCGCAGGGGTCAGTTCTCCAGTCGCGCTGTCAAAGCGATAGACGCTGATCCCGGTGCCCTGGCCGTTGCGATTTTGCGTTCCGACGAATGCGAATGTGTTTGGCATGGATGGTCTCACGAAGTGGGGGCTGTCAGATGGAGGATTTCTCCATCGTCGGGGATGATGAGTCTATGCTTATCAACCGACCGGCTGTTCGCATAGGCCCGAAGCTCTTCCCGCGATGTTGTCGCGTGGTCGAGCGCTTCCATGTGAACGGCAATGACCCTGGTATGGGGAGCCGCGATCTCGCACACGTCGCTGGTCTGTTCAGCGTCCATGACGATGAATACGTCATCCCATTTGGCGCCGCAGGAATGGGTGATGATGATATCTGGCTCAGCCGTCTCGATGGTCTCGCGCACGGGAGGGTAGAGAATCGTATCGCCCGCCCAATAGATTGACGGCTCGCCCTCGCCCTCGATGGTAAAGCCCATCACCTTTCCCATCTTCTCGAGAACCGGACCCGACCCGTGGTTCCCCTCGCGGCGTTTCACGTAAATGCCGTTGATGGTCAGGTCATCGTAGAGCGGTGTGACGTCGAGAAATCCGAACGACCTGATCGTGTCCTCATCGCCCGGCTGGCAAATAAGCGGCAGGTGCTTCGGTACGCAGTCCTGTGCGACCTTGTCGAAATGGTCGGCATGAAGATGCGACACGAGGACAAAATCGACACCTTCCAAAATCTCGTCCGTCGATGCCGGCAGTTCGACCATCGGATTTGGAGAGCGCCCGGTGAATGACGGCCTGCTGTGCTTTGGTCCAAAGTCCGGGTCGATCAGGATGACCGAGCCGGCATAGTCGAGCTTGAGCGTAGCGTTGCGAAAGAGCTGTAGCTTCATGAGATCTGCCTTTCTGGGGGTCAGAAGAATTCGAGGCTGACGCGGAACATCTGTTCGACCTGTTTGACCGTCTCCGCCGTGGCGAAGAGAACGACGCGGTCACGCGGCTTGATCCGGGTACTGCCCTGCGGCTTGATAAGTTCGCCGTTACGATAGATCGCGCCGATGCGCAGTCCGTCAGGCAGATCAAGTTCGCTGAGCGTCGCGCCAACCAGCGGCGACGTTTCTAGCGCTTCAGCTTCGATGATCTCGGCTTTGCCGTTTTCGATGCTGTGCACTGCACGTATGCGGCCGCGCCGCACATGCTGGAGTACGCGCGAGATGGTGACGCTGCGCGGGCTGATTTGCGCGTCGATGCCAAGCGATTTCGCAATATCGAGATAGTCGGGATTGTTGATGAGGACGAGGTTGGATTTGCACCCGAGACGCTTGGCCATGACACTGGCCAGCATGTTGACCTGGTCGTCATTCGTCAGCGCAACGATCAGATCCGCATCCTCAATCTCAGCCTCCCGCAACAGCTTCTGATCGAGGGCACTGCCGTGGAGGACGAGGGAGCGATGCAGATCATCTGCGATCGAATTGGCCCGGCGGAGGCTGGCTTCGATAACCTTGACCTTCGTCCGTGGCTGGCGTTCCTCAATGGTCTGGGCCACGTAAAGGCCGATATTGCCGCCGCCCGCGATGACGATCCGCGTCGCTTCAGGCTCCTCATGGCCGAACAGGGCCAGCGTGCGCGTAATCTGCGCTGAAGGTGTCGCGACATAGGCGACATCGCCCGGCATCAATTGGTCGCTTGAATGCGCTACCGCCAGCTTGCCATCGTGGACCACTGCCATCACCGTGGCATTGAGATCGGGAAACATGCTGGTCAATTGCGCCAGTTGGGTATGGACGACCGGGCAATCCTCCAGGCATTCGATGGCCAGCACCGCGACCTTGTCATCGCAGAGGCGGACGACGTCGGTGACGCCCGGCAGCGCGATACGGCGCAGGACCATTTCCCCGACTTCGAGTTCAGGCGAAATGATGACGTCGATCGGCATGTGTTCGCGTGAGAAAAGGTCCTGGTAGTGCGACTGCAGATAGGATTGAGCGCGGATACGCGCGATCTTGGTGGGGACGTTGAAGAGCGCATGGGCGACTTCGCAGGCGACGATGTTGACTTCATCAAACAGCGTTACCGCGATGATCATGTCGGCCTGATCCGCCCCGGCCTTTTCAAGCATGTCGGGATGTGCGCCATGCCCAACGAACCCGCGAACGTCGAGCGTGTCACCGACAATCTCGATGAGATCGGATGACATATCAATGACGGATACGTCATTGCCCTCGGCCGCGAGCCTCTCGGCAATGCCGTAGCCTACCTGTCCAGCGCCGCAGATGATGACGCGCATTTTGCGATTAGACCCCGAGGGATTTCAGCTTCCGGTGCAGTGCTGAGCGTTCCATACCAACGAACTCGGCGGTGCGCGAGATGTTTCCGCCGAAACGGTTGATCTGGGCGACGAGGTATTCCTTCTCGAAGCGTTCCCGCGCTTCGCGTAGCGGCAACGCCATGATGTGCTGATCGGACTCGGTCGGCGCCTTGGGCAAGGTATCGCCAATCTCTGCCGGCAGGAGGTCCGCAGTGATCACCGCTTCTGGATCGTCACCTCGGGCCAGGATGATCAGGCGCTCGATGTTGTTGCGCAACTGGCGAATATTGCCGGGCCAGGAGTGCGACTGCAGCACGGCCATGGCGTCGGGGCCGATCTTGCGAGGCTTGATGCCAGCCTGGTCGGCGATCTGGGTCATGAAAAACTCGACGAGAGCCGGGATGTCGTCGCGCCTGTCTGCAAGCGGCGGCACGATGACGGGAACAACCGCGAGCCGATGGAACAGATCTTCGCGGAAACGCCCTTCGGCAATCATCGCCTCGAGGTTCTGGGCGGTGGACGAGATGATGCGGACATCGACCTTGATCCGCTTCGTACCCCCTACCCGTTCAAACTGCTGATCGACAAGGACGCGCAGGATTTTGTTCTGCGTTTCGCGCGGCATGTCGGCGATCTCATTGAGGTAGAGGATGCCGCCGTGGGCCTCTTCCAGCGCGCCGACCTTGCGCTCGCCGCCGTCGGATTCCGTCCCGAACAGCTCGATCTCCATTCGCTCCGGTGTGATCGTCGCAGCATTGAGATTGACGAATGGTCCCTTGGATCGGATGGACAGCGCGTGTATCGCGCGTGCCGTCAATTCCTTGCCCGCGCCCGATGGACCCGTAATCATGATGCGACTGTTTGTCGGCGCGACACGCTCGATGGTCTGCCGCAAATGATTCATCGGCAGCGACGAGCCGAGCAGTTCGAAGCTCTCACTGGACCGCTTGCGCAGATCCGAAACTTCACGCCGCAGCTTTGAGGTTTCGAGCGCCCGCTCGGCGACGAGGATCAACCGGTCCGCCTTGAACGGCTTCTCGATGAAGTCATAGGCGCCGCGACGGATCGCAGATACGGCTGTCTCGATATTGCCATGCCCCGAAATCATCACCACCGGAATCTCCGGGTGGCGCTGCTTGATCTCGTCAAGCAGCGCAAGGCCGTCGAGACGGCTTCCCTGCATCCAGATGTCCAGGAAGATCAGGCGGGGAATTCGGTCGTCGATGGCAGTCAAGGCACTATCTGCGTCGGAGGCAACGCGGGTTTCGTAGCCCTCGTCGCCAAGTATCCCTGCAACTAGTTCGCGGATGTCGATCTCATCATCGACGACAAGGATGTCAGATGCCATCTCAATTCACCTGCTTATTATTTGCGGCCTCGGTCGAAGCCTTTGCGGTAGGAAAAATCATGCGGATCATGGCGCCTCGCCCGGCGTAGAAATCGTCCGGCGCGTCATGCAGTTCGATCTGGCCACCGTGGTCCTCGACAATCTTCTTGACGATCGCAAGACCAAGCCCGGTCCCCTTCTGCCGAGTGGTCATATAGGGCTCGAGCAGGCGCTGGCGGTGCTCGCGCGGGAGGCCTTTGCCATTGTCGAGGATCTCGACGATCAGTTGCTGGTCCTGACGTTTGGCACGTATCAGAATATGACCATCAGTTACGCCATCTTTTATTGCAGAATCAATGGATTCGGCAGCGTTCTTGATAACATTCCCGAAGGCTTGCCCAAGCAGCCGCCCGTCGAACTGACCGGACAGCGGCTCATCGCCGAAATGACGTTCGAAGCGAACATCGCTGCGGCTGACCTCAACGAGAAAGGAGGCTTCACGCAAGGCTTCGCGCAGATCCATCGTTTTGATTTCCGGCTTCGGCATGCGGGCGAATGACGAGAACTCATCGACCATGCGGCCGATATCGCCGACCTGACGGATGATCGTTTCCGTGCATTGATCGAAGACTTCACGGTCCTCGGTGATGACCTTGCCGAACCGGCGGCGCAGGCGTTCGGCCGATAGCTGAATGGGCGTCAGCGGGTTCTTGATTTCATGGGCGATGCGCCGGGCGACATCAGCCCAGGCCGAAGAACGCTGTGCCTCGACGAGATCGGTGATGTCATCGACGGTGACGACATAGGAGTGCTCGAGCGCTTCCGCGTCTTCCAGTGTAATCTGCACGTTGAACGTGCGGGCACTGCCGCGCCGCGACATGCTGACCTGTTCCCTATAGACCGAGCGGCCGGTGGCGTGCGCCACCTCGAAGATAAGGCCGATTTCGGGGACGAGAGCGGTAAGGTTCTTCCCAACGGTGTCGACGGCGTCGAGTTCGAACATCGCCTCGGCGGATCTGTTGACAATGCCGATGACGCCATCGCCGTTGACGCTGATCACGCCCGCCGTCACGCCTGAAAGCACAGCCTCGGAAAAACGCCGGCGTTCGTCAATCTGATCCTTGGCGGTGACGAGTTCGCTGCGCTGGGTATTCAACTGCTCGACCATTGTATTGAAGGTTTGGGACAAGGAACCCACGTCGCCATCGGAGCGGCGCACCGGCACCGAAACATCGAGATTGCCTGTCGCGACGTTATCCGCCGCGCCAATCAGCAAACGGATCGGCCGTACAAGGCGATCGGCAACCGCGATACCCGTCCAGATCGCGGACAGGAGCAGCGTCAGCGTCAGGCCGAAATAGAGAAGCGCAAACAAAATCTGCGTGGTGATGCCTTTGCCGTCGTTCTTCTGCGCATCCTCGGCCCGCTGCTCCATGAGGCGGCTGGAACTCAAAATATCGGCATCGACGGGCCTTACCGCATAAAGGAAAAGGCCCGGAATGTCCCGCAGCTTGATGACCGCGCTCAGGAGATTGGTCTGTTCCGGCGGAATGAGAACGGGTTTGCCGTCGGCGGCGGTGTCGAGCACCGATCTGGCCACCGCAGGAATAGTCACCTCAGTCTTGATATCTGCACGGACCGCGATATCACCATTCGGCCGAATGAGCGCGGCGCCGATCAAGCCGCGTCCGAGCGCCTGCTGCGTCATCAGGCGGGTAAACCCGGTGCGGTCGAGGTTATAGAGCGTACGCATCCCGTCGAGGTCGTTCACCATTTCGAGCGTCGTACCCTGCAGATTGCGAGCACTTTCCTGGATATACGAGTTGGCGAGGCTTATGGATGAATTGACAATCGTCGTGGTTCGCATTTCAAACCAGCGGTCGAGGCCAAGATCTAGGGTGACGGACGCAACGATGGCAACGATCATGGCCGGCACGGCAGCTACCAGCGAAAAGAGCACGACCAGCCGCACATGTAGTCGGGAAGCCGCCTTTCCGCGGCTGCGCGCCTGGGCAATGCGGTAGATTTCACGGCCGATCAGGATCATCAATGCCAGAATTAAAACGGCATTGATGCTGGTGAGCAGCAGCGTGACCTCACTGTTCGGATGAATCGGCGTCATATCGGTCAGGATCAGGAAGGTAACGCCGGTGGTCAGCAGGGCCAAAATGACGGTTGCAATACCCGCACGCGAGTAAAACCGCTGGTTGCTGCCACTACGTGCAGCGCCAGTCCCTGACGTCTGAAACAGATTGACCGAATTCGATAAGAGCATTGTTATGTGATTCCAACCACGTGGCAGTCATGCAACACATTGTGGCGGAAATGCAACGCTCTCCCGCGACATCGTGGAAAGTTTCGGATTGAAATCAGGTTTCCACAGACTCGAATATGTCGTCATCAGACACCAAAGTCAGGATTGGGAACTCGCGAAATCCCTCGGCCAAGGAGTAGTTGGCGCTGAAGTTCGTCTGATTCCCGGTCATCAAGTGCCGGAAGGTAACGCCACGCAATTGCGCTGGAAGCGCCAGCGACGTCTGTTCCCAGTCCGATAGCGGTAGGAATGGACTGCTGAACTGTTTCAGCATGGCAAAACACAGTCGCGGAACCGCAACGATTAGATATTGCCCTTCAAATTCCCGATAGAACGCGACGACGTGGTCCGCCAGATCACCATTTACATGCAGCGGGATATATTGGCCGCGCAAAAACAGGCCGGGTCGTTGCAGGCGCAGCTTCAAATAGGTCTGCACCAAACGCAGCTTCACCGCGCCGGAATGCCAGTCTTCTAGCAAGACATTCAGTTGCGTCTGGCTGGCGCTGGCCAATGCCTTTTTCAGTTCATCGAAGTCGACAAAGTGCGAGCCGAATTGACCGGTGGGCGAAATGTCCCAGGTTTCGGAGCCAGCGCGTATCACCGGAACACCCGGTACGGTAAGTTTCAAGACGGTTTGCGAAAGGCTGTTCAGCGCACCTGCAAGCCAGAATGGCCTTGCCGTTTCGACAAAATCTCCCAGGAATTCCTCGTCGGCGAAAAGACGGTCGATATAGTGTGTTACAGCCTCGCCATAGGGCTTGTCAGTGCCCGTCCAGAGGGACAACGAATCGGATTCGCGAATAGCGCTCGCCATGAATGCCACGAGCTCATCGCGAACCAAGGCGAGACCAGCCTTGTCGTGCGCGAGCAAGGAGGCAGGCCAGATGGCGGCAAGCGTTTGATAGAGCAGCCACTCAGCCTTGGGGTCCGGGACAACGGCATTCTCAATCGTGACGAGATTGCCGGCCTGGCCCTGTCGCCAGCGCTCGACGGCGGACGCCCACCGTTCAGGTGCTTCGGAGAGCGCGAGAAACCTCATTCGTGCATCCTCACCGAACTTGGTGGCATAGCTGTAAGAGGTCGCCAGCATGCCGGAAGGCTCGGTTCTCGCTTTTTCATGCATGGAGTGATGAAAGGACCCGACGGGATCGGGTTTGACGTTGGATTTCAGGATAAGCTCATCCAGGGCGATGGGCCCCCGCGTATATTGGTAGGACTTCTCCAATGAACTCGCCGCCACCGCTGCCGCCATCTGCTGAAAGCGTCCGGAAAACGTCTCGGCAATCGCGGCGTTCACGGTTTTTTTCGGCGATTGCATGACCCCCAGCACAAAGCTCAAAACGTCGTTCTCTTCAGGGGTCTGGCCCTCTCTTTTCGAGACTTGGGCAGCAGTGGAACGCAGCGCCCGCGCATAGAACGGCGATATCCTTCCGTCCTTGGAATAGGCGCGAAAGACCGGGAGCGAAGTTGCAAGGTCGACAACGGCGCGGCTAAGCATCGTCGGCTCATCGCTTGGCGGCTGCAATTCCGTCAAAAGTTGCACCAGCTGGGCGAGATCATCGGCAAAGGCCGCGTGCAGAATGTTTGCTTTGACGTGGTTATGGTCGCCAGCAAATTCAGTCGTTGGATCAAGCTTCGACCAATGGCGTTGCAAGGTCGACAGGCCTTGCGGGTCGATCAACAGATCGGTGACCGTCCCAATAAATTCATAGCCTGCCGTACCGTTTACCTGCCATTCCGAGATGGCGCTTTCGCCCTTGAGAACTATCTTGTCGGCAATAAGGAACGCATCTTCACCAGCCCGTTGACGCAAAAGCCTCGTATAGGTCTCCGGGTCAGCCAACATATCGATGTCGTTCACCCTGAAACCCCTCACCTGCGTCCTTTGCAGCAATGAAAGCGGTTCACGGTGAAAATCTTCGAACACATCAGGTTGCTCGTGGCGCAATCCGACCGTCAGGCCCAAATTACCTGCGTTTCGCGCCGCCGGTGCTTCGTTTTCCACCAACCGCCAATTTTGCAAATCCAAGATCGCATCGCGCCACCCCGCGTCACCGGCAACATTGTTAAGATGCGCAGCCAGATCGATAAGCGCGGTTGTGTCAGCCTCCTTGAGAATACCGCCGATGTCTCTGTGAAACTCAATGGATGCTTCTGGGGTGGCTTGGTCCGCCACCCCAATCAGCTCGGCCGCCAGTGCATTTTCATTGCGATCGAGCACGGCGGCGTAAGAAGACGGTTCGAAGGGGTAAAAGACGCCTCCATAGGCAATGCCGATACTTGCGAGGCGCCGATTGAAGCAAATTGTGAGAAGGCGGGCCTCAATCTCCTCACCCATCGGCCGTTCAAGGACTGGCAACAGGACCGGCCCAGCCCAGTCTATGTCAAAGTGGCCGGCATAGGTCGCCCTGCTTCCCCATTCGAGGACATCGAACCACCATGAGTTTTCGGACGACGCCGGCATCCGGCTGGGGTTGAGATCGATGATCAGAGCCAAGCCGGCTCCGGCGAGGCGGGTATTCAGTTCGGCAAACCCGCTCTCTGCACCCAATTCCACGTCCAGAACCTCAGGGCTGACGGTGGCTAGACCATGCTCACCCACTTGCACGCTTTGGAATGGCGAGGACATGCTGAGGGCATCCACTCCCAACTCGCTCATATAGCCGGCCGCATCCGCAGCGTGCTTGAAGGTCGTCCCGTGGCGCAGTTGGATTCGATATGCTGATTTGGGTGTGTACATGCTTTCGCTCGACAGCTCTCGCAGATCAATGCCGGCTGCTGCTCATGGTCCCCATGCCGGGCTCTTTGCGCCACTTCGCGTGTGACGAAAGTTGCGCGCGTTGAACATTGGGCTCGACCGACCGCAGCGCCGCAACGTAGCGGCGCTGCCAAAGATCGGCATTGTTGGTCGAAATCTGACTGAAGAGGTTTCGGTGACGGGCCTTGCGCTCATCCATAGGCATCGTCGCCGCCTTCTTAATGGCTTGCGCAACCTCGTTAACATCGTAGGGGTTGACGATGAGTGCGTCACCGAGCTCTTCCGCCGCGCCCGCAAACCGCGACAGAATGAGGATTCCGGGATCCTCATCGTCCTGGGCTGCGATATATTCCTTGGCGACGAGGTTCATGCCGTCGCGAAGCGGCGTGATAAGCCCGATCAGGCTACAGCGGAACAGGAGCGCCAGCCGCTCCCGTGATATGCTCTGATTGATATATTGGATTGGAGCCCAATTAATATCGGCGTGCTTGCCGTTCACCGCTCCGGAAAGCTGTTCGAGTTCCCCGCGAATGTCGGAATAGGCAGTGACGTCTTCGCGAGAGGGTGAGGCCACCTGCAAATATTCGGCATGTCCGCGATATTCCGGGGATGTATCGAGAAACTTTCGAAACGCCTTCATGCGCTGCGGCAGTCCTTTGGAATAATCGAGGCGATCGGCCGAAATGACCTGGAAGCGCTTGAGCAGACTACGCCGCTTCCGCTCGAGCTGGATCTCCTCGTCGGTCTCCTGCGCCATGGCAGCAAACTGATCGACGTCTATGCCGATCGGAAAGTGACCGATCTTGATTGTCCGGTCGTGCCACCTGATCCTGTCGGGGCTAAGGAATTTGACGTCTGAATTGCCTTTCAGATAGCGGCAGAAATTGTCTGCATCGTTCTGTGTCTGAAACCCGATCAAGTCGAACCGCAGCAGGCATTCACGCAGCCATTGGTGCCGCGGGATCGCTGAAAAAATATCCGAGGGTGGAAAGGGTATGTGCAAGAAGAAGCCAATCTTGTGATTGCAACCCTTGGCGCGAAGTTCGGAAGCCAGGGGAATTAGATGGTAGTCATGCACCCAAACGAGATCGTCGTCGCGCAGATGGGGATGAAGAACGTCGGCAAACTTGCCGTTCACCCGGGCATAGGATCGCGCAAACTCGGTTCGGTAATCCATGAGGTCGAGCCGATAGTGGAATGTTGGCCACAATACCTTGTTGGCAAAGCCCAGATAATAGTTGTTATGTTCCTCTTTGGTCAGAGGCATGGTTAGGGAGGCGACATTATCGTAGGTTTCGACCCGCGCATCCATTGAGCGGGACTTATCGACGATATCGCCGTTCCAACCCATCCACATCCCGCCGCTGCTTTTCAGCGCATCGACAATTCCGACTGCAAGCCCCCCGCTCAGTGTTTTGCCTCCCAGATCGGCTGTCCGATTTGAGACAACAACAAGGCGTTCCATATCAATACCCCAGTTTCATGAGAGTAGGGCTAACTTCTCGCCCCACGATTGGTTCCCGAAATATTTCGCGATGGAACGATCCGGGAACTAATCGGTTTGGTGAGAACAGCCAAAAATTCGAATGAGATGCTTCAGCGAAGGAATGAGTGATGAACGATGTCAGCGAGGTGCTCCCGGCAAAAATCGGCTCGTGGGCACTCTTCCTTGATGTCGATGGAACGTTGATCGACATTGCTGCGACGCCCGATAGTGTCGAGGTTCCTCCTGCTCTCCCGCATGAAATCAGCCAGTTGGCGGCCCGGCTGGGCGGAGCATTGGCACTGGTCAGCGGCCGCTCAATCGCTTCAATCGACGCGCTGTTTACACCTTGCAGGTTTGCAGCGGCAGGATTGCACGGCGCAGAACTCAGAAGCACGCTCGATGGGTCCGTAGAGCGCACTCCCGTCAATGATGCCGATCTGGACGATGCGCGCCGGGAACTCGACGACCTCGTGCGGACGTGGCCAGGTATCATTATCGAAGATAAGGGGATCAGCCTCGCTGTCCATTACAGGCAGGCGGAAGCGGCGCATGGCGAGGTTGACCAGCGGGTTTCCGATCTTCTGACCGAGCTTGGCCGGAACTGGGTCCGGCAGGACGGAAAGATGGTTGTCGAAATTCGCCCGAGCGGCACGAGCAAGGGCGAAGCACTCATACGGCTGATGGCACACCCACCGTTTCAGGGTCGACTCCCCATTGCGATTGGCGATGACATCACCGATGAGGCGATGTTTGGCTATGTCAATGAGGTCGGCGGACGTTCGGTCAAGGTGGGAACGGGGGATAGCAAGGCCCAGTTCACCGTCGATACACCCGACACCGTACGCAAATGGATTGCCAAAGTTTCAGCTTCAGTTTGAGGGCTTGATTTGAAATTCCCGGCGGATCGATGTGCGCCGGGAATTGGATGTCGCAGGCCTATTGCGGCGGTTGCTTTTAGAGGCGCAGTTGGTTGCCAGCCTCAGTCGTAAAAAGCCTCAACAATCTTCCTTTTGCCGAGCAGGAACGCGTCGGCCACGTGCCGCAGCGGCGATAGATCGACATCCGATTGCCCAGCTTTGATGATTTCGGCAAAGCGTCGGTAGAGCTGCGCATATTCCTGTTCAGGTTCGGCGAATGTGAGCTCGCCATTGATGAAAAGCTTCGCGCCGCCGTCCGAGAGCACCATTGTGCCAGCCTCGGTCTCGGCGATGATGTCCCATGTCTGTTTTCCGGTCTGCCGCCAATCGAAAACCGCATGAACCGGCAGATTGTCGGCGTCCTGGAACTGCAGGTCGGCAGCGATGGGTGCGTCGCAATTCTCAGGAAATTCAAGCGTGGCGCTGGTCAGAAATGCCGCGCGTGGGAGAATATGGGTCACGATCGACAGCGCATTGATTCCGGGGTCGAAAACGCCAAGTCCGCCCGCCTGCCAGATCCATGCCTGGTTGGGGTGCCAATGGCGCACGTCCTCTTTCCAGTTCACTTGAACGCTCGTGATCCTGGTTGCAGCAAGAAATGCCTTGGCCGCTTCTACGGCCGGAGCATAGCGCGAATGCCAGCTTGCAAATAAAGACAGGCGCTTCGCCGCAGCCGTGGCTTCAAGGTCGGCAACTTCCGAGAGAGTGGCGCCAGGCGGCTTTTCAAGGAACACATGCTTTCCTGCCGCGAGTGCCTTGTGCGCAGCCTCGTAGCGAAATTGCGGTGGCATGCACAGCGATACGGCGTCGATCGTCGGCACCGCCTCAAGCATGGCGTCGATCGTCTTATAGGCGTCGATACCCTCAACGGTGCCGTTGCGGCTTGCCGTGGCAACGAGCTTGAAATCGGGATTCCTGGCGATTGATGGAAGATGTTGGTCGTTGACGATCTTGCCGACGCCTACGATGGCGAGATTGATGGCGGACATGGTTTTCACTCGCGTTGGGGCATTCTGTTCTTCTAGGAAATCGAAGCTTCTCACTGCTTCGGTTTCCACCGTCATGGACCTTTTTTCATGTAGGCTTGTCAATCCAAAACACGAATGCGCAGGCAAGCCTCGGCATGTCCGATTTGAAAAATTTCCACGCGTGTTTCGCAAACGCCAACTCAACGTGTAGTGTCGTATCGCTAGCAATGTTCAAACTCACCGGAGGAAGACATGCCTTATGTTGACGGTTTCCTGGTCGCAGTGCCCAAGGACAGAATCGAAGAATACAAGGAACTGGCCCGTAAAGCGGGCGATGTCTGGATGGAATATGGCGCGCTTTCCTATGTTGAATGCCTGGCCGACGATGTGCCTTACGGGGAACTCACCTCCTTCCCGCGCGCCGTTCAGGCCAAAGATGATGAAACGGTCGTATTTTCTTGGATTACCTATGAATCCCGTGAAAAGCGGGATGAAATCAATGCCAAAGTCATGGCGGACCCGCGCCTCAAGGGCGACATGGACAACATGCCTTTCGACGGCAAGCGCATGATCTACGGCGGCTTCAAATCCTTCATGGAGCTTTGATCTTCGCCTTGAACGAGATGTGGCGCGTGGGGCCCTCGCCCCACGTTTCGAGGAAATGCCAGGGCAATTAAAATTTGCAGCATTAGCAAAGAATATTTTTCATAGCTTTGCGCTGTACTGTCCTTTGGTCCTAAGCGTGCGGCGAATTGCTATGACTACCTACGATCTCTGGATGACCAAATTTGGCGACTATTCTCCGATCAAGCAGATCGCGATTATGGTTGGTATGGCCATTATATCGGCGGATATTCTTGCCGCAGTCTTTTTCCTCGCGATCGGGCTCGACCGCCTTTCGACGGTGCTTGTCGTAACCACGTTCATTGTCGTGATTGTCAGCGTTCCGCTTGGAGCGTTTCTCATCGGCCTGAATTTTCGGTTGAAGCAGATAGCGATCGAACGCGATCTTGCTGCCCGCATGGATGACCTTACCGGCCTTGCGAACCGCAACGAATTCTACCTGCAAGTCGAGCGTCTGATCGATGGTTCCGCCCGGAACCTGAGTGCAGGCGCCCTGCTATACATTGATGCCGACTACTTCAAAACCATCAACGATCGCCATGGACACGCGGTCGGCGACCGGGTCCTGCGCGAAATCGGGCATTTGATGCAGACGGTCATCAGCAAGGGTGACTTTGCAGCCCGCTTCGGCGGCGAGGAGTTCGCGGTATTCCTGAAGGATGCGGATTTCGGTCGCGCAGACTGGCTGTCACAGAAAATACTGACCGGCGTCCGCAACATATCTCAGCTACTGCAGATCAAGGATCTGGAGGTAACGGTCAGTGTTGGCATCGCCATACACGAGCCCGGTCAATCGCTGGAGACGGCTCTCATTGCGGCCGATACATGCCTTTACGCAGCCAAGAACCAGGGCCGGAACCGTATCGTCCACGCGACCAGCGACACCAAGGTTCGCCACGATAACTATATGCGGACGTTTTAGGGCATTGCTGTAAAGTGCTCTTGAAATCGAAATCCATCGGCGTATTTGCGTTTGGCAGCAAGCAATGTCGCCACGTCTGCCAATGCCTCAAGGAGCGCCCTATGGCACTTAATATGTACACGATATCGGTCCCGGCCTATCTACGCGGTTTCGCCGTTCTCGCCAGTCTGATCGAAAAAGCCGAAGCATATGCCGAGGAGAAGAAGATCAATCCCACCGTGCTCGTCAATGCGCGTCTCGCCCCGGACATGCTCTCGCTTGCCGGACAGATCCAGCGGGCAAGCGACACGGCCAAGGCGACGATCGGCCGGTTGACGACACTTGAGATTCCGAAATTCGCCGATGAAGAGGCGAGCCTTGCAGACTTGCGCGAGCGTATTGCCAAGACCGTGGCTTTTCTTGAAAGCGTGGATGCCGGTGCGCTCGATGGCGCGGAGACCAAGGACGTGGTTCTCAGCGCCGGCCAGCTCAAGGTGACCTTGAGCGGCGAGGAGTATGTGCAGAAGTTCGCGCTGCCGAACTTCTATTTTCACGTGACGACCGCCTATGACATCCTGCGCCACAACGGTCTTCAGGTCGGTAAGCTCAACTATATCGGCGCGTTGAGCTGAACCTGAACATCAGGCGACGAGATGCTCGATCTGGTCGGCGGTTAGTTCGCGCTTTCTGCCGATTTCATCCCAGCGCCTTAGCATCTTCCGGTACTGGTCGAGTTGCGCCTCAGGCTGATTGTCGGCGCTTCGCGAGATTTCCTGCGGGAAATTGAGAATCTTGGCAAGGAAGTCCGCATAGGCAAACTGTTCGTGCGGCTGGGCTGCGCCAAATCCGACAAACTTGCTCTTGTCCGGATTGGTGTTGCCGGCTGCGACGCTCGACCCGCGGATCGCGCGGAAAAGCCCGAGTATGTCGTTCATCTCCTGCGCCGCTGCGGCGCTGACGGTTTCCTCGGTTATGCCGAGTTCCTGATAAAGATCCTCGAAACCGCGTTCGACCACTTCCTGGTGCCGGCCATAAAGGCTCGACTTGTCAGGGTCGAGTTTCTTCAGGATCTCGTACTGATTGAACAGAATCAAACGTTCCGCAAAGCTGAACACGATAGACCTCCATACTCCGCCCGCTGCCTTCTTGCGGCAGCAATAATTACGGGATTTTCGATGGTCACTATGCGCATAGTCCTGTTAAGAACGGTCTATTCCACTCTCTACAATTTTAGCTTTCCGGGTATTTCTGTTCTCAGCGGTCGCTCTTGCTGCTCTTGTAGATATTGACGCCGAGTTCGCGAATCTTCTTGCGCAGCGTGTTGCGATTGAGACCCAGCAGTTCCGCCGCCTTTATCTGGTTGCCATGCGTCGCCGTCAGGCAGGAAAGGATCAGCGGATATTCCATTTCCTCCAGCACGCGCTGGTAGAGGCCGGCAGGCGGAAGCTTGTCGCCGTAGGACATAAAATAGCGCTGCATGTTCAGTTCGACCGCCTGGCTGATGGTCAATTCTTCATTCGCAATCGCTGTTGGAGCCGATTCTGCCGGCCGAAGGTCGGCCTTCAGCTCGGATTCGATCACATCCGCATTGATTTCGTCCTGCGGATAGAGCGCGGCGAGACGGCGCACGAGGTTTTCGAGTTCGCGTACGTTCCCGGCCCAGGGATAGCGACGCATCAGGTCGAGACCATCGGCGGTGATCCGCTTTTCGGGCAGACCGTCCTTCGCCGCCAGCTTGAAGAAGTGGCGGACGAGATCGGGAATGTCCTCCCCACGCTCGCGCAGTGGCGGCAGGCGCAGCGGCACGACGTTGAGCCGATAGTAGAGATCTTCCCGGAATAGTCCCTGATTGATCAGAGTCCTGAGATCCTTGTTGGTTGCAGCAACGATGCGCACATCGGTCTTGATCGGCGTGCGGCCGCCCACCGTCATGTATTCACCCTGTTGCAGAACACGCAAGAGCCGGGTCTGCGCCTCCATGGGCATGTCGCCGATCTCGTCGAGGAACAGCGTGCCGCCATCGGCCTGCTCAAAGCGACCGCTGGACCGATTCTGTGCACCGGTAAAGGCGCCGCGCTCATGACCGAACAGTTCGGATTCGATCAGGTCGCGCGGAATAGCTGCCATGTTGATCGCAACGAAGGGCCCCTTGCGGCGCCGGCCATACTCATGCAGAGCGCGCGCGACGAGTTCCTTGCCCGTACCGGACTCGCCTGAGATCATGACCGTCAGGTCGGTCTGCATCATGCGGGCAAGGACGCGGTAGATATCCTGCATTGCGGGCGAGCGACCGACGAGCGGCATCGTATCGGGCTGCTCTTCGCCATGCCATTTTTCGGGCTTCTTTTTCGGTTCAGCCAGCGCGCGGCCGACAATGCTGACGAGTTCGGTGAGATCGAACGGCTTCGGCAGATATTCGTAAGCACCCGCCTCCGAGGCCCGGATAGCCGTCATGAACGTGTTCTGCGCACTCATGACGATGACGGGAAGATCCGGCCGCGATTTCTTGATGCGCGGCAGGAGATCGAAGGCGTTTTCATCCGGCATCACCACATCGGTGATGACCAGGTCGCCATCGCCAGCCGATATCCAGCGCCATAGCGTCGCCGCGTTGGAGGTGATGCGAACATCGTAACCTGCCCGCGAAAGCGCCTGATTGAGGACCGTCCTGATCGCCGCGTCGTCGTCTGCAACGAGAATGCTGCCCAAACTCATGATCAGGATCCTGCTTTATTGGAATAAGGATTTTCGTCTGCATGCGTTCCGTCGGCTGAGCCGCTGTCCCATGCAGGCATAAGAATGCGAAACGTCGTCTTGCGCGGCACCGAATCGCATTCGATAACGCCGCCATGGTCGCCGACGATCTTGGCGACAAGCGCCAGGCCAAGGCCGGAGCCATTGGGCTTGGTCGTCACGAACGGGTCAAAGAGATGCGGCATGATATCGGGCGAAACGCCGGGGCCCGTGTCCTGCACCGTGAATTCGAGCGGCAGCGAGACGCGGTTGCGCATACCCGGGACCGAAAGACGAATACCGGGGCGGAACGCGGTCGAGAGGGTGATCTCGCCCGGCTCGTTGGGGCCGATCGACTCCGCGGCATTCTTGACGAGGTTGAGGAAAATCTGAACGAGTTGGTCCCGATTGGCAAAGACATAAGGCAGCGAGGGATCATAGTCCTCGTGGAACTTTATGTGGCTGGCGAACCCGTTCTTGGCAATCGCCTTCACGTGATCGAGGACAACGTGAATATTGACAGCCTCGCGCTCGATGGGGCGCTCGTCTGAGAACACTTCCATCCGGTCGACGAGCGAGACGATCCGATCGGTTTCATCAGTAATGAGGCGCGTCAGCGCGCGGTCATCATCGTTCAGCCCCGTTTCCAGCAACTGAGCCGCACCGCGAATACCGGACAATGGGTTCTTGATCTCATGCGCCAGCATCGACGCGAGCCCGGTGACGGATCGCGCAGCGCCGCGGTGGGTCATCTGCCGGTCGAGCTTCTCCGCCATGGAGCGTTCCTTGAACAGGATCACGATCGACCCGGGCGCTTCGCTGACCGGCGTCACGTAGAGATCGACAATGCGGTCCTGTCCGAGGCGCGGCGAGGAAACGTCGACGCGGTATTCATTGACCGGCGATGGATTTTCGCGGACCTGCTTGACCAGCGCGAGAAGCGGGCTGCCGAAGGGCAGCAGCATGTCCAGCGTATTGCGGCTGAGAATGCTTGCGCTGGAACGAAAGAAAGCCTCGGCGTCGGCATTGGCATAGGAAATGTACCCGGCTTCATCGAGCATGATCACCGGATGGCGGATCGAATTGAGCACGATGCCGGCCAGCTTGTCTTCGAGCACCGACTTGTCTGCTGAGGTCATCAGGCAACTTTCTTCATATCTGTAGAGCCACCGCGCGAGAGCGCAGCATATAAAAGGCGCGAAACGTGAATAGGATTGGTCTCCGTCATGATCGAACCGCGTTCATTCGCGGTGACGTCAAGGCCTTGGCGGTCGAGATACCAGCCAAGATGCTTGCGCGCATGCCGGCTGCCGGTGGTCTCGCCGTAATGGGCGAGCATCGCCTCATAATGCGCAACTGCATAGTCGGCGATCATATCGCTCTCCGCACCCTTTCCGTTGACGATACTGCCGGGGAGCCATGGTTGACCGTAGGATCCGCGCCCTACCATGACGGCATCCGCTCCGGATGCTGCGAGAATCGCCTCCGCATCGTCACGATTCAGGACATCGCCATTGGCCACAAGCGGTATCGATATAGCTTCCTTGACCGCGCGAATGGCATGCCAATCCGCCCTGCCCTCATAAAATTGGCAGCGCGTCCGTCCATGGACGGTCACCATCTTGACGCCGGCCTGCTCGGCCCTTGCCGCGAGTTCCGGCGCGTTGATCGTTGCATCGTCCCAGCCAAGGCGCATTTTCAGCGTCACAGGAACGCGGACGGCGCCGATCGTCGCCTCGATCAATGTCATGGCGTGGTCGAGATCGCGCATCAGCGCGGATCCTGAAAGACCGCCTGTTACCTTTCTTGCCGGACAGCCCATATTGATGTCGACGATATGCGCACCCTCGCCTTCAGCGATCCGCGCTGCCTCTGCCATCCACCTCGGCTCACGGCCGGCGATCTGCACGACATGAGTCCCGAGCCCGTCGCCCTTTAGACGCAGCAAATTGCCGCGCTCGCGGGTGCAGAGCTCGGCGCTTGCGACCATCTCGGAAACAACCATGCCGGCCCCCGCCTGCCAAGCGAGTTGGCGAAAAGGCAGATCCGACACACCGGACATCGGAGCAAGGAACACGCGATTGCGCAGAATGACCCCGCCAACGTGCAGTGAGTCTGCCAATTCAACCCGCGATTTTGCCTGTTTCGTATGCAGTTTCATAATAGCCTATGCTTTAGACAGGATCGTGCCTCTTCGCAAGGCAAAGTGCGGCGTTTGTTGCTCCTATTTTGACATTGTGGCGATTCAATTCTCTGGCCTTTCGCCGTTGCAAAGGGTAACGGAGTTGGCATTACGGAGAGACATGTGGCGGGAAAGACTGAAAACAAGCAGGTGCGGGTCGCAGCCGTCATCGTCGCGGCCGGGCGCGGAGAACGTGCCGGCCAAAGCGTTGAAGGACCGAAGCAGTATCGCAAGATCGGCGGCGAGGCTGTTCTTGCGCATACATTGCATGCGTTTCTCGAATGCCCGCTGATCGATGACGTCATCGTCGTCATTCACAAGGAAGACGACGTGCTGTTCACGCAGGCGCTCGGCGATCGGGCCGGACGTGTCGTTGCCGTCACCGGCGGCCCGACGCGCCAGGAGTCGACACGCCTTGGACTTTTGGCTCTCAAAGATATTTCCCCGGATCATGTCCTCATTCACGACGGCGTTCGTCCGTTCATTTCGGCTGATCTGCTGGAACGGGTTGTCTTCAATCTGACACCGCATATCGGGGTTCTCCCGGTGCTTGCCGTTTCGGACACACTCAAGGCTGCGGGCAATGATGCGATGGTTAGTGCCACCGTGCCGCGCGCCGGTCTTTACGCCGCGCAGACGCCGCAGGCCTTCCCGTTTCTTCCGATCCTTGCCGCCCACGACGCCGCCTTTGCCGTCGGACGGTCGGATTTTACCGATGATTCCGCGATTGCCGAATGGCATGGCCTGCCCGTCCGGATCGTGGAAGGATCGGCCGACAACACAAAGTTGACCTGGGCGAAGGATATCGAAATGGCCGACGAACGCTTGACCAAGCAGCATTCCGCCTTTCCGGACGTACGCACCGGCAACGGCTACGACGTGCACGCATTCGAGCCAGGAAACGGCGTCACGCTCGCAGGCGTATTTATCGCCCATGACCGCAAGCTTTCGGGTCATTCGGATGCCGACGTCGCCCTGCACGCGCTGACCGACGCTCTGCTGGCCACACGGGGCGCCGGCGACATTGGAACGCACTTTCCACCGTCGGATCCACAATGGAAGGGCGCGGCCTCGCACATCTTCGTCGAACATGCGGTCAAGATCGTCAGGGAAGCAGGCGGCAGGATCGCCAATGCCGATATCACCCTCATCTGCGAGGCACCGAAAGTGGGCCCTCATCGCGAGGCGATGACGGCGGCACTCTCGTCTATGCTCGGCATTTCGCCGGATCGCATTTCGATCAAGGCAACAACAAACGAAAAACTTGGCTTCATCGGCAGGCAGGAGGGCATCGCCGCCATAGCAACGGCTTCTGTCATATATCCGGGAGGGTTGCCGGAATGAGCGGACTGATCGCCGAAGCAAAGGCAATTGCAGTGCTCGAAGTCTGCCGCCGCAAGGGCATTCTGCTAGCCACGGCAGAATCCTGCACGGGCGGCATGATCGCTGCCGCGCTGACCGACATTGCCGGCTCTTCGGACGTTGTCGACCGCGGTTTCGTGACTTATTCGAACGAGGCCAAGCAGGACATGGTCGGCGTGCCTGCAGGTGTAATCGCGGCGCACGGCGCCGTGTCGCAAGAAGTGGCGCTCGCCATGGCGGAAGGCGCCCTCGCCCATTCCAGCGCCTGCATCGCGGTTGCCGTAACGGGAGTCGCGGGTCCGGGTGGAGGATCAGCGGCAAAGCCGGTCGGGCTGGTCTGGTTCGGCCTTGCACTCAAGGGAAAGCCGCCAATAGTGGAGCGGCACGTTTTTGCCGATGGCGGGCGCGCTTCGATCCGGCTCGCAGCCGTAAACACCGCGCTGGACATGGTCCTTAAGGCTCTAGGCGACTGAGCGTTTCTTGCTGGGACAAAAACGTTCTACATTTCGTATTCGGACGGGCGCCTGATCTCGATGGCCATGCCGATCGACTCGGGCATTACCGGCCTGAACCCGAACTTCGCGTAAAGATATTTTGCGGGGCCATCAGCGATAAGGCTGACATAGGCACCGTCCGGGGCTTCCGCCTGCAGGTAATCAACAAGCCGCGAAACAATGATCTTGCCAAGGCCCTTGCCCTGATGCGCGGGATCGACGGCAATGTCCACCACCTGAAAGAAACATCCGCCATCGCCGATTATTCGACCCATGGCGACCGCGTTCGACTGATATTGAACGGTTGCCGCATAAACGGTGTTCGGAAGGCCGCGCTCCGCCGCCTCCTGGCTCTTCGAGCTTAGGCCGGCAATGTCGCGCAGCCTGCGATAATCCTCTACCGAGGGTGTGCCGATTTGAACTTGATATTCCGGATCTTCGTGCTGCATAGCAGATTACCTTCATGCACTCAGGCGACTATACATTCCTGCCATAGATCGCATCGGCACGCTTTTCAAATGCTTCCGTGAATTTTCGGAAGGCGATATCGAACATGGATCCCATGACGAAACCGAGCGTGCGGCTCTTGAATTCATAATCGATGTAGAATTTGACGACGGAATGTTCCGGGTTTTCCGCCGGAATGAACTGCCAGCGGTTGTCGAGATAGCGGAACGGTCCGTCAATATATTTGGTGAGGATCACCTTTTCCTGCGGTTTGAGCAGAACCTGGCTGGTGAAGGTCTCACGGATGAGCTTGTAGCCCACCGTCATGTCGGCAATGAGCAGGGTCTTGCCGTGGCTTTCCTTGCGTGAGCGCACCTTGAGGCTCTCGCACATGGGCAGAAACTGCGGATACGTCTCCACGTCCGCGACGAGATCGAACATCTCCTCGGCGCGATGGACGACAGGACGGCTCGTCTCGAATTTCGGCATCAGCTGCGATTTGCGTGCATCGCCTCGCGTGCAGCCCTCAATCGTGCAAAATCTTCGCCGGCGTGGTGCGACGAGCGAGTCAACGGGCTCGACGCAACAACGAGAAAACCCTTGGTCTTGGCGATCGTCGCATAGGACTTGAATTCGTCCGGCGTCACATAATTCAGCACTGGATGGTGCTTGCGCGTCGGCTGGAGATACTGGCCGATCGTCATGAAATCGACGTCGGCGCTCCGCAGGTCGTCCATAAGCTGCAGGACCTCGTTACGCTCCTCGCCAAGCCCGACCATGATGCCCGACTTGGTGAAGATGGTCGGGTCAAGTTCCTTGACCCGCTGCAACAGCCGGATGGAATGGAAATAACGGGCACCCGGCCGGACTTTCAAATAATTGGACGGCACGGTTTCGAGGTTGTGGTTGAACACGTCGGGACGGGCAGTGACAACGATCTCGAGCGCTCCCTCCTTGCGCAGGAAATCGGGCGTGAGGATTTCGATGGTCGTTCCGGGCGAAATGCGGCGGATCGCATGGATCACGTCGGCAAAATGCTGGGCGCCGCCGTCCGGCAGATCGTCACGATCCACCGACGTGATGACGACGTGAGAAAGGCCCATCTTCTTGACTGCCTTGCCCACATTCTCCGGTTCGTGCACATCGAGAGCCGTCGGCAGGCCCGTGGCGACATTGCAGAACGCGCAGGCGCGGGTGCAGATTTCGCCCATGATCATGAACGTCGCGTGTTTCTTGTCCCAGCATTCGCCGATGTTCGGGCAGCCGGCTTCTTCGCAAACCGTAACCAGGTTGTGCGAGCGAACAATATCGCGCGTCTCCGAATATCCCTTCGACACGGGCGCCTTGACCCTGATCCAGTCGGGTTTTTTCAGGACCTCCGAATCCGGGCGATGCGCTTTCTCCGGGTGGCGAAGGCGCCGCTTCTGGTCGATCGTGTCGAGTACCGTTACCATTATGTCTTCCTAGTTCGCGGTCCTGGCCTTGCCAAAAATCCACAGAATGAGAATTGCCCCGACGGTGGCGACGATCAGATTTCCCAGAAATCCGTAGAACTGGAAATTCAGAAGGCTGGCCAGCGTGCCGCCGACGAAAGAACCGGCAATACCGACGAGAATGTTGGTGAGCAATCCGTGATCGCGGTTCATCGCCTTTTCGGCGATATAACCGGCAATGAAGCCGATGACCAGCATTCCAAAGAAACCCACACCGGGCATGCCCATGATACCGACTGGCTGATCCATATCCTTCTCCCGCTAGCGCCCGGATGCGATGGCAACGGCGCGCAGCACCAGAGCCCATATAGCACCGAAAAGAAACCCGCCCAAGCCGCACGCAAGCGTGACAACCCAGACACCAGTCCACCCGCCGATTGCCGTTCCACTCACCGATATGGTGTTACCCGACAAAAGACTCAAGGCAGACGGCAAGAAGCCGACCAGCAGGCCGATAATGGTCGACCATTTGAGGACCGCCCATGCAAGACTGGTCCAGGGCCTGCTGTCGCTAATGTTCAATCGCTCATCGTTCCTTTAGGCGTTCAGCACGCGACCATAGGCGTCGAGTACACTTTCCTTCATCATCTCGGACAGAGTCGGATGCGGGAATATGGTGTGCATCAGCTCTTCTTCCGTGGTCTCGAGGTTCATGGCGATGACGAAGCCCTGAATGAGTTCCGTCACCTCCGCGCCGACCATGTGGGCGCCGATCAGCTGGCCGGTCTTCTTGTCAAAGATCGTCTTTACCAATCCCTGGTCTTCGCCGAGCGCGATCGCCTTGCCGTTCGCAGCGAACTGGAACCGCCCGACGCGGATTTCGCGCCCGCCTTCCTTGGCTTTCGCTTCCGTCAGCCCCACCGACGCCACTTGCGGCTGGCAGTAAGTGCAGCCCGGGATCTTGTCCTTCTCGAGCGCATGGACGCCCGGAACATTGGCGATCTTCTCGACGCAGATAACGCCCTCGTGCTCGGCCTTGTGCGCGAGCATGGGCGGGCCGGCGACGTCGCCGATCGCATAAACGCCGGGTACATTGGTCTTGCCGTAGCCGTCGGTTACGATGCAGCCGCGATCCGTCTTGATGCCAAGCGCCTCCAGGCCGAGATTCTCGATGTTACCCTGGACACCAACGGCGGAAATCAGCCGTTCAGCCGTGATCTTCTCGACCTTGCCGTCCTTGGTTTCGACATGGGCGGTGATGGAATTGGCTGCCTTTTCGACCTTGGTCACCTTGGCATCGGTGATGATCTTCATACCCTGCTTTTCGAACTGCTTGCGGGCGAAGGCGGAGATCTCGGCATCCTCGACCGGCATGACGGTCGGCAGAAGCTCGACCACAGTCACATCCGCTCCCATGGTCCGGTAGAACGAGGCGAACTCGATGCCGATAGCTCCAGACCCCATAACGACCAGGGATTTCGGCATTTCCGGCGGGACCATAGCTTCAAAATAGGTCCAGATGAGCTTGCCGTCCGGCTCGATGCCGGGCAATGCCCGCGGGCGTGCACCGGTGGCAATGATGATGTGCTTAGCCGAATAAGTACCTTCGCCAAGCGTGTTCTTGGGCACCGGATTCTGCGGCTCCATAGGCTTCTTCGAAGACTTTGAGACCACGATTTCGCCGGGCTTTGAGAGTTTCGCTTCGCCCCAGATCACGTCTACCTTGTTCTTCTTCATCAGGAAGCCGACGCCGCCGTTAAGACGCGCCGAGACGCCGCGCGAACGCTGGACGACAGCCTTGATGTCGGCCGAAATCTTGCCTTCTATTGTCAGGCCATAATCCTTGGGATGTTGGCCGTAGTGGAAGATCTCCGCCGAGCGCAGTAGAGCCTTCGTCGGTATGCATCCCCAATTCAGGCAGATGCCACCAAGATGCTCGCGCTCGACGATGGCGGTTTTGAATCCGAGCTGCGCGGAGCGGATCGCGGTGACATAGCCGCCGGGGCCAGAACCAATGATGATCACGTCGTAATTATTGGCCAAGACCTTGGTCCTCCTGGATTAGAGATCGAGTATGTCTCGAACGATGGGAGCGACGGCTTTTCCGATCGCCCTGGTGTTTTCGGCATCAAGATGAATGCCATCAATGCTTGACGTTGCGGCGACCGAGCCGGCATCAAAGAACGCGCAACGGGCAAGCTCCGCCGCGTCACGGTAGAATTCTGCAAGCAGGTGCGATTGTTCAGCACCGCCCTCGAAGATCAGCCTGAATTCGCTCCATTCGTTGGCGCCGAATGGTGGCGGCGACATGATCAGAACAGCCGGCGCCTTGGTGTCGAACTGATAGGGCGCCGTGCGAACGATCTCGATCAGCCGCTGCATCCCCCGCTTGGCGCCGTAGGCGTTGCCGCAGAGTATATGCTTCATGTCGTTGGTGCCGAGCATGATGATGACCAGATCGAGCGGAAAATGCGTGCCAAGCGCCGTCGTCAGCGTCTTGGCAGCGTTGCGCTCAAAGCCCGAAAGGTGATCGTCGAACGCCGTCGTTCGCCCGTTCAGGCCATCGCTCATCACGTGCACGGCTTCACCAAGTTCAGCCTGCAAGACTTCCGGCCACCGGTCCTTGCGTGCATGGCGACCCGAGCCGTCGGGGCGATAGCCCCAGGTCAACGAATCGCCATAGCAGAGGACGGTTTTCATCGCGTTGCTCAGACCAGCATGCCCATCGGATTTTCGATGTGCCGCTTGAAGGCTTGTGCGAGTTCGGCTCCAAGCGCACCGTCAACCGCGCGATGGTCGGTAGACAAGGTCACCGACATGATTGTCGCGATCTTGATTTCGCCCTTGCGAACGACCGCCCGCTCCTCGCCCGCTCCAACTGCAAGAATGGTTGCGTGCGGCGGGTTGATGATCGCGGCGAAATCCTTGACGCCGAACATGCCGAGATTGGACACGGCCGTGGTGCCGCCCTGATATTCTTCGGGCTTCAGCTTGCGGTCGCGGGCGCGCTTGGCGAGATCCTTCATTTCGTTGGAAATCGTCGAGAGCGTCTTCTGCTCGGCCTTGCGAATGATCGGGGTGATCAGGCCGCCTGGTATGGAAACGGCAACGCCAACGTCGGAATGCTTGTGCTTGACCATATTCGCGTCTGTCCAAGAAACATTCGCTTCGGGAACGTCGCGCAACGCCAACGCCATGGCCTTGATGATCATGTCATTGACCGAAAGCTTGTAGGCGGGAACGTCGCCCTTTTCGGTCTTGATCATCGGCGAGGCCGTGTTGATCTGCGCACGAAGCGCAAGCAGCGCGTCGAGTTCGCAGTCGATGGTCAGGTAGAAATGCGGGACCGTCGTCTTTGCCTCGAGCAGGCGTTTGGCAATGGTCTTGCGCATGCCGTCATGCGGCACGAGTTCGTAAGAGCCTTGCTCGAAGAGCTTGAGCACGGCATCGTCGGACATTGGCTTGGCCGCTGCCGTCGCCGGGGCTGCAGCGGAAGCTGGAGCCGCCGCCGCGGGCTTTGCGCCGCCGCCCGAGATGGCAGCTTCGACGTCCTTTTTGACCACGCGCCCATGCGGACCGGAGCCGGTGACGCCGGACAGATCGATGCCTGCTTCCTTGGCGATGCGCCGTGCAAGCGGCGACGAGAAGGGCCGGTCACCCGACTTGGCAGGTGTACCAGATGCGGCAGGCGCGGCTGATGCGGCTGGCGCTGCCGCCGGTGCAGGAGCGGCGTCCACCTTTGGAGCAGGCGCGGCCTCCGTCTTCTTCTCTTCCTTTGGCGCTTCCGCTTTGGGCGCTGCACCATCGGCCTTTGCGGCTGCGGCGGCGTCCTCGCCCTCACCCGCAAGGATGGCGATGAGCGCATTGACCTTTACGCCTTCGGTACCGGCGGGAACGACGATCTTGGCGACTGTGCCCTCATCGACGGCCTCGACTTCCATCGTCGCCTTGTCAGTCTCGATCTCGGCGATGACATCGCCGGGACCAACCTTGTCGCCTTCCTTGACGAGCCATTTGGCGAGGTTGCCCTCTTCCATCGTAGGAGAGAGCGCCGGCATGGTGATATTGATCGGCATATCGGTTTCCTCCCCTTAAGCCGTGTAGGTCACAGCTTTGACGGCATCGATGATTTCCTTGACGCTTGGCAGCGCCAGCTTTTCAAGGTTTGCCGCATAGGGCATGGGCACGTCCTTGCCGGCGATGGTAAGAACCGGCGCATCGAGATAGTCGAAGGCCTGCTGCATGACGCGGGTGGCAATTTCCGTGCCGACGGAGGATTGTGGATAGCCTTCCTCGATCGTGACGCAACGCCCGGTCTTCTTGACCGATTCGATGACCGTCGGCATATCCATCGGGCGGATCGTGCGCAGATCGATGATCTCGGCGTCGATGCCAAGCTTGGCAAGCTCCTCGGCGGCCTTGACCGTGTAGTTCATGCCGATGCCGAACGAGACGAGCGTAACGTCATTGCCCTTCTTGTGAATGCGGGCCTTGCCGATCGGCAGGACGAAATCGTCAAGCTTGGGCACGTCGAACGAATGGCCGTAGAGGATCTCGTTTTCCAGGAAAATCACCGGATTGGGATCGCGGATCGCCGCCTTGAGCAGGCCCTTGGCGTCGGCGGCCGTATAGGGCATCACGACCTTGAGGCCCGGAATGTGGCTGTACCACGCGGCGTAGCACTGCGAGTGCTGGGCGGCGACACGGGCGGCGGCGCCGCTCGGTCCGCGGAAGACCATCGGCGCACCCATCTGGCCGCCCGACATATAGAGCGTCTTTGCCGCCGAATTGATGATCTGGTCGATCGCCTGCATGGCGAAGTTGAAGGTCATGAATTCGACGATCGGACGCAGCCCGGTCATTGCAGCACCGACGCCGACGCCGGCAAACCCATGCTCGGTGATCGGCGTGTCAACAACGCGGCGCGGGCCGAACTCGTCGAGCAGGCCCTGGGTGATCTTGTAGGCGCCCTGGTATTCGGCAACTTCCTCACCCATGATGAAGACATTCGGGTCGCGGCGCATTTCTTCAGCCATCGCATCGCGCAATGCTTCGCGCACCGTGGTCGAAACCATTTCGGTGCCGGCCGGAATGTCGGGGTCAGCCGCGACTTCGGACTTGGGAGCAGCAGGAACCGAGGCGGGAGCCAGTTCGGCCGCTGGCTCTGCCTTTGGAGCTTCGGCTGCTTGCGGCGCCTCGGGCGCGGCCTTCGGCGCACTGGCGGCATCGGCGCTCTCGCCATCGCCCAGCAACACGGCGATGACAGAGTTTACCTTTACGTTGTCGGTGCCTTCCGGAACGACGATCTTGCCGATCGTGCCTTCATCGACGGCCTCGACTTCCATCGTCGCCTTGTCGGTCTCGATTTCGGCAAGCACATCACCGGAAGTGACCTTATCGCCTTCCTTTTTCAACCACTTGGATAGTTTGCCCTCTTCCATTGTCGGCGAGAGCGCGGGCATAAGAATATCTACAGGCATTGGTCGCGCCTCCCCTTAGAGCAGAATATCGGTGTAAAGCTCGGACGGATCCGGCTCTGGATCGGACTGGGCGAAATCGGCAGCGTCGGCCACGATGTCGCGAACGTCCTTGTCGATCTTCTTCAGATCGTCCTCGCTGGACCAGTTATTGCCGATCAACCGGCTCTTCACCTGCTCGATTGGATCGTGCTCGGAGCGCATCTTCTGCACTTCGTCCTTCGACCGGTACTTTGCCGGATCCGACATGGAGTGGCCGCGATACCGGTAGGTCTGCATCTCGAGAATGATCGGGCCCTTGCCTGAACGCGCGAAGGCCGCTGCTTCCTCGGCAGCCGCGTTGACGGCGCGCACGTCCATGCCATCCACCTGGATGCCTGGAATATTGAACGAAACACCGCGCTTGGAGAAATCCGTTTCAGCCGAGGCGCGCGATACGGCGGTGCCCATGGCGTAGCGATTGTTCTCGATGATATAGATGACAGGCAGCTTCCACAGCGAGGCCATGTTGAAGCTTTCGTAGACCTGGCCCTGGTTGGCCGCACCGTCGCCGAAGTAGGCGAGTGAGACATTGCCATTGTCGCGGTAGCGATTGGCGAAGGCGAGACCCGTACCCAGCGAAACCTGCGCGCCGACGATGCCGTGGCCGCCGTAGAAATGCTTCTCCTTGGAGAACATATGCATCGAGCCGCCCTTGCCCTTGGAAAGGCCGCCGCGCCGTCCGGTCAATTCTGCCATGACACCGCGGGCACTCATGCCGCAAGCAAGCATATGGCCGTGATCGCGGTAACCGGTGATGACCTGGTCACCTTCCTTCAGGGCCATCTGCATGCCCGTGACAACGGCTTCCTGGCCGATGTACAGGTGACAGAAACCACCGATGAAGCCCATGCCATAAAGCTGACCGGCCTTTTCCTCGAAACGGCGGATCAGCAGCATCTGGCGATAGGCTTCGAGTTCTTGCTCCTTGGTGAACTGGATGGGTTTTGGTGCTTTAACAGCAGAGGTCTGCGCAGAACGCGCAGGGCTTTTTTTCGCCCTCGTAGCCATATCTCACTCCCTGTGACTTGGTCGCAAGAGAATAGCAGCAGGGGCAGAAGTTACAATATGCAGAATTGAATAAGTGCTATGCAAATAAGCTGTTAAAAATACAGCATAAAACGGCCATTAACTAGAAATCAGTTAATAGCCAAATCGCCGGAGCCACGCATTATGGTGACTTCGTCCGGGCGGGACATGTTCAATGCCTTGCGAGCCTGTTCGTCCAACATATCCTTCTCAATCGTGCCATCATGCATAAGTTGGACCTGTCGTTCAAGCTCCGTGCGCGAAGCGGTCACGGCCTCGAGTTGAGCTTGCAGGAGCTTGGTCTGCTCCTGCAGCTTGATGGTCGAATAGAGACCGTATTCACCGTGGTAGGCATGAAATCCGAAATAGCTGAAGAATAGCGCTGACAGGAACGGAACGATCAACCGTCCCCGTCGCGTTTTTCGTCTTTGTTTTGTCCACATGGAAGCCGGTCCGAATGCTGCGGAATCAGGCGACAATGCCCGATCTCTGGCAATCAATAAGACGATGTTTTGCTTAACAGGGTCTTACCGGCGATCTTGAAAAGCAAATGGCGGACACATGGTCCGCCATTTTCTTTTGTCTTGCCAGTTTGCTGTCAGGCATTGCGGAAGATGCCGCGGCCGGCATAGCGCGCCTGCGGTCCGAGTTCTTCCTCGATGCGGATGAGCTGGTTGTATTTCGCGACCCGGTCGGAGCGTGCCAGCGAACCGGTCTTGATCTGTCCGCAGTTGGTGGCGACAGCAAGATCGGCAATTGTCGAGTCTTCGGTTTCGCCGGAACGATGCGACATGACGGAGGTGTAGCCGGCGCGGTGCGCCGTATCGACAGCGTCGAATGTCTCGGACAGAGTTCCGATCTGGTTGACCTTGACGAGGATTGAGTTGGCGACACCCATCTTGATGCCATCGCGCAGACGCGCCGAGTTGGTCACGAACAGGTCGTCGCCGACGAGCTGGCACTTGTTGCCGACGAGGTCGGTCAGATACTTCCAGCCCTCCCAGTCATCCTCGGCCATGCCGTCTTCGATCGTGATGATGGGATAGTCGCCGACGAGCTTGGCGAGATACTTCGCCTGCGTTTTCGGATCGCGCGACTTCTTCTCGCCTTCGTAGACATAGTTGCCGTCCTTGAAGAATTCGGTCGAAGCGCAATCCAGACCAATGGCGATTTCCTCGCCCGGCTTGTAGCCGGCCTTCTCGATCGATTCGACGATGAAGTCGAGTGCAGCCTGGGCCGTCTTGAGATTGGGCGCAAAGCCGCCTTCATCACCGACATTGGTGTTGTGGCCGGCATCCTTCAGGCGCTTCTTCAGCGTGTGGAACACTTCCGAACCGTAGCGCACTGCTTCGGCGAGCGATGATGCGCCGACGGGAAGGATCATGAACTCCTGGAAGTCGATCGGATTGTCGGCATGAGCACCGCCGTTGATGATGTTCATCATTGGCACGGGAAGCACATGAGCCGACGGGCCGCCGAGATATCGGTAGAGCGGCAGGCCGGATGCTTCTGCCGCAGCCTTGGCGACAGCAAGCGAGACGCCGAGGATGGCATTGGCGCCAAGACGGCTCTTGTTCGGCGTGCCGTCCAGATCGATCATGGTCTGGTCGATGTGGATCTGGTTCTCTGCCTCGAGACCGCCGATAGCGTCGAAGAGTTCGCCATTGACCGCATCCACGGCCTTCTGAACGCCCTTGCCGAGATAGCGACTCCCACCATCGCGCAGTTCGACTGCTTCGTGCGCACCGGTGGAAGCGCCGGAGGGAACGGCTGCACGACCCTTGGACCCGTCTTCGAGAATGACATCGACTTCAACAGTCGGATTTCCGCGACTATCCAGAATTTCGCGGCCAATAATATCTACAATTGCAGTCATGGAATTCCCTTTCAATGAGCTCAGAGCAGCGTGGGGCTGGGCCACTGATAGCGAATGAAGATGACAAGGAAAATCCCCAGCGGGACGAAATGTCGCCTAAAAAGACAAAAGGGCCGCCGGTGGCGACCCTTTTGCGCTGGCCTCAGGGCGAATTAAGCTGCCCTGTCGACCTTGTAATAGGAAAATGCGTTGTCGCGCACGCGGCGACCGTCGTTTTCGGAGAGTTCCGAAATGGTGTGCGCCGGAGCCTGCGTCAGCTGTTCCTTGGTGAACGGGACAACATAGCCGCCGGTGCTTTCGTCGTAGTTCAGGAGTTTCCAAGGAACGGCATGGTATTTTTCACCCATTCCCAGGAACCCTCCAAAGCCGATAACTGCAAACATGATGCTATCGGAGGTCTTGTCCAGCATCACATCTTCGATCTCGCCGATCTTGTCGTTGGCTTCGTTATAGACGTTCGTACCAATCACACGGGTGGCGCGAATTGCTGTAGTATGTCCGGATTTGGTCGGCATATTTCTTCCTCCTTGTTTGAAGCTGCCATGGAGGAATAATGAGCAACTCCGCGTGAGGGTTGCATAAAAAGTTAATTTCTCGTGACGGAACTTCCGCTTCTACCTACGCCCTTTTGGCAATCCGATCGAATTCAAGCAGTGTTTCGAGAAGTCTCGGCATCTGGTCGATCGGCACCATATTGGGGCCGTCCGAGGGCGCGTTATCCGGATCCTGATGGGTCTCGATGAAGACACCGGCAACGCCGACAGCCACGGCTGCGCGCGCCAGCGTCTCTACAAATTCGCGCTGGCCACCTGTAGATCCGCCTTGGCCGCCCGGCTGCTGCACCGAGTGCGTGGCATCGAATATGACGGGCGAGCCGAGACCGGCCATGATCGGCAACGAGCGCATGTCGGAGACAAGCGTGTTGTAGCCAAAGGAAACGCCACGTTCGGTCAGCATGACGTTGGGATTGCCGCTCTCGGTAACCTTTGCCGCGACATTCTTCATGTCCCATGGCGCCAGAAACTGACCCTTCTTGATGTTGACGACCTTGCCGGTCTTTGCGGCCGCGATCAAAAGATCGGTCTGACGGCAAAGAAAGGCCGGTATCTGCAGAACGTCCACCACTTCACCGAGGATCGCGCATTGCTCTTCGGTGTGCACGTCGGTCAAGGTCGGCAGGCCGAACTCCTTACGGATGTCGGCAAAGACCGGCAGGGAGTTCTCGAGCCCAAAACCACGCTTGCCGGTGAGCGACGTGCGGTTGGCCTTGTCGAAGCTCGACTTGTAAACAAGGCCGATACCGAGCTTGCCTGTGATCTCCTTGAGGGTGCCCGCCATGTCGAAAGCATGCTGGCGGCTCTCCATCTGGCAAGGGCCGGCAATGAGTGAAAACTGCGACGCGTTCGAAAACGCCACATTGCCAGCTTTAACGGTCGAGTTCGGGGTCATCAGACTGCCTCAAATGCGATGGCGGCGCCCTGCCCTGGTGCCTTGTGCACGATCAGGCGGGAACCGCGCGGTTCGAAGGGTATATCGTTGCTGCGAAGGAGCGATTCAACGGCGAGGAGATCGCGAACGCCAACGACGAAGGCCTGAAGGCGCAAGCCACGCTCGGCGCCCGGTGCTTCAAGGCCGAAGAACGAATGCAATCCTTGCGGCGAAAGCACGCTGACGTTGGCATTTGCAGCGCGCAAATCCATACCGAACGAGTGCGCATTGACGTCGCGCTGGTTGACGACTTCCTGCAGGAGATACTGGAAATCGGTCGGATTTACCTCAGAAAGGACTACCTCGCGCAAGCTGACGGCACCGTTCGCATGGGCCTGCAACTGGCTGCGGTCGGCATTTGGCGTATTTACGCGCTCGCAGGTGAAGAAAAACGCATCCGGCGCACGCAGGTCGGCGGCAAATGCCAGCCTGAAGCTTGCCGTGTCCTCCTTGCCGTCCGGGGTAACGAACGGGCGCGAGAAGTTCAGGATCGCGCCTGCGGACATGCCAGCCTCTACGAAGGCCAAGTGATCACGCTCTGCGTTCCTCGTTCCCATGACGAGGGCCGAAAAGCCTTCATTGCCACAACGGAATCGATAGGCTTGATCGCGCGCAACAAAGACGTTGCCTGACCTGGCCTCGGCCTCACAGACTTCGCGCTGGCCGATGGCAAGGAATTCGAGAAACGTATCGTCGCCCAGGAAAACGCAGACATTCTCCGTCCCGAACGGGTGTTTGCCGACCGGAGCCACGGTAAAGCCGAGCTTGCCCAAGCGAGCGCGCGCTACATCGAGATCCGGAGTCGGCAGCACGAGGTGGTCGACCGGATGGGGCGTGCGCGGCGACTGCGTTGTCATGGTGATGGGTATGCCTCAAAGCAATGCAACGTCATACCCCTCCACCGGTCAAACCAGCCGGCTTTGAGCCATGGCAGCGTTGATGAACGACGCAAACAGCGGGTGCGGCTCGAACGGGCGCGACTTCAATTCCGGATGGTACTGGACGCCGATAAACCAGGGATGATCGGCATATTCGATCGTCTCCGGCAGGACACCATCCGGCGACATGCCGGAGAACACCAGACCGCAATCCTCAAGCTTCTGCTTGTAGTCGATATTGACCTCGTAGCGATGGCGATGGCGCTCGAAAATGTCGGTCGAACCGTAAATGTCGGCGATGCGCGTGCCGGATTTCAGCAGCGCTTCATAGGCGCCGAGCCGCATCGTACCGCCAAGATCGCCGGCCTTCGTGCGTTTCTCGAGCATATTGCCCTTCAGCCACTCGGTCATCAAACCGACAACCGGCTCCTTGGTCGGGCCGAATTCGGTGGACGACGCATGTTCGACGCCAGCCAATGACCGCGCAGCTTCCAGCACAGCCATCTGCATTCCGAAGCAGATGCCGAAATAAGGCACCTTCCGTTCGCGTGCGAATTTTGCCGCGAGGATCTTGCCTTCCGAGCCGCGCTCGCCGAAACCGCCGGGAACGAGAATGCCGTGAACCTTCTGCAGATAGGGCGCCGGATCTTCCTGTTCGAAAATCTCGGATTCGATCCAGTCGAGATTTACCTTCACCTTGTTGGCCATGCCGCCATGGTGCAGTGCCTCGATCAGCGATTTGTAAGCGTCCTTGAGGCCCGTATACTTGCCGACGATGGCAATGGTGACTTCGCCTTCCGGATTGTGAATGCGCTGGCTGACTTCGTCCCAGCGCTCCATCCGCGGTTTCGGGGCAGGATCGATGCCAAAGGCCGCGAGCACCTCGGAATCGAGGCCTTCCTTGTGATAGGCCATCGGCACGTCATAAATCGTCTCGACATCGAGCGCCTGAATGACCGCCGACGCGCGCACATTACAGAACAACGACAGCTTGCGACGCTCGGATTCGGGAATTTCCCGGTCAGCGCGGATAAGCAGGATGTCAGGCGCAATGCCGATCGAGCGCAACTCCTTGACCGAATGCTGCGTAGGCTTGGTCTTGAGTTCACCGGCAGCCGGAATATAGGGCATCAGCGTCAAGTGGATATAGACGGCCGACCCGCGGGGCAGATCGTTGCCAAGCTGGCGGATCGCTTCGAGGAACGGCATGGCTTCAATATCGCCTACCGTACCGCCGATCTCGCACAGCACGAAATCATAGTCTTCATTGCCTTCGACAACGAAATTCTTGATCTCGTCGGTGACATGCGGAATTACCTGAACCGTCGCGCCGAGATAATCGCCGCGGCGTTCCTTTTCGATGATGTTGCGATAGATCCGTCCGGTGGTGATGTTGTCCTGTTTGTTGGCAGGACGCCCCGTAAAGCGCTCATAATGACCAAGATCAAGGTCGGTTTCCGCGCCATCGTCGGTTACGAACACTTCGCCGTGCTGATAGGGCGACATCGTACCGGGGTCGACGTTGAGATAAGGGTCGAGCTTGCGGATCCGCACACGGTATCCACGAGCCTGCAGAAGCGCCGCCAAAGCGGCAGCAGCGATGCCTTTTCCGAGGGAAGAAACCACGCCGCCAGTGATGAAAACATATCGGGCCATGGGCTTATCTCGTTAGTCCTTTGCGAGTGATTTGGCCACAAAAAAATTGGCGGGCCTGCCAATTTTCCCGTTCCAAAGATTGTTTATTCCAAACAAAACGGCCAGACGCGAGGTCTGGCCGTTCCAGTGAATTAGATAATAGTCTTTACAGCACGATCACTTGAGTGCCGACGCTAACGCGGTTGTAGAGGTCGATGACATGATCGTTGACCATGCGGAAACAGCCGTTCGAAGCCGAACTTCCGATGGTCCAGGGCTGGATCGTGCCATGGATTCGCACATGCGTATCGCGGCCGCCCTGCGACAGGTAAAGGGCGCGTGCACCAAGCGGATTGCCGGGGCCGCCATCCATGCCATTCTCATACTTGGCATAATGGGCCGGCTCGCGTTCGATCATTTCCTTGGTTGGAATCCAGCGCGGCCACTCGCGCTTGGTCTGGATCTGGGCGGTGCCCTTGAACTCCAGACCTTCCTTGCCGACAGCGATACCATAGCGGCGCGCCGTAAACGGCGATTCGATCAGGTAAAGGAACTTGTCCTTGGGATCGATGACGATCGTGCCGGTCTTGTAGCCGGTAAAGGGCACATCCTGCGGCATGTACTTGGGATCGATGCCGTATTTGTTCTTTGCCTTGCCCGTGGCGGGCTTGCGCACTTCAGCGACTTCAATCGGCGCTGCAGCAGCAGCGGCATCCGGATTTACGACAGCTTCCGGCGCGACCGGTTGCGGCGCATCGCCGGTAAACGGATTGAGGATCCGCTTCAGAAATGGTTCGGCTGATGCCGGGCCGGTCAAGGCCAGGACTGACATGCCAATGAGTAAGGAGCGACGTGAAAGCATATTTGAAATCCCGCGTAGATTGCACAACGCCATCACGGCGTTTGCGAGGCCCCCGAGGCCAACTTTTATGGCGATAACCGAAGACCGGCTTCTTCTCAATGCAAATCGCTGTGAAGAACAACGTCCAACGATTCTTCACACACAACGGTTGCGGAAGCGCAACACTTTATTGCGCTCGCCGCGAAAGACGTTCAAACGGTGCCCGATTACTGCGAATTCGGGACCGGGTTCGCCGGCTGTGCCGGAGCAGGTGCAGCCGGGGCTGAATTGGCCGGGGCCGGCGATTCGGGCGTTGCCGGCGCAGTCGCTCCCGGAGCGGCGGGCGCATCCGTCGGCGCCGTTGCGGGCTTCGAAGAAGGACCGCCCAGCTGGTTGAGGATACCGCCGCTCGTCGGCGGCTGCTGGCCCTGCTGGCCGGCCGGCTGCGTGCCCGTCGTCTGTGGAATACGGTTCAGAATGTCGGTCGGGTTTTCGCCGTAGCGCGCCATGATGCCGAGCGCCAGCGAAGTGATGAAGAACCCCGCCGCGAGAATTGCCGTCGCCCGGGTCAGGGCATTGGCAGCGCCGCGCGCTGTCATGAAACCCGAGCCGCCACCGATCCCGAGACCGCCGCCTTCCGAGCGTTGCATAAGCACGACACCGACAAGGGCAAGTACAATCAGAAGATGAATGACGATAACAACGGTTTGCATGGGGTATTTTCTGCTTTCTAGAAATCGGACGCGGCTCTTTACACCGTATCCTTCAATAAACCAAGCCCGTCCGCAGACAGATTTCCTGGTTCAATAGCATGTCTAAGCCGATCAGAGGGCGTGATACGCCTCACAAATGGCGAGGAAGTCCACCGCTTTCAAGCTTGCGCCGCCGACCAAAGCGCCGTCGACATTGTCGATGCCCAGCAATTCGACTGCGTTTGAGGGCTTGACCGAGCCGCCATAAAGGATCCGCATCTTCGTTCCGTCCTCGCCAAAGCGCTTGGCAAGAGCCGCGCGGATCGAGCCATGGACGTCTTTAACGTCGTCGGGCGTGGGTGTCAGTCCGGTACCGATGGCCCATACGGGTTCATACGCAATAATCGTATTGCCGGACCGCGCGTCTGCCGGAATCGACCCTGCGAGCTGCGTCGCTATGATTTCGAGCGTCGAACCCGCGCGGCGCTGCGCTTCGGTTTCACCGATACAGATGATGGTCGTCAGTCCGGCTTCCCAGCCCGCCTTTGCCTTGGCATTGACGATCTCATCGGTCTCCGCGTGATCTGTGCGGCGTTCGGAATGTCCGACAATGACATGGGTCGCGCCGGCGTCGAGCAACATATTCGCTGCGATATCGCCGGTATGCGCGCCGGATTTCTTGAAATGACAGTCCTGGCCGCCAATCGCCAGCGCCTCGCCTTCTACCAGCTGGGCTGCCCGGAAGACAAGCGTGGCCGGCACACAGATCAGCGCGTCGATCTTCTCGCCTATGGCGGAATTCGGCCGGTTGACGATCGTACGCAGTTCGTCGAGCGACTCTGCCGTACCGTTCATTTTCCAGTTTCCAGCAACGAGCGGACGCACATCAGGGGTCATTGGGTGTTCCTTGGACGTTTGTTTGGTCGATTTTCTCAGTGATTTGATTGCCTGACTAGCAAATTCAATTGATAAAGCAATCGACACATGCCCTGCATCACGCTATTCCCGCGTGGATTAAATTATGCTTCTTGACTGACACGGTGATTTTTCATGCTCGACTCTCTCCGCAATGTTGCACAGACCTGGGTGGTCAAGGTGCTCATGGGCCTTCTCGTCATCAGCTTTGCCGGATGGGGTGTATCCAATACGATCCTTGGTGCAATCGGCGGCGGCGCGGCAATCCGCGCAGGCCATTCCGAGGTCTCTCCGGTAGACTACCGCCTCGCCTATGACCGCCAGCTTGCAGCGCTCTCGCAGCAGTTCGGGCAGAGGCTGACGCGCGAACAGGCTGACGCCATCGGCATCGGGCATCAGGTCCAGGGACAGCTCGTTGCAGGCGTCGTTCTCGACGAACAGGCACGCACCATGTCCCTCGGCCTCTCCAAGGATCGCCTCGCCCAGCTTGCGGCAGAAGATCCAGCCTTTCATGGTCCGGACGGTCGGTTCAACCAGGCGCAGTTCAATGCCGTGTTGCGCAATGCCGGCATGAACCCGCAGAGCTACCTCGATAATCGCGCGCAGGTCGCGCGCCGCCAACAGATCGTCGAGGCCGTCGCCGATGGCATAAAGGCGCCTGATGCGCTGCTAAAGGCCCTCGCCATGTACAAGGGGGAATCGCGCACCATCGATTATGTCGCCATGCCGGCCGACTTCATCAAGGACGTCGCCGATCCGAGCGATGACGTGCTGAAGACCTATTTCGAAGCGAACAAGGAGGCCTATGGCGCACCGCAGTATCGCAAGATCACCTATGTAAAGCTCGAGCCAAAGGACATCGCCAACGCGGCAACCGTCGCGCCCGAAGAAATCAAGGCGGAATACGACAAGAACATTGCACGCTACACCACCCCGGAAACCCGGACGATCGAGCAGCTTACCTTCGCCAATGAGGAAGCGGCAAAGGCGGCGCACGACAAGATCGTAGCCGGAACGAGCTTCGAGGACGTGGTGAAAACGGAAGGCAAGACGATGGATGACGTGCGGCTCGGGACATTCCCGAAGCCAGCCCTCCCCGATCGCTCGATCGCGGATGCCATCTTTGCGCTGCAGCCAAATGGCATCAGCGACGTGCTCAAGGGTACTTTCGGACCGGTGATCGTTCGCGTTGCCGCGTCGACGCCGGAGGTCATCAAGCCGCTTTCGGAAGTCGAAAACGACATTCGTGAGAACCTCGCTCTCGCCCAGGCGGCATCGACCATCGGCGATGTGCACGACGCCTATGAGAATGCGCGCGCCGACGGGCAGAGCATGGCGGAGGCCGCAGCCAAGGAAAATCTCAAGGTCGTCACCATCGATGCGGTCGACCAGGCTGGTCGGGGCATGGACGAAAAGCAGCTCGCCGATCTTCCTTTTGACGAGAACCAGCTTGCCGCTGTCTTCCAGGCCGATGTCGGCTTCGACAACGAACCGTTCAATCTCGGGACCAATGGCTATCTCTGGTATGACGTGACTAGCGTAACGCCTGCGCGCGAGCGCCCGCTCGACGAGGTGAAGGCCCGCGTCATCGCCAACTGGAAGAAGGCGGAAATCGAAAAGCAGCTCAATGCCAAGGCGGAAGAGGTACGCAAGCGCGTGGCCGATGGCACTTCGCTGGATGTGATTGCGTCCGAGTTCAAGTTCGCCAAGGATACCAAGCGTGGCATCACGCGCGAAAGCAAGGATGCGGATCTCGGTCAAGGCGGTGTTGCCTCGGTGTTCGACGGCCCGGAAGGCGTGGTCGGCGTGACGGAATCGGCGACCGATGGCTCGAAGCTGATCTTCAAGGTGACGGAATCGATCGAGCCAGCAAATGTCGGACCAGATGCGATCACCACGGTCGAGAAGAATGCCATCGGCAATCGTCTTGCCGATGATCTGCTCGACCAACTGGTTTCGCAGTTGCAGACTGTCTATCCTGTTTCCGTCAACCAGTCCGTCATCGACAGGGCCCTGGCCCGCTGAGCCGCGAGAAAGAGAATGGCTGAACTAAAGCGCTTTATCGGCATTGCGGCAGCAGGCAGGGCTCTCACCCGCGAGGAAGCGGTCGAGGCCTTCGATATCATGATGTCCGGACAGGCAACGCCGGCGCAGATTGGTGGCCTGTTGATGGCGCTGCGTGTGCGCGGCGAAAACATCGACGAGATCACCGGCGCCGTTTCTGCCATGCGCTCGAAAATGCTGACGGTGACTGCACCGGCAAACGCCATCGACATCGTCGGAACGGGTGGCGATCAGTCGGGCTCCTATAATGTGTCGACTTGCGCTGCCTTCGTTACCGCCGGCGCCGGCGTTCCTGTTGCCAAGCATGGCAATCGGGCGCTGTCCTCGCGTTCCGGCGCGGCAGATACGCTCGCGGCGCTCGGCATCAATATCGAGATCGGGCCGGAACTGATCAGCGATTGTATCGAGCAGGCAGGCATCGGCTTCATGTTTGCGCCGATGCATCACCCAGCCATGAAACATGTCGGGCCGGCGCGCGTCGAACTTGGCACACGGACGGTTTTCAACCTGCTTGGGCCGCTGACCAACCCCGCCGGCGTCAAGCGCCAGCTCGTCGGCGTGTTTTCCCCGGAATGGGTCGAGCCGGTCGCCCACGTTCTCAAGGCGCTCGGATCAGAATCTGTCTGGGTCGTTCACGGGGATGGGCTTGATGAAATAACCACTGCGGGCGTCACGAAAGTCGCCGCGCTGGAAAACGGCGTCATTCGCCAATTCGAGATTGACCCGGAGTCCTTTGGCCTGCGTCTCGTCGATCCTCAGGATCTGAAGGGCGGCTCGGCGGATGAAAACGCCGTATCCCTGCTCTCCGTCCTCGATGGCGCCCATGGCGCATACCGCGATATTACACTATTCAATGCCGGCGCGGCGCTGGTGATTGCCGGCGCGGTACCGGATCTGAAAGCCGGCATTGCCATGGCTGGCCAATCGATCGACAGCGGCGCGGCGCGAAATGTGCTAAAGAAGCTGGTTCACGTATCCAACAGCGGGGCGATCTGACCATGGCTGATATTCTTCGCAAGATCGAGGCCTATAAGCGCGAAGAGATCGCGGCCGCCAAGGCGCGGACACCGCTCGATGAACTGCAGGCGCGGGCGCGCGACGAGGATGCGCCGCGTGGCTTCCTTGCTGCTCTGCGCAAAAAGCGCGATGCGGGCGAGTTCGGCCTCATTGCTGAAATCAAGAAGGCGAGCCCTTCCAAGGGGCTGATCCGGCCGGATTTCGATCCGCCCGCGCTCGCCAAGGCCTATGAAGAAGGCGGCGCCGCCTGTCTCTCCGTTCTCACGGACCAGCCATCCTTTCAGGGCGCACCGGAATATCTGGTTGCTGCGCGCGCCGCTAACGGACTGCCTGCACTGCGCAAGGATTTCCTGTTCGACACTTATCAGGTGTACGAGGCGCGCAGCTGGGGGGCGGATTGCATCCTCATCATCATGGCCAGTGTTTCCGACGATCTCGCCAAGGCGCTTGAGGAAACGGCGCTGGCGCTCGGCATGGACGTGCTGGTTGAGGTTCACGACGAGGCCGAGATGGAGCGGGCGCTGAAACTCACCTCCCCGCTCCTTGGCATCAATAACCGCGACCTGCGTACGTTCAACGTCGACATTGCCACTTCCGAGCGGCTGGCCGGTATGGTTCCAGCGGACAAGCTGCTTGTCAGCGAGAGCGGGATCTTCACGCATGCGGATTGCGAACGGCTTTCCCGCTCCAACATCGGAACGTTCCTCGTCGGTGAAAGCCTGATGCGAAAGGACGATGTCGCGGCGGCGACGCGGCTCCTCCTGAACGGCGCGGCTTCGCAACAGAACGACGCGGCATGACAAGGCTTAGCCATCTCGACGAAACGGGCGCGGCCCATATGGTCGATGTGGGCGGCAAAGGTGAAACCGAACGCGTGGCGATCGCCGAAGGTTGCGTCAAAATGCGGCCCGAGACATTGGCGCTCATCCGCGCTGGCAATGCCGCCAAGGGCGACGTGATCGGTACAGCCCGCATCGCCGGGATCATGGCAGCGAAGAAGACGCATGACCTCATTCCGCTCTGCCATCCGCTGCTTCTGAGCAAGATCACGGTCGATATCGAGGCGGATGAAGCATTGCCCGGCCTGAGAGTGTCCGCAACGATAAAACTGGTGGGCAAGACCGGCGTTGAAATGGAGGCGCTGACCGCGGTCTCTGTTGCCTGCCTCACAATATACGACATGGCGAAAGCCGCCGACAAAGCCATGATTATTCAGGATATTCGGCTGTTGCGGAAGACCGGCGGCAAGTCCGGCGACTGGTCGGCCGATCCAATCAACGGGAACTGATATGGCAGCCCTCCTCCCCGTCAACGAAGCGCTGGCGCGGATTCTGGCCGGTGTCGATACGCTCGATTTCGAGATCGTTCCCCTTGCGGATGCAGGCGGGCGCGTCCTCGCCAAAGATCTTCACGCCAAGCGCCAGCAGCCGCCCTTTGCCGCCTCGGCGATGGACGGTTACGCCGTACGCGCCGCGGATGTTGCGACCGTGCCTGCGACTTTGCAGTTGATCGGTCAATCCGCCGCCGGGCATGCTTTTGCCGGCACCGTCGGCCCAGGTGAGACAGTGCGGATTTTCACGGGAGCCCCGCTTCCCGGCGGCGCTGACAGCGTCGTCATCCAGGAAAACACTGTTGCGCATGGCGAGCGCATCGAGATCGCCGAGCCTATCGAGCATGGCAAGAATATCCGCAGGGCCGGGTTGGACTTCAATGAAGATGACGTGCTGCTTGAAGCAGGACGTCTGCTCGACGCCGCCGCGCTGGCTCTTGCCGCATCGGGCAATAATAAGGCGGTCCCGGTCGTGCGCCGGCCACGCATCGCAATCCTTGCGACGGGCGACGAACTGGTTGCTCCCGGTGAAGATATGCGACCTGACCAGATCGTCGCATCGAACAGTTTCGGCCTTGCTGAAATCATCCGCCAGGCGGGCGGCTTCGCCATCGATCTTGGTATTGCCGAAGACCGCGTCGAAGCCCTGAGCGCAGCTTTCGACCGCGCCACGGCCGCGGATGCCGATGTTGTCGTGACCCTCGGCGGCGCATCCGTCGGAGATCATGATCTCGTCCAGCCCGCGCTTGCTGCGCGCGGCATGGTCCTCGATTTCTGGAAGATCGCGCTGCGGCCCGGCAAGCCGTTGATGTTCGGCCGTCTTGACGGTACCCGAATTCTCGGGCTTCCCGGCAATCCCGTATCCAGTCTCATCTGCGCGCATATCTTCCTCGTGCCGCTTATCCGCGCGTTCAGCGGTCTTGCACACGAGCCGGATTTGCGCAGCGCCGAACTCGGAACCGACATGGCCATGAACGACCAGCGACAGGACTATGTGCGGGCTCGCGTCATACGGCAGCCGGACGGCACGCTCGTCGCCACGCCTTTCCCGTTGCAGGACTCCTCAATGCTGAAGTTTTTCGTCGAAGCAAATGGGCTGATCGTGCGTAAGCCCTTTGCACCGGCCGCACCTGCGGGGTCACCCTGCGAAGTCTTGATGTTGCGCTAGGGCAACGTTTTAGAGTTGTGATCAGCGGCACCGCCTTGGGGTCTATGGACCAGGCAAACTTAGTTTGTTACGATCTTATTAGTTGATTCGACTGTCTATTTAAGTAATGCAACCGTTGGTTGTACGAATTTCGAAATTTTATTTAGTAAATGATCGCCCCTATGGGCTTTAAAATAACTATTGATAAGTTTTTAGCGCCTTTATTGGGGCATCTATCCCAAGCTTGTCTTCGTGACGCGAGATCATTTTACACGTCATATAATTTATTGCTCAAGGTATTTTATATTGATTGTATTTATGAGAATTGCCCGGTATTGGGCCCGTTTGCCAAAATATCTTGTAGCAATGATCCTTGCGGGACTATTGGCATGGACGCTGCAAGGCGTGGCGCAGGCCCAAGTGCAGCGCAGCATCATCAATCAAGGCTTCGAAGCGCCGTCGATCGGCACGTCAATTGCCGGGAAACCTTGCTATGCGACGATCCACGAAGATCTTGTTCCGGGCTGGAGCACATCCCACAGAAAGACAGGCTTCTCCACGGGGGATTGTACAAGCTCTTTTTTTCCTGGAGGAAGTCTTTCGGGGGGGACGGGCGGCTTCATCGAGATCTGGCGATCGGGCTATAGTACAGTTCCTTCGTCGGAAGGGAGCCAGTTTGTCGAACTGAACGCCGATGAGCCTTCGCGACTGTTCCAGACAGTTTGTCTGGTTAAGGGAGAAACATTCAACTGGCGCTTCGCCCACCGCGCCCGAGGAGCCGGCGCGGAGACAACGTCATTCAATATCTCTCCGATCTCAAAGCCTGGCGGGCTGGCCACCGACGCCACGACAACGGAAATCGCGTCCAGTAGCGTGAAAAAGGCGGAAGGCTGGAATAAACGCAGCGGCACGTTTACATATAAGGGTGACTCCGGCTTGCAGACGCTGGGGTTCAGATCGAGCGACCCGGGCAGTAACGGGAACTTTCTCGACGACGTTCAAATAGAGCTGACGCCATATGTCGAGTTGCAGCCCGGTGAGAGCAGCGGCGCCGAAAGCATCGGTTCAGCAAATCTCCCGACGCTGCGTCTCGCCGGTACTCTGACCAAACCACTCACATTGACAGTCAGCGTCAGTGGTACGGCAACACTCGGAAAAGACTTTACGACGCCTGGCGGGACAGACAAATTCACAGTCGAAATCCCCGCTGGAGATTATGACGGAACCAAGGGTGTTCCGAGCGGTATTGAGGTCACAAACGACAGCGATATCGAGCCGAACGAAACGATTATTCTCACCATTGAGGCAAACAGCGCCGCGTACACGCTTGCGAGTACGACGACGTGCGGCGGCAAATCGACGACCACGACGAAGTATACAATACAGGATGACGACGCGCGTATTACGGTCAAGAAGCAACTGACGGGCAAGCGGGTCAACCCGGCCGATCAATTCAGGCTGTTTGTCACTGACGCCAGCAAGGTAAATGTCGCCGCCGCCACGACGACGGGCGCCGATTCTACTGTTACCGGGTTTGCGACAGCGAATGTTGTGGGCGGTTCAAAGTATACGGTGATGGAAACGGGTTCCACCACCGCGGCGATGCCTTATCTCATTGAGTCGTATCAATGCGTGAATGCGAACGCGGCATCCGGAACTGCCCTTCCATCGGGAAAAACGCTGAACAGCTTCGAAATCACCCCGGCAGTCGGGGACGATATTATCTGCACGTTCAAGAACGCCCCCTATACTTACGCCCTGACATTGGTGAAGTCGGTCACATCCGGCAACTTCTTCACCAAGGTTGGGGACAAGATCACATATAGCTACACCGTCACCAATTCCGGCAATATGCCGATTACAGATCCGATAGGGATTTACGACGACAAAAGCCCTGCCATGACGTGTCCATCCCTCCCGGCTGGTGGATTTTTGCCAAACGCGTCCCTGGCATGCTCGGCCTCTTATACCGTGAAGCAGGCCGATCTTGACGCCAACAAGGTAACCAATATTGCATTCGCCGCTATCGGCAAGATCGAATCCGCGCGAGTGTCAGCCACGGCTTACCGCGCTCCTGCGTTGGGTTTGGACATAAAGATCACGCCCGATCCCTACAAGGCCGTCGGCGACAAGATCGTCTACACCTACACCGTGACCAATATCGGCATTTTGGCGATCACCAAACCCATCGTAATCACGGATGAAAAATATACGGTGAAATGCGATCCGCTGCCGGCCGGCGGGTTGGCTGCAAAAGCCACGCTGACCTGTACCGCCGAATATACTGTCAAACAGGAAGACCTTGACGCCGGCAAGATCGTCAATACGGCGTCGGCCACCAGCCAAGGCGTTACTCCCTCTGTCCCGGTAACCGGAACCGTATTGGCAGAGCAGAAACCGCAGCTGACGCTAGAGAAAAAGGTGGCGGGTGGGCTGAAAACCTATGCTGCCGTCGGTGAAAAAATCACGTACGACTATACGGTTAGCAATACCGGCAATGTGACAATCACCAAGCCGATCAGCATCACCGACGACAAGATCAAAACGGTCACCTGCCCGGCGCTGACCGACGGCGTACTCAAGCCCGGCGGAATACTGACCTGTACCGCTGACTACAGCGTAACCCAGGACGATCTCGATACTGGCAGCGTCACCAACACGGCCCAGGCAACCGACGGCGTCATCAATTCAAACAAAGTGGTCGTAACGGCCCCGGCCACACAGGCTCCGGCGCTGAAGCTCGAAAAGTCGATCACCACCGGCAGCCCGTTCAAGGCGGTCGGCGACAAAATCAGCTATAGCTACAAGGTCACCAATACCGGCAATGTGACGATCACCAAGCCGATAAGCGTCAGCGACAACAAGATCGGAACATTCGCCTGCTCGGGCCCGACCGACAGCGTACTCAAGCCGGGCGGAATATTGACCTGCGCCGCCGACTACAGCGTTGTCCAGACCGATCTCGATACCGGCAGTGTCACCAACAAGGCGCAGGCAACCGACGGCACCATCAAGTCGCCCGACGTGTTCGCAACGGCCACGGCCACGCAGGCTTCGGCGCTGAAGCTCGAAAAGACAATAAAGACCGGCAACCTTTTCAAAGCGGTCGGCGACAAGGTGAGTTATAGCTATAAGGTCACCAATACCGGCAACGTGACGATCACCAAGCCGATCAGCATTATCGACAACAAGCTGGGAACAGTCACCTGTCCGAGTCTGCCCAGCCCGCCGACGGTGAAGGGGAGCGTGGCCGACGGCAGGCTTGCGCCGGGTGGAATATTGACCTGCACCGCCGACTACAGCGTAACCCAGATCGATCTCGATACTGGCAGCGTCACCAACAAGGCGCAGGCAACCGACGGCGTCATCAAATCAAACGAAGTGGTCGTAACGGCGGCAGCCACACAGGCTTCGGCGCTGAAACTTGAAAAATCGATCATCTCCGGCGACCCTTTCAAGGCCGTCGGTGACAAGGTGAGCTATAGCTACAAGGTCACCAATACCGGCAATGTGACAATCACCAAGCCGATTAGTGTCAGCGACAACAAGATCGGAACAGTCGCCTGCTCCGCCCCGACCGACGCCGCACTCAAGCCCGGCGGAATACTGACCTGCGCCGCCGACTATAGCGTAACCCAGGCCGATCTCGATGGTGGCAGTGTCACCAACAAGGCGCAGGCAACCGACGGCAACACCAAGTCGCCCGAAGTGTTCGCGACGGCCGCGGCCACGCAGGCTCCGGCGCTGAAACTTGAAAAGACAACCACGACCGGCGCCCCTTTCAAGGCGGTCGGCGACAAGATCAGCTACACCTACAAGGTCACCAATAGCGGCAATGTGACGATCACCAAGCCGATCAGCATCAGCGACAACAAGATCCTGAACGTCACCTGCCCGAACCTACCCAGCCCGCCGACGGTGAAGGGGAGCGTGGCCGAGGGCAGGCTTGCGCCGGGCGGAATATTGACCTGCACCGCCGACTACAGCGTAACCCAGGCCGATCTCGATGCTGGCAGCGTCACCAACAAGGCGCAGGCCACCGACGGCGCCACCAAGTCGCTCGAAGTGTTCGCGACGGCCACGGCCACGCAGGCTCCGGCGCTGAAGCTCGAAAAGACAATCACGACCGGCGACCCTTTCAAGGCGGTCGGCGACAAGGTGAGCTATAGTTATAAGGTCACAAATACCGGCAATGTGACGATTACCAAACCGATCAGCATTAGCGACAACAAGCTCGGAACAGTCGCCTGTCCGGCGCTGACCGACGGCGCACTCAAACCGGGCGGGATACTGACCTGCGCCGCCGACTATAGCGTCGTCCAGTCCGATCTCGATACCGGCAACATCACCAACACGGCGCAGGCAACCGACGGCGTCATCAAATCAAACGAAGTGGTCGTAACGGCGGCGGCCACGCAGGCTTCGGCGCTGAAACTAGAAATGTCGATCACGACCGGCGACCCTTTCAAGGCGGTCGGTGACAAGGTCAGCTATAGCTACAAGGTCACCAATATCGGCAACGTGACGATCGCCAAGCCGATCAGCATTAGCGACAACAAGATCGGAACGTTCGCCTGCCCAGCGCTGCCCAATGGCGCACTCGAGCCCGGCGGAATATTGACCTGCGCGGCAGACTACAGCGTGCTTCAGGCCGATCTCGATGACGGCAGCGTCACCAACAAGGCGCAGGCAACCGACGGCGTCATCAAATCAAACGAAGTGGTCGTAACGGCAGCAGCCACACTGGCTCCGGCGCTGAAGCTCGAAAAGACAATCACGACCGGCGACCCTTTCAAGGCGGTCGGCGACAAGGTGAGCTATAGTTATAAGGTCACCAATACCGGCAACGTGACGATCACCAAGCCGATCAGCATCAGCGACACCAAGATCGGAAAAGTCGCCTGCCCGGCGCTGCCCAATGGCGCACTCGAGCCCGGCGGGATATTAACCTGCACTGCCGACTACAGCGTCCTTCAGGCCGATCTCGATACTGGCAGCGTGACCAACAAGGCGCAGGCAACCGACGGCGTCATCAAATCAAACGAAGTGTTCGCGACGGCCACGGCCACGCAGGCTCCTGCGCTTAAACTCGAAAAGTCGATCACCTCCGGCAGCCCGTATGAAGCGCTCGGTGACACGGTCAGCTATAGCTACAAGGTCACCAATACCGGCAATGTGACGATCACCAAGCCGATCAGCATTACTGACGACAAGATTATCCATAGCGTCGCCTGCCCGGCGCTGACCAATGGCGCACTTGAGCCCGGCGGGATATTAACCTGCGCCGCAGACTACAGCGTCCTTCAGGCCGATCTCGATGCTGGCAGCGTCACCAACAAGGCGCAGGCAACTGACGGCCTCGTCAAATCAAACGAAGTGGTCGTAACCGCGGCAGCCACACGGGCTCCGGCGCTGAAGCTCGAAAAGACGATCACGACCGGCGACCCTTTCAAGGCGGTCGGCGACAAGGTCGGCTACGCTTACAAGGTCACCAATACCGGCAATGTGACGATCACCAAGCCGATCAGCATCACCGACAACAAGATCGGAAAATTCGCCTGCTCCGCCCCGACCGACGCAGCACTCAAGCCCGGCGGGATACTGACCTGTGCCGCCGATTACAGCGTAACCCAGGCCGATCTCGATACTGGCAGTGTCACCAACAAGGCGCAGGCAACCGACGGCGTCGTCAAATCAAACGAAGTGGTCGTAACGGCGGCAGCCACACAGGCTCCGGCGCTTAAACTCGAAAAGTCGATCACCTCCGGCAGCCCGTTTAAAGCGGTCGGTGACAAGGTTGGCTACGCTTACAAGGTTACCAATACCGGCAATGTGACGATCACGAAGCCGATCAGCGTTAGCGACAACAAGATCGCATCGGTGTTCTGTCCTGCCTTGTCCGAGGGCGTATTGAAGCCTGGCGACAGCCTCGATTGCACCGCGGAATTTGTTGTCAAGCAGGACGATCTTGACTTGGGGAGCATCGTCAACACAGCCTCTGCGAGCGATGGAAGCACTCAATCGCCAGAGACCGCTGCAACCGCCTGGGCGACACAAACGGCTGAGCTTAGCCTGCAAAAATCGATTACATCCGGTTCGCCTTACGCCAGGATAGGCGACAAGATCAGCTATTCCTATAAGGTTATTAATACCGGCAACGTGACGATCACCAAGCCGATCAGCATCACCGATGACAAGATCAAGAACGTCGCCTGCCCCGCCCTGACCGATGGCAAGCTGACGCCGCAAGCCATCGTGATCTGCCGGGCAGACTATGACGTCCAGCAAACGGACCTCGATACCGGCAGCATAACAAACACGGCGCGCGCGACAGACGGCGTCACTCAATCCGGCGGCTCGACAGTCACCGCAACGGCGACCAAAACGCCTGGCCTGACCTTGAAGAAGACGGCTAAATCCGGGAGCAGCTATAAGGCCGTCGGCGACCTGATCACCTATGATTATCTGGTTACCAATGCCGGCAACGTCACCGTAACGAACCCAATCTCCATCACCGACGACAAAATCGGCACGGTGGCATGCCCCGCGCTGCCTATGGGCGGCCTGACGCAAAACGGTTCCTTGGACTGCTCGGCAAGTTATGCGGTCAACCAAACCGATATCGATGCAGGTCTTGTGACAAACAAGGCAACTGCAACGGATGGTTCGATCGTCTCGCCCGGGGCGGAGGCTACGGTACAGGCGACCCAAACTCCGGCGCTCACCCTCGAAAAGTCCGCCAAAGCCGGCAGCAGTTATTCCGCTGTCGGCGATACGATTATTTATTCTTACATCGTCAAGAATGCCGGCAATGTCACGATCAACAAGGCGATCAGCGTCGCCGACGACAAGATACCGGCAGTCTTATGTCCGGCGCTGCCGGAGGGAGGCCTACGACCGAACGACGCTATCGCTTGCGCGGCCGAGTACAAGGTGAAGCAGGCGGATGTCGATGCCGGAAGCGTCACCAACAGTGCCAGGGCGACCAACGGGGCGGTGACATCGCCGGAGGCCGAGGCCACGGTGGCGGCCATGCAAAAACCGGGGCTCAGCCTCGAGAAGAAGGTCGCATCGCTATCGGGCAATACTGTCGGCTCGACCATTGCCTACGCGTTCACCGTCAAGAACACCGGCAATGTAACGCTGAAGAACATCCGGCTCACCGACAGTCTCAAGGATGCCGTGGTCAGCGGCGATGCCATTGCCGAGCTTGCCCCCGGGGCTTTCGACGACAAGACCTTTAGCGCGCTCTATACGCTGAAACAGGCCGACATCGACGCCGGCAAGGTCGACAATGCCGCCACCGTCACCGGAACGCTGCCGTCGGGCAGCGATATCAGCAGCGACGGCGCCGTGACGACACCGATCATCGCAGCGCCGGGGCTCATTCTCGAAAAGAAGACTGGACCGCCATCCGGCACAACCGCCGGCTCGACCATTGCCTATAGATTCACCGTCAAGAACACCGGCAATGTGACGCTGAAGAACATCAGGCTCACCGACAAGCTTGCCGATGCCGTGGTCAGCGGCGATGTCATTGCCGAACTCGCTCCCGGGACCTTCGACGACAAGACCTTCACCGCACTCTATACGCTGAAGCAGGCCGACATCGATGCCGGCAAGGTCGACAATGCCGCCACCGTCACCGCAACGCTGCCGTCGGGCAGCGACATCAGCAGCGACGGCGCGGTTACGACCATTCTTGGCCAGGGCGCGACGCTCGAACTGGTAAAGACCGCAAGCCCGCCATCCAGCAACGTCGCCGGTGCAACAATTGCCTACAGCTTCACCGTCAGGAACACCGGCAATGTGACGCTGAAGAACATCAGGCTCACCGACAAGCTTGCCGATGCCGTGGTCAGCGGCGATGTCATTGCCGAGCTTGCCCCCGGGGCTTTCGACGACAAGACCTTCACCGCGCTCTATACGCTGAAGCAGGCCGACGTCGATGCCGGCAAGGTCGACAATGCCGCCACCGTCACCGGCACGCTACCGTCGGGCAGCGATATCAGCAGCGACGGCGGCGTGACGACGTCGATCACGGCAGCGCCGGGGCTCAGCCTCATCAAGACGGCCAAGGCGGGAAGCACCTTCAAGGCCGTCGGCGACAAGATCTCCTACGACTATGTCGTTTCCAATAGCGGCAATATCACGGTCACCAAGCCGATCAGCATTGCCGATGAT
>NZ_JBFTRH010000012.1:0-16864 GCF_056399405.1 Phyllobacterium sp. 01N428
GACGTGACGGGTGTTGTGACGCTGCCGGAAGGCACGGAAATGGTCATGCCCGGCGACAACATCGCAGTCGATGTGACGCTGATCGTGCCGATCGCCATGGAAGAGAAGCTCCGCTTCGCTATCCGTGAAGGCGGCCGCACCGTTGGTGCAGGGATTGTTTCTTCGATTATCGAGTAAAATCGTCTTCTGACGATTGAGTACGGGAAGGGCGGTCCTTGGGGCCGCCCTTTCTGCGTTTGAGCCCGGGCGGGTCTCTTCCCCCACGAATCGACTCTAATGTGTAGGTCTTGAACTTAGGGAACCTCGTCGCCATTTAAATTACTCGCCGAAGCAATTGATTCATCAATTCCCAGGCCCCGTCAGCGGGGTTCGAGGCTTTTCAGGTGTTGCAAGAACTTCATTGGCAAACGAATTTTGCCGCAACTCACTGGAAGTCGTAATATTGCCCTTGAAATGGTGACGGCTTTATGGAATGTACGCCGCCAATGCAGGGGAGTAGCTCAGTTGGTAGAGCGGCGGTCTCCAAAACCGTAGGTCGCAGGTTCGAACCCTGTCTCCCCTGCCAATGCATAATCTGCCGGGACACGATTGGATGGTGCCGCCGACAGATGTTTGGAAAAGAAGCGATCCGGGGACTTGCGTTTTTCCGGAATCGGTTCTATGTAACGTCAACAGACACGCGGTGCGTGGAGCTGAACGGTCAGCTTTACGGACCGCAATGGTGTGGACAGATGGTGTTGCAACAAGTTCAACACAGCATGTTTACAGCACAATGACACGCACGAGCGGTAAATGGCATCCAAAACGAATCCGATAACTTTTTTTCAGCAAGTGCGCGCTGAAACCGCAAAGGTCACATGGCCTTCGCGGCGCGAGACGCTCATTTCCACCGCGATGGTGATGGTAATGGCGGCTTTTGCTGCGGTCTTTTTTTTCGCGGCCGATCAGTTGATGGCATTCGGGATCGATCTCGTTCTCGGTCTTGGCCGTTAACGCAGGCTGAACAAAAATCGGGATTGGGAATAAGTAATGACCGCGCGCTGGTACATCGTTCACGCCTATTCGAATTTTGAAAAGAAGGTCGCTGAGTCGATCGAAGAAAAGGCGAGGCAGAAGGGTCTGTCGCACCTTTTCGAGAAGATCCTCGTGCCGACCGAGAAAGTGGTCGAGGTGCGTCGTGGCCGCAAGGTCGACGCCGAGCGCAAGTTCTTCCCGGGCTATGTCCTGGTTCGTGCCGATCTGACGGATGACGCATATCATCTGATCAAGAACACGCCGAAGGTGACCGGGTTCCTCGGTTCCGACAACAAGCCGATCGCAATCTCCGACAAGGAAGCCGAGCGCATCCTGACCCAGGTCCAGGAAGGCGTCGAGCGTCCTAAGGCTTCGATCTCGTTCGAGATCGGCGAAAGCGTTCGCGTTGCCGATGGTCCGTTCGCTTCGTTCAACGGCACCGTGCAGGAAGTCGACGAAGAGCGCTCGCGCCTCAAGGTGGAAGTTTCGATTTTCGGCCGCGCTACGCCGGTCGATCTCGAATTTGGTCAGGTCGAGAAGGTCTGATCATTGCGGCTCTAGGGTCGCGTGCCGCGCAAGCGGCGAACATGGTGGGAGGTGAGGCGATCTGAAGCCGGATCCCCGACCCGCACCACCAAACTGCAACCGCCGGTTTTCCGGCACAATGAAAAGGCAGAGAAGTTATGGCTAAGAAAGTAGCAGGCCAGCTCAAGCTGCAGGTTTCGGCAGGATCGGCAACGCCGTCCCCGCCGATCGGACCGGCACTTGGTCAGCGCGGCATCAACATCATGGAATTCTGCAAGGCGTTCAACGCGCAGACGCAGGAACTGGAAAAGGGTTCGCCCATTCCGGTCGTCATTACCTATTATCAGGACAAGTCCTTCACTTTTGTGATGAAGACGCCGCCGGTGTCTTACTTCCTGAAGAAGGCGGCAAACCTGAAGTCGGGCTCCAAGGAGCCAGGCAAGACGGTTGCCGGCAAGATTTCGCGCGACAAGGTCCGTGAAATCGCTGAAGCGAAGATGAAGGACCTGAACGCAGCGGACGTCGAAGCCGCAATGCGCATGGTCGAAGGTTCTGCCCGTTCGATGGGCCTGGAAGTGGTGGGCTAAGACGATGGCAAAACTTGCAAAGCGTGTAGCGAAGGTTCGCGAAGGCGTTGACCGCAACAAGCTGTATGACCTGACCTCGGCGATTGCCATGGTCAAGGAGCGTGCCGTTGCCAAGTTCGACGAGACGATCGAAGTCGCAATGAATCTCGGCGTTGATCCCCGCCATGCCGACCAGATGGTCCGCGGCGTCGTCAACCTGCCGAATGGCACGGGTCGCACGGTTCGCGTGGCTGTTTTCGCCCGCGGCGACAAGGCCGAAGAGGCCAAGAAGGCTGGTGCCGACATCGTTGGCGCCGAAGACCTGTTCGAGATCGTCAATGGCGGCAAGATCGATTTCGATCGCTGCATTGCGACCCCGGACATGATGCCGCTCGTCGGCCGTCTCGGTAAGGTTCTCGGCCCGCGCGGCATGATGCCAAACCCGAAGGTCGGTACGGTTACGGCTGACGTCACCGCTGCCGTCAAGGCTTCCAAGGGCGGCGCCGTAGAGTTCCGCGTCGAGAAGGCCGGTATCGTTCATGCGGGCGTTGGCAAGGCTTCGTTCGATGCCAAGGCGCTCGAAGAAAACATCAAGGCGTTCGCCGATGCCGTCACCAAGGCAAAGCCGGCTGGCGCCAAGGGTGAATACGTCAAGCGCGTCGCGATTTCGTCGACGATGGGCGCTGGCGTCAAGATCGATCCCGCAACGGTTCGCGTCGCGTAACCATTGCATCAATTCTCAAGCCCAAGCGTTTGAGATGAAAAGAATTCCAGGCCCTTCGGGGCCTGGATAACCGGATGAAAGTCCGGTTATCCTGTCCGAGATTGCGGGTGGTTCGCCTTAATTCGTATGAACCCGCATGAGACGTGGAACAACCAGGTTTGAGGGCGAAAGCCCGAGAACAAGGTTCGAACCGTAGTTGCCTTTCGCTATTGCCGGTTTCGGCAAGCAAGGGGGACAGGATCCTCAGGTGTTGCGTGGATCCAGTTTTCTAACTGGCCCCTTGCAGCAAAAGGCAACCCGGCAGGGACGCAATCAAGCGTTTCTGCCAAATGGAGAGAGACAGTGGAAAAAGCGGAAAAGCGCGAATTCGTCGCGTGGCTGAACGGGGTCTTCAAGGACTCTGGCTCAGTTGTCGTGGCCCACTATACCGGTCTCACCGTAGCGCAGTTGGGCGATCTTCGCTCCAAGATGCGTGATGCGGGTGGCACCGTTAAAGTCGCGAAGAACCGCCTCGCCAAAATCGCTCTTCAGGGTACGGATTCGGAAGGCATCGCTGACCTGTTCACAGGCCAGACACTCGTTGCCTATTCCAACGATCCGATTACGGCACCAAAGATCGCCATCGAATTTGCCAAGGGTAACGAAAAGCTCGTCATCCTCGGTGGCTCGATGGGAGCAACGACTCTCGACCCGGAAGGTGTAAAGGCTCTGGCCGCACTTCCGTCACTCGACGAGTTGCGCGCAAAGCTGGTTGGCATGATCCAGACCCCGGCCACGCGCATTGCTCAGATCGTCAACGCACCGGCAGGTCAGCTTGCCCGCGTTTTCGGCGCCTATGCCCGGAAGGACGAAGCGGCATAAGGCCGTTCTCGCTGTCAATTATCGAACCTTGTAAAGGAATATCACAATGACTGATCTCGCAAAGATCGTAGAAGACCTGTCCAACCTGACCGTTCTCGAAGCTGCTGAACTTTCGAAGCTTCTTGAAGAGAAGTGGGGCGTTTCCGCTGCTGCTCCGGTAGCTGTTGCTGCTGCCGCTGGCGGCGGTGCAGCTGCTGCCGCAGTTGAGGAAAAGACTGAATTCGACGTCGTTCTGACCGAAGCCGGCGCTAACAAGATCAACGTGATCAAGGAAGTCCGCGCAATCACCGGTCTCGGCCTCAAGGAAGCCAAGGACCTCGTTGAAGCAGCTCCGAAGCCGGTCAAGGAAGCCGCGACCAAGGACGAAGCTGACAAGATCAAGGCACAGCTCGAAGCTGCTGGCGCCAAGGTCGAACTCAAGTAAGTCTTGCGTTTTGGGCGGGCAGGGCAACCTGCCCGCCACTCCCGCGCTGCGGGTGATGCAGAATTCCCCTCCACGTTGGAGGGTCCGGTACTGAACCCTTTTCCTGACGGCAAGATTGATGCTTTCAGGAAACGGGTTTTGTCCCGTTCACGGGGCCGCAAATGCGGTTTTAAGAAACAGGCCAGTTTCTGGCATAAAGACGAGGAGCGACGATGGCTCAGACCCATTCTTTCAATGGTCGTAGGCGCGTACGCAAGTTTTTCGGTAAGATTCCGGAAGTCGCAGAGATGCCGAACCTCATCGAGGTTCAAAAAGCTTCCTACGATCAGTTTCTGATGGTGGAAGAGCCCAAGGGCGGGCGACTGGATGAAGGTCTGCAGGCTGTTTTCAAGTCTGTATTTCCGATTTCGGATTTCTCGGGCGCTTCCATGCTCGAATTCGTCAAGTACGAGTTCGAAGCTCCCAAGTTCGATGTGGATGAATGCCGGCAGCGCGATCTGACCTATGCAGCGCCGCTGAAGGTGACGCTGCGCCTCATCGTGTTCGATATCGACGAGGATACCGGCGCGAAGTCGATCAAGGACATCAAGGAACAGGACGTCTACATGGGCGATATGCCGCTCATGACGGACAACGGCACGTTCATTGTGAACGGCACCGAGCGCGTTATCGTATCGCAGATGCACCGTTCGCCGGGTGTGTTCTTCGATCACGACAAGGGCAAGACGCATTCGTCGGGCAAGCTTCTTTTCGCTGCCCGCGTCATTCCGTACCGCGGGTCCTGGCTCGACATCGAGTTCGATGCCAAGGACGTCGTCTATGCGCGTATCGATCGCCGCCGCAAGATTCCGGTGACGTCGCTGCTCATGGCGCTCGGCATGGATTCGGAAGAGATTCTTTCGACCTTCTATAACTCCATCACGTTCAGCCGTGACGGAGAAGGCTGGCGCATTCCCTATTCGGTCGACCGCTTCAAGGGCTTCAAGGCCACCTCCGACGTGATCGACGCCGACACCGGCGAAGTCGTGCTCGAATCTGGCAAGAAGCTGACCGCACGCAGTGCCAAGCAGCTTGCTGAAAAGGGCCTCAAGTTCATCAAGGCCACCGAGGACGACCTGTTCGGCTCGTATCTTGCCGAGGACATCGTCAACTTCGAGACCGGTGAGGTTTACCTCGAAGCCGGCGACGAACTTGATGAGAAGACCCTCAAGGTATTGCTCGATACCGGCACGGAAGAGATCAACGTTCTTGATATCGACCATGTCAATATCGGACCGTATATCCGCAACACGCTGGCCGTGGACAAGAACGAAAGCCGCCAGGATGCGCTGTTCGACATCTACCGCGTGATGCGTCCGGGTGAGCCGCCAACGATCGACTCGGCGGAAGCCATGTTCAAGTCGCTGTTCTTCGACAGCGAGCGTTATGATCTGTCGGCTGTCGGCCGCGTGAAGATGAACATGCGCCTCGACCTCAACGCGGAAGACACTGTTCGTGTCCTGCGCAAGGAAGACATCCTTGCCGTGGTCAAGATGCTTGTCGACCTGCGCGATGGCCGCGGTGAAATCGACGACATCGACAATCTCGGCAACCGCCGTGTCCGTTCGGTCGGCGAATTGATGGAGAACCAGTACCGTGTTGGCTTGCTGCGCATGGAGCGCGCCATCAAGGAACGCATGTCCTCGATCGAAATCGACACCGTGATGCCGCAGGATCTGATCAACGCGAAGCCGGCTGCCGCAGCCGTTCGCGAGTTCTTCGGTTCCTCGCAGCTGTCGCAGTTCATGGATCAGACCAACCCCTTGTCCGAGATCACGCACAAGCGTCGTCTTTCGGCACTTGGACCGGGCGGTCTGACCCGCGAGCGCGCCGGCTTCGAAGTTCGCGACGTCCATCCGACGCACTATGGCCGTATCTGCCCGATTGAAACGCCGGAAGGCCCGAATATCGGTCTGATCAACTCGCTCGCAACCTTCGCCCGCGTCAACAAGTATGGCTTCATCGAGAGCCCGTACCGCAAGATCGTTGACGGCAAGGTCACGGACGAAGTCGTCTATCTGTCGGCCATGGAAGAAGCCAAATATCACGTGGCCCAGGCCAATGTGGAACTGGACGCCACGGGCGGGTTCACCGACGAATTCGTCGTCTGCCGCCATGCCGGTGAAGTTCTGATGGCGCCGCGTGAAAACGTGGACCTGATGGACGTTTCGCCCAAGCAGCTCGTTTCGGTCGCCGCGGCGCTCATTCCGTTCCTCGAGAACGATGACGCCAACCGCGCCCTGATGGGTTCGAACATGCAGCGTCAGGCCGTTCCTCTGGTTCGCGCCGAGGCTCCGTTCGTCGGCACCGGCATGGAACCGATCGTTGCGCGCGACTCGGGCGCCGCTATCGGTGCACGCCGTACCGGTATCGTCGACCAGGTAGATGCGACCCGTATCGTTATCCGTGCGACGGAAGACCTCGTGCCCGGCAAGTCGGGCGTCGATATCTATCGCCTGATGAAGTTCCAGCGCTCGAACCAGAACACCTGTATCAACCAGCGTCCGCTGGTGCGTGTGGGTGACCGGATCGAGAAGGGCGACATCATCGCTGACGGTCCTTCGACCGATCTTGGCGATCTGGCGCTCGGCCGCAACGTGCTCGTCGCGTTCATGCCGTGGAATGGCTACAACTACGAAGACTCGATCCTGCTTTCCGAGAAGATCGTTTCGGACGACGTCTTCACCTCGATCCATATCGAGGAGTTCGAAGTCATGGCCCGCGACACGAAGCTCGGACCTGAGGAAATCACACGCGACATTCCGAACGTTTCGGAAGAAGCGCTGAAGAACCTCGACGAAGCCGGCATCGTCTATATCGGCGCCGAAGTTCAGCCGGGCGATATTCTCGTCGGCAAGATCACGCCGAAGGGCGAAAGCCCGATGACGCCGGAAGAAAAGCTTCTGCGCGCCATCTTCGGTGAAAAGGCTTCGGACGTCCGCGATACCTCGATGCGCATGCCGCCCGGGACCTACGGTACCGTTGTGGAAGTTCGCGTCTTCAATCGCCACGGCGTTGAGAAGGACGAACGCGCCATGGCAATCGAGCGCGAGGAAATCGAGCGTCTCGCCAAGGACCGTGACGACGAGCAGGCGATTCTCGACCGCAACGTCTATGGCCGCCTGGTCGATGTTCTCAACGGCAAGGTTGCCGTTGCCGGACCGAAGGCGTTCAAGAAGGGCACGACCGTTACCCAGGCAGTCATGGGTGAATACCCGCGCTCCCAGTGGTGGCAGTTTGCCGTCGAGGACGAGAAGGTACAGGGCGAAATCGAAGCTCTGCGCAACCAGTACGACGATTCCAAGAAGCTGCTCGAACAGCGCTTCATGGACAAGGTCGAGAAGGTTCAGCGCGGCGACGAGATGCCTCCTGGCGTCATGAAGATGGTCAAGGTCTTCGTCGCTGTGAAGCGCAAGATCCAGCCAGGCGACAAGATGGCCGGCCGTCACGGCAACAAGGGCGTTGTTTCGCGTATCGCCGCTGTTGAGGATATGCCGTTCCTTGAAGACGGAACGCATGTCGACATCGTGCTCAATCCGCTTGGCGTGCCAAGCCGCATGAATGTCGGTCAGATCCTCGAGACGCATCTCGGCTGGGCCTGCGCCGGCATGGGCAAGAAGATCGGCGAGCTGATCGAAGCCTACAAGGCACAGGGCGACATTGCGCCGCTCCGGACCACGATCGAATCGATCATTCCGGACAACGACCGCAATGAGCCGGTTCGCAACTATGACGACGAGAGCATCGTTCGTCTCGGCGAGCAGATGAAGCGCGGTGTATCGATTGCAACGCCGGTCTTCGACGGTGCGCATGAGCCGGACATCAACGTGATGCTGGAACAGGCGGGCCTGAAGTCCTCGGGTCAGTCGACGCTCTATGACGGACGTACGGGTGAAACGTTCGATCGCCAGGTTACAGTCGGCTACATCTATATGCTGAAGCTGCACCACCTGGTCGACGACAAGATCCACGCCCGTTCGATCGGACCTTACTCGCTTGTCACGCAGCAGCCGCTGGGTGGCAAGGCGCAGTTCGGTGGCCAGCGCTTCGGTGAAATGGAGGTCTGGGCCCTTGAAGCATACGGTGCGGCATACACGCTGCAGGAAATGCTGACGGTCAAGTCCGACGACGTTGCCGGTCGTACCAAAGTCTACGAGGCGATCGTCCGCGGTGACGATACGTTCGAGGCCGGCATTCCGGAGAGCTTCAACGTACTCGTCAAGGAAATGCGTTCGCTCGGACTCAATGTCGAACTGGACGATACACGACAGCAGGAACAACAGCAGGCGCTTCCAGACGCTGCTGAATAAGAAGGGAAGGGTGCGCAGTTTCGCTGCGCACCCGACCAGTATGTTCGAGCCGCTGCAGAAGCGGCATTTGATCCAGATGGACCCGCGGCGGCGGCTATCCATCGCAAGAAGAGGGCAAGCTTTGCCCCATGGAGAAACGGCATGAACCAAGAGGTCATGAATCTTTTCAATCCTCAGGTGCCTGTGCAGGCATTCGATTCCATCCGGATATCGATCGCCAGCCCTGAGAAGATTCTGTCCTGGTCATACGGTGAGATCAAGAAGCCGGAGACGATCAACTACCGCACCTTCAAGCCGGAGCGGGATGGTCTCTTCTGCGCGCGGATCTTCGGGCCGATCAAGGACTATGAATGCTTGTGCGGCAAGTACAAGCGTATGAAATACAAGGGCATCATATGCGAAAAGTGCGGCGTCGAAGTCACGCTGTCGCGCGTTCGCCGTGAGCGCATGGGCCATATCGAACTCGCGGCTCCAGTTGCACATATCTGGTTCCTGAAGTCGCTTCCGAGCCGTATCGGCACGCTGCTCGACATGACCCTCAAGGGCATCGAGCGCGTTCTCTATTTCGAGAACTACATCGTGACCGAGCCGGGCCTGACAGCTCTCAAGGAACACCAGCTTCTTTCTGAAGAAGAGTACATGATCGCTGTCGACGAATACGGTGAGGACGCCTTCACGGCGCTCATCGGCGCCGAAGCCATTCATGAACTTCTTGCTTCGATGGATCTCGAAAAGATCGCCGGCGACCTGCGGGCGGAACTTGCCGAGACGACCTCGGATCTGAAGCAGAAGAAGCTGATGAAGCGTCTGAAGATCGTCGAGAACTTCCTGGAATCGGGCAACCGTCCGGAATGGATGATCATGAAGATCGTTCCGGTCATACCGCCCGATCTGCGCCCGCTCGTGCCGCTCGATGGCGGCCGTTTCGCGACGTCCGATCTCAACGATCTGTATCGCCGCGTCATCAACCGTAACAACCGCCTGAAGCGCCTGATCGAACTGCGCGCGCCCGGCATCATCATCCGCAACGAGAAGCGCATGCTTCAGGAGTCGGTTGATGCTCTGTTCGACAACGGCCGCCGCGGCCGCGTCATCACCGGCGCCAACAAGCGTCCGCTGAAGTCGCTGTCCGACATGCTCAAGGGCAAGCAGGGCCGCTTCCGTCAGAACCTGCTCGGCAAGCGCGTCGACTATTCCGGCCGTTCGGTTATCGTGACCGGTCCGGAGTTGAAGCTCCACCAGTGCGGCTTGCCGAAGAAGATGGCGCTCGAACTGTTCAAGCCGTTCATCTACGCCCGTCTCGACGCCAAGGGTTACTCCTCGACCGTCAAGCAGGCGAAGAAGCTGGTTGAAAAGGAAAAGCCGGAAGTCTGGGATATCCTCGACGAGGTCATCCGCGAGCACCCGGTTCTCCTGAACCGCGCGCCGACGCTGCACCGTCTTGGCATCCAGGCCTTCGAGCCCACCCTGATCGAAGGCAAGGCCATCCAGCTGCATCCGCTCGTCTGTACCGCTTTCAACGCGGACTTCGACGGCGACCAGATGGCTGTTCACGTGCCGCTTTCGCTGGAAGCCCAGCTCGAAGCCCGCGTCCTGATGATGTCGACGAACAACATCCTGCATCCCGCCAACGGTCTGCCGGTTATCGTTCCGTCGCAGGACATGGTTCTCGGTCTCTATTACCTGTCGATCGTCGCGGCCAAGGAGCCGGGCGAGGGCATGGCGTTCGCTGATATGGGCGAGCTTCACCACGCCATCGGCAGCGGTGCGGTTACCCTGCACACCAAGATCAAGGGCCGCTTCAAGAGCATCGATGCGGACGGCAAGCCGACCTCGAAGATCTATGAGACCACACCCGGCCGCATGATCATCGGCGAACTGCTGCCGAAACACCACAACGTGCCTTTCGACATCTGCAACCAGGAAATGACCAAGAAGAACATCTCCAAGATGATCGACACGGTCTATCGCCATTGCGGTCAGAAAGAGACGGTCATTTTCTGCGATCGCATCATGCAGCTCGGCTTCGCCCATGCCTGCCGCGCCGGCATTTCGTTCGGCAAGGACGACATGGTCATTCCGGAAACCAAGGCGAAGCTCGTTGCCGAGACCGAAGCTCTGGCGACGGAATACGAGCAGCAGTACAATGACGGCCTGATCACTCAGGGCGAGAAGTACAACAAGGTTGTCGACGCTTGGGGCAAGTGCACCGAGAAGGTCGCCGACGAAATGATGGCACGCATCAAGGCCGTCGAGTTCGATCCTGTTACTGGCCGCCAGAAGCAGATGAACTCGATCTACATGATGTCGCACTCGGGTGCTCGTGGTTCGCCGAACCAGATGCGTCAGCTTGGCGGCATGCGCGGCCTGATGGCCAAGCCCTCGGGCGAGATCATCGAGACGCCGATCATTTCGAACTTCAAGGAAGGTCTGACCGTTAACGAGTACTTCAACTCGACCCACGGTGCCCGTAAGGGTCTCGCCGACACCGCCTTGAAGACGGCCAACTCCGGTTACCTGACACGCCGTCTTGTTGACGTCGCGCAGGATTGCATCGTCATCTCGACCGATTGCGGTACGACCACCGGTCTTACCATGCAGCCGATCGTCGATGCCGGTCAGGTCGTCGCGACCCTCGGCCAGCGTGTCCTCGGCCGTACGGCGCTCGAAGATATCGTGCATCCGGTCTCCAGCGACGTTCTCGTCGCCGGCGGCAAGATCATCGACGAGTTCGATGTCGACGCGATCGAAAAGGCTGGCGTTCAGTCGATTCGCATCCGTTCGGCGCTGACTTGCGAGACGCGCGGCGGTATCTGCGCCAAGTGCTATGGCCGCGATCTGGCCCGTGGTACGCCGGTCAACCAGGGTGAAGCTGTCGGCGTTATCGCCGCGCAGTCGATCGGTGAGCCGGGCACGCAGCTGACGATGCGTACGTTCCACCTTGGTGGTACGGCACAGGTTGTCGATCAGTCGTTCCTCGAAGCAAGCTACGAGGGTACGGTCCAGATCCGCAACCGCAACGTGGTGCGCAACTCGGACGGCCATCTGGTCGTCATGGGCCGCAACATGGCTGTCGTCATTCTCGATGCAAACGGCAAGGAACGCGCCACGCACCGCGTCACCTACGGTTCGCGCATCTATGTCGATGATGGTGACAACGTGAAGCGCGGCCAGCGCATTGCCGAGTGGGATCCATATACCCGTCCGGTCATGACGGAAGTCGAAGGTCATGTCGAATTCGAAGACATGGTCGATGGTCTTTCGGTCGCGGAAACGACGGACGAGTCGACGGGCATCACCAAGCGCGTCGTCATCGACTGGCGTTCGACCCCGCGCGGCTCTGATCTGAAGCCTGCCATCGTCGTCAAGGACAAGGCCGGCAAGGTGATGAAATTGGCAAAGGGCGGCGATGCACGCTTCCAGTTGTCGGTCGAGTCGATCCTTTCGGTCGAGCCGGGTTCGCATGTGAAAGCGGGTGACGTTCTTGCCCGTATTCCGATGGAAAGCGCCAAGACCAAGGACATCACCGGTGGTCTGCCGCGCGTTGCGGAACTGTTCGAGGCACGTCGTCCGAAGGACCATGCGATCATCGCTGAGATCGATGGTACGGTTCGTTTCGGCCGTGACTACAAGAACAAGCGTCGTATCGTCATCGAACCGAACGACGAGACGCTCGAGCCTGTCGAGTATCTGATCCCCAAGGGCAAGCCGTTCCATCTTCAGGACGGTGACGCCATCGAAAAGGGCGATTATATCCTCGACGGCAATCCGGCGCCGCACGACATCCTGGCCATCAAGGGCGTGGAAGCACTTGCTTCCTACCTCGTCAACGAAATCCAGGAAGTTTACCGGTTGCAGGGCGTTCTGATCAACGACAAGCACATCGAAGTGATTGTCCGTCAGATGCTGCAGAAGGTCGAGATCACCGAATCCGGCGATACCGGCTTTATCCCCGGCGATCATGTCGATCGTATCGAGCTCGACGAGATCAACGAGCGTCTTGAGGAAGACGGCAAGAAGCCGGGCTACGGTGTTCCGGTTCTTCTCGGCATCACCAAGGCCTCGCTGCAGACCCCGTCGTTCATCTCGGCGGCATCCTTCCAGGAAACGACCCGCGTCCTCACCGAAGCGGCCGTTGCCGGCAAGATGGATGCTCTTCAGGGCCTGAAGGAAAACGTCATCGTCGGACGTCTGATCCCGGCAGGTACCGGCGGCACGGTCAAGCAGATCCGCCGCATTGCCGTGGCTCGCGACGAGCTTATCATCGACGAGCGCCGCAAGGAGTCCGGGGCAACGGCTGCCAAGGCAAGCCCGATGCTCGCGGATATGACGGACCAGTCCGCCGCCGAATAAGGCTGGTTGAACCAAATGAAGAGGCCGCCGCGAGTTGATCGCGGCGGCCTTGTCTATTCCAGCCTGTTGATCCGGTTTCTATTCGTTGAACTCGATGAGTGCCGCCTGGCCCGTAAGCGCATTCTGCCAGGCAGAGCGGTGCGGTTCCTCATCCGGCTCTTCGGTGATCGTGCCGATTTCGAGAAGTTCAGCTTCGTCATAGCCTTCGTTGGCGAGAATCTGCAGAGCGATGTTCACCAGATTTTCGGTGTCGTCGGTCATGAGCAGCAGATGGACCTGCCTCGGGTCCTCGTCCTTCTCCTTCCAGACGTCGGCGACGATGAGATTGACCGGTTTTGGTGGGTCTTCAGCCATTCGATGATTCCCTTGGCAAACAATGCTGATGATGGATTTGAACATGTCCTAGCACGAACGGTTGCGACGTCGTCGTGGAATACGTGAAATTTTGCTTGAAATAATGCCTGTTCAGCGAAACTATCTTTCAATAGGCCGGTGCTGCGCTCCTAAAGCGCGCAAACCTTAATAAATCTTGGCGTTCAGGCTTGACTGTAACGCAATGACCAAGTATCAGCACGCCATCTGAGCCGATGTGAGATTGGCTTTTTCGGAGCGACTCGCTCTGGAGTTCATCTCAAACAGGGTTCGTTTTACGATCGATATGCAATTGCCGCTCGCACGAGGCCTTATGGTCTCCTCTGCTTTTATTCGGGCAAGCCACCAACCGGTGGTTCTGTTGCCCGAATTCGTGCATGAGCATGGCGCTGAAACGGCCCTGACGGGCGAAGATACGAGATTTGTGAAAGAGGGAAGGTTGAATGCCTACCGTAAACCAGCTGATCCGCAAGCCGCGCGTTGCGCCGGTAAAGCGCAATAAAGTCCCTGCTCTGCAGGAAAACCCGCAGAAGCGCGGCGTTTGCACTCGCGTCTACACGACGACCCCGAAGAAGCCGAACTCGGCTCTGCGTAAGGTCGCCAAGGTGCGTCTGACGAACGGATTTGAAGTCATCGGATATATTCCGGGTGAGGGGCATAACCTTCAGGAACACTCCGTCGTGATGATCCGCGGCGGCCGTGTAAAGGACTTGCCGGGTGTTCGTTACCACATCATCCGTGGTGTTCTGGATACCCAGGGCGTTAAGAACCGCAAGCAGCGCCGTTCGAAGTACGGTGCGAAGCGTCCGAAGTAAGATTTACCCGGGCTCAAGCCATGTGTGGCGAGCCTGACGAAGCGAAGAGACAGAGAATATGTCCAGACGCCATAGTGCAGAAAAGCGTGAGATCAACCCGGATCCGAAGTTCGGTGATCTCGTTCTGACCAAGTTCATGAATGCAGTCATGCTTCATGGCAAGAAGTCCGTTGCGGAGCGCATCGTTTACGGTGCGCTTGAGTCCGTCGAAACCAAGAGCAAGCAGGAGCCGGTTGCCCTGTTCCATCAGGCTCTCGACAATGTTGCGCCGCACGTCGAAGTGCGCTCGCGCCGCGTTGGTGGTGCAACGTACCAGGTTCCGGTCGACGTTCGTCCCGAGCGCCGTCAGGCTCTTGCCATCCGTTGGCTCATCAATGCAGCCCGTGGCCGCAACGAGTCGACCATGGTCGATCGCCTGTCCGGTGAACTGCTGGATGCTGCAAACAACCGCGGCTCGGCTGTGAAGAAGCGTGAAGACACGCATCGCATGGCAGAAGCCAACCGCGCATTCTCGCATTACCGCTGGTAATCGTCGAAACCCTATTCTTGAAGGCAACCTATCATGGCCCGCGAATATAAAATCGAAGACTACCGTAATTTCGGTATCATGGCGCACATCGACGCCGGCAAGACCACGACGACCGAGCGTATCCTTTACTACACCGGTAAGTCGCACAAGATCGGTGAAGTCCACGATGGCGCCGCAACCATGGACTGGATGGAGCAGGAGCAGGAGCGTGGCATCACGATCACCTCTGCTGCGACCACCACGTTCTGGAAGGGCCGTGACGGCAAGATGCGCCGTTTCAACATCATCGACACGCCTGGCCACGTCGACTTCACGATTGAAGTTGAACGCTCGCTGCGCGTTCTCGACGGTGCGATTGCTCTCCTCGACGCCAATGCCGGTGTCGAGCCGCAGACTGAAACCGTCTGGCGTCAGGCTGAGAAGTATCATGTCCCGCGCATGATCTTCGTCAACAAGATGGACAAGACCGGCGCCGATTTCTATCGCTGCGTCGACATGGTCAAGAGCCGTCTTGGCGCGAAAGCGCTCGTCATGCAGCTGCCGATCGGTGCCGAGAACGAGTTCAAGGGCGTTATCGACCTCATCGAGATGAAGGCTCTTGTTTGGCGCGACGAACAACTCGGCGCCCAGTGGGACGTCGTCGAGATTCCGGCCGACCTGAAGGACAAGGCTGAAGAATTCCGTGAGAAGCTCATCGAGACCGCTGTTGAGGTCGAGGAAGCTGCCATGGAAGCCTATCTCGAAGGCAATATGCCTGACAACGACAAGCTGCGCGCGCTCATCCGCGTCGGCACCTGCCGCGTCGAATTCCACCCGGTATTCTGCGGCTCGGCCTTCAAGAACAAGGGCGTTCAGCCGCTGCTCGATGGTGTCGTAGAATTCTTGCCTTCGCCGGTCGACGTTCCTCCGATCAGGGGTATCGATCCCAAGACCGATGCGGAAACCGTTCGCAAGTCTTCTGACGAAGAGCCGCTTTCGATGCTCGCATTCAAGATCATGAACGATCCGTTCGTCGGTTCGCTCACGTTCTGCCGCATCTACTCGGGCAAGCTTACCAAGGGTATCTCGCTCGACAACACTGTGAAGCTCAAGCGTGAACGCATCGGCCGCATGCTGCAGATGCACTCCAATTCGCGTGAAGACATCGAAGAAGCATTTGCCGGCGACATCGTTGCCCTGGCAGGCCTCAAGGAAACGACGACGGGCGACACGCTCTGCGATCCGCTGAAGCCGGTCATTCTGGAACGCATGGTGTTTCCGGAACCGGTTATCTCGATCGCGATTGAGCCGAAGACCAAGGCCGACCAGGAAAAGATGGGCCTCGCGCTTAATCGCCTTGCTGCTGAAGATCCTTCATTCCGCGTCAAGTCGGACGAAGAATCCGGCCAGACGATCATTTCCGGCATGGGCGAGCTTCATCTCGACATTCTCGTTGACCGTATGCGTCGTGAGTTCAAGGTCGAGGCGAATGTCGGCAATCCGCAGGTTGCCTATCGTGAATCGATCACCCGCAAGGCTGAAATCGACTACACGCACAAGAAGCAGTCCGGTGGTTCGGGTCAGTTCGCCCGCATCAAGGTCGTCTTCGAGCCGCATGATGGCGACGAGTTCATCTTCGAATCGAAGATCGTCGGCGGTGCGATCCCGAAGGAATACATCCCTGGTGTTGAAAAGGGTATCCTGAGCGTTATGGGTGCGGGTCCGCTCGCAGGCTTCCCGATGCTCGGCGTGAAAGCCACGCTGATCGACGGCGCCTACCATGATGTGGACTCCTCGGTTCTTGCCTTCGAAATCGCAGCCCGCGCTGCATTCCGCGAAGGTGCGCAGAAGGCCGGTGCCCAGCTGCTTGAACCGATCATGAAGGTCGAGGTCGTAACTCCTGAAGATTACGTCGGTGACGTGATTGGCGATCTGAACTCACGTCGTGGTCAGATTTCGGGTACGGAAGCTCGTGGTATCGCGACCGTCGTCAATGCAAACGTGCCGCTGGCCAACATGTTTGGCTATGTGAGCAACCTGCGTTCGATGAGCCAGGGTCGTGCGCAGTACACGATGCAGTTCGATCACTACGAGCCTGTTCCGACGGCAGTCGCGCAGGAAATCCAGAAGAAGTTTGCGTAACCATAAGGTTGCGCGTGACAGTTGAGAAGCCTGAGCAGGCGAACATATAACGGAGAGCTCAGATGGCTAAGAGCAAGTTTGAACGTAACAAGCCGCACGTCAACATTGGCACGATTGGTCACGTTGACCATGGCAAGACGTCGTTGACGGCAGCGATTACGAAGTATTTTGGTGAGTACAAGGCGTACGACCAGATCGACGCAGCGCCGGA
>NZ_JBFTRH010000013.1:0-13756 GCF_056399405.1 Phyllobacterium sp. 01N428
GCCTGGACAGAACCCAATGCTACGATTGCCACGGATCTGATGAATATTTCCGCCAAGTCGTATGATACGCTAACATTCCGTATTGCTGTCGTGCGACCCACAGGACAGGAAGTCAACGTGACGCTGACCGACAAAAGCGGCAAGACGGCTACCGTTGCAGCAAGCGCTTTTACCGACGCCCTCTATAATGCCCCGCGCAAAATGGAAAACGGGCTGCCCATGACCGACGATCCCCGCGATGCGCCGTTCGCCGATGGACAGATGAAAGTCCTGCTCAACATGGTGGCGATTCCGCTCAAGGCGTTCGGCGGCATTGATATGACCGGCCTGAAGGAACTGAAACTCAGCTTCCCCAGGGAAAGCGGCAAGGTGGCGGTCACCGATATCGAGTTGCAAAACTTCAGCCGGGAAGCACCGCTGTCACTATCTGCCCGTAAATAGCGCATATGAAGTCACGCATCCCGCTTCGGCATAGCCTGAGGCGGGATGCGCATTTTCAATCGCATATTTATCAAGAACACTGGGCGCGGATGTCCGCACCACGCCGATAAACGAAGGCAGCCCAAATTTCAGCAGAACATCAAAATTTACCGAACGTTCACCATAATCCTCAAAACGCCCGCCGATTGCCAAGTTTTAACCTTGAATCAGCGCAATTTGATGAAACTTGTTCGTTCATTCGTAAACGTGTTCTGGAGAGTAGCAATGGCACAACAGGCGGCATCGATGGCATTCGCATTGCCGGGCGGAGAGCAGTCGCTCCCTTCGCGCAAACGACCGATCGACCTCGTTCACCTGACCCGCGAGACTTTCGGTGACCGCACGCTGGAGACCGAAATTCTCGGCCTCTTTTCCCGCCAGACCAGCAGCATCGTCGACCGGCTCGCCCATGCGACGCCGGACGAGCGTGCGCGGCTTGCAAAGTCGCTCAAAGGCTCGGCCCGCATCATCGGCGCTTTCGGCGTCGCCGACGTGGCTGAAGCCATCGAATATGCGCCGGCCGACCTGAGCAAGCTCAAGGAACTGCGGCCCATTATCGACGACGTGCGCGACTATATCGCTGCCATTACCCGTTGAGGCGCTTCAGACATAACGTTGCCCGGTGCCGCGCGTGCTCGGGCTGCGTCAGGGAGTGCAATTGACTTCCCGCCCCAAATCCCTATGTCAGCGATAAAATTTCCTGCTTGGGGCATGCTATGGCGAAAATCACGTTTGTCACTTTTGATGGCGCACGGTTCGAAACGGACGCAGAAAACGGTTCGACCGTGATGGAGAATGCGATCCGCAATGCGGTGCCGGGCATCGATGCGGAATGCGGTGGCGCCTGCGCCTGCGCCACGTGCCACGTCTACGTCGATGAAGAGTGGACGGGCGTTGCGGGCGAACCGGAAGCCATGGAAGAAGACATGCTCGACTTCGCTTATGATGTGCGCCCCAATTCGCGCCTGTCCTGCCAGATTCGCGTATCCGACGATCTCGACGGTCTCGTGGTGCATGTTCCCGAGCGGCAGGCCTGATATTTTCTCATCGATGGATTAAAATCGCTGCTCGGCGCGCCATTTTGCGGCTGGGCGAGGATGCATTCACTTGACCTTGGCAAATGCAGTCGCTACGCGCTGTGCAGCCCGTGCGTCCCGTATGCACCAGCCAAGTCCCAATTTCGTCTGCACGGCATACAGAACCTTCTGGCACGAGGAATTTTCGATGAGCGAAGTTATCAAAACCGATATTGTCATCATTGGCGCCGGCCCCGTCGGTCTGTTTGCGGTGTTCGAGCTAGGCCTTTATGACCTGAAATGCCACCTCATCGATATTCTCGATCGTCCGGGCGGCCAGTGCGCCGAGCTCTATCCGGAAAAGCCGATCTATGACATTCCGGCCTGGCCTATCATCAGCGGCCATGATCTCACCGAAAAGCTCATGGAGCAGATCAAGCCCTTCTCGCCGCAATTCCATTTCAACCGGATGGTTACGAAGCTGGAGCGTCGGGCCGACGGCGGTTTTCATGTCGAAACCGACGAGGGCGAGGTCTGCGAGGCGAAGGTGGTCGTGATTGCGGCCGGTGGTGGCTCGTTCCAGCCCAAGCGCCCGCCCGTTCCCGGCATCGAGGCCTATGAGGGCAAGAGCGTCTTTTACTCGGTGCGCCGGATGGAGGAGTTCCGCGACCAGGATATCCTTATCGTCGGCGGCGGCGATTCCGCGCTCGACTGGGCGCTCAACCTGCAGCCGATCGCGCGCAGCCTGACCGTCGTGCATCGCCGCGCAGAATTTCGCGCCGCTCCCGACAGCGTCAAGAAGATGTTCGAACTCGTCGAAAGCGGCAGCGTCCGCTTCGAGCTTGGGCAGGTATCAGGACTCAAGGGCGAGGACGGGCAACTCAGCCATGCGACGATCAAGGGCAGCGAAGGCGAAATCGACATTCCGGTCACGCGCATGCTGCCATTCTTCGGACTGACGATGAAACTCGGACCGATTGCCGATTGGGGGCTTAATCTGCATGAGAATCTCATTCCGGTGAATGTCGAGAACTTCGAAACGTCGGAACCGGGCATCTTCGCCATCGGCGATATCAACTGGTATCCGGGCAAGCTGAAGCTCATCCTTTCCGGCTTCCACGAAGCCGCCCTGATGACACAGGCGGCAAAGCACATCGTCAGCCCAGGTGAGCGGATCGTCTTCCAGTACACGACGTCGTCGACAAGTCTGCAGAAGAAGCTCGGCGTCGCCAACTAGGCCCGGTTACGGCGTCTTGCCAAACTCGCGGATCAGGCGGTAGCTCAATAGCCGCCCGAAGCGGTCTTCGAAATTGAGCGCCTCGACCTTGTCGAACTGCACCTGGGCAAGGTCGTGCTGCTTCATAAGTTTCGCGGTCAGCGTGCTGATATCGTTCTTCAATGTCGCGCAGTCGCTGCGCCAGGGCAGCGCTTCGATCTGGCGTTCCATGTTGCCCGCCGCGGTGCGGGCAATGGAGATGTGGCTTTCCTCGTGCCGCTTGATATCGGCTGACAGTGTGTCCCAGATCATTGCAAGATCGGCTGGCGCGGTGCGCCGCTGCGCCCAGCGCGGCAGGTAGACATGCGCATGGACGATGATTGTCGCGTCGACCACACGACAGGTCTTGCCATTGGAGCCGTACTTGATGCGGCTTTCGAAGCGCATCTTGGTCATGCCCGGATGGCGCTGCCCGGTTTTCTGCAGGACCGGCCCGCGGCGGTATAGCTCGCGGTCAAGATCCGCTGCCGTCTTGCCGTTCAGGTTGAAGTATTCATAGCTGCGCAGGACCGTCGCTGCGTTGGCAGGCTGTGCTGCAAGGACGATCGCTGTGGCAAACGCTGCAGCTTTAGCAAAAATACGCATGATCTGTTCCTGTGTTCCGGCCAAGTCTGCCCGATCCAGACCCTATCGTCAAAAACATTGCGGATGAATTGACGCCGTGCGCGTTCTGTTCAAAAACAGGGGAATGTGAAGGGAGTAAGGCGATGGATTGGAATTGGAAGCTCGGGCATGGCCGCACGCTAACGCTTGGGAACCGCGCCCTGATCATGGGCGTCCTCAACGTTACGCCGGATTCCTTTTCCGATGGCGGCCAGCATTATTCCCTGGACCAGGCGCTTGCCGGAGCCCGGCAGATGATTGCCGAAGGCGCCGATATCATCGATGTCGGCGGCGAATCGACCCGCCCGGGCGCAACGCGGGTAGAACCGCATGTGGAGCAGTCGCGGATTCTGCCGGTCATCGAGGCCCTCGTGAAGGAAAGCGACATCATCATCTCCGTCGATACCTATCGCGAAGAGACGGCGCGGCTTGCCGTTCGCGCCGGCGCCCATATTGTCAACGATGTGTGGGGCGTCCAGCGGGAGCCTGCCATCGCCGACCTTGCCGCCGAGACAGGCGCGGGTCTCGTCATCATGCATACTGGGCGCGAACGCGAGCGCGATCCGGACGTCATTGTCGACCAGTTCGCGTTTCTCAATCGCTCGCTCGAAATCGCCAAGCTTGCCGGCGTTGCCCGCGAGCAGATCGTCCTTGATCCCGGTTTCGGCTTTGCCAAGGATACCGCGGAAAACATCGCGCTTATGGACCGGTTCGCCGAACTTGAGGCATTCGGCTATCCGTTCCTCGCCGGAACGTCGCGCAAGCGCTTTCTCGGCGCAACGTCGGGCGGCGAGGGGGAGCAGCGCGACGTTGCGACGGCCGCATCCTCGGCTATGCTTCGTCTCGCCGGCGCCGATATTTTCCGCGTGCACAATGTGGCAATGAACCGTAGCGCCCTTGCGCTCGCCGATGCGATGCTTGCTGCGCGGCGGAAACGCCGATGAAGCAACCCATGCAAAGGGCCTGGCTTGGCCTCGGCGGCAATATCGGCGACCCTGTGGTGGCCATGGCGCAGGCACTGCGTGCGCTTGATGGACGCGAGGACACGGATGTCGTCGCTGTTTCGCCGGTTTACAAAACGCCGCCCTGGGGCAAGACCGACCAAGCCTCGTTCCATAATGCCTGCGCCGAGGTTTTGACCGAGCTTGAGCCCGAGGCGCTGCTTTCGACCTGCCTCGACATCGAGAAAGAGATGAAGCGCGAACGCATCGAGCGCTGGGGACCGCGCATCATCGATATCGACGTGCTTGCCTATGCCGGATTCGAGATTTTCGCGAGCCCGTCCCTGGTCCTGCCGCATCCGCGCATAACCGAGCGGGCCTTCGTGCTCGTCCCGCTCGCCGATATCGCGCCGGATCTGGTGGTTGACGGCAAGCCCGTGTCGCATTGGCTAGCTCGTTGCGACAAGACCGGGGTTGAGGAAGCGCTGGACGATTCAGACTGGTGGCACGAAGGGGCTTGAGGCGCTACAATTGATGCCGGGCCGGCCCGCGGCAACGCGAGGTGATGGAGAAGGGAAGGTATTGCGTAAGCGAAGAGGGCCGAAGGCTCAGTTCTTTGCGATACTTCCGACAGCCACCGAATCGACGCGCTTCAAGGAAACCCCGACAACCGGAATAAGCTGGTCTTCAAGGCGAACGGATATCGTCACGTTCATCGTGTTGTCGCTGGTGAATTTTGCCTGCATCGCGCCGGTGAGCTGCTTTCGGCTGATCGAAAGAACGACGCGGTCGCCGGCGACGTTGCCGCCGGTAATATCGAGGCCCTTGCCGGCGGAGCCGTCAAGGAAGGTGCCCTTGTAGCTATTGCCGGAGCGGATGACCGTTGCCTTCATCGGCTGGTTGAAGATGCCGACGCGGCAGCTGCCGTCGAGCGTCATGCCCGGCTTTTCTGCCGGCGTTGTTCCGTCAAGGGTGCAGGTAAATTTCGTGCCCTTGTATTTACCGGCGACGATCTCGCCCGGTCCGGTCCATTGACCCTCGACCGTACGGAAGAACTCGGCATCGTTGTCCCTTGCTTGCGCCGATGGCGCGAGAAGCGCGCAGGCGAACAGGGACAGGGCAGCGGCTGTTGCGCTTCTCTTCATCGGCGGGACTCGACACAAATCATTGGAATAGGTACGTGGGGCGATCATGGTCCGGAATGGTTAACGGAAAGTTGCCGTCCACAGAAAACGTGTCGCGACCAAGATTGCAACCAATAATTGGCGAACGAGGCACTATTCCTTTTTCGTTCCGCCGATACGGGCCAAATCTCCGATGAAATCGCCGATATTCGGGCGCCGTTCGGCATTGAAGGGAAATGGCCGCACTAGGTCCATTGCCGAAATGCCGATGCGCGCCGTCATCAGGCCGTTGATCACACCTTCGCCGAGGCGCGCGGAAAGTTTTGCGGCAAGCCCATGGCCGACCAATTGCTGGATGATCGAGTCGCCCATGGCAACGGTACCGGTGACGGCAAGATGCGCGATCACATTGCGGGTCAGCCGCAGAAAGCCGAGCGTGCCGGGCCTGCCGCCGTAAAGTTCCGACAGGCGCCGGATCAACCTCGCGGATTCGAACACGACGTAGCCGATATCGACCAGAGCGCGCGGACTGACCGCGGTGACGATGGAGACGCGCTTGGCGGCAGCAAGGATCATGTCGCGTGCCTGGCGGTCGAGCGGGCGCAGCAACTCGGTTTCGCTGAGGCGGATGAGGTCGCGACCATCGATGACCTCGTCGCGCAGATCGTGGAGAAGCGCGCGGCCCTTGGCCGTGGGCGGCAACGTCTCGGCGATGGCGACGAGCTTGCCGACGACGGCCTTTGCTGCGCGGCTGTCATTGCCCTCGGCGGCTTTCGCTGCCTCTTCGCGCAAATGCTGCACGGACGCCAGCCGGCGCAGGGCGAGACCCTCGCGCAGCACGATTCCCACAAGTGCAAATGCCGCAAGGAAAGCGACGGCAAGCGCCAGCCAGCCGAGCCAGGGCGCCCGTTCAAACAAGGTGCGGATAAGATTGTCGGCCCATAACCCCAGAGCAAGCGATACCAGGATGCCGAGTGCGCCGGTGAAGAGCGATGCGAAAGAAAAGCGCGACTTGCGGGCAAGGGCGGGCGGCGGCGTCAGCGCGTCGAGCTCATTGGCAACGGCGTCATCGGCGTCGAAGACGTCGACGGCAGCCGGCGTAATCACAGCAACATCCTTGATCGCTGTCGGGCGGCGCGCCTGGGATTTCGGCGCACTGGCAGCATGTCGTGTTTCCGGCGCAGCTGCTGGGTCGAGGCGAAAGGCTGCGGGCTTGCGCGAGTTCTGGTCCGTCATGCGAGGCGATCTCCGATGAGGAACTGTAGGGCGCGATCGAGCCGGATATGCGGCAGCGACAGTGTTATACCCTCGGCGGTGCGTTCAAGCTTGGGTGGCCGGAAGCGAACGAAGCGAATGGCCGGATCGTCAGCGGGGCGGTCCGGAGCTTCAAAGATTGAATCCGGTTTTGCCGGCAAGTCACCGGGAAATATGGCAGTTTCAGTCTTGCCGTCGAATGTCTCGCCATTGATCGTCTCGCCCTTCAAGGGCGTACCAACGATCACGGGCAATACCTCCCTGCCTTGCGTCACGGTTGCCTCGCGCGTCGTTCGAACGGCGGCCATGGCGAGCACATCGACGCTTGCACCCGAAAAATCGGCCCGGCTCACCGCGCGGTCGACGAGCCGGCGCACGATGGCTTGGAGCCGGTCGTGGCTTTCATGGTGGAGATGATCGGCCTTGGTTGCGGCAACGAGGATGCGGCTGATGCGCCGCTGCACCAGTCCTGTCAGGAAGTTTGTGCTGCCAGGGCGAAAGCATGAGAGAATTTCCGTCAACGCCCTTTCGAGATCCGCTACCGCGGCCGCACCGGCATTCATGGCCTGCATGGCATCGACAAGAACGATCTGGCGGTCGAGGCGGGCGATATGCTCGCGGAAGAACGGCTTGACGACATGGGTCTTGTAGGCCTCGTAGCGGCGCTCCATCATGGCGGCAAGTGTCCCGGGTCGATGCTTGCCATCGGCAAGGCCGGGAAGCGGCGCGAAGGTAAGTGCGGGCGAACCGTCGAGATCGCCCGGCATCAGGAAACGGCCGGGCGGCAGGGTCGAAAGCGCCCGTTCGTCCGCCTTGCCCGCCTTCAGATACGCGGTGAAGCTTTTCGCCAACTTCTGCGCCAGCATTTCGTCGGCCGGGCCATCGGCCTCGGCGCCGGCTGCCTCCTGGAGCCAGTCGGTCGCGACATCGCGGTGGCTGGCGAGTTGAGCCAACTCAAAGGAATCCTTCGAAAACTCACTGTAGGATTTACCGAGAAGCGGCAGGTCGAGCAGCCACTCGCCCGGGTAGTCGACGATATCGACCGAGAGCTTGCCGCCGGAAAACATGCGATTCCACATCGATGCGGATTCATATTCGATCGTCAAACGGAGTTCAGAAATGGCCCGCGTCGATTCCGGCCAGATGCGGTCGTCGATCAGTGCCTTGAGGTGTTCTTCATATTGGAAGCGCGGCACGGCATCATCCGGCTGCTCCTCCAGATAGGCGCGGGCGATGCGTCCGGATTTCTGCGCTTCGAACAGCGGCAACCGGCCGCCATGGATCAGATTGTGGACGAGGGCGGTGATGAAGACTGTCTTGCCGGCACGCGAAAGGCCGGTTACGCCGAGGCGCAGCGACGGCGAAACGAGCGCGCTGGTCCGGTCGGCCAATGTATCGAGCGCAATTTTGGCTTCGTCGGTAAATGTCGTCAGTGTTCCCAATTCTATCGTCCCATGGCGCGGTCACAGTTTCAGCCATATGGGACGAAGCCCGGTCGATGGCAAGGAATTGACGTCTTAGAGGTGATGTTCGGCGGGTGAGAAGAACGCCTGAAGCATACCGGTTCCCGGGTTAATTTCGGCGAGAGGGGCGTCAAAACTGATGACGGCGAGACCGGCGGTGGGGAAACCCGATACCAGGTCAGGGTGTGCCGGTGACTTTGCCTGGTCTATGAGCGCGATCGCAAGCTCCTCCATCATGGGATTGTGGCCGACAAGCATGACGGAATTGGCGGTTTCGTGTTCGAGGCCGGCCATGCGCACGCTCAAAAGGTAGCCATCGGCGCCGCCCGAGTAGAGCTTTTCGGCGTCGTCAAGGATAAAGGGTGGTTCGAGAGCGATATATTCAAGGGTTTGCCGCGCCCGGATTGCAGGTGAACACAGGACGATTTCAGGCCGAAATCCAGACCGCTTCAGTTCCTCGCCAACGACCTTGGCAGCTTCGATGCCGGCAATATCGAGGGCACGGTCAAAATCCTTCTGACCGGCGGAAGGCCAGAGCGCTTTTGCATGCCGCAACAAAAAGACCTGACTCATCTATCGATTTCCCAGCGCTATGATGCCCGTTAGAAGTGGTTGCATGCTTCTTCAAAAGACGCAATTGCTGGATTCAGCTGTGGCGCAAATGTCAAAATAATCAAATAATTGTGCAAAAGGCGCCTGCGGAAATTCTGTGCTGCATGCGTTTTGGAAGTGCAAGCTACAACTCCCAGTAGAGTGTAAGAGCTATAAAAGGCCGCGTTTGGCCCCGAAAACCAATCATTTCGGTGCAGAAAATTCGAACATCCTGCCAATTTTGCCAATAAATTGAGCAAATTCCTGCCATTTGTTTCTGGGATTTACATGTCTTTTTGTAGTTGTGTGCCCATGTGACACGACCTATATAGGCCTCCTCGCGTCTCATAGGTGCAGGGTGATTCAAAGATGAATGAACTGATCGATCTTGACTATAAGCCCACGGATGACGAGCCCTTCATGAGTGATCGGCAGAAATCCTATTTTCGTGAAAAACTCATCAACTGGAAAAACGACATTCTGCGGGAGGCGCGCGAAACGCTCGAGATCCTGCAGCAGGAAAACGCCAACCTGCCGGACATAGCCGATCGCGCCTCGTCCGAAACTGACCGCGCGATCGAGTTGCGCGCCCGTGACCGCCAGCGCAAACTCATCTCGAAGATCGACGCCGCTTTGCAGCGTATCGACGACGGAACCTACGGCTTTTGCGAGGAGACCGGGGATCCGATCAGCCTGAAGCGTCTTGATGCACGGCCGATCGCAACGCTTTCTATCGAAGCCCAGGAACGTCACGAACGACGCGAGAAAGTTTACCGCGACGACTGAGCGGAGAATATCAAAGCACCAGAGAAAGGCCCGGTTTTCCGGGCCTTTCGTTTTTATACGGTCTATCGTTTTTCGGGCTTGGAGAGTTCGCCAAGGAGACGCTCCATCTCGTCCTCGATATTGTCGGCTTTCCTGGGAGCCTCGTCCTTGCCGGGTGCAATGTTGAGCTCGCTTTCAAGATCCGCCTCGAAGGCCTCGGAGAAATCGATCTCGCCGAGCGTCACGTCGGGCTCCACCGTCTCGGCAGGGCCGACGTTTTCGAGCGTCGGTTCCTTATAGGCCGAAGGTGCAGGCGCAGCCGAGGCGGGTTCATTGCGTACGGCGAAGGGAAAAGCTGCGGCGGTGGTCGTGCGCGGTTCCGAAGGGCGCTCGCCTGCGGGTGCGGGCGAAGGCGAGTCCATCTTCGGCGCTGGCGGTTGCGGAGCGGATGCCTGGCGCATGACGCGGGGCCAGACACCGTTTTCGGCCGCAGGCGCACTGACGGCTGGCGTCTCGACGGCGGGTGCGGCGAAGGAGGGGGCCTCTACTGCCGTCGCAACCGTTGCGACGCGAGCGGCTCCAGCTGCTGCGGGCAGCGGAGGAACGGGAACGGCGGCCGGCGCATGCTTCGGTGGTTCGGCGAGACGCAAATCCCGCTGCGGCGCGACCGGACGCTGTTGGGGCGGTGCCGGGCGCAAGGGGATCTGCGGCGCGGCCTGCGCCGTTGGCGCAGGACGGTGCGGAGCGGGGGCTGCGGCGGGCGCGACCGGTTCCGGGGCGGCGATCGGAGCAATCGGCTCCGGCTGCGGTTCTTCCACCGCCACTGGGCGCTTCGGCTCGGCCGCGGGCGCGGAAACCGGCGGTGCTATTGTTTCGTTGCGCGAGGGCTGCTTTGCGAACTGGCGGATATTCTGCTCGATGACGACGTCGCTCGGGCCGCCGATCAGGATGAGATGTTCCACATCGTCGCGCCGTACGAGCACGAGACGCCGGCGATTGTCGACGGCTGCCGCGTCAGTCACTGAGAGGCGCACCTGCCTGTTGCGGCCGCCGGCGACGAAGGTTCCGCCGGTTGCCCGCCGCAAGATGGCGAAAACGATCAGCAACAGCAGGATCACCAGGAGGAACAGCAGGACAAAACCGACGATGGGGGCGGCTGTGTCACCGACGATAGGGGCGAGCCAAGCGTTCATGACGAACTCTCCTTTAAGGTCTCCGAGCCCAAAACCTGTTCCCCGACATGGGCTTCCACGCAATACTTTGCGTGACACTAGTGCGAGCCAATGCCCGCCGCAACCCTGATGCCGTCAGTCTACCCTGGGATAAATCATTAGCCGGAAGCATCCGCCCGGCGGGGATATGGAATCGGCAGTCAGCCAACGAGTAGTGGACGAACGCCCCGCATTTGAAAGATAGGGTTTATAGCGCCGAAAAGATATGATCCAAACGATTCGAAGCGAGACAGCGCAGCCAGGGCCGTGGCGGCGATTGTGAGGTAAAAAGGGGTTTGAGACGCATGTCTCAAGAAACGAACAGCGATCTTTATCCAGAACCGATCATTGCGAATACCAAGTCGAACAAGGCGGGTCTGCGTCTCGTTATCCTCGGTGTGCTGCTCGTCGGCGTTTCGATCCTATACTTCATTTACCGGGACCAGTTGGGGCAACAGTTCCTGCTCGGACTGCTCGGCACGCTGGCCATGACCGGCGTTTTCTATCTTTTCGGCTCGGCGATCAACGTCATCCAGTTCACCCCGCGTGGCACGAGCGACGAGCTGACACGCGCCTTTGTCGATACGCTGCCCGAAGGCACCGTCGTTTGCGACCAGAAGGGGCGCATCGTCTACGCAAACCGCGCCTATGCGCAATTGACGGGTGTCACCAACTCCAATGATGTCCGCCCGATCGAGCATATTCTTTCCGGGGAGGCTGCCGCCTCAGATCCCATCTACCGTCTCGCCAATGCCGTGCGCGACGGCATTTCCGGGCAGGAAGAACTCAGGCTGTCGCGTCCGCTTGATCCGTCGCGCGAACCGGTCCCGACCTGGTACCGCATCAAGGCGCGCCCCGTCGCCGGCATTCCTGACCAGACCGCCCCGGTCTATGCCTGGCAGATCGCCGATATTTCGGCCGAGCGCGCCGAGCAGGAGCGCTATTTCCAGGACATTCAGGAAGCGATCGACCATCTCGATCATGCGCCTGCCGGTTTTTTCTCCGCCGATCCTGACGGGCGCATCATCTACATTAACGCGACGCTCGCCGAATGGCTCGGCGTCGATCTGACGCGGTTTACGCCGGGTTCGATGATGGTTCGCGAGATCGTCGCCGGCAATGGCATGGCGCTGATCAATGCGGTCAAGACCGAGCCCGGCACCAGCCGCAATACGGTGATCGACCTCGACCTTGCCAAGGCCAACGGCCAGAGTCTCGCCGTGCGTTTTTATCACCGCGTACAGGTGCAGCGCGACGGAAGGCGGGGCCCGAGCCGCACGATCGTTCTCAACCGCGCCGAGGGCGAGGACAACTCGGCCGCGTTGCGCGCGGCGGAAGTGCGGTTCACGCGCTTCTTCAATTCCGCCTCGATGGCAATTGCAGCCGTCGATGCCACAGGCAAGATCCTGCGTACCAATGCGCGGTTCCTCGGTCTGTTCGCGCCCATCGTCGACCGTGACGACATCGACCGGCGCATCCCGCTGGAGACCGTGGTGCACGAGCGCGACCGGGAAGCCTTTGACCGGGCACTTGCGGCTGCATTTGCCGGTCAGGCCGAGATTTCGCCGGTCGATACGGTCGTTCCGGGCAATGAGGAACGCCATCTGCGTTTCTACATCAGCCCGGTGTTCGATGCGGGATCTGAGGACGGCGCCGAGGAAGCCGCCATCGTTTCGGTCGTCGAGACGACGGAACAAAAGGCACTCGAGGCCACGATGGCCCAGAGCCAGAAAATGCAGGCCGTGGGCCAGTTGGCCGGCGGTATTGCCCACGATTTCAACAATGTGTTGACCGCCATCATCATGTCGTCGGACCTGCTCCTGTCCAATCACCGCGCGTCCGATCCGTCCTTCGCCGACATCATGAACATCAAGCAGAATGCCAACCGCGCCGCATCGCTGGTGCGCCAGCTTCTCGCTTTCTCGCGCCGTCAGACCTTGCGGCCGGAGGTTCTCAACCTCACCGACGTGATTGCCGATGTGCGTATGCTGCTGACGCGGCTTGCCGGCACGCAAGTAAACCTCAAGATCGAGCACGGCCGAGACCTTTGGCCGGTACGGGCCGATCTTGGCCAGTTCGAGCAGGTGGTCGTCAATCTGACGGTCAATGCACGCGATGCGATGCCGGATGGCGGCGACCTCATCATCCGCACCCGCAATGTCGGCGAGGCCGAATCTGCCGAGCTCAATTACCGCGATCTCGTTCCGGGGGACTACGTGCTGGTCGAGGTTGCCGACAGCGGCACCGGCATGCCGCCGGAGGTCATCGCCAAGATCTTCGAGCCGTTCTTCACCACAAAAGAGGTGGGCAAGGGGACGGGCCTCGGCCTTTCCATGGTCTACGGCATCATCAAGCAGACCGGCGGTTCGATCCACTGCGAATCCGAGCCCGGCAAGGGCACGATCTTCCGCATATTCCTGCCGCGCTATCTGGAGGAGAAGCAGGCCGCGACTGTCAATGCCGATGGCGAGGTGATCGCCGCAGAAGCGCCGAAACGCGAGAAGAAGGCGGAAAAGGCAACCGACCTTTCAGGCTCGGCGACGGTTCTCCTCGTCGAGGACGAGGATGCGGTGCGCATGGGCGGGCTGCGTGCGCTGCAGTCGCGCGGCTATACGGTGCACGAGGCTTCCAGCGGCGTCGAGGCGCTGGAGGTAATGAAGGAACTTGGCGGCAAGGTCGATATTATCGTGTCGGACGTGGTGATGCCGGAAATGGACGGCCCGACACTGCTGCGCGAGTTGCGCAAGGAATATGGCGACATAAAATTCATCTTCGTGTCGGGATATGCCGAGGACGCCTTTGCCCGCAATCTACCCGAGGATGCAAAGTTCGGATTCCTGCCGAAGCCGTTCTCATTGAAACAGCTCGCGACGGCCGTCAAGGAGATGCTGGAGGGCGAGTAGGGAAGTAGGGAAGTAGGGAAGTAGGGAAGTAGGGAAGTAGGGAAGTAGGGAAGTAGGGAAGTAGGGAAGTAGGGAAGTAGGGAAGTAGGGAAGTAGGGAAGTAGGGAAGTAGGGAAGTAGGGAAGTAGG
>NZ_JBFTRH010000014.1:0-13358 GCF_056399405.1 Phyllobacterium sp. 01N428
AAGCGATGGCAGCATGCCGCAGGGAGCCCTGATGACGACGGGTGCAACCCTTTCCTCGGACGGTCGCCTGCGACAGCGGCTGCGGGCTGTAACAGAGCCCGCAGCCGCATTCCAAAATTACATCATCTCGAAGAAACAATCCTCGGGCCCTTGTCCCGAGGATCCATGCCTGCGTGGATGAGTTCTCCAGCCATCGGCTGTTACAAGGGTAGATCCTCGGGACAAGGGCCCGAGGATGATGGTGGCAAGAATGGCGCGTGGGGGATGGTGAGGCGAAGGCGGGAATGCGCTTAAAGAGGGCCCGGGGATGACGGCCAGGAGGGGCGCGGCTGACGGAAAGCAAGCCCCAGTACGCCGGAAAGCCAAAATTGATCCTGTTTCGATTTTCGCAGGCCGTGATAACTTCTCTTCCAGGAGAAAACGGATGGATGCAGACATAACGATCAGGCGGGCGCGGGACATTTCCGACTTCGAAGTCGCAAGGGAGTTCGTCAGCGCGCTCCGAGCATGGGATACAGATATCAATTCCGGCGCCGGCATGCCGTTCCACGACGTCGTCGCCGCTTATTTCGGCGCTTCACCGCAGGACCTCATGGCGAAATTTTCAGAAGACGGCGCCGATTTCTTCATTGCCCATATTGGCGGCGAGGCCGTCGGTTGCGTGGGCTGTACCGATGAAGGTGACGGCATCGGAGAAGTTCACAAACTATATGTAAAGCCGCAGCTGCGTGGCAAACGCGTCGGGCTCGCGCTTATGACGACCGTGATGAATGCCATGCGGGAACAGGGCGCGACCACAGCGCGACTTGTGACTGCCACCTACATGAACGAGGCAATTGCCCTTTATCGCGGTCTCGGCTTTGAAGAGTGCGAGCCCTTCGACCCGGTGCCCGACAGGATTACAATGTTCATGCAATGCTCCCTCGTACGGTGAACGCCGAAGCGCGCCTCGCCGGTTCCTAGAAGCCAAATGACTGTTGCGCGGCTGGTGCCGGGCCAACCTGAACGCCTTCAAGCTCAAGCATGCGCATTTTTGCGGTAGACCCGCCTGGCGCCGAAAAGCCACCGATCTTGCCACCCGCGGCAAGGACGCGATGGCAGGGAATAATCAGCGCGACCGGGTTTTTCGCCATGGCGACGCCGACGTCGCGCGCAGCTTCAGGTCCGGCGCCAAGCTGCTTCGCCAATGCACCATAGGTGGTGGTATCACCCCAACCAACGCGCCGTGCCGCAGCGTAAACCTCTTTGAAGAACGGGTCCTGTTCGCCAAGATCGAGTGTCAAACTGGAAAAGTCGGTTTCTTCGCCGGAAAAATAGCGCTTCACCTCGGCGACTGCGGCGGTTATCTCAGCCGGAGGGCTCGCCGGCGTTCCATCGGGAATGCGGCGCAACAGGTTACGCTCCGTTGCCTCGGCTGTGCGCGACGGGAGTTGAAAACGGGTAATGCCGATATCATTCCAGGCGATGCCGCAAAAGCCAGCAGCCGTATCAAAGATATAGTATTGGTGCGTTGTCATGGCAGGCACTCTCAAGTTTCAGCCTGCATCAAGAATCGTCGCTTTGGCGTCGAGATTCAATCCGATTCCTGCAGCATGCTGACAAAACCGGATTGAATTGCCTGGCGCGGTTTGGGCGCGCCAGGCTTGAGGCTTTACTTATAGGCCTTGTTCGTCGCGGCTAGGTTGGTTTCTTCATCTGTATCGCGATGATGACCACCGAGAGCCGCCGCGACACTCGCAATGAATGCGCCGATCAACAGCGAGAACGCCGCCATGAAGGCTGCAGTGGCACCCGCCTTGCGGGCCTTGTCAGCGGCTTCTGCGGCCGCCTTCTTCGCTTCGTCGGCGCGCGCCAGAACAGCATCAACCCTTGCTTTGGCATCGGCTTCACTCAGTCCGGTACGAGAAGCCACAACCTGGTCCAGATAATTGCGGTCATCCGGCGGAAGCGTGCCTGTTGTCGCGGCGTTCAGCAGTATGCGCGAGACTTCTCCGGCCGCCTGACTAGCGCTGTCCGGGGAAGTCGCGGTTGCCGGCGTGGCAGGCCGCAGCAGGCTGTCGACAAAGTACGACACCGATGTATCATTGGCCGCAGCGCCGGCCGCGGAAGCGGTAGCATTCGCGGTGCCCGAGACAACGCTGGACGCCGCCTTTACGCCGGTACTGATGGTCGACGTGACGGCGCTGCCCAGCAAGGCTGCGACGAACAGTGTCGCCAAGGCCCATGCGATGAAGCCGTGGGCAGTATCACGAAAATATACCTCGTTGGTGTGAACGCCCGTCCACTTGGTCCTGAGGCGGCCGGTCAGATAGCCACCCAGTCCCGACGACAACCACTGAATAAGGATCAGCCATATCGCCGTCGATACGGCAAAGGTCGTCAGCGAAGCACTTTGCGACGCCCAGGGCGACACGATGGTCAGCCCCAGGCCTGATCCGAGCAACGTCAGCAAAACCGACGCCGCTGCCGCCGTCACTGAGCCCGCGATAATCGGCCCCCAGCTCACGGCGCTCGAACTCGACTCGACAGTCGTGTCCGTACCTGAATTTATATCGGTAAATGACATGCTTCGCTCCTATCGCATGAACAGGAAGAGAAGCAGGATGATCGGGATCGGAACTCCGAGCAGCCAAAGAAGAATACCGCGTCCCATAGAAACCTCCTTAAGGTGTCAAGCTTTGCTTTTGGCTGGCCATGATTTGCCAGCCGTATCACTAGAAGCTGTAACGTCCCTATTTGTTCCCGCGCGACGTCATTGTTGCGAACGCGGCCGGTTCGGCGGGAATGGCTTTCTCCCGGCGATGGACCGAAAAGTCGGATAGTGCCCTATCGCATCAGGCCCGCAGCGCGAAGCGCGTTTTCAATGACGCTGCCGACAGCCTGATCGCCGCCGCGAGCGTCGTTGACGCCGATCCCTTCAAGCGCCGGCTCGATTGCTTCGACTTTCTGCCGTTCGGTTTCAGTGATCAGGTTCCAGGAATCGGCGATATGCCATGTCGAGGAAATGCCCACATCGAGCATGAAAGGACCTGCCGCCCCATACCCGTCAATGCCGCCGGTCTTGATGGGCGTGCCATGGGCCATGCCCTTGATCGTATGTGCCTCGATGCATGCGACACCGTTCACATCCCGCCATGTCCTGCACTGGTGTTTTTGGGTCAGCGAAGTGATGGTCGGCGCATCATCGAGGTCGCTCAAGTGCCACCACTGGCCAATGATCGCTTCCATATTGACAGGATCGACCGTTGTATCTGCGCTTCCATGCCAAACGGATATCGCCGGCCAGGAACCCGCATGACCGGAGGCTTTGCGGACCTTCTCGGCCAATGCCCGGCTTTCCGGCAAACCATGGCCGCGCATGCGGTCAAACGCCTCAGGGATGGTGGATGCCGTACCGAACGGCAGGCCGGCGATGATCGCGCCTGCCTTGAACAGTTCCGGATAGGTTGCCAGCATTGCGGCGGCCATGGCGCCACCCGCCGAAAGACCAGTTATATATGTACGCGACCGATCGATCGGATAGCGCGCCGACATTGCCACGACCATCTGACGGATCGACTCCACTTCGCCCTGTGCCCGACTTACGTCGCCGGGGTTGAACCAGTTGAAGCAGAGGTTCGCGTTGTTGCCGCGCTGCTGCTCGGGAAACAGCAGGGCAAACCCGTGCGTATCAGCCAATTCTGACCATCCCGAGCCGCGATCATAGCCGGCGGCCGTTTGCGTGCAGCCATGGAGAACTACGACCAGAGGCGAGCCTGGCTTGAAGCTTGCCGGAATATAGTGCCATGCCCGTAATTCGCCGGGGTTCTGGCCAAAATCCACAAGTGCTTTGAGGCGTGTACTGCCCCCCGCATCAACGATGCCTGCCGGCATGCGATTTACGTTCAGGCGTCTGATCGTGTCGGCTATGTTGCGCATGAAGGCATCCTTTCCCGTCAGCGACCACAATGGCGCCAATTGCTTATAACGCAAGTGCGAAAGGAAAGTTGCTGCACTGCACAAAAATAAAGGGTGCTGGTGATCAGGCAGAATAAATGGCGGAGAGGGAGTCCGCCAGAGCCGAATTGCAGATCGTTGCAAAATCCAATGTTTGTGGGCGTTTTGTCGCCTTGACGATCTTACATCGTAGCGAACCATAGCATATGATTGCACCACAAAGGTACAGTTAAAGGTGCAAGCGGTATGGCGCGAAATCTCAACAAACTCACGACGGCGGAAGTCAAGGGCGAGACAGAATCCGGACGATATGGCGACGGGGGCGGCCTCGGGCTGCAGGTCTCGTCGACCGGCACCAAGTCGTGGGTGTTCATGTGGAAGAAGGCCGGCAAGCGTACGGTTATGGGCCTCGGCGCCTATCCCTCCGTCAGCCTTGCCGATGCCCGGGAGAAGGCGGCAACCTGTCGCAAACAAATCGGCAAGGGCCTGAATCCGCTCGTAGAAGCGCGCCGACAAGCGGTGCCGACATTCGCCGTGGCGGTCGGGCTGTTCCTCGACGAGCAACGACTCGCAGTATGGAAGAATGCCAAGCACCGGTCGCAGTGGTTGATGACGCTCGGCGAAGCCTATTGTGCCCCAATCCTTGAAAAGCGGGTGGACGAGATTGGCACGGCCGACGTCCTCAAGGTACTGAAACCGGTTTGGCAGACGAAAGCCGAGACCGCGTCGCGACTACGCGGACGAATCGAACGAGTGCTTGCCTTCGCCGAGGCGCAAGGCTGGCGGCCCGAGGGCAAGAACCCGGCGCAATGGAAGAACGGCCTCGACGCGATCCTGCCGCAGCGGAAGAAACTCACCCGCGGACACCATCGCGCCCTGCCCTATGCCGGAGTACCCGACTTTATGGAGCGGCTGAAGTCATCAGTTGGCGTAGCGGCCCAAGCCCTCGAATTCACGATCCTCTGCGCGACTCGCAGCGGCGAGACAGTCAACGCGCGTTGGAACGAGATTGATCTCGACCGTAAAGTCTGGACCATTCCAAAAGAACGGATGAAGGCAGGCAAGGAGCACCGAGTGCCGCTGTCACCGCGTGCCATGGACATTATCGAACTCTTGGCTGCGGCGCGCCAAAACGATTTTGTCTTTCCTGGCCAAAAGCCAAAGAAACCAATCAGCGCCGCATCCATAGAAATGCTGCTCAGGCGCATGAAGGCGAAAGAGGCAACAACCATCCACGGGTTCCGGTCGTCGTTCCGTGACTGGGCTGGCGACTGCACGCCCTTCCCCCGCGAGGTCATCGAGCAGGCGCTCGCCCATCGCGTCGGCGACGCTACGGAGGCAGCGTATCGGCGCTCAGATGCCCTCGAACGGCGGCGGGTAGTGATGAATACATGGGCGAATTACTGCAGTGGAGGCACGGACAATAGGACCGAGGCCACGCCCAAACTGGGGGCCGCAGCCGCCAAGGAGGATGAGGTGTAGCATGAAGCGAAATGCAAAACTTCGAGCAGCCTTTCTGAAGGCAGCTGCCGACCTTGGCGATGTTGAATCTGTTTATGTGCGTACCATTTTCGCACTGTGGAGGTCCGGTGATCCGGAATACCGTATGTTAGCGCGCATATTAAGCAACAAAGTAAAAACCGGTGTTACCGGCAAGTTTATCAGGCGGCGGGGCCACAAGATTGTCGGTTCGGGCCCTGTTACCTGTCGCAAGGGGTTGGTATCCCGCCGCGAGATCGCCACAGCCGTGTACGAATTGCTCGGTAAGCCACATATCGGCGAACGGGTGACGCTCAGGAAAAGACTTATCGGAGATGTCGCCGAACGTTTTGACATCACAGACAAAGTCGTGCGCGATTGCTTCAAACAATACCGGAGATTGCTGGCATTGGAGGAAACCTTTCCGCTCTCACCAACTTCCCTATAAATGACGGCTAAATATCCCGATTTGATCGTCACACTCGCTTGTTTATTTTCCCCCGTTGACGTGTAATGTCCGTGATCGTTCTCAAAATTTTACGGCGACGATCCTCTTCCTGATCGTTTCCACTATCTTACGGAGACGATCATATGCCTGTCTTTAGAACCTCCGAGCCAAGCCTTGACCAATTCTGCTACACGCCGAGTCAAGCCGCGCGAGTCCTTGGCCGGGCAAGGTCAACCATCTACCGCCTAATAGAAACAGGCAACATCACGACAAGGCAGACGGTGCACGGCCCGGTTATCATGCGCTCCGAGATTTTGCGCTACCTCAGCGAAGACGGCGATCGCCTGAGCGCTGAGCGGACAGGGAGGTGAGCGATGAGGGGCCGCACACCATCCAACTTTCCCGAACAGACCATCTACACCTTCGCCGCAGCGTCGCGCATCCTCGGACGTCACGTGTCGACACTGTTCCGACAAGCCCAGGATGGCACACTAAAGGTTGTAGACACGCCTATAGGTCGGCGCATCCACCGTGACGAAATCCGGCGTCAGTCGGGGGAAATAGTGACGCAAAGCGGAGGGACGCCAACCTTAATCGCTGCCTCGGACTTAGCCAGATGACCCAATTTTTGCCACTTGGGGGAGCACAGACAGCGCGGCCAGCGACGGTCCATGGCAGTGAAAGCCCAGTCCAGCCGGCCCTAGGGACATGCTCCCGTCAGTCCGGTTCACAGGCTTTGGCAATCCACTTTCCGTGGAGGCGATTGTGACCAGCAAGGGACATCGCGGAAAGCTGACCGGCAAGCCACTCGCCTATAAAGCCTTAGCCATCGCGCCGGACCTAGCGAACAGCCAGCGCAAGGTTGGTGCTGCGTTGATCGACCACATGCACGGCTGCTACGGCCGCTGTGATCCTGGCATGCGTCGGCTGGCTAGGGTCACCGGTTATACAGTCGGCACCGTGCAATGGGCCATTACCGGTCTGTGCAGTCCACGCAATCCGGACCGGCTTTTCGACAACGTCAATGGGGGACAGGGAAAGCGTCCGAGCTACCGCGTGCGGTGGGACCGCGTCGAGGCGATCGTCGACGGGTTCGAGGCCAGGACTAGTACACCAACTGTTCAACAAGCCTCGAACAGTTCAAGGCCGTCAACTGTTCGGGGATCGCCGAACAGTGATAGTACGCCAACCGTTCGGGAACATCCGAACAGTAACTGTTCGGAAAGTGACCAGCCAACTGTTCCGGAGTCGCCGAACAAAACCAATGTAAGAACCAAGGGCGCGCGGCCGGCCGCCCATCAGGCGGCTGGGCCGTGCCGCGCGCCCTTCGGCGAAGAGCAAAACTCAAGAGAAACTACGGGTCAGCCGGGCCGCGCTATTGCTGTGGGGGCAAGCGCGGCCGGCTTCCCTGCCGGCGGGGATCGCCAACTCGATCTTTCGGTGGCGGCTTTAATCAAAGCAGCGCGCGCCATGGCCGACAAGCGCAGCGCCGAACCCGAACCGGCCCGCCTCGACCGTCCCTTCATCACCGCGGAGCAACGCCGTGAAAACGAGGCTATCAAGCGCCTCGATGCAGGCCTGCGCAATGGCGGAGATGAGTTCTACCTGTCTGCCCTGGACCGGCTCGACGCGGAACTTTGCAGCAAGGCCGTGGCGGCTGAAATCGCTGAACCTGGCGCGGGTGTCGCCACGGTCCGGCTCGCAATGCTGACACCCACAACCGAAGGAAGGGTTAAATGGCCAAAAGTAAAGATTTATGAAGCTCGTCCCGATGGCGACAGACGATTGTTCTAACCCCCGCGAGAGCTCACTGCGTAGTCATTTTCGCCTGTTTTTCTAACGCCCGAGTACGGGATAGGAGTTTGAAATGTCGACAGATTACCTCCTACTTGAAAAAGTACCTGCTTATGAACTGTTTGACGGTCGCCTCGAGAAATTTGGTGTCCGTGAACACATTCACCTAGAATCAACGACCGAAAGGACCAGACTGCTAACGGACGGTCGCAACTATGTGTGGGTCTACATAGACAATGACGGCATTGTCGCCTGCCTTAGCAGATATGGTGCGAATGCCCCGGGAAAAATACTAAACGCTTTGGCCGACGCATTTGATACCGACATTGTATCCGAGCACGAGCCGCAATTTTGGGGCTTTAACACACAAGAAGAGTGGGACGCGTGCATGGAAAAAATGGGCGAAGAGGCCAAGGACGAGTTTCACGTTGAGCTCCTGAAGTTTGTGCGAGGGGAACCCAACAACATCGCGCCAAGAACAATCGGTATGTGCCAAGCCGAGATTGCAAAAACGCTGGTCGAAAAAGATCCATCGCTTTTGCTTTTGGAGAACAAGGACAAACTTCTCGACGAAGTTCAGTCGATATACGATCGCGAGCATGCGGCAACAATCACGCTCAGTCCGCAACAAATGGCCTTGGCTAGTATGCTTGCGACGCATGAGGACGATTTGCCTCGCACCTGATAGCAAATCAGCGCCGCTGATGAGTGTAAAGGCATTGCCTTGATACGGCGAGCGGCCGGCAGTATAGCCGGCCGGGACCTCGTCGCTAGTGCCAAGATGTTACCCACTTGGCAGAAATTCTGGTAGGCAGTATTTTGGCGTCATGCCGATGCTTTCGAACCAGCGCCATGAAGCCTTCGCCCGGGCGATTAGCCGGGGCGAAGCTGCGTCAAGGGCATACGGGGCCGTCTATCACACGACAGGCAACGTCGCGGAGTCAGCTGGCGTCCGCCTGTTAAGAAATGTTCAGGTGGCCCAACGGGTGGCCGAACTCAAGGGGGGTGCCGCCGAACGCACGGAGAAAACGGTCGCATCATTGGTCGCCGACCTCGATGAAGCCATTATTTTCGCCCGACAATGCAACAACCCATCCGCTGTCGTCTCTGCGATCACCGCGCAAGCGAAGCTCCTCGGACTTGAGTCTCCACGGCAGCTCGAGGTCATGCACCGTCCCGCGCCGCTGCCGACAAAAGTGCTCGAACTCACAGTGGAAGAATGGACAGCACAGTTCTCCACGCGTCTACCGCCTCCCGCGCATAGCAGACTCCCAAAACCCCTCAAGCAGTTCCAGGAGGAAAAACAGCTAAAGACGCTTGCCGTCGACGAAACCGGCGCCGAACGCTCCATTATGGCGGAGGCCCCAACATGCGAGCCGGGTGTGATCTACCTCGATGATGAACCCTAAAACAGCGACACGCGCCTATTTCGTCACACGGGCTGGGTTAATCGCCGACCTGAAAAAAATAGCCGCCGAAGCGCGGAAACATGGCGATCCGGCTGCTGCCGATGAGGCTCTTGAACTTATATGGCGCATTGCTGTGGCCGTGTCGGAGAACCGCACTATCCAATGACATCTTTCACATTTTGCCAGTACGAGTGGGGGCCGCCCTGGCGTGCATCTTCTCGGCGACTCCGCATAGTTGCGGATTGCCGCATGATTGAGTGATACCGGATACGAGCAAACCATTTCTTGCGAGACTACCAGATCCGAAGGAGCGAAATTCGTGGCTCGTTTTTTCTAACGGACTTTTAGCTAGCGTGAGTTTCAGTCGCCATCGTCTCGGTCATCATCGTCATCGGCGAATTTCGTAGGATCGACGACCGGAACCAGGAAGATGCGCCAATCCTCGTTTTCATCGGGTTCTGACGATTGGCCGACCATCGGGCGTCTAGCATGCCAGGTTTCAACCTCGTTCGGGAGCGCTTCGCGCAAACTGATTTCCGAGACGCCGTCCCAGAGGGATCGGCCTTGGTTTTGGAACACATGCAGGTCCCTCCGTAACGCCCTGTCCGTTAGGCGCGCTACTGCCTCATCCTCACTTGCTGCGTCAAAAGCAACGATCCCTCGTCCTGAAATTGCGGCAACGTATACGGTCATTTTTTTGAACCTTTCAGGTCTGTGTTAATTGGTTCACTAACGAGAAGAGAAAGATCATCCACTCGACATCGGTGATCTTCCAAGTGCCGTCATTGCATCCATTTGCTACAACGGCGCGGCAACGTTTGGTTACGCAAAATCTTGATGTCACTTGCCGATTGCAGTGTGATCATCCTGGGGCCGTGCGAAGCATCCCCAACGAGTCTTCCCTCTGTCCGTCGGAAAAGTGCCAATCGCGGGACATCGCAGCGACAAGCCCCTAGTTTCGCCAACAGCTAGCTTTGGCCCTCAACCAATTTCAAATTAACGTCAGCAGCCCCCTTTCGGGCGACGACGTCGTTTGTGGCCGCTGCTACAGCCCCAGCCGAACGTTCCTCGCCGCTCGCGACATGCACTGTCGGTGAGGCAAATCCAATGTCATTTTCGGTAAAGGCCTCGCGGATCATCACGTAGGCCCGCCGCCGGATCGTGGATTGGTGACCGGGTTTCGTCATCAATTTGAAGCTTAGCTTAATCCCATAATCGCCGAACTCCTCCACGCCCTTCATCTTTACCGTTTCCATGATCTGGGGCCCGAATTCAGGGTCTTCGAGCAGTGCCGCGCCTACTCCCTTGACCAGCTTTTTGACCTTGGCGATGTCTGCGTCGTAGTTTACCGAGATGAAGAATTTATCGATGACCCAGTCGCGGCTCATGTTCTGCACCGCGCCAAGGGTGCCGTAGGGAACTGTGAAGATCGGCCCGCGATGGTGGCGCAGTTTGACGGAGCGGATGCCGATGGATTCGACCGTGCCTTTATAGCTACCGCTCTGGATATATTCGCCGACCCGAAACGCGTCATCAGTGATGTAGAACACGCCGCTGATGATGTCCTTGACCAGCGACTGCGAGCCGAAGCCTATGGCAACGCCAAAGATACCTGCGCCTGCAATCAAAGGACCGATCGCGATCCCAAGTCCGGATAGAACTATCATGACTGCAATGGCAAGAATTAGCAAAGCAAGGAAATTGCGCAGGATCGGCAGCAGGGTCAGAAGCCGACCGCTGCGGGCGAGCGTGGCTTCATCCCCGCCTTCGACGCGGGCACGTTCGATACGGCGGTTAATAAGGGCCTTGGCCATTTGCCAGATCAAGTCCGCGGCGAGCAGGATCATGACGCCGCTCAATACGCCGCGGATCATGCGGCTGGCAGCTTCGTCTTCCATCCACACACTGGCTCGATAACGAACGATTATGGTGAGCCAGGCGACGGCGAGCGCGAGGATAATCACCCGTGCTCCCCGCTCGATTAGCACCTCGAAGAACGGGTTCCTGGCTCTTGCCGCATCGTCAGGACCGGTGAAGAACGACTTAACAATGGTGCTGGTCGTCCTCAAAGTAGGAGGCAGGATAAGTACATAGAGGCCGACCCACAGCGCGGCGCTCAGGCCCGCGATCCATAACAGCCAGAGCAGGCACAAATACAATGTGAGCAACCACTCCTTGACGCGAGGCCCTGCAACAGATGCTTCCGGCCGGTGCCACACTGTTTCCAGTGCAACGGCCAGCAGAGCCAGCCCAAGAGCGTAAACGATGAGGCTCTTGACGTTGGGGCTGAAATTGAGCGCAGTCATCAATCCGGTTGCTGCCCACCCGGTAAAGAAGATACCGGAGAATAGTGCAACCCGATGATACCAGAAGGCGGCCGTGGCATCATTCATCGCGATTAGACGCATGATGCCGTGGTTGCCGTCATTTGCCTGCCGGCGATCCATTCCGAGCAGAATAGCTGTCACTCGTATGATCACGCGCCACGCTATCAGGGCCACGAGCATGGGAAGCATTATCATCGCCAACAAGGGTGGCCAGGTGAAAGCGAGGAACGCGCCGATACTGGCGAGAGCGAAGACCACAAGGGGTGCGATGGCAGCGAAGATGGTCCGGCCAATTATGTAATGCCGCCCGAGTCCGCCTGCCTCCATAGTGCCGAGCGTAACGCTCCGTTGGCTCGACCGACCGACCAGACGGCGGAAGACAAACTCGGCCCCAAAGCCGAGCGCTGCAAATGCAGCGAACAGGATCAGTATGGCTCCTGGGCCTCGCCCGTTGATCTCAATCATGACGGTGGAGCTTGCCGCGGAGACTTCGCCGGGAACCGCTGGAACAGCCTGTGCAATACCACGCAAATGTGCCCGAATGGCGTTTGACCAAACCATAAAGTCGCTTGCAGAAGGTCCAACGGGAGTCTCCGCTGACGCCGGCGGCGAACCCTTCGTGGTGATCCAGGCTTTGATATCCGGATCGTCCAGCAGCTTCAGCAGTTGCTCAATTTTATCCGGCGGGTGTGTAGGCGCGGAAATCGTCTGGGCTTGGGAACTCGCAATGGCGGCAAACAAAAGAGCCAAGGTCAATGCAAGCAAAACACTTGCTCTGGCGGTCGAGTCCCGGATAACGGCAATGTACATTTTTTTGCCCCTGAGGGACCGTACTATAGCTGGAAAATACTCACCTGTCTCACGAACAGATGTGCGGCCCGATGCGAAAGCGATGGCGGAGCAGTTGTGGTTTGTGCCTGCCGTAGCGCAAAACCGAGAGATCTACGGTTGGCACAAAGCCGGGAACTGACAGCAAAAGGGCGGCGGCCGTAAACAAAGGTACACTTTCCAGCACAGCGCCTCTTGCGCGTATTCTTTGCGTACATTAGTAATGTGTTTAGCGCTCTCTTAGAAGCAAGTGTACGGAAATGGCAATCGTCGGTTATGCGCGCGTGTCCAGCGTCGGCCAAGATCATGCGGGACAGGTGGAACGGCTGCAGGCGGCCGGCGCGACCAAAATCTTTCAGGAGAAGCGCTCGGGCGTCGATCGCGAGCGTGACGAGCTGAAAAAATGCCTGGACTATGTGCGGGAGGGCGACACGCTTTTGGTAACGAAGCTTGATCGCCTGGCGCGCTCCGCTATTGATCTGCTCAACATCGTTCGGGAAATGCAGGGCAAGGGTGTCGCCTTCAAGGCGCTGGATCAAAGCCTCGACATGACGACGCCGGCCGGCAAGCTGCAGCTCCAGGTACTCGCGGCCGTTGCCGAGTTTGAAACGGCCATCCGGCGCGAGCGGCAGATGGAAGGGATCGCGCGGGCCAAAGCTGAGGGGCGAACGGGCGGTCGCCCCAAGGCAGTTACAGAAGCAATTGCTAGCGACATACATGCGCGCCGCATTGCCGGCGAAAGCTTTCGCTCAATCGCGAAGAGCGTCGGTTTCAGTGTGGCAACGATCCAGAACGTTTTGAAGAGCGCGCCGGCGAGGGGGTAATACCGAGGATTGTTTCTTCGAGATGATGTAATTTTGGAATGCGGCTGCGGGCTCTGTTACAGCCCGCAGCCGCTGTCGCAGGCGACCGTCCGAGGAAAGGGTTGCACCCGTCGTCATCAGGGGTCCCTGCGGCATGCTGCCATCGCTTGGAGAGTTGATTGGGCCGCTGTTTCACGCCCGCAAACAATCCGAAGCCTGCACCCGAGAGAGGATAGCATCAGCATGGCCTTTCTGCATCATCCCCCGTCACGCTGCCTGGGTTTCGATATTGCCAAGGAGACGATCGCCGTTTGCGATGGGTCGAAGGTGATCA
>NZ_JBFTRH010000015.1:0-4072 GCF_056399405.1 Phyllobacterium sp. 01N428
GCCGTCAGCGCCGCGGCATTGGCGACCTCGCGGCCATGGCCGCTCTCCTGGTAGGCGATGTCGACGGCTTTGAGCGCATTCGGCAGCTTCAGTTCCGAGATCGCGCCGATCTCGATGCCCGGCATGTGCGCCACGCGCGTCACGATATCGGTGCCCATCTCGCCCGAACCGATCAGCCCGATGCGGATCGGCCGCCCGGCATCCGCCCGCGCCTGCATGTCTCGCGCCAGTCCCGTCAGTGCAACATTGCTCGCCATAACGCCTCCCTCAGCGGTCCCCGCCGGCTTGTGCGGAGCCTTTCAAATTACAATCATCGAATATTGAACATTTGTATTTTAGTCAAGACCTATGTGCATTATAAGAGCGGTAAAGATCGATCATTAAGATGCCTGGAAGGGCCAACAACGAGGATGGAAATGCCGCAAAACCAATTCGAACTGGTGATCTTTGATTGCGATGGCGTGCTTGTGGACAGCGAGCCGCTCGCGGCGCTCGCCTATCGCAATATCTATGCCCAGCAGGGCCTGTCGCTGCCGGATGGCACGATCGCGCAATGCATCGGCCTGAAGCAGGCCGACATCATCGCCCGCGTCGCTGAACTCACGGGATTGCAGCTTGCGGACGGAGCGGAGACCGGTCTCTGGCCGGAGACGAAGCGCATCTTCGCAGAGTCGCTGCAGCCGACACCGGGAATCGTCTCATTTTTGGAAGGGCTCGAAACGGCGCACTGCGTTGCCTCCGGCTCGTCGCTCGAACGCATCCGCTTCAGCCTCGAAATCACCGGCCTGGCGCGCTTTTTCGGCGATGCGGTCTATAGCTCGTTCATGGTCAAGCGCGGCAAGCCGGCGCCTGACCTCTTCTTCCTTGCCGCCGAAAAGATGCAGGCAGACCCAGCCAAATGTGTGGTCGTCGAGGATTCGCCCTTTGGCGTCGAGGGTGCGGTTGCGGCCGGCATGACCGCGATCGGTTATACCGGGGGCACCCACACCCATGAGGATCACGCCCCCGCGCTTATCGCAAAGGGCGCTTCGGCCGTGTTTTCCGACTGGAACGCTATCGGCGCCTGGATGGCTAATCGTTGAAACGGCGTCCCTCGCGTTCGGGATCGCGCGCGATTTCCAGTTCCTCCTCGTCATCAGGCAGCGCTTCGTCGCTGTTCTGATAGGGATTGTCGTCATCTTCCTCCGATACCTCGCCGGCATCTTCCGGCTCGACCTGACGTTCGCCGAGGATGGAGAGTTCGTCATCCGCGATGACATCGTCGTCGACGATCTCGTCCCGGTCAAACGATTGTGGGCCGGACGTTTCGGTCTCGGGCGATTCGTTCCTGCGGGGCTTTTGCTTGGGCTCGGTCCGGTTCATCGTCAAAACTCCTCTTACATTTGCTTGGTAACGTTCAGGATGCCGTTTGGATGCACAAAACCTATCCTGTTCAAAAGTTTTGTCTTTTGCCCTAATCCACCCATAATCACCTGCGACGCAGCAACGTCACTTCATCTGGGGAGTTATCCATGACATCGAAAATCCTGACGCTGGCCCTTGCAGTAACCACCATGGTCGCGGTGCCTATGGCTGCCTATGCCGAGGACGCACCGCGCCCGCGCATCACGGTCACGGGTGAAGGCGAAGCTGCGGCTGCGCCCGACACCGCGATCCTTTCGCTGGTCGTCATGCAGGAAAAGCCAACAGCTCGCGAGGCGCTGACCGCCAACAATGAAGCCATGGCGAAGGTACTCGACGCCATGAAAAAGGCCGGGATAGCCGAACGCGATCTGCAGACCTCCGGCTTCAGCATCGACCCGCGCTACGTGTTCCCGGAAAACAACAATAACCAGCCGCCCAAACCGCCGTCGATCGTCGGCTATGCCGTGTCAAATTCCCTGACGGTGCGCGTACGCGACCTCGCGAAGGTCGGCGACATCCTCGACCAGTCGGTCACGCTCGGCGTCAATCAGGGCGGCAACATCACCTTCACCAACGACAAGCCGGACACGATTCTTGAAGAAGCGCGCAAGAACGCCGTTGCAAATGCCGTTGCGCGCGCAAAGACGCTGACTGCCGCGGCCGGCGTGGAACTTGGCCGGGTCATCGAAATCAACGAACAGAGCTTCAGTCCGCGCCCGGTTCCGATGGCGGCGCGCGGCAAGATGATGGCGATGGACGCGGCATCACCTGTCCCCGTTGCTGCCGGCGAGAACACCTACAACGTCAATGTGAATATGACGTTTGAGCTTAAGAACTGAGTTCGAAGTGTAGAGCGGAAATAAAAAAGGGTGCCGACCGGCACCCTTTTTCTTTGTATGCCGCGCTTAGCGAACGACCGGGCAACCAGGTGCGCGGGCAAAGACGACTGCCGTGCGGTAGCCGCGCTTCCAGCCGGCGACGCGAACGACATTGCGGTTGACGACGACACGGGTGTTATAGAGGCCCATGCGGCTTGCCTTGCTCGCAGCCTGGCCCGGCGTGCAGGCGGGAGCCGGCCGATAGGGCGGACGGTAGTAGTCGCGGCGATAATAGTCGACCTTCACAAGCGGCGAAGCGCCATCGGTCATTGGTGCGGCCGCGATCGGCGCTGCCGAAGCGGCGTTGACGCCGATAATTGAACCGAGGGCGATGGTCGCGGTAACAGCCAACGTTTTGAATGAAACAGCCATGTGGCGTTCTCCTGTTTTTGTGTCCGGGATGGGGGGAATTTCCAGGCTTACTGGAATCCGGACAGGAGCGCTTTGTTTCACATTCGATCTGAACAATTCCTCAACGCAGCATTCACATTCGGTTTATCTCAGTCGGATTCTTCGAGGGTCATCATGTGATCGAAATAATCCTCGTCGCTCTTCATTTCATGATCATAGGCTGTGACCTTGCCGCGCACTGATATCCCAGCTTCGTGCACGGTTTCCCGGCTTCCGGATACGAGCGGATGCCACCAGTAGAGGTCACGCCCTTCGTCGATCAGGCGATAACCGCATGTTTCCGGCAGCCAGTCCACGGTGCGCACGATCTCGGGGGTCAGGAAAACGCAGTCAGGGACTTTGGCCTTGCGATGTACGTAATCCGAACATTGGCAGGTGCCGGCATCGAGCAAGGTACAGGCGACGGTGGTGAAATAAATCTCTTCGGTGTCTTCGTCTTCGAGCTTGTGCAGGCAACAACGGCCGCAACCGTCGCACAGGCTTTCCCATTCGGAGCGGTTGAGCTCATCGAGGATCTTTGTCTTCCAGAAGGGTTCAGAGGGCATGCGCTGAAATACATCGCCAGCCGGGCCGCGTCCATTCTTAAAACATGAATGCCAGATGAACGGCGCCTTCATGGGGGATACAGGCGCAAGCTGCAAACGTGGGTTCGATCAGTTCGGTCAACGTCGGACCGGCGCATTGCCACGGGCAATGAAAACGGAAACGAAGATCGCAATGGTCAAGCCGTTGCCACAAACCGGAACAAGGTTGCGATCGCGAACTTTTGACGTGTTTCAACAAGAAGGAACGCGAGACAGGGATGACAATGAAACGTACAGCGCTCTTTTTTGCTTCAACAGCAATTCTCTTTTCCTCGCCTTATGCCATGGCGGAACAGCCGCCCCTTAACCGGCCCTATATTTCCTCCAACTCCAATATGCCGGTGGTGGTCGCGCAGGCCGAACAGCCCGCGCCCGCCCAGGAGGACCCGGCACAGGAGGAATTGAAGCGCAAGGCGGCGCAACAGGCTGAAGTGCAGGCCAAGCAACAGGCAGAAGAACAAGCCAAGCAGCAAGCCGAAGAGGCCAAGCGGGCTGCACAGGCGGAAGCCGAAAATGCCACCGAGCAGCAGAAAGCCATAGAAGAAGAGGCAAACCGCAAGGCGGCGGAAGCCGCGAAGGCTGCAGAAGCTGAAGCTGCCAAGCAGGCGCAGGAAGCCAAGCGCGCCGCTGAAGCCGAGGCGAACAAGGCCGCCGAACAGCAAAAAGCCATAGAAGAAGAAGCAAAGCGCAAGGCAGCCGAAGAAGCGAAGGCCTCGAAGGCCGCCGCGGAACAGGCGGCAGAGGACGCAGCGAAGGCCAAGCGCGACGCCGAGGCTGAGGCCAACAAGGCAGCCG
>NZ_JBFTRH010000016.1:0-3343 GCF_056399405.1 Phyllobacterium sp. 01N428
AACGGCCCTATCCATGCAAGCGCAAGTCCTCGCAACAAAGGAAAGCGCAAGCGCATACCGCACACAATTGACGCGGGGTGGAGCAGCCCGGTAGCTCGTCAGGCTCATAACCTGAAGGTCACAGGTTCAAATCCTGTCCCCGCAACCAACATCATAAAACACCAACCCACACAAAAGCCCGGCATCCCCCGGGCTTTCCTGCGTTTATGGGTCCAGTTCTTTCAGCCAGGCAACGCTTGCCTGCACGATGACATTGATCGGTTCCGCCACATCCTGGCGCAGGACGCGAGACTCATCAACCGGCGCCTCGAGCGTCGCCAGCTGACTGTCGAGCATGGTAACCGGCATGAAATGCCCGGTGCGTTTGGCCATGTGCTCATGCAACACAGCCTCGCTGCCATCGAGGAACACGAAAGCCAGAGGGCCCGCAGCAGCCTTGCGCAAGCGGTCGCGATAGACTTTCTTCAATGCCGAGCACGAAACGACGATCCCGTCTTCGGCCGCTGCCAGTGTGGCGCCGATCTGGTCAAGCCACGGCCAGCGGTCGTCATCCGTCAACGGCGTGCCTGCCGCCATCTTGGCCACATTGCTTGCCGGGTGCAGGCTGTCGCCTTCAAGGAATGGCAGCCCAAGAACGTCGGCAATGCCGGCGCCGACGGAAGATTTTCCGGAGCCGCTCACACCCATGACGATAACGCGAATCATACGGAGGCCGTTATTCCGCCATCGACATGCAGCACCTGGCCGTTGACGAAGGAAGATGCGTCACCCGCAAGAAACACTGCCGCGCCCACCAATTCATCGACATTGCCCCATCGGCCGGCGGGCGTACGCTTTTCCAGCCACGCCGAAAAATCCGCATTGTCCATAAGCGCCTGATTGAGCGGAGTCTTGAAGTAGCCGGGCGCAATGGCGTTGATCTGCAAACCGTGCTTCGCCCAGTCGGTGCACATGCCGCGGGTCAGGTTCCGCACCGCCCCCTTCGTCGCCGTATAGGGCGCGATCGACGGGCGCGCGAGCTCGCTCTGGACAGAACCAATGTTGATGATCTTGCCTCGGCCGCGCTTTATCATATGCCTGGCAACAGATTGGCCGGCGTAAAATACGCTTGAGATATTGGTCTGCAGCAATTGCTGCCATTTATCCTCGGGAAAATCCTCGAGCGGTGCGCGAAACTGCATGCCGGCATTGTTGACAAGAATATCGATCGGCCCAATATCCGTTTCGATCGCATCGACCCCGGCCTTTACCGCGGCAAGATCGGTCACATCGAATGTCGAGGCATAGGCCTTAAGCCCCGCGGCCGCGAGTTCCCCGACAACCGCGTCGACCTTTACCCTGTCGCGCCCATTGATGACGACCGCCGCACCGTGCTCGGCGAGACCCTTGGCAAGCGCGAAACCAATGCCCTGGCTCGAACCGGTGACAAGGGCAAGCCGTCCTTCAAGATTGAACAGCGGATAGGGCATTCTTTCGTTCCTCCACGCGGACGCCTGAAAATAGCGCCAGGCCTTCCTATATCAAGTCTTCGAATCAGCGGTGATGTTCGCACAGACGGCCATGGCGGCGAAACCCATTCGGGGCAAATCGGGCGAAGCGGCGCAATTTCACGTTGAACGCGACTGCTCCTATGCTATTGGTTCGGCCAAACGGAGAGAGATATATCACATGACCCTGCACCAGAACCTTATCAACGGCGAGTGGTTCGGCAGCGATGCCGTTGCCAACGTCAATCCCTCAAATACCAATGATGTGGTCGGCGAGTACGCCCGCGCCAGCGCTGAAGATACAGTTCGTGCCATCGCGGCGGCAAAGGCAGCGTTTCCGGCCTGGTCGCGTTCGGGCATTCTCGAGCGTCATGCGATCCTGCGCAAGACTGCCGATGAGATCACCGCGCGCAAGGACGAACTCGGCCGCCTGCTCTCGCGGGAGGAGGGCAAGACACTCGCGGAAGGGATCGGCGAGACGCTGCGCGCCGCACAGATTTTCGATTTTTTTGCCGGCGAAGTTCTGCGGCTTGCCGGTGAAGTGATTCCGAGCGCCCGGCCGAACATCGGCGTCGAGATTACGCGCGAACCGGTTGGGGTCGTCGGTATTATCACGCCGTGGAATTTCCCGATTGCCATTCCCGCGTGGAAGATCGCGCCGGCGCTCGCCTATGGTAACACGGTCGTGTTCAAGCCGGCCGATCTTGTACCCGGCTGCTCCTGGGCCATCGTCGATATTCTGCACCGCGCCGGCCTGCCCAAGGGCGTTCTCAATCTCGTCATGGGCAAGGGGTCGGTCGTCGGTCAGACGATTCTCGACAGTGCCGATGTCCAGGCAATCACTTTCACGGGATCTGTCGGCACTGGCAAGCGCGTCGCCGCAGCTTCGATCGAGCATATGCGCAAGTTCCAGCTGGAGATGGGCGGCAAGAATCCGTTCGTCATTCTCGACGACGCCGACCTCAACGTCGCAGTCGAGGCGGCCGTCAACAGTGCCTTCTTTTCGACAGGGCAGCGCTGCACGGCCTCGTCGCGCATCATCGTCACCGAAGGCATCCACGACAAATTCGTTGCCGCCGCGACAGAACGCTTGAAGGGGCTTGTGATCGATGACGCCTTGAAGGCAGGCACGCATATCGGCCCGGTGGTCGACCAGAGCCAGCTCGATCAGGATATGAACTATATCGAGATTGGCAGGGGCGAAGGCGCAAAGCTGGCGTTCGGCGGCGAACGGCTCAACCGCGAGGCCCCGGGCTTCTATCTGCAGCCGGCGCTTTTCACCGAGGCCACCAATCAGATGCGCATTTCGCGCGAAGAGATTTTTGGCCCCGTCGCCAGTGTCATTCGCGTCAAGGATTACGAAGAAGCCCTGCATACCGCCAATGACACGCCGTTCGGCCTGTCGTCGGGCATAGCGACGACCAGTCTGAAGCACGCAACGCATTTCAAGCGCAATGCCGAGGCCGGCATGGTGATGGTCAATCTGCCGACGGCAGGTGTCGATTTCCATGTGCCGTTCGGCGGGCGCAAGGGCTCGAGCTACGGCCCGCGCGAGCAGGGCAAATATGCTGCTGAGTTTTATACGACGGTAAAGACTGCCTATACGCTGGCTTGATTTCCCGGTCGCATCTTTGTGACAGCTTTGGTTTTCGCAGGCGCTGCCATGGCAGCGCCTGTTTTCATTGGGCTTTTTCGGTTAGCCGCCGCCGCTTATCCACAGGGTTGGGTGGTGGTTGGAAAAAGTTTTGAGAAATTGAAAAAGGCGTGTTGACAGTTTTGTTGGGTGGGGTCTATATACCGGCACAACGAGGGCGGGGCGCCGCTGGCGGTTGCTGAATGCGCCCTAAGGTTTGCAG
>NZ_JBFTRH010000017.1:0-2726 GCF_056399405.1 Phyllobacterium sp. 01N428
GCCTGGACAGAACCCAATGCTACGATTGCCACGGATCTGATGAATATTTCCGCCAAGTCGTATGATACGCTAACATTCCGTATTGCTGTCGTGCGACCCACAGGACAGGAAGTCAACGTGACGCTGACCGACAAAAGCGGCAAGACGGCCACCGTTGCAGCAAGCGCTTTTACCGACGCCCTCTATAATGCCCCGCGCAAAATGGAAAACGGGCTGCCCATGATAGACGATCCCCGCGATGCGCCGTTCGCCGATGGACAGATGAAAGTCCTGCTCAACATGGTGGCGATCCCGCTCAAGGCGTTCAGCGGCCTTGATATGGCCGGGCTGAAGGAGCTAAAACTCAGCTTCCCCAGGGAAAGCGGCAAGGTGGCGGTCACCGATATCGAGTTGCAAAACTTCAGCCGGGAAACACCGCTGTCACTGTCTGCCCGGAAATAGCGCCTTTTGAAATCGTGCACCCCGCTTCGGCATAGCCTGAGGCGGGATGCAATCGCTCCCTTCACGAAAACGATCGACCTCCTTCACCTCACCCGGGATACTTTCGGCGGCCGCACGCTCGCCGAAATTCCCGGCCTCTCGTCGATAGATACGAGAAGACGCAATAGGGGTTGATTTATCGTTACAAGCGTTCGTCCTCATTAAAAACCGGCGCGCCCCGGTCTGGCACGAAAATTGCTGACTATGGATACACGGAAAAAGTCTGCCGGATGCTTTATCGGCAAACTACGTGTTTTGGTTCATTTTTAAACGTAAACGCCACATATTGGGTGAAACTGGATGATTTATAGAACAAAGCATATTGCACAAAAAACATGCATAGCTGGCATGATGATATTTCTATCGGCGTGCAATCAAGGCGATACAGAAGCGCCGGCATCAGCGGCGCAAACGGTCGAACCCGCGGCGGTGGCATCAACGTTCGAAACACCGGGCGATTTGAAAGAAACTGCCCCTGAAAATCCCGGACTGCCGGAAGGGCCTGTCGTCGGGACTGTCACCGTCGTTCCGGGAACGGAGCCACACGCTACGCAATTGGGTGGCGGCGAGGCAGTTCCGCTCACCGGCCCCACCGACACACAAATCGTAACGCCCGCTGCGGAAGAAAAAGTGGTGCGATTCACCGAAATCGCCCCCGACACCATTGGCGGCGCAACGTTTAAAGCTTCGCCCGTCCTCGACTACGACCTCGGCAACCTCGTGGCATCGAGTGGCTCTTGGTACAGTGAAACGGCCAGCGATGATGAGGTTTTCATCACCCCGATCAAGGGCTGGCTACGCTACCCCCAGCAAGTCGATTCAACAGAGACGGTTAAGCGTTTTCCGGTCATCATATTTCTTCACGGAAACCATACGAATGGGGATCCCAGCTATCAAGGCTATGATTATATGGCCGAGCAACTGGCGGCGCACGGCTATGTCGTGGCTTCGATCGACGCCAACGGGATCAATAGCGGCAGCGCGATTGATGGAGACACCTCCAGCCAGTCGCGGGCACAGCTCATATTGGGCACGCTCGACCGGCTGCGCCAGATCGATGCGTCCGGCCAGATCGGAACAGACAACGAGCCGGGCGTACTTGATCCATTGAAAAACAAACTGGATTTTAATCGTGTCGGCATCATGGGTCATTCGCGCGGCGGACAGGGCGTCTCCTATGCCATCAAATTCAACCAGACCCGCCTCGGGCTGAACGAGGCTGATCTGCGCACTGCATTAGAGGCCGACCCCTCTTTCTTTGAACGCGACTATCCTGCCTTGACTAAGGCAATCATACCGGCAACCGCCGCCATTGCAGCTACTCCAAGAAGCCCTGCAGTCGCGGCAGCACCTGCCGAGATAGACGACGACAAATTCGCGGCGGCCGTCAAGGAATACAATCTGTTCTATGCCGCTGGGCGCGAGACGGTAAAGCCCTATGACTTCAAAGGTGCTTTCATGCTGGCTCCGACCGATTTCGATGGCAATCTCGGCATCAACAATGTGCCGCTTGCCGTACTGCTGCCCGGCTGCGATGGAGATGTGAGCAATCTTGACGGAGCGGTTGCCTATGATCACAATCGCTTCGGCCCGATAAGCGATATGGCGCCGCGCTACCAGATCATGGTCAAGGGCGCCAACCATAATTACTACAACACCATATGGAGACGTGAGGATCTCTCTTTCCAATCGGATGAATATTGCAAAGCATTGAGGCAAGACAGTATCCGCTTAAGCCAGGATGATCAGCGCCGCAGCGGCGATTTTCTCATCAGTTCGTTCATGCGCTATCATGTCGGCGGCGAGCAGAAGTTTGCCGCTTACTGGAATGCGGCGGCGCGCCTGCCGAATGCCGCCTGCCCTTCCACTGAGGGTCCATGCGATGAATGGGTTGCCCTGAGCGTGCAGAAAGGCGCCGACAAGCGCACGCTCATCCAGCGGTTCGAGCGCAGTGACAGTATGGAGCGCAACGAACTTGGCGGCAGCTTCAGCTTGACCGGTTTTGATGAGACAGCCTTTTGCTCAATGGAGCCGGGCGTCGGAGAAAGTCGCTGTATGCCCGAAAGGCCGAACGACTTTGAATATGGGGGCTGGCGCGGGCTCCTTTCGATCGCCGATAATCTCGAGCTTGCCTGGACAGAACCCAATGCTACGATTGCCACGGATCTGATGAATATTTCCGCCAAGTCGTATGATACGCTAACATTCCGTATTGCTGTCGTGCGACCCACAGGACAGGAAGTCAA
>NZ_JBFTRH010000018.1:0-2648 GCF_056399405.1 Phyllobacterium sp. 01N428
GCGTTTTGGATGGATATTTGTAATGAGAATGATCAAGTCGATCGAGCTATTAGTACCGGTAAGCTTCATGCGTTGCCGCACTTCCACACCCGGCCTATCAACGTGGTGGTCTTCCACGGCTCTGATAGGGAATACTCGTTTTCAGGTGGGTTTCCCGCTTAGATGCCTTCAGCGGTTATCCCGTCCGTATATAGCTACCCTGCTATGCGGCTGGCGCCACAACAGGTCCACCAGAGATACGTCCATCCCGGTCCTCTCGTACTAGGGACAGATCCTGTCAATATTCCTACACCCACGGCAGATAGGGACCGAACTGTCTCACGACGTTCTGAACCCAACTCACGTACCGCTTTAAATGGCGAACAGCCATACCCTTGGGACCTGCTCCAGCCCCAGGATGCGATGAGTCGACATCGAGGTGCCAAACAACCCCGTCGATATGGACTCTTGGGGGTCATCAGCCTGTTATCCCCGGCGTACCTTTTATCCGTTGAGCGATGGCCCTTCCACGCGGGACCACCGGATCACTATGACCGACTTTCGTCTCTGCTCGACTTGTCAGTCTCGCAGTCAGGCGGGCTTATGCCATTGCACTCGACGACCGATTTCCGACCGGTCTGAGCCCACCATCGCGCGCCTCCGTTACTCTTTAGGAGGCGACCGCCCCAGTCAAACTACCCACCATACACTGTCCTGGACCCGGATAACGGGCCGCAGTTAGACATCCATGACGATAAGGGTGGTATTTCAAGGGTGACTCCACCATGGCTGGCGCCACGGCTTCAAAGTCTACCACCTATCCTACACATGCCGACACGAATGCCAGTGTAAAGCTATAGTAAAGGTGCACGGGGTCTTTCCGTCTAACCGCAGGAACCCCGCATCTTCACGGGGAATTCAATTTCACTGAGTCTGCGTTGGAGACAGCGGGGAAGTCGTTACGCCATTCGTGCAGGTCGGAACTTACCCGACAAGGAATTTCGCTACCTTAGGACCGTTATAGTTACGGCCGCCGTTTACTGGGGCTTCGATTCAAAGCTTGCACCTCTCCTCTTAACCTTCCAGCACCGGGCAGGCGTCAGACCCTATACGTCGCCTTACGGCTTCGCAGAGCCCTGTGTTTTTGGTAAACAGTCGCTACCCCCTGGTCTGTGCCACCCCCTTCTACTTGCGTAAAAAAGGGTCACGCTTCTTCCGAAGTTACGCGTGCAATTTGCCGAGTTCCTTCAACGCAGTTCTCTCAAGCGCCTTGGTATTCTCTACCAGTCCACCAGTGTCGGTTTCGGGTACGGTCTATACGCGGGAGCTATTTCCTGGAACCGCTTCGAAGCCCCTCCAATCCAATAAGGAGGAACAACATACGCGATCCGTCACTACCCGCAGGCCCACGAATATTAACGTGGTTCCCATCGACTACGCCTTTCGGCCTCGCCTTAGGGGCCGGCTAACCCTGCTCAGATTAACTTTAAGCAGGAACCCTTGGACTTTCGGCGAGGGAGTCTCTCACTCCCTTTATCGTTACTCATGTCAGCATTCTCACTTCCGATACCTCCACCAGCCCTCACGGGTCCGGCTTCAACGGCTTACGGAACGCTCCGCTACCACTTGCCTGTTGCCAGGCAAATCCACAGCTTCGGTGTATGGCTTGAGCCCCGGTACATTTTCGGCGCAAAGACCCTTATTTAGACCAGTGAGCTGTTACGCTTTCTTTAAATGATGGCTGCTTCTAAGCCAACATCCTGGTTGTTTTGGGATCCTCACATCCTTTCCCACTTAGCCATAACTTAGGGACCTTAGATGGTGGTCAGGGTTGTTGCCCTCTTCACGACGGACGTTAGCACCCGCCGTGTGTCTGCCGATCAGTACTTTCCGGTATTCGGAGTTTGGTTAGGTTTGGTAAATCGGTGAGATCCCCTAGCCCATCCAGTGCTCTACCCCCGGAAGTATAAAATCGACGCTCTACCTAAATAGATTTCGCGGAGAACCAGCTATCTCCGAGTTTGATTGGCCTTTCACCCCTAGCCACAAGTCATCCCAATCTATTGCAACAGATGCGGGTTCGGTCCTCCAGCAAGTGTTACCTTGCCTTCAACCTGCTCATGGCTAGATCACTCGGTTTCGGGTCTAATGCGACGAACTGAACGCCCTGTTCAGACTCGCTTTCGCTGCGCCTACACCTACCGGTTTAAGCTTGCTCGTCACACTAAGTCGCTGACCCATTATACAAAAGGTACGCTGTCACCCAGAACAAATCTTGGGCTCCAACTGTTTGTAGGCATTCGGTTTCAGGATCTCTTTCACTCCCCTTGTCGGGGTGCTTTTCACCTTTCCCTCACGGTACTGGTTCGCTATCGGTCATGCACGAGTACTTAGGCTTGGAGAGTGGTCTCCCCATGTTCAGACAGGATTTCACGTGTCCCGCCCTACTCAAGGACTTTCATTCGCATTACGTGTACGGGGCTGTCACCCATTCTAGCCGCCCTTTCCAGAGCGTTCCACTTGTCTCATAAAAGCCACTGGCCTGGTCCGCGTTCGCTCGCCACTACTAGCGGAGTCTCGTTTGATGTCCTTTCCTCCGGGTACTTAGATGTTTCAGTTCCCCGGGTTCGCTTCTAACCCCTATGTATTCGAAGGTCAGATACCTTATT
>NZ_JBFTRH010000019.1:0-2478 GCF_056399405.1 Phyllobacterium sp. 01N428
ATCATCGATCATCGGCAATGCTGATCGGCTTGGTGACCGTGATATTGCCGCTATTGGAAACGACATAGTCGTAGGAGATCTTGTCGCCGACGGCCTTGAAGGTGCTTCCCGCCTTGGCCGTCTTGATGAGGCTGAGCCCCGGCGCTGCCGTGATCGGCGTCGTCACCGCGCCGTCGCTGCTGATGTCGTCGCCCGACGGCAGCGTGCCGGTGACGGTGGCGGCATTGTCGACCTTGCCGGCATCGATGTCGGCCTGTTTCAGCGTATAGATCGCGGTAAAGGTCTTGTCGTCGAAGGCCCCCGGGGCGAGTTCGGCAATGGCATCGCCGCTAACCACGACATCGGCAAGCTTGTCGGTGAGCCTGATGTTCTTCAGCGTCACATTGCCGGTGTTCCTGACGGTGAACGCGTAGCCAATGGTCGAGCCGGCGGTTGTTCCGGATGGCGGTCCAGTCTTCTTTTCGAGGCTGAGCCCTGGCGCCGCCACAATCGGCGTCGTCACGTTGCCGTCGCTGCTGATATCGCCGCCCGACGGTGGCGTTGCGGTGACGGTGGCGGCATTGTCGACCTTGCCGGCGTCGATATCGGCCTGAGTAAGCGTGTAGATCGCCGTAAACGTTGTCGAATCGGTCGCTCCCGGCGCAAGCGCGGCGATGGGATTTCCGCTGACGACGGCATCCTTGAGACTATCGGCGAGCCTGATGTTCTTCAGCGTCACATTGCCGGTGTTCTTGACGGTGAAGGTGTAGGCAATGGTCGAGCCGGCGGTATTGCCCGACAGCGATGCGACCTTCTTCTCCAGCACTAATGCCGGCGCTGCCGCGATCGCCGTCGTTACGCCGCCGTCGCTGCTGATGTCGCTGCCCGACGGTGGCGTGCCGGTGACGGTGGCGGCATTGTCGACCTTGCCGGCATCGATGTCGGCCTGTTTCAGCGTATAGAGCGCGGTAAAGGTCGTGTCGTCGAAAGCGCCGGGGGCGAGTTCGGCAATGACATCGCCGCTGACCACGGCATCGGCAAGCTTGTCGGTGAGCCTGATGTTCTTCATCGTCACATTGCCGGTGTTCTTGACGGTGAAACTATAAGCAATGGAAGAGCCGGCGCTGGTGCCTGACAGCGATGCGACCTTCTTCTCCAGCACCAGCCCCGGCGCTGCCGTGATCGGCGTCGTCACGCCGCCGTCGCTGCTGATATCGCCACCCGACGGTGGCGTTCCGGTGACGCTGGCGGCATTGTCGACCTTGCCGGCATCGATGTCGGCCTGCTTCAGCGTATAGAGCGCGGTAAAGGTCTTGTCGTCGAATGCCCCGGGGGCCAGCTCGGCAATGACATCGCCGCTGACCACGGCATCGGCAAGCTTGTCGGTGAGCCTGATGTTCTTCAGCGTCACATTGCCGGTGTTCTTGACGGTGAAGCTATAAGCAATGGTGGAACCGGCGGTTGTGCCGGATGGCGGTCCGGTCTTCTTCTCCAGCACCAATGCCGGCGCTGCCGTGATCGGCGTCGTCACGCCGCCGTCGCTGCTGATATCGCTGCCCGACGGCAGCGTGCCGGTGACGGTGGCGGCATTGTCGACCTTGCCGGCATCGATGTCGGCCTGTTTCAGCGTATAGATCGCGGTGAAGGTCTTGTCGTCGAAGGCCCCGGGGGCAAGCTCGGCAATGACATCGCCGCTGACCACGGCATCGGCAAGCTTGTCGGTGAGCCTGATGTTCTTCAGCGTCACATTGCCGGTGTTCCTGACGGTGAAGCTATAGGCAATGGTCGAGCCGGCGGTTGTGCCGGATGGCGGTCCAGTCTTCTTTTCGAGAATGAGCCCCGGCGCCGCCACAATCGGCGTCGTCACGCCGCCGTCGCTGCTGATGTCGTCGCCCGACGGTGGCGTTCCGGTGACGGTAGCGGCATTGTCGACCTTGCCGGCGTCGATATCGGCCTGCTTCAGCGTATAGAGCGCGGTGAAGGTCGTGTCGTCGAAAGCCCCGGGGGCAAGCTCGGCAATGACATCGCCACTGACCACGGCATCGGCAAGCTTGTCGGTGAGCCTGATGTTCTTCAGCGTCACATTGCCGGTGTTCCTGACGGTGAAGCCATAGGCAATGGTCGAACCGGCGGTTGTTCCACTCGGAGGGCCCGCCCGCTTTTCGAGGCTGAGCCCTGGCGCTGCCGTGATCGGCGTCGTCACGCCGCCGTCGCTGCTGATATCGCTGCCCGACGGCAGCGTACCGGTGACGCTGGCGGCATTGTCGACTTTGCCGGCATCGACATCGGCCTGCTTCAGCGTATAGAGCGCGGTGAAGGTCTTGTCGTCGAACGCTCCGGGGGCAAGTTCGGCAATAACATCGCCGCTGACCACGGCATCGGCAAGCTTGTCGGTGAGCCTGATGTTCTTCAGCGTCACATTGCCGGTGTTCTTGACGGTGAAGCTATAGGCAATGGTGGAGCCGACCGTATTGCCCGACAGCGATGTGACCTTCTTTT
>NZ_JBFTRH010000020.1:0-1148 GCF_056399405.1 Phyllobacterium sp. 01N428
ATGGCTAAGAGCAAGTTTGAACGTAACAAGCCGCACGTCAACATTGGCACGATTGGTCACGTTGACCATGGCAAGACGTCGTTGACGGCAGCGATTACGAAGTATTTTGGTGAGTACAAGGCGTACGACCAGATCGACGCAGCGCCGGAAGAAAAGGCGCGCGGCATCACGATCTCGACGGCGCACGTCGAATATGAGACGGCCAACCGTCACTACGCCCACGTCGACTGCCCCGGCCACGCCGACTATGTGAAGAACATGATCACYGGYGCGGCGCAGATGGACGGCGCGATCCTCGTCGTTTCGGCTGCCGACGGCCCGATGCCGCAGACCCGCGAGCACATCCTCTTGGCCCGCCAGGTTGGCGTTCCGGCCATCGTCGTGTTCCTGAACAAGGTCGACCAGGTCGATGACGCCGAGCTCCTCGAGCTCGTCGAACTCGAAGTGCGCGAGCTTCTGTCGAAGTACGACTTCCCGGGCGACGACATTCCGATCGTCAAGGGTTCGGCGCTTGCCGCGCTTGAAGACAGCAACAAGGAAATCGGCGAAGACGCGGTTCGCGCGCTGATGGCGGAAGTYGACAAGTACATTCCGACGCCGGAGCGTCCGATCGACCAGCCGTTCCTGATGCCGATCGAAGACGTGTTCTCGATCTCGGGCCGCGGCACGGTTGTGACGGGCCGCGTCGAGCGCGGTATCGTCAAGGTTGGCGAGGAAGTCGAGATCATCGGCATCCGTCCGACCTCGAAGACGACGGTGACCGGCGTTGAAATGTTCCGCAAGCTGCTCGACCAGGGCCAGGCCGGCGACAACATCGGTGCACTGATCCGCGGCGTTGGTCGTGAGGACGTCGAGCGCGGCCAGATTCTGGCGAAGCCCGGTTCCGTGAAGCCGCACACCAAGTTCAAGGCGGAAGCCTATATCCTGACCAAGGACGAAGGTGGCCGTCATACGCCGTTCTTCTCCAACTACCGTCCGCAGTTCTACTTCCGCACGACCGACGTGACGGGTGTTGTGACGCTGCCGGAAGGCACGGAAATGGTCATGCCCGGCGACAACATCGCAGTCGATGTGACGCTGATCGTGCCGATCGCCATGGAAGAGAAGCTCCGCTTCGCTATCCGTGAAGGCGGCCGCACCGTTGGTGC
>NZ_JBFTRH010000021.1:0-1003 GCF_056399405.1 Phyllobacterium sp. 01N428
CCGCCGTCATCAACTCTGTTGAACGAGGTCGTCTCTCAGTCTCGCATTGAGCACGACAACGATCTTTCGCATGACGGCAGCGAGAGCGACGATCGGCTTTTTGCCACTGGCGACGAGACGTTTGTAGAAGGCGGCGAACTCGCCTTTGCCACGTGCGGCCTGCATGGCGGGCATGAAGAGGATCGTTCGAACCTCGGGCCGCCCGCCGCGGATCCTGCGATAGCCGATTGTCTTGCCGCTCTCGTTCGGATGAGGCGCGAGGCCGGCAAGCGAGGCGGCATGGCGCCGATCCATCCGCCCGAGTTCGGGCAAGGTGGCAATGAGGGCTGCAGCCGTCGTCTTGCCGATGCCGGTCATGGCGGTGGCGATCTCGGCGCGGCGTTTGAGAGGGCCGGTTCCGGTCAGGACGGCAATGTCACGGTCGATCTGGGCGATCTGCCTGTCGATGACGGCGAGTGTCGCCTTGAAGGTTGCAGCGAGCCGGTGGGCACCGGGTGCCTTCGACCGGTTGCGCTCGGCGACCCGCATCGCCATCAGGTCGCTGCGCCTTCGCACGAGTGCCTTGAGGTGCACCTCCCTGCAATCGGGTGCACACCACAAGACCAGGCTCGCCCAGCGCTCCAGACCATAGGCCGACAGTTCACGCGCATCGATCGCATCGCTCTTGCCGATCCGTCCTTTCGAACGAATGAAGGCCTTGAGCTTGCGGGTGTCGCAGCGATGGACGGCCAGTCCGCATCGCTGGCATTCCTCGATGAGAAGGGTCTCGAACCCTCCGGTCGGCTCGCAGACGGCGAGATCGGCGTTCGACCGGCTGAGGAAGCGGCGGATGTCGCTGCGCCGGTTGGCGATGGTGATCACCTTCGACCCATCGCAAACGGCGATCGTCTCCTTGGCAATATCGAAACCCAGGCAGCGTGACGGGGGATGATGCAGAAAGGCCATGCTGATGCTATCCTCTCTCGGGTGCAGGCTTCGGATTGTTTGCGGGCGTGAAACAGCG
>NZ_JBFTRH010000022.1:0-583 GCF_056399405.1 Phyllobacterium sp. 01N428
GCAAAGGCGAGTTCGCCGCCTTCTACAAACGTCTCGTCGCCAGTGGCAAAAAGCCGATCGTCGCTCTCGCTGCCGTCATGCGAAAGATCGTTGTCGTGCTCAATGCGAGACTGAGAGACGACCTCGTTCAACAGAGTTGATGACGGCGGTGGTAGGTCGACGATAACGGCAGTACTGCGAGGATGATGGCAGGAGTGGAAGGATCCGGTAGTTGCCCGACATTGGTGGCGCGAGGTCGGATGGTCACGGACTATGACGGCTGTAGGGCAAGGATGACGGAGGCGGTGTGCGAATTATGGCCGTAGGCGGCTGGCGGTAGTGCCGAAGGATGACGGTAGTAATGGGAGGATGGCGCTAGTGATCCAAGGATGACGGTAATAATGCGAGAATAGGGACGGGCAGAATGACGTTGGTGCGTGGTTTAAGCCCCGCTGTCGACTAGGAAGGGGTCCCTACTTCCCTACTTCCCTACTTCCCTACTTCCCTACTTCCCTACTTCCCTACTTCCCTACTTCCCTACTTCCCTACTTCCCTACTTCCCTACTTCCCTACTTCCCTACTTCCCTACTTCCCTACTTCCCTA
>NZ_JBFTRH010000023.1:0-523 GCF_056399405.1 Phyllobacterium sp. 01N428
CGTTGCCAGGCCTGTTCCAGCGGCTGCACGAACAGGGTCTGGCCGACCCCGCCCCACTCCGCCCCCAGGCTGGCAGCGATCAGGCTGCCGTAGGCACGGGTGTCGGTGAGGTCGACGCTTTTGCCCTGAAACACGGTTTGCGCCAGGGCCTGGGTCATTTCCTGCGGGTCGGCGGCGTTGCTCACCTGCTGCAGTTTCAGGCGTACCCGGGTGACGCGGGTGAGGAAGGCCTGCAGGCTCAGCCGGTCGTTGTCGTTCTTGCCTTCGGCCTCCTTGCCCAACAGGGCCAGCAGCGGGCCAAAGGTGGCGTCCAGCGGGCCGCTCGTGCCGGGGGCCTGTTGGTCGATCAGCGGCACCTTGTCCTGGGTTATCAGTTTCTGCGCCGAGTGGATCAACGACGCGCCCAGGGCCGGGCCGCGAGTGCCGGCCTGGCCCTGATACGCCAGGGTGTTCATCAGCGCGATCAGCGGCGACTGACGCACGTCGCTCATCATGGTCAACTGGTCGATCACCTGATCCAGGC
>NZ_JBFTRH010000024.1:0-515 GCF_056399405.1 Phyllobacterium sp. 01N428
GGCCAGCATCGCGCGCCGCTTCGCCGTGGTGCAGCATGGAAACTTGCGTGCCATCGTCATCCCCTCGAAACATACGGTGTTCGGGGATGATGTAGGTCAAAGAGGGTAGGCTACCCTCCCTGTAATGGGGGGGCGGGGCCAGCATCGCGCGCCGCTTCGCCGTGGTGCAGCATGGAAACTTGCGTGCCATCGTCATCCCCTCGAAACATACGGTGTTCGGGGATGATGTAGGTCAAAGAGGGTAGGCTACCCTCCCTGTAATGGGGGGGCGGGTCTGCCCCAGTTGGGTGGGCGCGAACACGCCGTTCCTAATCGAGCTGGACATTGGCGCGCTTGACCACCTCGGTCCAACGCTTGTTGTCCTCCGCGATCACCTTGGCGAAGGTGTCGCTCGTGCCATAGAACGGCTGCGCGCCTTCGGCAATCAACTGCTTGACCATCGCCGGATCCGTGGCGACGGTCCGCACGGTGTCCTGCAGCTTCCTGATGACCTCTGCGCTGGTGCCGGCCGGTGC
>NZ_JBFTRH010000025.1:0-500 GCF_056399405.1 Phyllobacterium sp. 01N428
TGGCAATGAGAATGATCAAGTGTCTTAAGGGCATTTGGTGGATGCCTTGGCATGCACAGGCGATGAAGGACGTGATACGCTGCGATAAGCGTCGGGGAGGTGCGAATACCCTTTGATCCGACGATTTCCGAATGGGGAAACCCACCTTAGATACTTGGAAAATCTGTTTAGTTGGCCGGCGTCGGGACGTTGGTATGGGTCTCCCATACAGGCCGCTAGGCCGTCGCCAATCGTTTGGCGCGCCGTCCGCAGCGAGCAATCCTTTGAAAGGATTGCGACAGCGTGAGGACATAATAGTCCTTATTAACGCTGGCGTGACGCCGACAACTGCACAGGTTTCCAAGTATCGTTAATAAGGTATCTGACCTTCGAATACATAGGGGTTAGAAGCGAACCCGGGGAACTGAAACATCTAAGTACCCGGAGGAAAGGACATCAAACGAGACTCCGCTAGTAGTGGCGAGCGAACGCGGACCAGGCCAGTGGCTTTTATGAGACAA
>NZ_JBFTRH010000026.1:0-499 GCF_056399405.1 Phyllobacterium sp. 01N428
ACATCGCCRCTGACCACGGCATCGGCAAGCTTGTCGGTGAGCCTGATGTTCTTCAGCGTCACATTGCCGGTGTTCTTGACGGTGAAGCTATAGGCAATGGTGGAGCCGACCGTATTGCCCGACAGCGATGTGACCTTCTTTTCGAGCACAAGTCCGTTTGTCTGCGTCGCCTTGACGGTCGCGGTGGCGACTGGCGATACCAAAGTGCCGTCCGTGGCCGTCGCCTTGTTTGTAACGGCACCAGCGTCGATATCGAGCTGGGTGACGGTATAGTCGGCCGAACAGGTCAGCGCCGCGCGAGGCGCGAGTTTACCCTCCGGCAAAGCCGGACAGGCGATCGCGCCGATCTTATCATCGGCAATGCTGATCGGCTTGGTGACCGTGATATTGCCGCTATTGGAAACGACATAGTCGTAGGAGATCTTGTCGCCGACGGCCTTGAAGGTGCTTCCCGCCTTGGCCGTCTTGATGAGGCTGAGCCCCGGCGCTGCCGTGATCG
>NZ_JBFTRH010000027.1:0-484 GCF_056399405.1 Phyllobacterium sp. 01N428
TCATTCCCCTGAAATATTTGTAGAGTTCGATGTATCATCAAAAGGTTTAGAAATTTTATTGGATGAACAAGGTCATCAAATTGAACATTACATTTTTGCTAATGTAGGTACAGGTACTTCTTTCCACTATTTTGATGGAAAAGACCAGCAACGTGTTGGAGGTGTAGGTACCGGAGGCGGGATGATACAAGGTTTAGGCTATTTATTGTCCAATATAACAGATTATAAAGAATTAACGAATTTAGCTCAAAATGGAGATCGTGATGCCATTGATTTAAAAGTAAAACATATTTATAAAGATACTGAACCACCAATTCCTGGAGATTTAACAGCAGCAAATTTTGGAAATGTATTACATCACTTAGATAATCAGTTTACATCAGCTAACAAACTTGCCTCTGCAATTGGCGTCGTTGGTGAAGTTATAACAACTATGGCTATTACTTTAGCACGTGAATATAAGACTAATCACGTTGTATATATC
>NZ_JBFTRH010000028.1:0-466 GCF_056399405.1 Phyllobacterium sp. 01N428
CTTTTACCCGCACCCGCAGTCGGGTAAAGCAGCAATCGACGTCCTCTATATTGCCTTCGCCGCCCAGTCCGCTGATGATCACCCGAATACGCTGATCGGCCGCGACCGTTTTGCTTTCCGGCTCCGTCTCTTCCGCTTCCCTGCCCGGCGTTTCTACCCGCATACGCAGGATAACAAAGCGAAAACCGTAGTAGTAAACCRGCACGTAGATGGCGCCAAGCACCAGCGTCCACCACCATTGAGTTTTGCTGCCGCCAAGAATACCAAACACCACGAGATCGATAGCGCCGCCCTGAATATTGCCGATCATCAGGTGCAGCATCGACATCAGCATAAAAGACAGGCCGCTAAGGAGCGCGTGCAGCAGATAAAGAATGGGCGAAACAAAGATAAAGCAGAATTCCAGCGGCTCGGTGATGCCGGTCGTAAACGAAGTGAGCGCGCCCGCCAGCATCAGCGCTTTGAC
>NZ_JBFTRH010000029.1:0-429 GCF_056399405.1 Phyllobacterium sp. 01N428
TTGTTGTCTCATAAAAGCCACTGGCCTGGTCCGCGTTCGCTCGCCACTACTAGCGGAGTCTCGTTTGATGTCCTTTCCTCCGGGTACTTAGATGTTTCAGTTCCCCGGGTTCGCTTCTAACCCCTATGTATTCGAAGGTCAGATACCTTATTTCAATGCTTGGAAACCTGAAGCGTCAACGACGCAAGTGAGGAGTGATCAGTCGTGAATAGAATTTTCTACTCACTCATCACCAATTCCTACTCACCCATGCGCCAGCGGCGCATCAGATTTCCCAAGCATTTAAGGTGGGTTTCCCCATTCGGAAATCGTCGGATCAAAGGGTATTCGCACCTCCCCGACGCTTATCGCAGCGTATCACGTCCTTCATCGCCTGTGCATGCCAAGGCATCCACCAAATGCCCTTAAGACACTTGATCATTCTCATTG
>NZ_JBFTRH010000030.1:0-421 GCF_056399405.1 Phyllobacterium sp. 01N428
GGCTGGAACTGGCCGAACGCTTTTTACCAGTCATACAATTTCCAACTATGATTCAACGTATGCGATAAATAAACCGCACAAATCAGCATGCCGATTTGGTGATATACCCGAGATGGCGGTAGAATGACCCGTTTTCAATCCCAATGTAAGTAAAAAATACGATGAATCTGAGTACCAAACAAAAACAGCACCTGAAAGGACTGGCCCATCCGCTGAAGCCTGTCGTGATGTTAGGCAACAACGGTCTGACCGAAGGGGTGCTGGCCGAAATCGAACAGGCACTGGAGCACCATGAGCTCATCAAGGTAAAAATCGCGACGGAAGACCGTGAGACAAAAACCCTGGTGGTAGAGGCTATCGTGCGCGAAACCAAAGCCGCAAACGTGCAGGTTATCGGCAAGACGCTGGTGCTGTACCGTCC
>NZ_JBFTRH010000031.1:0-407 GCF_056399405.1 Phyllobacterium sp. 01N428
ATCCCATAAAGTTGTTCTCAGTTCGGATTGTAGKCTGCAACTCGMCTAYATGAAGCTGGAATCGCTAGTAATCGYRGATCAGCATGCYRCGGTGAATACGTTCCCGGGYCTTGTACACACCGCCCGTCACACCACGAGAGTTTRTAACACCCGAAGTCGGTGGGGTAACCGCAAGGAGCCAGCCGCCGAAGGTGGGATAGATGATTGGGGTGAAGTCGTAACAAGGTAGCCGTAYCGGAAGGTGCGGCTGGATCACCTCCTTTCTAAGGAAATACCCGGACCCGATGAGGTTCGGATAAACTTGGCAGTTTATCGCTTACTCGTTGTCAGTTTTGAAAGAGTAACTGCAATACATAGATGAAGAACGAAGCATATTGCTTGATCTGAATCATGGCATTGTTGGACAG
>NZ_JBFTRH010000032.1:0-401 GCF_056399405.1 Phyllobacterium sp. 01N428
CCACCTGAAAACGAGTATTCCCTATCAGAGCCGTGGAAGACCACCACGTTGATAGGCCGGGTGTGGAAGTGCGGCAACGCATGAAGCTTACCGGTACTAATAGCTCGATCGACTTGATCATTCTCATTACAAATATCCATCCAAAACGCGTCAAAGACGTGAAAAACGTAAGTCGTCAGTAGTGGAGTAGAAAAAGCAGAAGTAGTGTCTTCACTACTCACTACTCACTACTCACTACTCACTACTCACCTCCCCAAAACCCAGCTTCTCATTTGCTTGTTGCGCTTTGCTGACCTGGTGGTTACAGCGGGGTGGCCGCACCCGATCCCATTCCGAACTCGGCCGTGAAACGCCCCTGCGCCAATGGTACTTCGTCTCAAGACGCGGGAGAGTAGGTCGCT
>NZ_JBFTRH010000033.1:0-398 GCF_056399405.1 Phyllobacterium sp. 01N428
GTCCTGGCCTGCTGCGCAGAACGCGCCGGTAGTGTCGAACACCGGATTGCTGGCTGAAGGCTGCGCATACAGCCACTGCAAGGAGCGGTCCGCCCAGCCGAAGATGCTCTTGCCGAACGGACGCGCGTCCTTGGGATAGAGCAAGGGATTGGGACCGAAGCCGAGCAGGTCATTGCCCGGCGGCTCGGCCGCCTGTGCGGTGACCAGCGTGGTGCAAGCGAACAACAGACCACAGAACGTCTTGTACATAACGCCCTCCTGGTGAATGTGCGTGCGCGGAAGCGTGGGGTGGGGACGGTGGGATTCCGCGAGCCCAGCTTGGGTGGGTGCGATGGAGCGCGCTTCCAGAAACCTGCGCGCTTGCGTTCGGCCACCGGGCGGGTTGCGCGGCGCAACCG
>NZ_JBFTRH010000034.1:0-386 GCF_056399405.1 Phyllobacterium sp. 01N428
CCACCTGAAAACGAGTATTCCCTATCAGAGCCGTGGAAGACCACCACGTTGATAGGCCGGGTGTGGAAGTGCGGCAACGCATGAAGCTTACCGGTACTAATAGCTCGATCGACTTGATCATTCTCATTACAAATATCCATCCAAAACGCCACAAAAGCGTGAAAAAGGTAAGTCGTAAGTCGTCAGTAGAAAAGTAGTGTCTTCACTACTCACTACTCACTACTCACTACTCACCTTCCCAAAACCCAGCTTCTCATTTGCTTGTTGCGCTTTGCTGACCTGGTGGTTACAGCGGGGTGGCCGCACCCGATCCCATTCCGAACTCGGCCGTGAAACGCCCCTGCGCCAATGGTACTTCGTCTCAAGACGCGGGAGAGTAGGTCGCT
>NZ_JBFTRH010000035.1:0-385 GCF_056399405.1 Phyllobacterium sp. 01N428
GGAGACTAATTAATATTGCTACAAACAATTTTTGGTACAGTATTTAGTTAGGAGACTAATTAATATTGCTACAAACAATTTTTGGTACAGTATTTAGTTACATCTAAATTCAATGCAATTTAGTTCTGTATTTGAAAAGAAAAAATGTAACATAAACGTTCGTTTTTGTTACATTTCAGTCTCTTTAATAAAGTAATTGGGACTTATTTGCACATGGCCCTAGAAAACCATTTTGGTTGTCATATCCCATAAATGGAGGTATAGCAATGATATTAAGAGGTAGTGTTTATTCTAGTATGCTAGAAATGGAAACTGGTATAACAGTTATTATTCCAAACAAATTTAATATGGAGCAAAATTATCAAGTAGTATATCTGCTTCACGG
>NZ_JBFTRH010000036.1:0-380 GCF_056399405.1 Phyllobacterium sp. 01N428
GGCCCTTCCATACAGAACCACCGGATCACTATGACCTGCTTTCGCACCTGCTCGAGCCGTCACTCTCGCAGTCAAGCCAGCTTATGCCATTGCACTAACCWCACGATGTCCGACCGTGATTAGCTGACCTTCGTGCTCCTCCGTTACTCTTTGGGAGGAGACCGCCCCAGTCAAACTACCCACCAGACACTGTCCGCAACCCGGATCACGGGGCCACGTTAGAACACCAGCCATTAAAGGGTGGTATTTCAAGGACGGCTCCACGCGGACTGGCGTCCACGCTTCGAAGCCTCCCACCTATCCTGCACATCAAGGACCAGTGTTCAGTGTCAAGCTGTAGTAAAGGTTCACGGGGTCTTTCCGTCTTGCCGCGGGTACAC
>NZ_JBFTRH010000037.1:0-328 GCF_056399405.1 Phyllobacterium sp. 01N428
TTGGTTGCGGGGACAGGATTTGAACCTGTGACCTTCAGGTTATGAGCCTGACGAGCTACCGGGCTGCTCCACCCCGCGTCAATTGTGTGCGGTATGCGCTTGCGCTTTCCTTTGTTGCGAGGACTTGCGCTTGCATGGATAGGGCCGTTTGGTGCGGCTTGTTTTTGTTGTTGTTGTTGTGTTTGTCGAGAAGCTTTGTTTGTTGCGTTTGGCAGACCTGGCAGCGACCTACTCTCCCGCGTCTTGAGACGAAGTACCATTGGCGCAGGGGCGTTTCACGGCCGAGTTCGGAATGGGATCGGGTGCGGCCACCCCGCTGTAACCACCA
>NZ_JBFTRH010000038.1:0-311 GCF_056399405.1 Phyllobacterium sp. 01N428
TGATCACCTTCGACCCATCGCAAACGGCGATCGTCTCCTTGGCAATATCGAAACCCAGGCAGCGTGACGGGGGATGATGCAGAAAGGCCATGCTGATGCTATCCTCTCTCGGGTGCAGGCTTCGGATTGTTTGCGGGCGTGAAACAGCGACCCAATCAACTCTCCAAGCGATGGCAGCATGCCGCAGGGAGCCCTGATGACGACGGGTGCAACCCTTTCCTCGGACGGTCGCCTGCGACAGCGGCTGCGGGCTGTAACAGAGCCCGCAGCCGCATTCCAAAATTACATCATCTCGAAGAAACAATCCTCGG